>NZ_JAIZRT010000010.1:0-333842 GCF_020420065.1 Burkholderia sp. AU31624
GTCGCCCATCGTGGCAGCTTTGCCCAAGTGTGGCGCTACTTCCCATGTGCCGGACGGCTCGCGTAATGCACCGCCGCGCGCTGTTGTCGCGCCACGTACCGCCAATCTATAGGCAGGCGGTGCGGGTGGCGGCACATAGGTGGGATCGAACAGGCCCGCAACGCTTTGCCCCTCCCGCACGTGAATGCCCCACGAAGTGCGCAGCGTTTCGGTAATGCGGTCGCCGTTGCTCAACCGGCTGCCCACTAACGCGAATGGCTTGCCTCCGCTATGGTTGTCTCCCGCGCCGTCGATAATCGCGGCCTCGCTACCGTCGTCGTAGGTCACTACATCGCCGACGCAGGCGACTTCCAATCCGGCCAATGTCAGGCCGCTGGTTGCGGTGGTGACACGTCCACCGCGTTCCGTGAGCGCGCCAACGGTGGCGAAAAGATGGGTCGGTGCTTTGAGTTCGATTTTCATCCGGCTTCCCTGTCTCAGTAAATGGAATGGCTGCCTAGAGACGCTATTCCAGATCAGAAACGTCGATCAATCGGACGAATATGATTCGGCACCCATAACAGATGTGAATTGTTCTGTTTTACCGTTTGAATCGACCTAGCGCGGGAATACGCCGGGGGGATCGGTGCGATAGCTTGATTTCTTCGGGGTTGCTTTCCATCCGGCAGCCAACTTGCTCATCCCGGCCGGGTGCGCTTGCCGGTGATTCGGTCTCAAGTCGAAAACCAATCATTCACACGTGAGGGAACACCTTCCCCATCGGAGGGTCGTCCTCCGGATAGAACGTCGGATAACCGCGCTCTTGCGCGTCGCGGTACCCGGCACGCCGATCACGCCGCCCGCAGAAACAACCGCCGCGTCAGGTCGAACGCGACCAGGTTGCCGGCCACCACCAGCAGCAACCCGACCACCGCGAGCGGCGACCACTGGTAGCCCTCGAACACCGTCGACACGGCCAGCGCGACGATCGGGAACAGCACCGTGCAGTACGCGGCGCGCTCCGGCCCGATCCGGCCGACGAGGGTCAGATACGCGGTAAAGCCGATCACCGAGCCGGGCACGGCGAGATACACGAGCGCGCCGAGATAACGCGGGCTCGTGTCGAGCGTGAACGGCATCCCGGCCACCACGCTGCCGACGGTCAGGATTGCCGCGCCGATCAGCATCGCCCAGCCGTTGGTCGCGAGCGGGTGCAGCCCCATCGACTGCATCCGGCTCGACAGCAGGTTGCCGATCGAGAAGCACATCGTGCCCGCGAACGCGATCGCGAGCCCCGTCCACGTCGCGTGGTCGTCGAGATGGCCGGCCATCTGCTGCCAGAACAGGCACGCGATGCCGGCCAGCCCGAGCAGCGCACCGGCAATCGCCGACGGCCGCAGCGGACGGCCCATGAACAGCCGTCCGTTGATCGAGTTCAGCAGCGGCGCGGTCGAGAAGATCACCGCGACGAGGCCGCTCGGCACGACCTGCTCCGCATAGTAGAAGCACAGGAAGTTCAGGCAGAACAGCGCGAAGCCCTGCGCGAGGAGAAAACGCCACGCTTCGCGCGGCGGGCGCACCGGCCGGCGCATCATGCGCAGCAGCGCGAACAGCACGGCGGCCGCGAGCCAGAAGCGCCAGGCGATCGACACGGGCGGCGGCACGGCGCCGAGCTGCCATTTGATCGCGATCCAGGTGGTGCCCCAGATCAGCACGGTGACGAAATAAAGCGACAGGTTCATGGCGGCAACGATCCAAAAGGCAGGTGAAACGGATCCCGACTATGCCGCCGCCCGGCGCGCGCCGATTGTCCGGAATTGCGGTCTTTTTCGGGCCGCCGCACGCGGCGCCGCGCGCCCGCTTATACTCGGCCCATCATGAGCCTCTCCCTTTCCGCGCCCCCCGTCGACCACCCTACCGCCCTGGCTGGCGGCGATCTGCCGTTCGGCCTGCAGTCGGTCTGCCGCACGCTCGCGGACGCGAACGCGACGCTCGAGCGCTTCGCGTGGCTCGGCGACCATCTGGCGATCGCCGAATGGACGCGGATCACCGACGAAAGCGAGACGGTCTACGAGCAGCCGGGCCACCACACGCTGTCGTGCTACCTCGACGGCGGTTACCGGACGGAACGCCAGCGCGTGCCGCGCTACGGCGCGCCGAGCCTGCTGTGCGCGCTGCCGGGCGACCACGAATCGCGCTGGTGGGTGCGCGGCGAGATGCACTTCATCCACCTGTATTTCCTGCCCGAACACTTCACGCAGCGCGCGATCCGCGAACTCGACCGCGAGCCGCGCGAGCTGAAGCTCGCCGACCGCACTTACTTCGAGGATGCGCGCGTCGCCGCGCTGCTGCGCTCGCTCGCGCTGGACGGCTGGG
The DNA here is from genome assembly GCF_020420065.1 of Burkholderia sp. AU31624. NCBI lineage: Bacteria > Pseudomonadati > Pseudomonadota > Betaproteobacteria > Burkholderiales > Burkholderiaceae > Burkholderia > Burkholderia sp. AU31624. The sequence continues at coordinate 2,356 of NZ_JAIZRT010000010.1, forward strand.
ACGATGCCGACGAACGGCTGCGCGTGAACGAGACCGCGCACGAGGTGCTGAGCCTGCTGCTGCGCGGGCAGAGCACGACCCGCACCGACATGTCGTTCCGCGGCGGACTCGCACCGGCCGTGCGCCGCCGCGTGCGCGACTACATCGACACGTACCTGACGCAACCGCTGACGCTCGGCGAACTCGCCGACGTCGCCGCGCTGTCCGAGTACCACTTCTCGCGGATGTTCCGGCTGTCGTTCGGCCGCGCACCGCACGCGTGGGTGGCCGAGCAGCGCCTCGCGCGGGCCCGCGAGCTGCTGCGCACGACGGCGCTGCCGCTCGCGCAGATCGCGGCCGACTGCGGCTATGCGAACGCCGGCCACTTCAGCCATCGCTTTCGCGACGCACATGGCACGACGCCGAATACGTACCGGCGCGCGATGCAGGGCCGCTGAGCGCGGCCCCTTTTTCCCGTTTCCCCGCTTACGCGCCGCGCCGCGACAGTTCCTGTTCGAGCGCCGCGACGCCGGCCGGCAGGTCGACCGGTACCTTCAGGTCGACCATCGTGCGGCCGAACGCATGCAGCGTGCGGAACAGGTTGTGTTCGCGGCACTGCTCGCCCATCTGCCCGATCCGTACGATCGGCAAGCCGAACGAGCCCGAAATCTCGACCTGGTACTGCTTCGAGATATGGCCGCAGACCATTCCCGGCGTAAGCCCTTCCGGCGTCTCGATCCCGACCACTGAATTGAGCCGGCAGTCCTTCGGCGCATAGAGCTTGAGCCCCATTGACTCGACGCCCGCCTGCAGCGCGAGCGAGCAGCGCAGGTGGCGCGCGAAGCGGCTTTCGAGCGTCTCCGCGCAGACGAGCCGCAGCGCTTCGTGCAGCGCGAGCACGCCGGACACGGGCGCCGTGTAGTGATAGCCGGCGTTGTGCCAGAAGTTCTCCGCGAGCGCCATGTCGAGGCACCAGTGCGCGTTCGGTTCGGGGCGATGCTTCATGCGCTCCCATGCGGCGTCGGAGAACGCGATCAGCGACACGCCCGGGATCGACGACAGCCCCTTCTGGCCGCCGGTGATCACCGCGTCGATGCCCCACGCGTCCATCTCGAGCGGCATCGTCGACAGCGTGCACACCGCGTCGACCACGACCAGCGCGCCGGCCGCCTTCGCGAGCGCCGCGATGTCGCGCAGGTCGCGATTCCACACGGTGTTCGACGTCTCGCCCTGCACGATCGTGACGATTTCGGGCCGCTCGCGCGCGATCGCGTCCGCGATCTCGTCGAGGCCGGCGACCGCGCGGTCGGCCACTTCGAGCGTCGCGACGTCGGCGCCGACGCGCGTGGCCATCTCGGCCATCCGCGCGCTGAAGAAGCCGTTGCGGATCGACAGCACGCGCGTGCCGCGCCACGCGAGGTTCGAGATCGCCATCTCCATCGCGGCCGAACCGGGGCCCGCGACGCCGAGCACCCACTTCGTGCGGGTCTGGAACACGTAGCGCGCCATCTCCTTCACCTGCTCGATGATCTTCGCCATCGTCGCGCCGAGGTGGTTGATCACGACCGTGTTCGCCTTCGCGACGGCGGCCGGGATCGGGACCGGGCCGGCCCCCATCATCAGCAGCGGTTCTTCGGGCAGGATCGCGTCGAGCGGCACGACGACGGGACAGGGAATCGGCGAGTAATCGATGGACATGGCTGGTAAAAGGTGAGGAAAGGAAGGGCACGGACGCCCGCCGCGCTGCATGGCGAACTGATCGATCATTCCGCGTTCCGCCGCCTCGCGCAAGAGGCACGCGCGGCCGGACAGCGCGATGGTGGCCCGGTCGCCGAACCGGGCCAGCCGGCCGTGCGCGGGTCGCACACCGGTCATCCGGATTGAAAACGGATTGCCGGCCAGGGTGTGAAACGGTTCCACTCGAGCGCCAAGCGCACGATTTTCTCCGCCAATAACACCGCACTCCGTCAACGTCGCCGCTTCAGCGCGACTTCCGTATCGATTGAAATAGACCAGATCCGTGATGAAAATCATCACGCGGAATCCGATACGCAAAACCCTCGCACAATCCAAAACATCCATTATTGCGGCATGAATTGGGGCGCGCTTCCTTCCAATACCTGAAGAAACTCACACAAATAGCTCACAACTCGTTGAATGAAATAGACAATATTTGCATCCAACATGCTTGCCGAATATCGTGCCACCTTTGAACGGCAGGCATGCCAGACAGCACTACGTTTAACGCGTTACTCCCGATTTCGATTTTCCGCAACCCGCCGCTTTTCTCAGGTTGACGGATATCGCGCTGTATTGAACAATCATCTGCGGAATCGAAGAAAACGATTTTTCGATACGACGGAAAACTGAGGGCCGCGCGATGCGCTTTCGATGTCGCGCGGCGTAAAGCCACAACCATAATCAATCAACCGGGCCAGAAATACGCAAGCCATGAACCAGATTCAGACCATGCGTGTATTCGTCTGCGTCGCCGAGCAACAGAGCTTCCGGCGCGCGGCGCACCATCTCGGCGTGTCCAATGCACTCGTCACGCGTTCGATCGCGATGCTCGAGGGCCACCTGAACACCCGGCTGATCCACCGCACCACGCGGAACCTGTCGCTCACCGAGGCCGGCGTGCGCTACCTCGACGGGTGCCGGGCGCTGCTCGAGGAATTCGATCACCTCGAATCGTCCGTCGCGCATGCCGTGCGCGAACCGGCCGGCACGCTGCGCGTCGTCGCGTCGGGCCTGCTGTCGCCGCTTGCGCTGACGCCGCTCGTCAGCAGCTTCCGGCGCCGCTACCCCGAGTTGCGCGTGCAGCTGACCGTCGCCGAGGGGCCGCTCGACGTGCTCGATTCCGGGTACGACGTCGGCATCGTCACGGGCAACCGGCTCGACGGCAACCCGACGCTGATCGGCCACGCCCTTTCGCCCAACCCGTTCGTTGCGGTCGCGGCGCCGGCCTATCTCGAGCGACGCGGCGAGCCGCGCCTGCCCGACGACCTGCCGGGCCACGACTGGGTCACGCTCGCGCCGCACCAGCATGCGCCCGCGTGGCAACTGGTCGGCCACGACGGCGTCGCGCATTCCGTCACGGTGCGCCCGGCCTGCACGGTCAACCAGCTCGCGCTCGTCCACGCGGCCGCCGTGGCCGGGGCGGGCATCGCCGTGCTGCCCGAGCCGTGTGTCGCCAGCGCGCTCGCCAGCGGCGCGCTCGTGCGGCTGATGGCCGGCTACCGGATCGACGATCCCGACACGCAGTTGTCGCTCGTCTATCCGAACCGCCAGTACGTGCCGGCCCGCACGCGCAGCTTCGTCGAGCACGCGCTCGATCACTTCAGCGCGCAGCCCGCCCGCGAACGCACCGATTACGGCTTCCTGCGGCCGTCGCGCGGGCCCGACCGCTCCGACATCGTCACGGGGCTGCAGTAAACTGCGCGCGTCAGCCTTCGGAGGTGCAGCGTGCGCGTGATCCTGTTCAGCAGCCGGCAGTACGACGACGATTCGTTTGCTGCCGCCAACCGGCGGTTCGGCTATCGGCTGCACTTCCAGCCGTCGCACCTCGACGCGGAAACCGCGATCCTCGCGCATGGCTATGACGTCGTCTGCCCGTTCGTCAACGACACCGTCGACGCGGCCGTCCTCGAACGGCTGGCGGACGGCGGCACGCGCCTGATCGCGCTGCGCTCGGCGGGCTTCAACCACGTCGACCTGGCCGCCGCCGAGCGGCTCGGCATCACGGTCGTGCGCGTGCCCGCCTATTCACCGCACGCGGTTGCCGAGCACGCGGTCGCGCTGATCCTCGCCCTCAACCGCCGCCTGCCGCGCGCCGTCGCGCGCACCCGCGAAGGCGACTTCTCGCTGAACGGCCTGCTCGGCTTCGACCTGCACGGCAAGACCGTCGGCGTGATCGGCACCGGCATCATCGGCAGCGTGTTCGCGAAGATCATGATGGGCTTCGGGATGCATGTGCTCGCGCACTCGGTACCGCCGTACAACGACGAGCTGATCGCGTTCGGCGCGCGCTATGTCGCGCTCGACGAATTGCTGCACCACGCCGACATCGTCAGCCTGCACTGCCCGCTGCTGCCGTCGACGCACCATCTGATCAACGAGCGGACGCTCGCGCGGATGAAGCACGGCGCGATGCTGATCAACACCGGGCGCGGCGGCCTCGTCGATGCGCAGGCGCTGGTCGACGCGCTCAAGAGCGGCCAGCTCGGCCATCTCGGGCTCGACGTGTACGAAGAGGAAAGCGGGCTCTTCTTCGAGGATCACTCCGACCTGCCGCTGCAGGACGACGTGCTCGCGCGGCTGCTGACGTTCCCGAACGTGATCGTCACGTCGCACCAGGCATTCTTCACGCGCGAGGCGCTCGCCGAGATCGCGCACACCACACTGTTGAACATCGAGGCGTGGCATGCCGGCACGCCGCAGAACGTCGTGACCGCGAATCGCTGAGAAATCGACGAAACCGGCTCGTTTCATGGCTGCAAGCGATATCGCAATCGTTTGCTTTTGATCGCCGCTGAAAACACGACCTTTTGCATCAACAATTTCGCGCTTTGTTTCAAATGATGTAACGCGGTGCGTGCGCCGTCTGCTATCGTTGCGCCGACGTTATCCCGCCTCCTCCCGTCCATGCGTTTCGACGATTCCGACATCGCCGCCGTCTACCGCGCCATTTTCGAACGGCGCGACATGCGCCACTTCACGCCGGCACCCGTCGATCCCGCCGTGCTCGCGCGCCTGCTGCGCGCGGCGCATCACGCACCGAGCGTCGGCTTCATGCAGCCGTGGCGCTTCATCCGCATCACCGATCCGGCGCTGCGCACCGCGATCCATGCGCTGGTCGAGGCCGAGCGCCGTGCGACCGCCGACGCGCTCGGCGAGCGCCAGGACGAATTCATGCGGCTGAAGGTCGAAGGCGTGCGCGAATGCGGCGAGCTGCTGGTCGTCGCGCTCGCCGACGGCCGCGAGCGCCACGTGTTCGGCCGTCGCACGCTGCCGGAGATGGATCTCGCGTCCGCGGCTTGCGCGATTCAGAACATGTGGCTCGCGGCCCGCGCCGAAGGGCTCGGGATGGGCTGGGTTTCGCTGTTCGACGTCGATGCGCTGCGCACGCTGCTGCGGATGCCCGACGGCGCCAAGCCGATCGCGGTGCTGTGCGTCGGACACGTCGACGCGTTCTATGCGAAGCCGATGCTCGAGCAGGAGCGTTGGGCCGCGCGGATGCCGATCGAGGCGTGCCTGTTCGAAAACGGCTGGGACGATCCGGCCGCGATCGATGCCGCAAGGTCGCCTTCGTCACCTGCGGACAGGGCGGATGCGGCAACGGAAACGGGCACCGACCTGGCAAGCGCATCGACCGAAAGCGTCGACGGCTCCCGCGAACGCATCGCCTGACGAGCCTCCCGCCGTCATCGTTCCGCCCCCGCCATTCCCCCGCCGCAAAGCCCGCCGAATCCCACACTGTGAGCGCGACGCGGGCAATCCCGTCGCTCGCCGGCAACAACCGTTTTGGCCCCAAGCATAGGGGTTTTCACTGAAGTAGAATCGCGGCTGTCGTTCGCCTTACCGCCCGCCCGTCCCGCGCATCCTGCGCCAGCCCGAGCGGCGGCTTTTCCCGAGCCCACCGCGATGCCCTTACCTCTTTTCGCCCTCGCCGTCGCCGCATTTGGAATCGGTACCACCGAGTTCGTGATCATGGGGCTGCTGCCCAATGTCGCGCGCGATCTCGGCGTGTCGATCCCGGCCGCCGGCATGCTCGTGTCGGGCTATGCGCTCGGCGTGACGATCGGTGCGCCGATCCTCGCGATCGTCACCGCGAAGATGCCGCGCAAGCGTGCGCTGATGGGCCTGATCGGGCTGTTCATCGCGGGCAACCTGTTCTGCGCGACCGCCCCGGGCTATGCGGTGCTGATGGCCGCGCGCGTCGTCACCGCGTTCTGCCACGGCGCGTTCTTCGGGATCGGCTCGGTGGTCGCGAGCAACCTCGTCGCGCCGAACCGTCGCGCGCAGGCGATCGCGCTGATGTTCACCGGCCTCACGCTCGCGAACGTGCTCGGTGTGCCGCTCGGCACCGCGCTCGGCCAGGCATACGGCTGGCGCGCGACGTTCTGGGCCGTCACCGGCATCGGCATTGCCGCGGCCGCCGCGCTTGCCGTCTGCCTGCCGAAGCATCTCGCGATGCCCGACACCAGCATCACGCGCGAATTCAGCGTGCTGAAGCATCCACAGGTGCTGATGGTGCTCGGCATCAGCGTGCTCGCTTCGGCCAGCCTGTTCAGCGTGTTCACGTACATCACGCCGATCCTCGAGGACGTGACGGGCTTCTCGCCGCGCCAGGTCACTTACGTGCTGCTGCTGTTCGGCCTCGGGCTGACGGTGGGCGGCACACTCGGCGGCAAGCTCGCCGACTGGCGCCGGATGCCGTCGCTGATCGCGACGCTCGCGCTGATCGGCGTGGTCCTCGCGCTGTTCGCGGGCACGATGCACCTGCCGTTCGCCGCACTCGCGACGATCTTCGTGTGGGGCATCCTCGCGTTCGCGATCGTGCCGCCGCTGCAGATCCTGATCGTCGACCGCGCCAGCGACGCGCCGAACCTCGCGTCGACGCTGAACCAGGGCGCGTTCAACCTCGGCAACGCGACCGGCGCATGGCTCGGCGGGATGGCGATCGGCTCCGGCGTGTCGCTCGTGAACCTGCCGTGGGTCGGCGTCGCGATGGCCGTCGCGGCGCTCGCGCTCACGCTATGGTCGGCGTCGCTCGAACGTCGACCGGTGGCCGTACCGACCGAGTATGTATGACGCAACCCTGCTGAAATCGTTGCGAGCACAACTCCACTCAAAGCTGATGGCCTTCATGGACCTTTCAAGGTCCGCGGTGTAGCATCCCCGCCGATGAAAGCCATTCTTAATCGCGATTTCCTCGCACTCATCCTGAGCGTCGCGGTCGTCGGTCTCGGCACCGGCGCCACGCTGCCGCTCACCGCACTCGCATTGACCGAAGCCGGGCACGGCACCAACGTCGTCGGCATGCTGACGGCCGCGCAGGCCCTCGGCGGCCTCGCGATCGTCCCGTTCGTCACAGCGCTCGCGCGGCATATCGGCTCGCGCCGCGCGATCGTCGTGTCGGTCGTGCTGCTCGCGGCGGCCACCGCGCTGATGCAGTTCACGTCGAACCTGATCCTATGGGGCGCGCTGCGCGTGCTGTGCGGCGCCGCGCTGATGCTGCTGTTCACGATCGGCGAGGCGTGGGTCAACCAGCTCGCCGACGATTCGACGCGCGGCCGCGTCGTCGCGATCTACGCGACCAATTTCACGCTGTTCCAGATGGCGGGCCCCGTGCTCGTGAGCCAGATCGCGGGCGCGACGAGCATCCGCTTCGCGCTGTGCGGCGCGCTGTTCCTGCTCGCGCTGCCGACGCTTGCGACGATCCGGCGCGCGCCGCTCGCCGGCGACGACGCGCATCACGAAGCGCACGGCCGCTGGCTCGACATCCTGCCGCGCATGCCCGCGCTGATCATCGGCACCGGCTTCTTCGCGCTGTTCGATACGCTCGCGCTGTCGCTGCTGCCGCTCTATGCGATGGATCACGGCGTCGCGAGCGCCACCGCCGTGCTGCTCGCGTCGATCATGCTGTTCGGCGATACCGCGATGCAGTTCCCGATCGGCTGGCTCGCGGACAAGCTCGGCCGCGAACGCGTGCACCTCGGCGCAGGCTGGATCGTGCTCGCCGGCCTGCCGCTGCTGCCGTTCGTGATCGCCAATCCGTGGCTGTGCTGGCCGTTGCTCTTCGTGCTCGGCGCGGCAGCCGGCAGCATCTACACGCTGTCGCTCGTCGCGTGCGGCGAACGCTTCCGCGGTGCGGCGCTCGTCACCGCGAGCTCGCTCGTGTCGGCGTCGTGGAGCGCCGCGAGCTTCGGCGGCCCGCTGGTCGCCGGCGCGTTGATGGAACAACTGGGCAGCCACGCGCTGGTTGGCGTGCTGGTCGTCTGTGTCGCGGCGTTCGTTGCGGCCGCGCTGTGGGAGCGCCGCGCCGCGCTGCAGCGCGCGGTTTGATGCAGATTGGCGTTGGCGTTGGCGTTGGCGTTGGCGTTGGCGTTGGCGTTGGCGTTGGCGTTGGCGTTGGCGTTGGCGTTGGCGCGCAGCATCATGCCCCGATCCGCGTCAGCCCGCTCGCGTCCCTCCCGCGGTAAACGAAAACGGCCCGCGCAACGCGGGCCATCCTGTCCTTCCGGACTACGCGCGATCGACACGTGACCTACGCGTAACGTTTCGCGCTGCGATCCGTCACGCGCTATGCGCCGGCAAAATCTTCCCCGCACACGTGCCGAAGCCGACCCGATAACCGTCGCCCTGGCACCACCCGGCGAGCGTCAGCTCGTCGCCGTCCTCGATGAACGTGCGGCTGCCGCCACCGTTCAGCGCGACCGGCTCCTTGCCGTTCCACGTCAGTTCGAGCAGGCTGCCGAACGAATCCTTCGTCGGCCCGCTGATCGTGCCCGAACCCATCAGGTCACCCACGCGCGTGTTGCAGCCGGCAACCGTGTGATGCGCGAGCTGCTGCGCCATCGTCCAGTACATGTGCTTGAAGTTCGTGCGGCTGATCGACGTGGCTTCGGCCGCCCCTTCCGCGCGCAGCGTCACTTCCAGCGCGATGTCGAACCCATGCTTGCCCGCGTGCTGCAGATACGCGAGCGGCTGCGGCGACTGCTCCGGCTGCGCGACGCGGAACGGTTCGAGCGCGTCGAGCGTGACGATCCACGGCGAGATCGTCGTCGCGAAGCCCTTCGAATTGAACGGCCCGAGCGGCACGTATTCCCACTGCTGGATGTCGCGCGCGCTCCAGTCGTTCAGCAGCACCATCCCGAAGATATGCGCTTGCGCGTCCTCGCACGCGATCGGCTCGCCGAGCGCGTTGCCCTTCCCGACGATGAAACCCGTCTCCAGCTCGATGTCGAGCTTGCGGCACGCACCGAACACCGGGCGATCCTGGTCGGGCAACTTCAGTTGCCCGTTCGGGCGCCGCACCGGCGTGCCGCTCACGACCACCGACGACGCGCGGCCGTTGTAGCCGATCGGCATCTCCGACCAGTTCGGCAGCAGCGCATTCTTCGGATCACGGAACATCGAGCCGACGTTGGTCGCATGCTCCTTCGACGAATAGAAATCGGTATAGCCGGGAATGTCGACCGGCAGATGCAGCGTCGCGTCGCGCTGCGCGACGAGCACCTGTGCGCGCAGCGCCGTATCGTCGCGCAACCGCGCGTTGTCGCGCGAAAACAGGTCGGACAGCTGCACGCGCACGCTACGCCATGCGTCACGGCCGAGCGCGATGAATGCATTCAGCGCCGGCGCGGCGAACACGTCGGCGCCGGCCGGCAGCGTCACGAGGCCCGCACGCGCGAGCGCAGCGAGATCGACGATCTGATCGCCGAGCGCCACACCCGCACGGCGCGACGCTTGCTTCGCATCGCTGAAGATCCCGAACGGCAGGTTCTGGATCGGGAAATCGCAGGCGGGATCGTTCGCCGTCTCGACCCAGCTCTTGCGGGCCGGGTCGAGCGTCGCGCGCCAGTCTTGGGTATCGCTCATTTTTGCTCCGGATTGAAATGTTTCTTGATGCCTTGCCAGCATTCGAAGTAGTCGGCCTGCAGCTGCGCGGTGTCGAGCGCGTAGCGCGTCGGCCGGATCAGCGTGCGGGTTTCGAACATGAACGCCATCGTCGCGTCGACCTTGTGCGGCTTCGTCGTGTCGCTCGCGGACGCCTTCTCGAACGTATCCGCGTCGGGCCCGTGGCCCGACATGCAGTTGTGCAGGCTCGCGCCGCCCGGCACGAAACCTTCGGCCTTCGCGTCATAAGCGCCGTGCACGAGCCCCATGAACTCGCTCGCGACGTTGCGGTGGAACCAGGGCGGGCGGAACGTATCCTCGGCCGCGAGCCAGCGCGGCGGGAAGATCACGAAGTCGATCGTGTCGACGCCCGGCGTGTCGCTCTGCGACTGCAGCACCAGGAAGATCGACGGATCGGGATGGTCGTAGCTGATCGAGCCGATCGTGTTGAACAGGCGCAGGTCGTACTTGTAGGGCGCGTAGTTGCCGTGCCACGCGACGACGTCGAGCGGCGAATGGCCGATGTCCGCGCGCCACAGCCGGCCGTTCAGCTTCGCGATCAGCTCGAACGCGCCTTCGCGGTCTTCGTAAGCGGCGTGCGGCGTCAGGAAGTCGCGCGGGTTCGCGAGACCGTTCGAACCGATCGGGCCGAGATCCGGCAGGCGCAGCTGGGCGCCGAAGTTCTCGCAGATATAGCCGCGCGCATCGCCGTCCGGCAGCGTGACGGCAAAACGCACGCCGCGCGGGATCACCGCGATCTCGAACGGCTCGACGTCGACCCGGCCGAATTCGGTCGCGATGAACAGCCGCCCCTGCTGCGGCACGATCAGCAGTTCGCCGTCCGCGCTGTAGAAGAAGCGGTCCTGCATCGAGCGGTTCGTCGCGTACAGGTGGATCGCGCAGCCGTTCATCGCGGCGGCCGAACCGTTGCCGGCCATCGTCACGAGCCCGTCGACGAAATCGGTCGGCTCGACCGGCATCGGCAGCGGATCCCAGCGCAGCTGGTTCGGCGGTGTCGGCGGCACGTCGGCCGAATCGCCGAATTCCGACACGAGCCGCTGCGGCCCCGCATACGGCTCGAACGGCCGGTGCACGGCCGCCGGGCGGATGCGGTACAGCCACGAGCGGCGGTTGTGGCCGCGCGGCGCGGTGAACGCCGTGCCCGACAGCTGCTCCGCATACAGCCCGTACGGCGCGCGCTGCGGCGAGTTGCGGCCATGCGGCAGCGCGCCGGGCAATGCCTCGGTCGCGAATTCGTTCGCGAAACCGCTCTGGTAGCCGGCGGTTGCCGGTTTCGACAGGTCAAGCGTCATCGTTTCCTTTCTCCCTCAATTCATCGCGGCGTTCGGCGCCTGCGCACCGCTTCGCCGCGTCACACCGGCAAGCCCCAGGACGAACAGCGCCGAGCACAGCACCGGCACCGCGGCCGCATGGAACAGCGCACCGTTCGACCAGTTGAGCGCAATCAGTTGTCCGCCGACGAGCGGCCCGAGCACCGAGCCGATCCGGCCGATGCCGAGGCTCCAACCGATGCCCGTCGAGCGCAGCGACGTCGGGTAATACTGGCCCGCGAGCGCGTTCACGGCCGGCTGCCCGCCGACCACGCAGAACCCGCCCGCGAACACCACCACCAGCAGCCACGGCAGCGCATGCGCGACCGAGCCGATCAGTCCCACCGACACGGCCGCGCACGCGAAGCAGGCGAACAGCACGCGCACGAAGCCGTAGCGTTCGATGAACCAGCCGAGCGACAGCGTGCCGATCACGCCGCCCGTCTGCAGCACCGTGCCGACGATCACGGCCGTGCCCGGCGAATAGCCCGCGTCGCGCATCACGGTCGGCAGCCAGTTCGACAGGAAGTACAGATCGATCAGGTTCATGAAGCTGATCGCCCACAGCAGCAGCGTGACCGGCAGGCGGCCGTGGCTGAACAGCTCGGCGACCGGCGCGCCGGTCGCGGCGCGCTCGCGCACGACGAGCCGCGTGTTCGCATCGATGCCGGCCTGCGGCGCGAAATGCGCGAGCCACGCGCGTGCCTGCGCGACGCGCCCTTTCAGCACCAGGAACTGCAGCGACTCCGGCAGCCGCGCGACCATCGCGATCGTCAGCACGAGCGGCACCGCGCCGCCGACGAAGAACACCGACCGCCAGCCGAGCGCCGGAATCAGCGCGGCGCTGATGAAGCCGCCGATCGCCGCGCCGAGCGTGAAGCCGCACGACACGATCATCATCCGCTTCACGCGATGCGCGGCCGGGCTGAACTCGCCGACCAGCGCCATCGCGTTCGGCATGATGCAGCCGAGGCCGAGGCCCGTGACGAAGCGCAGCGCCATCAGCACCGGGATCGAACCTGCGAACGGCGTCGCGAGCATCGTCACCGCGAAGAACAGCGTCGAGCCGATCAGCACCGGGCGCCGCCCGATCCGGTCGGCCAGCACCGACAGCCCGAGCGCGCCGAGCAGCATCCCGAACAGGCTCGCGCTGAACACCGGCCCCAGCGCCTGCTTCGGCACGCCCCATTCGGCGATCACGCTCGGTGCGACGTAGCCCATCGCCTGCGCATCGAACCCGTCGATCACGAGGCACAGCCCGCACAACACGAGCAGCATCCAGTGGAAACCCGGGCGATGGGTCTCGTCGATCACGCGCTCGACTTCGAGCACGCGCGCGTCGGCCGGCGCCGCGCTCATTGCGTCACCTCGGCGGCCGGATGCACGGGCGGCGTCACGCCCTGGCGCGCGAGCGCCATCGCTTCGCGCAGCACGTCGGCGTCGCCGATCTGGTTCGCGAGCAGCAGGATCAGCTTCGCGTTGACGAGCTGGCTGTCGGCGTCGGACAGGTCGCGATGCATGTCGATCAGCGCTTCGTAGAACGCGTCCGGATCAGCCAGGCGCGGGCGGGTGTCGAGTGGGGGCATGACGGAGTCTCCGGTGTCTTTATCGTTTTCAGCGTGCGCAGGTCGCGCGCGCCAGTGCGTCGGCCAGCGCCTGACGGTCGAGCGTGCGCGTGCGCGCGCACACGTGCTGGTCGGGACGCAGCAGGTAGAACGTGCCGGGCTTCGCGTCGTAGCGTTGCGCGGCGAAGCCGTCGACGTCCTCCACGACGACGACACCCGCGACCGCTTGTGCGTGCCCGGCCGGCACGACGAGCACGGGCCGCACCGGCAGCGCGAGGCCGTCGAGCGCCTGCGCAAGCGCGGCCGCATCGCCCGGCAACCCGAACAGCATGCCGGTGAAGCCGCTGCCCAGTTGCTGCAGCAGCCAGCCCGACGCGCCTTGCGTACGCACCGGCGCATCGGCCGCCGCCGCGCCCGGGCGCATCGCGCCCGCGAAGGCGTCGCCGTTGCGGTCCGGCGTGTTCAGCGGCGAATCGGCGAGCACCGCCGGCACCGACAGGCGGCCGCTGTTCACGAGCTTGCGCGCGAATTCGCAGTCGCGTGCAAGCTTCAGCGTCGCGTCGCGGAACACGCGCGACACCGGGCTCTTCGGCGTGATGAAGTCGGTCGAGCGCGTCGAGTTGCGGATGTTCTCGTCGGCTGCGAATTCACGCTCGCTCGCATACGTGTCGAGCAGGCTGTCGGCCGACCGGCCGTCGAGCACGAGCTTCAGTTTCCACGCGAGGTTGTCGGCATCCTGCACGCCGCTGTTCGCGCCGCGCGCGCCGAACGGCGACACGCCGTGCGCGGAATCGCCCGCGAACAGCACACGGCCGTGCCGGAACGCGTCCATCCGTTGGCAGCGGAACGTATAGACGCTCACCCATTCGAGCTCGAACTCGACGTCCGGCCCGAGCAGTGCACGCACGCGCGGAATCACGCGCTCCGGCTGCTTCTCGGCGACGGGGTCGGCATCCCAGCCCAGCTGGAAGTCGATGCGCCATACGTTGTCGGGCTGGCGATGCAGCAGCACCGACTGATTCGGGTGAAACGGCGGGTCGAACCAGAACCAGCGCTCGGTCGGAAACTCCGCCTTCATCTTCACGTCGGCGATCAGGAAACGGTCCTTGAACGTGCGGCCGTGGCTTTCGAGGCCCATCATCGTGCGGATCGGGCTGCGCGAGCCGTCGGCCGCGATCACGTACTGCGCGCGCAGCGTCGTGACGCCCTCCGGCGTTTCGATCGTCAGCACCGCGTGTTCGGCCGACTGGTCGATGCCCGTGACCTTGTGCTTCCAGCGGATGTCGATGTTCGGCAGCGCGAACGCGCGGTCGGCCAGGTAGCCTTCGACGTAGTACTGCTGCAGGTTGATGAACGCGGGGCGCGCATGCCCTTCCTCGGGCAGCAGGTCGAACGCGTACAGCTGCTCGTCCTGCAGGAACACCTTGCCGACGTGCCAGCTCACGCCCTTGTCGACGAAGCGCTCGCCGCAGCCGAGCCGGTCGAAGATCTCGAGCGTGCGCTTCGCGAAGCAGATCGCGCGCGAGCCGGTCGACAGCGTGTCGTCGTCGTCGAGCAGCACGACGCTCACGCCCTGCTGCGCGAGGTCGATCGCGGCCGCGAGGCCCACCGGGCCCGCGCCGACGACGATCACCGGGTGAACGGTCGTGTCCTGCGCACGCGGGCGGTATTCGAACTTCAGCGTCTGGTAATCGATGCTCATGGTCGCCATCCGCTCCTCAACCCTGCCAGGCGCAAGCCGGCACGCCCGTCATCCCGCCCGTCGCCTGCCGGCGCGCCGCGCCGCTCTCCCGCGTGCCATTCCTGTCAACCGCCACGTCTCGCTCCTTGCTTCCTGTTGATTCGTGAACGGCGCCGTTTCGCGGCGCCCGCATGCCGCATTTCTTGATCGGCGACAAATCCTGGATTTACGAATAGTAAAACCAATTACGAATAGTGAAATCAACGTAAACCCTAGCCGAAGCGTCGACGACGGGATAACCATATGAACGAAACGCCGAGCCGAGCTTGGCCGGCGCTGCTAATATCAAGCTACGAGGCGGCCCGTTCGGCCGCCGTTTTTCCTTCTTACGCCGATGATTCCGCCCACCATTCCCGAGCTGGTCGCCCGTGCCGGGCAACTGCCGTATCTGCGGGATCACCTCACGCTCGCCGATGGCGGCACCGCAAGCGCGAACCTGCCCGAGCGCACGCTCGGCAGCGCCTACGAACCGATCTACGACGTGACGATGCCGGGCGCACCGCAATCGACGTCGTTCGCCGACGCGATCGAGCGCTACGGCGACGAACTCGGCTTCCAGGCCGTGACGGTCGTCACGGGCGCGCCGCACGATCCGGTCGACTCGGCCGTCGACGACCAGACGCTCGTCGCGATCGACCGCCTGTCGCGCGCGCTGCATGCCATCAATTTCTTTGGCGCGCAGCGCCATGGGCTGCTGTTCCTGCGCGTGCACGAACGGCTGCTGAAGAGCGTGAAGTACGACCACGGCAAGCATTTCTCATCGGTGCTGCAGCGCTTCGGGCTGCCGGCCGAGCGGATCGTGATCGAGCTGCCGGCGGTCGCGGTCGCGCACAAGACCTTCCTCGGCTACCTGACGCGCAGCTATCAGCATCACGGCTTCAAGGTCGCCGACAAGCTGCCGGACCCGGGCCGCATCCTCGCGGTCGAATCGGAGATGGCGCGCCCGGACTACATCAAGATGGATGCGGGCATCGCGTTGCGCGACGGGATGGTCAAGGCGCTCGTCGCGTATGCGCAGCGCGTGCGGATTCCGCTGATCTTCGACGGTGTCGTCGACGAAACGCAGTGCGAGCTGCTGCGCCAGTACGACGTCCGGTTCATGCAGGGGCCCGTGTTTGCGAAGGTCGTGACGGCCTGAGCCTCGGTGGATGAGGGGGTTCGCACACGCGGGGCGTCGCGTGCCGACAGTGGAATGCAGGTGATGTAACGTGGGGATCGGGCCGCCTGGCTCGCCCCGTCGTCCGAGGTCCGGCCGGTGGTTGCCGGCCTCGTGGAAAGACCGGCTTAGCGGGAACGCGCGCGCCTCGTTGCCGGCACGGTCGATGTCGGCGGTGACCTACCGCTTACGCCCTTCCACCGTCATCGTACTTGGGCAGATCGTCGTCGATCTCGATGCCCGGGAAGCGATCCCCATACCAGACATGCCAGGCCGGACGTAGCCGCGACGGCTCGTCGAGCGTCGCGTAATTGATCTCGACCGCCCTGGGTGCATCACTGAGCCGGTAGTCGAGCTGCGCGCCGCAACGGCCGCAAAAGCGCCGCTCGCCCCACGCGCTCGACGCATATACGGTCGGCTCGCCTTGCAGGTATTCGAACGCGTCGATCGGCACCGATGCCGACGCGACCACCGCCGCGCCGGTCGTGCGCTGACAGAGCCGGCAGTGGCAAAAACCGGCGTCGGCCGGAACACGGGTGATCCGGTACCGGATCGCCCCACATGCGCATCCGCCTTCCATCGATTCTGCGTGAGACATGGCAAACCTCTTCGTCGGTGAGCTGGCGAACGATCATGCGCGCGGTTCGTTCGTGGCACAACCGGCGGCGGTGTCACGCCCGGGCGCTGCCGACCGTACCGGCGACGGCACCCCACCGCGCGCGCCCGTCGCTCAGGCCGTCTGCCCGAGCCGCTGCGCGAGCGCCTTCAGCTTCGGCCCGACCTGCGTACGGAACACGTCCTCGTCCATCGACGATGCAGGGCCGCTGCAGCTCAGGATCAGCCAGCGCCCCTCGCGCGGTTCGCGAAACGGGACGGCCGCCGCGTTGACGTCCATGTGCCACGCCCGGAACGAATAGCAGCAGCCCCCCGCCGAGAACTCGGCCACCGCCTGCTGCGCGGCGGCGACGAGCGCATCGGCGTCGGCCCCGCCGCCGGCCGCACGATGCAGCTCCGCATAAAGCGCGCGGCGCACGTCTTCCGGCTGCACGGCCAGGTACGCGCGCCCCATCGAGCTCGTCAGCATCGACAGCCGCGAACCGGGCGCGAGCCCGAGCGTCAGCGCGGTCTCGCTGCGGATCGTCTCCAGGTAGATCATGTCGAGCCCGTCGCGGCAGCCGAGCGACACGGCCGCGCCGATGTCGCGCGCGAGCGCCTGCATGTGCGGCCGCGCGAGGTCGATCGTGCCCGAGCCCGACAGCAGCGCGTAGCCGAGCGACAGCACGCCGGCGTCGAGCGCATACTTTCCGAGCGTCTCGTCGTAACGCAGGTAGCCGAGCACGGTCAGCGTGTAAGCGAGCCGGTTCACCGTCGCCTTCGGCAGCCCCGTGCGCTCCGCGAAGTCGCGGTTGCCGAGCATCGTCTCCCCGGGCCGGAATGCGCGCAGCAGGTCGAGCCCGCGCGCGAGCGCGACGACGAACTTGCGTTCGTCGATCGTGGTTTCGTCGATGGTTGAAAGTGTCATCTGGTGCTACACTGGGTTCGATTTGCAAAACATTGTTCCGCACAGCGGAACTTCCGTCAAGCAAACTCTCAGGCAACAAACCCGGCTGAATCAGGGACCGACCGTAAAGCGTGGGACCCGGGGAAGCGCTGAAGTGCCAACCTGGGTCGACCGCAAAGCATGGGACCCGAGTAAGCGCTGAAGCGCTAACTCGGGTCGACAGGAGATGAGACGATGAGTGCTGCAACTTTTCATTGGGACGATCCGCTGCTGCTCGACCAGCAACTGACCGAAGAAGAGCGGATGGTGCGTGACGCCGCGCAAGCGTACGCGCAGGACAAGCTCGCACCGCGCGTCACCGAAGCGTTCCGCCACGAACGCACCGACGCCGAAATCTTCCGCGAAATGGGCGAAGTCGGCCTGCTCGGCCCGACGATTCCCGAGGAATACGGCGGCCCCGGCCTCAACTACGTGAGCTACGGCCTGATCGCCCGCGAAGTCGAGCGCGTCGACTCGGGCTACCGGTCGATGATGTCCGTGCAGTCGTCGCTCGTGATGGTCCCGATCCACGAATTCGGCTCCGACGCGCAGAAGCAGAAGTACCTGCCGAAACTCGCCACCGGCGAATGGATCGGCTGCTTCGGGCTGACCGAGCCGAACCACGGCTCCGATCCGGGCAGCATGGTCACCCGCGCGAAGAAAGTGCCCGGCGGCTACTCGCTGTCCGGCGCGAAGATGTGGATCACGAACTCGCCGATCGCCGACGTGTTCGTCGTGTGGGCGAAGCTCGAAGAGAACGGCAAGGACGCGATCCGCGGCTTCATCCTCGAGAAAGGCTGGAAAGGCCTGTCGGCGCCCGCGATCCACGGCAAGGTCGGGCTGCGCGCGTCGATCACCGGCGAGATCGTCCTCGACGAGGTGTTCGTGCCGGAAGAGAACCTGATGCCGAACGTGAGCGGCCTGCGCGGCCCGTTCACGTGCCTGAACTCGGCGCGCTACGGGATCGCATGGGGCGCGCTCGGCGCCGCCGAGTCCTGCTGGCACACCGCGCGCCAGTACGTGCTCGACCGCCAGCAGTTCGGCCGGCCGCTCGCCGCGAACCAGCTGATCCAGAAGAAGCTCGCCGACATGCAGACCGAAATCACGCTCGGCCTGCAAGGCGTGCTGCGCCTCGGCCGGATGAAGGACGAAGGCACGGCGGCCGTCGAGATCACGTCGATCATGAAGCGCAACTCGTGCGGCAAGGCGCTCGACATCGCACGACTCGCGCGCGACATGCTCGGCGGCAACGGTATCTCCGACGAATTCGGCGTCGCGCGCCACCTCGTGAACCTCGAAGTGGTCAACACGTACGAAGGCACGCACGACATCCACGCACTGATCCTCGGCCGCGCGCAAACGGGCATCCAGGCATTCTTCTGATCGTCCGGATGCGGCGAGCGCGGCAACCGCGCCGCGCCGTGCTCGCGCAAAAGACACGGCCCGCCCGGTAGTCATGCCGGACGGGCCGTTTTTCATCGGATCCGCGCACCGTGCCGCCGGCCCGGTAGCGCGCTCCTCTGCAGCCGATGCTTACTTGTTCGGCTGGGGCGTGAGGCGCAGATACGGACGCACCGCGTTGAAGCCCTTCGGAAAGCGCTTCTTCAGCTCTTCCGGATCCTGCAGCGACGGGACGATCACGACGTCGTCGCCGTCCTTCCAGTTGCCGGGCGTCGCGACCTTGTAGTTGTCGGTCAGCTGCAGCGAGTCGATCACGCGCAGCACTTCGTCGAAGTTGCGCCCCGTGCTGGCCGGGTACGTGATGGTGAGCCGCACCTTCTTGTTCGGGTCGATCACGAACAGCGAACGCACCGTCAGCGTTTCGTTCGCGTTCGGGTGGATCATGTCGTACAGCTGCGAAACCTTGCGGTCCGCATCGGCGATGATCGGGAAGCCGACGACCGTCGACTGCGTGTCGTTGATGTCGTTGATCCAGCCCTTGTGCGACTCGACACCGTCGACCGACAGCGCGATCACTTTTACATTGCGTTTCTCGAATTCGCCCTTCAGCTTCGAGGTCAGCCCGAGTTCGGTCGTGCACACCGGCGTGTAGTCGGCCGGATGGGAGAACAGGACGCCCCAGCTGTTGCCGAGCCATTCGTGAAACTTGATCGGGCCCAGGCTCGATTCCTGCTCGAAATCCGGTGCGATGTCGCCAAGACGCAGACTCATGATGTTCCCTCCTCGAACGATGCTGGTTGAAACCGCGCCCGGATCGGCGCGGGAAAGTCTGTCAGCTTACGGGAAGCAATGGGGCGTGCGAACGATTATTCCGTTTGATATTCATACTTTTTTGTCATTTTTGCCTGGTGCCGGTGCCGGACAGGCGGCCGCAGGGAAACTTTTCACCTCGTTTGCCGCTCTGTTCATGATTACAAGTCGTTTACCATGCGGTCTTGCACTGCCGTTGTGTGTCTTCCCGGCTCGCCAGCAGGCAGGCGTTTCGCTACGATGTGAACCTGCAGCATGACAGCACGAAGGGAGTTGCAATGTCGGAAATCAACAAGGAGAAACTGATGTCGGATATCAAAACCGTTCTCTCGGACGCCGAAGACCTGCTCAAGCAAGCTGCGAGCAGCACGGGCGACCGTGCGGCCGAGCTGCGCGAGAAAGCCATGTCGCGCCTCAAGCAGGCCAAGGAAAAGGCGGCCGACGTCCAGGTCGTGGTGGTCGAGAAGGGCAAGAAGGCCGCACGCGCGACCGACGACTACGTGCACGAGCATCCGTGGACGTCGATCGGCGTCGCCGCCGGCGTTGGCGTGCTGATCGGCCTGCTGATCAACCGCAAGTAACGCGCTCTGCGCTGTTTCGTCCCGTGGGCCGCGTCGTGCGGCTTGCGGGCGTCGAAGCCAGCCGGCGGTTTCCGCCTGCCGGCTTTGTCCTGGCTGCACACTGCACGCGCACGCACCTTACCCATGACGACAGACACCCCCTCGCAGCCGTCCGGCCAAGGACCGCTGCGCCGCCTCGTCGGCTCCGCGATCGGCCTTCTGCAAACGCGCCTCGAACTGGTGGGCATCGAGCTTGCCGAGGAGAAGGAGCGCCTGATGGGCGTGCTGTTCCTCGGGCTCGCCGCGATGATGCTCGCCACGATGGCGCTCATCAGCCTGACCGTGCTCATCGCGATCGCGTTCTGGGATACCTACCGATGGCAGTCGCTCGCGGCGATCACCGCGCTGTATGCCGCAAGCGGGATCGCATGCGCATTGAAGGCCCGCTCGGGCCTGCGCGACGCGCCGACCGTATTCGAGGCGACGCTCGCCGAACTCGAGAAAGACCGCGAACTGTTCCGCGGCAAGCCGTGAACGCAATCGCGCTCACCCCTCCCACCTACTTCGCCGACGCGCCATGAGCCAGAACGTCACGGGCAATCCACCCCGCTCCCATTCGTCGCGATCGAACTGGAGCGCGTCGCAGCATCGCGCGCTCCGCAAGGAACTGCTGATCCTGCGATCCGAAGTCGAGCGGCTCGAACTCGCGGAAGCCGCCGGCGACATGCGCCGCGCGGTGACGCGCTTCAGCTGGCTCAAGGTGTTCATCCCCGGCCTGTCCAGCAACAAGTTCAGCCAGTCTGCCAAGAACCTGAACGCGAACCTCGGACAGCTCGTCAACCAGTATCCGATGCTGAGCTCGCTCGCATCGCTCGTGCTCGCCAAACCCGTTCGCTCGCTGCTGCGCGCGAGTGCGGGCCCCGCGCTGAAGTGGGGCACCCTCGGTTTCGCTGCATGGGAGGTCTACCGGATCTGGAAGCAGTCCCGCGACGAGCGTGGTCTCGACACGCACGACGACTGACCGTCGTCGGCATCCCGCGCGCACGGCCAAGCGCCGTGGCGCGCCTTGCCGCACTCAACGCACGCCCCAGCACGCCGCGATCTGTCCGTCGGCGCCGCCACTTCGCACATTGCCTTTCGTCCCGTCCGAACGCAGCGTGAATGCACCGCACGCGTCGTCGTGCATCGGGCCCGTGTCGAGCGGGATGGCCTCCAGGTCATAGCTCACCGGCGAATCGTCGCGGTCCGGCCGCCTGATCGCCAGTCGATAGACTGCGCGCCCGTCCGGCGGCGCTTGCGTGAGCGCCATCGGCAATGCCGATGGCGGCACACCGTCCAGTGTTTCGAGATATTGGGCCGCGCGGTACAACGCGGCGACCGCCGACGCGCGATGAACGCGCACGACATGCTCGCGATACGACGGGACGCCCCATCCGGCCAACACTGCAACGATCGCGAGCACGATCATCAGTTCGATCAGCGTGAATCCCGCCGAGCGGTACACGGACGCGCGACCATTCATCGAAGTACCGTCGCGACGCGACGCCAGTGCAGGGCGACGATGTGTCCATCACGGATCGCGACCTGGTGCTGCAGCCAGACTGCGCTCGATGCATGCGCACCGACGCCACGCGCGGTGACGACGTAAGCGCGGCCGCCGGCCGGCCCCGCCCCGCGCCACGCTTCGATCAGGCATCGAGGCGGTTGAACGGCCATCGGCCATCCGGCGAACGGCGCGAACGCTTCGGCGGCCACCAGCGCCGGCATGCGCCGCCACGCGTCGGGCTCCTCGTGCGACTCGCCTGCGCTCACGTACGGCGCCGCGCCACGGCGCAATCGCGCGGTGCACGCTGCCAGCGCGGCATCGGCTGCGTGGAATGCGACCAGCCGATCGGATAATGCGCGCGTGCGGCGCGATTCCGTCAGTGCTGCTTCGAACCACGTGCCGGTCAGCGCCGCCACCGCCGCGCCAACCGCGATCACCGCAGGCAATGCGAGGCCCGCGTCGCGACGCCACTCGCGGCTGGCTGACCGCAAATGTCTGTACGGCGCTTGCTGGCTCGCTGTTTGGACTTTCGCACCTGCAGCCTGCCGCGGACCGTCACAGCGTGTATCGATTCGCTCATGCATGTTGCGTGTCGCAACGCACCGCGCCCTCTTGCGCGCATATTGCCTCGCTCCGTTCATCGCGGCACCTCGCGTTCATCCGTGGCATCACGCGACGTATCGTCGAATGTGCGCGCGGCATTGCGCAACGCGACGATGCGATCGAGCGTCAGACGCACGCGGCCGTCTTGCGCAACGACCGTGCGGCCGTCGCAGTCGACGTGCCGCACCGGCTCGCCCGTCGGTTCGCCGCGCGCCCGCACGCAGACATGCACGGCCACGACATCGCGCCAGTCGTCGCCGCGCAATGCGTCGGCCTCGACGAACTGCGTGCCGTCGCGGCGAAGATAGCGCACCCGTAACTGATCGATTCCCGACACGACCGGCTGCGGCGTGCCCGGACGGCCGCTTCCTTCGCAATACAGTTCAGGCTCGCCCGTCGACGGACTGGTGTGCACATCGAAGCGGTTCTCCACCGGCGCACGTTCGCCGGACACGCCGACACCCTGCCCGAGGCAATCCGACACCTGGCCGCTCACGGTGAGCCACGTCGACACGGCATCGCCGACATAGCGGATCAGCAATGCGTCCGACGCACCGCGCACGGGCTCGCACCGTACCTGCGCGCCCGCTCCCCTCACGCGCGCCATCGAACAGCCGAACACGGGCGGCAACGACGTGACACCTTCCAAATCGAGCGGCCGAAATCCGGCCATCTGGATCTGCTGGCCGATCAGCATCAGTGCGGCGCCAGCCGCATCGCGCATCCGGAATCCGTCGTCCGCGCGCCGCTGTGCGACGCGCTGCGCGTGGTACAGCGCACCGGCCGCCGCGAGCACGAGCAGACCGACGGTCATCGCAATCAACACTTCAAGCAACGTATGTGCACGCATGCGGCGATCAGCGTTCATCGGATTCCGCCTCCCGATACGGAATCCGGACGCACGACGGCGGCTGCGCCGAGCTTCCCGCCGCTTCGCATCGCGGCCCGGTGGCCGCATTGCCACCGCGCCAGCCGACAACCGTGTAGCGAACGCCGTCCGGCCCATCACCGCGCGTCATCGCGCCGCCGGGCAGCGACGCCGTGGCCCGCGCCGCGAGGTCATCACCGGCCTCCGCAGCAACATGCAAGCGCTCGATACGTGCATCGGCCAGCCACAGCGCGCGTTCACGCCAGATCGTCGCGCGCTGCGCACGCGCCATCGCAAGCTGGCTGCCCGCTACAGCCAGCATAACGGTCGCGAGCAGCGCGATGGCCAGCATCGCTTCGATCAGCGACGTGCCGCGCATGGCGTTGCGCAGGACGCTCACGCCGCGCCGCAACGGCCGGCGACAACCCGGGCCCGCCCGCCTGCCGCGATCCGCACGCAACGCGATGCATGCGCATCGTCCGCACCCGACACGTCGCGTCGCGGACGCAATTCGAAGCGCCGGATACCACCGATTGCCTGACCGACCGGCGGTGCGAACGCGAGATCGTGCGCGGCACCCGCGACGGCCACTTCGGCATCGCGCGGATAGCGCCGCAGCACGCGCGACTGCCCGTCGACCTGCCCGCTGACGATCCAGTCACACGACCATTCAGCCGGATCACACCGTTCACCCGCACGCAGACAGGTGCCGGCGCTACCCGCCCGGCACAGCGTGACGCGCACGCCGAGACGCGTCGCCTCGGTACGTGCAAACGACAGCGCGCCGAGCAACGCGCGCGAGCGTGCATCCACGCGTTCGCGCATGCGCCACTGGTCGAACGCAGGCGCAGCATAAAGCGCGAGCCCGGCCGCCAGCGAGATGGCAACCATCAGTTCGACGAGCGTGAATCCGCCCGCACGTCGCAATACATTTTTCAGGGGTTGAGCGTGCAGTCCCATCGCAGTCGTCCTTCACCAAGGTGATGCGACGACTGTAGCGACACGTGCGGACACGCACCATTTGCCGAATGGCTGACTGGCGGCATGCGATCGCGACCGACACAATCGGCGCGAACTGACCCAACGGAGAAGACGATGAACGAACGCAGCGCGTCAGCGCTTACGGGGAGTCTTGGCGGGAGAGGCGCGACGGAACTCTTCGATCACGTCGGCAAATTCGGAAACGTCCTCGAACCGGCGATACACCGATGCGAAGCGGACATAAGCGATCGTATCGAGCCCGCGCAACTCGTTCATCACGAGTTCGCCGAGTTTCTCGCTACGCACTTCGCGCTCGCCTGTCGCGAGCAGTTGATATTCGATGCGGGCGACCGCCGCGTCGATCGCGTCGGCAGCGACCGGCCGCTTGCGCAGCGCGAGTTGCATGCTGGCGACGATCTTGCGACGGTCGAATTCCGTGCGGCTGCCGTCCTTCTTCACGACGAACGGCAGGGACAGCTCGACCCGCTCGTACGTCGTGAAGCGCTTGTCGCAAGCCGAGCAGCGACGGCGCCGCCGGATCGCGGCGCCATCTTCGGACACGCGGGAATCCACGACCTGCGTGTCGTCATGCCGGCAGAACGGGCAGCGCATCGTCGATCAGCGATAGACCGGGAAACGCTTGGTCAGCTCGGCGACCTGCGCGCGCACGCGCTCGATCGTCGCTGCATCTTCCGGATTGTCCAGCACGTCCGCGATCAGGTTGCCCACCTGCTCCGCTTCCGCCGGACCGAAGCCGCGCGTCGTCATCGCCGGCGAACCCAGGCGCACGCCGCTCGTCACGAACGGCTTTTCCGGATCGTTCGGGATCGCGTTCTTGTTCACCGTGATGTGCGCCGCGCCCAGTGCCGCTTCCGCTGCCTTGCCCGTGATGTTCTTCGCACGCAGGTCCACCAGCATCACGTGGCTTTCCGTGCGGCCCGACACGATCCGCAGGCCGCGCTTCACCAGCGTTTCAGCCAGCACGCGGGCGTTCTCGACCACCTTCTCCTGGTACGCCTTGAACTCCGGCGACAGCGCTTCCTTGAACGCCACCGCCTTGCCCGCGATCACGTGCATCAGCGGGCCGCCCTGGATCCCCGGGAAGATCGCCGAGTTGATCGGCTTCTCGTACTCCGCCTTCATCAGGATCACGCCGCCGCGCGGGCCGCGCAGGCTCTTGTGCGTCGTCGTCGTCACGAAATCCGCGTGCGGCACCGGGTTCGGGTACACGCCTGCCGCGATCAGGCCGGCGTAGTGGGCCATGTCGACCATCAGGTACGCACCGACCGACTTCGCGATCTTCGCCAGACGCTCGAAATCGATCTTCAGCGAGAACGCCGACGCACCCGCGACGATCAGCTTCGGCTTGTGTTCCTGCGCGAGCTTCTCGGCGGCTTCGTAGTCGATGTCTTCGTTTTCGTTCAGGCCGTAGCTCACCACGTTGAACCACTTGCCCGACATGTTCACCGGCGAGCCGTGCGTCAGGTGGCCGCCGTGCGCGAGGCTCATGCCCATGATCGTGTCGCCCGGCTTGAGCATCGCGAAGAACACGCCCTGGTTCGCCTGCGAACCCGAGTTCGGCTGCACGTTCGCGGCTTCCGCGCCGAACAGCTGCTTCACGCGGTCGATCGCCAGTTGCTCGACCACATCCACGTATTCGCAGCCGCCGTAGTAGCGCTTGCCCGGATACCCTTCGGCGTACTTGTTCGTGAGTTGCGAACCTTGCGCGGCCATCACGGCCGGGCTCGTGTAGTTTTCCGACGCGATCAGCTCGATGTGATCTTCCTGGCGGCGGTTTTCCTGCTCGATCGCGGCAAAGATTTCGGGATCGACGTTCGCAATGGTGCTTTGGGCTCTGTCAAACATACGGTTTCCGTTAAGTGTGTACAGGTTGACCGGAGCGGCCGAGTACGGTGCGCTGCTGGCGGGACCAGCTCGACGTGGCGGAAGAATCCGTATGACGCGAGGCAGGACAGCCACCGGCGATGCACGCGACGGCGCACAACGGCTGCCCAGGCGAACGGCAAAAACGGCGCCCCGCGCTTCACGGTGGGATGCTCCACCTTGAACCCGAAGGGTTCTATCGCCAGTCACGCAGGGGTGATGAGCGCGTTAGTGTATTGGATGCGTCATGAATAGGCAACCGCACGGCGGTGCGCCGGAAGCAATTGGGGCCAGACTCTACGCGCCCGTGCGGGAACGCTGTGCCGCCTTGCCGCGGTGCGGCAATCTCAGTAGGCTTGCGGGATACCACTCGCTATTTTGTCATCCACCAGGAGCAGCAATGATCGTGTTCGTCACAGGCGCGTCCGCCGGCTTCGGCGCCGCCATCGCCCGTGCCTTCGTCAAGGGAGGCCACCGCGTCGTCGCGACCGCGCGCCGCAAGGATCGTCTCGATGCGCTCGCCGCCGAACTCGGCGATTCCCTTCTGCCGCTCGAGCTCGACGTACGCGATCGCGCGGCCGTCGAGGCCGTGCCGGCCGCCCTTCCCGCCGAATTCGCGGCGCTCGACGTGCTCGTCAACAACGCCGGCCTCGCGCTCGGCGTCGAGCCGGCCCAAAAGGCCAGTCTCGACGAATGGCACACGATGATCGACACGAACTGCACGGGCCTCGTCACGGTCACGCACGCGCTGCTGCCCGGCATGATCGACCGCGGCCGCGGCCACATCTTCAATCTCGGCTCGGTCGCGGGTTCGTACCCTTATGCGGGCGGGAACGTCTACGGCGCGACCAAGGCTTTCGTCAGACAATTCAGCCTGAACCTGCGCGCCGACCTGCTCGGCACGCCGCTGCGCGTCACCGACATCGAGCCTGGCCTGTGCGGCGGCACCGAATTCTCGAACGTCCGCTATCGCGGCGACGACGCCAAAGCGGCGAACGTCTACAACAATGTCCAGCCGCTGATGCCCGAGGACATCGCCGACACGATCTACTGGATCGCGACCCGCCCGGCGCATGTCAACGTCAACACGATCGAGCTGATGCCGATCGCGCAAGCCCCCGGCGGCCCGACCGTCCATCGCGGCTGAAGCCACGCGGGCCAGCCCCCTCCGGGCCGGCCCGCGGTGTGCTACGACATACTACATTCCGTTACGAATCGGTTACGAATCAGGCCCTTGCCTTCCGGTAGAATGCGCGCCATGACCCAGCCTACCCGCTCCCCGGAAGCGCCGTCCGGCTTCATCTGGCCGGTGCGCGTGTACTACGAGGATACCGACGCAGGCGGCATCGTCTTCTATGCCAACTACCTGAAGTTCTTCGAACGCGCCCGCACCGAGTGGCTGCGCGCATGCGGCATCGACCAGCGCCAGCTCGCCGACGACACCGACGCGATCTTCGTCGTCCGCAGCACGTCGCTCGACTACCGCGCCCCGGCGCGACTCGACGACACGCTGGCGATCACGAGCCGGCCCGGCCGCATCGGCCGCGCGTCGGTGGAATTCGCGCAAGAAGCCTGGTGCGGAGACACGCTGCTCGTGTCCGGGCACATCCGTCTCGGCTGCGTCGACCGTACCGGCATCCGGCCAGCGGCCATCCCGCCGGCCGTGCTCGACGCGCTGCAGCGCGGGCCCGTCATCGACGACGGGCAGACTGCACTGTCAACGAAGCTCGCATGAGCGCCGTTTAGACAAAGCCTATGAACTTGCCTTTCTGATTCGATACTAAGCAAGGTTCGGCGCCAGGCATGGCCGGCGCGCCGCGCCACACGCATACCGGGCGCCCCGAAGGGACGTTACTCAAACCTCTATGAACACTTCTCAAGACCTGTCGATCATTTCCCTCGTCCTCAACGCGAGCGTGCTGGCCCAGGCCGTGATGGGGCTGCTGTTGCTGCTGTCGCTGATGTCGTGGACCTTCATCTTCCGCAAGTGGTTTGCGATCCGCCGCGCGCGCGCGCAGACCGAACGCTTCGAGAAGGATTTCTGGTCGGGCGGCGACCTGCAGGCGCTGTACCAGAGCGCAGCCAACAACCGCCACACGATCGGCGCACTCGAGCGGATCTTCGAATCGGGCATGCGCGAATTCCTGAAGGCGAAGGAAAAACGCATCAGCGATCCGGGCCTCGTGCTCGACGGTGCGCGCCGCGCGATGCGCGCGTCGTTCCAGCGTGAAATGGACGTGCTCGAAGCGAACCTCGCGTTCCTCGCATCGGTCGGCTCGGTCAGCCCGTACATCGGTCTGTTCGGCACGGTCTGGGGGATCATGAACTCGTTCCGCGGCCTCGCGAACGTGCAGCAGGCCACGCTCGCCAACGTCGCACCGGGCATCGCCGAGGCGCTCGTCGCCACCGCGATCGGCCTGTTCGCCGCGATTCCGGCGGTGGTCGCGTACAACCGCTACGCGCACGACATCGACCGCCTCGCGATCCGCTTCGAGACCTTCATCGAAGAGTTCTCGAACATCCTGCAGCGTCAGGCCCAGTAAGGAGCGCGCCATGGCAGGAAGCCCCATCCGATCCAGCATGCGCGGCGGCCGCTCGCGCCGCGCAATGGCCGACATCAACGTCGTGCCGTACATCGACGTGATGCTGGTGCTGCTCGTGATCTTCATGGTCACCGCACCGCTCGTCGCCCCGTCGATCATCAACCTGCCGACCGTCGGCAACGCCGCGCCGCAGGAGCAGACGCCGCCCGTCGTCGTCAACATCAAGGCCGATCGCACGATGAGCGTCAAGTACAAGGGCGACTCGGGCGCGACCCAGGAAGACACGATGACGAAGGCCGAGCTCGACAGCTTCATCGTGGCCCGGCAGGCTGACCATCCCGACCAGCCGGTCGTGATCGCGGCCGACAAGACGGTGCAGTACGATGCCGTCATGACCGTGATGTCCGATCTGAAGGCGCGCGGCGTCAAGCGCGTCGGCCTCCTCGTCAAATCGCAATGAACCGGCAGCAATCCACGCGCAGCTCCGCCTACCCGCCTCAGCCTCCCCGCGAGCGCGGCACCTGGCGCGCATTCGCGCTCGCCGCGCTGATGCACGTGCTGCTCGCGCTGTTCCTGTATCACGGCGTGCAGTGGCAGAACAGCACGCCGGCCGGCGCCGAAGCCGAGCTGTGGACCGAGGTGCCCGATGTCCCGGCTCCGCGGCCCGTTGTCACACCCGCACCGCCCGTGAAGGTCGCGCCGCCCCCTCCCCCGGTGCGCGACGAGCAGGCCGACATCGCGCTGCAGCAGAAGAAGCGGCAGCAGGAAGCGGCCGCGCGTGAAGCACTGCTCGAGCAGCAGCGCCGCGCGCAGCAACTGAAGGCCCAGCAGGAAGAGGAAGCCCGGCGCGCACAGCTCGCGGCGCAGGCAGCCGCACTCGCCGCGCAGAAGGCCGCGGAACGCGACAAGCAAAAGCAGGCCGACAAGCTCAAGCAACAGCAGCTCGCCGAGCAGCAGAAGCTCGAACAGCAGAAACTCCAGCAGCAGAAGCAGGCGCAACTCGAAGCGCAGCAGGCGGCGAAGGCGAAGGCCGACGCGGCCGCGAAGGCAAAGGCGGAAGCCCAGGCCAAGGCGAAGGCCGAAGCCACGGCGCGCGCGAAGGCCAATGCGGCAGCGAACGCGAAGCTCGACCGCGAGCGCAGCGCACGCCTGGCACAGATGCAGGGCCTGTCCGGCGCCGGTGAAGGCGGCGGCGAAGGCCTCGCGAAAAGCGGCACGGGCACGGGCTCAGGCGGCAATGCCGCGACGCCCGGCTATGCCGACAAGGTGCGCCGCCGCGTCAAACCGAATATCGTTTGGGGCGGTGAGCGAGCAGGCCTGACCACCGTCGTCAAGATTCGGTGCACGCCGTCCGGTGACGTATTGAGCGCATCGGTTTCCCGCTCCAGCGGGAATTCGGGGTGGGATCAAGCCGTGGTGAGTGCAATCCACGCGTCGGTCCCGTTGCCGCCCGATTCTAACGGTCGTACCCCGTCGGACATTACGATTACCTTCAAGGCGGCGGAGTGAAAAGAATTGCGCTTACACTCCGGGCGTCGCTGTCGGACGGGAACGAATCGGGTATTTTTACTGTCTCTGCCGTTGCGCAGCGATCCAAGCCATACGGGAAGCAAGAAGCATGAGTTTGATGACAAAGCTAGGTTTCAGGGCACTCGTGGCCTCGTGTCTGATTACGGCGGGCAGCGCCGCTAACGCCCAGGTCAACGTGCTGATCACCGGTGTCGGGTCGACCCAGTTCCCCATCGCCACGGCGAATTTCGCGAATGAGGCGAACCTGCCGCAGCAGGTCACGTCGATCGTCCGCGCCGACCTCGCCCGCAGCGGCAAATTCACCAACATCGACGCCGGCAGCACGCCCGTGCCGGAGAGCGCATCGGTCGATCTCGGCGCATGGAAGGCCAAGGGCGCGAATGCGTTCGTCGCCGGCAGCGTGAACCGCGAGGCGAACGGCCAGTACAAGGTCAACTTCATCCTGTACGACACCGTGAAGCAGCAAAGCCTCGGCGGCCTGTCCCTGACGGCCACCGACACCACGCTGCGCACGGCCGGCCACAAGATCGCCGACTACATCTACCAGAAGCTGCTCGGCGTGCGCGGCGTGTTCGCCACGCGCCTGTCGTACGTGATCAAGACCGGTAACCGCTACCAGTTGCAGATCTCGGATTCGGACGGCCAGAACGCGCGCATCGCGCTGTCGAGCACCGAACCGATCATCTCGCCGTCCTGGTCGCCGAGCGGCACGAAGGTCGCGTATGTCTCGTTCGAGCGCAAGAAGCCGATCGTCTACATCCACGACCTGCCGACCGGCCGTCGCTATATCGTCTCCGACCAGAAGGGCAACAACAGCGCACCGGCCTGGTCGCCGGACAGCAACACGCTGGCCGTCGCGCTGTCGCTGACGGGTAACACGCAAATCTATACGGTCAACTCGACGGGCGGCGGCCTGCGCCGCCTCACGCAGAGCAGCTCGATCGACACCGAGCCGTTCTACTCGCCGGACGGCCGCTGGATCTACTTCACGAGCGATCGCGGCGGCGCGCCGCAGATCTACCGGATGCCGGCACAGGGCGAAAGCGCCGGCGCCGCGCAGCGCGTGACTTTCACCGGCAGCTACAACACGAGTCCGCGCATCAGCCCGGACGGCAAGCTGCTCGCTTACATCTCCCGCACGGGCGGGGGCTTCAAGCTGTACGTTCAGGATCTGCAGTCCGGCGCGGCGAACGCCATCACGAATACGAATCGCGACGAATCGCCGAGCTTCGCGGCAAACGGCCAGTACCTTCTGTACGCTACCCAGTCGGGTGGTCGCAATGTTCTGGCAGCAGTGCCCTCGGACGGCAGCGCGCCGCCGCAAATCCTGTCCGTCCAGGGCGGCTCCGTACGTGAGCCGTCGTGGGGGCCCTTCATGCAATGACCACAAGGAGAGTAAACATGATGTCGAATAAAGCTCGTCTGGCCCTGGCCGTGATGATGATCAGCGCGCTCGCAGCGTGCAAGTCGGGCGTGAAGCTCGACGACAAGGCGAATGCCGGCGGTGCCGTCAGCACGCAGCCGAGCGCCGACAACGTCGCGCAAGTGAACGTCGATCCGCTGAACGACCCCAACAGCCCGCTCGCGAAGCGCAGCATCTACTTCGACTTCGACAGCTATTCGGTGAAGGACGAGTACCAGCCGCTGATGCAGCAGCACGCTCAGTACCTGAAGAGCCACCCGCAGCGCCACGTGCTGATCCAGGGCAACACCGACGAACGCGGCACGAGCGAGTACAACCTCGCGCTGGGCCAGAAGCGTGCGGAAGCGGTCCGTCGTGCGATGGCACTGCTCGGCGTGAACGATTCGCAAATGGAAGCCGTGAGCCTCGGCAAGGAAAAGCCGCAGGCAGCGGGTCACGACGAAGCATCGTGGGCGCAGAACCGTCGCGCCGACCTCGTCTACCAACAGTAAGTAACGGAAGAATCGCCGTATGACGCACCGTGTATCCCTGCTGCGCGTTGCCGCAGCATTCTGCGTCGCCGGCGCGGCGTGGTCGGCCGCGCCGGCGCACGCCGGCGTGTTCGACGACAACGAAGCGCGCCGCGCCGTGCTCGATCTGCGCAGCAAAACCGACAATCTGGCGAGCCAGTTGTCCGCCGCCCAGCGTACGATTCTCGATCAATCCGGCCGTCTCGACCAGCTGAACCAGCAGGTCGCGACGCT
Organism: Burkholderia sp. AU31624; assembly: GCF_020420065.1. Classification (NCBI taxonomy): domain Bacteria; kingdom Pseudomonadati; phylum Pseudomonadota; class Betaproteobacteria; order Burkholderiales; family Burkholderiaceae; genus Burkholderia; species Burkholderia sp. AU31624. Next base: position 34,181 of record NZ_JAIZRT010000010.1, read on the forward strand.
GCGCGGCGAGAACGAGGACCTGACGAACCGGCTGACGACGCTCGAGCGGCAGCAGAAGGAGTACTACCAGGATCTCGACACGCGGCTCAAGAAGTTCGAGCCGCAGCAGGCGACGATCGATGGTGTCGAAGGCACCGTGCAGCCGGGTGAAACGGATGCGCTCAATGCGGCGCAGCAGCAGTTCCGCAACGGCAACTTCAAGGCGGCCGCGGCTTCGTTCCGCGCGTTCATCGCGAAGTATCCGCAGAGCCCCTACCAGCCGACCGCGCAGTACTGGTATGGCAATGCGCAATACGCGCTGCGCGACTACCGCGGTTCGACTGCAACGTGGCAAGGGATCGTCAGCAAGTTCCCGCAGCATCCGCGCGCAGCCGACGCGCTGGTGGCAATCGGCACGAACCAGCTCGAACAAGGCCAGAAGGCGGCCGCGAAGAAGACGTTCGAGCAGGTCGTGTCGCAGTACGCCGGGTCGAATGCAGCGCAGACCGCGCAGGGCAAGATCGAGTCGATCAAATAATTATCGCGGCGGGTTGTTGACAGCCTGACAATCCGTCGCTATAATATTTTGCTCTTTGGGTCGTTGCCCAAGTTGTTGAAGCAACGAACCAACAGGTTTCAAGAACGTGGGGTGGTAACTCAGTTGGTTAGAGTATCTGACTTTTAATCAGAGAGTCGAGGGTTCGAGTCCCTCCCACCCTACCAACTATCTTCGATAGTGCAAATCAAAGCCTCCCAAGTGGAGGCTTTTTTGCGTCTGTCGCATCCGTATCGAAGCGCGGCATCCCGGTGATGTCTGCGACACACTCAGCCGCACTCTCCCTACTCCGCCACCGGACACCCGCCCGTGCGTCAGCGCACGCTCACGTCGCGCAGCACGCCACCATATCCCGTGTACAGATTGCTCTCGGGCAGCAACTGCCGCTGCGCAAGCTGCCGATGCACGACCGGCAGGTGATGGAACGGCATCCGCGCGAACAGGTGATGTTCGATATGAAAATGAATCGCGTGCGGTCCGAACAGGAACGTCTGCCACGAACGCCGGACGATCGTGCGCGCGTTGCGGCTCTGGTCGGCACCGGCCGGCAGCCCCGCATGCTCGAAGATCGCGCGCACCTGCCCGGCGAGCGGCAGCAGCGTGACGGACGGCACGATCCACAACGTGACGTACAGCAGCGGATGTCCGGCCCATGCGAGCGCGCCGAACAGCACACCGTTGCCGGCCAGCATCGACGCGACTTCCCACGCGGCGTACGCGCGCGACTTCCCGACCTTCGGCAACGCATGCGCAAACTCGCCGCGGGCGAGCTTCACGACGCTCGTCACGTAGCCGATCCCGCATGCGTATGCGAGCAGGCGGCCGATCAGCCGCCCGCGCGTCACCGGATAGTCGTGCACGCCGAACAGCAGCGCGACGGGATCGTCCGCCTCCATCGGTGCGCGATGGTGCTTCAGATGGCCAGCACGATACGTTCGCAGCGACAGCCACAGCGGGCCGGCCGCGAACAGTTGGCCCAGCGCGTCGTTGACGCGCCGGTTCCGCGCCAGCAAACCGTGCGCGCCTTCGTGCATCATGACCGCGAGCGCAAGCTGGCTGCGCGCGATCACGATCGCGGCCAACGCGTACACGAGCGGATGCGCAAACGCGATCGCCACCGCGAACGCGACGGCAATCATCAGCCAGTCGCCTGCCAACGCCGCACCCACACGCAATGCACTCACGCGAAACAGCGCGGGATCGGGCACGAACCGAGCAAGCTCGGCATTCGGCCCGGCATGATGAACAAGGGCACCCGTCACACGAACCTCCCGCGCAGCGATCGCCGCTCGACCCACAGCGCACTGACCATCGCGAGCGCTACGCCGCCCAGCACATCGACGACCGTATGCTGCTTGAGCGTCAGCGTCGACGCGCAGATCAGCAGGCCGACCGCCGCGGTCACGAGCCGTCGACGGTCCGTCAGCATCCGGCAGGCGAGGCAGGTCACCGCGACATGCAGGCTCGGAAAACCATTGGCCGCGAGATCGAGCTGCCACATGCGTGCGAGACGGTGACGCACGAACGTATTGCCGATCTCCGCGACGTCGGGCCGCGGCACCGCTTCGGGAAACAGCAGGAAGCACACGACACCGAGCACGAACGCGATCAGCACGGCCTCCTTGAACGCGGCGAACGCGGGCGGCCGCGCATATGCGGCAAGCGCGATCACGAACGGAAAGAAGCCGACATAGACGAACCACGACCATGCGGTGAACGGAATCCGCGCATCGATCGACGAGGCAAACACGGAGCGCGGCGTGACGCTGCGCTCCAGCAGAAAGAAGATCGCGAGGCCGGCTGCCATGCCGAACGTCGCGGCCAGCATCTGCCGGATATCCGGCCGGCGATCGTCACGAAACGACAGCGAACTCATCGTGGTGCCGGCGCCTCGCATCGCGTCTCCGTATCGGCCACCTTCGCATGCGGACGCAACGCGAGGAGGCGCGACGTCCATGCGTCGACGCGCGCACGCGCATGCTCGCGGCCGGCGATCGTTCCTGCCTGCGTACCGGGATGGCGCATCAGCTCGGCGGCAGCCTGCCCGACGTCCCGCTGGAACACGGCCGCGTCGCCGCGCCACGTGACGACGCGATGCAGGAGTTGCAGTTGCGCGGCGCGCGCGGCGTTGCTCGCCTGCTCGGGCTGGTCGGACTGCACGAGCAGGATCGGGCGCTGATACACGCGTGCGATCGACAGCGCGGCCATGCCGGGCGCCGACACGATCAGCGGCGCATGGGCGGCGCGCGTCACCCAGTCGGCGTCGACCCCGGTCCAGCCGTCGTGTCCGGCGTAGCCCTCGCCCACGCGATGGATGGCGAGCCCCGCGTCGCGCAGGCCGACCGACAACGCATCGGCGAGCGCGATATCGCGAAAGTGCGGGTTCAGATAAATGGCGGCTGCAGCCGGTTCCGAAGCGGGTTGCCCGGCGACGATCGGCACTGGCGTCGGCAGTCGATAATGCGCGCACGACCGCCGGACGTCATCGGCGGCATCGTACGCAAAATCGTGTTCGATGCAGCACCGCGCCGAATCGATCTGCCAGTCGACGATCCGTGCAAATGCACGCGCCAGTGCGCGCGGCAGCCGTGCATCGAAATTCGCGGTCAACGCGCGGCGCAGGCTGCCGCCATACACGTGGACGATGCGGCGCCGCCAGCCCGGCATCGCCCCCATGAACAGCAGCGCCGGATGAAACGAGTCGTTGATCACGAGATCGGCATCGCGGACGATCGCACGCAACCGCGCGATGTCTCGCAGCATGCGCGTCGGTCTGAACACGTAGTGCGCGACATTGCGATCGGTCGCGTCGCGCAGCATGTTCTGGCGTTCGTCGAACTGCACCGCGTAGTGATGGGACAGCACGGCCGCGTCGATGTCGAATGCAGCCAGGAACGCCTGCCCCGCCTCGGACGTCGTCAGCACGTCGACCTGCGCGCCGGCCGCACGCAGCGCATGTACAAGCAGTTGCGCGCGCATCAGGTGGCCGCGTGCGTCGGCCGTCGCGAGATAGACGATGCGCGGCATCATGCGCGCGGACGAAGCGACTGGAACCAGCCGGCCGCGACCATCGCCAGCGCGCCCGTCACGCCGAAACCGGCCTCGATCGCGCGGATCTCGTTCAGCAACGCGGCGAGATGCGCCGCCTCGGACGGTGCAACCAGACGGCGCAGCGTGTCCGAGCAGAGCCGGACATGCCGTGTCTCGTCGGCGAGCACGCGCGAGAGCAGCGGATACAACGGATGGGCATCGCCGATCGTCGCGCAGTGACGCGCGAGCACGCGCATCGCCATCTGTTCCGCGCAAAGGCCCGTCGCATAGGCCGGCACCAGTACGCCTTGCGAGAAATGCGGCGCATGGCGCTGCGCGAGCCGACGCCATCGCATGATCTTGCGCCGGCTCAACCAGTCAGGCTCATGCGATGCAGTCGACGGCGCGACGCCGCGCTCGCGCAGCGCATCGGCGAATGCAGCCGCGTGGCGACGCTCGTCCGCGAGGTGCTGCTCGATCCGCGGCGCAAGCCAATCCGGCGGCTGTCCGGTCCAGTCCTCGTGCAATGCGCACTCGGTCGCTTCCTCGCCGATCAGGTACATGCGCAGCACCCAGCGCTCGCCATGTACGCTGCGATGCAACCGCCGGATCGCCGCCCGCTTGAGGCGATCGACGAGGTACGCGCGCACCCGCGCCGCGCCGCGCGGCACCGGCGCCTCGATACATTCGAAGCGTGCATCGTGCGCTGCCTGCGGCGACGCCGGCAGTTCGCCTGCCGCGCTCATGCCGGCTCGCCTCGTGCAGACGCGGATTTCGTCGCAGCCGCCGCAGCGCCAGCCGGATCGCGACGCCATCCGAGGATCAGGCCGATGAAACTTTCCTGCATGAATGCGTGCGCGGATGCGGCTGCCCCCGCAAATGCTTCCTCGCGGCCGTTGACGCGCAGATAGCCGTTGCCGTCATGCGCGCCGAATTCGATCCGGTCGTTCTTCCTGAAGCCGCGCGTGAGCACGTCCTTCACCAGCGCACTGCCGTCGAGGCCGAACAGGAACAGCTCGCGCCGGGCGACCCACACCGGAATGTGATTGCTCAGCGCATCGAAGCGAATCGTCCACGTGCCGGATGCGAGCGCGCGATCGACGTCGGCATCGTGCGGCGCGTTCGATGCAAAGCTCGCACGCGCGACCGACTTCGTCAGGCCGCCGACGCCGAGCCCAATCGTGATGTCGTCCGCGAACGGCTGCTTCGGATCGGTCGCGCTCACCTTCACGAGATGCCGCGCGAGCCGCGATGCAAGCGACGGATGCGCGAACAGCGCCAGCGTTTCGTCTGGCGTGAGTACGTCACGCTCGCCCTCGCCTTCCTTCACGCGCACGCGATACGGATCGATCCGAACGTCGGTGAACGTGCCGTGCACGGGCGCATGGACGTACACGTCGCGGTCCCATTTCGCGCCGTCGCGACGCAGCAGCACGTGCACGCTCAGCGGCACGCGCCGGCCTTCGCCGTCGACGCCCGTGCCCTGCAGCAGCACGTCGCCGAGCACGTCCTTCGTGCGGCGCGTCGCATCGCTCGAGAAGACGATCGCGTGCGCATCGGTATCGATGCTCGCGTGAACGTCCGGCGCATCGAGCGCGACGCGATTGCAGTCCGCGGCGGCCGCGTTCGCGAACGGGCAGCCGCTTTGCGATGCGAAGTGGTAGATCCCGCGCCCCGCATGGTCGACCGGCGCGGCATGGGCGCCAGCGCTGGCGACAAACAGGGCGAGGCAGGCAACACGGGTGGCGAGCGTGGACATGGTCGTTGTCAGGATGGGTGCAGGGGGTCGGCGTGTCGTGGCCGCGCGTGATGCGCGGCGCCGGTTCAATGACGGTGATAGGACAGCGCGTCGAGATCGCGCCGGGCCGATGCATGCCCGGTGAGACCGAAACCGCGTGCGAGCGCGCCGAGCGTATCGATGGCGGACGCCGCGATCGTGACGCCGACGGCCGCGAGATAGCGGACGACGCCTCGCTGCGGCAACTGCTGATGATTCAGCGCGCGCAGGCTGTAGCCGAGCCGCATCGCCATTACGCAGAACGGGCCGAGCGGGCCGCTGCGACCGAGCCACTGCCAGCCGCGCGGCAGGTACGCGTTCACGAGATACGGTGTCAGCCCGACGCTGTCCTCGCCGCGCATCCAGCGCAGCTTCAGCGATTCGCGTTGCGTGTCCGGCAGCCGATGTTCGGTGTGCGCGGCCGGCGCGAACTCGACGGCTACACCAGCTGCCTGCATCCGCAGCCCCATCACCTGGCAATGCGCGCGATAGACGCCGTCGAGCGGCTCGTAGCGGAACCGCGCGAACACGTCGCGCCGGAACGCGACGTTGTTCGCGTAGAAATTGCGCGTCGCACCGTCACGCAGCGGGCTCGGGAAATACATGAAATCGATCGACGTCAGCGCGGTGCCGAGCACGGTCGGCGCATAGCTGGTGCGCCCCGCCACCGCGGCGGGCGCATCGCCGGCTTCGCGCGCGAACGGTGCGAGCAGATGCTCGAGCCAGTCGTCGGCCGGCCGGCAATCGGCATCGCCGAACACGACGATGTCGCAGCGGGCCGCGTCGACGCGATCGAACCCGTCGTTCTTCGCATCGTAGTAGCCGGTGCTCGCGCCGATCTCGACGAAGTCGATCGGGCGGCCGGCCAGCGCGGCGATCTCCTGGCACGCATCGGCCGGCAGCCCGTCGTGCGTGATGATCCATTGCGCGAGCGCCGCGGGCGGCACGGTCTGCTTCGACAGCGCCGAGACGAGACGCTTCAGGCTGTCGACGGCCTGCACGAGCCCCGCGCCGCCGCGCAGGTTGTTCGTCTCGAGCACGAGCGCTGCCCGCGCCGCCACGGCGCGAGCAGCCGCGCGGGTATGCCGCGTGGTGTCTGTGAAGTGTGGCATCCGGAATATCTCCATCGTCATGCGCACCGGCATGGATGAAACGAATGGGCGGGGAGCCCGCCGCGCATCGGCGAATGCGGGTCGCCCGCGACCGTCGTCGCAAAGCAGGCGGCCTGGAAGGCGCCCGCTTCGCGGGCCGTCACTCCTGGACGGACGGCGCCGATTCGGCGTCGGGATAGCGCGGCTTCGCGTTCTGCAGGTCACGCGTGTTCTTCTGCACGGCGACCGAGCCGAACAGCGCGAGCACGAACGACATCGCGTAGAAGCCCTTTTCGCTCAACTGCAGCGTCGCGTTGAAGAGGCCGACGACCAGCAACGCGATCGACAGCAGCAGCGCGATCCAGCTGAGGCCGTAGTAGATGCCGGTGACGGGAATGCCTTCCGCGCGATCGCGGACGCTCTTCTGCAGCGAAATGGCCGCATAGAGACCGAACACCAGCACGGTGAAGTAGTAGCCCTTCTCGTTGAGCTGCATGCCGGCATTCCAGAGACCGATCAGGAATGCCGCGAAACCGGCGAGCAGCGCGGCCCACGACGCGGCCACGAACGCGAACGACGGCTGCTGGATGGTGGTCTGGTTCATTGCTTTGCCCTCTCTTTCTTCTTGTTCGAAATCGTTTTCGTTGAACTGCGTTTCGCGCATGGTAGCAGCTTTGGCGCGTGCCACGACAGCCTCGCTTGCAGTCTTACATGCCGCGCTGCGCCCGCCGCCAACGTCCCGGCGTCGTGCCGAGCACGGCGCGAAACGCCTTGCCGAAGGCGGCTTCGGACTGGTAGCCGACCGCCTGCCCGATTTCCGCCTGACCGCGCTGCGTGTCCTGCAGCAGCGCGCACGCGTGCATCATCCGGATCTGCGCGACGAACGCGCCGACGCTCATCCCGGCCCGCTCGCGGAAATGCCGTGCGTACGTCGCGCGCGACATCGCGGACGCGTCGCCGAGCGACTCGACCGTCCACGGTTTCCCCGGCGCCTGCAGCACGGCCTGGACCGACGGGCCGAGCCGCGCGTCGGCCGCCAGCGCCAGCCAGCCGGACGGCACGCGCGCACCCCGACCGTATGCGCGCAACGCGTACGCGAGGAGCGCCTGGCCGAGCGCGTTCACGATCGCGCCGGCGCCCGGCTGCCCGTTCGACGCCTCGGTGCGCAGCACGCTCGTCAGCAGTTGCAGCGGCGCGAACCCCGACGCATCGCGCAACCCGACATGCAGCACGGGCGGCAGCGTGCGCATCAGCAGTTCGCCCGCGCCGCGCGCATAGACGAACCGCCCGCACAGCAGGTCCACGCTCGCGCCGCCCGGTTCGGCCGGATCGAGATTCGACTTGAGCGGCAGCACCGCGCCGCCGCCGGCGCCCTGTTCGCGTAGCGCCGCAGCCGGCCGCGACCGGCCGTCCCCTGCGTCGAGCAGGTCGTGCGCGCCACCCGCGGGCAGCAGCACGAAATCGCCGTCGGCGAGCTGCAGCGTGCGCCCGTCCGCGGTACGCAGCCGGCAGGTTCCGGCCAGCACCAGGTGAAACGCCGCCTCGCCGGACGGCAGCGGGTCGTGCGGCATCGCGAACGGCCCGTCGAGCAGGCAGCGCACGTCGAGCTCGACATGGCTGCGGCCCAGCGACAGGAGTTGACTCAACGCATCCATGAGACGATCGCGCTAAAAATTGACACTCTAGCGTATCGAAACCCTCAACGCGAACGATCAGAATAGCCCTGCATCGCCCGAGATCGCGGCACCCGCCGCCCTCCTCACCCCTACTCGAAAGGACGCATCATGCTGAACTGGAACGAATATCGGAAGGAACTCTCGACGCGCATCGGCGAGATCGCCAAGCTGTCGCCCGATACGCTGGCCGGCTACAAGGCGCTGTCGGGCGCCGGTGCCAAGACCGGCCATCTCGACGCGAAGACGCGCGAACTGATCGCGCTCGCGGTCGCCGTCACGACGCGCTGCGACGGCTGTATCGCCGTGCACACCGCCGAAGCGGCCAAGCATGGTGCGACCAAGGAGGAAGTGGCGGAAGCGCTCGGCGTCGCGATTGCGCTGAACGCGGGTGCGGCGCTCGTCTATTCGGCGCGCGTGATGGACGCGCTCGGCGAGTGAGCTCGACGGCCGCGGCGCTGCCGTCGCGTGGCGGCGCCCGGTCGGATGGGCCGCAGGCCGCCCGGTTGCGCATCGCGCATCCGGGCAGGCAAGGCAATCGATGTATGACGATTGGCCGGCGTACCTGCCCGAATGACTGGCCGCGTGCGCCCAGCACGGACGCGCCGCGAAGTCGGCTACCATGCGCGAACGATCCATCGTGAAGGAGCGCTCCATGTGCCGCTGGCTCGCCTATACGGGCAATCCGCTTCATCTCGAGACCGTACTGTTCCGCGCGAAGCATTCGCTGATCGACCAGAGCCTGCATTCGGAGCTGGGGGCGACGACCACCAACGGCGACGGCTTCGGCATCGGCTGGTACGGGCGCCCTGATGAACTTCCGTTCCGCTACCGCTCCGTGCATCCCGCGTGGAACGACCGCAACCTGCGCGAAGCCGCACGCGCGATCCGCTCGCGGATGTTCATCGCGCACATCCGCGCGGCCACCGACACCCCCGTGCAGGAAACCAACTGCCACCCGTTCCGCCACGGCCGCTGGCTGTTCGCGCACAACGGGCTGATCCGCGACTTCCACAAGCTGCGCCGCGACCTGACGATGAAGGTCGATCCCGCGCTGTTCCCGACGCTCGAAGGCTCGACCGACTCCGAACTGATGTTCCGTCTCGCGCTGACCTACGGCCTCGAGCAGACGCCACTGCCGGCGCTCGAGCGGATGGTCGGCGTGGTGGAAGAAACCGCCGGGCGGCATCGCGTGGCCGACCCGCTCAACATGACGATCTGCGCGACCGACGGTGAACGGATCATCGCGGTGCGCTATTCGAGCGAACGGCAGTCACGCTCGCTGTTTCACAGCACGTCGTTCAAGCACCTGCACGAGTTGTATCCGCACAACCCGCGTATCGCCGAGGCCGGCGACGACGCGTTCATGGTCGTGTCCGAGCCGCTCGTCGACTTGCGGGGCGCATGGGAAGAAGTGCCGGAGAGCACGGCGATCGTCGCGCACGGCGCCGACGTGCAGCAGCGGCCGTTCGGGCCGCGGCACAAGTAGCGCATTGGCACCGTTGACCTCATCTGGACGCTGGTATCAGACACACACGCACGAAGCAATTCGTTAAAAAAGGAAGGGATTACAAACTTTCCGTCGCGTTACAATCCGCCCCAGGAGTAAACAGAACCCAAGAAAGCAACTGCACGATCGCCCGCACCTCATATCGGAAATGCCCCAAGATTTCAAGAATTTGTCACCCGCCACGCCGACGAACGGTCGCTCCACCAGTCCGGACGGAAAACAGGATCGCGCCTTCGTGGTGTGGCTGACCGGCATCTCCGGCGCAGGCAAATCGACGCTGGCGACTCTGCTGCAGGAACACCTCGATGACCGCGGACTGCGCACCTATCTGCTGGATGCTGACCGCCTGCGCGAGGGGCTGAACCGGGACCTCGGATTCAGCGATGCCGATCGCCATGAAAATATCCGACGAACCGCCGAGGTGGCGAGGCTGCTGGTGGATGCCGGATTCGTCGTCATCGCTGCGCTGATCTCGCCATTCCAGGAGGCGCGCGCCAAGGCGCGTGCGCGCTTTGCGGCCGGTACGTTCATCGAGGTCTTCGTCGACGCTTCACTCGAAGTCGCAGAGGCTCGCGACCCGAAGGGACTCTACGCGTTGGCAAGGCAAGGCGCGATTCGCCAATTTACCGGCATCGATTCTGTCTATGAGCCACCGCAGTTCCCTGACGTTCATGTCAGGACGGCCGAGGCCAGTCCCTCGGAGTGTGTGGACGCGATCATCCGGAAACTGCCGCTGGACGGCTGACGCCGTCGCGATCGAACGCCGTCCCGCGAGCGTCGGTGCGCCATTCGCGCGAACGGCAAGGACGTCCGCACGCGATGCCAACGGACTCCGCCAGCCGTTCAGCCCGCGACACAAGTAAGGCGGCAGGCACGATACTCGCCGTCACGCGCGGCGAGAAAACCGCATCCGGATCGAATCGAGTTCGGCGGGCAGCCGGCGCGAACGCGCGCGCGGGCGCGGCAGCGCGGCGAACCCCAGCCGTTCGTACAGCGCGCGGGCCCGCACGTTGCGCGTCAGCACGTCGAGCACGACGTCGCGGCTGCCGTCGACCGGCAACGCGCCGGTATCCAGCGCATCGCGAAACAGCGCGCTGAACACACCCGTGCCGCGTTGACGTTCATCGGTCGCGCAATGCGCGACGAGGATCTGCGAACGCTTCGGCGCCGGAATTTCCGTTTCGAGGATCAGCCCGCGCAACAACTGGCCAATCGTGCGGCGCACGCCGAAAAAGCGCGCCAGCGCCCACACGACATGCACGTCGTCGAATGTCGTCCGTTGCCCGTCGTGAATCGCCATCACCGCCAGCACCGCACCGTCGTCGGCGACCGCGACACGATGCCGGCGCCACGAGAAGCGCCCGTAACGCGACCGGAACGCCTGTTGCAGGAACGCGATGCAGCGTGCGTCGCTTTCGCCGAGAAAGAACCCGAATTCCGCCACGCCGGAGGCAAAGACGAGCGGCGCGCACGCCGCCGCATCGCCCGCGTCCGCCGCACGAAACCGCACGCGCTCGCCGGCGCGCGGCACCGCTTGCGCGCACGCGCCGCCCAGCGTCACGCGCTGCGCCCCGCGAGGCGCGACAACACGGCGACCGTCCGGCTGATCTGCTCCGGCTCGTGCGTAGAGCAGATGAAGAAGCGCAGGCGCGCGGCCTTTTCCTCGACGGCCGGATAGAAGATCGGCTGCACGTTGATCCCTTCATCGAACATCGCATTGGCCCATTGCGCGGCCTTCAGCGAGCTACCCGTGATCACCGGCACGACCGCGAACCCGGCGCTCGTGCCCGTGTTCAGCCCGGCGGCGCGCGCCTCGGTCAGGAACTGCCGCCCGCGCGCCTGCAGTTGCGCGACGCGCTCCGGCTCGGCCTGCAGCCGCTCGAGCGCGGCCAGCGACGCTTCGGCGAGCGTCGGCGCGAGCCCGACGCTGTACAGGAAACCCGGCGCCAGATGCCGCAGCATGTCGACCAGCGGCTGGCAGCCGGCGATGAAACCGCCGCAGCCGGCCAGCGTCTTGCTCATCGTGCCCATCCACATGTCGACCTGGTCGGGCGCTACGCCGCAATGCTCGCGGATGCCCTTGCCGGTCGCGCCGAGCACGCCGAGCGAATGCGCCTCGTCGACCAGCAGGAATGCACCGTGGCGCGTCTTCACGTCGACGAAGCGCTGCAGGTCGGGGAAATCGCCGTCCATGCTGTACAGCCCTTCGATCGCGATCAGCACGTGCCGGTATTCGCGGCGCACGCGCGACAGCAGTTCGTCGAGCGCCTGCCAGTCGTTGTGCGCGAAGCTCAGCCGCTTCGCGCCGCTCAACTGCGCGCCCTGCACGATGCTGTTGTGCGCGAGCGAATCGTGGACGACCAGATCGCCGGGGCCGAACAGCGCGCCGATCACGGTCACGTTCGTCGCATGGCCGCTCACGAACGCGACGCAGTCGTCGGTTTCATAGAACGCCGCCAGCGCGCGCTCGAGGTCGCGCTGCACCGGGCGTTCGCCCGCGACCATCCGGCTCGCGGACGCCGACGTGCCGTAGCGGTCGATCGCGGCTTTCGCGCGCGACGACACGGCCGGATCGCCGGCCAGGCCGAGGTAGTTGTAGTTCGCGAAGTTCAGGTACTCGCGGCCGCCGATCTGCGTCGTCGCGCCGGCCACACCTTCATGCACGCGGAAAAACGGCGAGTCGACGCGCAGCTTCTCGCCCATCTCGCGCATGATCCGGACCTGCTGATACTGCGGCATCGATTCGAAGCGGCTGCGCGCCGATGCGGTTTGCGCGGCCAGCGTGCCGGGCACACCCGGTGCCGCGGCCGCATCGGTCGCGCGCTCCAGTTGCCGTTTCAGCGCTTTCGCCGCCAGTTGCTGGCGAAGTTGCTCTCCCAGTGCCATTGCTTCCTTCGCTTGTATCTCGAAAAGGCGCTATGTTACGCCGCGCATCATGAAAAAGTGTGGTGTCACGCGTCGGGAAACTCGGCCCACTGCCACGCATCGGGTTCGGCCAGCAGCGCGTCCACCAGCCGGAAATTCATCTCGTGGCTCGGCCGCAGCGCGCTCACGCGCGCCAGCAGCGGCGCGCCGGCCAGCGCGAGATCGCCGACCAGGTCGAGCACGCGATGCCGGACAAACTCTTCCGGCAGCCGCATCCCGCCCAGCACGCGATTGCCGACGATGGACGCCGTGCACGACGGCCGCGCGCCGCGCAGGATCGGCACCCCGCGCAGATAACCGGCGACGATCGCGGGTACCGCCCATTTCACGCGGCCGTACGAGCGCGATGGTGCGATTTCGGTCGCGAATGCGGCCGGCGTCAGCGCCCCGTCCCAGTGCATGTCGCCGAAGCCGCGCAGGTCGTTACGCACGCTCAGTTCGTAACGCGGCGCCGGTTCGATCCGCATTTCGCGCCGCTGGTCACCCTCGCCGTCCGTGACGACGACGGGCCGCAGCACGCGGATGAAGCGTTTCGGCGCATCGAGCGCGACACGGCCGCACGCGCGGATCGCATCCACCCAAGGCGCGGCGCTGCCGTCGAGAATCGGCACTTCTTCCGCATCGATCTCGACGATCGCGTGATCGATCTCGCACGCGAGCAGCGAAGCGAGCAGATGCTCGATCGTCCGAACGCCGACGCCGTCGGCGTTGCGCAGCATCGTGCACAGCGGCTGCGCGCGGCGCAGCGCGGGATCGACCGGCAGCGTCGCGAGCGTGCGCCCCTGCGCGACGCGACGGAACGCGATGCCCGTCACGCCCTCTTCCGGACGCCCGGGCAGGATCCGCACGCCCACCCGGCGCCCCGTGTGCAGCCCGTGACCGTCGATCGCCAGCGGACGTGCCAGCGTGCCCTGACGCGTCGCCCAGCCGGACGGCGCGCTCATCGCGCGACCTCCAGCGTCGGCGACGCCTGGCCCGCGACGGGTGCCTGCTGCGCTTCGAGCATCGCGCGCGCTTCGCCGTCGATCGCATGCTTCGCCGCGAGCGCCGCGACGGCCTCCTGCGCGGCATCCGTCGCGGAACCGGCATCCGCATCGGTCGACGCGCCGATCGAATCGACGATTCGTCCGGCCAGCGTCGTCACCGACGCGCCCTCGGCAATCGCCATCACCGACAGCTTGACCTCGAACGCTTCCTCGACCGCGAGGCCGAGCTCCATCCCCATCAGCGAATCCATGCCCATGTCGAGCACCGACTTGTCGAGCGCGATGCGATCCGGCGTCATGTGCAGGATTCGCGCGATCTGCCCCTGCAGCGTCCGGGCGACCAGCGCGATCGCTTCATCGCGCGGCAACGCCAGCACGTCTTCCCGCAGCTGCGTACCGCCGTCGCGCGCATCGCCGCCCTTCACGTGCGATTGCAGCAGCGAATACCGGCGCGCCTTCGCGGCAGGCATCCCGCGCGCCACGGCGTGCCAGTCGAGCCGGACTACGGCTTCGCCTGCCGCGCCCGCCACCAGCGCGCGCTCGAGCGCGACCATCGCCTCGTCGGACGTGATCGACGCACCGCCGATCCGCGACTGCAACGCCTCGCGCGTATCCGCGTGGCGCGCGAGGAAGCCGACGTCCTCGAGCGGCCCCCATGCCATGAACGTGCCCGGCAATCCCGCCGCGCGACGATGTTCGACGAGCGCCTCGAGGAAGGTGTTGGCCGCCACGTAGTTCGATTGCCCCGGATTGCCGAGATAGGTCGTCGCCGACGAATAGACCACGAACAGGTCGAGCGGCAACGCGCGCGTCGCGCGATGCAGGTTCCACGCGCCGGCCACCTTCGGTGCGAGCACCGCGGCCATGCGCGCATCGTCGAGATTGCGCACGAGGCCGTCGTCGATCGACATCGCGGAATGCAGCACGCCCTTGAGCGGGCTGCCGCGCCGGACGATCGCCTCGATCATTGCGTCGACTGCCGCTGCGTCGGTCACATCGCACGACACGACATCGACCGTGACGCCGAGCGTCGTGCGCCAGCGCTCGACTTCCTCGCGCGCGGCGGCAGCGAGCTCGCCGGAACGACTCGCCAGCGTCAGCCGGCGTGCACCGCGCTCGACCATCCAGCGCGCGCTCGCAAGACCGAGCCCGCCCGTGCCGCCGACCACCAGGTATGTGCCATGCGGATCGAGCGCGAGCGAACCCGCGCGCGTGACGCCGCGCGTCGGGGCCGGCGTGCCGGACGGATAGGTCACGAGCACCTTGCCGATCTGGCGCGCCTGCTGCATGTAGCGGAACGCATCTTCCGCCCGTTCGGCCGGAAACGCGCGATACGGCAGCGGATGCAGCACGCCTGCCTCGAACAGCGCCATCACTTCGCCGAACAGGCGCGCGGTCAGCTCCGGCAGCGCACCCATCAGCTGATCGGCATCGATGCCGAAATAGCTGATGTTGTTGCGGAACGGCCGCAGCCCGATATGGCTGTTTTCGTAGAAGTCGCGCTTGCCGAGCTCGAGGAAACGACCGAACGGCCGCAGCGTATCGATGCTGCGCACCATCGCTTCGCCGGCAAGCGAATTCAGCACGATGTCGATGCCCTGGCCGCCCGTCAGCGCACGAATCTCGTCCGCGAACGCGAGGCTGCGCGAATCGAGCACGTGGTCCGCGCCGAGCAGACGCACGAACTCGCGCTTCTCGTCGCTGCCGGCCGTCGCGAACACTTCCGCGCCGAAGTGGCGCGCGAGCTGGATCGCGGCGATCCCGACGCCACCCGCGCCGCCGTGCACGAGCACGCGTTCGCCGCGACGCAGGCGCGCGAGCTCGACGAGTGCGTAGTACGCGGTGAAGAACGTGGTCGGCACGGTCGCCGCTTCCTCGAACGACAAGCGTTCGGGTTTCAGTGCGATCGCTTGCGCGCGCGTCCTGACGCGCGTCGCGAACGAGGCCGGCGCGAAGCCGAGCATCGCATCGCCCGGCGCGAATCCCGTCACCGCGTTGCCCACGCGGACGACGCGGCCGGACAATTCCATCCCGATCGTCGCACCCGCGAAGCCGGTCTCGACCGCCTCATCGGACAAGAGCCCCATCGCATACATCACGTCGCGGAAATTGAGGCCGGTGGCAACGGGCTCGATCTCCACCTCGTCGTCACCCAGCGGGCTTTCCGGCAACGCGAACCATTCGAGGTTGCGCAACGAGCCCGGCGCGTCGAACGCAAGCACGGCCGCACGCGCGATCGCGCCATCGTTGCGGGCCGCGGCCTGCGCGGCCGTCAGCATGCGCGGCACCTGCCGCCCGTGGGCGCCCAGGACGACTTCTTCCTCGACCGCTGCGCCGGTCAGCTCGCGAATCAGCGCGTCGGGGATCCGGTCCGCCGCGCGATCGACGTCGATCAGACGGCACGCGAGCTCGGGATGCTCGTTCGCCAGCACGCGACCGAGACCCCACAGCGTGGCCTGTTCCGGATGCGCATTCGCGGTCCCGGCAAATGGCGCGCCGCCACGCGTGACGACGGTCAACCGCGTGGCCGCGTTCGGCTGCGCGCCGAGCGCGCGAACGAGTGCGGCAAGGGCAATCACGCCGTTCCGCTGCGCGGCCATCAGGCCATCCCCCGTCGTCGATTCCGCGAGCGGCGTTTCCGGCGCGCAGAACACGACATGCGCCGGCTGCCCGGCCGGCAATGACGCGATCGCATCGGCCGCGTGCGTGACGTCGACGATATCGGCCGGATAGCCCGCGCGCGCCAGCGCATCGGCCAGCCGCCCGCCGAAACTGTCCGCGGCATCCGGAGCGTGCATCACGAGCCATTGCTCGCTGCGTGCAAGCGTATCGAGATCGCTCGGTTCCTCGCCGCGTTGCGCGACCACGGCGCTCGCGGGGTTACGCGCGATGACGAACGTCGGCGTGCCGTCCAGATCGAGCGATTGCTCGACGTGCCGCACGACATCGACGAAGCCCGCGCGTTCGAGTGCGGCATCGAGATCCGCCGGCGCCAGCGGCGCGGGCGCATCGGCTTCCGTCGACGAAGCCTGCGCGCCGGATACGATGTCGGAGAAACGGCCGCGGCGCGACTCGGCCAGCAGCAGCAATCCACCCGGCGCCAGCCATGACCGCATCGCATTCAGCGCGTCGGCCACATCGTGCCGGCCGCTCAACGCGCGGTTCGCGACGATCAGGTCGTAAGGGCCGGCTTCGTCGGCGGCCAGCGACAACCGCTCGCCCGCCTGCAATGCAACCGTGCGCACCGCCGCTTCCGCATCAGCGTCGAACCCGGCGAGTTGGCCGGCAGTCGCCGCAATTGTGTGATCGCAGCGCGCGGCCGCGAGATGCATGCCGAGCGTCTGCAGCACGTCGCCGTCCGTCGCGCCCAGCTCGAGCACGCGCAACCGGCGTGCCGGTTGCCATGCGTCGACCGCCTGCTCGACGCTCGCGCTCAGCAACGCGTGCACGTGCTGCCACGTCGGCGATGCCGCAAGGAGTTGTTCGACCAGGCTGTGCCCGGTCGGCGACAGCAGGCGGGCGCCATCCTTCGCGCCGTTCAGCACGTCCGGCAACGCCGCGCCGCAATGCGCGAGCAGCGTCAGCTCGGCTACATGCCCCGGCGATTCGGCCAGCAGCCCGCGCCACAGCTCGTCGAGCGGCGGCAACGCCGCGCACGCCGCGTCGTCGCGCACGAGCAGCGCGCCATCGCGATGAGCGAGACCGTCCTCGACCAGCATGTCGGCAAGACGTGCGGCCAATGCCTCACGCCCGGCCGCCGGCTGCCAAGTGCCGGCGAATGCGCCGAGCGCATCGAACGCGCGGAGCGCATAGAGGCTCGCCAACACGTCGAGCAGCGGCAGGATTTCGGTCAGATGCTGAGTCCGGCGGCCGTCGTGCCCGGCCGCATCGAGCCGTGCGACAGACTGCGCGAGCAGCGCGTCGGGGGTCGGTAAACCGGCTGCATTGATGTCACCCGGCAGCGGCACTTCTTCCAGGCGGTAGACGAAGCGCGCGGGCAGGTTCTGCCGGCGGCCGACGAGATCGACGCGCCGGAACCGGCATGCGCCGAGCCGCGCGACGATCGCGCCGCGCGCGTCGAGGAATTCGAAATGCGCGACGATCGAATGCGGGCTGTGGCGGTCGATCCGCACGAGCACCCGCTCGACCGTGTCGCCGCGCAGATAGTCGACCCGGCCGATCTGCACCGGCACGTAAGCCGGATGCTCGCCTTCGCGCGCGCGCGCCGCCAGCAGTGCGAACAGCGGATGAAACCCGCTATCCATCAGCGCCGGATGCAGCAGATAGGCGGACAATGCCCGCGCGTCGCCGCATGCTGCCGGCGCGGCAACGTCGGCCAGCGCCGCGCCGTCATCCGCGGCGACCCGCACGGTGCGGACCCAGCGGAATGCCGGCCCGTAGCTGAGGCCGATGGCCGCCGTGTTTGCATACAGCGTGTCGCCATCGGCCGCGGGCAACGCGAGCAGACGATCGAGCGCGCCCGACGGCACGACGCTCGCATCGCCGAGCGTGTTGCCGCTTTCCAGCATCCGCCCCGTCACGTTCAGCGTCCATGCACCGTCGGACATCCGGTCGCGCGTCTCGATCGTGAAGGTCGCGGTACGCGGCTCGATCACGAGCCGGAACAGCTTCGCCTGCTGCGGCTGGAATACCACCGGCGTGCGGATCTCGACGTTTTCGAGCGCCGCATCCGGCGTATCGAAGAAGGTGCGTGCCGCGGCGAGCGCCATTTCCACGTAGCCCGCACCCGGGAACGCCACGCCGCCGTCGACGACGTGATCGGCCAGCATCGGCAGCTTCGCCGGATCGAGCTGGTTTTCCCACGCGAATGCGTGCTCGTGCAGGCGATAGCCGAGCAGCGGATGCTCGCGGCGACGATTGACGAGGCCGTAGCCTTCGACGGTCGGCGTCAGCCAGAAATGGTCGCGCTGCCACGGATAGGACGGCAATGCAGCACGCGCTTCGCCGGGCGCGAAGCGGTCGGGATCGACGCTCGCACCGTGCGAGATCGCCGCGAGAATCGCTTGCCGCAGCGTCGCCGCGCTGCCGTGATCGCGCTTGAGCGTCGGCAGCGCCACACCGGTCGCGCCGGCGGCCGCGAATGCCTGCTTCACGTACGTGCGCAGGATCGAATGCGGCGAGACCTCGACGAACAGCCGGACGCCCTGCTCGATCAGATGCGCGATGCCGTCGCCAAAGCGCACCGGCTCGCGAATGTTGCGCCACCAGTAGCGGGCATCGAGCTCGGTGCCGGCCAGCGCGCCGCCGGTCACGGTCGACACGAACGTGCCGTTGCCCGGCTGAGGCCGCAGGCTCGCCAGCTCGGCCAGCACGACCGGCTCGATGCGGTCCATGTGGCTGCTGTGGAACGCGTAGTCGAGATCGAGCATCTGGAAGAACTTGCCGCTGCCGCGCAGCGCGGCCTCCAGTGCCTGCAAGCCCTGCAGCTCGCCCGCGAGCGTCACCGCGTCGGGGCTGTTGATGCCCGCGATCTCGACGCGCCGCGCCAGCCCGTGACGCGCGATCAGTTCGCGCGCCGCCGCGTCGCCGATGCCGACGGCCGCCATCCGGCCGCTGCCGCGCGTCATCGCCTGCGCGCGGCTGCGGATCTTGATCACGCGAACCGCGTCGGCGAGCGACAGCGCGCCCGTCACCCACGCCGCGGCAATCTCGCCGACGCTATGGCCGATCGCCGCGTCGTAACGCATCCCGCGCGCATCGATCACGCGAATCATGCCGACCTGGATCGCGAACAGCAGCGGCTGCGCGTTCTCCGTCGCGGCGAGCCATTCGGCGCCCGCGCCGGCCAGCCATTCCGCGCTCGGGCCGCCGCGCATCACGTCGACGAGCGACGGGCTGCCATCGGCGCACCACAGCGCGTCGACTTCGTCGAGCGCCGCGCGGAACACGGCGTTCTCCGCATAGAGTTCGTTGCCCATCCCGACCCACTGGCAGCCGTTGCCCGAGAAGACAAGCGCGGTGCGCACCGCTTCGGCCGGCGCGTGGCCGGTTGCCACGCAGGCCGGCAGCCCTTCCGCTGCCGGCTGGGCCAGTGCCGCAAGCGCCGCGCGGCCTTCGGCTTGGTCGGCCGGGGCGACGATTGCGCGATGCTCGAGCCATTGTCGACGACGAGCGGCCGCGGCGGCCAGCGCCTGCCAGTCGCCGCCGTTGTCGAGCGCCACCAGATAGCGGCCCGCGAGCGCGCTGAGCGCGTTCGCGCTGCGCGCGGTCAGCACGAGCGGAGACAGTTGCGCCTGCGTCGGCTCGGGCGCGGCCGTCGATGCCTCGTTTGCAGCAGGCGCCTCCGTCAGCACGACGTGTGCGTTGGTTCCGCCGAAGCCGAACGAGTTGACGCCGACCGTCAGCGGCGCGTCGCCCGCGTCGAGCGGCATGTAGCGATCGACGACGCGCAGACGCCCGCCGTTGAAATCGATCCCGGGATTAGGCGTGACGAAGTGCAGCGAGCGCGGCACCGCGCGATGCTTCAGGCACAGCACGGCCTTCAGCAGCCCGGCCATGCCGGATGCGGTCTCGAGATGGCCGATGTTGGTCTTGACCGAACCGATGAGCAGCGGACGGTCCGCCGGGCGCTCGCCCGACACGACGTCGATCAGCGCACGCGCCTCGATCGGATCGCCGACCGCCGTGCCGGTGCCGTGCGCTTCGAGATAGGCCAGCGACTGCGGATCGATGCCCGCGCGCGCGTACACGCTGCGCAGCAGCGACGCCTGCGCGGCCGCGCCCGGCACGCTGATGCCGCCCGGCGTGTGGCCGACCGAGTTCACGCCGGAGCCGGCGATCACCGCGTGGATCGTGTCGCCGTCGGCGAGCGCGCGATCGAGCGGCTTGAGCAGCACGAACGCGCCGCCTTCCGAGCGGACATAGCCGTCGCCGGTCGCGTCGAACGTGCGGCAACGACCGCGAGGCGACAGCATCGACGCCTTGGAGAAGCTGACGAAACCGAACGGGTGCAGCAGCAGGTTGACGCCGCCCGCGAGCGCCACGTCGGCTTCGCCGGACTGCAGCGCCTTGACGGCCTGGTGGAGTGCGACGAGCGACGACGAGCAGGCCGTGTCGACGGACATGCTCGGGCCGCGCAGGTCGAACAGGTAGGACACGCGGTTCGACGCGATGCTCAAGGTGTTGCCGGTCGCCGAATATGGATCGATCACGTTCAGATCGTCCATGTTGCGGTTGCCGTAATCCATGCTGGCGGCGCCGACGAAGACGCCGCAGTTGCTGCCGCGCATGTCGGCCGGACGCACGCCCGCGTCCTCGAACGCTTCCCATGCGAGTTCGAGCAGCAGGCGCTGCTGGGGGTCCATCTGGGCCGCTTCGCGCGGGGAAATGCCGAAGAACGCGGCATCGAAGCCGGCGACGTTGTCGAGCACGCCGGCCGAGAACGTGTAGCTCTTGCCCGGCTCGCGCTTGGACGGGTGCTGGTAGAAATCGGTGCCGAAGCGGTCGGCGGGGATTTCGGTGACTGCGTCGCGTTCGTCGCGCAGCAGTTGCCAGAAGTCGCCGAGATTGTTTGCGCTTCCGGGAAACCGACAAGCGATCCCAATTATTGCAATCTTGCTGTTCATCTTTTATGTCGCTTTCTCGGATGCGCACGGCTCTTCCGTGCGATTTCCGTCATCTTGTACCACATGCAGCAGCGCCGCCCCAAGCTCTTCGGCTGCCAAATTCCGGCATTCGGGAGCATCTGTGCCGTAATTTCGCCAAATGAAGTAGTCGCTGGTTTGTGGAGAAACACCCAGCTTTTCGAATACGTGAGGTATCGCGGGAACGTGGTCGCCGTAAAAACAAACGACTGTTTCACGATCGCTGGCGCGCAAATGATCGAGCAAGCGGCCGATCATTGCGTCGGCGTTTTCAATATGGCGAAGGTATGCAGTCAGGTCGCGCCAGGATGCGTCTTCGCCGAGAGTATGCCTTGAAGACGATTCGCCAGGCAAAACCTGCTCGAGATGCAATGGGCCGTGGTTCTCCATTGTCATGGCGAAGATGAACTGTGGGCGATCACGGTCCGCCGCCTCCAGCGTCGAAACGATTGCGTCGGCAACGGCTGCATCAGCCACGTACGGACCGGCACGCGAAGCGGACGCAAAATGATCGATATCGAGGAAACGGGCAAAGCCGAGCAGCGGAAATACCCGGTCTCGCCCGAAGAAATCCGCGTAATAGGGGTGTATTGCAGCTGTCTCGTAACCGCCACGTCCCAGCCATGACGCGAGTGACGCGATTCGATGCCTGACAAAGGCGTACGGATAAAAGCGTGCATAGCCAAGCGCAAAGGATTCCGTGCCGGTCAGCACAGCAAACTCCGTACGCATGGTGTTCGCGCCCCAGGCAGGAACGGTCATCTCGCCGCGCCAGACGGCCTCGCGGCGCGCGTCGTCGAAGCACCTGAAAAGCCCGGGCTCAATCGTGTCGCCGAGCCGGCGCACGTCGAAGAACGATTCACTCTGGATCACGATCACATCGGGGTGCCGTCGCGGCTCACCAATGGCGAATGGTCCGGCCGCCATCACTTCACGGAACTTCCGGAATGTCGCGGGACGCAGGCCATTGAACAGATAGGCGACAAACACGGCAAAGAAACCGTGACGCCGCTGGTCGACGTTCGGATCAAGTGTGAGCGGCAGGCGAGCGGCGACGGATACGGCAAGCGCGAACGGCAATACCACCGCAAGCCAGGTCGTTGCGGGTGAACCTGAAGATACGGGCCGCTCGACGACGAAGCCCGCGATCACCAGTACGATGCCTGTCCCAATCGCGGCGACTTTGCCCACGCTCAGGAATGGCAGGTAGAGACGGGGATGCGAAAACAACTGGCTGAAGAGACTGAGATCGGTAAATACGAACGGCTCGCGCAACGACTCGTACTTGGCATTGCTGACTGCAGCGACAAGACCAACGAGCGCGAGCGTCGCGCAGGCCGAAAAAAGCGGCCGCAACGTGACGGCAACCAGCAGGTCAAATAAAAAGAGTACAGAAAGAATGTGAAGTGCTGACGACAGCAACGGTCGCCGCCACGGCGCGCGCGGAACGGCGACCGCATCGAACGCGAACGACAACGCAACGGTGGCCGTAAGCACCCACGTATGGCCCCCGCTCAATTGACCCGGCCCTTCGACGGCAGATACGACAAGCGGCCGAGAATCGCATCGGCCAGCCCAGCGGGCAAAACCGACAACAGGCGCATGCCCAGCGCGAGCAAGCCCGGGAACGCGATCTCGCTGCGCCCCGCATCGAGCCGGCGGCGAATGTAGGCCGCAGCACGCTCGGCACTCCACAGAAATGGCTTGTCGCCGGGGAACACGTCGCTCATCGCCGTCTCCACGAACCCGGGAAGGATCACTGTGACCCCCACCCCGCGGCGGGCCAGCAGCGGCCGCACCGAGTCTCCATAAGCCTTGATCGCAGATTTGCTCGCGCAATAGGCAGGCGAGATCGCCATGCCGCGCAGCGCGGCGAGCGAGCTGACCATTGCAACGCGGCCACGCCCGCGCGAGCCCATCCGTTCGACGACGGGCAGGACCGTGTTAAGCATGCCGTAAAGGTTGGTATCGATAACGTGCGCGGTGCGCTCCAACCCCTCCCAATCCGAAGCCGATGCGATCGTGCTTGCTACACCCGCATTCGCGATCAACAGGTCGATCGGATGCCGAGTGTCGAAATCGTCGAGCCATGCAGCCACGGCCTGCGCCTCACGCACATCGATGACACCTGTTTCCACCGTGGCCCCGCTCGCGCGGCATACCGCAGCGGTCGCATTGATCCGCTCGCGATCGCGACCGATCAGACCCAGCACGGCCCCGGGTCGTGCGTAGGCAAATGCAATGGCTTGACCGAGGCCGGCGCTGGCTCCGGTAACGACGACGTGGGCCGGCCCTTGACTACGCATGCGCGCGATCCAGGCGGTCGACCGATCCCTTTACCGCCATCTCGATGCCGGTACGCGTGTAGAAATCGCCGTTGATCTGCGTGTAATGCATGATGTAGTCTAGGAAGGCTTGATAAAGATCCATGTCCGGCTCGCTCCCTTGCCCCCAGAATTCATCCAGCGTTCCCTGCCAGGTCAACCCGGGAATTGAGTAGATGGCGTCGCCCAGCGTGATCAGCGGCCGCCGATGATGCAGCGCCGACAAGCCCACCGTGCTGTTCACCACGACCACGCCCTTCGCATGATCGAGAAGCGTCGGCAAATGCCCGGCATCGATAAAGCGAACCCGGTCGGCCACGCGCAACTCATGAGCCAGCCTTTCGGTATACCGCCTATATTCGATCAACCCCGTATCAAGAGGATGATTCTTAATTACCAGCAATGAATCCGGTTCAGAGTATGCCGCAAACGATTGCATTACACGGTCGATCGCGTCTCGGACCCCATCAAATGGTGAATGGACAATAATTTGCGCGTCCGAATTCAATTGCAGCGGGAAAAGATAAAACTCCCGGCCTTTCGCAAGAAGCTCGGCGGTCACACGCTCGGCCTCGCCTTGGTGAAGCCGCTGCAGTAGCGCCCGCGACGCCAGTCCCGCGTACTCAAACAGGCCATTCTTCGGCCGGTGACTCCGATAGTGAGGGAACCGTGCGCTGAGGAATGCATTGGCCGCACGGTAGCGGATGTCGTGAAACGCGCGCTCGTACAGGTTGTACCCCGTTGGGCGGCCGACCCCGGCCGGGGGCGTCGAGCCACGCGCCGCGTAGTAAACGGCCGGATCCTTCGGCAACGACGACCGGCCATTCACGCCACCGCACTCGAGCGTCAGCCAATGAGGGCGGACGTATCCCTCCTCGAACACATGGACCCGGAGGCCGCTCGCCTCAGCGATTGGATGAATGGGGCGATGAATTTCCCTACAATCGCCGAACATGACGACATCAGTAAAATTACCCGACCTTACAATGTCGCCGTACCACTCCAGCAAATGCTCGACCGGGTCTGAGTAGTTCCAGCTTCCCTTCGAACCCGAATAAATCAGATCCCCACCACAAAAATTGACCCTACGAACCCAGTGTCCGCGCTCGCGTAGCGCGGCAGCCAGCCTGCCAAAAAAAGGGGAAGCCGTACCCTGCAGGACAAGAAAGGAGCGTTGCATGTGAAAGCATCAAGGCCGCACGATCCCGCCGAAGGACCCCCCCACGGCCAGGCCAGCAGCAGTTTTAAGCAGTAGTTTTAATAAGCAAACCGGTGCTCCAGAACCGGCAGAGAATACAGTACCTTTGTGAAAATATAAACATCAGCGATTTCGCAACATGCACGCGGTCACAGCGAGCGATAGCGCTAGTCACTCCACGTAGCTATAATCGGCGGCTCGTTTTAAAAACCTACTGCGTTCGCCGCCTCGCTCACGCGAAAGCTGGCATGGGCGGCGCATGCCAGATGCGGCAGGCAACGCCTCCGACGTTTGTCAGCCGAAATGGGATGCACCGCCGCACCGGTCGTTGCGCTTCCCTGCCCCCGCTCGTCGGAATTCGCAAGCCCGTTGCTACGGGATGGGAAAAATATTTAGTCTGGGAATTGCGTTGGAAACCACATCTAGCAACGAAGCGACTGTACCGCCCAACAACGGCAAGAAGCCCCTGATGGAGCGCATCAAGGGAATCAACCGCCTCTTCGCATGCACCGTCATCGTCCCGACCGCGATCGCGGTCGCCTACTTCGGCCTCATCGCATCCGATGTCTACGTCTCGGAATCGCGCTTCGTTGTACGCAGCCCACAGCGGCAAATGCAAACAAGCTTCGTGGGCGCATTGCTGCAAGGCTCCGGCTTCTCGCGCGCGCAGGACGACACCTACGCGGTGGTCGACTATATCCAGTCCCGCGATGCGCTACGTGAGCTGAACAAGGCGGACTATATTGCCAACGCATACGGCGACCACGGCGACTTCGTCAGCCGGTTCTCGAAGTCGTTCGACAACAGCTTTGAAGCCTTGCTGAAATACTATCGCAAGCACGTCGTCTCGGTTGACTTCGACTCCGCCTCCGCCATTACGACCCTTCAGATCCGCGCCTATACCGCGCAGGATGCTGAAAAGATCAACGAATCACTGCTGGAGTTGAGCGAAGGCCTCGTCAATCGCATGAATGATCGTGCCGCGAACGATACCGTGCGATTCGCGCAGAAGCAGGTTGACCAGGCAACCGCAAAGGCCAAAGATGCAGCCGCAGCGCTGGCCTCATACCGGAATACGCACACGGTTTTCGATCCCGACAAACAATCCGCGCTGGAACTGCAGCAAGTCAGCAGCCTGCAATCGCAGTTGCTGACGGCACAGAGCCAACTAATCCAGCTGCAGTCCACCGCGCCGGCAAACCCGCAGGTCGCGACGCTGAAAACGAACATTTCGACGCTTCAGCGTCAAATCGAGGCAGCCACCAGCGGTGTCGCCGGCCGAACCGGCTCCCTGTCGGACAAGGCCGCACAATACGCACGCCTGCAACTGGAGTCGCAGTTTGCGGACAAGCAGTTGGCTTCCGCGATGACGGGCATGGAAAACGCGCGTGCCGAATTGCAGCGCAAGCAGCTCTATCTCGAGCGGCTTGTCGAGCCCAACACCCCGGACATCGCAATCGAGCCGCGACGCCTGAAGTCGATCTTCGAGACTTTCGCGTTGAGCATGATCGTCTGGGGCATCTTGAGCCTGTTGCTGGCCGGCGTCCGAGAGCACTATGACTAATCGGCACGCCGTGCATCACGACACGCCCTTCTTTCGCTCGTTGCACATCCAGTTCCGCGTCGTCGGCGCGCTGCTGATGCGTGAAATCATCACGCGCTATGGTCGCCACAACGTGGGCTTCCTGTGGATCATGTGCGAACCGATGATGTTTACGCTCGGCGTCACGGCCCTGTGGACCGTCACCAAGGCGACTCACGGTTCGACGTTGCCGATCACGGCATTTGCCGTCACCGGATATTCGACGGTGCTGCTATGGCGCAATTGCGCAGGCCGCTGCTCGCTCGCGATCCAGCCGAATCAGAGCCTGCTCTACCATCGCAACGTCAGGGTGATCGATCTACTGATGGCCCGCCTGGTGCTCGAGATATCCGGCGCGACGATGTCGTTTTTCGTACTGAGCGTGCTCTTCATCGGGATCGGCATGATGGCGCCGCCGCACAACATCGCCCTGATCCTCGGCGGATGGATTCATATTGCGACGCTCGCTTGCGGCCTCGGGTTCACGCTTGGCGCACTGAGCGAGCGCAGCGAAACCGTCGAGCGGGTCTGGCACACGATCGCCTACCTGTTGTTTCCGTTGTCGGGCGCTGTATTCATGGTGGACTGGATGCCTCAGTATGCGCAGAAATTCGTTTTGCTTCTGCCAATGGTGCATGGGGTAGAAATGATCCGGTCTGGTTATTTCGGCCCTCTCGTCAAGGCACATTACGACATCGGTTATATGGTGACCTTCGACCTGGTTCTTCTACTCATCGGTCTGTGCCTCGTCCGCGAAGCCAGCAAGCACGTGGAGCCGGAATGATTGCACTCAAAGGCCTGAGCAAGGCTTATCACACCCGGACCGGCCGACGTACGGTACTCGATGACATTTCGCTGACCGTAAACAAAGGCGAACGTGTCGGCATTCTCGGACGCAACGGTGCCGGGAAGTCGACGTTGATCCGGATGATCAGCGGCGCAGAACCTCCGACGGCCGGGCGTATTACGCGCGACATGAGCGTCTCTTGGCCACTCGCCTTCGGCGGCGCCTTCCAGGGCAGCCTGACCGGAATGGATAACCTGCGTTTCGTATGCCGGGTGTACGGTGCGGATGCGAAGCGCGCAGAGCCGTTCGTGCAAGAGTTTTCGGAGCTGGGCAGCTACCTTCGAGAACCGGTGAAGACGTATTCTTCCGGCATGCGGGCGCGCTTGGCATTCGCAATTTCGATGGCGATCGAATTTGATTGCTTCCTGATCGACGAGATTATCGCGGTTGGCGACAGTCGCTTTCACGCGAAATGCCATCACGAGCTGTTCGAAAAGCGACGGGATCGAGCACTCATTATCGTCAGCCACGATGTCGCCTATGTTCGACAGCACTGTGACCGCGCAGCCGTACTGGTGCAGGGAAAGCTTCACAATTTCGCGGACGTCGGCCAGGCGTACGATTTTTATCAGGCCAGCACCGCTTGAGCCCGCATCGCCGTACGATGCGGGCAATTAGTCTGATGTAAAGGCATTCCGGAAAATCAGGCCGGAATTCAATCGACCGTTCAATTCTACTGGTCGATTATCAACAGATATCGAATAGGGCGACGCGCGCGAGCGCAAGGGTATTTGAGTGGCAACTTACCGTCAGAAACTGATCGTCGTTCTTGCGATGCATCGCAGCGGCTCGAGTGCAATCACCAATATGCTCCCCGTACTGGGCGTGCAGCTTGGTGACGCATTACTTCCTGGCATTGAAGGAAACAACGCAAAAGGGTTCTTCGAAGATAGCGACCTCAATGCGCTCAACATCGCTATGCTCGATGCCGTGGAAAACGACTGGCATCATCTGACGTCGCTCGAAGAAACCGATTTTGACACGTTGCGCCGCAAGGGCTTTTTCGGACAAGCAGTCGATCTGCTGCAAAAGAAAATCCGCGATACGGATGTATTCGGATTCAAGGATCCGCGGGTATCCAAATTGCTCCCCTTCTGGCAACAAGTTTTCGCGCATTGCCAGGTCGAGACGCACTATCTGATCACCTTGCGCAATCCGGTGAGCGTCGCTCGTTCACTCAAGGAACGCAACGGCTTCATTCCAGGAAAAAGTTACCTTCTGTGGCTTCAGCACGTCCTGCCGGGGCTCATTCAGACCAACGGCGCATCCAGATGCATTGTGGATTACGACGCCTTTCTTGAAGCGCCTCAGCCCTATATCGATTTGTGCGCAATGCGTTTCGGCCTGACGATCGACCCGCAACGTCTGGCAGCATACGAAACCGAGTTTCTGGACCATTCGCTGCGGCACACGGTTTTCTCGAACGCAGACTTCGATCTCGAACCCATGTGTCCGACCATGGTTCGGGATGCTTACATGGCACTCAGGGCATGCGCTCTCCAGGAACACGATCTGGACGATCCCGAATTGCGGCAGCGATGCATCGCCTGGAGCCACGCTCTCACGGGCATGCAGCCCACCCTTCGGTTGATTGACGCGCTATCGGCTCAGGTCGACCTCTATTACCAGACTGCGATGCAGAATGGCGGAGAGTTCGCTCGACAAAGGGATCTGTGCCGCTTGCTCGAAGACAAAATTACGGAGCTCGAACGACAGTCAAGGGCGGACGCGCATAATGCAACGCTTCGAATCGACGCATTGTCGCAGGCGCTCCAATTGAGCGAAGCTGCCGTGAGCCGCGTCACTGCGGAGCATGCCGCAAGCGAATTGACCTGGAACCAGGAAGCACTGGTTCGAGAAACCACTCACAATCAGCGGATCCGCGCACTCGAGATAGAATCTTCCCGTGAGCGGGAATCATTGATCGCTGCGGTCGAAACCGCCCAGCAAAATCTCAGTAGCCTGGTCGCCGAGAAACGCATCTCCGTCGAAGCTGACGCGCGTCGAGAACTTCAGTGGCAACAAGCGCTTGACGAACAACGCGACGGGCATCGCCTGCAATTGACCTTTCTCCAAGAAAAATCGGAAGCCGCCCTGGCCGCGGCCCTGCTGAAAACCCAGACGCTCACTGGCCAGCTGCACGAATCGCAAACAGCACTGCGCGGCGCCGACGACAAGCGCATCGCGCGCGAAGCGCAGTTTCACGATGAAGTGAAAGCGCTTCAAGCGGATGTCGAAGAGGCGCGACGCGAACTGCAGGCTCGCGATCGGCAGCATCAGGCGGAAGCGACGGAATACCAGGCGCAGTGCAGTGCAACCGACGCGCGGATCCACATGCTCGAACAGGACCTGCGGGCAACCCGCGACGAACTGGAGCGGATCAAGGCAAGCGCCTCGTGGAAATTCACTTCGCCCTTACGACGAATAGGACGCTGGATTATCCCTGCCAGATAGCGAGGCAGGATGAATTGACTGAATGGCAGGCGGCGGGAGAGCGCCAAGATTCCCTGCCACACCACCGAAGCAAAATACATCGCAAGAAAAATTGAGGTAGGTTTACCAATGACTGTCAGTTCACCCCCTTATTCGCACACGGCTCCTCCTGCTACATTGGACGAGTTGCTCGGCCTGGATGACGAAGCATTCGTGCTTGCTGCATATCGGACGGTATTGGGCAGGGAAGCCGATCAGGAGGGTCATGCATACTATTTGCGCCGTATCCGCAACGGGATCGGAAAGCTTCATATTCTCGGTCAGCTGAGGAATTCGAAGGAAGCCCGCGCACGCTCGATCGACATGAGCGGACTGGACCGCGCCATTCGTGCGACCAAGCTCAAGCAAATTTTCAGCTTCACGGCACCTTGGACGAGACATCGCAAGGATCGGGACCGGAAACTGATTGATCTGGAGAATTCGCTGCATGCACTTGCGCGCGTCGCGACGGCGACCAACGAGCAAGTCTCGAGCCTACACGCGTCGCTGACCAGGCTGCCTCATGCCCTCGGCGACCATCACCACCCCGTCATGCGTGGGCCGGCAAGGGCGGATGCCCCGCTCATTTCCGTGATCACGCCGCTCTACAAGACGTCGCTCTATTACCTGGAACGGTTGGCGACGTCACTCTGGGCCGTGCGTGACTCGATCGAATGGGTCGTCGTCAACGACTCCCCAGGCGTACCGCATGTCGAGTCGTTCATCGACAGAATGCAATCGTGCTTCCCGAACGTCAGGTACGTCAGGCACGACGTCAACCAGGGAATCTTTACCTCCTACACCAGCGGCATCAACGCCGCCACCACGCCGTACGTCGCCATTCTCGACCATGACGACGAGGTGGATCTCGCGCCGATCGTCGCGTACTTGAACGAGGTCGGGGAGCGTCACGACCTCATCTATACCGACGAAGTGCGATTCGGGCAGGGGGTGAATGTCCACTTTTCCAAGCCGACATTCGATCCGCTGAGTTCGATGCATTACTTCTACATGCATCACATCACGCTGTTCCGCACGTCGATTTGCAAGGAACTGATCGACAAGGAACCCGATGCCGTCAAAAAGTATCGCAGCTGCTTCGACATCTGGCTGGCCCTCGGCTATATCCGGCACTTCGGCTCACAACCGATTTCCAGCAAATACATGCCCTACCCCAGCTACGGCTGGCGGGTTCATGACGACAGTACGGCCAAGAGCCTAGGCCAGAAGCCACTTGCCGACGGTGAACGGATCGAGATCGCCAAGGCCCTCTACCGCGATCTGGATCCGTTGGCGAACATCGAGCTCGACGAAGAAGCACGCTATCTCGTTCGATATCGATATCCTACTGCGTCGGCGCAGGACCGGAAGCAGCTGGCAAAGCTGATTTGCTCGCGCTTCGACGTCTATACGCACCGCATGACCGCCATTTCGGAACATCAGATGGGCCGGGGAGACCATCCGCTACTCGTCGCGCTGTCCAACGTCCCGCTGGCTTACCTCGACAACTTCATCACCGGAAAATGCCTCATCGTGCCGCGACAAAAGCTTCCGCGGGACAGCCGGATCCACGACAGCGTCTCGCGTCACCTGAACAACGTTCCGGTGCTGGAAACGATCGACGACAGACTCAGTCCTGCCGATTTCGCCAAGCTGACGGCGCAGAACATCGGCATCCTGAGCTCCAAGCGAGCACCGAAAATGGACAAGAGCCGCACGGCATCACATCTGCTAGTCGTTTGATGGAAGCACGCTACAAATGAACAAGAACAGTTCCAATCCGACAGTCAGCATCCTCTTGCCGGTCTACAACGGACAGGCCTACCTGCAGGAAATGCTGGAGTCCATTGCTTCGCAGAACCTGACCGATTTCGAACTGATCGTCGTCGACGACGGGTCGACCGATGGCAGTTGGGATCTATTGACGTCGTGGATGAGCGGTCACGCCCTCTCCGTCCGGCGATTGCGCAAGCCGGTCAATTTGGGCGTATGCGCGGCACTCGTTGACGCATCGCGGCTCGCACGTGGACGCTATATCGCGCAGATCGGCCAGGACGACGTATGGGCGCCCGATCACCTGTCGGCGCTCTGCGCCGCGCTGGACAACAATCCGGACGCGAGCGCGGCATTCGCCGGCGTCACCTATATCGATGCGCAAAGCAAGCCGATGGTCGCTACCGTGTTCAATCACGGCCGCATCGACGAAGATGGTCATGAGACGCTGCTCGCCAAACTGACGGCAGGAAATTTCCTCTGCGCACCCGCGTCCATGTTCCGCCGCGAGTTCTTCGACATCTCGTACTGGGGCGCGTCGAACGAGCGTCTGCAGGATTACGAGCTGTGGCTCAATTTGCTGCTGCACGGCCGTTTCGTGTTCACCAAGCAGATCACATGCTCGTACCGGTTGCACAACAACAATCTGAGCTCTGGCTCGCAAATGCGGCTGCAGAGCGAGTACGAGTTGCTCATGACGCTGATGCGGGTACTGATGAGCAGCCGATTCGAGCATTTCTATGCAGGCCTGAACAACGATTCGGACCGGCGAATCGAGTTCGTTCGCGCGCTCGACCGCAGCCTGACGATGGTCACCGATTACTGCTCCGGCATCGCCATGCTGCACGCTGCAGTCCTCGAACGCATCAGCATGTGGGAGACGGAACGTTTGCAGGAAGTCAACGCCATGCGGATCAGGAGCGTACGGGCGCTCGGCCTGCTGCGCAAGGCACTTGCGTTGAGAAAGGTCAGTTCGGCCCATCTGCTGCGAGACAACAGCGGCGTGCCGTATCTCGTTCCGGCTCATGACGCACTGTCGCCCCTCGTCACGGCGCTAATCGAAGAAGGCTGCTTCCAGGACGGTGCGCATATCGACTTCTCGTCCGTCGATTTGCCCTACCTGTATGCATGCTCGGAAACTCAAGTTGAACAATTGAAGTCCTATGATTCATTCCTGTCTGCGACTCACGAACATCGCGTCGTGGTATTCGACACGGAAAAGACCGGCGACCATCCATGCGGATTCGGAATTGCAGCCGATCAGCAGCTGGATCATGGCCTGATGGACAAATTGTTCAAGTTCATGGAAGAAAGACATCGGTCGTTCTATCAAGCACGTCCGATGATTGGGTGAAGCGTTGTGAGCGCAAAAGTCGATATGCCAACCAATATTCAGAAGTGCGTCCTTGTCACTGCCGCCGGTACTGCCACGGCCGTCAATGTCATCAAGAGCCTGTCGCAGATTCCCGGCGTCAGGATCGTGACGACGGACAGCAACGAGCGCCACATGATTGCGGCTCCCGCTCGCTGGGACACCACGCACTATCAGGTACCGCTCGCGAACAATACCGATGCCTTCGTCTCGGCATTGACGGCAATCTGCGAAAAGGAAGGCGTCGATGCGATCTATCCGATCCACGATGCTGAAATTCTTGCGGTCACCGCCCATCGAACCCGATTTCCTGCGCACGTGCGGCTGCCGGCCCTGTCGCCCGACAGCGTGCGAAATTCGAACGACAAGCTGCTGAATTTCGATATCTGCCGCGAGGCAGGCCTCCCCGTTCCCGATACGATTCCGGGATCGAAGCTACAGTCGAGCGATATCGAACGCTATAAGGCATTGATTCGCAAGCCGCGATCCGGCGTAGGAAGCGTCGGCGTTCGCCTGGTGACAAACTTCGACGAGCTGGACTGCCAGGCGGACTTGACCGATTCCATCGTGTATCAACAGCCCTGCGCCGGCGACGAATATACGATCGATGTCCTTCGTGTCGGCTCCGATCTGATTTCCGTCACACGCGAGCGTCTCGAAACCAAGGCCGGGGTATGCACGAAGGCGCGCGTCTCCGTACACCCGAACACCGACGCGCTCGCTCGCCGCATTGCGGACGTGTTCGAACTCCAGGGCCTGTTCTGTTTCCAGGTCATCGGCGACATCGAAAGCGGCGACCTGAAGATCATCGACATCAATCCCCGTTGCGGCGGCGGTACGGCACTTTCCGTCGCAGCAGGATTTCCGCTGCTTCAATGGCATTTCGCCGCGCTTCTGGATCTCCAAGAAACATCGGAATTCAAAAGCGCATGCGAGCTCCGGCTGGCCCAGGGGGGTGAAGCGATCGTCTGCCGCCATTACGAAGAAATTGTGACCTTCTCATCATGACGCCACATCGCCCGCTAGTCGCCCTCGATTTCGACGGCACGCTCGTTTCGTGCAAAGAGAAGCAACTGTATGCGCTCGATGAAGCGTCAAAGCTGCATCACGTCGCCTACGATGCCCACGACACGTTCTGGGACCTGAAACGCAATGGATCTTCCACGCTCAAGGCGCTGACGGCGACGGGTATGGATGCGGTGCAGGCGAGCAAGGTCGCGGCGGCTTGGATCGACATCGTCGAGAGCGAACAGGCCAGCGAGCACGACAGACTGCTGCCGGACGTTGCCGACGCGCTTCGCGGTTTGGCCGCATCGGCCGACCTGATGCTGCTGTCCGCGCGCCGCAATGCCGCGCTGCTCGAACGGCAACTCGTGTCGCTGGATCTATTGAAGTTCTTTCCGATCTGGGAAACGGTCTCGCCGCTGGGCGGGGTCAGCAATTCAAAAGCACAGCGCCTCGTACATCACGGCGCTTGCTGCTACGTCGGCGACACCGAGAGTGACTGGTCGGCATCCGTAGCAGCGGCACTTCCGTTTTACCTGCTTTCTACCGGGCAGCGCAGCAATTCTTTTTTTGAGACGCATTTTCTAGATCTTGAGAATGCACCGCCGGTCATCTACGGCAATTTTCAACACGTCGCCGACGCCATCAAACATGACATACTCAGTTGACATGTGTCGATTCATCGACCTTCCGCAGTTCTCGGATCGCCGCGGGAACCTGTCGTTCATTGAAAATGGAGGCGCGCTGCCATTCGACGTCAAGCGATTCTACTTTCTGTACGACGTGCCGTTCGGCGTCGAACGCGCGGGGCACGCACACAAGAATCTGCATCAAGTATTTTTCGCGTTCGCCGGCTGTTATGAGCTGCACCTCGACGACGGCACGAACAAGCGGACGGTGTTGATCAATCAACCGAACAAGCCATTCTACGTCTGCCCTCACATCTGGCGCGTCGTCGACAGTTTCACGTCCGGCGCCGTATGTGCCGTGCTCGCAAGTGAGCAATATAGCGAGTCGGACTATCTGAGGAACTATGACGACTTTCATCAATATCTCAAAACAGTAAAATCGCCGCGGGAGAACGTGCTGTGAATGTACCTTTTTTGGACCTTGGTCGCCTGAATGCGCCTTACAAGGCGGAATTTCTCGGCGTCGCGTCGAAGCTTTTCGACGACGGCACGTTCATCGGCGGTGGACTCGTTAGCCAATTCGAACGCGAATTCGCTGAATATTGCGGCACCGAGCATTGCGTCGGTGTCGGCAACGGGCTCGACGCCATCACTCTCGCCCTGAAGGCGCTCGGCATCGCCCCGGGTGACGAAGTCATCGTTCCGGCGCAGACGTTCGTTGCGACCTGGCTTGCCGTGACGCACGTCGGCGCGGTCAATGTCCCGGTCGACGTCGAGCCGCGAACAGCCAACCTCGATCCGGACCTGATCGAAGCCGCGATTACGCCGCGTACCAAGGCGATCATCGTCGTCCATCTGTATGGCGCGACCGCGGACATGGCGCGCATCAACGAGATCGCCAAACGTCACGGCCTATACGTCATCGAAGATGCCGCCCAGGCTCACGGCGATATCCGCTTCGACCGCAAGGTCGGCACGTTCGGTGATATCGCGACGTTCAGCTTCTACCCGTCTAAGAACCTCGGTGCGGTCGGTGATGCCGGATGCGTGGTCACCAACTCGAGCGCCCTCGCACAGCGCGTGCGTGAGCTTGGCAACTACGGCAGCTCGGTCAAGTATCGTCACGATTCCATCGGTTTCAACAGCCGCCTCGATCCGATCCAGGCCGGTTTCCTGTCCCTGAAGATCAAGGACCTCGATCGCATCATCGAGAAGCGACGGGCTATTGCCGCACGCTACGATCAGGCCATCGGCAACGCCGACGAGTCCGCTCCGGTCTTCCGATTGCTCGACTTCGGTCTGCAATCGGTCTGGCACAACTACGTCATCGTCTGCCGGGATCGCGATACCGTTCAGCGACAGCTGACGGAGGCTGGGGTCGGCGTCGGCATCCACTACCCTACGATTCCTACCGAGCAAACCTGCTACGCCGACATGCAGCACTACAGCCAGGCAACGCCGGTCGCGCACCGCCTCAGTCAATCCGTTCTGAGCTTGCCGATGGGTGAATACCTGAGCGACGCCGAAGTCGATCACGTCTGCGGCGCGCTGCGGAAACTGGCGTAACCGAAGTTTCATCGACGCTACCGGCATTACAGGACGCGATTCGATCTTCCGCTCTCCTCGCGAGATCGACCCGCGCCTGCCGCGCCATGACGGGGACGTATCGTTCCCGTCATGTGAATGCAGGTCCCGAAATACGAGTCTGTCGTCGGTTCGGCAATCTGCCTCCCGTCATGACGTAGCGCATTACCGTGTCATCTATGATCGATCTGGAGTTCTTTCGCTTGAGCTGGAACATGTCGCATCTGCGACCTCTTCCGGACGACACCGATCAGCCGATGAACTCGCGGCCATGCAAGTCCTATGCAGTATGCGCTCGCGTGAAGGCCGGGTGGTACATGCTGGAGCTCCGGGCTCATGCCGCCGCCCCCAGCGTCAAGGTGCGTGTCATCACCGTCCCGGAAGGCGGCGAAACCGAATCGTTCTCGGTAACGACAAGCACGAGACACGTCAGCAAACGGCTCATTCGCCTGTCGTCGCGCGGGAGCGTCAGTTTGCACATGGAATCCGCGCACCCGGACGACGAAGTCACGCAATTCAAGTTGGCTCGCGTAACGGGCCGGTTCGCACGCTCGCGCATGCATCGAAAGCTGAGCGCGCTGCACCCGATGTACAAACTCGACGCGTTCGGCTCGTCTTCGACCCGGCAGGCGAACGCCGGTCCTGAGCGAGACATATGGCACGACTACTGCCAGCTCTTCGAAAACCCAGATGCGCTCATCGAATATTTGGACTGGGTCGAGTGCTTCGACACGCCGAGCGGCGACGCACTTGCCCGGATGAGCCGTCGCATCGATTCATTCCGTGATCGCCCCACCGTTGCGCTGGCGATGGCGTTATCCGGGCCGAATGCTGCCTGGCTGAACACAACCATTCAGCACGTGAAGGCGCAGATCTACCCGTACTGGGCGCTTCATATCGTCGCTCCCGCCACGGTGGATCCAGAGATTCTGCACTTGCTCGAACATCACGCACTGAGCGACAGCCGCGTGAAAATCCTGCAG
Organism: Burkholderia sp. AU31624; assembly: GCF_020420065.1. NCBI lineage: Bacteria > Pseudomonadati > Pseudomonadota > Betaproteobacteria > Burkholderiales > Burkholderiaceae > Burkholderia > Burkholderia sp. AU31624. Next base: position 71,081 of record NZ_JAIZRT010000010.1, read on the forward strand.
CCAGGGAATCACGCGACTCTCCAGGGCGAACTGACCCGCGCGTTGCTTCGATCCGGATCGTGGATCGCCATGCTCGGCCAGCACGATCTGCTGCCCCAGCACGCGCTGTTTGCCATTTGCGAAACCGTCGATGCAGCGCCGCATGCGGAGTTGATCTATTCCGACGAGGATCGGATTGACGAAGACGGATCACGCAAGGATCCGCACTTCAAATGCGACTGGAACGAAGATCTGTGCCTTTCTCGCGGCACGATCTCGCATTTGAGCGCCTGCCATGCTCGCCTGTTCGAGGCCGTGGGCGGCTGGGATCCGCGCCCGGGCTTCGCGTCCGGCTACGATCTCGCGCTGCGGTGCATCGAAACAGCCCGACCGGATGGCATCGTACATATTCCGAGCATCCTCTACCACGCTCGCGACAGTACCCAGGATCAGTTCGACACAGCCACCGATGCTGACAAGCAAGCCGGATACCTGGCACTCGCGAACTATCTGCAGCGCAGCGGAATCGCAGCGGATGCGCGCATTACGGCTCACGGCTACAGGGTTCGTTATCGGCTGCCCGAGCCGTGCCCGATGGTCAGCATCATCATTCCCACCAGAAATGGGCTGTCGCTGCTGCGCCAATGCATCGAGTCCATTCTGCGGCGGACGACCTACTCGAACTACGAGATCATCGTCGTCGACAACGGCTCCGACGAGCGCGAAACGCTGGATTACCTCGCCGCGCTGTCGACGCATGAACGCATCGAGATCGTTCGCGACGACCGGCCGTTCAACTATTCCGCGCTCAACAACCGCGCTTGCGCGCGCGCGCGCGGAGACTATATTGCCCTCGTCAACAACGACATCGAGGTCATCAGCCCGGACTGGCTGGAAGAAATGCTGGGACAGGCAACGCGCCCCGAAGTCGGTGCAGTCGGTGCAAAACTTCTGTATTCGGACGACACCGTTCAGCACGCCGGTGTCATCCTCGGCCTCAGCGGCGCCGCGGATCATATCCACCGCGGGCTGCAAAGGCACGATCCGGGCTATCAGGCTCGAGCAGCAGTCGTCCAATCCCTTTCTGCCGTCACGGCTGCCTGCCTCGTCGTCAGAAAATCGCTCTATATCGAAATCGGCGGCCTCAACGAAGCGTCTCTGCCCGTCGCTTTCAACGACATCGATTTTTGCTTGCGCATCAGGAGCGCAGGATATCGAATCATCTGGACGCCGTTTGCCGAACTCTATCATCACGAATCGGCAACCCGAGGTGAAGACAATACGCCGGAAAAAAAGCGGCGCTCGGATGGCGAGGTTGCGTACATGCGGCAACATTGGGCCGACTTCATGGCGGACGATCCGGCCTATAGCCGGAATCTAACGCTGGATCGGGCCCAGTGCCAGATCGCGTGGCCGCCGAGAGCGGGTCTGGGTGTTATCAGGAAGGCCGGCTCCGCGCTGGCACATCCGCGCGCGACATTCGAAGATCGACCGTCTGCCGATCCGGTTGGCTACTCGAACAGGGAAGAAACCTGATCCCGTTATGACAAACAACCGAACTTTCAGCGTTCTTCTGGAAATGCGACCCGCCCTCGACGGCCACGCCGGCATTCCGCAGGAAACGAGATTACTGTTTCGAGGCTTGTGCGAGTGCCCGTCGATCGAGGTCGAAGGGCTGCTCCAGACCTCGCTCGCGTTTCTTGCGCCGGGCGCCGCAGACGAGCCGGCTCGTGAACCGGACATGACGCTCGCCGCGGTGCGTGAACGCACGCGGGTTGTCGTATCGATGGACAAACCGCGACCCAAAGGCATTTGGGCGACGGTTCGTACCTATGTCCGCTCCCGCCGAACCGCGTACGCGCTGGCCCTGTCCGCGCTGTTGCGTCCCGCGCGTGCTCACGTGCGACTCACTCGCTTCGCGCCCCGCGGCTTCGAGGAATTCGTCTGGCGCCGCCTGTTCGAGAAGACCCTGCCGGCAGACGATTTCAAGATCGTCACCGCACGCGATCTACGTGTCTGCACGGTACCCTGGAACGTGTTACAGAGTGCAGGACTTCTAACCTTGAAGTTCCGGCGTGAGGCAATCTATCCGCGCCTCGCGCTTGATCGGGCCGGCGTCTTCATTGCACAGACGCCGTATCCCGGCAGAATTCCCGACGATGTGGCGTTCGTCGTGCGTTATCACGACGCCTTCCCGATCATGATGCCCGACACGATCGCCAACAAGGTTCGCCATCAAGCCACGCACATGCATGCGTTGGTCAGCAATGCAAAATCCGGCGCGTATTTCGCCTGCGTGTCCGAAACGACCCGACAGGGCCTGATCGCGTTGCTTCCCGAGGTTCGCGATCGGTCGGTCACGATTCACAACATGATCTCGGCCGATTTCCGCGAAACCAACGCACCGGCCGGACGGGTCAAGCAGATCGTAAGGCTTCGCATTACCCCGGTCGGCCCGCTGAATCCGACCTTTTCCACGACCGAATCGAGAGAGCGCTTTTACGCCGACGCACTGGATCGGCAACCGTTCAAGTATCTACTGATGGTTTCGACGATCGAACCGCGCAAGAATCACGCTCGGCTCTTGGCAGCGTGGTCGACGCTTGTGGCCGATCGCGATCCATCGATCAAGCTCGTTTTTGTCGGAAACGCTGGCTGGGGGAGCGAAGTGCTGACCCAGGAAATGCGCGCGTGGATCGATACAGGCGCCCTGTTCGTCTTGTCCGGGGTCCCCGCCGAAGATCTGTGTACGTTGTATCGGCACGCCGTAGCGACAGTCTGCCCGAGCCTCGCGGAGGGTTTCGACTATTCCGGCCTGGAATCCATGGCCAGCGGCGGGGTCGTGGTGTCATCCGACATCGCGGTCCACCGCGAGGTCTACGGTGACGCAACCGAATACTTTGATCCGCACTGCACGCGGAGCCTGGCGGATGCGATTGGTCGCGTCGCCTATGACGACGGCGCTGAATTGCGACGTTCCGAATTGAAGGCACTGGGACGCAAAATGGCACCCCGGTATCGGCCAAAGCATATCCTGCCGCAATGGGAACGTTTTCTCGGTGCGATATCAGCCGGGAAGGCAGGAATCGGGAGATAGATCCAGTCGCTCCGACCGCACCGGATCAATACGCATTTCCGAGTACGGTATTGTTTAAAATGGTGCCTGTTGAATTTCCGGCAAGCACTGGTGTTTTTCGAACCAAACCGGGCATATTTGAATGGCTCAACCTGATACATGTCGCAATTCACGAGCAACGCAAAACCGGCCGCCCTCCCGCCGAGCGCGGATGTTTTGCGGCCGGCGGAGGCCATGCGGCATGTACCCGGCCCCCGCTCCTCATCCGACGACGATCGATTGGATACGAGCCGCTTGACCGAAACACATCGCCCCCTTTTCCGGGACCGCTGCAGGTTTATTCAGAAGCAGCGATCTCAAACGCTCAGCCTAAAATTTTAGATACCCGTAACATGCGTCGCATACACTCTCTGACCTATACGTTGCCGCTCCTGTGCGGAATGGCCCTCACGGCCTGCTCGTCCATCCCTACGTCCGGACCGAGCACGTCGGCCGTCACGCAAGCACCGGCCAATCCGAGCTCGATCGGCATTCAGGTGGTCGACGTCAACGACGACGTGGCCCGGCGCCTGCTCTCCCTGCAACTGGCCGGCGATTTTTCGAAAACGCTCGGCGAACACGCGACGACGTCACAGCAGTTGGGCGCCGGCGACGTCATCGAGGTGTCGATCTGGGAGGCTCCGCCTGCTTTGCTGTTCGGCACGTCGTCGACGGACGGGCGCCCCAACACCACCTCCAATGCGCGCGTAACGGCGCTGCCGGATCAGACGATCGACAGCAACGGCAATGTGCGTATCCCATTCGTCGGGCCGATCAGGGCCGCCGGACGCACGCCCGAGGAACTCGGGATGGCGATCACCGAGCGACTGAAGGGCAAGGCCAATCAGCCCCAGACGCTGGTCAGGTTGGTACAAAACACGACCTCCTACGTCACGATCGTCGGCGACGTCAATTCCAGCAAACGCATGCCGCTGACGCCTAGCGGCGAGCGCATCCTCGACGCGCTCGCCAGCGCGGGCGGCGTGCGGCAGCCGATCGAAAAAATGACGCTGCAGGTTACGCGCGGCAAAACCGTGCAATCGCTGCCGCTGGAAACGATCATCCGGGATCCGCGCCAGAACGTTCCGCTTCAGCCCGGCGACGTCGTGACGGCGCTGTATCAGCCGAACAGCTTCACGGCGCTCGGCGCGACCGGCAAGAACGAGGAAATCAACTTCGAAGCGCAGGGCATTACGCTGGCCCAGGCGCTCGGCCGCATGGGCGGTCTGAACGACTCGCGCTCCGACGCCCAGGGCGTCTTCATCTTCCGGTTCGAGAAGGCGAATGCGCTCCAATGGCCGCTCCAGCCGGTCAAGACGGCACCCAACGGCCTGGTTCCGGTCGTTTATCGAGTCAACTTGAAGGATCCCAACAGTTTCTTCGTGGCGCAAAGCTTCATGATGGACAACAAGGATGTTGTCTACGTATCCAATGCACCAATTGCGGAACTGCAGAAATTCCTCAATGTGATCTTCTCCGTGGCTTACCCCGTCATGACGACGGTTACGACTTTCCGGTAATCCATACGTAAAATTCCCGCCGCACGATTCGATTCGTGCGGCAAATCCTTCGATGTGCTCCGCCGCGGCAAAGCGGAAGACGAGTATGCGCGCCGATGCTTTTCCGATTTACGAAAGCGCATATGGATTTCGAATACCCGATCTCATCGAAGCACGCAGCCCAATTTATTCATATTTATTGTCGAGACCATTATGTTGCTAATCACCGGCGGTGCAGGTTTCATTGGCGCCAACTTCGTTCTGGACTGGATTGCCGGCTCCGAAGAGTCCGTCATCAATCTGGACAAACTGACCTATGCAGGCAATCTCGACACGCTTGCATCGCTTGCCGACAACCCTCGACACACGTTCGTCCGCGGCGACATCGGTGACCGAGAACTGGTCGCCGACCTTCTGAAACAGCATCGCCCACGTGCGGTCATCAACTTCGCGGCTGAATCCCATGTTGACCGGTCCATTTCCGGCCCGGGCGATTTCATTCAAACCAACGTGGTCGGCACCTTCAACCTGCTCGAATCGGTGCGAGGCTACTGGAGCGAGCTTCCGGACGCAGAGCGTGAGGCGTTCCGCTTTCTTCACGTGTCGACCGACGAAGTCTACGGCACGCTCGGCCCCAACGATCCGGCCTTCGCGGAAACGAACCGCTACGAGCCCAACAGCCCCTATTCCGCAAGCAAGGCCGCGTCGGATCATCTCGTCCGCGCATGGCACCACACCTACGGCATGCCGGTACTGACCACCAACTGCTCCAACAACTACGGTCCCTACCATTTCCCGGAAAAGCTCATTCCGCTCGTCATTCTGAACGCGCTTGCCGGCAAGCCACTGCCGATCTACGGCGACGGCCAGCAGATCCGCGACTGGCTCTACGTGAAGGATCACTGCTCGGCCATCCGGCGTGTCCTGCAACAAGGGAGCGTCGGCGAAACCTATAACGTGGGCGGCTGGAACGAATGCACGAATCTCGACGTTGTCCGAACGATCTGCTCGATTCTTGACGAGCTTCAGCCTCGCAGCGACAAGCAGTCGTACGCAAGCCAGATCAGTTTCGTTCAGGATCGCCCCGGGCATGATCGCCGATACGCAATCGATGCCCGCAAGCTGGAGCAGGAGCTGAACTGGAAACCCAAGGAGACGTTCGAAGGCGGCATCCGGAAAACGGTGCGCTGGTACCTCGACAACCAGGCGTGGGTGCAGAACGTCACGTCCGGCAGCTATCGCGACTGGATCGACCTGCAATATGGAGCGGATGCATGCCGCGCATCCTGATCACGGGCTCCAGCGGTCAGGTCGGTTTCGAACTCGCGCGTGCATTGGCGCCGCTCGGCGATCTGCTGGTGCCGAAACGAAAAGACCTAGATCTTTCCGACGTCGGCACGCTCGCCGAGCGGCTCACCGCATTGCAACCGGACGTCATCGTCAATCCGGCCGCCTATACGGCAGTGGACCTTGCGGAAAGCCAGTCCGCACTGGCGCATGCGATCAACGCCGATGCGCCCGGCGTTATGGCGTCATGGGCGGCAAGCAGGAAGGTTCCGTTCATTCACTATTCGACGGATTACGTATTCGACGGCACGAAGGCCGAACCGTATCTCGAAGACGACATCACGCATCCTTTGTCGGTCTACGGGCAGAGCAAGCTGGCAGGTGAAACGGCAGTTCGCGCAGCCTGCAGCCGTCATCTGATCTTGCGTACGAGCTGGGTTGTCGGCGCACACGGGAAGAATTTTCTCAAGACGATTCTCAGGCTGGCACAAGAGCGCGAGCAACTCAACGTCGTCGCCGATCAAGTCGGTGCGCCGACCACGGCTTCCTTCATCGCCGACGTGACCGCCCACATGCTCGCCCGCGCGCTGTCCCCGTCGTTCAGCGATTGGGGAACGTACCACCTGGCCGCCGCCGGCGAAACGACGTGGCATGACTACGCGCGCCGTATCGTTCAGCTTGCCGAAGAATCCGGCATCGCATTGAAACTGAAGCAGGACGCGATTCAGGCCGTCCCCACCAGTGCCTATCCGACAGCCGCGACACGCCCCGCGAATTCACGGCTGAATTGCAGCAAGCTCGCCAATACATTCGACTTGCACATGCAACCCTGGCAATACGGCATCGATCATGTATTCGCCCAACTACAACATTGAAACCGAGAGCAGACCAACATCATGAAACGAAAGGGCATTATCCTCGCGGGTGGTTCGGGAACCCGTCTGTATCCTGCAACGCAGGCGGTGAGCAAGCAATTGCTGCCGATCTACGACAAGCCGATGATCTACTACCCGCTCAGCACATTGATGTTGGCAGGCATCCGCGACATTCTGATCATCTCGACGCCTCAGGATACGCCGCGCTTCGAGCAACTGCTCGGTGACGGTCATCAGTGGGGGCTCAATCTTCAATACACGGTTCAACAGAGCCCCGACGGACTGGCGCAAGCGTTCATCCTTGCCGAATCGTTCCTCGCGGGAGATCGCTCCGCACTCGTGCTCGGCGACAACATTTTCCACGGCCACGAATTTGTGCCGCTCCTGCACGAGGCCGCGCGCAAGGAAACCGGCGCCAGCGTGTTTGCCTATCGCGTCAACGATCCTGAGCGATATGGGGTGGTCGAATTCGACCAGGACGGTCGCGCAATCAGCATCGAGGAAAAGCCGGCTCAACCGAAATCGCACTACGCCGTTACCGGTCTGTATTTCTACGACAGCAAGGTCGTCGACATCGCCAAATCGATCAAACCGTCGGCTCGTGGCGAACTCGAGATTACCGATGTCAATGCGACCTACCTGCGCGAAGGCCTGCTCGACGTCAAGACGATGGGGCGCGGCTATGCGTGGCTCGACACAGGTACGCACGACTCGATGCTCGAGGCCAGCCACTTTATCGCCACGATGGAACACCGGCAGGGACTGAAAGTGGCGTGCATTGAAGAAATCGCCTATCGCCTCGGCTACATCGATTCCGAGCAGTTGCTCCGCCTTGCCGCACCGCTCAGCAAGAACGGCTACGGCCAGTACCTGAAAAACATCCTGAAAGAGCAAATCCGCTAACCAGGATCCCCCGCAACCCCGGTGGCCATGCACCACATTTGTGCCAGCCGGGGTATACATCGCGTTTCTCTTTCGATTGCGCGGCAGCCGATCCAGCTAAGATACCAACATTGTCGCCGGGTGCCGATCGTTGCAGCATGCGTGGAATCCGGCAGATTGCACACAATGGCGATCGTGCTGCAGAGGCCTCGATCGCTGATAACGACCGGCTCACTCTTCGAGGCAATATGCGCGTAGCCATCATTGGCGGATCCAACTCAGTCATAGCCAACGGATACATCGGCAGGTTCGCCAGCCACCTTGCTGCCATTTCGGGCCACGAGGTAACGCTAGACAACATTTCTGTAGGTGGCACCACCTCGCTCACCTCCATCGGCCGCCTTCAGGAAATTACCGAGGTACCTGATGTCGTCGTCCTCGAATATTCGCTGAACGATACGGGGCACCTCAATCATCGCCCCGACGGAGCGGAGCTGAAACGCCTGTTCCTGGAGATTCTCTTCAACGCCGCTGCGGAGCGCTTCCCGGGCGCGACCATCGTACCGCTCATCCTGTCCGCCCAGCCGTTCTACAGGACCGACATTCATAACCAGATCTACGATGCCGAAATTGCATGGTATCGGGATCGCGGGATTTCGTTCGTCGACACGCGCTCGTGGTTCTTCGATACGTTCGGCTGGCCGATTCCGTCTTTCGTCTACTCGGATGAAGCACACTACCACCGCGGCTGCACGGTCGCGATGATCGGCACGTTGCTGGCAGAACGCGTCAACGCGCTATGGCAACGGGGCCCGAAGCTCGGCGAACTGGCTCGCCCCATTTCCGTCCCCGGCACGCAGGCACGCCTGAAGCCCCGCTTTGTTTCCGCGAAAGAAATCGCGGCGAAAACCGGTACGGAAAGCAAGCTCGGCCGAATCGAAAATCGGCATGTAAAAGCGGATTGCCTGACGCTGATGACCGGTGAACGGCTTGCCATCCCTGTTTCCGGCATTCCGATCGCCGTGGCACTCGCATCGACCAATGCTCATTGGTACGCCGAACTGGAGCACGATGCGAGACTCCTCGCACTCTCGACCCGATATCAAGACATTCCGGAAGGAAAATTCATCTACTCGAGCATTCCGCTTCTCATGGAGAACAATCCCAGCCGGCTGGCTGCAATACCCGAAACGGGAACCATTGCGCTACACACCCGGCTGGCGCCGCCGTCGGGGCAGATGTTCACGTTCGACGGATTCCATGATGCGTCGCGCGAATCACGCCGTGAAAACCAGCTCGATCTTGCCGGTATTCTGGTTCTGGAAACTATTCGATAACCGCGCGCGGCACAAAAACGGAGCGGCACACGATCGTTGTCGCTGCTCCGTTGCCGCGGAAGACCGGGGCATGATCGGTCTTCAGAACAGATCGGCCGTTGCGAACGGAACGCCTTGCTGATCCTTGGCGGAAACGATGGGCGCGTCGCCCAGCGGCCAGTCGATATTCAATTGCGGATCATTCCAGAGGATCGTTTTTTCGTACTCGGGATACCAGTAGTCCGTCGTCTTGTACAGGAATTCCGCCGAACCGGAGGTCACCACGAATCCGTGGGCAAACCCCTCCGGAATCCAGAACTGCCGATTATTTTCGGCAGAGAGCGTCACCCCCACCCATTGACCGAACGTAGGTGATGAGCGCCGCAAATCGACTGCGACGTCGTATACCTCACCGGAAACCACGCGAACGAGTTTGGCCTGAGTATGTTGTATCTGGTAGTGAAGGCCGCGCAACACATTCTTCGCCGATTTGGAATGGTTGTCTTGCACGAATGCCACGTCGCGACCAATTGCCTCGACAAATTTTTTCTGATTGAAACTCTCAAAGAAAAAACCGCGCTCATCACCGAAAACTTTCGGTTCGATAATCTTCAAGTCCGGAATATTCGTGTCAACGATATTCACTCGTTCTCCCCAACTCAAATTCAAAGATCACCATCGCGGCCCATCACCGGATGTATATTCCTCCGCCCGGGCGCGGCGCCGCAGTATGGTCGACCGTGCATCGACGTCGCCCAGTGGGCACTTGCCTCGTCGCGTAGTGCAGCAACGAAGCCGTGGCGGGAATCGTTGCGCCCATCTGAAGACGGTCGTGGAGCCCCCTGCGCGTCGCCCGAAGACTACAACCAACGTGCGTCCATACCGTTCAATGACACCCGCACATTCGACACTCCGCCGCGCCCGCGAATTCGCGGCGTCGATTATCACATGTAACGGTTAGAATATGAAGCTGCCCCGCCACGGGCTTCCAGCGAATATTCCCCATCATCCGGCTGACCTGTGCAAAGAATTTTATTAGACGTGACGCGTTTGCAGACCCGCCTTTGCAAACGCATGCTCCCAACCGGAGTGGACCGCGTCGGCATCGAATACATTCGCCACTACGCGCCACGAGCTCGTGCCGTGCTGAGCGAACAGGGTTTTCACGCCGTGTTGTCGGAAAGGGATTCCGCCCTCGTGTTCCGGACGTTGCTGGAGCAGGATTTCAGTAGAGTCGCCGCGATGCGGATGCTCGGTGCCAAGGCGCTCCTGGCTGCATGGAAAAAAACGTCGGTTCCGGGCGGCGTCCTGTTGCACACCAGTCACTCAGGAATGGAGTTCGCGCGATACCCGCGGGCAATGCGCAAACTGGGCGTCCGCACCGTCTTCATGGTGCATGACCTGATTCCGCTGACTCATGCCGAATATTGTCGCGAAGGTGTTCGTGAAACGCATCGACGACGCATTCATACCGTTCTCGAACATGCGGCAGGTGTCATAGCCAATTCAAGCTTCACGCTGGATTCCCTCACCGACGAGGCGCATCGTGCCAAGATGACACTGCCACGCAGCGTCGTCGCCCGGCTAGCGCCCGGAATCGATCGACCGGCGACGGACTCTCGCGCCCCGCTCGATACGCCTTATTTCGTCATGCTTGGCACCATAGAACCGCGCAAGAACCATTGGTTCATGTTGCATGTGTGGCGTCGAATAGTGGAGGAATCAGGCGGCAATGCGCCGAAGCTCGTCGTCATCGGTCGGCGCGGCTGGGAATGCGAGAACGTCATCGACATGCTCGAGCGGTGCGAGAGCCTGAAGGGCGCCGTGGTGGAACAGTCCAACTGCTCCGATCGCGATCTGCAGGTGTGGCTGCAACACGCGCGCGCCCTTCTGTTTCCTTCGTTCGTGGAGGGCTACGGTATGCCGCTCGTCGAAGCACTGACGATGCAGGTCCCCGTCATCGCCAGCGACCTGGGCGTATTCCGGGAGGTGGCGGGTGACGTTCCCGACTACCTGGACCCGCTCGATGGCCCAGGCTGGATGGCCCGGATCCGCGCCTATTCGCAGGCACCGAGCCCCGAACGTGACAGCCAGCTGGTTCGAATCGCGCAGTTTGGCCCGCCCACGTGGACCGAGCATTTCGCCCGGGTCGACCGCTTCCTGGAAGAACTGGATTGAATGTCCGCGCCACCATGAGCGATTCACCTCGAGAATTCGGGCACACTTGGTCGTTGAAGCTGCACGAAATCACTCCAGGGCGACGCACGCTGAGCTGGTTGCTCGGCAAATCGCCCTATCATTGGGTCGACCGCAGGATGGCCGGGACGCTGGTGCAGCGACTGGCTCGCACATCCTCCCCGAAAACCCTGGCCGCATGGCCGGGCCCGGTTGCATCCTGTCGAGACTGGGGCATTCCACCCCTCTCGTGGTTTGCCGTGCCGCTCACCACGCACGATGCAATGCGCTCGCTGACCGACAGCATGAACAACATGCTGTTGACCGCGCAATCCGGTTGCCAGACGCCCGACATCCTGTCGCTGATGCAACGGGTACTCGAAACCGATGCATTGCACCCGGCGAACCGATTGACGGTCCCGCAACGGATCTTCGAATCTCGCTCGCCTCGTTCACGTATCGTCCTCGTCGACGAACGATCGCATTCCGCAACCAATCCCGGTTCACCCGAACGTGCTCGACGTCGCGCATTTCGCGCCATGCTACAAAATGCACGGTCGGCCCATCCCGACGCCGAGTTCTGGCTCGCACGCTCCAGCGACCCCGGGAGCGGTGCCTGGCTGTCGTCCGATACGGCGCTACCCAGCGACATTCGCCGGCTTCACGAACCATATTCACTCAGAGAAGTGCTCAGTGCAGCCGATCATCTGTACGTCGTTGGTGCGTCGGAAGGTGTCGGCGGACTATTGGCCGATGTCCCTACGCATGTGTTCGGCAAGCCGTACTACGCAGGATGGGGCCTCACGCACGACGCGCTCGAATTTCCGGAACGAACGGCTCGCCCGTCACTCCCTGCATTTTTTGACGTAGCGTTCCTTCGCCACGTCCGGTATCTGGATCCCGCAACGCACCAGCCTGGGACACTGGCGTCCGTACTGGAAAGCGTTGAGCTGCAACGATCTGTGGCCTCGCGCTTTTCGCGGCTCAAATGCGTTGCTGCCCTGCGTTTCCAATGGTGGAAACGGCCATTCGCCACCCCCTATCTGACAGCAGGTGGCGGCTCGTTGCGCTGGACCGATCTCCCCCGGCAACTGCGACCGGACGAACAGGCCGTCGTATGGGGAGGGCGCGACGCAACACAGGTTCCGTCCGGTGTTCAAGTCGTCAGGATCGAGGACGGCTTTCTCCATTCGATCGGTCTCGGGTCCGACATGATGGCGCCGTGCAGTCAGGTCATCGATCATCAAGGCCTGTATTTCGATGCAAGTCGTCCAAACGATCTGACGGCCATACTGAACGACACGACGTTTGACGCAGCCGAACTCGCGCGCGCAACCGCGTTGCGCACCCTCATTGCGGAACTCGGCCTCACGAAGTACAACCTTGGCCGGCGCGCACCGGCATGGCAGGCTCCGGGCGGCAAGCGAGTCGTCCTCGTGCCGGGTCAAGTGGCTGACGACGCATCCATCCGCCTCGGTACCCGGGCGATCAACACGGTCGAGATGCTGCTGCAGGAAGTTCGGCGGCTTCGGCCCGATGCGTTCGTCGTATACAAGCCGCACCCCGATGTCCTGTCAGGCAATCGTAACGGCCTCATCGACGCGGCACGATTCGCCGACATCGTCGACGCCGATGCCGATCTGATTTCGCTGATCGAACACGCCGACGAAGTCCATACGTTGTCGTCCCTGTCCGGCTTCGAAGCACTCTTGCGCGGCAAGGCGGTATTTACTTACGGTCTGCCGTTCTACGCCGGCTGGGGGCTCACGCATGACGCACTCGCGCCGCTGCCGTGGCGCGAGCGCACCTTGTCTCTCGACATGCTGACCGCCGGCGCGCTGTTGCGCTATCCGCTGTATTGGGATTGGCATCTGCGACGCTTCACGACTCCGGAAGCCATTTGCAGACAGATCGCCAAAGCCGCGGGCCGCCCGCTGGAACAGGTTCGAGGCAACCGCGTACGCCCGTTACTGAAGGCGATTCGCTGGACCCGCAATGCACTGATTCATTTCCACTGGCGCTGTCGACAGCATTTCCAGCGCATGTAGGGCGACGACCGTCCGGCCTTCGCTCGGCAATCGCCATGCATGGAATCATTTTCGCAAGAGGAGGCGATCGCGATAGGCAGGACACGTCGACGAACGAGCATCGCACGGTAGCGTCGCGCGCCCGGCCTGGCAATGTACGATCTCGGGAATGCCGCGTTGCGAACACCTGTCTGCCGGACAGTTGCTCCTTCCGCTCCAGTCAGATATAAAAAACGAACCAACCGCGGCTCGCCAGCCGCCCCCCCCTTTCCCCTCCCCCGGAGAACGCATGATCGATCTCGCCACAGCCCAGCAATTCCTGATGACCCGCGGTCTCGACTTCGGCCTCAACCTCCTCGCCGCGATCGTATTGTGGTTCGTCGGCCGCTGGGCAATCCGTATCGGCACGCGCCTGCTCGGCAAGGTCGTGCGCCGCAGCGGCAAGGTCGACCCGACACTGACCGACTACCTGACCTCCGTCGTCGGCGTGCTGCTGACGATCCTGCTGATCCTCGCGATCCTGCAGATCTTCGGCGTGCAGACGACCTCGTTCGCCGCCCTGCTCGCCGGCCTCGGCCTTGCGATCGGTACCGCCTGGGGCGGCCTGCTCGCGCACTTCGCCGCAGGCGTGTTCATGCAGGTGCTGCGCCCGTTCAAGATCGGCGACGTGATCAGCGCAGGCGGCGTCACGGGCACGGTAAAGGAGCTTGGCCTGTTCGGCACGACGATCATCACGCCCGACAACATCGTGACGATCGTCGGCAACAACAAGATCTTCTCGGACAACATCGCGAACTACAGTGCCACGCCGCACCGCCGCGTCGATCTGACCGCAAAGATCGCGAACGGCGTCGACGCGGTCGACGCGATCAACCGCCTGAAGACGTCGATCCAGCAGATCCCGAACGTGCTGACCACCCCGGCGCCGGACGTCGGCGTGCTGCAGTTCACGCCGGAAGGCCCGCTGCTGTTCGTGCGCCCGTCCACGGCACCCGAGCACTATTGGCAAGTGTATTGCGACACCAACCGCGTAATCATCGAGACGTTCCGCGACGCGCAATACCCGACGCCCGAAACCCCGATCTCGCATCGCAACGCGTAACGGCGGCACCGGACGAAAAATAAGCGTGGCACCCGCCACGCTTTTTCGTTACCCCGCTTTGTTAGAATAATTCCCCCGGCAACCGAGCCGTCACCCATTCGCCCTACCCTGGGCATCCCCGCATGAGTCTCCATCCGATCCTCCTATGCGGCGGCAACGGCAGCCGGCTGTGGCCGATGTCCCGCAGCAACTACCCGAAGCAATATCTGAAGCTGGCGGGAGAACAAACCCTTGTTCAGCAGACCGTCCTTCGCGCGAGCGAAGTGCCGGGGGTCGCGCCTCCAGTCATTGTCGCGAACCACGCGCATCGTTTCATGATTGCGGAGCAACTTCAGCACACCGGTATCAAGCCACGGGCGATCGTGCTGGAGCCGCTCGGCCGCAACACTGCACCAGCGATCGCCGTCGCGGCACGCATCGCGTTGCGCGACGATCCGGACGCGTTGCTTCTGGTGTTGCCGTCGGACCACATCGTCCAGAATCTGCCGGCATTTATCACGGCCGTCGACACCGCGGCCACGGTCGCAAAGCGCGGACATCTCGTCACATTCGGGATTCCCCCCAACGAGCCGCATACCGGATACGGTTATATCCGCCGCGGCGAAGCGCTTGAAACCGGCAACGGCGCTCACGCCGTCGACGCATTCATCGAAAAGCCCGACCGTGAACGTGCTGCGGAATTCGTCAACGACGGCCGCTACTATTGGAACAGCGGCATGTTCCTGCTGAATGCATCGGTCTATCTCGACGAGATCGCGCAACATGCACCCGACATCGCCCGATATGCAGCACAGGCACTCGATCACGCGCGGCAGGACTATGATTTTCTGCGTCTCGATATCGAAGCATTCGGCGCTTGCCCGGACATCTCCATTGACTACGCCGTCATGGAAAAGACGAAACGCGCGGCCGTAGTCGCGGCTCCTGAACTCGGCTGGAGCGATGTCGGTTCGTGGAGCGCGCTCGCCGATATTGCCGCGCGCGACGACCAAAACAATACTGTTTCCGGCGACATCTATACGGACACTGTCGAAAACTCCTACATCCGTGCGGAACACCGGATGGTCGCGGCGATCGGCGTCCGGGATGTCGTTGTGGTCGAAACTGCAGATGCCGTCCTGGTCGCGCATCGCGACCACGTCCAGGACGTCAAGAAGGTTGTCGAACAACTGAATCGTTCGGGACGGCTCGAATCAGTCACGCATCGTCGTGTCCCACGGCCGTGGGGCTCCTATGAAAGCATTGATGCCGGCGATCGCTTCCAGGTCAAGCGGATCATCGTCGCTCCTGGAGCACAACTGAGCCTGCAGATGCATCATCACCGCGCCGAACATTGGATTGTCGTGAAAGGCACGGCGCTTGTGACGAATGGCAATGCAGAAATCATCCTTACCGAGAACCAGTCAACGTACATCCCCCTCGGCACCCCACATCGGCTCAGAAACCCGGGCAAGATTCCGCTCGAACTAATCGAAGTCCAATCGGGCTCATATCTCGGCGAGGACGATATCGTCCGCTTCGAAGACTCCTACGGCCGCGCAGCGTCGTAACTAGGACATTTTCCGGCTCAAAGCACAGCCGGCCCGATCTCGCATCGCAACGCGTAACGGCGTCGCCGGACGAAAAAAAAGCGTGGCACCCGCCACGCTTTTTTTACTGCACCGAGACGAGAACGAAACGCTCCCGCTCAGCGCCCGCCCGCCTTCGGCGCATTATCCGACTGCTTCCCGCGCACCAGCTTCCACACCGCGCCAAGCGCGACCGGCACGACCGCCGCGCCGATCCCGACCAGCACGATCACGTTCAGGTACTGGCGGATGAACGGGATGTTGCCGAAGAAATAGCCGAGCAGCACGAGCAGCAGCACCCACACCAGCGCACCGATCACGTTGAAGAGCTGGAAGCGCGCGGCGCTCATCGACGACGCGCCCGCGACGAACGGCGCGAACGTCCGCACGACCGGAATGAAGCGCGCGAGCACGATCGTCTTGCCGCCGTGCTTGTCGTAGAACGAGTGGGTCTTCTGCAGCGCGGCGCGATCGAGGAAGCGCTCGAGCACCGGGATATGCGTATTGAACACCTTCGGGCCGATCCAGCGGCCGATCATGTAGTTCACCGTGTTGCCGGAAATCGCCGCGACGAGCAGCAGCACGATCAGCAGGCCGACATTCATCTCGCCCGTCGCCGCGAACGCGCCGCCGATGAACAGCAGCGAATCGCCGGGCAGGAACGGGAACACGACGAGCCCCGTCTCGCAGAACACGATCAGGAACAGCACGAGATAGACCCACGCGCCGTACTGCCGGATGAAATCGCCGAGGAAGGCGTCGATATGCAGGACAAGGTTGACGAAATGAAGCAGCGTATCCAAATGCGATTCCTCGAAGGCGATAGGGCCGGAACGGCCGAAAAAGGCTGAAGCGCCCACCGGTCAAGGCCGGGCGTGTTACGGACCCATGATACCGAAACTACCTTAAGGCTCCGTGAAAAAACGTAACCGCCGGTCGCCCCGGCACGCATTCGCCGCCTCGCTATAATTCGGCCATGTCCGATATCACCGAAACGGCCGCGGGCGCCGCGCCCGCCCCTGCTCCGCGCCCGCTGCGCGCGATCCAGCCCCTGCCCGACCAGCTGATCAGCCAGATCGCCGCCGGCGAGGTCGTCGAGCGCCCGGCGTCGGTCGTCAAGGAACTGCTCGAAAACGCGATGGACGCCGGCGCCAGCACGCTGCGCATCGTGCTGGAAGAAGGCGGCGTCAAGCGCATCTCGATCACCGACGACGGTTGCGGGATTCCGCCGGACGAGCTGGCGCTCGCACTGATGCGCCATGCGACCAGCAAGATCCGCTCGCTCGAGGAGCTCGAGGCGGTCGCGACGCTCGGGTTTCGCGGCGAAGCGCTCGCGTCGATCGCGTCGGTCGCCGAGATGTCGATCACGAGCCGGACGGCCGATGCCGCGCATGCGATGAAGATCGACGCGCAGACGGGCGTGCTGTCGCCGGCCGCCGGCGCGACCGGCACGACGATCGAGGTGCGCGAGCTGTACTTCAACACGCCCGCGCGGCGCAAGTTCCTGAAGAGCGAGCAGACCGAATTCGGCCACTGTCTGGAAATGATCCGCCGCGCGGCGCTCGCGCGGCCGGACGTCGCGATCTCGGTGCTGCACAACGGCAAGGCGGTCGAGCACTGGAATGCGACCGAGCCGGCGCAGCGCGTCGCGAAGATCCTCGGCGACAGCTTCGCGACCGCGCACCTGCCGCTCGACGAGCAGGCCGGCCCGCTCGCGGTCTACGGCTGCGCCGGCCTGCCGACCGCAAGCCGCGGTCGCGCCGACCAGCAATACTTCTTCGTCAACGGCCGCTTCGTGCGCGACAAACTGCTGACGCACGCGGTGCGCGCGGCCTACGAGGACGTGCTGCACGGCGACCGCTACCCGTCGTATGTGCTGTTTCTTGACCTTCCTCCCGAAGCCGTCGACGTGAACGTGCACCCGTCGAAGATCGAGGTGCGCTTCCGTGATTCGCGCTCGATCCACCAGTACGTGTTCCATGCGGTCCAGCGCGCGTTGGCGCGCCACGCGGGCGCGTCGCCGGAAACCACGGCGGGCGGCCATGCCGCACATATCGAACCGACGCCACGCGGGCCTTCTTCGTTCCTGGACACACCGCTCGGGCAGAGCCAGGGCCACGCAACCGGCAGCGGCGGTAGCGGCTTCTCGTCGCCGTCGTCGTCCTCGTCGTCGGGCAACACGTGGATGCGTCAGGCGCGGATGACCCAGGGCACGCTGCCCGTTGCGCAGCCGCTCGCGCTCTATGACGCGCTGTTCGGCCGCAAGGATACGGGCGCCGGCACGCCGGACGGCACGACGACCCTCGCACGCGATTCGGCCGACGCGCCGATCGCACCGCTGTCGGGCTTCACCGCATCGCCGATCGCCGCGACCACGCACGACGAGCAGCCGCTTGGCTTCGCGCTGGGCCAGATCCACGGCATTTACGTGCTCGCGCAGAATGCGCACGGCCTCGTGATCGTCGACATGCACGCGGCGCACGAGCGGATCCTGTACGAACAGTTCAAGAACGCGCTCGCCGACCGCTCGGTCGCCGTGCAGGCGCTGCTGCTGCCGATCTCGATGACGGCCACGCCGGTCGAGATCGGGACGGTCGAGGAAGAGCGCGACACGCTCGAATCGCTCGGCTTCGACCTGGCGGTGCTGTCGCCGACGACGCTCGCGATCCGCGCGGTCCCGGCGCTACTGAAGGATGCCGACCTGCAGTCGCTCGCGCGCGCGGTGCTCGCCGATCTGCACGCGTTCGGCGGCTCGCGCGTGCTCACCGAGCGTCAGCACGAACTGCTCGGCACGCTCGCGTGCCACCACGCGGTGCGCGCGAACCGGCGCCTGACGCTCGACGAGATGAACGCGCTGCTGCGGCAGATGGAAGCGACCGAACGCGCGGACCAGTGCAATCACGGCCGGCCGACGTGGTATCAGCTCACGCTGAACGACCTCGACCGCCTCTTCATGCGCGGACAATGAGCGCAGCACAGCACGCCAACCCCAGCCCGACGACGATCGCCTGCCTGCTCGGCCCCACCGCATCGGGCAAGACAGCCGCGGCGCTGGCGCTCGCCGCGCGCCGCCCGATCGAGATCGTCAGCGTCGATTCGGCGCTCGTCTACCGCGACATGGATATCGGTACCGCGAAGCCTTCGCTCGACGAGCGCGCGAGCGTGCCGCATCACCTGATCGACATCATCGATCCGGCCGACGCGTATTCGGCCGCGAGCTTCCGCGCGGACACGCTGCGCCTGATCGGCGAGATCGCCGCGCGCGGCCGCACGCCGCTGCTCGCGGGCGGCACGATGCTGTACTACAAGGCGCTGACGCAGGGACTCAACGACCTGCCGGGCGCCGATCCGGACGTGCGCGCGACGCTCGATGCCGAAGCCGAGCGCGATGGCTGGCCCGCGCTGCACGCGCGGCTCGCGCAGGTCGATCCCGACACGGCCGCGCGGCTCGCGCCGAACGATTCGCAGCGGATCCAGCGGGCGCTCGAAGTGTTCATGCTGAGCGGGCAGCCGATGTCGGCGCTGCTTGCCGCGCCGCGCCGCACCGACGATGCGGCCGCCGCTTACCGCTTCGTGCCGGTCGCGCTCGAACCATCGGATCGCGCGGTTCTGCACAAACGGATCGCGCAGCGCTTCGACGCAATGCTGGACGCGGGCTTCATCGACGAAGTCGAGCGGCTGCGCCGTCGCGAGGATCTCCATCCCGACCTGCCGTCGATGCGCTGCGTCGGCTACCGGCAGGCGTGGGAATTCCTCGACCGCGATACCGACTACCGGACGATGCGCGACAAGGGCATCTTCGCGACGCGCCAGCTCTGCAAGCGCCAGATCACCTGGCTGCGCGCGATGCCGGAGCGGATCGTCGTCGACTGCATCGCGCCGGACTCGACGGCCCGCGCACTCGACGCGCTCGAACGCGTGCTCGACGGCCGCACGCCGGGCTGACCGCGTCAGCCGCGCCCGCGCGCTGCCAGATGCGCGCGGGCGCCGTCGACGATCAAGGCGACGCCGCGCTCGAACGCTTCATCGCCGCCACGTGCGCGCAGCGCGGCCCAACCCTTCGCGAGCAGCGGATACTCGGCCGCGTCCGGCAGCGGCGCATCGGCGTCGCCGTCCGCTTCCGCCTGCTCTTCCAGCACCCATCCGACCACGAAGCGGCCCAGCGCATACATCACGTCGACCGCCTCGTCCGGCGCGAAACCCGCATCGCCGAGCAGCGCGACCTTGCGTTCGATCGAGCCGAAATGCAGCGCGCGCGGCCGCGTACCGGCATGCAGGCGCGCGCCATCGCGATAGGCCAGCAGCGCGCGACGGAAACTGCGCGCGTTGTCCAAAAGCCACGCATCCCACGCTTCGCCCGGCCGCGGCAACGACGCATCGTGACGCTCGAGCATGATCGCCTCGGCCATCGCATCGAGCAGTTCGCCCTTGTTCCTGAAATGCCAGTAAAGCGTCGGCGACTGCACGCCGAGCCGCTCGGCGAGCTTCCGCGTCGACAGCCCGTCGATGCCGACTTCGTCGAGCAGCTCGAGCGCCGCGCGCAATACCGTGTCGCGCGTCAGCCGCGCGCCTGTGTCCTTCATCTCTATCACCGATAGGGAAGTTGTGGAATAATTGCCACTCTATCACCGATAGAGTCACGCTCTTGAATCCGTCCCTGATTGCCATCCTGGCCACGGTCCTGCTCGACGCGATTGGCGTCGGGATCGTGATGCCGATCCTGCCCGGGCTGCTGCGCTCGCTCGCCGACGCAGGCAGCACCGACACCCATTACGGGATCCTGCTCGCGCTGTACGCGTTCGCGCAGTTCCTGTGCGCCCCGCTGCTCGGCGCGCTGAGCGACCGCTTCGGCCGCCGGCCCGTCCTGCTCGCGTCGCTCGCGGGCGCCGCGCTCGACTACCTGCTGATGGCGCTCGCGCCGACCCTCGCGTGGCTTTACGTGGGGCGGCTGATCGCGGGCATCACCGGCGCGAACGTCGCGGTCGCGACTGCCTATGTCACCGACGTCACCGCCGAACCCGATCGAGCACGACGCTTCGGCCAGCTCGGCGCGATGATGGGCATCGGCTTCATCGCGGGCCCGCTGATCGGCGGCCTGCTCGGTGTGCTGCACCTGCGTGCACCGTTCGTCGCGGCCGCCGTGCTCAATGCGCTCAATCTCGTGCTCGTCTGGCGCGCGCTGCCGGAATCACGGCCGCGTTCGGCCCGCGAAAGCCATGCGGTTGGCGCACTCAATCCGTTCGCGAGCCTGCGCCGGCTGACCGGCGCACCCGCGCTCGCACCGCTGATCGGCATTTACGTGATCGTGGCGCTGGTGTCGCAGGCGCCGGCGACACTGTGGATCCTGTATGGCCAGGAGCATTTCGGCTGGTCGACGCCGATCGCGGGGCTGTCGCTGGCGGGCTACGGCGCGTGTCACGCACTCGCGCAGGCATTCGCGATCGGGCCGCTGATCGCGCGGCTCGGCGAGCGCCGCGCGCTGGCTCTGGGCCTCGCGGGTGACGCGCTCGGGCTCGCGGCGATCGCGTTCGCGACCGCCGCGTGGGTGCCGTTCGCGCTACTGCCGCTGTTCGCGGCGGGCGGCATGACGCTGCCGGCCCTGCAGGCGATGCTCGCGCGGCAGGTCGACGATGCGCGCCAGGGTGAACTGCAAGGCGCGCTCGCGAGCGTGGCGAGCCTGATCGGCGTCGCGGGGCCGCTGGTCGTCACCGCGACCTACGCGGCGACACGCGCGACGTGGCCGGGGCTCGTCTGGGCCGCGGCCGCACTGCTTTATCTGCTCGTCCCGCCGTTGCTGGCCGGCGCACGCGCCGCGAACTCAGGCGCACCGCGCCCGTCGGCATGAAAAAAAGCCGCCCGGATCGACTCCGGGCGGCTTTCCTTGCTGCATCTGCTGCAGGCAGTGCGTCAGACCACGACCGTCTGCGCCTCGCCTTCGCGGGTCGCACGCACGGTGCCGATCTTCCACACCTGTTCGCCGGCGGCGGTCAGGTCGGCGATCGCTGCGTCGGCATCGGCCGCCGACACGATCACGGCCATGCCGATGCCGCAGTTGAACACGCGGTGCATTTCCGCATCGGCGACACCGCCGTGTTCCTGCAGCCACTTGAACAGCGGCGGCAGCGGCCAGGCGTTCTGGTCGAGCTCGGCGGTGAGGCCTTCGCGCAGCACGCGCGGGATGTTCTCGACGAGACCGCCGCCCGTGATGTGCGCCATGCCCTTCACCGGCAGCTTCTGCATCAGCGCGAGCAGCGGCTTCACGTAGATGCGCGTGGGCGCCATCAGCGCGTCGGCCAGCGAGCGGCCGTGGAAATCGGCCGACAGGTCGGGGTTCGCGCGCTCGATGATCTTGCGCACGAGCGAGAAGCCGTTCGAGTGGATGCCGCTCGATGCGAGGCCCAGCACCACGTCGCCCTCGGCGATCGTGCTGCCGTCGATGATCTTGCTCTTCTCGACCGCGCCGACCGCGAAGCCGGCCAGGTCGTATTCGCCGTCCGGGTACATGCCCGGCATTTCGGCCGTTTCACCGCCGATCAGCGCGCAGCCCGACAGTTCGCAACCCTGCGCGATGCCCTTGACGACCGTTGCCGCGGTGTCGACGTCGAGCTTGCCGCACGCGAAGTAGTCGAGGAAGAACAGCGGCTCGGCGCCCTGCACGAGGATGTCGTTCACGCTCATCGCGACGAGATCCTGGCCGACGGTGTCGTGTTTGTTCAGATGAAACGCCAGCTTGAGCTTGGTGCCCACGCCGTCGGTGCCCGATACGAGCACGGGCTCCTTGTACTTCTTCGGCACTTCGAACAGCGCGCCGAACCCGCCGATGCCGCCGAGCACGCCGTCGCGCAGGGTTTTCTTCGCAAAAGGCTTGATCTTGTCGATGAGTGCGTCGCCTGCGTCGATGTCGACACCTGCGTCGCGATAGGACAGACCCTGAGCGTCGGGAGCGGATTTCGGAGGATTCATGGGGGAATGCGAGAAGGTCGGTAAAATGCGATTTTACCCGAAGCCGGCCCGTTGGCCGGAATTCCCAGCACCGAATCGTCAGGGATTGCATCTTGGTCAACACGTCCCCGTTTTCATCGCCGAGCGAACCGCGCCGAAATCGGCGTGGCGCCGTGCGTGCGGCCGCGCGTGAAGCCCGTGAAGACGCAAGCCCCGGCGCGTGCCCGGCGTACGGCGCGCGTATTTTCAACCGACCCGCATTGTGACTGTTGTGTCCCGTCAACTGACGCTCGATCTCGGCACGCCGCCGCCCGCCACGTTCGACAACTTCATCATGAACGAGGAGAACGACGAGCTCATCTCGCGCCTGCAGAAGCTCGACCTCGCGCTCGCGGCGGGCCCCGTGCCGGACCGGTCGTTCTACATCTGGGGCGAGCCCGGCTGCGGCCGCACCCATCTGCTGCAGGCGCTCGTGAGCGACGCGTCGTACGGCTATGCGCGCTACCTGACGCCGCAGAGCCCGCTCGGCGCGTTCACGTTCGACCCGCGCATCGGCATCTACGCGATCGACGACTGCGACCGGATGAGCGACACGCAGCAGGTCGCGCTGTTCAACCTGTTCAACGAAGTGCGCGCGCACCCGTCGAGCGCGTTCGTCGCGGCGGGCCCCGCGGCGCCGCTCGCGCTCGACGTGCGCGAGGATCTCCGCACGCGCCTCGGCTGGGGGCTCGTGTTCCACCTGTCGCCGCCGTCCGACGCCGGCAAGATCGCCGTGCTCAAGCTCGCGGCGAAGGAGCGCGGGATCGCGCTCACCGACGACATCGCCGCCTACCTGCTGACCCATTTCCGCCGCGACATGCCGAGCCTGATGGCGCTGCTCGACGCGCTCGATCGCTTTTCGCTCGAGCAGAAACGCGCCGTCACGCTGCCGTTGCTGCGCCGCATGCTGGCGCGTCCCGGCGACGACATCACACCACCGGGCACGGGCCCGAACCGCTTCGAGTAAAATGCGCTTCCATGACTAATCTGGCACTCTTTGACCTCGATCACACGTTGATCCCGACCGATAGCGACCACGAATGGGGCCGCTTCATGGTGAAGCTCGGCATCGTCGACGCGGAAAGCTTCTCGCGTCAGAACGATCAGTTCTTCGCCGACTACAAGGCCGGCAAGCTCGACATCCACGCGTACCTCACGGCGATGATCACGCCGCTCGCGAAGTATTCGCGCGCGCAGCTGGCCGAATGGCACGATCAGTACATGCACGAGGTGATCCGGCCCGCCATGACACCCGCCGCGCTCGAGCTCGTGCGCAAGCACCTCGATGCGGGCGACCTGTGCTGCGTGGTGACGGCGACCAACGAATTCATCACGCGCCCGATCGCGTCCGCGTTCGGTGTCGACACGCTGATCGCCTGCGAGGTCGAAACGACCGACGGGCATCCCGATTCGCCGTACACGGGCCGGCCGACCGGCACGCCGAGCTATCGCGAAGGCAAGATCGTGCGGACCGAAGCGTGGCTCGCGTCGCTCGGCAAGCAATGGAGCGACTTCCCGCACACCTATTTCTACAGCGACTCGCACAACGACATCCCGTTGCTCGAGAAAGTCACCGACCCGATCGCGACCAACCCTGACGACACGCTGCGTGCGCATGCAAGCAACCGCGGCTGGCGCATCCTCGATCTCTTCTGAACGTCGTGATCAAAAAATTCATCCGCAAGCTGCTCGGCCAGGACGAAACCGAGCAAACCTCTCCCGCAACGGCCCCGGCCGACGAAGCGGCCCCTGCTACCCCGCGCGCCCCGAAGGGCGCCCGCGGCGGCGGCGCGAAAAAACCGCGCAGCAACCATGAACCGACCGTCGTGCCGGCCAGCGTGCACGGCATCAATCCGGCGCTGATCTCGAAGAACGCCGTGCGCGTGACCGACACGCTGCAGCAGGCGGGCTTCCGTGCCTTCATCGTCGGCGGAGCGGTACGCGACCTGCTGCTCGGCATCGCGCCGAAGGACTTCGACGTCGCGACCGACGCAACGCCGACCGAGGTGCAGCGCCTGTTCCGCCGCGCACGCCTGATCGGCCGCCGCTTCCAGATCGTGCACGTGCAGTTCGGCCAGGAGCTGATCGAAGTCTCGACGTTCCGCGCGCTGGTCGATGCGCCGCCCGAGGCGGCCGCTGCCGAGCCGCCGAAGCGCCTGAAGCGCGACGAACTCGATCGCCGCACGCACGCGGTGGACGCGAGCGGCCGCGTGCTGCGCGACAACGTGTGGGGCGAGCAGCACGAAGACGCCGCGCGCCGCGACTTCACGATCAACGCGATGTACTACGACCCGTCGACGCAGACGGTGCTCGACTACCACGACGGGATGGCCGACGTGCGCGCCCGCCTGTTGCGGATGATCGGCGATCCGGCCACGCGCTTCCGCGAGGATCCGGTGCGGATGCTGCGCGTCGTGCGCTTCGCGGCCAAGCTCGGTTTCGAGATCGAGCCGCATACGCGCGAACCGATCAACGCGCTCGCCGACCTGATCAACAACGTGCCGGCCGCGCGCCTGTTCGACGAAATGCTGAAGCTGCTGCTGTCGGGCCACGCACTCGCGTGCCTGACGCGGCTGCGCAAGGAGGGCCTGCACCACGGGCTGCTGCCGCTGCTCGACGTGGTGCTCGAACAGCCGCAGGGCGAGAAGTTCATCACGCTCGCGCTGAACAACACCGATGCACGCGTGCGCGCCGGCAAGCCGGTCTCGCCGGGCTTCCTGTTCGCGACGCTGCTGTGGCACGACATGCGCCAGCGCTTCGAGCAATACACGGCCGAAGGTGAAATTCCGGTGCCGGCACTCCATCGCGCGATGGACGACGTGCTCGACATGCAGACCGAGAAACTCGCGATCCACAAGCGTTACTCGGCCGACATGCGCGAGATCTGGGGCCTGCAGTTGCGCCTCGAGAAACGCTCGGGCCGCAGCGCGATGCGGCTGCTGGAACACCAAAGGTTTAGAGCGGGGTATGATTTCCTCCTGTTACGCTGCGAATCCGGCGAGCTCGATGCGGAAGTCGGACAGTGGTGGACGGATTTCATCGAAGGCGACGCGGCCGCTCGCGAGGCATTGCTGACGCAGGGCGGCACGAAGGAAAAATCGCCCCGCAAGCGGCGCCGCCGCGGCGGCGTGCGAAACCGCAAGCCGGGTGAAGGTGCCGCCGAGCCGGCACCGGACGCCTCGGGCGGTTCCGACGACTGACGCGCTCGCCGGCGAACGACGTAGGAAGTGATGCCATGACGGTTGCATATATCGGACTGGGGGCGAATCTCGGCGATGCGCGCCAGACCCTGAAGGACGCGGTGGTGTGCCTTGCGCAGCAGCGCACCATCTCGATCCTCGGCAAATCGAGCCTGTATCGCACGGCGCCCTTCGAAGCGGGCGGCGACGACTACTACAACTGCGTCGTCAAGCTCGACACGACGCTGTCGGCCCGCGAGCTGCTCGCGCTGTGCCAGAAGATCGAACATCACTTCGGCCGCGAGCGCCCGTATCGCAATGCGCCGCGCACGCTCGATCTCGACATCCTGCTGTTCGGCGACGATTCGATCGACGAGCCCGACCTGATCGTCCCGCATCCGCGCCTCACCGACCGTGCGTTCGCGCTCGTGCCGCTCGTCGAGATCGAGCCGGCACTCGACATCCCCGCGCGCGGCCGAGCCGACACCTTCCTCGCCGCCGTCGCGGACCAGCGCGTCGAGAAGGTGCAGACCTGCCAGTGCCTGATGCAGAAGGCGCTCGCTGCCAGCGAAGACGCCGACAAGAACCGCTGCCGATGACCCCGACTCCCCTTACCGTCACCGCGCCCGACCTGCGCGCCCCGCACCGCTATCTCGTGATCGAAGGCCCGATCGGCGTCGGCAAGACGACGCTCGCGCGCCTGCTCGGCGAACGCTGGTCGATGCAGACGCTGCTCGAGCGCCCGCAGGACAACCCGTTCCTCGAACGCTTCTATCGCGACACCGCGCGCTACGCGCTGCCCGTGCAGCTGTCGTTCGCGCTGCAGCGCGCGCAGCAGGCCCGCGAGCTGATCGGTGCGCTCGACACGGGCCGCCCGGTCATCGCCGATTTCATGCCGCAGAAGAACGACATCTTCGCGCGGCTGAACCTGCCGGAAGACGAGTGGCAGCTCTACCGCTCGGTCGCGACGCACGTGGACGTGCCGCAGGCGCCGTCGCCCGACCTCGTCGTCTACCTGCAGGCGAGCCCCGAAGTGCTGTTCTCGCGCATCCAGAAGCGCGGGCTGCCGATGGAGCTGCAGATCAGCGATGCGTACCTGCGCTCGCTCGTCGACGCGTACAACGAATTTTTCTACCACTACGACCGCACGCCGGTGCTGACGGTCGCCGCGGAACACCTGAATCCGCTGGATTCCCCCGAAGATCTCGCCCTGCTGGTCGAGCGCATCGAGACGATGCGCGGCCGCAAGGAATTCTTCGTCAAGGGCGAGACGACGCGCTGACGCGTCCTCGCCTGTCGTTCCTCACCCATTCGAACCGGATTTCCCATGACCTATCTCCAGGAATCGAGCCGGCCTGCCGTCACGGTGCCCAAGCTGCAGGCAATGCGCGACGCCGGCGAGAAGATCGCGATGCTCACCTGCTACGACGCGAGCTTTGCCGCACTGCTCGACCGCTCGGGCGTCGACGTGCTGCTGATCGGCGATTCGCTCGGCAACGTGCTGCAGGGCCACACGACCACGCTGCCCGTGTCGCTCGACGACATCGCGTATCACACCGCCTGCGTCGCCCGCGCGCAGCCGCGCGCACTGATCATGGCCGACCTGCCGTTCGGCACGTACGGCACGCCGGCGGAGGCATTCGCAAGCAGCGTCAAGCTGATGCGCGCCGGGGCGCAGATGGTCAAGCTCGAAGGCGGCGAATGGCTCGCCGAGACGGTCCGCTTCCTCGTCGAGCGCGCGGTGCCCGTGTGTGCGCACGTGGGCCTCACGCCGCAGTCGGTGCATGCGTTCGGCGGCTTCAAGGTGCAGGGCAAGACCGAAGCCGGCGCCGCGCAACTGCTGCGCGACGCGCGTGCGGTCGAAGCGGCCGGGGCGCAGGTCGTCCTGCTCGAAGCCGTGCCGACACTGATCGGTTCCGAAGTCACGCAGATGCTGCGCGTGCCGACGATCGGCATCGGCGCCGGCGCCGACTGCTCGGGCCAGGTGCTCGTGCTGCACGACATGCTCGGCGTGTTCCCCGGCAAGCGGCCGCGCTTCGTGAAGGATTTCATGCAGGGCGAGCCGAACATCCAGGCGGCCGTCGAAGCGTATGTGCGCGCGGTGAAGGACGGTTCGTTCCCCGGCCCCGAGCATTCGTTCTGACGTCCGGCGCGGTGCCGGCGATGCGTTCGCCGGCGCCTCGATGAAAAAAACGCGGCGCCCTTTGCGGGGCGCCGCGTTTTTTCTTTCTCACGCTGCCGGCAGCGGTCGATTATCCGCCGGTTACTTCAGTACCGCGTCGAGCGCGCCGCGCAGCGCATTGGTCAGCAGCAGCGCCTCCGCACGCGCGAGATCGTCGCGGGTCACGACCCGCTCCGTCGCGCCGAACGCACGATCGTCGAGCAGCACGCCACGCATCACGCCCGGCAGCACGCCGGACTCGAGCGGCGGCGTCACCCACTGGCCATCGAGCTTCACGAACAGGTTCGAGCGCCCGCCTTCCGTCACCTCGCCGCGCTCGTTGACGAACAGCATGTCGAAGCCGCCGAGCGCCTCCGCCGCCTGCCACGCGCGATCGTATTCGGCGCGGCGCGTGGTCTTGTGCAGCAGCAGCGCATCGCCCGCACGGGTCGGCTCGAAGCCGTGCGCGGACGCCAGCAGCACGCCGACCGGCCCCGCCGGCAGCGGCTTGAGCGGTGCCGCGATGATCTCGATCGTGCCGTCCTTCGCGAGTGCGAGCTTCATCCGGTACGCGCCGTCGCCGTCGAGCGCCGCGCAGCGCGCGTCGATCTCGCGACGTAACGCATCGGCGTCGAAGCGGAAGCCGAACGCATCCGCGCTACGCTGCAGCCGCGCGAGATGACGATCGAGATGCCGGATGCCGTCCGCACGCGTGGCGGCCGTCGTTTCGAACAGCTGGAAGCCGGGATCGGCGTCCGTCAGGAATCGCGCTTTCAATTCGCACTCCGCATATTCGTCGGCTGCAACGCTGTCGAGCACGATGCCCGCGCCGACGCCCATCGTGCCGCGGCGCCGGGCGGCGATCACCGTTGTCGGATGGCGTGCTTCGGCGTCGGCCACACCGGCGCTGCCATCACCTTCGCTGTCGTCACCATCACTGGCAGCATCGAGCGTCAGCGTACGGATCGCGACCGACAGGCAGAAATCACCGCAACCGGCCAGGCGATCGCCCGGCGCGTCGGAATCGGCGCGTTGCTTCGCAGCGTCAAGCCAGCCGATCGCGCCCGTATAGAGCCCGCGTGGCGTCGATTCGATCGCGTCGATCAGTTCCATCGTCTTGTGCTTCGGCGCGCCCGTGATCGATCCGCACGGAAACAGCGCACGCAGCGTCTGCGCGAACGTCGTCCCGGCGCGCCAGCCTGCCTCGACCGTCGACGTCATCTGCCACACCGACGCATACGGCTCGACGGAGAACAGCGCCGGCACGCGAACCGTGCCGGTGCGCGCGATCCGCGACACGTCGTTGCGCAGCAGGTCGACGATCATCACGTTTTCCGCGCGGTTCTTCGGGTCGTTCGCGAGGAACGTGGCCGCCGCCGCATCGTCGCGAGGGTCGGCCGAACGCGGTGCCGTGCCCTTCATCGGCCGCGCGCGCAGCACGTCTCCGTGCTTCTCGACGAACAGCTCGGGCGAGCACGACACGACCCACGTCCCGTCGGGCAACGCGATCAGCGCGCCGTAGCGCACGGGCTGGCGCGCACGCAGCCGCCGGTACAGCGCGAGCGGCGTGCCGAACACGTCGAAGTTCAGCCGGTACGTGTAGTTGACCTGATACGAATCGCCCGCGCGCAGCGCGTCGTGCACCGCGGCGATCGCCGCATCGAACGCATCGCGCGATACGCTCTTTTCGACATGCGCGACGCCCGCGATCGACGGCGCGCCGCCGCCATCCTGCTGAGCGAGCCACGCGTCGACTTCGTCGCGCGACAGGCGCTCGCAGCGCGCAAACAGCAAAAAGCGCAGCGGGGCATGGCCCGGCTGCGCTCGTTGCAGGTTGCGTCCGAATTCGTAATCGCCGACGACGACCGCATGCAGCCCGTCGCGCAGATCCTGCGCCACCGCCGCGTCGACCTCGTCGAGCCGAGCCGGATCCGTGCACACGCGTTCGCGCACGAACCCCGAATACAAACGACTCGACCGCGCGAGCGCGGTCGAGTCGCAATCGTCCAAGAGCGCGAACGACGCGCTCTCGTTGCCTTCAGTCATGCTGTTACTCGAGTTACTCGAAGAAGCTCTTCACACGGTCGAACCAGCTCTTGCTCTGCGGGCTGTGACGCGCGCCGCCCTCGGCCAGCGATTTCTCGAACTGCTTGAGCAGGTCGCGCTGGTTGTCGGTCAGCTTCACCGGCGTCTCGACCTGCACGTGGACGTACAGATCGCCCGCGATGCTCGAACGCAGCCCCTTGATGCCCTTGCCGCGCAGGCGGAACGTCTTGCCCGACTGCGTGCCTTCCGGCACCGGGAACGACGCACGGCCGGCCAGCGTCGGCACCTCGATCTCGCCGCCGAGCGCGGCGGTCGTGAACGGGATCGGCATCTGGCAGTGGAGATCGTCGCCGTCGCGCTCGAACACCGAATGCGGCTTGATGTGGATCTCGACGTACAGGTCGCCCGGCGGCCCGCCGTTGATGCCCGGCTCGCCGTTGCCGGCCGAGCGGATCCGCATCCCGTCGTCGATCCCGGCCGGGATCTTCACTTCGAGCGTCTTGGTTTCCTTCACCTTGCCCGACCCGTGGCAATGCACGCACGGCTCGGGAATGTAGGTGCCCGTGCCGTGGCACTTCGGGCAGGTCTGCTGGATGCTGAAGAAGCCCTGCGACATGCGCACCGTGCCCTGGCCGTGACAGGTCGGGCAGGTTTCCGGCTTCGTGCCGGGCTTCGCACCCGACCCGTGGCAGACCTCGCACGACACCCAGCTCGGCACGCGGATCTGCGTGTCGTAGCCGTGTGCGGCCTGCTCGAGCGTGATTTCCATGCTGTAGCGCAGGTCGGCGCCGCGATACACCTGCGGGCCGCCACGGCCGCCGCGCGCGGCGCCGCCCGCCGCCTGGCCGAAGATGTCGCCGAAGATGTCGCCGAACGCGTCCGCGAAGCCGCCGAAGCCCTGTGCGCCCGCACCGCCCATGTTCGGATCGACGCCCGCGTGGCCGTACTGGTCGTACGCTGCCCGCTTCTGGCCGTCCGACAGCATTTCATAGGCTTCCTTCACCTCCTTGAAATGCTCTTCCGCATCCTTGCTGTCCGGATTGCGGTCAGGGTGATACTTCATCGCAAGCTTGCGATACGCCTTCTTGATTTCGTCGTCGCTCGCATTCTTCGCGACGCCCAGAACCTCGTAGTAATCCCGTTTCGCCATATCGATTCACTGTGCCGCCACGCATCGCGCACGCGGCGGCTCCTTTCGCCTGCAGTAAAGTCTCTCGACTCGTCTGGCGCTGCGCCCGCCGCGGACGGCGCGTGCAGCACCCGCCAAAAAACAAATGTGCCCGGAGGGCCGCGAAGCCCGCCAGGCGTGGAGTCGATCCGGCCATCCGGAAGGAAAGACAGACCGCTTGTCAGCCAACCCGTCAGCCGCGCCGCGCGCGGGTGGCGCGCGGCGTGCGGCACCGGGGCAACCCGGCTTAGTCCTTCTTCACTTCCTTGAACTCGGCGTCGACGACATCGTCGGCAGCCTGTTGCGCACCGCCCGCGTGGGCCGCGCCTTCCGCTGCGCCCGCTGCGCCGGCCGCACCTGCTTGCTGTGCCTGCATGTCGGCGTACATCTTTTCGCCGAGCTTCTGCGACACCTTGCCGAGTTCCTCGACCTTCGCGTCGATCGCAGCCTTGTCGGCCGACGAGTCCTTCAGCACTTCCTCGAGCGACTTCAGCGACGCTTCGATGGCTTCCTTCTCGCCCGCGTCCAGCTTGTCGCCGTACTCGGTCAGCGCCTTCTTCGTGCTGTGGACCAGCGCGTCGCCCTGGTTGCGCGAATCAGCCAGCTCGCGCAGCTTGTGATCTTCCGCTGCGTTCGCTTCCGCGTCCTTGATCATCTGGTCGATTTCAGCCTCGGACAGACCCGAGTTCGCCTTGATCGTGATCTTGTTTTCCTTGCCGGTCGCCTTGTCCTTCGCGCCGACGTGCAGGATGCCGTTCGCGTCGATGTCGAAGGTCACTTCGATCTGCGGCACGCCGCGCGGTGCCGGCGGGATGCCTTCGAGGTTGAACTCGCCGAGCAGCTTGTTGCCGGCTGCCATTTCGCGTTCACCCTGGAACACCTTGATCGTCACGGCGCCCTGGTTGTCGTCCGCCGTCGAGTACACCTGGGCGTGCTTCGTCGGGATCGTCGTGTTCTTGCTGATCATCTTCGTCATCACGCCGCCGAGCGTCTCGATGCCGAGCGACAGCGGGGTCACGTCGAGCAGCAGCACGTCCTTGCGGTCGCCCGACAGGACCTGGCCCTGGATCGCCGCGCCGACTGCGACGGCTTCGTCCGGGTTCACGTCACGGCGCGGATCCTTGCCGAAGAATTCCTTCACCTTCTCCAGCACCTTCGGCATGCGCGTCTGGCCGCCGACCAGGATCACGTCGTCGATGTCCGACACCTTGACGCCTGCGTCCTTGATCGCGATGCGGCACGGTTCGATCGTGCGCTCGACGAGGTCTTCCACCAGCGCTTCCAGCTTCGCGCGGGTGATCTTCAGGTTCAAGTGCTTCGGGCCCGACGCGTCAGCCGTGATGTACGGCAGGTTGATTTCGGTCTGCTGGCTCGACGACAGCTCGATCTTCGCCTTTTCAGCGGCTTCCTTCAGGCGCTGCAGCGCGAGCACGTCCTTCGACAGGTCGACGCCCTGCTCCTTCTTGAACTCGCCGATGATGTAATCGATGATGCGCTGGTCGAAGTCTTCGCCGCCGAGGAACGTGTCGCCGTTGGTCGACAGCACTTCGAACTGCATTTCGCCGTCGACGTCCGCGATTTCGATGATCGACACGTCGAACGTACCGCCGCCGAGGTCATACACGGCGATCTTGCGGTCGCCCTTCTCGGCCTTGTCGAGGCCGAACGCGAGCGCAGCCGCCGTCGGCTCGTTGATGATCCGCTTGACTTCGAGGCCCGCGATGCGGCCGGCGTCCTTGGTTGCCTGGCGCTGGCTGTCGTTGAAGTACGCCGGCACCGTGATCACGGCTTCCGTGACCGGCTCGCCGAGGTAGTCTTCGGCCGTCTTCTTCATCTTGCGCAGCACTTCCGCCGACACTTGCGGCGGCGCGAGCTTCTCGCCGTGCGCTTCAACCCATGCATCGCCGTTGTCGGCCTTGATGATGGCGTACGGCATCAGGCCGATGTCCTTCTGGACTTCCTTCTCTTCGAAGCGGCGGCCGATCAGGCGCTTCACGGCGAACAGCGTGTTCTTCGGGTTGGTCACCGACTGGCGCTTGGCCGGCGCGCCGACCAGCACTTCGTTGTCGTCCATGTAGGCGATGATCGACGGCGTGGTGCGCGTGCCTTCCGAGTTCTCGATGACCTTGACCTGGTTGCCTTCCATGATGGCGACGCACGAGTTCGTGGTGCCGAGGTCAATACCGATGATCTTTCCCATTTTTTCCTAATCTCCAGAAATGCTTGTTTGCTGCGCAAAACCCCGCGTTTTGGGGCAGTTTCGCGCGCCAGAATTCAACTCTGTTCCCGAAATGCGTCCGTCCGGTTCGTTTTCAAGACCCGACGTGCGATGCGGGTATTAAATTTTTTCAATCGCCGCCGGCTAGCGGATCGCCCCCGGCGGATTGCCGCCCGCCGCGGCGATTTTCGCGCGTGCCGCCGACACCGCTGCCTGGAACTGCGCGAGGCCATGCCAGCCCGTCGCGCGGCCGAGCCGCTTGCCGCGGTGGAAGAAGAACCACGTCGGCACGCCGTGCAGCCCGAAGCGGCGCCCCAGCTGGTGGTGTTCGTACACGTTGCAATGGAACCACTTCAGGTCCAGCGCGCGGATCGCGTCGGGCTGGGCGAGCATCGCCTTCTTCGCGATCTCGCAGTTGAAGCAGTCGACGCCCCAGAAGAACACCACCGCGAGCGCATCGCCCGCGCCGTCGATCGCCGCGTCGAACGTGCCGGCGTCCAGCGCCTGCATGTCGAACGCGTCGAACGCGGCCGGATCGACGCCGGCAGGCAGCATCGCGGGCCTTACTTCGGCTGCGCGACGGTGACGAGCGCCGGACGCAGCACGCGGTCGGCGATCATGTAGCCCTTTTGCAGCACGGCGACGACGGTATTCGGCTCCTGGTCGGCCGGCACCATCGAAATGGCCTGGTGCTGGTGGGGATCGAACTTCTCGCCGACCGGGTTCAGCGCGACGACGCGGCCCTTCTCGAGCGCGCTCGTCAGCTGGCGCAGCGTCAGTTCGACGCCTTCGCGCACCTTCGCGATGTCGCCGGACGTATCGTTGACGGCCGCTTCCAGGCTGTCCAGCACGGGCAGCAGGTGCTCCGCAAAACTCTCGATCGCGAACTTGTGCGCCTTCGAGACGTCGTCCTGCGCGCGGCGGCGGACGTTCTCGGTTTCGGCCTTCGCCCGCAGGAAGCTCTCCTGCAGCTCGGCGACCTTGGCTTGAGCCTCCGCGAGCGCCGCGTCGGCTGCTTCGGCGGCGGGAGCAGCGCCTTGCGCCGCCTGCTTCTCGCTGCCGATCTCTTCGGCCGATTGGGATGCCGGGTTCTCTTGCGTGTTTTCCATGTCGCTGAAAGTCGATTAGAGGTTGAAGCCAAATCGGCAACCGCCGGACCGTATATCCGGTGGCACCGCACATTGCTGGTGCAAATAAGGGTGAAAACGACGATTTCAAGAGGGTTATTCGCCGGCATTCTCCAATACCGCGAAACAACCGCGCGTCACGCCGGGGCATCGGCCGCATAGTCCGCCAGACCGGGCGAAACGGCCGGTAACAACGCTTACCTGGCAAGTACTAGCTTGGCACAGGCCCGCTGCACTACACTCCACTCAAGCGTCGGAAAAGCGTGTTTACCCCTAGCTGACTGACGCCTGACATCCACCTGGCGCCGTTTTCACCCTTCAACGCGAGGGGAGTACCATGAAACTGACGTTTGCGATCTCGGTGGTCGCGCTGGTACTCATTGCCGGCACCACCACCATCTGCCTGTCGGGAGCCGTCACCGACCGCACGACCGAATACGGAAGCGCGCGGGCGACATTCGACCAGATGTTCAGCTCCCACCAGAAAATCTGTCGATGATGCGCCGGTCGCGCTTCGTCGGCCGGCCGTGCAATTCGGCTGCCGGCTCACGATACGTGCGGCGCCGCTCCAGTTCGGCGAGCCGCGCGGCCCGCCCCGCTTCCGTCTCCGCGTAAAGCGTCTGCGCGACGCTCGCCGGCCCGCGCACGTCGCATACGCCGAGCACGGCAATGTGCCAGACGATGCCGTCGATCGCAATCTCGACCTCGTCGCCCACCCGCACGTCCTTCGCCGGCTTGACCGCCGCACCGCCAATCTTCACGTGCCCCTTGTCGACCGCATCGGTCGCGAGCGAGCGCGTCTTGAAGAACCGGGCCGCCCACAGCCATTTGTCGATGCGCAGCTTCGCGCCCGGTTCGGTCGAAATCTTGTAATTCATCGCGTTCAACTCACCGTTTCGGGCTGCGCGGCCTTGACCGGCCAGCCCTGCAGATTCTCGGCGACGATCTCGCCGAGCGCGCCGATCCACGCGGACGCGCCATTCAGGCACGGAATCCGGTGGAACGCCTTGCCGCCGCCGGCGAGGAACTCGTCGCGCACTTCCATGCCGATCTCCTCGATCGTCTCCAGGCAGTCGGCCGTGAAACCGGGACAGAACACGTCGGCCCGCCGCACGCCGGCCTCGCCGAACTCGCGCAGCGTCGGCGCGGTGTAAGGCTGCAGCCATTCGGCCTTGCCGAAACGCGACTGGAACGTGACGCGGCATTCGGTCGTCGACAGCCCGAGCGCGGCCATCAGCAGCGCGCCTGTCTGCTGGCACTGGTCGTGATAGGGGTCGCCGAGGTCGAGCGTGCGCTTCGGCACGCCGTGAAAGCTCAGCACGAGCTTGTCGCCGGCCGCGAAATCGGGCCGACCGTGCTGCGCCCAATACTGGCGCACCTGCTCGGCCAGCGCATGGATATAGGCCGGATGGTCGGCGTAGTGCCGCACCGTGCGCACCTCGGGCTGGTTGCGCATGCGCGCGAGCGCGTCGAAGGCGGCATCGACCGCCGTGGCCGTGGTCGACGCCGAGTATTGCGGATACATCGGCATCAGCAGCACGCGCTCGACGCCCGCCCGCTTGAACTGCGCGAGCGCGTGCGAAATGTTCGGGCTGCCGTAGCGCATCGCGTAGTCGACCTGCACGTGATAGCCGTTCGACACGAGCAGGTGCCGCACGCTGTCGGTCTGGCGCTCGGTGTACACGCGCAGCGGCGAGCCCTCGGGCATCCAGACCGCCGCGTACTTCTTCGCGGACGCACGGCCGCGCAGCGGCAGGATCACCGCGCGCAGCAGCACCTGCCAGACGGCCTGCGGAATCTCGACGACCCGCGGATCCGACAGGAATTCGGCCAGGTAGCGCCGCACCGCGCGCGGTGTCGGGGCGTCGGGCGTGCCGAGATTGATCAGCAGCACACCGATGCGATGGGCAGCCGCGGTGCTCGAAGGCGGCTCTAAATCGAAACGCATGGGCAATTACGTGCTCGGGGCACGGGACCGGACGGCTCTCAATTATAGCGGGCCGCTCCGCGCCGGTCGGCTGGCCGTTCGGCCGACTGCCGGCACGCGCGGCGCCGCGGCACGATGACGGGGCGGGATCGGGCTGGCGACCGCAGGCTACTGCTGGCTCAGCGTGAGCGACAGCAGGCGCGCGGTGATGTCGACGATCGGTATCACGCGGTTGTACGCCATGCGGGTCGGGCCGATCACGCCGAGCGTGCCGACGATCTGCCCGTTCACCTCGTAAGGCGCGGTGACGACGCTCATTTCCTCGATCGGCACGAGCGTCGATTCGCCGCCAATGAAGATCTGCACGCCCTGGGCGTGGCTCGACACGTCGAGCAGTTGCAGGAGGCCCGTCTTTTGGTCGAATACGTCGAACAGCTTGCGCAGCCGCGCCATGTCGGACGAGAGATCCGCCACTTCGAGCAGGTTGCGCTCGCCGGAAATCAGCACGGTGTCCTCGGTGTCCGGCACCTCGGTGCTGGCCGTCACGGCGGCGTGCATCAGCGCGGTCATGTCGCCGCGCAACTGGTCGATCTCGTCGCGCAGGCGGCGGCGCACCTCGTCGAACGACAGGCCGGCGAAATGCGCGTTGATGTAGTTGGACGCCTCGGTCAGTTGCGACGGCGAGTAATCGCGCGGCGTCGCGAGCATCCGGTTCTGCACGTCGCCCTCGGGCGTGACGATGATCAGCAGGATGCGCTTGTCCGACAGGCGCATGAACTCGATCTGCTTGAAGACGTGGCTGCGGCGCGGCGTCAGCACCACGCCCGCGAACTGCGACAGGTTCGACAGCACGCTCGCGGCGGCCGCCACGACCCGCTGCTGCGGCTCGCCGGCCTGCAGCGTGTTCTGCACCTGCCGCGCAACGGCTTCGGCGTCGATCGGCGCCTCGACCGTCAGCATGGTGTCGACGAACAGCCGGTAGCCGCGCGGCGTCGGCACGCGGCCGGCCGACGTGTGCGGGCTCGACACGAGGCCGAGCTCCTCCAGGTCGGACATCACGTTGCGGATCGTCGCCGGGCTCAGCTCGAGCCCGGAGTAACGGGACAACGTGCGCGATCCGACTGGCTGACCGTCGGCGATATACCGTTCGATCAGGGTTTTCAGGAGGGCTCGTGCGCGAGGATCTAGCATGGTGGAAAATTTTAGCGCAACCGCGCGACCGCGGCGAGTGGCGTCGGCTGCCGTTGCGCGGGCCGGCCCGATCCGGCCCCGCCCGCGCACAGCCGGTTCTTTTCGTCAACGAGCTATGGTGTAATGCCGGCATGAAAACCGGTAATCAGTTCAACACTGTCGCGCTCGTCGGCCGGAGCAACACGCCGAACATCGCCGAGCCGCTCGCCACGCTGGCCGCCTGCGTCGCCAAGCGGGGCTTCGAGGTCGTCTTCGAAGCCGAGACCGCGCGCGAGATCGGCATCACCGGCTACCCGGCGCTGACCCCGGCCGAAATCGGCGCGCGTGCCGATGTGGCGGTCGTGCTGGGCGGCGACGGGACGATGCTCGGCATCGGCCGTCAGCTCGCGCCGTACAGGACACCGCTGATCGGGATCAACCACGGCCGGCTCGGCTTCATCACCGATATCGCGGCGGCCGACATGCAGGCGCTCGTCCCGGTGATCCTGTCGGGCAAGTTCGAACGCGAGGAGCGCGCGCTGCTCGAGGCCCGGATCATGCGCGACGGCGAACCGATCTACCACGCGCTCGCCTTCAACGACGTCGTCGTGAACCGCAGCGGCTTCTCCGGGATGGTCGAGCTGCGCGCATCGGTCGACGGCCGGTACATGTACAACCAGCGTTCGGACGGCCTGATCGTCGCCACGCCGACCGGCTCGACCGCTTACGCGCTGTCGTCGGCCGGCCCGATCCTCCATCCGCAGCTGGCGGGCATCGTGCTCGTGCCGATCGCGCCGCACGCGCTGTCGAACCGGCCGATCGTGCTGCCCGACGATTCGAAAATCGCGATCCAGATCGTCGGCGGGCGCGACGTCAACGTGAACTTCGACATGCAGTCGTTCACCGCGCTCGAACTGAACGACACGATCGAGGTGCGCCGCTCGAAGCACACGGTGCCGTTCCTGCACCCGATCGGCTACAGCTACTACGCGACGCTGCGCAAGAAGCTGCACTGGAACGAACACGCCTCGAACGAAGACGACAAGGCGTCCTGACGCCGCTCTGCCCGACACCATGCTCCGCCACCTCTCGATCCGCGACTTCGTCATCGTCGCCGCGCTCGATCTCGAATTCGACAGCGGCTTTTCCGTCTTTTCCGGTGAAACCGGCGCCGGGAAATCGATCCTGATCGACGCCCTCGCCCTCGCGCTCGGCGAACGTGCCGACGCGAGCGTCGTGCGCACCGGCTGCAGCCGCGCCGACATCACCGCCGAATTCACGCCGCACGACCGCGTCGCGCGCTGGCTCGACGAACACGCGTTCGACACCGAGGACACCGTGATGCTGCGCCGCGTGATCGATGCGAACGGCCGGTCGCGCGCGTTCATCAACGGCACCAGCGCGACGCTCGCGCAGCTGCGCGAGCTCGGCGAGATGCTCGTCGACATCCACGGCCAGCATGCGCACCAGCTGCTGATGCGGCCGGACGCGCAGCGC
The DNA here is from genome assembly GCF_020420065.1 of Burkholderia sp. AU31624. Lineage (NCBI taxonomy): Bacteria > Pseudomonadati > Pseudomonadota > Betaproteobacteria > Burkholderiales > Burkholderiaceae > Burkholderia > Burkholderia sp. AU31624. Next base: position 110,380 of record NZ_JAIZRT010000010.1, read on the forward strand.
GAGCTGTTCGATACGCACGCGGGGCTCGTCGCCGATGCCGCGAACGTCGCGCGCGCATGGCGCGTCTGGCGCGACGCGACGCAGGCGATCGACGCTGCAAAAGCGCACGAGCGCGAGCTGCAGCTCGAACGCGAAAAGCTCGCCTGGCAGCTCGCCGAACTCGACAAGCTCGCGCCGCAGCCCGGCGAATGGGACGAAGTCAGCAACGAGCACAAGCGCCTGTCGCATTCGGCGAACCTGATCGAAGGCGTGCGCGGTGCGCTCAACGCGCTGTCCGAGTCCGACGACGCGATGCTCGCGCAGCTCGGCGCGATCGTGTCGAAGCTGCGCAGCCTCGCCGACTACGACACCTCGCTCGGCGACGCGCTCGCGTCGCTCGAACCGGCCGAGATCCAGTTGCAGGAAGCCGTCTATTCGCTGTCGCACTATGCGCAGCGCGTCGATCTCGATCCCGAACGGCTCGCGCAGGTCGAAACGCGTCTCGATGCGCTGCACTCGACCGCCCGCAAGTTCCGCTTGCCGCCCGACACGCTGCACGAAGAACACGCCGCACGCCGCGCGCAGCTCGCCGCACTCGATGCGGCGGCCGATCTCGGCGCGCTCGTGGCGGCGCAGGCCAAGGCGCGGGAAGCCTATCTCGCCGACGCCAAACACCTGTCCAAGGCACGCGCACAGGCCGCCAAGGCGCTCGGCACGGCCGTCACGGCCGGCATGCAGGAACTGTCGATGGCGGGCGGGAGCTTCGAAGTCGCGCTCGTGCCGCTCGCCGACGGCGGCCCGCACGGGCTCGAGCAGGTCGAATTCCGGGTCGCCGGGCACCCCGGCGTGCCGCTGCGGCCGCTCGCGAAGGTGGCGTCGGGCGGCGAGCTCGCGCGGATCAGCCTCGCGCTCGCGGTGATCGCCAGCGCGGCAAGCCCGACGCCGACGCTGATCTTCGACGAGGTCGATACGGGGATCGGCGGCGGCGTCGCCGAAGTGGTCGGCCGCCTGCTGCACCAGCTCGGACGCGATCGCCAGGTGCTGTGCGTGACGCACCTGCCGCAGGTCGCCGCGCGCGGTGATCATCACTACCAGGTCGCAAAAGGCGCCGACGACCGTGGCGGCACGGTGTCGACCGTCGTCGCGCTCGACCGCGCCAACCGGATCGAGGAAGTCGCGCGGATGCTCGGCGGCCTCGAGATCACGGCGACCACGCGCAAGCACGCGAAGGAAATGCTCGCCGCATAAGGCACGGATACGCGGGAATGCACGCTCAGCCAACGTGAAAACGTAAAAAGGCCGTTCCGGGTAATACCGGAGCGGCCTTTTGATGGGTTCCGACGTATCCGACGCTTCGCGGCACGACGAACTTACCGGGTGGCACCAGATCGAACGGCGCGCGGCACGCGCCAGCGCGGTCGCCCGCGCCGGCACCTCGCCGTGCCTACTTGCCCTTGCACGTCGCATGCATGTTCGCGACGCCCTTCTCGCGCCATGCGGCCCACTCGCCGCCCGTCCCCGGCACATCGCCGAGCACCCACCAGCCGTTGAGCCAGGTCTTGCCGGCGTGGCTGACCTCGTGGCAAGGCGTCGCGTAGGTCTTCTTCCGGTCCCAGGCCGGCGCGCCCGTGGCCACGTCGGCACGCACCGTCACCCCATGCGTCGCCACCGCACTGCGGTTCTGCGCATCCGTCACGGTCAGCTTCACGTCGTAGCGCTGCGCCTGCGTCGCCTTCGGCGCAACGAACGATGCATTCGCACCCTGCTGGTCGATCGCGAGTCCTGCCGGCGCGGTCCACGCATACTTCAGCCCCTTGCCGGTCGACGCCGCGCCGGACAACGCAACGGTCGCGCCACCGTCGACCGTCGCCGGCCCGCTGATCGCGGCCCGCGGTGGCGGGACGATTTCCTGCGCCTTCACCTTGACGACATGCGACGCCTGCGCCGTGTAGCCCTTGTCGTTGGTCACGGTCAGATCGAAGGCGTAATCGCGGTCCTGTCCAAGCGCGGGGGCAACGAACTTCAGTTCCGCGCCGCTCGGTTTCGCATCGATGCCGGCCGGGGCCGTCCACGCATGGCGCAACTGCTCGCCGACCGACGACGCGCCCGACAACACGACCGTCGCGCCCGCGTTCGCCTGTTGCGGGCCGATGACGGCCGCCTGCGGCAGCAGCACCCCGTCGTTCTTCACCTCGACCACCGCGCCGTTCGGCCCGACCGACTTGACGGTGACGATCTTGCCCGACAGCGTGTCGTGCAACGCATGACCCGGCATCAGCGGCGCGTCCTTCATGCCCTGCGCACTGCCCGGCGTCGCATCGACCAGCGTATTGGTCAGCACATTGCCGGCGTGTGCGACGGTTCGCACGATCACGCCATTGACGAACGGGTCGTCGGACTTCCAGTTGTCGAAGCCGGGCTGCGGCTGGCGAAACTCGAGCCACAGCGTCGAGCCGTCGGCGCGCGCCAGACGGTACGCCTTCGCACCCGACGCTTTGCCCCACAGCGGCGCGAGTTGGTATGTGCCCTCGCCCTTGATCTCGGGCACGTCGGCTTCGGTCAGCCAGCCTCTGAACAACTGGTAGCTCGCCGGATACAAACGCCGGCCACCGCCGCCCATCGTGTCGGACGGATCGTCGACTCCACCCGCGCGACACGCGCTGCCTACCTCGACCGTGCCGCCCGGCGTCGGGCAGTTGACGAGCGAGCCCGGATGCCGCGCGCCGAGGCCGTGACCGAACTCGTGGGACCACATCCAGTAACCATGGCCGCTCGCGTTCGACAGGATCCAGTTGCCGGGCATCGCCGCCAGGCCAGCCCAGTTGCAGCTGCTCATTTTCGGCAGTTCGACGAACAGGTAGTCGAACTTGTCCGGGTTCACACCGCGGGCGAACGCCGCGCTGCGCGCCGCCGCGCGAATCGCGCCGGAATCGCAACTGGCCGGACGGTCGCCAAGGTTGACGCTGTCGAGCGTCTGACCGTGCAACGTCAGCTTGCCGTGCGACGCGACCTCGACATAACGCCGCAGCGACGAATAGTCGTCGCCGTCGCCGAACACCGCCTTGCGCACCACTTCGCTATCGGCCGGTTGGGAGTCGTTGAAGTGCGTCACCATCAGCAACGCCGATTTGTCGCCGAGCAGCGGGCGCTGCGACGGCGCAATCGATGCGGACGACCGCCAGACCGACGCCGGCTGGCTGCGCAGGTTCTGCATCGCGACGCCGGCGCTCCCTTCCCGCGGCGCCAGCACTTCGTTGGATCGGCCGGTGTTGACCCGGTACCGGTTGCCGAACGACACGCGGCCGTCGATGCCGATGTCTGCTCGCCAGTCGCGCATCGTCTGGTCGCCCTCGCTGCAGACGCCGACCGACACGCGCCCCATGCCGTTGTCGCCGGTGGCCGAATGCAGGCACATCTTCGTGCCGCGCGCCGCGCTCGCGCCGGCGTTGATGATGCGCTGGAAGCCGTCGCGCGGCTCGAAGGTCCAGTCCTGCGCGGCGCTGCCGTCGCATGCCGCGAACACGGCCGCGTTGTCGGCCGGCTGCCAGGCCAGGCACTGGCCATCGCCACGCGACAGGTTCTTCAGCGGGGTGGAAGCCGTTTCCGCTGCACCAGCGGAAACGGAGAACAGTCCAGCGACGGCCGCGGACAGCGCCGTCGTGGCAAGAGAGTAGCGGATAGGTTTCAAGATGAGTCGAGATCGCTTATGGCGCACATGGCACCGGTTGAACGGAAAGCCGGATTCTTCCGATACCCGCCCTTGCGCTCAAACAATCTCAAACGAATCTCAATGCCGGCCGCTGCGGCGCGCGCGGCGTGCCGCGGTCAGATTCCGCCGAACACGCGCTCCCACAGCGCCGTCACGGCCGCCCGCTCGTCGGCCACCACGGCCGGATCGACCCGCGCCTTCTCCATCCCGTCGAGCCGCAGCTTGTGCTGCAGCTTCCGGTACTTGCGGTAAGCCGCGCCGACGCGCTCGGCCTCGTCCTCGCCCATCAACCCGAAGCGCGCGACCTCGCGCAGCAGCGCGATGTTGCCCGTGTTGCGGATCAGCTCGGCATCGCTCGACGCGTGCAGCAGCACCCAGTACTGGACGATGAACTCGATGTCGACCATCCCGCCGCGATCGTGCTTCAGGTCGAACAGCTCGGTCTGGTTCGGGTGGCCGGCGAACACCTTGCCGCGCATGTCGACGATTTCCTTCGCGAGCACGCCGCCGTCGCGTGGCGTCGTCAGCACCTGCTGGCGGATCGCCTCGAAGTCCGCGCCGATCTGCGCGTCGCCCGCGCTGTAGCGGGCCCGCGTCAGCGCCTGATGCTCCCAGACCCACGCGGTATTCGCGGCGTCGCCCTCGCGCAGCTGGTAGCGGCGGAACGCGTCGAGATCGGTGACGAGCAGCCCGGCCTCGCCGTTCGGCCGTAGCCGCAGGTCGATGTCGAACAGCGCGCCCGCCCCGGTCGCGGTGGTAAGCCACGTGATCAGGCGCCGCGTGAAGGTCGTGTAGACGTCCGCCGAGCGCTCGTCGGCGTCGTCGTACAGGAAGATCAGGTCGAGATCCGACGCGTAACCGAGCTCCTTGCCGCCCAGCTTGCCGTACGCGATCACCGCGAACTTCGGCACGTCGCGATGGCGCTTCGCGAGCTGCGACCAGACGACTTCGATCGTCACGTCGAGCACCGCGTCGGCCAGCTCGGACAGCCGGTCGCTCACGTGCTCGACCGACAGTTGCCCGGCCAGATCGATCAGCAGGATCCGGAACACCTCCGCGTGCTGCGCGTGCCGCAGCAGGTCCATCTGTTGCTCGGGGCCGTCGGCCGCGGCGAGGCGTGCGCGCAGTGCGTCCTTGAACGCGGGCCAGTCGAACGGGCTCGCGATCGCCTCGTCATCGAGCAGTTCGTCGAGCAGCTGCGGATGGCGAATCAGGTAGCCGCCGCCCCAGCGCGTCGCCCCGAGCACCGACAGCACGCGGTCGAGCGCGGCCGGATATTCGGTCAGCAGCGCGAGATAGACACCGCGCCGGCTGACCGTCTCGAGCAGGTCGAACAGGCGCACGATGGTATCGTCGCGGCGCGCCGCGTCGATGTTCGGCGCGGCGTCGAGCGCCCGCTGCGCGACGCTGTCGAAGCGCTGCCGGCTCTTTTCCGGCAGGCCCGTGTAGCGCGACGACTGCCAGATCGCGCGCAGCCGGGCGAGCACGGTGGCCGGATCGGTAAAACCGAGGCCGTCGAGACGCGCGACCAGCGCGTCGTCCTCGCCGTCGTCGGCCAGCGCGCCGCTCCAGATCCACGCGGCGGCCGTGTCGTCGCCGGCCGCGCAGGGCGCGCCGCTCGCCTTGTCGGCAAAAATCTGGTCGAACTGCGCTTCGACGAACGTGCGGTGGCCGTCCAGCACCGTCATCAGCGCCGCATAGTCGGCGAAGCCCAGCGACGCGGCCAGCGCCGCGCGCTCGTCCGGCTCCACCGGCATCGCGTGCGTCTGCGCGTCGTTGCGGTACTGCAGACGGTGCTCGAGCGTGCGCAGGAAGTTGTAGGCCTCGGTCAGGCGCGCACGCACATCCTCGCCGATCAGCCCGCGCGCCTGCGCATGGCGCAGCACCGCAAGCGTCGGCCGCACGCGGAATTCCGCATCCTGGCCGCCGCGGATCAGCTGGAACACCTGGGCACTGAATTCGATCTCGCGGATCCCGCCGCGCCCGAGCTTGATGTCGTCGGCCTTGTCGGGCCGCATCGACGCGCGGCGCGCGGCTTCCTGCCGGATCTGCTGGTGCAGCGAGCGGATCGCGCCGATCACGCCGAAGTCGAGGTAGCGGCGGTACACGAACGGCTTGACGAGCGACTCGAGTTGCGACGCCAGCCGTTGCGCCGCGTCGCTGTCGCCTTCCGACACGAGCCGCCCCTTGATCCACGCATAGCGCTCCCACTCGCGCCCCTGCACGTAGAAATACTCCTCGAGCATGCCGAGGCTGCAGACGAGCGGCCCCGAATCCCCGTTCGGACGCAGCCGCATGTCGACGCGAAACACGTAGCCGTCGGCCGTGACTTCCGACAACACGCCGATCAGCCGCCGGCCGAGCCGCGTGAAATATTCCTGGGTGGACAGCGGCGAACGCGCGCCGCCGGTCGTCTCACCGTCGTCCTCGTAGACGAAGATCAGGTCGATGTCCGACGATACGTTCAGCTCGCGGCCGCCAAGCTTGCCCATCCCGACCACGCCGAGCACGACGCGCTGGCCGTCGGCGCCGCGCGGCTCGCCGTACAGCGCCTCGAGCTCGGCCGACAGCAGCGCGAGCGAGCGCTGCACGGCCACTTCCGCGAGATCGGTCATCGCGCCGGTCACCTCGGCGACGTCCGCCAGCCCGCGCAGGTCGCGCTCCGCCACCGCGCCGAATGCCTCGGCACGCAGTTGCCGCAGCGCGCGCTTCAGGTGTTCCTCGGTCGGCGCGGCGGCGCCGGCCGGCGTTGCCAGCAGGTCGGTGAGGCGCGCGTCGAGCCGTGCGCGACCGAGCGGCGCGGCCGCCCACGCGGCGACCTGGTCGGCGAGCGCGGGTCGCGCGGCGGCCGCGCGGGCCAGGTAACGGGAATAGGACGTGCTGATCAGGGCGGAAGCGTCGGTCATCGAGAAGCGGGCCTGGCGGAACGGCCGGCCGGCACGGGAACGCATGCGCGCCCCGCTCCCGACCGGCTCCATGGACTCGGCGCGGCGTCGCGGGGCGGGTGCGCCCGTCGCGAAACCGCGCGCCGGAAAGCCCGTGCCGCGCTGCCGCAACGGCCGCCGGCACGAACCCGTGTGATACATTTCAACGTCAGTCTGCAAAACTACCATATCGCCGCCCGTCCGCCGCATGTCCGACCGTCAGGAATCCGCCGTAGCTGCGCCCGAAGCGGGACCTCCGAAGCACGATCATCCGGTCTTGCGTCGCGTGTTCAGGGTGACGCTGGCAGTCGGGATCGGCACCTACTTCGTCGCGTCCGGCGCCTTCCTCGGGCTGCGCTACGTCGTGCTGCCCCGCATCGACGAATTCCGCCCGCGTATCGAGCGCGCGGTGTCCGACAAGCTCCACGCGCAGCTTTCAATCGGCAAGCTTTCCCCGAACTGGTCCGGCATGCAGCCGGGCGTCGAACTCACGAACCTGACGATCCGCGGCCATGACGGCAAGGTCGCACTGTCGGTGCCGCATGCGACGGCCGCGCTGTCGTGGATGTCGCTGCTGCGGCTGTCGCCCGCGCTGTCGAGCCTGATCGTCGACCAGCCCGACCTGGTCGTCGCGCGGGCGGCCGACGGCTCGCTGAGCATCGCGGGCGTCGGCGTGGCGACCACCCACGGCGGCAACGACACGTTCGGCACGTGGCTGCTGAAACAGGAGGCGATCGTGCTGCGCGGCGGCACGCTGCGCTGGCGCGACGCGCAGCATGACGCGCCGGAGCTCGTGCTGTCGGGCATCCGGCTCGCGGTGCTCAATGCCGGCCGCGTGCACAAGGCCGCGCTGCAGGCGCCCGCGAACGGCACGCTGCTGCTCGGCCCGCTCGACTTCCGCGCACGCTTCAAGCACAAGCCGCTCGCGCCGGTCGGCAAGCCGTCGAACTGGACGGGCGACGCGTACCTGTCGACGGGCCCGGTCGACCTGCAGACGCTGGCGCGCTACCTCGACATGCCGCTCACGATCCACGCGGGCCGGATCGACAACGCGATCTGGGCCACCTTCGGTGACGGCCACCTGCATTCGGCGGGCGGCGATCTGCAAGGCGCGGACGTCGCGCTGCGCGTGCGCCCGACGCAACCGCGGCTCGACGTGCCGACGGTCGGCTTCGGCTGGGACATGCAGCTCGACGCCGGCCACGATTACACGCTGCACCTGACGCGCTTCAACGCGGAGCTCGGCCAGCCGCCGCTGCCGGACGGCACGCCGCTCGCCCGCTCGCTCGCGCTGTCGACGCTGACGGCCCGCTACCGCGTGCCGACCGCGAACCAGGGGCAGTTGTTGAGCGTCGTCGGCGACCGCGTCGATCTCGGCATCCTCAGCGAGTTCATCCGCGGGCTGCCGCTGCCGGCCCGCCTGCGCAACGAGCTGATCAAGATCGACCCGCGCGGAATGGTGTCGAACTATCACATCGAGGTCGAGCGCGCGAAACCCGCGCACGCGGACCTCGCCGACGAGGAGCGGCGCATGGGCGCCGCGCCGATCGTGCGCTATCGCTTCCTCGGCGATCTCCAGGGCATCAGCTTCGCCGCGCAGGAACCGCCGCCCGGGCTCTCGCCGCGCGGTCACCCGCGCGCCGGCTGGCCGGGTGTCGAGAACCTGTGGGGCCGCGTCGACGCGAACGAGACGGGCGGCTCCGCGCATTTCGACACGGTCAATGCGGCCGTCACGGTGCCCGGCGAATTCGACGAGCCGCGCCTGACGTTCGACCGGCTGCGCGGCAATGTGAAATGGACGATCACGCCCGAGCCCGGCGACAAGCACGCGCGCGTCGACGTATCGCTGCCCGACCTGCTCGTGTCGAATCCCGATGCCGAAATCGCGGTGTCGGGCTCGTACACGAACCCCGGCCACGGCCGCGGCTCGCTCGACCTGCGCGCCGATTTCGCCCGCGCGTCGGTGGCGCGCATCCCGCGCTACCTGCCGACCGGAATGTCCGAACACCTGCGCGACTATCTCGGCCACGCGCTGCAGGACGGCCAGGTGACCAAGGGCGCGTCGATCGTCGCCCGTGGCCCGCTCGAAAAATTTCCGTTCGAACATGAGCCGGACGCCGGCGTGTTCCACATCGTCGCGCCGTTCACCGGCGGCCGCTTCGAGCCGACGCCGTACCCGCCACGCAAGCTCGCGAACGGCACGCCGAGCGTCTGGCCGGCGCTCGACGGGATCGACGGCGTATTCGAACTCGCGCAGAACAAGCTGCGCTTCGACATCCACCGCGCACACTACAAGCGCGTCGCGCTGACGAAGGTCGCCGGCCGCATCGACGATCTCGGCAATCCGACCCACTCACCGCTCATCATCGACGGCCACGCGCAGGGCCCGCTCGCCGACCTGATCGACTACGCGGACAACAGCTCGCTCGGCACGATGAGCGGGCACATCGGCCAGCGGATCGATGCGCAGGGGCCCGCGTCGCTCGGGCTCAAGATCACGATTCCGCAGCACGTCGCGCATCCGCACACGCACGTCGAAGGCGCGCTCGCATTCGGCGGCAACACGCTGACGACCAGCGGCGTGCCGCCGCTGTCCGCACTGCGCGGCAGTGTCCGGTTCACCGAGGCCGGCGCGTCGCTGCACGACCTGTCGGGGCGCTTCCTCGGCGGCCCGGTGCGCGCGAACGGCAACTTCCAGTCGCACGGGCCCTACACGGTGGACGTCGACGGCCGGCTCGCACTCGACGCCGCGCGCGGCCTGAACCTGCACGGCCCGGCCGCCGCGCTGCTCGAGCACGTGGTCGGCGACGCACCGTACAAGGTCGCCGTGCGCGGCGCGCCGGGCCGCCTGCCCGACATCAGCGCGCATTCCGACCTGACCGGCGTCGCGCTGAATTTCCCCGCGCCGTTCGCCAAGGCGGCCGGCACGCCGATGCCGTTCAGCTTCACGCTGCAGCCGGCGCCGCAGGCGGACGGCAAGCGCCTCGAGCACGCCGACCTGACGCTCGGCCCCGTGTCCGCGACCTACCTGCTCGACGCGACGCGCGGCCAGCCGCTGCGCGCGGTGCGCGGCGCGATGGGCATCCACCGGATGCCCGACATGCCGCAGGACGGCGTGAGCGCGGCCGTCGACGTCAACGAACTGGACGCCGATGCGTGGCTCGCGCTGGCCCATACGCTGAAGTCCGACACGCCGCGCGCGCCGGAGCCGCAGGCCGCGCCGCGCGTCGATTTCGCAAGCTTCGCGCCGAAGCGTTTCGCGCTCCACTTCGGCACGCTGAAGCTGCTCAAGCGCAACTGGGAAAACGTGATCATCGGCGCGTCTCACGTCGACGAGCTGTGGCAGGCGAACATCGCGTCGAACCAGGTGTCGGGCTACCTGTCGTGGGCGCCGGGCGGCGGCCACAACGGCGCGGGCGTGTTGAACGCGCGGCTCGCGAAGCTCGTGATCCCGGACAGCGCACAGCACGATCTCGTCGGCCGCGCGATGAACCTGCCGACGCCGACCGACCGCCCGATGCCGTCCATCGACCTGATCGTCGACCAGGTCGTCGCGCGCAACCACGACATCGGCCGCCTCGTCGTCAACGCACGCAACATCGACGAAGCCGGCACGCCGGTCTGGCAGCTCGACAAGCTGGAGCTGTCGAACCCGGACGCGAAGCTGACGGCGACCGGCAACTGGCGCACGTCGCGCCGCGCGCTCGCCCGCGGCGCCGACGAGAGCGACGCACCGCGCCGCACCGTGTTCGACTTCAAGCTCGACATCGGCAACGCGGGTGCGCTGCTCGACCGCGTCGGCCTGCCGCGCACGCTGGCGGCCGGCCACGGCTCGGTGACCGGCAAGGTCGGCTGGCGCGGCGGCCCGACCGGGCTCGACTTCCCGTCGCTCGGCGGCCAGATCGCGATCGATCTCGAACACGGCCAGATCCTGAAGGTCGACCCGGGCGCGGCGAAGCTGCTCGGCGTGCTGAGCCTGCAGAGCCTCGCGCGCTTCCTGACGCTGAATTTCCGCGACGTGATCGGCAAGGGACTGCCGTTCGACAAGATCACCGGCACCGGCCAGATCTCGAACGGGATCGCCCGCACCGACGACTTCTCGATGATGACGGGGCCCGCGAACGTCGCCGTGCGCGGCGCGGTCGATCTCGGCGCCGAGACGCAGGACCTGCACGCGCACGTCGCACCGAAGATCAGCGCGGGCGCCGCCGCGATCGGGGCGGCCATCATCAACCCGCTGCTCGGCGTCGGCGTGCTGGCCGCCAACTACGCGCTGTCAGAAACGCTGTCGCGCGCGTTCGCGCTCGACTACGCGATCACCGGCTCGTGGGCGCACCCGCACATCGAGCGGGTGCGGGGCGATCAGGGTAAGATGAATCACGGTCCGGCCGATGCGGCGAATCATTGAGCCGCGCGTCGATTCGCGCACGGTGCCGGGCCGCACCCCATTTATGACGCAACCGATCCTGCGATGACCGACCACACCCGTTCCGCCACGCCCTTCCAGGTCGCCGCGCTGCAGATGGTGAGCACGCCGGACGTCGCGCGCAATCTCGCCGAAGCCCGCCGCCTGATCGCGGAAGCCGCCGGCGAAGGCGCGCAGCTCGTGCTGCTGCCCGAGTATTTCTGCTTCATGGGCCACCGCGACACCGACAAGCTCGCGCTCGCCGAACCGTACCAGGACGGCCCGATCCAGCGCTTCCTCGCAGACGCCGCGCGTCGCCACGGCGTCTGGGTGATCGGCGGCACGCTGCCGCTGAAGGCGCCGGAACCCGATCGCGTGCTCAACACGACGCTCGTGTTCGATCCGTCGGGCAACGAAGCCGCGCGCTACGACAAGATCCACCTGTTCAACTTCGAGAAAGGCGACGAGTCGTTCGACGAGGCGCGCACGATTCGCGCGGGCGATACGGTCGTCGCGTTCGACGCGCCGTTCGGGCGGGTCGGCCTGTCGGTCTGTTACGATCTCCGCTTTCCGGAGCTGTATCGCAGGATGGGCGACTGCACGCTGATCGTCGTCCCGTCGGCGTTTACGTATACGACGGGCCGCGCGCACTGGGAAACGCTGCTGCGCGCGCGGGCCGTCGAGAACCAGTGCTACGTGCTCGCGGCCGCGCAAGGCGGCAAGCACGAGAACGGCCGGCGCACCTGGGGCCACAGCATGCTGATCGACCCGTGGGGCGAGATCGTCGCGGTCCGCGACGTGGGCGCCAGCGTCGTGCTCGGCGCGATCGATCCGCGGCGCATCGCCGACGTGCGCCAGAGCCTGCCCGCGTGGCGGCACCGCGTGCTGACCTGAATCCGCCGCGCCGCTTGAAACGCCGCGCGGCCAACCCATCTGCCCAGAAGCACCCGACAACTTTTTGAGAAACCCCGATATCCGCATGAACATCATCGAACCCGGCATCCGCAACCTCGCGCTGGCGAAGGACATCCTGCTCACGCCGTACGGCCTCGACGAAAGCCTGCTCACGCGCACGATCGCCGACATCTTCACGCATCGCGTCGACTACGCGGACCTGTACTTCCAGGCGACCCGCAGCGAAGCGTGGAGCCTCGAGGAAGGCATCGTCAAATCGGGCAGCTTCAGCATCGACCAGGGCGTCGGCGTGCGCGCGGTCGCGGGCGACCGCACCGCGTTCGCGTATTCCGACGACCTGTCGCCGGAAGCGATCGCGCAAGCCGCTGCCGCCACCAAGGCAATCGCGGCGGCCGGCGGCGGCCGCCAGAAGATCAAGGCGGCATCGTCGCTGAAGGGCATCTCGGGCCGCGACCTGTACCTGCCGTCCGATCCGCTCGCATCGCTCGACGCGACGGCCAAGGTCAAGCTGCTCGAGCGCATCGAGCAGATGGCACGCGGCCGCGACCCGCGCATCACGCAGGTGATGGCAGGCCTGGCCGGCGAATACGACGTCGTGCTGGTCGCCCGCAGCGACGGCGCGCTCGCGGCCGACATCCGCCCGCTCGTGCGCGTGTCGGTCACGGTGATCGCCGAGCAGAACGGCCGCCGCGAGATCGGCTCCGGCGGCGGCGGCGGCCGCTTCGACTACGGCTACTTCACCGACGACGTGCTGTCGCGCTACGTCGACGACGCCGTGCATGCGGCGCTCGTGAACCTCGACGCCCGCCCCGCGCCGGCCGGCGCGATGACGGTCGTGCTCGGGCCGGGCTGGCCGGGCGTGCTGCTGCACGAGGCGATCGGCCACGGCCTCGAGGGCGACTTCAACCGCAAGGGCTCGTCGGCATTCGCGGGCCGGATCGGCGAGCGGGTTGCCGCGAAGGGCGTGACCGTCGTCGACGACGGCACGCTGCCGAACCGCCGCGGCTCGCTGAACATCGACGACGAAGGCAACCCGACGCAGTGCACGACGCTGATCGAGGACGGCATCCTGAAGGGCTACATCCAGGACACGCTGAACGCGCGCCTGATGAAGATGCCGGTTACCGGCAACGCGCGCCGCGAGTCGTACGCGGCGCTGCCGATGCCGCGCATGACCAACACGTACATGCTGAACGGCGACAAGGATCCGCAGGAAATCATCGCGTCGGTGAAGAACGGCCTGTACGCGGTGAACTTCGGCGGCGGCCAGGTCGACATCACGAACGGCAAGTTCGTGTTCTCGGCGTCCGAGGCGTACATGATCGAGAACGGCAAGATCACCTACCCGGTGAAGGGCGCGACGCTGATCGGCAGCGGCCCCGAATCGCTGAAGGACGTGAGCATGATCGGCAACGACATGTCGCTCGACTCGGGCGTCGGCGTGTGCGGCAAGGAAGGCCAGAGCGTGCCGGTCGGCGTCGGCCAGCCGACCCTGCGGATCGACAGGATGACGGTCGGCGGTACGGCATAACCGCATCGCGGCGCAGACATTCCGCGCATTTTGAAGAAAACGCGCGGAATGTCCGCATTTTCGACGTCTCCCGGTTGCCAGCCGCCCGGCGACGGGGTATAAATTCCGAATCAACTTTTTTGACGAACCGAATCTCCGTCATGTCCGCCAAGTTTTACTTTTACTTTTTTTGGTATCTCAGACCGCTGGCGGATCGAGAGGGTTGATGGCGCGTAAAGCGCAACCGAAATTCCCGAAAAAACCGCCGGCGAACCCGGCGGTTTTTTTTTCGCCCTTCGCCACCCGGTCGCCGCCGCAGCGGTCCCGCGGCCCCGACCGAAACCACTGAATCGCTTGAATTGATGAATCTGCCGCACGCGCATTCGCACTGACCGAACCGCGCCCGGAACCAAGGAGAAACAGCATGCCCCCGCACAACACCGACGACGTCCGCATTCGCGAACTCAAGGAACTGACGCCGCCCGCCCACCTGATCCGCGAATTCGCGTGCTCCGAAGCCGCGTCGGAGCTGATCTACAACTCGCGCCAGTCGATGCACCGCATCCTGCACGGGATGGACGACCGGCTGATCGTCGTGATCGGGCCGTGCTCGATCCATGATACGAAGGCGGCGATCGAATACGCGGGCCGGCTGGTGAAGGAGCGCGAGCGCTTCAAGGGGGAACTGGAAATCGTGATGCGCGTGTACTTCGAGAAGCCGCGCACGACGGTCGGCTGGAAGGGCCTCATCAACGATCCGCACCTCGACAACAGCTTCAAGATCAACGAAGGGCTGCGCACCGCGCGCGAGCTGCTGCTGCAGATCAACGAAATGGGGCTGCCGGCCGCGACCGAATACCTCGACATGATCAGCCCGCAGTACATCGCCGACCTGATCTCGTGGGGTGCGATCGGCGCGCGCACGACGGAATCGCAGGTGCACCGCGAGCTCGCGTCGGGGCTGTCGTGCCCGGTCGGCTTCAAGAACGGCACCGACGGCAACGTGAAGATCGCGGTCGACGCGATCAAGGCGGCCTCGCAGCCGCACCATTTCCTGTCGGTGACGAAGGGCGGCCATTCGGCGATCGTGTCGACGGCGGGCAACGAGGACTGCCACGTGATCCTGCGCGGCGGCAAGGCGCCGAACTACGACGCGGACAGCGTGAACGCCGCGTGCGCGGACATCGGCAAGGCCGGCCTCGCCGCGCGCCTGATGATCGACGCGAGCCACGCGAACAGCTCGAAGAAGCACGAGAACCAGATCCCCGTCTGTGCCGACATCGGCCGCCAGATCGCGGCCGGCGACGAGCGCATCGTCGGCGTGATGATCGAATCGCATCTCGTCGAGGGGCGCCAGGACCTGAAGGAAGGCTGCGAGCTGACCTACGGCCAGAGCATCACCGACGCGTGCATCGCATGGGACGACAGCGTGAAGGTGCTCGAAGGCCTCGCGGAATCGGTGAAGGCGCGCCGCGTCGCACGCGGCAGCGGCAACTGACGGACGCAAACAGGCTGGCCGCATGACCCCGCCTGTGGCGGGTTGGCCATGCGGCCAGCGTACGAGTATTCATTTTGCGTTGACCCGTTAGCCAGCGTTATCTAGCTAATCAGGAAGTGGGCATGCCGACCGTCAACATGCACGATGCAAAATCGCAACTCTCAAGCCTTGTCGAATCTCTTGAATTTGGGCGCGAATCAGATGTCGTGATCACTCGCAATGGCCGACCAGTCGCCCGGATCGTTCCCTATGCAGCGCCAAGGCGAATCGGCGCAGCCCGTCAGTTGCTTGCCGGACTGAACATCTCGGTGACAGTCGAGGCATTCAACGCCAGCGATGGATCTATCGCCGCCGACTTTGAGGCTAGCTCGGGGCCGCGACTCCCACCGTAAAGACGCTGCGCGTAACTAAAAGCCCGGCTCCCGCCGGGCACTCTCATTGGCGGGAGGCGATCCGCCCGTGCATCACTCGAGCGCGCCCGAGCCGAAGATCTCGGTATTCACGCGTTCCGGCGCGACGCCCAGCGCGACGAGCGCGTCACGCTGCGCCTTCATGAACCCGATCGGGCCGCAGATGTAGTAGTCGGCGTCCGGCACCAGCGCGTATTGCTGCACGCGTTCCGGCGTGAGGCGCCCTTCCAGGTCGTGATCGATGCCGGCGCGATCGTTCGGGCCAACCAGCTCGTACACCACCGTGCGCTTGACGTTCGCATGGTCGCGCACCGTATCGTTCAGCCAGTCGCGGAACGCGTGCACCGCGCCCGAGCGGCAGGCATGGACGAACCGCACTTCGCGCCGGCTGCCCTCGCCGATCAGCGTCGACGCCATCGACATCATCGGCGTGATGCCGACGCCGCCGGAAATCAGCACCACCGGCGTCTCGACGCCACGCTTCAGCGAGAATTCGCCCATCGGCGCGGTCACTTCGACGATCGCGCCCTCTTCCACGCCGTCGTGCATCAGCGTCGATACCTTGCCGGCCGGAATGACTTCCGGCTTGCCGGCTTCACGCTTCACCGAGATGCGCAGCCACTTGCCGTGCGGCGCGTCGGACAGGCTGTACTGGCGCGGCTGGTCGACGCCGAGGTCGCCGACGAAACGCTTCACGGTGAGGTACTGGCCGGGCGCGAACGTCGGCGCCGCGCCGCCGTCGGCCGGCGTCAGGTAGAACGACGTGATCTCGTCGCTTTCGCGCACCTTGCGCTCGACCTTGAACGGGCGGAACCCGCTCCACGCGGCGCCCGCGTACAGGTCGGCCTCGACGCCGATCAGGATCTGCGCGAGTTGGCCGTACGCGACGCGCCATGCCTCGAGCGTCTCGGCATCGACCGCGTCGCCCAGCACTTCGACGATCGACGCGAGCAGGTTCTCGCCGACGATCGGGTAATGCTCGGGGCGGATGTTCAGGCTCGCGTGCTTGTGCGCGATCCTGGTCACGGCGCCGCCCAGCGCGCCGAGGTTGTCGATGTTCGCCGCATACGCGTAGACCGCCTTCGCGAGCGTTTCCGGCTGGCTGCCCGTCTTCTGGTGCGTCTGGTTGAACAGGTTCTTCAGTTCCGGATGGCGCGCGAACATGCGCTGGTAGAAGTGCTTCGTGATCGTCGCGCCGTGCACGGCGAGGACAGGGGCAGTGGCCTTCACGCGAGCCATCTGGTCAGCGGTGATGTGGGTCATGTTCGTTCTCCGTTAAACATGCACACACAATACATCTTTAAAAATGGACGCCCCTCGGGCAAATTGTCGCAGTGCGTCAAAGGGGCAAACCGTCAGCGGACGCGACCGCGCTCCCACAGCACGTCCGATCCGCCGTCGGTGCGGTTCAGCACGCGCGCCAGCACGAACAGCAGGTCCGACAGCCGGTTCACGTAGCGCCGCGGCGCGTCGTTGAGCGTCTCGGTGCGCCCGAGCGCGACGATCGAGCGCTCCGCGCGGCGGCATACGGTTCGGCACACGTGCGCGAGCGACGCCGCGCGCGAGCCGGCCGGCAGGATGAATTCCTTCAGCGGCGGCAGCGTCGCGTTGTAGTCGGCGAGCCAGCGGTCGAGACGCGCGAGATGCGTGTCGTCGAGCACGGTATGGCCGGGTATGCACAGTTCGCCGCCGAGATCGAACAGGTCGTGCTGGATCGTCACGAGCGCCGTGCGGATCTCGTCCGGCAGCGTTTCGGCGAGCAGCACGCCGAGGTTCGAGTTCAGTTCGTCGACGTCGCCGATCGCGGCGATCCGCGTGTCGTCCTTGCCGATGCGCCGGCCGTCGCCGAGCCCGGTGGTGCCATCGTCGCCCGTGCGCGTGGCGATCTTGCTCAAGCGGTTGCCCATGCGAATGTCCTCTCGTGCGTGGCCGCGACGCGGCCCGGTTGCGTTCGAACGCGATTATCGCAGCCCGCGGGAGCGGGCGCAGCGGGCGTTACAGCGTAGAATGGGCCGAAACCCTGCAGCACGGGAGCCGGGCTGGCGCCAACGCGCTCACCCGGATCGACAAGGAGACGTACGTGAATCACCCTGCCCAGCCGGCCGCCACGCGCCGCCCCCTTCCCCCTGCCATGCTCGATGCGCTGCGCGCCGCCTTCGGCGAGCGCGTGTCGACCGCTGACGCCGTCCGCGCCCACCACGGCCGCGACGAATCGCCGTTCGACCCGCAACTGCCCGACGCCGTCGTGTTCGCGCACAGCGCGGACGACGTGCGCGAAGTCGTGTCGCTGTGTTCGCTGTACAGCGTCCCGCTGATCCCGTACGGCGCCGGCTCGTCGCTCGAAGGCCATTTGCTCGCGGTGCGCGGCGGCGTCTCGCTCGACCTGTCGGAAATGAACCGCGTGCTGTCGATCAACGCCGAAGACCTGACCGTGACGGTCGAGCCGGGCATCACGCGCAAGGCGCTCAACGAAGCGCTGCGCGACACCGGCCTGTTCTTCCCGATCGACCCGGGCGCCGACGCGAGCATCGGCGGGATGACCGCAACCCGCGCGTCGGGCACCAACGCCGTGCGCTACGGCACGATGCGCGAGAACGTGCTCGGCCTGACCGCCGTGCTCGCCGACGGCCGCGTGGTGAAAACCGGCTCGCGCGCCCGCAAGTCGTCGGCCGGCTACGACCTCACGCGCCTGTTCGTCGGCTCCGAAGGCACGCTCGGCGTGATCACCGAGATCACGCTGCGCCTGCATCCGCTGCCCGAAGCCGTATCGGCCGCGATCTGCACGTTCCCGTCCATGGGCGACGCGGTGCGCACCGTGATCGAGACGATCCAGATCGGCGTGCCGATCGCGCGCGTCGAATTCGTCGATGCGCTCGCCGTGCGCTCGATCAACCGCCATTCGAACCTGACGCTCACCGAAGCGCCGACGCTGTTCTTCGAATTCCACGGCACCGAGGCCGGCGTGAAGGAGCAGGCCGAGCTCGTGCAGGCGCTCGCCGGCCAGAACAACGGCCAGGGCTTCGAATGGGCGACCCGTCCCGAGGATCGCAGCCGGCTCTGGGCCGCCCGCCACAACGCGTATTTCGCGATGCTGCAGTTGAAGCCCGGCTGCCGCGCGGTGACGACCGACGTGTGCGTGCCGATCTCGCAGCTCGCCGCGTGCGTCGAGGAAACCGAGGTCGACCTGCGCGCGTCGTCGCTGCCCTGCCCGATCGTCGGCCACGTCGGCGACGGCAATTTCCACGTCGCGATCCTGATCGACCCCGACAAGCCCGAGGAAATCGCCGAAGCCGAGCACATCAACGACCGGATCGTCGAGCGCGCGTTGCGCCTCGGCGGCACCTGCACGGGCGAGCATGGCGTCGGGCTGCACAAGATGCGCTTCCTGCCGAAGGAGCACGGCGACAACGCGATCGACACGATGCGGGCGATCAAGCTCGCGCTCGATCCGCGCAACCTGATGAATCCGGGCAAGATTTTCACGTGCTGACACGGTGGCGCGACACCGCGCCGCCTGCTGCAGGAGACCCCATGAACGCTCCCGTCGAACTGTCGAGCGCGGCACGCGCGCAGCGCCAGCGTGAAGTCGTGCAGGCGCTGATGGCCGTGCTGCCGACACACTGCCTGCTGTACCGCGACGAAGACACGGCGCCGTACGAATGCGACGGCCTGTCCGCGTACCGCCGCCTGCCGCTCGCGGTCGCGCTGCCCGAAACGGAATCGCAGGTACAGCGGATCGTGCAGATCTGCCGCCGCATGGAGGTGCCGATCGTGCCGCGCGGCGCGGGCACGAGCCTGTCGGGCGGCGCGTTGCCGATGGCGCTCGGCGTCGTGCTGTCGCTGGCGCGTTTCACGCGCATCGTCGAAGTCGATCCTTACGCCCGCACGGCAACCGTGCAGCCCGGCGTGCGCAATCTTGCCATCTCGGAAGCCGCCGCGCCGTACGGCCTGTATTACGCGCCCGATCCGTCGTCGCAGATCGCATGCACGATCGGCGGCAACGTCGCGGAGAATTCCGGCGGCGTCCACTGCCTGAAATACGGGCTGACGGTGCACAACGTGATGCGCGTGCGTGCGGTGACGATCGACGGCGAGATCGTCGAATTCGGCTCGCTCGCGCTCGACATGCCGGGCCTCGACCTGCTCGCCGTGATGATCGGCAGCGAAGGGATGTTCGCGATCGTCACCGAGGTCACGGTGAAACTGATCCCGAAGCCGCAAACGGCCCAGCTTGTGATGGCGAGCTTCGACGACGTCGTCAAGGGCGGCGAGGCCGTCGCGGCGATCATCGCGTCGGGGATCATCCCGGCCGGGCTCGAAATGATGGACAAGCCGGCCACGCAGGCCGTCGAGTCCTTCACGCATGCCGGCTACGACCTCGACGCGAAGGCGATCCTGCTGTGCGAATCGGACGGCACGCCGGAGGAAGTCGCGGAAGAGATCGTGCGGATGACGGCCGTGCTGCGCGAGCATGGCGCGACGCGCATCCAGGTATCGCGCAACGAGAGCGAGCGGCTGCGCTACTGGTCGGGCCGCAAGAACGCGTTCCCGGCCGCCGGCCGTATTTCGCCCGACTATTACTGCATGGACGGCACCGTGCCGCGCCGCGCGATCGGCCCGCTGCTCGCGCGCATCGAACAGCTCGAAACGCGCTACGGCCTGCGCTGCATCAACGTGTTCCATGCGGGCGACGGCAACATGCATCCGCTGATCCTGTACAACGCGAACGATCCGGACGAACTGCACCGTGCCGAGCAGTTCGGCGCGGAAATCCTCGAATGCTGCGTGGAATTCGGCGGGAGCGTGACGGGCGAGCACGGCGTCGGCATCGAGAAGCTCAATTCGATGTGCGTACAGTTCTCGCCGCAGGAGCGCGATGCGTTCTTCGCGGTCAAGCGCGCGTTCGATCCGGCGGGGCTGCTGAACCCGGACAAGGGCATCCCGACCCGCGCGCGCTGCGCCGAGTACGGCCGCCAGCACGTGCGCGGCGGGCTGCTGCCGCACCCCGACCTGCCGCGCTTCTGAGCCTCACCCCCGGTACGCGGCCCGTGCCGGCGGGCGGGTCGCGGCGGCGCGCCGCGCCCGCGCGGCCCGTTCGAGCGACGGCGCAAGCTTGCGGCCTGCAATACGGGGCTTAGGGATAGTCGCGATGTGGATTCGCGCCACCCCGGTACAATCGACCGAACAACAAGTCGAGGCAGCAACAGAACATGGAAGAGGACGACATCGTCGCCGGATGGGCCGAGCGTATCCGCGCCGCCAGTGCCGACGGCCGGCCGCTGCGGATTCGCGGCGGCGGCACCAAGGACTGGTACGGCCAGGCGCTCGAGGGCGAAATACTCGACACGCGCGCGTTTCAGGGCGTCGTGTCGTACGACCCGGCCGAACTCGTCGTCACGGTCCGCGCGGGCACGCCGCTCGCGCAGCTTGAAACCGTCCTCGCCGAGTGCGGCCAGATGCTGCCGTTCGAGCCGCCGCACTTCGGCCGCGCGGCCACCGTCGGCGGCTGCGTCGCGGCCGGCCTGGCGGGCCCGCGGCGCGCCACCTGCGGCGCGCCGCGCGATTTCGTGCTCGGCGTCACGCTGATGAACGGCCGCGGCGAAATGCTGCGTTTCGGCGGTCAGGTCGTGAAGAACGTCGCCGGCTACGACGTGTCGCGGCTGATGGCCGGCGCGCTCGGCACGCTCGGGCTGATGCTCGACCTGTCGATCAAGGTGCTGCCGATGCCCGTCGCCGAAGTCACGCTGAAGTTCGAGATGACCGCGACCGACGCGGTGCGCAAGCTCAACGAATGGGGCGGCCATCCGCTGCCCGTCAGCGCGAGCGGCTGGCGCAACGGCACGCTCGTGCTGCGCCTGTCGGGCGCCGAAGCGGCCGTGAAATCCGCGAAGACGCTGCTCGGCGGCGAAGTCGTCGACGCGGTCGAGGCCGAACGCTTCTGGGCCGGCCTGCGCGAGCATACCGACCCGTTCTTCAACGGCATCCCGCCCGGCTATGCGCTGTGGCGCCTCGCGCTGCCGTCGATCACCGAACCGATGCACCTGCCCGGCACCCAGCTGATGGAATGGGGCGGCGCGCAGCGCTGGTGGATCACCGACGCCGACGCGCAGACCGTGCGAATGAGCGCGAAGCAGGCCGGCGGCCACGCGACGCTGTTCCGTGCGGGCGACGCGTACGACCGCAGCGCGGGCGTGTTCACGCCGCTCCCCGCCCCGATGATGAAAATCCACCGCGGGCTGAAGGCCGCGTTCGATCCCGCGCGCATCTTCAACCGCGGCCGGCTCTACCCCGATCTTTAGGGTCTGTTTACCTATGGAACGCACATGCGAATGCCCGAAATCGCCCGTAGGGCAAGAAGTGAGGAGCGCCGTTTGGCCGAGCCAAACAAGCGACGAGCGACGCCGCCATACGGGCGATTTCGGGCATTCCCGTGACATGTTTTTTTTAATTTGGGGTTGCCCCGAGAACGGCCGCTCGCCGCGTTGCGCTCCTTACGAATACGTCAGTATTCGCGGCGTCGCGCGCCTCGCGAGCGGCCGTTCTCGGGGCAACGCATGTGCGTTCCATAGGTAAACAGACCCTAAGCTCGATGCAAACGAACCTCGCCGATTTCATCCGCAATACGCCCGACGGCGACGAAGCCGACGCGATATTGCGCAAGTGCGTGCATTGCGGGTTCTGCACCGCGACCTGCCCGACCTACCAGTTGCTCGGCGACGAACTCGACGGCCCGCGCGGCCGGATCTACCTGATCAAGCAGATGGTCGAAGGCGCACCCGTCACGCGCAGCACGCAGCAGCACCTCGACCGCTGCCTCACGTGCCGCAGCTGCGAGACGACCTGCCCGTCCGGCGTCCAGTACGGCCGTCTCGTCGAGATCGGCCGCAAGCACGTCGAGGCGCAGGTGCAGCGCCCGGCGCAGCAGCGTCTCGTGCGCCGCCTGCTCGCGAGCCTGGTGCCGAACGAGGCGCTGTTCTCGCCGGTGATGCGGCTCGGTCAGCACGTGCGGCCGCTGCTGCCGAAGCGGCTGCGCGACAAGGTGCCGCCGCGCACGCGGCTGCTCGAATGGCCGCACCTCACGCATACGCGCAAGATGCTGATGCTCGGCGGCTGCGTGCAGCCGTCGATGCTGCCGAACATCAACATCGCGACCGCGCGCGTGCTGGACGCGCTCGGCATCGAGACGGTCGTCTCGCCCGACGCGGGCTGCTGCGGCGCGATCCGCCTGCACCTGAACTATCACGACGAAGCGCTCGACGACGCGCGCCGCAACATCGACGCGTGGTGGCCCCATGTCGAACAGGGTATCGAGGCGATCGTGATGAACGCATCGGGCTGCGGCGCGACGGTGCTCGAATACGCGCACCTGCTGCGCGACGACCCGGCCTACGCGGAGAAGGCGCAGCGCATCGTGTCGCTCACGCGCGACATCTCCGACGTGCTGCTCGCGTTCGAGGCCGAGCTCGCGACGCTCGCGCGGCGCCGCGCGATCCATACGGTCGCGTACCACCCGCCGTGCACGCTGCAGCACGGCCAGCAGTCGCGCGGCAAGGTCGAACGCCTGCTCGAGACGCTCGGCATCGACGTGCGGCTGCCGGCCGACAGCCATCTGTGCTGCGGGTCGGCCGGCACCTATTCGCTGACGCAGCCGTCGCTGTCATACCGGTTGCGCAAGCAGAAGCTGCTGAAGCTGCAGGCGCTCGAACCGCAGATGATCGTCTCCGGCAACATCGGCTGCATCGCGCACCTGCAAAGCGGCACGCAGATTCCGGTCACCCACTGGATCCAGCTCGTCGAGCACCTGCTGTACGGCTAGCGCGTGCGCATACGAATGACGGGTGGACGCTGGGCGTCGCGCACGGCGTCCGTATAATGGGCGAATCGATGCGTCGCGTGCCGCGGCGCATCCGCACCACGCCCGCTTCCGTGCCTGCTTTCGTGCCCGTCATGTCCGATCTCGCCGCCCGTCTCGCCTCCGTTCATCGCCGCATCGCCGACGCCGCTCGCGCGGCCGGCCGCGATCCCGCCACCGTGTCGCTGCTCGCCGTGTCCAAAACGTTTCCCGCCGACGACGTGCGCGCCGCGCATGCGGCCGGGCAGCGTGCCTTCGGCGAAAACTACGTGCAGGAATCGATCGACAAGATCGACACGCTCGCCGACCTGCGTGCGGACCTCGAATGGCATTTCATCGGGCCGCTGCAATCGAACAAGACGCGCCCGGTTGCCGAACGCTTCGACTGGGTCCATTCGGTCGACCGGCTGAAGATCGCGCAGCGCCTGTCGGAACAGCGCCCAGCGCACCTGCCGCCGCTCAACATCTGCGTGCAGGTGAACATCAGCGGCGAGGCGTCGAAGAGCGGCGTTGCGCCGGCCGACGTGGCCGAGGTTGCGTGCGCGGTCGCCGCGCTGCCGTCGCTGCGGCTGCGCGGGCTGATGGCGATTCCCGAACCGGCCGGCGACACCGACGCGCAACGCGCGCCGCATCGTGCGCTGCGTGCGCTGTTCGACACGTTGCGTGCCGACGGCCTGCCGCTCGACACGTTGTCGATGGGCATGTCCGCCGATCTCGACGCGGCCGTGCTCGAAGGCGCGACGATCGTGCGCGTCGGCACCGCGATCTTCGGCGCGCGCGATTACTCGCACTGAACGCCACGCCCTTTTACGCCTTTCCGTTCACTCACTCGCTCAATCCGACATCATGAAAATCGCATTCATCGGCGGCGGCAACATGGCCGCGGCCCTGATCGGTGGCCTGATCAAGCGCGGCGTTGCCGCTGACGGCCTGTATGCCATCGACGTCAACGAAGAGGTGCGCGCGCGCGCGGCCCAGCAGTTCGGCGTGCGCACCGGCGCGGCCATCGACGCGACGCTCGCCGACTACGACGCGGTCGTGCTCGCGGTGAAGCCGCAGGTGCTGAAGGACGTCGCGCAGGCACTCGCACCGCACCTGAAGACGCAACTCGTGATCAGCATCGCGGCCGGGATCCGCGGCAGCGATCTCGCACGCTGGCTCGGCGACTACGCGCGCGTCGTGCGCACAATGCCGAACACGCCGGCGCTCGTCGGCATGGGCGTGACGGGCCTCGCGGCGCTGCCGGGCGTCGACGCGGCGGGCCGCGAACTCGCGTCGAACGTGCTGGGTGCAGTCGGTGAAATCGTGTGGTTCGATGACGAGTCGAAGCTCGACGCCGTCACGGCCATTTCGGGCAGCGGCCCCGCGTACGTGTTCTATTTCATCGAAGCGCTGCAGGAAGCCGCGCGCCAGCTCGGCATGAACGACGAACAAGGCCGTGCGCTCGCGGTCGCGACGTTCACGGGTGCCGCGCAACTGGCCGCGCAATCGGGCGAGCCGGCGAGCGTGCTGCGCGAGCGCGTGACGTCGAAGGGCGGCACGACGGCCGCCGCGCTCGCGTCGTTCGACGCGCAAGGCGTGAAGGATGCGATCGTGCGCGGTGCACTCGCGGCCGAAGCGCGCGCGAAGGAAATGGGCGACGAGCTCGGCCGCGCGTAAGCGCGCCGGCGGTGCCGCCCCGGCGCTCGCTGTATGCGTTGGACGCCCCGCCCCGTCATACTGATGTGCACGACCAACAAAAAAGCGGCCCAGGCCGCTTTTTTGTTGGTACCGCGCCCCGCATCGCCTACCGCCTGCGGTGAGATCGCGACATTCAGCTCCCCGCCAGCAGGTAGTGCACGGCGATCCCGGCGAACAGCACGCCGCCGAGCCAGTTGTTGTGCCGGAACGCCGCAAAGCACGGCATCCGCTCGCGGTCCTTGATCAGCGTGTAGTGATATAGCGCGCAGCCGGCCGCCGCCGCCCAGCCGGCCCAGTATGCGAGGCCGAAGCCGAGCGTCACGCCGATCCACACGTAGATGCCGAGCGTCACCGCGTAGCACAGCATCACGGCCGCGACGTCGAAGCGGCCGAACGTCAGCGCGGACGTGCGGATGCCGATCTTGATGTCGTCGTCGCGATCGACCATCGCGTATTCGGTGTCGTACGCGACCGACCAGAAAATGTTCGCGATCAGCATCACCCACGCGATCGTCGGCACCGTGTCCTGCACGGCCGCGAACGCCATCGGGATGCCGAAGCCGAACGCGATGCCCAGATAGGCCTGCGGAATCGCGAAGAAGCGCTTCATGAACGGATACGAGCCCGCGACGAATAGCGCGACGACGGACAGCTGCTTCGTCAGCGTGTTGAGCGGCAGGATCAGCAGGAACGAAATGAAGGCGAGCCCGACCGCGATCGCGATGGCTTCCCATGCGCGGATCTTGCCCGACGTCAGCGGCCGGTCGGCCGTGCGCTTCACGTGGCGGTCGAAGTCGCGGTCGGCGTAATCGTTCATCGCGCAGCCGGCCGAACGCATCAGCAGCGTGCCGAGCGAGAAGATCACGAGCAGCGGCCAGCGCGGATGGCCGTCGGACGCGATCCACAGCGCGTTGAGCGTCGGCCACAGCAGCAGCAGGCTGCCGATCGGCTTGTCCATCCGGACGAGCCGCAGATACAGGGGAAAGCGGGCAAGCATGGCGAAGCACCGGGAAGATAACCCCGGCATTTTAGAGCCGAGCGGTGCTTCGCGTCATGTCGGCAAGGCCCGCGGGCAATCGCGGCCGGACGCCGGCGCGCTGCCCGCGCCCGCTGCACGTGGCCGAGCTGCAACGCGCATCAATCAAGGGACAGAGCCAGCGCACGCACGGATCCGCGCAAAGCGCCCGACTGGGTTCGGCCCGACTAGGGCGGATCAATCAGGGCCGGAGTCACGATGCGCAGGCTTCGGCCAGCCTGCCGCGCGTTGCACGCCTACGCGAGCAACGACCGCAGCATCCACGCGGTTTTTTCATGAATCTGCAGGCGCTGCGTCAGCAGGTCGGCGGTCGGCTCGTCGCTCGCCGCATCGGCAAGCGGAAAGATCGCACGTGCGGTACGCACGACGGCCTCGTGCCCTTCGACGAGCTGGCGGATCATGTCGTCGGCAGCGGGCACACCGTTCGCTTCCGGCACCGACGACAGTTTCGCGAAATCGCCGAAGGTGCCCGGCGCGACGACGCCGAGCGTGCGAATGCGTTCGGCAACCGAATCGACCGCGAGCCACAGTTCGTTGTACTGCTCCTCGAACATCAGGTGCAGCGTGTTGAACATCGGGCCCGTGACGTTCCAGTGGAAATTGTGGGTCTTCAGGTACAGCGTGAACGTATCGGCAAGCAGGCGCGACAGGCCTTCCGCGATCTTCTTGCGGTCCTTGTCGCTGATGCCGATGTTGATCTGGGCAGCTTGAGTTTTCCTGGCCATGTTCCGTACTCCTTATTCAATGAAACAGAGCAATGAAAGTGAATCGGACTACCTGCCTATTGATACCACACCTGCCGCCCGCGCGTGGCGAGCGAAACGCCTCGCTCAGGCGGCCGCGATCGCATACAGCGCCTGCGACACCAGTTCGGCCGCCCCGCCGATGACGATGGCGGATCCGACGACGTATCGCGCGACCTCTGCCGGCGACGCCAGTACAGCGCGCGTTTTCAACATCATTTGCGTCATGATCGTCACTCCTTCAACAACACTCAGGGTCAGGAAGAAACGGCCGGTTGGACGAACCGGCCGTTTCCCGTTAATGCCTCACCGCACTACCGCGCGGCGACGCTTACGCGAGGTCGAAGCGGTCCAGGTTCATCACCTTGTTCCAGGCCGCGACGAAGTCGTGCGCGAACTTCTCCTTCGCATCCGCGCTGCCGTACACCTCGGCCAGCGCACGCAGTTGCGCATGCGAGCCGAAGATCAGGTCGACGCGCGAGCCCGTCCACTTGACCTGGCCCGTCGCCCGATCGCGCCCTTCGAACACGTCGTTCGCGGCCGACACCGGCTTCCATTCCGTACCCATGTCGAGCAGGTTCACGAAGAAGTCGTTCGTCAGCGCCTCCGGACGGTCGGTAAACACGCCCCGCTTCGCATCGCCGGCGTTCGCACCCAGCACGCGCAGGCCACCGACGAGCACCGTCATCTCGGGCGCGGTCAGCGTCAGCAGTTGCGCCTTGTCGACCAGCAGCGCCTCGGCAGGCGTCTTGTATGCGCTCTTCAGGTAGTTGCGGAACCCGTCCGCCACCGGCTCGAGCACGGCCATCGCTTCGACATCGGTCTCCTCCTGCGACGCATCCGCACGGCCCGGTGCGAACGGCACCGTCACGGCGATACCCGCATTCTTCGCGGCCTGCTCGACACCGGCCGCACCGGCCAGCACGATCAGGTCGGCCAGCGACACCTTCTTGCCGCCCGTCTGCGCATCGTTGAACGCCTTCTGCACGCCCTCGAGCGTCTCGAGCACCTTCGCGAGCTCAGCCGGACGGTTCACTTCCCAGTCCTTCTGCGGCGCCAGACGGATACGCGCACCGTTCGCGCCGCCGCGCTTGTCCGACCCGCGGAACGTCGCAGCCGACGCCCATGCGGTCGACACGAGCTGCGACACCGACAGGCCCGTAGCCAGCACCTTCGCCTTCAGCTCGGCGACGTCGGCGGCGTCGATCAGCGGGTGATCGACGGCCGGGATCGGGTCCTGCCACAGCAGGTGTTCCGCCGGCACGTCCGGGCCGAGATAGCGGGAACGCGGGCCCATGTCACGGTGGGTGAGCTTGAACCACGCGCGTGCGAACGCGTCGGCGAACTCGGCCGGGTTCTCGTAGAAACGGCGCGAAATCTTCTCGTAGGCCGGATCGAAACGCAGCGACAGGTCGGTCGTCAGCATCGTCGGGCGATGCTTCTTCGACGCGTCGAATGCATCCGGAATCACCTCGCCTGCGTCCTTCGCGACCCACTGGTGCGCGCCGGCCGGGCTCTTCGTGAGCTCCCACTCGTAGCTGAACAGGTGCTTGAAGAAGTCGTTGCTCCACTGCGTCGGCGTCGACGTCCACGTGACTTCGAGGCCGCTCGTGATGGCATCCTTGCCCTTGCCCGTGCCGAACGTGCTCTTCCAGCCGAGCCCCTGCTCCTCGAGGCCCGCGGCTTCCGGCTCGGGGCCGACGTTCGAGGCCGGACCGGCGCCGTGCGTCTTGCCGAACGTATGGCCGCCCGCGATCAGCGCGACCGTCTCTTCGTCGTTCATCGCCATGCGCGCGAACGTCTCGCGGATGTCATGCGCGGCGGCGACCGGGTCGGGGTTGCCGTCCGGGCCTTCCGGGTTCACGTAGATCAGGCCCATCTGCACCGCGGCGAGCGGGCTTTCGAGTTCGCGCTTGCCCGAGTAGCGGCTGTTCGGGCCGCCGCTCAGTTCCAGCCAGATCTTTTCCGAACCCCAGTACACGTCGTCCGGTTCCCACGTATCGACGCGGCCGCCGGCGTAGCCGAAGGTCTTGAAGCCCATCGATTCGAGCGCGACGTTGCCGGTCAGGATCAGCAGGTCGGCCCACGAGATGTTGCGGCCGTACTTCTGCTTGATGGGCCACAGCAGGCGGCGCGCCTTGTCGAGGCTGACGTTGTCCGGCCAGCTGTTGAGCGGCGCGAAGCGCTGCTGCCCGCCGCCCGCGCCGCCGCGGCCGTCGGCCGTGCGGTACGTGCCGGCGCTGTGCCAGGCCATGCGGACGAACAGGCCGCCGTAGTGGCCGAAGTCGGCCGGCCACCAGTCCTGCGACGCCGTCATCAGTGCGTGCAGGTCCTTCTTCACCGCCTCGAGGTCAAGCTTCTTGAACGCTGCGGCGTAGTCGAAATCCGGGTCCATCGGATCGGACAGCGCCGAATGCCGATGCAGGACGTTCAGGTTCAGCTGATTCGGCCACCAGTCCTTGTTCGTCGTGCCGCCACCAGCGGTGTGGTTGAACGGGCACTTCGTTTCGTTCGACATGCTTTTTCTCCTTGTCTTGCTCATAGGCCCCCACGTGCCAGGCGCGGTTCGTGGAGCATTGCGGGGGGATGAAACGGAACAGGCGGTTCCTCCTGTCGTACTACGGGACGTCGTGCGCGGCCTGCGACCCGCTTTCCCGCTGCGACGCGCCGCAGGCGGGGCGCTCGGGAAAGCGGCCGCCGGCAGTCGTCGTGCCGGCGAGGCGGTCGGCTTTTCGGGTATCGGACATGCAATGCTCCCTCATGGCTCGGCGGCAGTTAGTCGGGGGAACACAGGACCGGCGTGCGGCGGCACTCATCCGCCATACACACGATCCGCCAGGTACGCGAACGCAATCGGACGCAGGCTGCGAACCGCCGCCCTGGCGCGATGTACGACCGCGTCGCGCGACGGGATGTTCCGCTGCGCGTGCTGCAATACCGACCGCATCATGACATCCTCCTTTGACGCTTGCATTCAACGTGCCGATCGGTCGTCGACATCACGCCGATCCATGGAGAAGATTCTATCTACATCTATCGATTGATTGAATTTGATAAATTTCATCTATTCGATAGAGAAAAATAAACGGGGTCGCAAGACCCCGTTCATCGTGCCGCCACACGCGCATGCTGGAGCGTGCTCAGTTCATGGTCGCCGGCATGTCGAGCTTCGCGACCCCCGGCAGCTCGCACGCGGAAATCGCGTCGCTGATCGCGTCGATCGCGGGCATCCGCGTGAAGCTCTTGCGCCACACGAGCACCACGCGGCGGTCGGGCACCGGCTCGTTGAACGGCACGTACGACAGCAGTTCGGCATCGGGGCCGTTCGCGCGCGGGCCGACCTCGGCGACCGACATCCGCGGCAGCACGGTGATGCCGACACCGCTTGCGACCATGTGGCGGATCGTCTCGAGCGACGAGCCCTCGAAGGTCTTCTGGATGCCGTCGGCCGTCTGCGAGAAGCGCATCAGCTCCGGGCACACGCCGAGCACGTGATCGCGGAAGCAGTGGCCGTTGCCGAGCAGCAGCATGGTTTCCTGCTTGAGATCCTCGGCGTCGATTTCCTCGCGCTTCTCCCACGGATGGCCGGCGGGCAGCGCAACGACGAACGGTTCGTCGTATAGCGGTCGCACCATCAGGCCGGTTTCCGGAAACGGCAGCGCCATGATCGCGGCGTCGATCTCGCCCTGCTTGAGCAGTTCGAGCAGCTTCAGCGTGTAGTTTTCCTGCAGCATCAGCGGCATCTGCGGGACACGCTGGATCATCTGCTTGACGAGCGTCGGCAGCAGATAGGGCCCGATCGTGTAGATCACCCCGAGGCGGAACGGGCCGACCAACGGATCCTTGCCCTGCTTCGCGATCTCCTTGATCGCGAAGGTCTGCTCGAGCACGCGCTGCGCCTGCGTGACGATCTGGTCACCGATCGGCGTGACGCTCACTTCGCTCGCGCCGCGTTCGAAAATCTGCACGTTGAGCTCGTCTTCGAGCTTCTTGATCGCCACCGACAGCGTCGGCTGGCTCACGAAGCATGCTTCGGCCGCGCGGCCGAAATGCCGTTCGCGCGCGACCGCGACGATGTATTTCAATTCAGTCAGCGTCATTGTGGGTCAATCAGAGATATACAAGCGATAGGTTTAATTTATACACCCTGTGACACCGGTTCGCCAAGTTTCTCTGCATCGGAATGCTTCAAACGGCGGTTTTAAATCCGGCCCGGACCCGCGGATCACGCCTTCAGATACTGCTCCCGCGCACCGAGCCAGCGCGCGAGATGCTGCGTGACGACCTCCGGATACGCGGCAATCAGCCGCGACGCGGCTTCGCGGGCCGGCTCGATCAGCCAGCCGTCGGTCTCGAGGTTCGCGAAGCGCAGCATCGCCGCGCCCGACTGGCGTGCACCGAGGAATTCGCCGGGGCCGCGGATCTCGAGGTCGCGCCGCGCAATCTCGAAGCCGTCGGTCGTCTCGCGCATCGTCTTCAGCCGCTCGCGGCCCGTGAGCGACAGCGGCCCCGTGTACAGCAGCACGCACACCGACGCCGCGGTGCCCCGCCCGACCCGGCCGCGCAGTTGGTGCAGCTGCGCAAGGCCGAAGCGCTCGGCGTGCTCGATCACCATCAGCGACGCGTTCGGCACGTCGACGCCGACCTCGATCACGGTCGTCGCGACGAGCAGCTGCACGTCGTTGCGCGTGAACGCTTCCATCACGGCCGCCTTGTCGGCCGGCGACAGCCGGCCGTGCACGAGCCCGACCTTCAGCTCCGGAAGCGCGGCGGCCAGCGTCTCGTATGTCTCGACGGCCGTCTGCAACTGCAGCGTCTCGCTCTCCTCGATCAGCGGGCACACCCAGTACACCTGGCGCCCGGTCAGCGCGGCCTCGCGCACGCGGGCGATCACCTCCTCGCGCCGCGCCTCGCCGACGAGGCGCGTCAGCACGGGCGTGCGGCCCGGCGGCAGCTCGTCGATCGTCGAGACTTCGAGATCGGCGTAATACGTCATCGCAAGCGTGCGCGGAATCGGCGTGGCCGACATCATCAGCTGGTGCGGCTGGAAGTCGCGCGCGCCGTTGGCCGCGTTCGCGGCCTTCGCACGCAGCGCGAGCCGTTGCTCGACGCCGAAGCGGTGCTGTTCGTCGACGATCACGAGGCCGAGCCGCGCGAATTCGACCGTGTCCTGGATGATCGCGTGCGTGCCGATCACGAGCTGCGCGGTGCCGAGCGCGGCCGCCTCGATCGCCGCGCGCTTCTCCTTCGCCTTCAGGCTGCCCGCGAGCCACGCGACCGTGACGCCCAGCGGCTCGAGCCACGCGCGCAGCTTGCGCGCGTGCTGTTCCGCGAGGATTTCGGTGGGCGCCATCAGCGCGGCCTGGTAGCCGGCGTCGATC
This sequence comes from Burkholderia sp. AU31624, assembly GCF_020420065.1. NCBI lineage: Bacteria > Pseudomonadati > Pseudomonadota > Betaproteobacteria > Burkholderiales > Burkholderiaceae > Burkholderia > Burkholderia sp. AU31624. The sequence continues at coordinate 142,422 of NZ_JAIZRT010000010.1, forward strand.
GCCTGCGTGGCGGCCAGCGCCGCGACGACCGTCTTGCCGCTGCCGACGTCGCCCTGCAGCAGGCGCTGCATCGGGTGCGCAAGGGTAAGATCGTTCGCGATTTCATCCACGACGCGCGCCTGCGCGCCCGTCAGCGTGAACGGCAGCGCGGCGTAGAGCCGGGTCGTCAACGCATCGGCATCGCTCGCGGCGCGGCGCGGCATCGCGGGCGCCGCACGCGTGCGGCGCTCCTCGTGCGCGCGCTTGAGCGACAACTGCTGCGCGAGCAACTCCTCGAACTTGATGCGCGTCCACGCCGGATGCGAGCCGTCCATCAGCGCGGCTTCGTCGGAATCGACGCGCGGGTGGTGCAGGATGCGCACCGCCTGCTCGAGCGTCGGCACGTCGAGCGGCTTCAGATAGTCGCGCTGGATCTCGGGCGGCAGCAGCTCGGGCAGCGGCGTGCGCTCGACCGCGTTCTCGATCGCCTTGCGCAGGTAGGCCTGCGACACGCCGGCCGTGCTCGGATAGACGGGCGTGAGCACTTGCGGCAGCGGCGCATCCGGTTCGACCACGCGTACCGCCGGATGCACCATCTCCATCCCGAAGAAGCCGCCACGCACGTCGCCGCGCACGCGCAGCCGCTGGCCGACGGCCATCTGCTTGACCTGCGAGCCGTAGAAATTCAGGAAGCGCAGCACGAGATGCTCGCCGTCGTCGTCCTGGATCTTCACGACCAGCTGGCGGCGCGGCCGGTACGCGACCTCGTTGTCGAACACGACGCCTTCGGTCTGCGCGATGCCGCCCGGCAGCAGCTCGCCGATCGGCGTGAGCGTGGTTTCGTCCTCGTAGCGCATCGGCAGATGCAGCACGAGATCGATCGAGCGCGTGAGACCGAGCTTCGCGAGCTTGTCGACGGTCTTCACGGGTTTATCGGCGGCGGGCTTCCTCTTGCGCTTCGCGCCGGCCGCGCCTTCCGGGTCGCTGTCAGCCGCGCCATCGGCATCGGGCGCGGCGGCGGCCGGCTGCGCGAGCCTGCCGTCGGCGCCGCGCTTCGGGCCGGCGCGGCGCGGCGCGGCGCGTTCCGCGGAATCACGCTCGCCCGCGCGTTGCGCGGGCGGCGCGACATCTTCCGCGTCGAACGGATCGGCGGAATCGGCAACGGCAGCGGGGGAACGGCGTGGTGACACAGGCATCGGATCGTCTGGGTGCTTCGCAAGGCAAGTACAATAGCGGCTTTCACGTCGTCCGAACGAACGACGCCGGCCAGGCCGCGCATCCCGCCATCATAGCGGCTCGCGCGCCCGATTTACGCGTTTCCGCCCCGCCGGCGACGCCCGCCGGCCGCTTCGAACCAGCCCGCATGTTCACGCTTTCCGATTTCGATTTCAATCTGCCTCCCGAGCTGATTGCACAAACCGCGCTGCCCGATCGCACCGCGAGCCGCCTGCTCGAGGTCGACGGCACCGTCGCGCCCGCCCGCCTGGTCGACCGCCATTTCACCGCGCTGCCGTCGTGCATCGCGGCCGGCGACCTGCTCGTCTTCAACGATACCAAGGTGCTGAAGGCGCGTTTCTTCGGCCAGAAGGCCAGCGGCGGCAAGATCGAGGTGCTGATCGAGCGCGTGACCGGCACGCACACGGCGCTCGCGCAGATCCGTGCGAGCAAGTCGCCGGGCGCCGGCACGACGCTGCGGCTCGCCGATGCGTTCGACGTGACGGTGGGCGAGCGCGTCGATCCGTTTTTCACGCTGAACTTCCCCGCGCCGTGCCTCGACCTGATCGAGCAGTACGGCCGCCTGCCGCTGCCGCCCTATATCGAGCACGATCCGGATGCGACCGACGAGACGCGCTACCAGACCGTCTACGCGAGCAACCCGGGCGCGGTCGCCGCGCCGACGGCCGGGCTGCACTTCGACCAGCCGATGCTCGACCGGCTCGACGCGATGGGCGTCGAGCGCGCGACGCTGACGCTGCACGTCGGCGCCGGCACGTTCCAGCCGGTGCGCGTCGACAACATCGCCGAGCACAAGATGCACAGCGAGTGGTACGACCTGCCGCAGTCGCTCGTCGACAAGATCGCCGCGACCCGTGCGCGCGGCGGCAACGTGATCGCGGTCGGCACGACGTCGATGCGCGCGCTCGAAGCCGCGGCGCGCGCGGCCGACGAAGCGGGCCGCCCGCTCGCGGCCACGCAGGCCGAGACCGACATCTTCATCACGCCCGGCTATCGTTTCCGCGTGGTCGACCGGCTCGTCACGAACTTCCACCTGCCGAAGTCGACGCTGCTGATGCTGGTGTCCGCGTTCGCGGGCGTGGAGACGATCCGCGCCGCGTACCGGCACGCGATCGACGAGCGCTACCGCTTCTTCAGCTACGGCGATGCGATGCTGCTCACGCGGCGCGACACGCCGGAGGCGGCGGGCGCGTAAGCGCGGCACGGAGGCCGGCCGCCGTACCGAACGGCCAGGTTCCGCTTTCACGTTGTGCGTGCGATGCTCGCACGCACCCGCTTTCCCCGCCGCCGGATTCCCGGCGGCGTTTCCAACATGCGCCGGACTTGCGATCCAGAGTTAGCGCTTTAGCGGTTACTCTGGTCCCATGCAGAGCAGCCCGGTAGCGAGGAGAATGACGCGATGACCGAAGGTTCATCCCACGATACGCACGCTGATACGCACGCCCCCGTGCAGGACCGCCCGGCGAACGGGCTCGAATTCGAACTGCTGACGACCGACGGCCATGCGCGCCGCGGCCGCGTGAAGCTCAACCACGGCGTGGTCGAGACGCCGATCTTCATGCCGGTCGGCACGTACGGCACCGTGAAGGCGATCCAGCCGCGCGAGCTGCACGAGATCAAGGCCCAGATCATCCTCGGCAACACGTTCCACCTGTGGCTGCGCCCGGGCCTCGACACGATCGACGCGCACGGCGGCCTGCACGCCTTCATGGGCTGGAACAAGCCGATCCTGACCGACTCGGGCGGCTTCCAGGTGTTCTCGCTCGGCGACCTGCGCAAGATCACCGAGGACGGCGTCACGTTCGCGTCGCCGATCAACGGCGACAAGCTGTTCCTGTCGCCGGAAGTGTCGATGCAGATCCAGAAGGTGCTGAACTCCGACGTCGTGATGCAGTTCGACGAGTGCACGCCGTATGCGACCAACGGCGTGCCGACCACGCACAAGGAAGCGGCCGACTCGATGCGCATGTCGCTGCGCTGGGCGAAGCGCTCGCTCGACGAGTTCAACCGGCTCGGCAACCCGAACGCGCTGTTCGGGATCGTCCAGGGCGGGATGTTCGAGGACCTGCGCGACGAATCGCTCGCGGGCCTCGCGGAACTCGGCTTCCACGGCCTCGCGATCGGCGGGCTGTCGGTGGGCGAGCCGAAGGAAGACATGATGCGCGTGCTGCGCCACGTCGGCCCGAAGCTGCCGGCCAACAAGCCGCACTACCTGATGGGCGTGGGCACGCCGGAGGATCTGGTCGAGGGCGTCGCCAACGGCGTCGACATGTTCGACTGCGTAATGCCGACCCGCAACGCACGCAACGGCTGGCTGTTCACGCGCTTCGGCGACGTGAAGATCCGCAACGCGACGCACAAGAACTCGCTGAAGCCGCTCGACGCAAGCTGCACGTGCTACACGTGCCAGAACTTCTCGCGCGGCTACCTGCATCACCTGCACCGCGTGGGCGAGATCCTCGGTGCCCAGCTCAACACGATCCACAACCTGCACTACTACCTGCAGCTCATGAGCGAGATCCGCGAAGCGATCGAGACCCACACGTTCGACGCGTTCCGCCAGCGCTTCGCGGAGGATCGCGCCAGAGGGGTCGACTGACGGACGGTCGCGCCGCCCTTGATAAGACAAGCACTAAACGGATCGAAAATCTGTTGGGACTCGTCCTAAACAAGCGCGTCCCAACTGCCGCTCGGAACCGACAAACATTACAATTGCCTTTCCATACAAGTCGCAACGGTACCGGTTCGCGCTTTAACAGCTTGATCCGAAAGCGCATTTGCCGATCCGTTTGCGCATGGGGCCGGTGGTAGAATAACCGGCTTATTTTTCGATCTTCCCCTACGGAGAGACCAACGTGCCGTTCATTTCCAACGCGTTCGCCCAAGGTGCCGGTGGCGCCGAATCGAGCCTGATGAGCTTCCTGCCGCTCATCCTGATGTTTGCCGTGCTCTACTTCATCATGATCCGTCCGCAGATGAAGCGTCAGAAGGAGCACCGCAACATGCTCGCGGCCATGGCCAAGGGCGACGAAGTCGTCACGAGCGGCGGCCTCGTGGGCAAGGTGACGAAGGTCACCGAAGGCTACATCGGCGTCGAAATCGCCGAAGGCACCGAAATCACCGTGCAGAAGGCCGCGGTCACGACCATTCTGCCGAAGGGCACGATCAAGTCGCTGTAAGCCCTTCACCGAGCGTCCGGCTCCCCGCGCCGTGCCCGCCTGAGAGAGCGGGCCGCCGCGGCGCCGGACGCGACGCTTTCACGCCAACCACCCGTTCGGCTCCCTCATGAATCGTTATCCACTCTGGAAATATGTCGTGATGGTCGTGGCGCTCGCCATCGGCCTTCTGTACACATTGCCCAACTTCTTCGGCGAATCGCCGGCGGTGCAGGTGTCGAGCGGCAAGGCCACGGTCAAGCTCGACTCGACCACGCTGACCCAGGTCGAATCGGCGCTCGCCTCCGCGCAGATCACGCCGGACGACGTCACCTTCGAGAACACGGCGACCAACGCGAACATCCGCGTGCGCCTGAAGGACACCGATACGCAGCTGCGCGTCAAGGACCTGCTGCAGAAATCGCTGAACGCCGACCCGAACGATCCGCAGTACGTCGTCGCCCTGAACCTGCAGAGCGCGTCGCCGCGCTGGCTGACCTCCCTGCACGCGCTGCCGATGTATCTCGGCCTCGACCTGCGTGGCGGCGTCCACTTCCTGCTCCAGGTCGACATGACGGGCGCGCTGACGAAGAAGCTCGATTCCGACGCGTCCGACGCGCGCACGCTGCTGCGCGACAAGAACATCCGCGACGGCGGCGTGAGCCGCGTCGACCAGTCCGTGGTCGTCAACTTCAGCGATGCACAGACGGCGGAAGACGCCCGCAAGCTGCTCGCGCTGTCGATCGCCGAACTGCAATGGGCGACCCAGCCCGGCGGCGGCGGCACGCAGGTCGTCGGCACGTTCACGCCGGCCGTGCAGAAGTCCGTCGAGGACGCCGCGCTCAAGCAGAACCTGACGACGCTCCACAACCGCGTGAACGAACTCGGCGTGTCCGAGCCGATCCTGCAGCAGCAAGGTAGCGACCGCATCGTCGTCGAGCTGCCGGGCGTGCAGGACACCGCGAAGGCGAAGGACATCATCGGCCGCACCGCGACGCTCGAAGCGCGCCTCGCCGATCCGATCAACACGCACCCGAACCCGAACGACCCGGTGCCGCCGGGTGAAGAGCTGTTCACGCAGGGCAACCAGGCGCCGGTGCTGCTGAAGAAGGACGTGATCTTCACGGGCGACCGCATCATCGATGCATCGGCCGGCTTCGACGATCACCAGCGTCCGTCGGTCAACATCCGCCTCGATTCGGCGGGTGGCCGCTCGGTGCGCGCGGTCTCGCGCGAGAACATCGGCAAGCCGATGGCGATGGTGCTGTTCGAGAAGGGCAAGGGCGAAGTGCTGACGGTCGCGACGATCCAGTCGGAACTCGGCGACCGCTTCCAGATCACGGGCCAGCCGACGCCGCAGGCCGCGGCCGACCTCGCGCTGCTGCTGCGCGCCGGTTCGCTCGCCGCGCCGATGGACATCATCGAGGAACGCACGATCGGCCCGAGCCTCGGCGCCGACAACATCAAGATGGGCATCCACTCGGTGATCTGGGGCTTCTGCGCGATCGCCGTGTTCATGATCGCGTACTACATGCTGTTCGGCGTGATCTCGGTGATCGGCCTGTCGGTGAACCTGCTGCTGCTCGTCGCCGTGCTGTCGCTGATGCAGGCGACGCTGACGCTGCCCGGCATCGCCGCCATCGCGCTCGCGCTCGGTATGGCGATCGACGCGAACGTGCTGATCAACGAGCGCGTGCGTGAAGAACTGCGCGCCGGCCAGCCGCCGCAGACCGCCATCCAGGCCGGCTACGCGCATGCGTGGGCGACGATTCTCGACTCGAACGTCACGACGCTGATCGCCGGCCTCGCGCTGCTCGCGTTCGGCTCGGGCCCGGTTCGCGCGTTCGCGATCGTGCACTGCCTCGGTATCCTGACGTCGATGTTCTCCGCGGTGTTCTTCTCGCGCGGGATCGTCAACCTCTGGTACGGCGGCCGCAAGAAGCTGAAGTCGCTCGCGATCGGCCAGGTGTGGAAGCCGGAAGGCGCCGCTGCCGCCGCGTCGTTCACCGACGCCGACGAATCGACCGACACCGCACGCGCCGCGAAGCTCGCCGCCCCCGCGAAGGGCAACGCGCCGCGCGCCGGCAAGCCGCAGCTGCGCAATCGCGCGCAGCAGGGCGTGTCGCCGAAGAAACCGGGCTCGACCCAATAAGGCCCCGGAGAAGACCATGGAATTTTTCCGCATCCGTAAAGACATTCCGTTCATGCGGCACGCGCTGGTGTTCAACGTGATCTCGCTGGTCACGTTCCTCGCCGCCGTGTTCTTCCTGTTCCACCGCGGGCTGCACCTGTCCGTCGAATTCACCGGCGGGACGGTGATCGAGGTGCAGTACCAGCAGGCCGCTGAACTCGAACCGGTGCGCGCGACGCTCGGCAAGCTCGGCTACGCCGACGCGCAGGTGCAGAACTTCGGCACGTCGCGCAACGTGCTGATCCGCCTGCAGCTGAAGGAAGGCCTCACGTCCGCGCAGCAGAGCGACCAGGTGATGGGCGCGCTGAAGGCGCAGAACCCGGACGTCACGCTGCAGCGCGTCGAGTTCGTCGGCCCGCAGGTCGGCCGGGAACTCGCGACCGACGGCCTGCTCGCGCTCGCGTGCGTCGTGATCGGCATCGTGATCTACCTGTCGTTCCGCTTCGAGTGGAAGTACGCGGTGGCCGGCATCATCGCCAACCTGCACGACATCGTGATCATTCTCGGCTTCTTCGCGTTCTTCCAGTGGGAGTTCTCGCTGGCGGTGCTCGCGGCGATCCTCGCGGTGCTCGGCTACTCGGTCAACGAGTCGGTCGTCATCTTCGACCGGATCCGCGAAACGTTCCGCCGCGAACGCAAGATGAGCGTGCAGGAAGTGATCAACCACGCGATCACGACCACGATGTCGCGTACGATCATCACGCACACGTCGACCGAAATGATGGTGCTGTCGATGTTCTTCTTCGGCGGCCCGACGCTGCACTACTTCGCACTCGCGCTGACGGTCGGCATCATGTTCGGCATCTACTCGTCGGTGTTCGTCGCGGGCTCGCTCGCGATGTGGCTCGGCATCAAGCGCGAAGACCTGATCAAGGAAAAGAAGTCCGCGCACGATCCGGACGATCCGAACGCAGGCGCGCAGGTTTAAGCGCCACGCTGCTTCGGCACAGACGAAAAGCCGGCCCGGTTGGGCCGGCTTTTTCATGCCCGCGCCACCGCCGCGCATCGCGCCGCCCGCTCGCCCTGCCCCGTCACGCACGTCGGCTACAATCGTGACCGTCCCGCCGCGCCCACCCGCCGGCCGTGCGTCAGCGGGACAGCGCCTTCGCCCTCCGTTCAAACGTGCGGTCCCGATGATGCCTCCCACGCGTGTCGTGCTTCGCCTTGCCGTTTGCGCCGCCGTCACGGCCGCGCTCCTGCCGTGCGCGTCATCCGTCGGTGCGCAACAGCCGGCGTCCACCCCGCTCGCTTCTGCCCCTTCTGCCCCTTCTGCCGCTTCTGCCGCTTCTGCCGCTTCGCCCGCCGCCGCCCAGCCGCCCTCGCCCTGCCCGCCCGACTGGGAGCCGCAGATCTGCGAGCTCAAGGCAGCGGTGGAAATCCTGAAGCGGCAGCACCTGACCGACGTCGACATCGGCGCACTGCTCGACGCAACGACCCACGCGGGAATCAAGACGCTGCCGTACGCACGTTTCTTCGACGCGAAGGAGGAGCAGGAGCGGCGCGACGACGAACGGCGCGCGCGCGACGGCACGCCCGGCATCGGTATCGTGTTCGAGACGCGGCCCGACGGGCTGCACATCGTCGACGTGATTCCCGACGCGCCCGCGGAAAAGGCCGGCGTGCGCCCCGACGATCTCGTCGTCGCGATGAACGATACGAGCGTCGTCGGCATCGACCCCGCCGACCTGACCAGACTCGCCAAGGGCGATGCGGGCGTGCCGCTGAAGCTCACGGTCCAGCGTGGCCCGTCGCACGCGGTGCTCAGCTTCGCGCCCGTTCGGACGATCCTCAAGCCCCACCCGGCGACCGCGAAGCGCCTCGACGGCGACATCCTGTACACGCGGCTGTCGAGCTTCCCCGAACCGGCGATCGGCGACTACATCGACGCGGTGCAGGCCGCGCGCCGCACGGGGCCGGCGGTGAAAGGCGTGATCCTCGACCTGCGCATCAACGGCGGCGGCGCGCTCAATGCGGCGATCGGCATCACCGCGCTGTTCGCGGGCCGCGACCGCACCGCGATGGTGACGGTCGAGCGCGGCGACGCCAACCGCCGCCGCTACACGACCAACTGGCCCGATTACGCATTACCGGTCATGCACGGCCAGGATCCGCTCGCGCCGTTGCAGGCGGACGACTGGTGGCGCACCGTGCCGCTCGTCGTGCTCGTCGACGGACAGAGCGCGTCGGCCGCCGAAGCGACCGCGGCGGCGCTGAAGGATCTCGGCCGCGCGAAGCTGCTCGGCATGCCGACCTACGGGAAGGGGCTTGCGCAGACGGGCGTCGACCTGATCGACGGCACGCGCCTGAATTTCACGTACGCGCGCAACCTGCGGCCGAACGGCTGCCCGATGGACGGCTATGGCGTCGTGCCGGACTGGCTCGTGCCGCCGCGCCGCGACTCGGACGTCGACGGCGTGCTGCTGTGGTACCGGGAAGCCGATCTCGCCCGCGCGCCGTATGCGGACCGGCTGGCGCCCGATCCGTTCGCGAAGGTGCGCAAGGAACGGCAGAAGCGGCGCGAGCAGCGAGCGCTCGCGAAGATCGATACCGCGAAGAGCGCGGCGCTGCCGCAGCGCGAGTTCGGCACGGCCACCGACTGGCAGCTCGGTCAGGCGCTGGCGGCGCTCGCCGGGCGCCCGGTGCGAACCGTCGAAGCCAGGCCGCAGTTGATGCCCGCCCAACCCGTGTGCGAGCGCGCCGGCAACTGACGCGCGCCGCCCGTCCCGTTACCGGAACCCGAACCGCTTGCGCAGCACGACCAGCGCCACGAGGCTCAGCACGGCCGTGAACATCAGGTAGAAGCTCGGCGCGGTCTTCATTCCGGTCGCCTTGATCAGCCACGCGATGATGAACGGCCCGAAGCCGCCGAAGATCGTCACCGCGACGTTGTACGCGAGCGACATCCCGGTCGTGCGCGTCTGCACCGGAAACACTTCGGACAGCAAACCCGGCAGCGCCGCGAAGTAGCCCGTCATCAGGAACGCGAGCAGCACCTGCAGCGCGATCAGCGTGCCGAAGCCCGGATGGGCGACCAGGTACGCGAACGCCGGGTAGATCAGCACGAGGATGCCGACGGCCGGCGCGACCATCACGCGCACGCGGCCGTAGGTGTCCGACCAGTGGCCGACGAGCGGCGCGAACGCCATCTGGATCACGCCGACCACCAGGATCGCCGCGAATGCAGCCGACGGCGCAAGGCCGAGCTGCTTCACGCCGTAGGTCGGCATGAACAGCACGAGATAAGTCGCGACCGTGCCGAGCACGACCACACCCATCGCGGCGACGAGGCGCGCCTTGTGCGACGCGAACGTGTCGCGCAGCGGGTTCGCGGTGCCTTCCGCCGCGAGGAATTCGGGGGTCTCGTCAACCTTCGTGCGGATGTAGTACGCGACCGGCCCGAGCAGCAGGCCGAAGAAGAACGGCACGCGCCAGCCCCACGACGCCATCTGCGCGGCCGTTAGCTGCGCGTTCAGCACGGTGCCGAAACCGGCGGCGAGCAGCGTCGTGAGCCCCTGGCTCGCGACCTGCCAGCTCGCGAAGAAGCCGCGCCGGCCCGGCACGTGCTCGGCGAGGAACGCGGTCGCGCTGCCGAACTCGCCGCCGGCGGAGAAGCCCTGCATCAGCCGCGCGGCGACGAGGATCACCGGCGCCGCGACGCCGATCGTCTCGTAGGTCGGCAGCACCGCGATGATCAGCGTGCCGCCCATCATCAGCAGGATCGACAGCGTGAGGGCGGCCTTGCGGCCGGCGCGGTCGGCATACGCGCCGAGCACGATCGCGCCGAGCGGGCGCATGAAGAACGACACGCCGAACGTGCCGAGCGTGAGCAGCAGCGACACGGTGTCGTTGCCGGCCGGAAAGAACAGCTTCGAGATCGTCACCGCGAAGAAGCCGTAGACGACGAGGTCGAACCACTCGAGCGCATTGCCGATCGACGCGGCAACCACCGCGCGCCACACGCGCGGCGACGAGGCAATGGAACGGGACGGCGTGACGGCATGCATCGGCGATCTCCTTGTCGTTGTACGTTCTGTTCGAGGCGGCCGCTCGCGCGCCGTCGGCCTGCCCGGCGCCGGGTACGGCGCTCGGGCGATTATAGGCGCGCAAATAAAAACCGCCGCGCCCCCTGACGGGAACGCGGCGGCGGGCTCGCGACGGACCGGCGCGAAGGCCGGCCCGATCGGCGGGCTTACTGCTGCTTGAGCGCTTCGGCCGTGATCAGCAGCTTCGTCTTCATCTTGAAGCCGTACTGCTTGCCGTAGTCGAGGCCGAAATCGCTGCGGTCGAATTCGCCGACGGCGTCCACGCCGCACACTTCGCGCTTGAGCATCGGGTGCGGCATGCACTTGAACGAATCGATCTTCAGCGTCACCGGCTTCGTGACGCCATGCAGCGTCAGGTTGCCGACCACCGACACCGGCTTGTCGCCGTCGAACTTGATCGCGCCCTTGTAGTTCGCCTGCGGGAACTTGGCGACGTCGAAGAACTCGGCCGTCTGCAGATGCTCGTCGAGCTTCGTGCTGCCGGTGTGGATCGACGCGATGTCGGTCGTCACGTCGACCGTCCCCGTCTTCGCCGCGCGGTCGAGCGTCACGGTGCCGCTCGACTTGTCGAACTTGCCGCGCCAGACCGACAGGCCGCCCATGTGGTCAGCCTCGAAGCTCGGGTACGTGTGGCTCGGGTCGAACTGGTACGTGACGCTTTCGGCGAATGCCGAGAACGACAGCGACGCTGCCAGCGCGCCTGCGGCGATGATCAGTTGCTTTTTCAAACCTTTTCTCCTTGGAACGGCGCCGCGCCCTCGCGCGGCATTCGGGTGAGGCGACAGTCCGCCGCTTACTTGGTGGCGACGAGATGGAACTTGATCTGCACTTCGTCCGCGACGACCGACGTGTCCTTCCACTCGCCGGTGCCGACGTTGAACGCCGAGCGCTTGATCGGCAGCACGCCGTCGAAGGTCTGCGTCGCGCCGCTCTGCGTGACCGTGACGGGCACCGTGACGTTCTCGGACTTGCCCTTGATCGTCAGCTTGCCGGTCACGTTGTACTTGTTGCCGCCCGCCGGCGCGATCGCCGACGACACGAACGTGGCCTGCGGATACGCCTTCGCGTCGAACCAGTCCTTGCCGGCGACCTGGTCGTTGTACATCTTGTCGCCGAGGTCATAGCTGGCGACGTCGATCGTCATCTGGGCGCTGCCCTGCGCGGCTTTCGCCGGGTCGAACTTCACCTGCGCGGAAAACTTCTTGAACGTGCCTTCGGTCGGCACGTTCATCTGCTTCGACACGGCGGACACCTTGCTCTTCGCGAGATCGACATCGGCGAGCGCCGCGCCCGACGCGACAAGTGACACCGCGGCGAACGCGGTCAGCATGGAGCGGGAGAAAGACACTTTCATGGGATCCTTCATTTGGCAAAGGGGAGCATCCGCGACAGTAGGCCGTCGCGGTCCAACAACTGGTGCTTGAGCGCCGCGACCACGTGCAGCGAAACGAGCGCAAGCAGAATGTAATTCAATGACACGTGAAGCGTCTTGAAGGTTTCCTTCAGCACCGGATCGGGGTCGATCAGCCGCGGCAGCGGCACGATGCCGAGGTAGACGACCGGGATGTTCGCCGCCGAGCTGTACAGGTAGCCCGTCACCGGTATCACGATCATCAGCAGGTACAGCAGGATGTGCACGCCGTGCGACGCCGCACGCTGCCACGCGGGCGTGCCGCCCGGCAGCGCCGGCGGCACGTGGGTCGCCCGCCACAGCACGCGGACGACGACCAGCGCGAATATCGTCACGCCCATCCACTTGTGCCACGAGAAGTACTTCAGCTTGGTCGGCGTGAAGCCGGGGATGTCGGTCATCACCCAGCCCAGCGCGAACGCGCAGACGATCAGCAGCGCGATCAGCCAGTGCAGCGCGATCGCCGTCTGCGTATAGCGTACCGGCGTGGCCGGCAGCGATTTCGATGCCATCTTGGATTCCTCAGTTCAGCGAACGGCCGCGTCGGAAATTCGTCCGACGCTTGTCAAGGGCGCCATGCTACCGCAACCTTTTGACGCGCGCGGACTCTGAAGACAGGCCCGCCAGCCGGCTGACAGCTTCCTGTCATGTTACCGATCGGTCACCGAACCCGCGATCGTCGACACGCCGAAAAAGGCCTTTTGGTAAGATTGGCGCGGGTTCCGGCCCCGTCGACGCGTCTCCCCAGCCGTCGCACCACTGCCTTTTCCATGCAACGAAACGACCTGATTGCCTGCCACGAGTGCGACGCACTGTTGCACAAACCGCGCCTGAGCGGACGTGAAATCGCGCGCTGCCCGCGCTGCGATGCGCTGCTCTATCGCAACAGCACCGCGCAGATCGAGCGGATCTGCGCGCTCGCGCTCGCGGCGCTGATCACGTTCTCGATCGCGCAGGCGTTCCCGATCCTCGAAATGGACGTGAACGGCAACCGCGTGCAGACCACGCTGATCGGCGCGATCGATTCGCTGTGGCACCAGGACATGGCGATCGTCGGCGTGATGGTGTTCTGCTCGACCGTGCTGTTCCCGCTCGTCGAGATGGCCGCGCTGCTGTACCTGCTGCTGCCGATCCGGCGCGGCGTCGTACCGCCCGGCTTCAACCTGGTGCTGCGCGCGATCGAGCTCGTGCGGCCGTGGGGCATGATCGAGGTGTTCATGCTCGGCATCCTCGTCACGATCGTGAAGATGGTGAGTCTTGCAAGAGTCGTTCCCGAGGCCGCGCTGTTCGCGTTCGCCGCGCTCACGCTGATGATCGCCGTCGTGCTGATGTTCGATCCGCGCACGCTGTGGGACATCGCCGACGACCTGCGCGCCGGCCGCTCGCCCGGGCAGCCCGACGATGCCGCCCCGCTGCCGGAAGCCGCCCGCCGATGACGATCCCGACCGCCGCCCGCGAGGGCTATGCCAGCTGCCACGCATGCGGCCTCGTGCAGACGCTCGACCATCCGCACGCACACTGCGCGCGCTGCGGCAGCGCGCTGCATTTCCGCACGCCGAACAGCGTGATGCGCACGTGGGCGCTGCTGCTCGCCGCCGCGATCCTCTACATTCCCGCGAACCTGCTGCCGATCATGCGCACCGCATCGATCGTCGGTTCGCAGGAAGACACGATCATGAGCGGCGTGATCTATTTCTGGGTTTCCGGCGACTGGCCGCTTGCCGTCGTCGTGTTCGTCGCGAGCATCCTCGTGCCGATGCTCAAGCTCGGCGTGCTGCTGATCCTCGTGATCAGCGCGCAGCGCCGCGCCGCCTGGCGGCCGCTGCAGCGCACGCGCCTGTTCCGGATCGTCGAACGCATCGGCCGCTGGTCGATGCTCGACATCTTCGTCGTGACGCTGACCGTCGCGCTCGTCCATTTTCGTTCGCTCGCCATCATCACGGCCGGCCCCGGCGCGCTCGCGTTCGGCTCCGTCGTGATCCTGACGATGCTCGCATCGATGCAGTTCGATCCCCGCCTGATCTGGGATCCAGTCGAAACCTCAGGGAATCACCATGAATAGTCCACAAGGCCCGCAGCACGACGCGCCCCGGCCGCCCGATCCGACGATCTCGACGAAAAGCGGCTGGCTGCCGTCGCTCGTCTGGCTCGTGCCGCTGATCGCCGCGCTGATCGGCATCGGCCTCGTGATCAAGTCCGTGCGCGAACGCGGCCCGGAAATCACGATCAGCTTCCACAGCGCCGAAGGGCTCGAGCCCGGCAAGACCCAGGTCAAGTACAAGGACGTCGAGATCGGCATGGTCAAGACGATCAAGCTGTCGAAGGACCTGTCGCGCGTGCTCGTCCAGGTGCAGCTCAAGAAGGAAGCGGAGGATTTCGCGGTCAAGGGCTCGCGCTTCTGGATCGTGCGGCCGCGCGTCGGCGCGACCGGCGTGTCGGGGCTCGGCACGCTGCTGTCGGGTGCGTACATCGGCGTGGACGCCGGGCGCTCGGAGGATACGCTGACCGACTTCACCGGCCTCGAGTCACCGCCCGCCGTCACGGGCGACCAGAAAGGCACGCAGTACGTGCTGCGCGGCGATTCGCTCGGCTCGGTCGACATCGGCTCGCCGGTCTACTACCGCCGCGTGCAGGTCGGCCAGGTGGTCGGCTTCTCGCTCGACAAGGACGGCACCGGCGTCACGTTCAACGTGTTCGTCAATGCGCCGTACGACCAGTACGTCGGCGTGAATTCGCGCTGGTGGCAGGCAAGCGGCGTGGACCTGCGGCTCGACTCGAGCGGCCTGAAGCTGAACACGCAGTCGCTCGCGACGGTGATCCTCGGCGGCATCGCGTTCCAGACGCCGCCGAACCAGGGCTCCGGCGCGACCGCGCCGAACAACACGACGTTCCGCCTCGCGTCCGACGAGGGCGACGCGATGCGCGACCCGGACGGCCAGCCGCTGCAGGTCGTGATGAACTTCAACCAGTCGCTGCGCGGGCTCGCGGTCGGCGCGACGGTCGACTTCCGCGGCATCGTGCTCGGCGAAGTGACGAACATCGGCATCGACTTCGATCCGAAGACGAAGAACTTCCTGATGCCGGTGACGATCAACGTGTATCCGGAACGCCTCGGCCGCCGCTTCCGCGAAACGATCGAGAGCAAGGGCGAACCGGCCCGCCGCGAGATCGTCGAGCGGCTCGTCCAGCACGGGCTGCGCGGCCAGCTGCGCACCGGCAACCTGCTGACGAGCCAGCTGTACGTCGCGCTCGACTTCTTCCCGAAGGCGCCGGCCGTGAAGATCGACACGACGCGCCAGCCGCTCGAGCTGCCGACCGTGCCGAACACGCTCGACGAGCTGCAGCTGCAGGTCGCCGACATCGCGAAGAAGCTCGACAAGGTGCCGTTCGACCAGATCGGCGCGAACCTGAACAGCGCGCTCGCGAACGCCGACAAGCTGTTCAAGCAGCTCGACACGCAGGTCGCGCCGGAAGCGCGCGACACGCTGTCGGCCGCGAAGCAGACCTTCTCGACCGCCGAAGCGACGCTGCAGCAGGATTCGCCGCTGCAGTCCGACGTGCGCGGCGCGCTGAAGGAGCTCACGCGCACGCTGCAATCGCTGAACGCGCTCGCCGACTATCTGGAGCGCCACCCCGAATCGCTGCTCAAGGGCAAGCCAGGAGATAAACAATGACGACCACACGCGTGAACGGTTTCGCGAGCGGCGCGGCGGCGGCTGTCGCCGCCCTCGCGCTCGCCGCGTGCAGCTCGCCGCCCGCGCGGTTCTACACGCTCAGCCCCGCCGATGCCGCGGCGCCGCTGCGCACCGCGCCGGCCAACCCGGCGTTCCTGATCGAGGTGCCGGCCGTCGGCGTGCCCGAGCAGGTCGCGAAGAACCAGCTGGTCGTGCAGAAGAACGCCGCGCAGGTCGACGTGCTCGAGCAGGAACGCTGGGCGTCGCCGCCCGCCGACGAGATCCGCCGCGCACTGTCGGACGATCTCGCCGCGCAGCTCGGCACGATCGACGTCGCGAATTCCGCGACTCCGCCCGGCGTGCCCGTGTACCGGATCAGCGTGAACGTGCAGCGCTTCGAGTCGTGGCCCGGCAAACGCGCGGCGGTCGACGCCGTATGGAGCGTGCGCTCGCTCGCCACACAGGCCGTGATGACCTGCCGCACGAGCGTCGCGGAACCGGTCGCCGACGGTTACGACGCACTCGTCGCCGGCCACCGGCGCGCGCTCGACGTGATTGCCACGCAAGCCGCGGCCGGCGTGCGCGCAATGGCCGCGCGCCGCGGCACGGCGGCTGCCACGGCGCCCGCTGCCGGCAACAAGACGGCCGCCGCGCCGGTCGTGCCGTGCCCGGCCAACCCGACCTCCGGCGGCGACGCCGGCGCGACGGGCAAGTCCGGCGCCTGAGCGGGCGGGGCGCTGGCGAGCTCGACGGCGTGCTCGCCAGCGCGGTTTCGGGCGGCGTGACCGGGATCGTCGACGACGCGCTGGCCGCCGTCGGCGTTGCGGCGCCGCCCGCCTCCCATCACGCTCATCGGCCCAACGGCCTCTTTGCATTGTTTGTCAAAGTCGGCCGGAACCGGCGCCATGCGATACGGTCGGCTTGCGTTTTCCGGCCCGATTGACGATCCTACGCACTTTCCGGCTCGCGCCGTTCGTCGTGCGCGCCAGCCAGCGGCGCCGGGCCGCGTTCGGCCCGACCGCCGTGCCTCCGGGCGCCTGCACGCGATCGGCGTGCACCGCAGCGGGGCAGCCGCATCGCGGGTCGCCGCGCATCGTCCGGCAACCGGCCCCGTCTCACCCGTTCTCCCCGGCGCCGCGCCGTTTCCCCGGCCGGCATCCCGAACCCGCCCGCCGAGGGCTTTCGTTATTCCGTTTATGTTTCGTTCCCTGACGACCCTGATCAAGAAGTGGCGCGCGTCGCGCAATGCCGGTCACCAGCTCGATGCGCTGCTCGCGCACGCCGACGCCGATGCGTCGTACGCCGAGCGCAGCGAATGGCTGATCGAGCTCGCGCACTGGCTGCGCCGCACCGGCACGATGCAGGCCGCGCTCGACGCGCCGGCCGATCGCGACGCCGATGCGCGCGCGTATCCGGCCCATGCGCGGTTGCGCTACCTGTTCCACGTGCTCGATCGCAATCCCGCGTGGAAAACCCACGCCGCGCGCATCCTGCGCGGCATCCTGCGCGAGTGCGACGGCATCTCGCTCCTGTGCGACGCCGGCATGCCCGTGCACTCGGGCTTCTTCGGCGCGCTGTTCGAGCGGATCGACGCGTCGCTGATCCCGCCCGCGCCGAACCGCCGCGAGTTGTCCGCGCTGTTCACGCTGATGTTCCCGACGCCGGAAGACGCGCAATGGATCGACGCGCTGCCCGACGATCTCCTCACGCGCCTCGCCGAGCTGATCTCGTTCGACGTCACCGACGAAGAGCGCCATGAGCCGGGCTCGTTCTCGCGCGACCTGCTGGCCGCGCTGCACAACCTGACCTGCCAGATCAGCTCGACCGGCCTGTCGCAGACGGTGCGCAGCCGGCTCTCCGACGACGATGCGCGCAAGCCGCTCGAAACGCAGCCGTTCTACCGCCTCACGCGCGCGATGCTCGCGGTCGAGACCGCGCACGCGGCCGTCGAGGACGGCGGCGACCCGAGCAAATTGCTGCACGAGGTGAACTACCTGCGCGTGCTGCTCGACGAATGCCGGATCGCCGTCGACGACGTGTTCTCGCACCTGTACCGCAACGGCGTGTCGGTCGACATCGTGTTCCAGGTCGAACGGATGCGCATGCGCATCGTGCGCGCCGAGATGCTGCTGAACGCGTGGATGGCGCGCGACGACCTGCACGGCATGGCGCACCTGACGGCCGAGCTCGTCGACGCGAACCACAACAGCCAGAGCGTGTCGCACCTCGTGCGCAGCAACTTCTCGCTGTTCGCGCGCAAGCTCGTCGAGACCAACGCGGACACCGGCGAGCACTACATCTCGCGCGGCCGCGCCGAGTACCTGAAGATGCTGCGGATGGCCGCGGGCGGCGGGCTCGTCACGGTCGTGACCGTGTGCGTGAAGTTCGCGATCACGGGCGCGCACCTGCAGTCGATGCTCGAAGGGCTGCTCGCGGGCGTCAACTACGCGGCCAGCTTCATGCTGATGCACTTCCTGCACTTCACGCTCGCGACCAAGCAGCCCGCGATGACCGCGCCGACCCTCGCGCGCGAGCTCGACGACACCGGCCACGAGGAAGGCGTGAAGGCGTTCGTCGCGTCGGTGATCGCGCTGATCCGCACGCAGGCCGCCGCGATTTCCGGCAACGTACTCGTCGTGCTGCCCGTGTGCCTGCTGGTGCAGCTGTTCGCGAGCAACGTGATGCACGCGAACCTGATCTCGCCGGAGAAGGCGCACGCGACCCTGCACTCGTTCTCGCTGCTCGGCCCGACACCGCTCTACGCGGCGCTGACCGGCGTGCTGCTGTGGGCGTCGAGCCTGCTCGCGGGCTGGGCCGACAACTGGTTCGTGCTGCACCGGGTCGGCGACGCGCTCACGTACAACCGCCGGCTGCGCCTCACGCTCGGTCAGGCCGGTGCCGCGAAGCTCGCGCACTTCTGCCGGTCGAACGTGGCCGGCGTGGTCGCGAACGTCGGGCTCGGCCTGATGCTCGGCCTCGTTCCGGCGATCGTCACCGTGTTCATGTTCCCGTTCGAGGTGCGGCACGTGACGCTGTCGGCCGGCTCGATCGGCATCGCGCTCGGCGTGCTGGGCAAGGACACGCTCGGCACGCCCGAGCTGTGGTGGGCCGGCGCCGGCGTGCTCAGCATGGCAATCCTCAACGTGCTCGTGAGCTTCGCGCTCGCGTTCACGATGGCCGTGCGCTCGCGCAGCCTGCGCCGGACCAAGGTGCGCGCGCTCGTCGCCGCGATCGTCCGCACGGTGCTGTCGAATCCGCTCGCGCTGTTCTGGCCGGGCAGCAGCCCAGCCGCGCGCGCCGGCCAGCCGGGCTCGCACTGAGCCCGCGGCGGCATGGCGGTGCCCGTCCGGGCGCCGCCGCGCGGCCTGCCGGCACGCGTGCGCGGCGCCCCCGGCCCGCGCCGCGGCACCGAAAGGCGACGCAACGCCGGCCCCGGCCGCCCGCGCCGCGTACAATAGTGGACTTTTGCACGTCCTCACCCGCCTTATGTCCTCGCCCACCCTGTACGAATTCTTCGCCCCCTGCCCGCGCGGCCTCGAAGTGGCGCTTGCCGCCGAGCTGGCCGAAATCGCCGGCCGCCACCTGAACGGCGCGCCGTTCACCGCGGGCGCGCAGGTGCCGGGCGGCGTCCACTTCAGCGGCGGCTGGGCCGCCGGCATGGCCGCGAACCTCCATTCGCGGATCGCGAGCCGGATCCTGCTGAAGATCGCACACGGCCCGTACCGCAACGAACAGGACGTCTACGCGCTCGCGCTCGAGCAGCCGTGGGAACGCTGGTTCGCGTCGACGCAAACACTGCGCATCGACATCACCGCGATCAAGTCGCCGCTGAAAAGCCTCGAATTCACGACGCTGCGCGTGAAGGATGCGATCTGCGACCGGATGCGCGAGAAAACCGGCTCGCGCCCGAGCATCGACACCGGTGCGCCGGACGTGCGCGTATTCGCGTTCCTGACCGTCAACGAGTGCACGCTGTATCTCGACACGTCGGGCGAGCCGCTGTTCAAGCGCGGCTGGCGTCTCGACAAGGGCGCGGCGCCGCTGCGCGAGAACCTCGCGGCCGGCATCCTGCGCCTGACGGGCTGGACGCCCGGCACGGCGCTGTACGACCCGATGTGCGGCAGCGGCACGTTCCTCGCGGAAGCCGCGCAGATCGCACTCGGCGTGGCGCCGGGCGTCGAGCGCCGGTTCGGCTTCGAGAAGCTCAAGCAGTACGACATCACCGCGTGGCAGGGGCTGAAGGTCCCGGCGCTGGACGCGAAGCGCGCGGCGCGCGGCAAACGCGGCGAAGCGCTCGGCGTGTACGGCAGCGACATCTCCGGCGACATGCTCGAGAAGGCGCGCGCGAACCTCGAGCGTGCGGGCGTGCCGTCGGTATGGCTCAAGCAGGTCGACGCGCGCGGAATGACGCCGCCGTGCGACGGCCCGGGCATCATCCTCGCGAACCCGCCGTACGGCGAGCGGATCGAGGTGCGCGGCCGCAGCGCGCGCGGCGAGGTGCGCGAGACGGGCCGCAACCGCGGCAACGACGACGCCTTCCGCCGCACCCACACCGACGCCCCCGACAGCGAGTTCTTCAACGCGCTCGGCGATGCGCTGAAGCAGCGCTTCACGGGCTGGCAGGCGTTCCTGCTGACGTCCGACCGTTCGCTGCCGGGCCAGCTGCGGCTGCGCGAATCGGCGAAGACGCCGCTGTTCAACGGCGCGCTCGAATGCCGGCTGTTCCGCTTCGACCTGATCGCCGGCAGCGTGAAGGCGCGCCCGGCCACGCCGGAAGGCGACGCGTAACCTGCATCATGACCGCCAAGGGGCCGCCGGTGCGGCCCCGCTACGGCAACCGGAACGCCGCCGTTACCGCACCCGCGGCAGCGGCGGCGTTTCGTTTCAGTGCTTCGAGCACGCCCAGCGCCCCATCGTGAACGGCAGTGCCTGCCCCGTCTCGAGCAGCGTCTTGAGGCTCGACAGCACGACCGGCCATCCGCCGCGAATCCCGCGATCCATCTCCGAACCCGGCACCAGCCCGTCGTGCGTGACCGTCAGCTTTACGACGCCCTCGTGCGGCTCGACGAGATAGGTCACGCGCGACACCTCCCCCTCGACTGACGGCGTGCGCCACGTGACGACCAGCCGATGCGGCGGATCGTTTTCGACCACTTCGCCGACGATGTCGACCCGCGACGGATCGTCGTAGTCCTGATGTTCCCAGCGCGAGCCCGGCCGCCAGTCGGGCGACGCGTTGCGGTGCCGCACCCAGTAGTCCTTCGTCAGCTCGGCGTTGGTGAGCGCATCGAACACACGCTCGGGCGTCGATGCAATGAACGTCACGTACACAAAGGCGGGATTACTCATCGTTGTCTCCAGATTCGCCGGCCGCTTCCAGCCCGCGCTTGAGGTCCGCCAGCGCCTGCAGCCGCTGACGCTCGAACTTGCCGATCCAGCGTTCCGCGATGTCGTGGATCGGCACCGGATTCAGGTAATGCAGCTTCTCCCGGCCGCGCCACGTCGTCGCGACGAGATTCGCGGCCTCGAGCAGCGCGAGATGCTTGCTCACCGCCTGCCGGCTCATCGCGAGCCCGTCGCACAGCTCGGACAGGGTCTGCCCGCTTTTCGCGTGCAGCAAATCGAGCAACTGGCGGCGCGTGGCGTCGGCCAGCGCCTTGAAAACGAGATCCATGCCACTCCCGGGTCAATGGCCTTATTATGCAACCAATCAGTTGCATGTCAAGGGTGACAACTCTACTGACAATACGGTGTCAGCAGGCCGCGATCACACTGCAATCCCGGCGCAATGCAAGGCTGGTTTCCGCACCGAATCCGAACAACAAACAACGCAACAAGGAGCTCGTCATGACGTCCGCAACTGCCACCGCCACCGTGGAACGCGCGATCGCGTGGTTCGACATTCCGTCCCTCGATTTCGACCGGGCGATCCGCTTCTACGAAACCGTGCTGCAGACGACGCTGCAGCGCGCAGTCATCGGCGGCGTGCCGATGGCCACGTTCGACCGCGACGCATCGAGCACGGGCGGCAGCATCGTGTTCGATCCGCAGCAGCTGAAGCCGAGCGCGAACGGCGTGCTCGTCTACCTGAACGCCGGCGAATCGGTCGTCGCGGCGCTCGACCGCGCGAAGCGCGCGGGCGGCGTCGTGCAGGGCTCGGTCGTCGAGCTGCCGAACAACTACGGCTACGTCGGCTACCTGATCGACACCGAAGGCAACCGCGTCGGCCTGCACGCGCCGAAATGCCACTGAGCGCAGCGGCCGTCGGGCCCGCGCGGCGCTATCATCGCGAAGTCCCCACTGCCGCTGGATTCGAGGTGCCGTCATGACGCGCCGTGCCGACCGCCTGTTCCAGATCGCCGAGCTGCTGCGCGGCCGTCGTCTCACGACCGCGCAGCAACTGGCCGACTGGCTGTCGGTGTCGCCGCGCACCGTCTATCGCGACGTGCGCGACCTGCAACTGTCAGGGGTGCCGATCGAAGGCGAAGCCGGCATTGGCTACCGGCTGAACCGCAACGCCAGCCTGCCGCCGCTCACGTTCACGGCCGAGGAGCTGGCGGCGCTCGCCACCGGCGCACGCATGCTCGAAACCTGGGGCGGTGCGCGCTTCGCGAGCGGCGCGCGCTCGGCGCTCGCGAAGATTGCGTCGGCGATGCCGGCCGACAAGCGCACGGCGCTCGACCGCCTGCCGGTGTTCGCGCCGTCGTTCCACATCGACGAGACGTTTTGCGCGAAAGTCGACGCGATCCACCAGGCCATCGACACGCGCCACGTCGTCAGCTTCGACTACCGCGACCGGCTCGGCGCGCATTCGCAACGCCGCGTGTGGCCGCTCGGGCTCGTCTACTGGGGCGGGCGCTGGACGATCGGCGCGTGGTGCGAGCTGCGCGACGATTTCCGCACCTTCGACATCGCGCGGATGGGCGACATCACCGTGCACGAGCAGTTTCCGGACATGGAAGGGCGGCGGATCGCCGACTACATGCGGATCGCGGAAGCGCCGATGCGCTGACGCGGCACGACGGCGGGTGCGATGCGCGCCGCCGCCGTTCATCTTCCGGGCCACCGTGCAGCGCCCGGCCGCCCCGCCCTACCCGCCGAACACCACCGTCCGCTTCGGCCGCTCGTCGACGTGCAGCGAGAACACGTCGGGCCGCGCGTAATGCCCGACCACGTCGAAGTCGTAGCGCGCCCGCACGAGTTCGTCGGTATCGATGCGCGCGGTCACGAGCCCGGCTTCGCCGATCAGCGGCTCCGTCAGCAGGTCGCCGAGCGGCCCGACGATCACGCTGCCGCCGCGAATCAGCGGCCGCTCCGGATCCCAGCCCGGCACGTCGATGCCGAGCGCGCGCGGCGAAGGCTGCACCTGGCACGCGCTGACGACGAAACAGCGCCCTTCGTGCGCGATGTGCCGCATCGAGCTCTGCCAGACGTCGCGCTCGTCGACGGTCGGCGCGCACCAGATCTGCACGCCCTTCGCGTACATCGCGCAACGCAGCAGCGGCATGTGGTTCTCCCAGCAGATCGCGGCGCCCGCGCGGCCCGCGGCCGTGTCGACGACGGGCAGCGTCGAGCCGTCGCCCTGCCCCCAGATCAGCCGCTCGGTGCCGGTCGGCATCAGCTTGCGGTGCTTCGCGACGAGCCCGTCGCGCGGATCGAAGAACAGCGCCGTGCAGTACAGCGTGCTGCCGCCGCGCTCGATCACGCCGACCACGAGGCTCGCGCCCGTGCGCTGCGACAGCGCGGCCAGCTCGTCGGTTTCCGGCCCCGGCACGTCGATCGCCTGCGCGGCGTAGCGCGCATACGCGTCGCGGCCTTCGGGCAGCCGGTAGCCGAGCCGCGTGCCGAAGATCTCGCCTTTCGGATAGCCGCCGAGCACGGCCTCGGGCAGCACGACGAGCGACGCGCCGCTGTCGCGGATCGCGGTTTCGTAGCCGAGGATCGTGTCGAGCGTGGCGCGCGTGCCGGCGGGCGATGCGCCGATCTGCAGCGCGGCGATGACTGACGTGGACATGAAGGCGTCTCCGGTGAATGGGGTAACGCCATCTTTATCGATATGATGTCATCGATCAAATCGATAGAACGATAAGTGTCATGAATGCAGATGATATCGCCGGCCTCGACCTGAACCTGCTGAAAGTGTTCGAGGCGCTGTACGAGGAAGGCGGCGCGAGCCGCGCGGCGCTGCGGCTCGGCCTCACGCAGTCGGCGGTGAGCGCGGCGCTCGCGCGGCTGCGCGTGATCTATGCCGATCCGCTGTTCGTGCGCACCGGCCGCGGGCTCGCACCGACGCCACGCGCGGACGAGCTGAAGCCAATCCTGTCCGACGCGCTCGACCGTTGCCGCGAAAGCCTCGCGATCGCGGCCGACGGCGGCGACCGCATCGGCCGCACGATCTCGATCGGGCTGTCGGACGACTTCGAGATCGCGCTCGGCCGCGCGCTGATCGACGCCGTCGCACGGGAAGCCGCCGGCATCCGGCTGATCTTCCGGCAGACGCACAGCGGCATCGCCGGCGACGCGCTGCTGCGACACGGCGTCGACCTTGCGATCACGTCGGGCGGCTTCTCGGCGAACGGGCTCAGCCGGCGCGCGATCGCGACGGGCGGCTATGCGTGCCTGATCGATCCGGCCGCCCGTGAGCGGCCACCGCGCACGCTGACGCTCGCCGATTTCCTGCGGCGCGACCACCTGCTCGTATCGTCGGGCGGCGTGATCGGGATCGTCGACGAGGCGCTGGCCACGCTCGGCCACAAGCGGCGCGTCGCGGCGTCGACCACGCATTTCGCCGCGTTGCCGTACCTGCTCGCCGGTTCCGACGCCGTCGCGACGATTCCCGCGCACGCGGCGCGCGCGATCGCGCAATCCACCCCGCTGCGCGCGCTCGCCTGCCCGGTCGACTTGCCGCACTACCCGGTCGAAATCGGCTGGCGCACGAGCACGCAGCGCGACCCGGCGATCGTGCGCGTACGCGACACGATCGCCGCGTGCGTCGCCCATCTCGTCGCGCCATGATCGCCGCCGAAGCCGCCGAGGATCACGTTGTAGAGCGAGCGGTGCATCGCGTGGCACATGATGTCCGACAGGATCGCGCCCGACGAACCGACGACGGGGCCTGCGATGATCGGCGTCGCATTGTTCAGCGAGAAGCCGATGCCGGCCCGTCCGGTGTCGCCGCGTATCGGCAACCCAGACGAATTGAAAGGGTCCGATTCGTTTAGCGCAGCGACCGGCAGCGTTCGGGCGCAACCGGTAAAATGCCGAACCATGAAACCCGAAATCTGGACCCCGCATGTGACGGTCGCCGCGCTCGTCGAGCACGCCGGCCGCTTTCTCATGATCGAGGAAGAAACCTCGTCGGGCCTGCGCATCAACCAGCCGGCAGGCCATCTCGAAGCCGGCGAAACGCTGGCCGACGCCGTGATCCGAGAAACGCTCGAGGAAACCGCGCACCCGTTCACGCCCGACGCGCTCGTCGGCGTCTATCTCGCGCACTACGACCGTCCCGGCACCGCCGGCGCAACCTACCTGCGCTTCACGTTCTGCGGCGCGGCCAGCGAGCCGATCGCGGGCCACGCGCTCGACGACGGCATCGTCCGCACGCTGTGGATGACCGCCGACGAACTGCGCGCGTGCGGCGAGCGCCATCGCTCGCCCGCGGTGATGCGCTGCGTCGACGATTACCTCGCCGGGCGGCGCATTCCGCTCGATTTCGTGCACACGCATTCGGTCGCGCCGCGCCCCGAAGCATTCGAACGTCAGGTGGTCAACAAATGAGCAAGCGCCGTGTAGTGGTGGGCATGTCGGGCGGCGTCGATTCGTCGGTGACCGCGTGGCTGCTGAAGGAACAGGGTTACGACGTGGTCGGCCTGTTCATGAAGAACTGGGAAGACGACGACGACGGCGAATACTGCTCGACGCGCCAGGACTGGATCGACGTCGTGTCGGTGGCCGACCTGATCGGCATCGACGTGGAAGCCGTCAACTTCGCGGCCGAATACAAGGACCGCGTGTTCGCCGAGTTCCTGCGCGAATACTCGGCCGGCCGCACGCCGAATCCCGACGTGCTGTGCAACGCCGAGATCAAGTTCAAGGCGTTCCTCGATCACGCGATGTCGCTCGACGCGGAAATGATCGCGACCGGCCACTATGCGCGCGTGCGCGAGCGTGACGGGCGTTTCGAACTGCTGAAGGCCTTCGATCATACGAAAGACCAGTCGTACTTCCTGCACCGGCTGAACCAGGCGCAGCTGTCGAAGACGATGTTCCCGCTCGGCGAGATCTCGAAGACGAAGGTGCGCGAGATCGCCGCGCAGATCGGGCTGCCGAACGCGAAGAAGAAGGATTCGACCGGCATCTGCTTCATCGGCGAACGGCCGTTCCGCGATTTCCTGAACCGCTATCTGCCGACCAAACCGGGCCCGATGAAGACGCCGGACGGCAAGGTCGTCGGCGAGCATATCGGCCTCGCGTTCTATACGTTCGGCCAGCGCAAGGGCATCGGCCTCGGCGGCAGCAAGACCGGCAACGGCGATCCGTGGTTCGTCGCCGCGAAGGACATCGCGTCGAACACGCTGTACGTCGTGCAGGGCCACGATCATCCGTGGCTGCTGGCGCGCGAGCTGGTCGCGGGCAACGTGAGCTGGGTCGCCGGCGAACCGCCGGCCGAAGGTTTCGCGTGCGGTGCGAAGACGCGCTACCGGCAGGCCGACGCGGCGTGCGCATTCGGTGCCGCCACGCCCGGCCCGGCTGGCGAGGCGCGCTTCTCGCTTGCGTTCGACGACGCGCAGTGGGCCGTCACGCCCGGCCAGTCGGCCGTGCTGTACGACGGCGAGATCTGCCTCGGCGGCGGGATCATCGAATCCGCGCTGTCCGGCAACACGCAGGCGAACGAAGCACCGGCCCTCGCACTCGCCCGCTGACGCGCTGCCGCCGGCGCCGCGCAAGCGGGGGCCGACCGGACGCGGCCGCGCCGTTCACCGCATGTTCCGCACCGACGCGTCGTAGCGCTCGCGCGCCGCGTCCAGCTCGGGAAAATGGCGCTCGGCCCAGCGGTCGAGCGCCACGAGCGTCTCCACGAGCGACCCCGCCACCGCCGTCAACCGGTACTCGACGTGTGCGCGCCGCGCGGCCACCGCGATGCGTTCGATCAGCCCGTTGCGCTCCAGCTCGCGCAGCGTCTGCGTCAACACCTTCTGGGAAATCCCGCCGATACGCTTGAGCAGCTCGCCATTGCGCAGCGGCCGTTCGGCCAGCGCCGGCAGGATCAGCAGCGACCACTTGCCGGCGACCAGCGCGAGCGCATCGCGCGCCGAGCAGTCCGCCGCGTAGACGTCGCCGGGAAATGCCATGGTTACCTCCGGGTGCGTGATTGCGCGGCCCCACCGCCGCCGGCCATCATCGTCGCACACTCCCGGAGCCCGCCATGCATGCGCTGATCGTCGTTGCCCATCCCGAACCGCAGTCGTTCAACGCCACCCTCGCCGGCGCGGCGGCCGACGCCTGGCGCGCGGGCGGCCACGCCGCGACGGTCGCGAACCTGTACGCAGACGCGTTCGACCCGTGCGAAGCGCCGCACCATTACGCAGACCGGCTCGACACCGCCCGCTTCGACACGCAGCGCGAGCAGCGCCATCACTGGGAACGCGGCACGCTCGCGCCCGAGATCGCGCATCACGTCGGCCTGCTGAAGCAAGCCGATGCGCTGATCCTGCAGTTCCCGCTGTGGTGGTTCGGCGCGCCCGCGATCCTGAAGGGCTGGATGGATCGCGTATTCGTCTACGGCGGCCTTTACAGCAGCCGGCAGCGCCACGATCGCGGCGTGCTGCAAGGGCGGCGCGCGTTGCTGAGCGTCACGACCGGCTCGTCGGCCACCGCCTGCGCGCCCGATGGCCGTGAAGGCGATACCCGCCTGCTGCTGTGGCCGATCATGTACGCGCTGCGCTACGTCGGCTTCGACGTGCTCGAACCGCACCTGATCCACGACGTCCGCGGCGGCCTGGCGGCCGATGCCGCGCAGCGGCAGGACGCGCGCCTCGCACGCTGCCTCGCCGACTACCGCGCGCGGCTGCGCGACTGGCCCGCGTGGCCGCGCGTGCCGTTCAACCGCGACGAGGACTTCGACGACGACGCCAGGCTAAAGCCCGGCACCCCGGCGTACAGCCCGTTCATCCGCCCGGCCGAGGCCGGCCGGTAGCCGCCGGCTCGGCAACGCGAGCTTCACGACACCCGTAGTAGACTCTCGACCATCGTGGGCACCGGCGGCGGCGGGTACGGCACGGGCAGCATGCCCGCCGGGCCTGCGCGATGCCTCGGGCGCCGACCTGCCGGCCGCCGCGCGATCCAGGCGACGTGACGGCCATCCAGACAATTACGATGGAGTCCCCATGTTTTCCCGACGCTATATCGCGATGTGGTGCGCGGTCCTGCTGTTCGTGGCCGTCGCGGCGCTCGCCGCCCGGCACACGATCGCGTGGCTGTGGCTCGTGATCCCGGCCGCGCTCGTCGCGCTCGGCCTGTACGACCTGAAGCAGGACCGCCACGCGATCCTGCGCAACTACCCGCTCTGGGGCCACTTCCGCTTCCTGTTCGAATTCATCAGACCTGAAATCCGCCAGTATTTCGTCGAGGACGACACCGACGAGAAGCCGTTCTCGCGCGCGCAGCGCAGCCTCGTCTACCAGCGCGCGAAGAACGTCGCCGACAACCGCCCGTACGGCACCGAGCTCAACGTGAAGGCCGTCGCGCACGAATGGATCAGCCACTCGCTCGCGCCGACGAAGCTGCCGAACCACGATTTCCGCATCCGCGTCGGCGCGAACCGCGCGCAACCGTACGACATTTCGATCTTCAACATCTCGGCGATGAGCTTCGGCTCGCTGTCCGCGAACGCGATCCGCTCGCTGAACCTCGGCGCGAAGAAAGGCGGATTCGCGCACGACACCGGCGAAGGCTCGCTGTCGAAGTACCACCGCGAAAACGGCGGCGACATCATCTGGGAAATCGCGTCCGGCTACTTCGGCTGCCGTAACGACGACGGCACCTTCAACCCCGACAAGTTCGCGAAGCAGGCCGCCGATCCGCAGGTCAAGATGATCGAGGTGAAGCTGTCGCAGGGCGCGAAGCCCGGCCACGGCGGCGTGCTGCCGGCCGCGAAGATCACGCCGGAAATCGCCGAGACGCGCGGCGTGCCGATGGGCAAGGACTGCATCTCGCCCGCGACGCATTCGGAGTTCTCGACGCCGCGCGGGCTGCTCGAATTCGTCGAACGGCTGCGCACGCTGTCGGGCGGCAAGCCGACCGGCTTCAAGCTGTGCATCGGCCATCCGTGGGAATTCTTCGGGATCGCGAAGGCGATGCTTGAAACCGGCATCGTGCCGGACTTCATCGTCGTCGACGGCGCGGAAGGCGGCACGGGCGCGGCGCCGCTCGAATTCACCGACCACGTCGGCGTACCGCTGCAGGAAGGGCTGCTGCTCGTGCACAACACGCTCGTCGGGATCGGCGTGCGCGATCGCGTGAAGCTCGGCGCGAGCGGCAAGATCATCACCGCGTTCGACATCGCGCGTACGCTCGCGATCGGCGCGGACTGGGTGAACTCGGCGCGCGGCTTCATGTTCGCGGTCGGCTGTATCCAGGCGCAGCACTGCCACACCGATCGCTGCCCGACCGGCGTCGCGACCCAGGACCCGGTGCGCCAGCGCGCGCTCGTCGTGCCCGACAAGGCCGAGCGCGTGTACAACTTCCACCGCAACACGCTGCATGCGTTGCAGGAACTCGTGCAGGCGGCTGGCCTCGCGCATCCGTCCGAGCTGCGCGCGCATCACATCGTGCAGCGGGTCGCGCCGCATGAAGTGCGGCTGATGTCGCAGTTGCTGAAGTACCTGAAGCCCGGCGCGCTGCTCGACGGCAACACCTGCGGCTTTACGCTGTACGACAAGTGGTGGCCGATTGCGCGCAGCGATTCGTTCACGCTCGGCGAAGCCGTGTACGCGTCGATCGAATGACGCGGGCCGCCGCGGGGCGGCGCGGCAAAAAGAAAAGCGCCCCGCGGGGCGCTTTTCTTTTGTCTGCCGAATGCGTGAAACGCGTGAATGCGTCGCGTGCGGCTCAGTTCTGCGGCAGCGTGTCGGCGAACGACGGCCGCTGCAGCAGCTTCGCGAAGTGCTTGTCGAGGTTCGGGTGGCGATCGCGCCAGTTGAGCTCGGGCATCCGGAAGTCGAGATAGCCGAGCGCGCAGCCGAGTGCGATGTCGGCGAGCGTGTAATGATTACCGACGCACCACGTCTTGCCGCCGAGACCCTGCGACATCGCGACGAGGCCGTCGTCGATCTTGCGTTGCTGGCGCGCGATCCAGCTCGCGCTGCGCTGCGCCTCGTCGCGCATCGTATGTTCGACGCGAATCGTAACCGCCGCGTCGATCACGCCGTCGCCCAGCGCTTCCCAGCACCGCACCTCGAGGCGCTCGCGGCCCGACGGCGGAATCAGCTTGCCGACCGGCGACAGCGTATCGACGTATTCGCAGATCACGCGGGAATCGAACACCGCGGCACCATCCTCCATCACGAGGCACGGGACCTTGCCGAGCGGATTCGAGGCATGAATATCCGTCTCCGGCGCCCACACGTTCTCGAGCTCCAGCTTGTAGTCGATCTTCTTTTCAGCCAGCACGATCCGCGCCTTGCGGACGTACGGGCTGCTGAGCGAACCGATTAATTTCATCATCTGCCTTTTTAAGGGAACCGCCGAGAGTATACGTTGTCGCCGATCATAACCGGCCAGCGTCGCGCGACAGAAAATCGCCCGGACGGCCTGTGGATGGTTTGCAACAACCGCCGCGCGGGCCTTCCAGGGCGGCTTCCCGCCCCCTCTCTCACGCACGGCGTCCCGCGGCGCTACAATCGCACGAATGAACGCGCCCCTCGATACCGCCATCGCCGTCGACGTCTACCGCCAGCGCCGTGAACGCGTGCTTGCCGCACTGCGTGCCGCCGGCGGCGGCGTCGCCATCGTCCCCACCGCGCCCGAAGTGCCGCGCAATCGCGATACGGACTATCCGTACCGGTTCGACAGCTACTTCCACTACCTGACGGGCTTCAGCGAGCCGGATGCCGTGCTCGTGCTGAACGCGGCCGCGCCGCACGGCGGGCCGGAGTCGATCCTGTTCTGCCGCGCCAAGAACGCCGACCGCGAGATCTGGGAAGGCTTCCATTACGGGCCCGAAGCCGCGCGCGATGCGTTCGGCTTCGACGCGGCGTTCGCGGTCGACGTGATCGATACCGAGATGCCGCGCCTGCTCGCCGACGCGGGCACCGTGCACTACCGGTTCGGCGCATCGGCCGACTTCGAGCGCCGGCTCGCGGGCTGGCTCGACGCGGTGCGCGCGCTGGCGCGCACGGGCGTCGCTGCACCGGACGCGCTGCTCGACCTCACGCCGCTGCTCGACGACATGCGGCTCGTGAAGGACGAGCACGAGCTCGCGATCATGATGCGCGCCGCGCACATCTCCGCCCTTGCGCACCGCCGCGCGATGCAGGCGTGCCGCCCCGGTATCCGCGAATACGAACTCGAAGCCGAATTGTTGTATGTGTTCCGCAAGCACGGCGCGCAGTCGCCCGCGTACGGCTCGATCGTCGCGGCCGGCGCGAACGCGTGCGTGCTGCACTACCCGGCCGGCAACGCGGCCGCGCAAGATGGCGACCTGATCTTGATCGACGCCGCGTGCGAACTCGACGGCTACGCGTCGGACATCACGCGCACGTTCCCGGCCAACGGGCGCTTCTCGCCCGCGCAGCGCACGCTGTACGACATCGTGCTCGCCGCGCAGCAGGCCGCGATCGACGCGACGCGCGCCGGCGTGCCGTTCGAGGCGCCGCACGACGCCGCCGTGCGCGTGCTCGCGCAGGGGCTGCTCGACACCGGTATCCTCCCGAAAACGCGCTTCTCGAACGTCGACGACGTGATCGCCGAGCGCGCCTACGCACGCTTCTACATGCATCGCACCGGCCACTGGATCGGCATGGACGTGCACGATTGCGGCGACTACCGCGAGCGGCTCGCCGAGCGTGACGGCAACGGCGCGCTGCCGTGGCGCACGCTGAAAGCCGGCATGACGCTGACGATCGAGCCCGGCCTGTACGTGCGCGCCGCCGACGACGTGCCGCCCGAGTACTGGAACATCGGCATCCGCATCGAGGACGACGCGATCGTGCGCGAGCACGGCTGCGAGCTGATCACGCGCGGCGTGCCCGTCGCGGCGGACGAGATCGAAGCGCTGATGCGCGCGGGCGCATGACCGGCTGCCGCCGACCGTTACCTCCGTTTCACGAATCAAGATGACGACCGCCTCCTCCCCGGCCACGCCGGACTACGATCTCGCCATCGTCGGCGCGGGCCCCGTCGGGCTCGCGCTCGCCGGCTGGCTCGCGCGCCGCAGCGCCACGCAGCACGCATCGATCGCACTGATCGATGCACGCGAACCGGCCGCGAGCGCGAACGATCCGCGCGCGATCGCCGTGTCGCACGGCAGCCGCGTGCTGCTCGACACGCTCGCGTGGCCCGCCGACGCGACGCCGATCGAACATATCCACGTCTCGCAGCGCGGCCATTTCGGCCGCACGCTGATCGACCGCGACGAACACGACGTCGCCGCGCTCGGCTATGTCGTGCGTTACGGCTCGCTCGTGCAGGCGCTCGCGGGCGCCGTGCGCGGCACGCGCGTCGACTGGCTCACGTCGACCACCGCGCGCGCGCCGCAGCAGGATGCCGACGGCGTTACGCTGACGCTCGACGGCCCGCAGGGCGAGCGCACGCTGCGCGCACGCGTCGTCATCAATGCGGAAGGCGGGCTGTTCCATGAACAGCAGGCCGACGCCGGCAAACATCGCCGCGACTACGGGCAGACCGCGCTCGTCGGCACGGTCACGGTATCGGCGCCGCGCCCGAACGTCGCGTGGGAACGCTTCACGCACGAAGGCCCGCTCGCGCTGCTGCCGCTCGGCGGGCCGCGCCAGGCCGAGTACGCGCTCGTCTGGTGCTGCACGCCCGACGAAGCGGCGCGCCGCGCCGCGCTGCCCGACGATGCGTTCCTGCGCGAGCTCGGCCGCGCATTCGGCGAACGCATGGGCGACTTCGTCGCGATCGCGGGCCGCGCCTCGTTCCCGCTCGGCCTGACCGCCGCGCAAACGCTCGTCAACGGCCGCGTCGCGATCGTCGGCAATGCCGCGCAGACCCTGCACCCCGTCGCGGGCCAGGGACTCAACCTCGGGCTGCGCGATGCGCATACGCTCGTCGACACGCTGTCCGCGCAAGGCTTCGAAGCCACCGCGCTCGCCACCTTCAACGCGCGCCGCGCACTCGACCGGCGCTTCACGATCGGCGCGACCGACACGCTGGCACGCCTGTTCACGATCGACTCGGGCCCGCTCCCGCTGCTGCGCGGTGCGGCGCTCACCGCGCTCGAGTTCGTACCGCCGCTCAAGAAGGTGATCGCGCGACAGATGATGTTCGGCCAGCGCAACTGACCCGCGGCGCGCACAGTCGCGCCGCTCAAACCGGGTCAAATCGGCGGGGCATGGGAATACGGTAAAATGCGCGTTTCCGTCTGCCCTTTCCCTGCCCGCGCCCGCCGCGGGCGGTGCCATTGCGATGCCCGTTATCGGCCCTCACGTATTGCGTAACAACCTGTTCGTCGCCCCGATGGCCGGCGTGACGGATCGTCCGTTCCGCCAGCTCTGCAAGCGGCTGGGCGCCGGTTACGCCGTGTCCGAGATGGTCGCGTCCAACGCGCAGCTGTGGAAAAGCGCGAAGACGATGCGGCGCGCGAACCACGAAGGCGAGGTGGAACCGATTGCGGTCCAGATCGCCGGCGCCGATCCGGCGATGATGGCCGAAGCGGCCCGCTACAACGTCGACAACGGCGCGCAGATCATCGACATCAACATGGGCTGCCCGGCGAAGAAGGTCTGCAACGTCGCGGCCGGCTCCGCGCTGCTACAGAACGAGCCGCTCGTGCAGCGCATCGTCGAGGCCGTCGTCGCGGCGGTCGGCACGGGGCCCGATGCGGTGCCCGTCACGCTGAAGATCCGCACCGGCTGGGATCGCGAGCACAAGAACGCGATCACGGTTGCGCGCCTGGCCGAAGCCGCCGGCATCTCGATGCTCACCGTGCACGGCCGCACGCGCGCCGACCTGTACCGCGGCGACGCCGAATACGACACCATCGCCGCCGTGAAGGCGGCGGTGCGGATTCCGGTGGTCGCGAACGGCGACATCACGTCGCCCGCGAAGGCGAAGGCCGTGCTCGACGCCACCGGCGCCGACGCGCTGATGATCGGTCGTGCCGCGCAAGGTCGGCCGTGGCTGTTCCGCGAAATCGATCATTTCCTGCAAACCGGCGAGCTGCTGCCCCCGCCGCGGATCGACGAGATCCAGCACGTGATGAACGAACACCTGGAAGACCACTACGCTTTCTATGGTGAATTCACGGGAGTCCGTACTGCGCGCAAGCACATCGGCTGGTACACTCGCGGCCTTTCCGGTGCCAACGGGTTCCGGCACAGGATGAACACGCTCGATTCCACCCGCGAGCAGCTCGCCGCCGTCAATGCCTTCTTCGAGGCGCAAAAGGCGCTGTCGGACCACCTCGTCTACGTCGATGACGAAGAGGAAAACGGCCAGGGCGAGTCGGACGACCATAACCAGTTAGCAGCATGAGCAAGCACAACATCGAACAATGTGTCCGCGAGAGCCTGGACGTGTATTTCCGGGATCTAGACGGCTCCAATCCGCACGACGTCTATGAAATGGTGATGTCCTGCGTCGAAAAGCCGATGCTCGAGGTCGTGCTCGTACAGGCCGGCGGCAACCAGTCGCTCGCCGCGGAGTACCTCGGCATCAATCGCAATACGCTGCGCAAGAAGCTGCAGCAGCACGGCCTGCTGTAGGCGGCCGTCCCGTCCCCGTTTCCCTGGCTATTGGTGGTTCCATCATGATCAAGCAAGCGCTCATTTCCGTTTCCGACAAGACCGGCATCGTCGACTTCGCGAAGTCGCTGTCCGACCTCGGCGTCAAGCTGCTGTCGACGGGCGGCACCGCGAAACTCCTCGCCGACGCCGGCCTGCCCGTGACCGAAGTGGCCGATTACACGGGCTTCCCGGAAATGCTCGATGGGCGCGTGAAGACGCTCCACCCGAAGGTGCACGGCGGCATCCTCGCCCGCCGCGACCTGCCCGAGCACATGCAGGCGCTGGAGCAGCACGGCATCCCGACGATCGACCTGCTCGTCGTGAACCTGTACCCGTTCGTCGCGACGATCGCGAAGGACGACTGCACGCTCGCCGACGCGATCGAGAACATCGACATCGGCGGCCCGACGATGCTGCGCTCGGCCGCGAAGAACCACCGCGACGTGACGGTCGTCGTCGATCCGGCCGACTACGCGGTCGTGCTCGATGAAATGAAGGCGAACGGCAATGCGGTCGGCTACGCGACCAACTTCCGCCTCGCGACGAAGGTGTTCGCGCACACCGCGCAATACGACGGCGCGATCACGAACTACCTGACGAGCCTGACCGACGAGCTGAAGCACGCGTCGCGCAACGCGTACCCGGCCACGCTGAACCTGGCGTTCGACAAGGTGCAGGACCTGCGCTACGGCGAGAACCCGCACCAGAGCGCCGCGTTCTACCGCGACCTCGCGACGCCGGCCGGCGCGCTGGCGAACTACCGCCAGCTGCAGGGCAAGGAACTGTCGTACAACAACATCGCCGATTCCGACGCAGCGTGGGAATGCGTGAAGACGTTCGACGCACCGGCCTGCGTGATCATCAAGCACGCGAACCCGTGCGGCGTCGCAGTCGGCAACGATTCGGCCGACGCATACGCGAAGGCATTCCAGACCGACCCGACGTCGGCATTCGGCGGCATCATCGCGTTCAACCGCGAAGTCGACGAAGCGGCTGCCCAGGCCGTCGCGAAGCAGTTCGTCGAAGTGCTGATCGCCCCGTCGTTCTCCGACGCCGCGAAGCAGGTGTTCGCCGCGAAGCAGAACGTGCGCCTGCTCGAGATCGCGCTCGGCGACGGCCATAACGCATTCGACCTGAAACGCGTGGGCGGCGGCCTGCTCGTGCAGTCGCTCGATTCGCGCAACGTGCAACCGAGCGAGCTGCGTGTCGTCACGAAGCGCCAGCCCACCGCCAAGGAAATGGACGACCTGCTGTTCGCATGGCGCGTCGCGAAGTACGTGAAGTCGAACGCGATCGTGTTCTGCGGCAACGGCATGACGCTCGGCGTCGGCGCAGGCCAGATGAGCCGCGTCGACTCGGCGCGCATCGCGAGCATCAAGGCGCAGAACGCCGGCCTGACGCTGGCGGGTTCGGCAGTCGCATCGGATGCGTTCTTCCCGTTCCGCGACGGCCTCGACGTCGTCGTGGCAGCCGGCGCGACCTGCGTGATCCAGCCGGGCGGCTCGATGCGCGACGACGAAGTGATCGCGGCGGCCGACGAGCACGGTATCGCGATGGTCCTGACGGGCGTGCGCCACTTCCGTCACTGATCGCATGCGGCCCGCGCGGCCGCAGCACGACGACCCGGCGGCATCGCACCCGCCGGGTTTTTTATTGCACGGCGCCCTCGCGCACGACCTGGCGACCGGCTTGCCGCACCAATCGTTGTAGTATCGCTGCATCACGCCACTCTCCTCACTCATGCGAATTCTCGGCATCGACCCCGGCCTGCGCGTCACCGGCTTCGGCGTCATCGACGTCAGCGGCCACCGGCTCGCCTATGTCACGAGCGGCGTGATCCGCACGCCGACGGCCGACCTGGCCACCCGGCTCGGCACGATCTTCCAGGGCGTCTCGACCATCGTGCGCGAGCACGCCCCCGACCAGGCCGCGATCGAAAAGGTGTTCGTCAACGTGAACCCGCAGTCGACGCTGCTGCTCGGCCAGGCGCGCGGCGCCGCGATCTGCGGCCTCGTCGCGGGCGGCCTGCCCGTCGCCGAATACACGGCGCTGCAGCTCAAGCAGGCCGTGGTCGGCTACGGCCGCGCGACCAAGACGCAGATGCAGGAAATGGTCACGCGGCTGCTCAACCTCTCCGGCCAACCGGGCTCCGACGCGGCCGACGCGCTCGGCATGGCGATCTGCCACGCGCACGGCGGCGATACGCTCAGCACGCTCGGCGGCCTCGCGCCGGCACTCGCGAAGAAAGGGCTGCGCGTGCGGCGCGGGCGGCTGGTCGGCTGACGGCGGCGCGCATCGCGGCCCGGCACGTCGGCTCGACTGCGTTGGCCACCTTGGCTGCGCTGACCACCTTGATCGCTTTACCCGCGCCCGACGCGCCCGCGACACGCGCCGCCCCGGCCTGATGGCCGATCCCGTCGGCATCGCGCCGCACGTGCGCTACACTCGCGCTTTCTTCCTCGCATCAAGCCATCCATGATCGGTCGCATCGCCGGCATCCTGCTCGAAAAGAACCCGCCCCACCTGCTCGTCGACTGCAACGGCGTCGGCTACGAGATCGACGTGCCGATGAGCACCTTCTACAACCTGCCGCAAACGGGCGAGCGCGTCGTGCTGCTCACGCAGCAGATCGTCCGCGAGGACGCGCACCTGCTGTACGGCTTCCTGACGCCGCAGGAGCGCACGACCTTCCGCGAGCTGCTGAAGATCACCGGCATCGGCGCGCGCATGGCGCTCGCCGTGCTGTCCGGCATGAGCGTGCAGGAGCTCGCGCAGGCCGTGACGATGCAGGACGCCGCGCGCCTCACGCGCCTGCCCGGCATCGGCAAGAAGACGGCCGAACGCCTGCTGCTCGAACTGAAGGGCAAGCTCGGTGCCGATCTCGGCGCGCTCGCCGGCGCTGCGTCGCCGTCCGACCACGCGACCGACATCCTCAACGCGCTGCTCGCGCTCGGCTATTCCGAAAAGGAAGGCCTCGCCGCGATCAAGAACGTGCCGGCCGGCACCGGCGTATCCGAAGGCATCAAGCTCGCGTTGAAGGCGCTGTCGAAGGTCTAACGCCCGCGTGACGCGCTGCCGAGCGGTGCGTTGAAGCCAGTGTCGCGCAGCCGCGCGACGCTCGCCAGTCGGCCGTTCGGCCAGGTGGGCGGGACCGCGGCGCGCGGTACAATGGCCGCATGATTGAAACCGACAAACTCGCCACCGAGCAGCGGATCATCGCCGCCACGCCCGCCTCGTCGCACGAGGAGGTGTTCGAACGTGCGCTGCGGCCGCGCCAGCTCGACGACTACGTCGGCCAGGAAAAGGTGCGCGGCCAGCTCGAGATCTTCATCGAAGCCGCCAAGCGCCGCTCCGAGCCGCTCGACCACGTGCTGCTGTTCGGGCCGCCGGGCCTCGGCAAGACGACGCTCGCGCACATCATCGCGCGGGAGATGGGCGTGAACCTGCGCCAGACGTCGGGCCCCGTGCTCGAGCGCGCGGGCGATCTCGCCGCGCTGCTGACGAACCTCGAAGCGAACGACGTGCTGTTCATCGACGAGATCCACCGGCTGTCGCCGGTCGTCGAGGAAATCCTGTATCCGGCACTCGAGGATTACCAGATCGACATCATGATCGGCGAAGGCCCGGCCGCGCGCAGCGTGAAGCTCGACCTGCAGCCGTTCACGCTGGTCGGCGCCACCACCCGCGCCGGGATGCTGACCAACCCGCTGCGCGATCGTTTCGGGATCGTCGCACGCCTCGAGTTCTACGATGCCGATCAACTGTCGCGCATCGTGCGGCGTTCGGCATCGCTGCTGAACGCGCAGATCGATCCGAACGGCGCGCTCGAAATCGCGAAGCGTTCGCGCGGCACGCCGCGGATCGCGAACCGGCTCCTGCGCCGCGTGCGTGACTTCGCGGAAGTGAAGGCCGACGGCCAGATCACCGCGGCCGTCGCCGATGCCGCGCTCGCGATGCTCGACGTCGATCCGGTCGGCTTCGACCTGATGGACCGCAAGCTGCTCGAGGCGATCCTGTACAAGTTCGACGGCGGCCCGGTCGGCATCGACAACCTCGCGGCGGCGATCGGCGAAGAGCGCGACACGATCGAGGACGTACTCGAGCCGTACCTGATCCAGCAGGGCTTCCTGCAGCGCAC
Organism: Burkholderia sp. AU31624; assembly: GCF_020420065.1. Lineage (NCBI taxonomy): Bacteria > Pseudomonadati > Pseudomonadota > Betaproteobacteria > Burkholderiales > Burkholderiaceae > Burkholderia > Burkholderia sp. AU31624. The sequence continues at coordinate 181,214 of NZ_JAIZRT010000010.1, forward strand.
GCCGCGCGGGCGCGTCGCGACGCTGCTCACGTATCGCCACTTCGGGCTTTCCGTGCCCGACACCGGCCGCACCGAACGCGGCGAGTGGGATATCCCCGACGGGAAGTAACCCGTCGCCCGAGCCGCCCCGCCATGACGACGCCACCCAGCTCCCGCCCCGCCGCCCCCGCACCGGGCCCGCGCTGGGCCGAGCCGATCCGCAAGCGGCTCGTGGCCGGCGTCACGCACCTGACCGTGGGCGGCGGCGGCCCGTCACTCGACCTCTCTTCACCGCCGGGAGACCCGGGGCTGTTCGGTCCCGAGGCCGTCTGCTGGCGTGTGCATGCCGACTTCACGTCGATGATGACGGGCGGCATCGCGGCGCTGCTGCTGCAGGCGCTCCACCCGCTCGCGCTCGCAGGCGTCTGGGATCACTCGTCGTTCCGCACCGACATCCTCGGCCGCTTGCGACGCACCGCCACGTTCATCACCGGTACGACGTTCGGCAGTCGCGCGGACGCACTTGCGCTGATCGAACGCGTGAAATCGATCCACGCGCACATCTCGGGCACCGCGCCGGACGGCCGCCCATACCGCGCCGACGATCCGGCGTTGCTGACCTGGGTGCATGTCGCGGAAGTGTCGAGTTTCCTCGCCGCGCACCTGCGCTATGTGAATCCCGCGCTGCCGGGCGCGTTGCAGGACCGCTACTACGCCGAAACGGCATTGGTCGCCGAGCTGCTCGGCGCACACGAGGTGCCCCGTTCGCGTGCCGAGGTGGCCGCCTATCTCGCGCGCATGCAGCCCGAGCTCGAGGCCGGGCCGCGCACGTTCGACGTGATGTCCATCCTGCTGAACGTGCCGGTCGCGAAGCCCGCGCTGCGGCCGGCCGCGTCGCTGGTGATGCATGCAGGCATCGACCTGCTGCCGCCGTGGGCGCAACGCATGCTCGGCGTGTCGGCGTTCGCGCCGCTGCGCCGTGCGCTGGTCCGGCCGGGTATCCGGGTCGTCGCGCCCGTGCTGCGCTGGGCGCTCGTGAACGGCGCATCAAAACGTGCGCGCCGCCGCGCCACAGCGACGCCGCCCGACGGCACCCCGCCTGCCTGACGATTCGCTTCTTCTTATCATTTCAATTTACTGTCAAATATCTGTGACAAGCTGACGGGCTTGCACCCGCGCACGGTCGCACGTGCCGTACGTCCCGCTTGCCGTGACCCGCGCGGTGTCCCGCCCACCCGACCGACACCCGATGCCCGCGATGCCACGCCTGCCGATCCGTTTCGCCCTTGCCGCCAGCCTGTCCACCGTCTTCGCCCTCACCGCCTGCGGGGGCGACGATGTCACTGCCATCGCTCGTTCGGACGCGCAAACGCCGTCCGGAGGCACCCCGACCACGCCTGCCCCCACGCCGCCCGCCACCGTCACGCCGCGACCGGGCAAGTGGAAGGCCGCGCGCGCGGGCGACCTGATCGACGTGACGCTCGGCGACCTCCATCCGACGCAAGGCGCGATCGGCTACGACCAGATCTATTACAAGCTGGGCCGCTACGAACTGCAGCCCGACAAGAAATTCGACGACTTCTGCGCGGACGAAGGCCTCGGCGGCGTCGCGTCGAGCGGCTACACGGCCAAGTCGACGCTGCGCGAACCCGCGAGCTACACATGCACGACGACCGACGCGAACGCCCGCGACCGCTCGGTGCTGAACCCGGTCGTGATCGGCCCGAACGGCGATGCGCTGTACCTGACCGACGGCCACCACGGCCTGTCGGCCTACTACGAGACGCCCGACGGTGGCCCGGCGCTGCACGTGCACGTCGTCGTCAAGGACAACCTCAGCGACTACTCGGGCGACGCGTTCTGGCAGCAGATGCAGAGCCGCGGCTATCTGCGCCTCAAGAACGGAGAAGGCAAGGCGATCACGACCGCGCAACTGCCGACCGGGCTCGGCCTGAAACTCGGGATGACGAACGACCGCTACCGCTCGCTCGTCTATTTCACGCGCGACATCGGCTACAGCAAGCCCGCACAAGCCACCGACTATCTCGAGTTCTACTGGGCCGACTGGCTGCGCGCGCAACCGGGCACGTTCGCGCTCGCCGGCTATGACCTGACGCGCGCCGGCACGACCGACCCGGATCCGGCAAAGGCCGACACCGGCTATCTGAACGCGGTCTGGAATGCGTCGACGCGCATGGTCGCGGCCACGGACCCGGTGATCGACGGCAAGACGGGCGCCGACCTCGGGCGCGCGGACACGATCAACGGCGGGAAGAAATACAACAAGGGGGAATTCGACAAGCTGCGCCAGCCGATCACGGCGGACAAGCCCGGCAAGATCGCGTACGCGCTCGACTACAAGACGCGCCACGCGCTGCCGCAGTAAGCAGCCGGCACCACGCAGGAAGGAAGTCCCGGCCGGCGATGCCGGGTGGGCCTGCTGGCTCAGAGCACCTTGCGGTACCCGTCGTCGTCGCTCGTGGCGTCCAGGTGCGACACGTCGGCCCACTGCACGACCTGCGCGCGGCCATCGACGTAATCGACGACGTTGATGCTCGTGTTGAGCAACTGATAATTGCGCGGCGCCGACAGCTCGATGCCGTTCGCGAAACGATAGACGCAGTCGAGCACGCCGCCATGCGCGACGCACGCGATCCGGCCACCCGGATGCTCGGCGACGATCGGTTCGAGCGCATGCAGCACGCGATGATAGAACTCGCGCTGCGACTCGCCGCCCTCCGGCGCGAAGCCGGGGTCGCGCGTCTGCCAGGCCGCGTACGCGTCGGGGAACAGCGTCTCGATCTCGGCGCTGTCGTGCCCCTGAAACTGGCCGTACGAGCGTTCGCGCAGCCCTTCCCGCAGCCGCGGCGCAAGCCCGAGCGCGTCGGCGAACGGCTGCGCGGTCTGCCGCGCACGCATCAGGTCGCTCGAATAGATCGCGTCGAGCCGTGCACCGTCACGCGCGTCGCGCGCGAGCCGTGCGGCCAGCTTTTGTGCCTGCTCGAGGCCCGTTTCGGCCAGCGGGATGTCGATATGACCCTGGATGCGCTTGATGCGATTCCAGGCCGTCTCGCCATGGCGGATGAAAAGAATCTGCGTGGTGGCCATCGCGGCGTGTCTCCGGGGAAGAATCAGGGCCGCACTTGCAGCCAGAAGGTCACGGGGCCGTCGTTGACGAGCGACACCTGCATGTCGGCGCCGAACTCGCCCGTCTCGACGACCGGATGGCGCACCCGCGCGGCCGCCACGAAATAGTTGAACAGCCGCGCGCCTTCGTCGGGCGGCGCGGCCGGCGTGAAGCTCGGACGCAGCCCGCTGTTGGTATCGGCCGCCAGCGTGAACTGCGACACGAGCAGCAGGCCACCTGCGCGGCCCTCACCGTCGATATTCGACACCGGCAGGTTCATCTTGCCGGCGGCGTCGCTGAACACGCGGTAGCCGAGCATCTTCGCGAGCAGCTTGTCGGCCGCTGCGTCGGTGTCGCCGCGCTCCGCGCAGACCAGCGCGAGCAGCCCCGCGCCGATCTCGCCCGTCGTGCGGTCGCCGACGCGCACGTCGGCGCGCTTCACGCGCTGGATCAGCGCGATCATGCGGTCAGCGTGACGCGTGCGAAGCGGCGCTTGCCGACCTGCACGACGAACTCGCCGGCGTCGACCTTCAGGCCCTTGTCCGACACGGTCGCGCCATCGATCTTCACGCCGCCCTGCTCGATGTTGCGCAGCGCCTCGCTCGTCGACGGCACGAGGCCGGCCTGCTTCAGCAGCTGGCCGATCGCGAGCGGCGCGCCCGCGAGCGTGACCGACGGAATGTCGTCCGGCACACCGCCCTTCGCGCGGTGGTTGAAGTCCTCGAGCGCACGCTCGGCGTCGGCCTGCGAGTGGAAGCGCGCGACGATTTCCTGCGCGAGCAGCACCTTGAAGTCGCGCGGGTTGCGGCCGCCTTCGATCTCGCGCTTGAAGCCGTCGATCTCGTCCATCGGACGGAACGACAGCAGCTCGAAGTAACGCCACATCAGCGTGTCCGAGATGCTCATCAGCTTGCCGAACATGTCGTTCGGCTGCTCGCTGATGCCGACGTAGTTGCCCTTCGACTTCGACATCTTCTCGACGCCGTCGAGGCCTTCGAGCAGCGGCATCGTGAGAATGCACTGCTGTTCCTGGCCGTACTGCTTCTGCAGTTCCCGGCCGACCAGCAGGTTGAATTTCTGGTCGGTGCCGCCGAGCTCGAGGTCGGCGTTCAGCGCGACCGAGTCGTAGCCCTGCATCAGCGGGTACAGGAATTCGTGGATCGAGATCGGCACGCCGCCCTGGAAGCGCTTCGTGAAATCCTCGCGCTCGAGGATCCGCGCGACCGTGTAGCGCGACGCGAGCTTGATCATCCCGTCCGCGCCGAGCGGCATCGACCATTCGCTGTTGTAGCGGATTTCGGTCTTGTCGCGGTCGAGCACGAGCGCGGCCTGCTCGAAGTAGGTCTTCGCGTTCGATTCGATCTGTTCGCGCGTGAGCGGCGGGCGCGTCGCGTTGCGGCCCGACGGGTCGCCGATCAGCGACGTGAAATCGCCGATCAGGAAGATGACCGTGTGGCCGAGGTCCTGCAGCTGACGCATCTTGTTCAGCACGACCGTATGGCCGATGTGGATGTCAGGCGCGGTCGGGTCGAGGCCGAGCTTGATGCGAAGCGGCGTGCCCGTCGCCGCGCTGCGCGCGAGCTTCTGCGCGAACTCTTCCTCGACCAGCAGCTCGTCGACGCCGCGCTTCGTGACGGCGAGCGCATGCCGGACTTCGTCGGTGATCGGGAAAACAGGCTTGGAACTGGGTTCGGTGCTCATCGGTGCCAGGAGGAAATGTCGCAAAAACAGGGATTTTCCCATAACTTGCGCGCCCATCGCTTAACGGCGCGTCACGTTGCGCGGATAATCGGGCGCAAGGCGCGCGGCACCGGCCCGCGCCGCACGATCCAGGAGAACCCAACGTGCCGCAACGACAGCCGCAAAATGCCCATCCGGCCGACGGCATCTACTTCGGGCTGATGTCGGGAACCAGCATGGACGGCGTCGATGGCGTCGCCGTGCGTTTCGAGGCCGGCCGTGCGCCGGTCGTGCTCGCGGAAGCGTTCGTCGGCTTCGCGCAATCGCTGCGCGACGCGCTGTTCGCGCTGCAGCAGCCCGGCGACAATGAAATCGACCGCGAATCGCTCGCGGCGAACGCGCTGGTCGCGCGCTATGCGGTGTGCTGCCATGAATTGCAGCGCACGGCCGGGCTGTCGCGCGACGAGATCCGCGCGATCGGCGTGCACGGCCAGACCGTGCGCCATCGCCCCGAGCGCGGCTATACGCGGCAGATCAACAACCCGGCGCTGCTGGCCGAGCTGACCCAGCTCGACGTGATCGCCGATTTCCGCAGCCGCGACGTCGCCGCGGGCGGCCATGGCGCGCCGCTCGCGCCGGCCTTCCATGCGACGGTGTTCGGCGCGCCGGGCGAAACGCGCGTCGTCTGCAATCTCGGCGGGATCAGCAACATCACGATCCTGCCCGGCGAAGGCGGCGACGTGCGCGGCTTCGACTGCGGCCCTGCGAATGCGCTGCTCGACGAATGGGCGACCCGCCATCTAGGCAAGCCGTACGACGAGGGCGGCAAGTTCGCCGCGCGCGGCACCGTCCACGCGCCGCTGCTCGATGCGCTGCTCGACGAGCCGTATTTCGCCGCACCGCCGCCGAAAAGCACCGGGCGCGACCTGTTCAATCCCGCATGGCTCGACGCGAAGCTCATCGCGTTCGCGCAGGTCACGCCGGAGGACGTGCAAGCGACCCTTACCGCGCTCACGGCCGTGTCGGTCGCGCGCGAGATCGCGCAGCACGCAGCGGGCTGCAAGGCCGTGTTCGTCTGCGGCGGCGGCGCACGCAATCCGGTGCTGCTCGACGCGCTCCGGAACGCACTGCGCGAGGCCGGCGTGCCGGCCACGGTCGATACGACGGCCGCGCTCGGCGTGCCGCCGCAGCAGGTCGAGGCGCTCGCCTTCGCGTGGCTCGCGTACCGCTTCACCGCGCGCCAGCCCGGCAATCTCGCGACGGTCACGGGCTCAGCCGGCAATCGCGTGCTGGGCGCGCTCTATCCGCGCTGACGCGGCGCCTGCCGCACGGCGCGCGCCGCATCGCCAATGCGAACGGGTATAAAAAAACGGGGCATGAAGCCCCGTTTTTTATTCCGGCGAACCGGATCGGATCTGCCGTGTGCTCAGACCGAGAACGACGAGCCGCACCCGCAGGTGGTGCTCGCGTTCGGGTTCTTGATCACGAACTGGGCGCCGTTGAGGTCGTCCTTATAGTCGATCTCGGCGCCGACCAGGTACTGGTAGCTCATCGAGTCGATCAGGAGCTGGACGCCGTTCTTGTTCATCACGGTGTCGTCCTCGTTGACTTCCTCGTCGAACGTGAAGCCATACTGGAAGCCGGAGCAGCCGCCGCCCTGCACGAACACGCGCAGCTTCAGGTCGGGATTGCCCTCTTCGTCGATCAGTTGCTTGACCTTGTCGGCTGCGGCGTCGGTGAAGACGAACGGAACCGGCATTTCGGCCGTCGTTGCTGCGGATTCGGTAACAGCGTTCATTGCGAACTCTCCAAAAAGCTTTAGCCGCTATTGTAGGGCCGATCAGAAGATCGTGCTGAAGTCCATGAAATCAATAGGTTCTTGTCGATTTCATCAAACTCGCCCGCGCGGGCCGCGGCAGCACGCGCCTGGAAGCGGACATAAAAAAACCGCCAGCGCGAACGCTGGCGGTTTTTCCGGCGGACGCCGCCCGGGGGCGGCGAGGCCATGAAGCGGAATTAACGCTTCGAGAACTGCTTTGCGCGACGTGCCTTGCGCAGACCAACCTTCTTACGCTCGACTTCACGTGCATCGCGCGTGACGAAGCCTGCGTTCGACAGCGACGGCTTCAGCGTCGCATCGTAGTCGATCAGTGCACGGGTGATGCCGTGGCGCACTGCACCTGCCTGACCCGTTTCGCCGCCGCCGTTGACGTTGACCTTGATGTCGAACGTCTGGCCGTGGTTCGTGAGTTCCAGCGGTTGACGCACGATCATCAGCGACGTTTCGCGCGAGAAGTAGTCAGCGATGGGCTTGCCGTTGACGATGATGTCGCCCTTGCCAGCCTTGATGAAGACACGTGCGACTGCGCTCTTGCGGCGGCCCGTACCGTAGTTCCAGTTACCGATCATGTGGGCTCCCCTTAGATCTCGAGCGCCTTCGGCTGTTGCGCCGAATGCGGATGCGTAGCTTCAGCGTAGACCTTCAGCTTCTTGATCATCGCGTAGCCGAGCGGGCCCTTCGGCAGCATGCCCTTGACCGCTTTCTCGAGCGCGCGGCCCGGGAAGCGTTCTTGCATCTTGCCGAACGTCGTTTCATAGATACCGCCCGGGTAGCCCGAGTGACGGTAGTACTTCTTGTCCAGAGTCTTGTTGCCCGTGACCTTCAACTTGCTTGCGTTGATGATGATGATGAAATCACCAGTGTCGACGTGCGGGGTGAACTCAGGCTTGTGCTTGCCGCGCAGACGGCGTGCCACTTCGCTGGCAACACGGCCGAGAACCTTATCCGTCGCGTCAATCACGTACCATTCGCGCGTCACCTCATGGGCTTTTGCGGAAAACGTCTTCATGATCGATCCAAAAAAATTGCTTAGCCCGATGTGTTCTTCCTGCTTGTCTGTGTGCGCTTCGAGGCGCGGTGCAGGCTCTCCCTGTTCTTTTTCCGTGGGCATGAATGCGGAAAAGCCCTGAATTATAAAGGAAATACGGCAACGCGGTCAAAGGGAATCCACTCCCCGTGTCCACGGCGGCCGAAATGGGCCAAAATCCGTTCGTGCCCCGACAAGCCAGGCGAACCGAGCGCCCGGGGAGGCACCCATCGACGCGCGGCACATGACCATCCCGCGCCAGACCGGCCGAATCTGGAAAACAACAAACAAGCATGATGAATCAACGACTTACGCCCTTCCTTGCGGCCGCACTGCTGGCCGCCGCGGCGCCTGCCGTCGCCGCCCGCACCGACTGCGAAGCCAAGCTCGACGCACTCGATACCCGCATTACCGAAGCCCGCGCCGCCCATGCCGAGGATCGCGTCGCCCGCCTGCGCGCGGTGCGCGAACGCGTCCGCCACTTCTGCGCACGCGGGCACGGCCACGCGTCGGCCGTCCACGTGCCGGCACCTGATGCACGCTCACCCGGCACGCCGTCCGGCGGCGCGACGTCACAGTCGGACGCAAAGCAGCCTGCGTAACGATGCCGGGATGCCGGGATGCCGGGATGCCGGGGCGCGCAAGCCGCGCGCCGATGTTTGCATGGGACGAAAAAAAGCCCGAACGGCTGGTTCGGGCTTAATCCACCATAGGAGGAGGGTGGAGGAGACATTCGGAGGTTGCCGCAGCGCGACAACCAATGAGGCTCATTATACGAACGCGTCGCCGACTTCACAAGAAAATTTGCATTACGAAATCAAACACCATAATGCGGAATATTTCATGTCGCGTTTGAAAATTCCATTTTCCCCTTTGAAATCAATCACCTGATCCTGTCTGGCAGGCTCGAAAACGCCCCGCTTCTAGAGCGAAACCCCTAAATCCGACCGGGAAGTGGCCGTCGGGCGGGCCGCTCGCGTGGCGCCGGCATTGCGCGTCGTGCAGCGCATCAGCCGTCCGTTGCGCAGCGGGCTACAATGCCGGATCGAATCCGAATCAGGCAACGCTGGAGTGCAAGCATGGAATGCAAAGTAAGCTGGATGGGCCAGGACGGCATGGCGTTTTCCGCAGAGACCGGCAGCGGCCACCTCGTCACGATGGATGGCGCGCCCGAAGGCGGCGGCCACAACCTCGCGCCGCGCCCGATGGAAATGGTGCTGCTCGGCACCGGCGGCTGCACGGCCTATGACGTCGTGCTGATCTTGAAGAAGAGCCGCCAGGAAGTGAGCGGCTGCTCGGTCACGCTGAAGGCCGAGCGCGCGAGCGAAGATCCGAAGGTGTTCACGAAGGTGCACTTCCACTTCACCGTCACCGGGCGCAACCTGAACCCGTCCACGGTCGAACGCGCGATCAACCTGTCGCACGACAAGTATTGCTCCGCGTCGATCATGATCGCGAAGACGGCCGAACTCACGCATTCGTTCGACATCGTCGCCGGCTGAACGCACGGCGAGCGCGCATGAAAAAAGGGCCGGCGCTCCGCGGGGAGACGCCGGCCCTTTCGCATTCGAACCGCAAAGCAGGCCGATAAGCCGGATTCTGTGCACGCTGCGCGCCGAAGCACGCAACGCGTGGCAGCCATTCCTCTAGGCGCGCCATTGCTGACGCGCTCAAGCTTCCTACCCGCAGACGAGACGGGGGCCCCGTCCTGCATCCGAAAATGCGCGCCTGCCTACTTGGAATTGCTCCGGGTGGAGGTTACCGTGCCGGCGAACGTCGCCGTCGCCGCGGTGCGCTCTTACCGCACCGTTTCACCCTTACCTGATCCCGACTTGCGCCGGGCCATCGGCGGTTTGCTTTCTGTTGCCCTGTTCCGCGTGTCGCCACGGATGGCCGTTAGCCATCACCCTGCCCTGTGGAGTCCGGACTTTCCTCGCCCCCGCGCGCCCGAAGGCGGCGAGGCCGCGACTGCCTGGCCTGCTTTGCGACGCGCATTCTAGCACTGCGCGCCGCGGGGCGCATGGGGCCGGGTTCGCGCGACGGCGCGGTAGCTTACGCCAGCTTCCAGCCGATCGTCTCGCCGCCGCGCAGCGGCACGACGGGCGTATCGCCCGCGAAGATCTCGCGCGGCAGTTCCCATGCCTCGCGACGCAGCGTGACCGTCTCGGCGCTGCGCGGCAGCCCGTAGAAATCGGCGCCGAAGAAGCTCGCGAAGCCTTCCAGCTTGTCGAGCGCGCCGGCGGTGTCGAACGCTTCCGCATACAGTTCGAGCGCGTGCAGCGCCGTGTAGCAGCCCGCGCAGCCGCACGCGGTTTCCTTCGCGTCGCGCGCGTGCGGTGCGCTGTCGGTGCCGAGGAAAAAGCGCGGGTTGCCCGACGTCGCGGCCTCGACCAGCGCGACGCGATGCGTCTCGCGTTTCAGCACCGGCAGGCAGTAGTAATGCGGGCGAATCCCGCCGACGAACAGCGCGTTGCGGTTGTACAGCAGGTGATGCGCGGTGATCGTCGCGCCGAGCAGGCCGGGCGCCGCGTCGGCGTCGCGCACGTAGTCTGCCGCGTCCTTCGTCGTGATGTGCTCGAACACGACCTTCAGGCCCGGGAAATCGCGGCGCAGCGGCGTCATCACGCGGTCGATGAAGACCTTCTCGCGGTCGAACAGGTCGATCGACGCATCGGTCACCTCGCCGTGCACGAGCAGCGGCATGCCGGTTTCCTGCATCGCCTCGAGCGTCTTCGCGCATTTCGCGAGATCGGTGACGCCGTGGTCGGAATTCGTCGTCGCGCCCGCCGGATACAGCTTCACGCCGTGCACGAAGCCGCTTTCGCGTGCGCGGCGGATCTCGTCGGGCGGCGTGTTGTCGGTCAGGTACAGCGTCATCAGCGGTTCGAACGTCATTCCGGCCGGCAGCGCGGCCAGGATGCGCTCGCGATAGGCCTGCGCCTGCGCGGTGGTCGTCACCGGCGGCTTCAGGTTCGGCATGACGATCGCGCGGCCGAACTGACGCGCGGTGTGCGGCAGCACGGCGGCCAGCATGTCGCCGTCGCGCAGGTGAAGGTGCCAGTCGTCGGGACGGGCGAGCGAGAGCGTCGCCGGGGAGGAAGCGTTCGAGGCAGTCATAGGAGGCGTCGTGAGGAACGGGCTGGCCATCGGCGGGGCCGGAACGCGCGTGCGCGGGCCGACTGACGGCAAACCGCAACACGGGGCCTTCGGCCGGCGGAATCCGCTTTTTACCGCTCAGGGCTCGGTGATATGCTAGAAGCCGCATTGTACCGGGGTTCGCCCGGTTCGTTACCCCCCGCCTCAGCCTGCCGCCCCAAGTAAAATGTGCCAACTCTTAGGAATGAACTGCGCCGCGCCGACGGACGTCACATTCTCCTTCACAGGTTTCGCGGCCCGGGGCGGGCTCACCGATCACCATGCCGACGGCTGGGGCATCGCGTTCTTCGAAGACAAGGCCTGCCGCCTGTTCATCGATCACCAAGCCTCGGCCACGTCGCCGATCGCCGAAATGGTGAAGCGCTACCCGATCAAGTCCAAGAACACGATCGCGCACATCCGCAAGGCGACGCAAGGCCACATCCTGCTCGAGAACAGCCATCCGTTCATGCGCGAGCTGTGGGGCCGCCACTGGATCTTCGCGCACAACGGCGACCTGCAGGACTACGCACCGGACATGGACGGCAGCGTCTACCATCCGGTCGGCACGACCGACAGCGAACAGGCGTTCTGCGTGCTGATGCAGGGGCTGCGTGAAGCGTTCCCCGGCGCGCAGCCGCCGTTGCCCGAACTGTTCGAGCGCGTCGGCGAGCTGACGCGCGGCATCACCGATCACGGCGTGTTCAACTTCCTGATGTCGAACGGCCAGGCGCTGTTCGCGCATTGCTCGACGCGGCTGCACTACCTCGTACGGCGCTGGCCGTTCTCGACCGCGCACCTCGTCGACGAAGATCTGTCGATCGACTTCGCGAAATACACGACGCCCGAGGATCGCGTCGCGGTGATCGCGACGCAGCCGCTCACCGACAACGAAGTCTGGACCGCGTTCGAGCCGGGCGAGCTGATCATGTTCCAGTGCGGCGACGTCGCCGCGCGGATGCGGATCCCGGTGCCGGAACGCGTGCTCGAGAAGTTGCGCAATCCGTCGCTCGACGCGTCGGCATCGGCGCCGCGCGACACGCGCGAGGTGCTCGCCGCCGCCGCCGAAGTCGATTCCGACGACGCGATCGACTTCTGAGCCCGGCGCCCGCGCCCTCTTCCCTTCACGTTTTCGCCGCTGTGCGGCAAGTCGGCGGCGCGCCGCGTCGGATCGCGGCGGTGACTTGGTACGCACGCGATCCGGCGACGTTCGCTATCGGCGTAAATGGCCCTCCCCGCACCGATCTCCCTTCATCGGGACTAAAGTCCGGCATATCGAAGCGCCGCCATACCATATTCGTTTGATTTAATTTATTTTCAAACGAAAGAAATTAAAAGGCGAGAAATAATATACTTCGGGCAAGCATATAATCCGGGCGGAGGCATTTTAACGCACCGGTCTGGCGTAAAACGTGCGCCACCTTACCGAGCCGGCAATCGCTGACTCACATCGCCAGAATCCACCCGCCCCTTACCCGATAAGGCTTTCAGTTCGATTCATCACACAATCCTGAAATACCGGATGAAATCGACATGATTGCCGCATTTGTTAGCTTCCCGACAATCCATCGCCCGCACGGCCAATAGACTCCGCCCCATCCTCGGTGTAACGAATTGCGATTCGCGGAGAAACGGCCACGGCCGCCGCCCCCATTACACGCCATTCTCCACCGCGGATTGCGATTTCACTGCGCCATGGTGAAAACCACATCAAAACAAGAGATAGGGGCTTGTCGTGAATCATTCATTTCGATCGATATGGAACGAGGCCACCGGCTGCTGGATTGCGGCCGCGGAAACCGCACGGGCGCGCGGCAAGCGTTCGGGCGGCGCATCCGGCACGAGCCGCCGCGCCGCGCCCGCGGCGACGCACCGGGCATCGCTTCGCATCGCGGCAGTCGGCGCCGCGCTGGCCGCGCTGTCGGCCGGCTCCGCGTATGCATCGACGTGCGGCAGCGGCGCGGCCGTCGCGAGCGGCGGCACCTGCGCGCCCGGCAGTTTCAGCCCGATCGTCAACGACAACCTGGCAGGCTCCGCCACCGTCTCGGGTGGCGACACCGTCGGCGTGTCGGGCGCATGGACCGGCGCCGGCGGCGACCCGGGCTACACGCTTACGCCGATCGGCAGCACGACCATCGTGTCGGGCAACCCGAACCAGCCGCTGCTGTCGCTCGGCGGCAAGACGCGCAGCGTCAGCACACCCGACTCGATCACCGGCACCCACACGTCGGTCGCGACCTACGACTCGTCCGCGTTCGCCGCGTCGACGGCCGGCACGACCGCGGTACCCGTCTACCACGACGTGAACGGCGATCAGTATGTGAACGCGCGCATCGGCACCGTCGCCGCCACCGGCGGCACGCTCAACGTGTCGATCGGCAATGCGGCGAACGCGCCCGATGCAGCCGGCAACGCGATCGAGATGGCCGCGAAGCAGACCGACCTGACCTTCGCGGACGGCACGGGCGCCGCGAAAAGCACCGTCACCTGGAACTCACGCAACCAGATCCGGTTCACCACCGGCGACTACCTGGCGGACGGCGGCGCCATCGGCAGCCGTCAGCTCGACGTGCCGGCCTACGCGGGCACCTTCACCGCATTCGACGGCAGCACGTGGAAGGTCACCGACGCCGCATCGCTCGCCGCGTACAACGACTTTCTCGTGCGCTCGGTGCAAAGCGGCGCGCTCGGTTCGCAGGCCGCCTACGACAGTGCGTTCAGCCAGGCCGTCACGTTCTCGCAGCAATCCTTCCAGTATCAGAACAACGTGTCCCCGGGCGACAAGAACACGCTGCCGATCGGTTTCCTGTCGGCGATGCACGGTACGGGCGCGAACGCGACACTGCAGATCGGCAAGGACGGCCAGATCGACTTCCGCGGCGTCAACACGATCGACTCGAGCTCGGCCGTCCTCGCGGAAAACGGCGCGCACTTCATCAACGACGGGCGCCTGTCGGGCGACTTCACGCTGGTGCGCCTGCTGAGCGGCGCAAGCGGCGTCAACAACGGCGTGATCTCGTCCGGGTACGCGTCCGGCGACGACTTCGACACGAGCGGCAGCACGCCGCCGAACAACTTCAACTACCACGCGTACACCGAAGGCAACGGCGTATTTGCGAACGGCACGGGCACGTCGTTCGTCAACCACGGCGTGATGAACGTCGGCGCATGGACGCTCGACGGCAACCGGCCGGACCTGCAGAACTACGCGGTCGCCGTAACAGGCGGTGCGACGGCATCGAACGCCGGCACGATCAACGTCGGCGTCAATGCGACGACGCTCGACAGCCAGGTGATCGGCGGCCTCGTCGATGGCGGCAGCTTCACGAACGAAGCGGGCGGCACGATCACCCTCGGCCGCTCGGCGCAGTACACGCCCGGCGGAACGGCAAGCGACGTCGCACTCGCCGCGCACGCTTACGGCATCCTGCTCGGCAATTCCGGCACCGCGAGCAACCTCGGCACGATCGTGATCGGCTCGCAGACGCAGAACGGCGCCGCGCTGGCGAGCATCGGCTCGGCGTCCGGCACGCTGACCAACGCGGGCGCGATCGTCGTCAACGGCGCGGCGTCCGGCACGCCGCTCGCCAACGTCGGCATGCTCGCGGCCGACACGGCGGCGACCGTGACCAACACCGGCACCATCACGCTGAACGGCGTCAACGGCATCGGCATCATGGTGGTCGGCACCGGTGCGCAGGCAACGTCCGCGCTGTCGAGCGGCACGATCGACGTCGCGGGCGGCCTCGATCCGGCCTCCGGCACGCGCAACTACGGCGTGTGGGCCGAAGGGCCGAGCGCCACGGCCACGCTCAACGGCGCGCTCAACCTGACGGGCGCCGGCGCGATCGGCGTGCATGCACGCTCGGGCGCGACGATCAACGTCGGCGCAAACGCCGTGCCGGCCTTCATGTCGGGCACCAACCAGATCGGCTTCTACGCGTATGGCGCGGGCTCGAAGATCAACGTCGCCGCGCAGCACCTCAGCGTCGACACCGACGATTCGACGCTGTTCCGCGTCGCGGGCGGCGCAGCCTACACGGGCACGTCGACGGCCGGCGCGCTGACGACCGACGTCAACGGCCAGCGTGCGCACGGCGTGCTCGCGACCGACGCCGGCACCGTGCTGTCGACCGGCAACGCGATCTACAACGTCAACGGCGCGAACGGCATCGCGATCGCGGTCGAAGGCGGTGCGCAAGGCACGATCGACGCGGGCGCGACGATCAACCTGAACGCGGCCGGTGCGATCGCCGGCGTCGTCGACGGCCAGGCGCACGATCTCGCCGGCGCCAATGCCGGCGCACCGGTCGCGACGACGCTCACCAACCACGCCGCCGTCACGTCATCGACGGCCGGCGTGACCGGCTTCGTCGCGCAGAACCTCGGCACGCTCGAGAACCGCGACACGGTGCTGCTGACGGGCGCCGGCTCGACCGGCGTCGTGATCGGCGCGCTCGGCACGGTGAACAACGCGTCGACGATCCGCGTATCCAACGGCACCGGCGCGCTCGTGCAGGGTGCATCGGCGACGCTCGCCAACGCCGGTTCGATCGAAGCCGACGACGGCATCGCGGGCGTCCACCTGACGGGCACCGGCGCATCGGTCGCGCTGTCGGGCGCCGGCACCGTGATCTCGAACGGCAGCGCCGACGGCGTGCTGATCGACTCGACCGTCACGGGCGGCGGGCTCGCGGCCGGCGCGACATCGATCGCGGTCGGCGGCTCGGGCAAGGGGATCGACAACCAGGGGACGAACGCGACGGTCGCGCTGGCCGGCACGCAGATCGGCACGACCGGCAGTGGCGCCGACGGCCTGTCGTCGACGGGGGCCGGCGCGCACATCGCGACCGATGCGGCGACCGTCGTCCGGACCACCGGCGACAACGCGCGTGGCTTCTTCGTGTCGGGGGCGGATTCGACGCTGGCGGCCAACGGTACGACCGTCGCGACGACCGGCGCGGGTTCGGCCGCGATCGTGACGACCGGCGGCGCGACCGCGCTGCTGTCGGGCGCGAAGATCACCGCGTCGGGCGCGACGTCCGACGGCCTCGTCGCGCAAAACGGCGGCCGCATCGGCGATACGGGCTCGACGATCGCCAGCACCGCCGGCACCGGCGCCACCGCCGACAGCGGCGGCGTGCTCGCGTTGACCGGCACGACGCTCAAAGGTGCGACGGCCGGCGTGCTGACGTCCGATACGCTCGCAAACGGCGCGACGAGCTCGGTGCTCGTCGATGGCGGCAGCGTCACGTCCGCCACCGGGCCGGCCTTCGCCGTGCGCGGCGGCACGGCCGACATCGCCGTGCGCAACGGCACGGTCGTGACGGCCGGCAACGGCACGCTGCTCGACCTGTCGAACGGCAGCCACGCCACCTTCACCGCATCGGCCGTGAATCTGGCCGGCGACATCGTCTCCGACACGTCGAGCACCGGCAACGTGTTCCTCGCGAACGGCACGACGCTGACCGGCAAGATCGATCCGGTCGCACTGACCGTCGACAACACCAGCACGTGGCGCATGACGGGCAGCTCGGTGCTGAGCAGCCTGAACAACGCGGGCCTCGTCGCATTCTCCGCACCGACCGGTTCGCCGACGCTCGCGGGCAGCTACAAGACGCTGACGACCGGCAGCTACGTCGGCAACGGCGGCACGATCGCGCTCAACACGTTCCTCG
Organism: Burkholderia sp. AU31624; assembly: GCF_020420065.1. Classification (NCBI taxonomy): domain Bacteria; kingdom Pseudomonadati; phylum Pseudomonadota; class Betaproteobacteria; order Burkholderiales; family Burkholderiaceae; genus Burkholderia; species Burkholderia sp. AU31624. The sequence continues at coordinate 197,680 of NZ_JAIZRT010000010.1, forward strand.
GCGCCGACGCCTCGCCGACCGATCGGGTGATCGTGAACGGCGGCGCCGCGAGCGGCACGACGGGCCTGAAGATCGCCAACACGGCCGGCACCGGCGCGCAGACGAAGGGCGACGGGATTCCGGTGGTCGTCACGGCCAACGGCGGCACGACCACCGCATCGGCGTTCCAGCTCGCGGGCCCCGTGCAGGCGGGCGCGTACGAATACCGGCTCTATCGCGGCGGGCAAGCCGACGCGAACGGCTGGTACCTGCGGTCGCAACTCGATCCGTCGGACCCCGGCGACCCGATCCACCCGTCCGGCGGCGGTGACGGCGGCAACAACGGGAATGGCAACGGCGGCACGCTCGCGTATCGCCCCGGGGTCTCGGGCTATGCCCTCACGCCGCTGCTCAACGCCGACTACGGCTTCTCCACGCTCGGCAAGCTGCACGAGCGCGTCGGCGACATCTACAACCTCGAAAAGCAGCAGCCGGGCAATCGCGACGGCGTGTGGGGACGGATCGGCGGCCAGAGCCTCGACGCGAACGCGGGACGCTTCGCGGCCGACGAGCGGACGTTCTTCGCGCAGTTCGGCAAGGACTGGACGCTCGACCAGGCACCGAACGGCGGCGGCAGCACGCATGCGGGCGTGACGGCCAGCGTCGGCGTGTCGAACGCGAGCTTCAGCGACATGGCGCGCGCCGACACGGCCAACCTGTCGACGTCGACGGGGTCGGTCGAGATGCATGCGCAGAGCATCGGCGGCTACTGGACGAAGTACCTGTCCGACGGCACGTACTTCGACAGCGTCGGGCAGGTCACGCACTACGGCAACCGCTACCGCGACAGCTATGGCAACGAGGCGTCGCAGAACGGCTTCGGCATCGCGCTGTCGCAGGAAGTCGGCAAGCCGTTCGCGATCGGTGCGCTGCCGGTCGCGGTCGAGCCGCAGGCGCAGCTGATGTACCAGTACCTGAAGCTGAACGGGTTCAACGACAACGTCTCGGCGGTATCGGGTACGACGACGAACGCGCTACGCGGCCGCGTCGGCGTGCGCATCTTCCGACCGAACCTCCAGTCGGATTCGGGCGGCGGCGCTGCCACGCCGTACTTCACGGCCGACGTGCTGCACGACTTCCTGTCGCCGGGCCAGACCGTCGTCGGCGGCACGCCGTTCGCGACGCATCTCGGCCGCACGTGGTACGAACTCGGCGTCGGCGTGACCGCGGGCTTCGGCAAGTCGGGCGAGCTGTACGCGAACGCGAAGATCGCGCGCAACATCGGCGGCGACTACCGGCGCGGCATCGTCGGGCAGGTCGGCTACCGCTACAGCTGGTAACGGCGCTCACCCGCGTCACGCGCGGACGAAAAAAAACCGCCCGGCGCTCGGCCGGGCGGTTTTTTCGTATCGGCGCATCGGCAGCGCCGATGCGCGCGAACGCTCAGTGCAGGATCTTCGCGAGGAAGTCCTTCGCGCGCTCCGATTTCGGATTCGAGAAGAAATCGTCCTTGCGGTCGTCCTCGACGATCGCGCCCTTGTCCATGAAGATCACGCGATGGGCGACCTTCTTCGCGAAGCCCATCTCGTGCGTGACGACCATCATCGTCATCCCTTCCTGCGCGAGTTCGACCATCACGTCGAGCACTTCGTTGATCATCTCCGGGTCGAGCGCGGACGTCGGCTCGTCGAACAGCATTGCGATCGGGTCCATCGACAACGCACGCGCGATCGCGACACGCTGCTGCTGGCCGCCCGACAGCTGGCCCGGGAACTTGTGCGCATGCGCCTTCAGGCCGACGCGCTCGAGCAGCTTCATGCCCTTCTCGTTCGCCTCGTCCTTGCCGCGACCGAGCACCTTGATCTGCGCGAGCGTCAGGTTCTCGGTGATCGACAGGTGCGGGAACAGCTCGAAATGCTGAAACACCATCCCGACCTTCGAGCGCAGCTTCGACAGGTTCGTCTTCTTGTCGCCGACCGACTGGCCGTTCACGAGGATCTCGCCCTGCTGGAACGGCTCGAGGCCGTTCACGGTCTTGATCAGCGTGGATTTACCCGAGCCCGACGGGCCGCACACGACGACCACTTCGCCTTTCTTGACCTCGGTCGTGCAGTCGGTGAGGACCTGAAACTGGCCGTACCACTTCGAAACGTTCTTGATGGAAATCATCTTGTGACCTTTTTCTGGAGACCCTTGACGAGAGCAGACGCCAACGAGCAAATCACGAAATAGCATGCACCGGCGAACAGGACCATCTCGACGGTCGTGCCGTCGCGATCGCCGATGTTGGCCGCCGTGCGGAAGAAGTCCGCGAGACTGATCACGTACACGAGCGACGTATCCTGGAACAGGACGATCGCCTGCGTGAGCAGCAGCGGCACCATCGCGCGGAACGCCTGCGGCAGGATCACGAGGCGCATCGCCTGCGCGTAGTTCATGCCGAGCGCGAACGCGGCGTTCACCTGCCCGCGCGGCACCGCCTGGATGCCGGCGCGGATGATCTCGGAATAATACGCGGCTTCGAACAGCGAGAACGCGACCATCGCCGACGCGAGACGGATGTCGATCGTCGGCGACAACCCGAGTACGCCCTGCAGCAGCTGCGGCACGATCAGGAAGAACCACAGCAGCACCATCACGAGCGGGATCGAGCGGAACACCGTCACGTACGCTTTCGCGAACCACGCGAGCGGCGTCACGCCCGACAGCCGCATCAGCGCGAGCAGCGTGCCCCAGACGATCCCGACCACGATCGCGATCAGCGTGATCTGGAACGTGACGACCGCCCCCGTCCACAGCGTCGGCAGCGCGCCGGGAATACTACTCCAGTCGAACTGATGCATCACTTGCCTCCGATATAGCCGGGCAGCCGCGTACGGCCTTCGATCCAGCGCATGAACGCCATCACGACGAGGTTGATGATCACGTAGGCGAGCGTCACCGCGATGAACGACTCATACGTCTGCGCGGTGTAGTCGACGAGCTGGCGCGCCTGCGCGGACAGGTCGAGCAGGCCGATCGTCGACGCGACGGCGGAGTTCTTGAAGATGTTCAGGAATTCCGACGTGAGCGGCGGCACGATGATCCGGTACGCAACGGGCAGCAGCACGTAGCGGTACGTCTGCCATTGCGTGAAACCCATCGCAAGACCGGCGGCGCGCTGGCCCTTCGGCAGCGCGTTGATCCCCGAGCGCACCTGTTCGCACACGCGCGCGCCCGTGAACAGGCCGAGACAGATGATCGACGCGGTAAAGAACTGCGTGGCGGGCGGCAACTGCTTGATCCAGGTGCCGATCGACGCGGGCAGCAGCTCCGGTATCACGAGATACCAGACGAAGAACTGCACGATCAGCGGAATGTTCCGGAAGATCGACACGTACAGGGTGCCGATCGCGGACAGCCATTTGTTCGGCACGGTGCGCAGCACGCCGAACAGCGAACCGACGATCAGCGCGATGACCCAGGCGACGAGCGACACTTCGATGGTCACCCAGAAGCCGGACATCAGCCATCCGAAATAAGTCGTCGGCTCGCCGGTCGATACGGGGCTCAGGAAGATGCCCCAGTTCCAGTGGTAAGACATGGGCAAGACTCCAGCAAAAAGAGACGGAAGAAGCGGGGCCTCTTCCGTCTCATTAGCGTCATTTCTGCATCAACGGCCGTGCGGTCAGTCGAGCGCCTTGTCGTTCGGGTTCGCGTACAGCTTCTTCATCGAATCGGACAGCGGGAAGTTCAGGTTCAGCCCCTTCGGCGGGATCGGGTTCTCGAACCACTTCGCGTAGATCTTCGCGGCTTCGCCCGACTTCTCGACTTGCGAGATCGCGTCGTCGACGACCTTCTTGAAGTCCGCATCGCCCTTGCGCATCATGCAGCCGTACGCTTCTTCCGATTGCGGCGTGCCGACGATCACCCACTCGCCCGGCTGCTTCGCCTTCGCGCGTTCGCCCGCGAGCAGCGCGTCATCCATCATGAACGCGACCGCGCGGCCCGATTCCAGCGTATTGAACGAATCGCCGTGATCCTTCGCGCTGATGATGTTCATGCCGAGCTGCTTGTCGTTGTTCATCTTGCGCAGCAGGCGCTCCGACGTCGTGCCGGCGGTGGTCACGACCGTCTTGCCCTTCAGGTCGGCGAAATCCTTGACGCCCGAATCCTTCTTCGTCATCAGGCGCGTGCCGATCACGAAGATCGTGTCGGAGAACGCAGCCTGTTGCTGGCGCTCGACGTTGTTGGTGGTCGAGCCGCACTCGATGTCGACCGTGCCGTTCTGCACGAGCGGGATGCGGTTCTGCGACGTGACCGGAATGTTCTTCACCTGCAGGTTCGGCAGGTTCAGCTTCTTCTTCACCGCATCGACCACCTTCAGCTGGAATTCGCGCGAATAGCCGACCACCTGCTGGTTCTGGTCGTAGTAGGAGAACGGAATCGACGATTCGCGGTGCCCCAGCGCGATCACGCCCGTGTCCTTGATCTTCTTCAGCGTGCCCGTCTCCTGAGCATGCGCGCCGCTTGCGAACGCGCAAAGCGCCGCGAACATCAGGACTGCCTTTTGGTATTTCATTTTGGTCATCTCCTTGGCTAAAACCCGCGCCAGTGTATCAAAGTAATATTTTTGAAAGTACTGGTTGTTTACCGCACTGCGCATCGCGCCGCGCGAAGCCTTCCTCCCGGCTTCGCGCGCCCCTTCCGGCGCCCGAATGCGCGCGCGGGCGATGCCGGATTCGGCACCGCCCGCGAGGGTTCATGCACGCAACCGGATGGATTGCGTCATGGATTGATCGTAGTCAACCGATCTGAAATCGGCAACCGCCGATCAGGGGTAGAGGCCGCGCATTTCGCGCGCCATCAGGATGCGCTTGCACGCAACGATGAACGCCGCGGTACGCACCGACACCTTGTGCTCTTCCGCGACCGCCCACACGCCGGAGAACGCTTCGCGCATCACGCGTTCGAGACGGTGGTTGATCTCGTCTTCCGTCCAGAAGAAGCTCGAGAAATCCTGCACCCATTCGAAGTACGACACGGTCACGCCACCCGCGTTCGCGATCACGTCCGGGATCACCAGCACGCCGTTCGCGGTCAGGATGTCGTCCGCCGCCGTCGTCGTCGGGCCGTTCGCGCCTTCGACGATGATCTTCGTGCGGATCTTCCCTGCGTTCTTCTCGGTGATCTGGTTTTCCAGTGCCGCCGGGATCAGGATGTCGGTTTCGACGGTCCAGAACTCGTCATTCGGCATCGGCTCGGCGCCTTCGAAGCCCGCGACGCCGCCCGTGCGTGCGACGTGGTCGAGCAGCTTGTTCGAATCCAGACCGGCCGGCTGGTAGATCGTGCCCGTGTGATCCTGCACCGCGATCACCTTCGCACCGGCTTCCTGGAACAGCTTCGCCGCGATGCCGCCGACGTTGCCGAAGCCCTGCACCGCGATGCGTGCGCCTTCGATCTCGAGGCCCTTCTTCTTCGCCGCTTCGCTGCCGACGACGAACACGCCGCGGCCCGTTGCTTCCTTGCGGCCGAGCGAACCGCCGAGTGCGATCGGCTTGCCGGTCACGACGCCGGTCGACGTCTGGCCTTGGTTCATCGAGTACGTGTCCATCATCCACGCCATCACCTGTTCGTTGGTGTTGACGTCCGGCGCCGGAATATCGGTGTTCGGGCCGATGATGATGCCGATTTCGCTGGTGTAGCGGCGCGTCACGCGCTCGAGCTCACCACGCGACAGCTTGCGCGGGTCGACGCGGATACCGCCCTTCGCGCCGCCGTACGGCACGTTCACGGCCGCGTTCTTGACCGACATCCATGCGGACAGTGCCATCACTTCCGACAGCGTCACGTCCTGGTGGTAACGCACGCCGCCCTTGCCCGGGCCGCGCGACACGTTGTGCTGCACGCGATAGCCTTCGAAGTGCGCGACGGTACCGTTATCGAGCTCGATCGGGCAGTCGACGATCAGGATGCGCTTCGGGCGCTTCAGCGTTTCGAGCCAGCGCGACAGCGAGCCGAGGTACGGCGCGACGCGATCGACTTGCTGAAGATAGTTGCCCCACGGGCCGAGATCGTCGGCGTGCAGGTAGGACGGGATGGACTGCAATTGCGAAGACATGGATGCTCCAACGGTCAACAGGTGCGCACATTGTCGAAAAACCCGTTTTTTTTATCCAATGCCGTTTGCTTATTCGATTATGCGTTACTTGCATGATCGCGATTTTTCGCAAATCTGCGGTCGATTTGCGCAAGAACGCACGCGATCGATCGTGCATCGCGTGCGTGAAAAATCGTGTTTCCTGGTGGCGGGACGGCCGCCGGACAGCCGTCCGACAGGCTTCGCAAGCTCGACGACAGCAGGCTGGCGGTTAACCGCCCACGGTTAACCCGCGGTTTCGCGCAATTCGTCGCGCACGACGTCCCACAGCGCACGCACGAGCTTCTGGCGGGGATCGTCGCCCTGCAGCGCGAGCTTGTCGCAGTACAGCCGGATCTCCATCGTCAGCGTGAACGGGTGCGCGCCGCCGCGCACCGACCGGTCGAGCCGGATCAGGCGGCCGCCCGCGACCGCATCCTCGACCGCACTGTGCGGCAGGAACGCGACCCCGTGGCCCGCGAGCGCCATCGCCTTCAGCCCTTCGGCCATGTCGGTCTCGTAAACGCGATCGAGGAACAGCGGTGTCGTCGCATTCGCGACGATGACTTCCGTCATCCGGCCGAGATACGCGTTCGGCGTATAGGACAGGTACGGCACGCGCGCGTCGGCGGTGCCGGGCAGCGTATAGCGCGGCCGCCCCGCGCGGCCCGGCGCCGAGAACGGGCTGATCGGCTCGCTGCCGAGGATCAGCATGTCGTAGCGCGCCGGGTCGAGCGCGACCGGATGGCTCGGATGGTGGTAGCCCATCACGAGATCGCAGCCGCCCTCGACGAGCGACAACACCGCGTCGTGCACGTTCAGCGCGCGCAGCCGCGTGTGGACCTGGCCCATCTTCGCCTCGATCCGCTGCAGCCAGCGCGGGAAATACGTGAGCGACAGCGTATGCGGCACCGCGAACTCGATCGTCGGCACCGGCGCGCCGACGTGGCCGCGCAGCAGCGTGCGCGCCTCGTGCGCCTGCGACAGCATCGTCAGCGCCTGCTCGTAGAAGATCTGCCCGGCCTGCGTGAGCCGCGTCGGATAGACCGAACGATCGATCAGTTCGGTCGCGAGCCATGCCTCGAGCGCCTGGATGCGCCGCGAAAACGCCGGCTGCGACACGTGCCGCAGCTCGGCGGACCGGCTAAAGCTGCGCGTTTCCGCGAGCGAGACGAAGTCTTCGAGCCATTTCAGTTCCATGCAGGCGGGCGCGGCGGGCGGCGGTCGGGAAGAAGCCTGCATTCTACCGGCGGGCGGCCCCGGCCGGCGGTGCGGCGAGCGGCCCGGCGCCCCGCCGCGAACGGGCGCCGGCGCGGTATCGGCACGCGGCAGCGCCCGCCGGCCGCGCGCGGCCGGGATCGTCCCGCGCCGATGGTAAAATGCCGGATTCTCCCTCCCCTCGCTCGACCCGGCCCCAAGGCCCGCCCGATCATGTCCGACACTCGTCCCGATACGCTTTTTGCCCTCACCGCGCTTTCGCCCATCGACGGCCGCTACGCCAGCAAGACCGAAGCGCTGCGCGATTGGCTCTCCGAAGCCGCCTTCATGCGCCACCGCGTCACCGTCGAGGTGCACTGGCTGATCGCGCTGTCGCGCGCCGGCTTCGCGGAAGTCCCGCGCTTCTCCGATGCGTCCGAACAGTTCCTGCTGCAGCTCGCCGAGCGCTTCACCGCGCACGACGCCGCCCGCATCAAGGACATCGAGCGCGTGACGAACCACGACGTGAAGGCCGTCGAATACTGGCTGAAGGAATCGGTGAAGGGCCAGGAAGAACTCGAAAAGGCCAGCGAATTCATCCACTTCGCGTGCACGTCGGAAGACATCAACAACACGTCGCACGGCATGATGCTCGCCGGCGCGCGCGAACACGTGATCCTGCCGGCGCTGCGCACGGTCTACCAGCGCCTCGTCGCACTCGCGCACGCGCACGCCGAGCAGCCGATGCTGTCGCGCACGCACGGCCAGCCGGCCAGCCCGACGACGCTCGGCAAGGAACTCGCGAACGTCGCGGCCCGCCTCGCCCGTGCGATCACGCGCATCGAGAAGGTCGAGATCCTCGGCAAGATGAACGGCGCGGTCGGCAACTTCAACGCGCACCTGTCGGCGTATCCGGAATTCGACTGGGAAGCGTTCTCGCGCGACGTGATCGAGAACCGCCTGAAGCTCACGTTCAACCCGTACACGATCCAGATCGAGCCGCACGACTACATGGCCGAGCTGTTCGACGCAGTGGCGCGCGCGAACACGATCCTGCTCGACCTCGACCGCGACGTGTGGGGCTATATCTCGGTCGGCTACTTCAAGCAGAAGACGAAGGCCGGTGAAATCGGCTCGTCGACGATGCCGCACAAGGTCAACCCGATCGACTTCGAGAACTCGGAAGGCAACCTCGGTCTCGCGAACGCGACGCTGCGCCACCTCGCCGACAAGCTGCCGGTGTCGCGCTGGCAGCGCGACCTGACCGACTCGACGGTGCTGCGCAACATGGGCGTCGCGCTCGGCTACTCGCTGCTCGCGTACGACTCTCTGATCCGCGGCCTCGACAAGCTCGAAGTGAACCCGCAGCGCCTGAACGAAGACCTCGACAACTGCTGGGAAGTGCTCGCCGAGCCGGTGCAGACGGTGATGCGCCGCTACGGCATCGAGAACCCGTACGAGCAGCTGAAGGAACTGACGCGCGGCAAGGGCATCACGCGCGAAGCGCTGCAGGAGTTCGTCGGCACGCTCGCGATCCCGCAAGAGGCGAAGGATCTCCTGCTCGCGATGACGCCGGCGTCGTATATCGGCAAGGCCGTCGAACTCGCGAAGCGGATCGCATAAGCGCCGCCGTCTGCGCACGTAAAAAAGCCCGATGCGAGCAATCGCATCGGGCTTTTTCGTTGCCTGCGCGGCAGTATCAGAACGAGATCATTCGCCCCGGGTTGAGCGCGCTCATCACGCTCATCGCGGCCTTCGCGGCGGGAATCGCGATCGGCGACAACTGGCGGCCGAGCGGAATCGCGCGATGGTCGATGCCGGTCAGCATCGAGAAATCGTCGTTGCGTCCGACGAAATCGTCGCAGATCGCCTTGCCGATCCGCACCGTCTGCGCGACGCCGTGGCCGCTCCAGCCCTGCACCATGTACATCGGCACACGGCCGTCGGTCTTGCGGCTGTCGGTCGCGCCGTTCAGCGTGAAGTCGCTGACACCGCTCCAGCAGTAGTCGAGCGCGAACCCGCCGTCATGCTGCGGGAACACCGTGTTCAACCGCGTCAGCAGGTACGCGTTCACGTCCGGCTGCGCCCAGCAACTGCCGGTGCCCTGCCCGCCGAACAGCAGGCGGTTGCCGCGGACCGGCCGGTAATAGTCGATCTGGAACTGCGTGTCGTACACGGGCATGCCGGCCGGCATCAGCGTCGCGACGTCGACCTCGAGCGGCGCCGTCACGCTCACGTACGTAAAGAACGGCACCGTGGTCGCCGCGCCGTCGTCGAGCAGCCGGAACGTCGTGTTGTGCAGCGCGAGCACGACGCCGCGGCGCGCGGTGATCGTGCCGCCCGGCGTCGTCGCGACGACGCCCTCCGGCGTCTCGTCGAGCTCGAGCACCTCGGTGCCCTCGAACAGCGCGCCGCCGTTCAGCCGGAAGCCGTGCACGAGGCCGCGCACCAGCGCGAGCGGATGAATCTGCCCGCCTATCGCGTCGATCGCCGCGCCGTGATACAGCCCCGAGCGCACGTAGTCGTCATGCAACTGATGGCGGCCGACGAGCGTCACGCCCGCGTCGCCGAGGTGACGGCGCGCATCCGCGCCGTCCAGCAGCGCGCTCATGTGGCCCGGGTGGACCGCCGCGGTGATGTGGCCGCGCTTGCGGTCGAGCTCGAGCGCGTAACGTGCGCCGATCGCATCGATCAGGTCCATCGATTCGGCCGACGCGAAGCGCCACAGCCGCTTCGCGTCGTCGTGCGACAGGTAGTCGATCATGTCGGCGGCTTCCCAGCGCGCGAGGCCGGGCGTCAGTTGCCCGCCGTTGCGGCCCGACGCGGCCGAGCCGACGTGATGCTTGTCGACGAGGATCGTGTCGACGCCCGCTTCCGCGAGATGCAGCGCGGCCGATGCGCCGAGCAGGCCCGCGCCGATCACGAGCACGTCGCAGACGGCATCGTGCGCGAGCGGCGCGCTGTTCGCATGGCGCGACAGCGACGCTTCATACCAGTTCGCCGGGCGCTCGCCGTCGTAGCGGGCCGGGTCGCACCAGTTCCAGTTGTCTTTTTCGATGTTCAGTTGCGTTTGCTCGAAACGCGCTTCGCCCTGGATCAGGGGGGTGTTGCTGGAAGTCATGATTGCACTTGCATGGTCTTGGGCCGCCTGTCGAAGGGCCTCGTTGCTTCGAGGCTTCGCGGGTGGGGCAGCCGGTTCCACATGGGTGTCAACGAGATAAAGGGGCGTGATGGCCCGTGTTGACGGCAGCACGCTCGTGCCGCCTGGATCCCGGACTGTGCGAAAGCACGTATTGAAAGGTGCCGGGACACCCAATTTCTACACCGCAGAAATAATTCTACAGTGTAGAATAAGCTTTCGTCAAGTTTACAGCCGGTGCCGTACCGGCACGCCAGCCCGCATCGATGAAAGACAAACCCGCCCAAGGCCCGCGCGGCCTCGACAAGGATGCGATCGTCGCGGCCGCGCTCGCGCTGCTCGAAGACGTCGGCGAAGCCGCGTTCAGCGTGCGCAAGCTCGCGCAGTCGGTCGGCTGCGACCCGATGAGCGTGCTGTACCACTTCAAGTCGAAGGAAGGCCTGAGCCGCGCGATCGCGAACGCGCTGTCGCGCTCGCTCGTGCCGGTCGACGCCGCGCTGCCGTGGCGCGAACGGCTGCGCGACCTCGCACGCCAGTACCGCGCGCTCGCGCTGCGCTACCCGGCGGCGTTCGCGCTGCTGCAGCGGCACATGAGCACCGGGCCGGCCGATCTCGCGCACATCGAGGCCGTGCATCGCGCGCTGGCCGACGCCGGCATCCCGCGCGCGGCGCTGCCGTCGGTGTGCGTCGGCTGGTATGCGAGCGTGATCGGGCTGGCCGCGGCCGAAGCCGGCGGCCTCACGCGCGCCGCGAACGATGTCGAGCTCGCGGAAATGGCAGCGCTGTCCGACGCCGCGCATCCGCTCGTCAAGGCGGCCGCCCCGCTCTATGCGCAGCTCGATCCGGCCGCCGTGCACGACACGATGCTCGACGTGCTGCTCGACGGCATCGCGAAGCAGGCGCCCGCGGCCTGACCGGCCCGCGACGACGCGCCGCCAACGAAAAAGGCGCCCGAAGGCGCCTTTTTCATGACGATTGCCGCGAACCGCGCTCAGTGCTGCTGCGCGATACCGATCTTCAGCATGACCTGATCGACGATCTGCTCGGGCGTCAGCTCGATGCTGACCTCGATCGCTTCGTCCGGGCCCGGCTCCTCGAGCGTGTCGAGCTGGCTCTTCAGCAGCGACGGATCGAAGAAATGGCCGGTGCGGCTCTTCAGGCGCTCGTGCAACACCTCGAACGAACCCTTCAGATACACGAACCGCACGTCGGTGTCGGTGCCGCGCAGCACGTCGCGGTACGACCGCTTCAGCGACGAGCACGTGAACACGGCCGTCTCACCGGCCCGCTGCTTTTCCTCGATGGCCGCGCGGATCGTGCGCAGCCACGGCCAGCGGTCGTCGTCGGTCAGCGGAATGCCGTTGTGCATCTTCTCCTTGTTCGCCGCGCTGTGAAACGCGTCGCCATCGGTATAGCTGCACGACAGGCGTTCCGCCAGCATTTCGCCGATCAGCGACTTGCCGGCGCCCGACACGCCCATTGCGATCAGAATCATTGACTACCCCTTGTTACAGAACCATGCTCAGCAGCAGTGTAAAGCCGAGGCCGAGCACCGAGATGATCGTTTCGAGCAACGACCAGGTCTTGAACGTCTGACCGACCGTCATCCCGAAGTATTCCTTGATCAGCCAGAAGCCGCCGTCGTTCACGTGCGAGAAGATCAGCGAGCCCGAGCCGGTGGCGAGCACCAGCAGTTCCGGGCTGACCGCCGCGCCGGATGCCGCCGCGATAGGCGCGACGATGCCGCAGGCCGTCGTCATCGCGACCGTCGCCGAACCCGTCGCGAGACGCATCAGCGCGGCGACGAACCAGCCGAGCAGCAGCGGCGACAGGTGCGCGTGCTTCGCGGTTTCGACGATCTGCTGCGAAATCCCGCTGTCGCGCAGGACGCCGCCGAAGCCGCCGCCCGCGCCGACGATCAGCGTGATGCCCGCGATCGGTGCCAGGCACTCGCCGCAGAACTTCTGGATCTGGTCGCGGTTGAAGCCCTGCAGCTTGCCGAACGTGAAGAAGCTCACGAGCACGGCGATCAGCAGCGCGACGTCCGAGTTGCCGGCAAAGCGCAGCAGGTTGTTCGGCAGCGACTTCGGCGTGAACACCAGGTCGGCCCAGCTGCCGACGAGCATCAGCACGACGGGCAGCAGGATCGTGAACAGCGTGATGCCGAAGCTCGGCAGTTCGCGCTTTTCACCGTTCGCGCGCGAGTCGACGAACTGCGCGGCGAGCGGGTTGTTCTCAGGCAGCTTCACGAACTTCGAGATCGTCAGCGCGAACAGCGGGCCCGCGATGATCGCGGTCGGCACGCCGACGATCAGGCCGAACGCGATCGTCTTGCCGATATCGGCGCCGTATTGCTGAACGGCCAGCAGCGCGGCCGGGTGCGGCGGGATCAGGCCGTGCACGACGGACAGGCCGGCCACCATCGGCAGGCCGACGACGAGCAGCGACTTGCCGGTGCGCTTCGCGACGTTGAACGCGATCGGGATCAGCAGCACGAAGCCGACTTCGAAGAACACCGGCAGGCCGACGATGATCGCGACGAACATCATCGCCCAGTGGATGTTCTTTTCACCGAACCAGTCGATCAGCGTGGTCGCGATCCGTTCGGCGCCGCCCGATTCGGCCATCATCTTGCCGAGCATCGTGCCGAGGCCGACGACGATCGCGATGTGGCCGAGCGTACCGCCGGTGCCCGTCTCGAACGACTTGACGATCTTGTCCATCGGCATGCCGACGACCAGGCCGAGGCCGAGCGAAACGATGATCAGCACCAGGAACGGGTAGATCTTGTAGCGCGCGATCATCAGGATCAGCGCGGCAATCGCGATCAGCGTGAATACGAGCAGCATGCTGCCTTGGACAGCCCCCATGTGGCACTCCTCCTAGAATTGTTCGAACCGGGCGAGTTGTTGCGAGTATGCCCGGCTATGCAGGTCTCCGAAACACGGGGGGTACCCACCCCGTCAGGACGCTGAATTTTACTTATCTTTACGGTCCACGGATAGAACCGGTTCCATCAGCAAAAACCCTCGGTAAAACAAGCACTAAGGCTCGCTTTCCGAGGGCTGAACCGTCATCTCGTACAAGTCTTATCGGGGAAGCTGGCTCGCGGCTTGCGCGAGGCGCGTGACTTCGGCCCAGTCCTGCGCGGCGAGCGCGGCTTTCGGCGTGAGCCACGAGCCGCCGACGCACACGACGTTCGGCAGTTTCAGGAAATTCGGCGCGGTTTCGACGGTGATGCCGCCGGTCGGGCAGAACTTAAGCGCCGGGAACGGGCCGTGGAACGCCTGCAGCATCGGCACGCCGCCCGCTTGCTGCGCGGGGAAGAACTTCACGATCTCGTAGCCGAATTCGAGCGCCTGGATGATGTCGCTCGGCGTCATCACGCCGGGCAGCAGCGGCAGGCCCGCGTCGAGCGACGCGAGGTGCAGCTCCTTCGTCAGGCCCGGCGACACGCCGAACTTCGCCCCCGCGCGCTTGGCCTGCTCGCAATGCTCGGGCTTCGTGATCGTGCCGACGCCGACGACGATGTCGTCCGCGAGCTGGCTGGCGCGCTGGATCGCCTCCAGGCCGGCCGGCGTGCGCAGTGTGATCTCGAGCACCTTCACGCCGCCTGCGTGCAGTGCACGCGACACGTGTTCGCCCTGCTCGACCGAGTCGAATGCGAGCACCGGGATGACCGGGCCCAGCTTCACGATTTCAGCAATCGTCTTCATTGAATTGGCTCCTTGAAATTCATGCGGCGACGTGGGCGGCCGTTTCGCCGACCAGCGCGCCGAAAACCGATGCGCCCTGCTCGGCCGGCGCGGCGGCCGCACGGAACACGCCGAACAGTTCACGCCCGAAACCGACCTCGTTCTCGGCCTGGTGCAGCGGCTGCGCGACCGGGCGCGCCTGCCACTCGGCGGCGTCGACCTCGATGTCGAGTACACCGGCTTCCGCGTCGATCACGAGCGTATCGCCCGTCTTCACCTTGCCGAGCGGGCCGGCCAGCAGCGCTTCCGGCGACACGTGGATCACGGCCGGCACCTTGCCCGACGCGCCCGACATGCGGCCGTCGGTGACCAGCGCGACGTGGAAGCCCTGATCCTGCAGCACGCCGAGCAGCGGCGTCAAACGGTGCAGCTCGGGCATCCCGTTCGCGCGCGCGCCCTGGAAGCGCACCACCGCGACGAAATCGCGCTTCAGCTCGCCGCGATCGAATGCTTCCTGCACGGCTTCCTGCGAATCGAACACGATCGCGGGCGCGGTCACCTTGCGGTGCTCGGGCGCGACCGCCGAAATCTTGATCACGCCGCGGCCGAGGCGGCCCTGCATCAGGCGCAGGCCACCGTCCGGCTGGAACGGGTCGCGGATGCCGCGCAGCACCTTCGTGTCGTGGCTCTCGGCCGCGCCGTCGACCCACGTCAGCTTGCCGTCGATCAGCTTCGGCTCCTTCGTGTAGTGCGACAGACCCTTGCCGGCGACCGTCGTCACGTCCTCGTGCAGCAGCCCGCCTTCGAGCAGGTTGCGTACCAGGAAGGCCACCCCGCCCGCCGCGTGGAAATGGTTCACGTCGGCCTTGCCGTTCGGGTAGATCTTCGCGAGCAGCGGCACGACCGCCGACAGTTCGTCGAAATCGTTCCAGTCGATCAGGATGCCGGCCGCGCGCGCGATCGCGACGAGGTGCAGCGTGTGGTTGGTCGAGCCGCCCGTCGCGAGCAGCGCGACGATCCCGTTGACGATCGCCTTCTCGTCGATCACGTGGCCGATCGGCGTGTAGTGGCCGCGCTCGACGGTCAGGTCGAGCACGCGGCGCGCAGCCTCGGCGGTGAGCGCGGTGCGCAGCGGCGTGTGCGGGTGGACGAATGCCGAGCCCGGCAGGTGCAGCCCCATCAGCTCCATCAGCATCTGGTTGCTGTTCGCGGTGCCGTAGAACGTGCAGGTGCCGTGGCCGTGATAGGCGGCGGATTCGGCTTCGAGCAGCGCGTCGCGGCCGACCTGGCCGGTCGCGAACTGCTGGCGGATCTTCGCCTTGTCGTCGTTCGACAGGCCGCTCGTCATCGGGCCGGCCGGCACGAAGATCGTCGGCAGGTGGCCGAACTGCAGCGCGCCGATCAGCAGGCCCGGCACGATCTTGTCGCAGATGCCGAGGCAGAGCGCGGCGTCGAACATGTTGTGCGTGAGCGCGATCGCCGTGCCCATCGCGATCGCCTCGCGCGAGAACAGCGACAGCTCCATCCCCGGGTTGCCCTGCGTGACGCCGTCGCACATCGCCGGCACGCCGCCCGCGAACTGCGCGACCCCGCCGTTCTCGCGCGCGGCCGCCTTGATGATCTCGGGGAAATCCTTGTACGGCGCGTGCGCGGACAGCATCTCGTTGTACGAGGACACGATGCCGATGTTCGGCTCGCGGATCGCCTTGATCGAGAACTTGTCGTTACCCTCGAGGCCGGCGAAGCCGTGCGCGAGGTTCGCGCACGATAGCGCGCCGCGTGCCGGGAACTTGCCCTGCGCGCCGTCGATGCGCTGCAGATAGGCGGAACGGGTCGATTGGCTGCGGGCGATCACGCGTTCGGTGACCTTCGCCAGAGTGGGGTGCAGCGACGTCATGCTGGGCGCTCCTGTATGCCGGCCGACACCGGCGGTTGGAATCGTGGGGACGGTCGAATGCATCGACAGAACGAAGCCAGTCTAGTAGAAAAACTACAAGCATGCAATGCGGATTCATCGCCCCGCAACCCTCATTCCCGCCACCAGCAAGGCGTCACCTAGTGAAAACCCTAATTCTCCGCAATGAAAGCATTACGTACGCGCTAGTATTTTCCTGTAGATTTTCTACAATTCGATTGCGATACACTCGCTCATCCGAACCCGATTTCCGCCTGCCGTCCCATGCTGCCCCGCATTGAAGCGATCCGCACCGAGTTGCGCCCGTCCGAGCGCAAGCTCGCCGACTACATCCTCGCCGCGCCGCGCGAGGTGCTCGACCTCGCGATGACCGAGCTGTCGACGCGCGCGGGCGTCAGCCAGCCGACGATCGCCCGTTTCTGCCAGGCGCTCGGCTGCAGCGGCTTTCGCGAATTCAAGATCCGGCTCGCGCAGAGCGTCGCTCCGGGCGTGTCGTCGGTCTATCGCGACGTCGAGCCCGACGAACCGGCGCCCGGCATCATCGGCAAGGTGTTCGACCGCACGATCGGCGCACTGATCGAGGTGCGCAACAGCCTGTCCGCCGGCAGCGTCGCCGAGGCGATCGGGTTGCTGTCGAACGCGTCGCGGATCGAGTTCTACGGCGCCGGCGGCTCCGGTATCGCCGCGCAGGACATCCAGCACAAGTTCTTCCGGCTCGGCGTGCCGAGCGTCGCGTATTCGGATCCGCACACGTTCTCGATGTCGTCGGCGCTGCTCGGCCCGCACGACGTCGTCGTCGCGATCTCGAACACCGGCCGCACGCGCGACATCGTCGACGCCGCACGCTCCGCGCTCGCGTGCGGCGCGAAGGTCGTCGCGATCACGCAGAGCCATTCGCCGCTCGCGAAGCTTGCGACGGTGAGTCTCGCGTCGAACGTCGCGGAGGAAACCGACGTGTTCTCGCCGATGACGTCGCGGATGTCGCATCTCGCGATCGGCGACATCCTCGCGGTCGGCGTCGCGCTGTCACGCGGCCCCGCACTGATGGAACGGGTCGGCCGTGCGAAGGAGGCGATCACGCGCCGCCGGATCGACGACGGCACGAAGGATTGAGCAGACGCCGCGCCGACCGCGCGCATGAACCGTAAACGACAAACGGCGCCCCGCGGGGCGCCGTTGCGTGTCAGGCAGCGCCGGCAACCTCGCCGGCCATGCCGCTCAGAACGGCTTGATCACGACCAGCGCGACCGCCGCGAGCATGCCGAGCACCGGCAGCTCGTTGAACACGCGATACCACTTGTCGGTGCGGCGGTTCTCGCCGCGCTCGAACACTCGCAGCAGGTGCCCGCAATACGCGTGATAGACGATCAGCAGCAGCACGACCGTCACCTTCGCGTGAATCCAGCCCTGCCCCTGCCCGATGCCGATCGACAGCCAGAGCCACAGCCCGCAGGCCAGCGCCGGCACCGCAATCATCGTCATGAAGCGGAACAGCTTGCGCGCCATCAGCAGCAGGCGACGCACGGCGGCCGGATCGGTTTCCATGGCCAGGTTTACGTAGATGCGCGGCAGGTAGAACAACCCTGCAAACCACGCGGCGATCAGAACGATATGGAACGTCTTGACCCAGAGCATCGCCATCGATTGTGCGCCTCGCTGTTTATTGGCGGCCTTCGCCGTGTCCGAGCACGACGTACTTCAGCGACGTCAAGCCTTCCAGGCCGACGGGGCCGCGTGCGTGCAGCTTGTCGTTCGAGATGCCGATTTCCGCGCCGAGGCCGAATTCGAAGCCGTCCGCGAAGCGCGTCGATGCGTTGACCATCACGCTCGCCGAATCGACCTCGCGCAGGAACCGCATCGCGCGGTCGTGATCCTCGGTGACGATCGCATCCGTGTGGTGCGAGCCGTAGTGATTGATGTGCTCGATCGCGGCGTCGAGGCCGTCGACGACCTTGATCGCGAGCACCGGCGCGAGATACTCGGTGTGCCAGTCTTCCTCGGTGGCGTCGACGAGCGGACCGACGCCCGCATCGGCGAGCACCGCGCGCGCGGCCGCATCGACGCGCAGCTCGACCTGCTTGTCGCGATACAGCTTGCCGAGCGGCGGCAGCAGCGTTGCCGCGACACCGCTCGCGACGAGCAGCGTCTCCATCGTGTTGCAGGTGCCGTAGCGGTGCGTCTTCGCGTTGTCGCAGACGGTCAGCGCCTTGGCGAGATCCGCGCGATCGTCGACGTACACGTGGCAGATGCCGTCGAGGTGCTTGATCATCGGCACGCGCGCCTCGTTGATCAGGCGCTCGATCAGGCTCTTGCCGCCGCGCGGCACGATCACGTCGACGTATTCGGTCATCGTGATCAGCTTGCCGACCGCCGCGCGATCGGCCGTCGCGACGACCTGTACCGCGTCCTGCGGCAGGCCGGCTGCCTCGAGCCCTTCGCCGATCAGCTTCGCGAGCGCCGCGTTCGATTCGAGCGCTTCGGAGCCGCCGCGCAGGATCGTCGCGTTGCCCGACTTCAGGCACAGCGCGGCCGCGTCGATCGTCACGTTCGGGCGCGATTCGTAGATGATGCCGATCACGCCGAGCGGCACCCGCATCTGGCCGACCTGGATGCCGCTCGGGCGGTACTTGAGGTTGCTGATCTCGCCGATCGGATCGGCCAGCGACGCCACCTGGCGCAAGCCTTCGACCATCGTCTTCAGTGCCTTGTCCGACAGCGTCAGGCGATCGACGAACGCCGCATCGAGACCCTTTTCACGGGCACGGGCGACATCGCGCGCATTCGCGTCCTTCAGCACCTGTGCGTCGCGTTCGATCGCGCGCGCCACGGCGTCGAGCGCCGCGTTCTTCGCCGCCGTGCTGGCGCGCGCCATCGCGCGGGAAGCGTGCCGGGCGCGACGGCCCAGGTCGGTCATGTACTGATCGATATCCATCGTGTGACTCGAGAAGCGCGCCGCGCGGGGCGGCATGAATTCGTGGGGAAGCGTGAGCGGCGGCGGCCGGAAGGCCGCGCCAGCCATCGAAACATTGTAAGCGGGTTGCGCAGCGCGCGCTGAAGGCCCGAACGGGACTTAGCGTCGCACGCGCCCCGCGGTCGGCGGTCGCTCGCCGCGGGCACCGGCCACCGTCATCGCGAGCTGGAACAGCCCGTCCCACGGATCGGGCGGCGGTTCGTCCTGCGTACGGCGGCCCGGCGCGACGGCCGTGAGCCCCTTGACCTGACGGTCGAGCTTCGCGGCAAACGCGAGCGCCTTCTCGAGCACGGCTTCGGACACGCGATTCAGCGCGGGACCGATCAGCCGCTCGCGCGGCCCCCACACGCGGTTCTCGCGCAGCAGCGTCGCGAGCGGCTTGCCGGCCGTCGTGCCGCGCTTGATCCGCAGCAGCGTGCGCAATTCCTCGACGACGGCCCACATCACGAGCACGATCGCCTCGCCCTCGCCCTTCAACCCGTCGATCATCCGCGCGAGCCGCGCGGCATCGCCGGCGAGCATGGCTTCGTTCAGCTTGAAGACGTCGTAACGCGCAACGTTCAGCACCGCGTCGTGCACCTGCTCGAACGACAGCGCACCCTGCGGATACAGCAGCCCGAGCTTCTGGATTTCCTGGTGCGCGGCGAGCAGGTTGCCTTCGACGCGCTCGGCGATGAACTGCAGCGCGCGCCGCCCGTCCTCGCCGGGCGCGGCGCGCTGGCCCTGCAGCGCGAGGCGCTGGCCGATCCAGTTCGGCAGCTGCGCGCGGTCGACCGGATCGATCTTCAGCGCGACGCCGCCGTTCTGCAGCGCGGTGAACCACGCGGATTTCTGCGTGGCCGCGTCGAGGCGCGGCAGCGTGACGAGCATCAGCGCGTCCGGGTTCGGCGTGGCCGCGAGCGTCTTCAGCGCATCGGCGCCTTCCTTGCCGGGCTTGCCCGACGGAATGCGCAGCTCGATCAGCTGGCGCTCGCCGAACAGCGACATCGCCTGGGTCGCGCCGAGCAGCACGCTCCAGTCGAAGCCGCGCTCGACCGTATGCACCGAACGCTCGGTGAAGCCGGCCGCGCGCGCGGCCGCACGAATGCGGTCGCACGCCTCCTGCGCGAGCAGCGGCTCGTCGCCGTAGACGGTATAGAGCCCGGCCAACCCCTTCGCGAGGTGCGGCTCCAGCGCATCAAGTCGCAGTTGCATCGATACGTGCGCCGTCGATCAGAGCGGCGGCGGCGGCAGCGGCGCGCGCGGTGCGACGCCCGGCACCACGTCTTCCGGCGCCGGCGTCAGCGAATGGACGATCGCGAGACGCCGCATCAGTTGGTCGACCGCGTCGCTCTGCATGTCGGCGTACAGGAGGTCCGCTTCCTGCGCCTTCGCGTTCGTGTACTGATCGCTGTACGTCATCGCACGGTTCAGCGCGATCACGCTCGGCGGGATCAGCACGGTGCCGTCCTTGCTCGTCAACTGATAACGCAACGTATAGAAGAGCGCGTATTCCTGCGCCGAACCGTACTTGTTGAGCGTCAGCGTGTTCTGGCCACGCGATTCCCACATGGTCAGCACGGCGTCGGCGTCGTCCGCCGACTTGACGATCTTCGTGTCGCTGCCGGCCTCGACGAGGCGCACGAGGCGCGCCTCGACCGGCGCCGGCGCGCCGGCGATCAGCAGGTGCTTGAACGCGTAGTCCTGCTGGCCGCGCAACTGGAAGCCGCATGCCGACAGCGCAACCGCGCTGCCGACAGCGAGCATCAAAAACGATCTGCGGATCACCTTCGCTCCTTCTGGGTACGTCCGATGGCCGGCGGCCGTCAAACGACGATGTTCACGAGGCGGCCCGGTACGACGACGATCTTCTTCGCCGGCTTGCCGTCGCTGAACTTCGCGAACGCGTCGTCGGCCACTGCCGCGGCTTCGATCGCCTCGCGGCTCGCGTCCTTCGCCACCTTCAGCGCGCCGCGCACCTTGCCGTTTACCTGCAGCACGAGTTCGATCTCGGCCTGCTCGAGCGCGGCCTCGTCGACCTTCGGCCACGGTGCGTCGAGCAGCGGGCCGAATTCGTCCGCGTAGCCGAGCGCCTTCCACAGCTCGAACGTGACGTGCGGCACGACCGGGTACAGCACGCGCAGCAGCACGCCGTACGTTTCACGCAGCACGCCGGGCGTCGCGCCCTTCGCACCGTCGATCGCGTTCAGCATCTTCATCGCGGCCGACACGACCGTGTTGTACTGCAGGCGCTGGTAGTCGAAATCGGCCTGCTTCAGCACGCTGTAGATCTCGCGGCGCAGCGCCTTGTCGGCTTCGCCGAGCGCGGCCGCATCGAAGCCCGCGCGCGCGGCGAGCGCTTCGCGGTTCGTCGCGCCGAAGCTCCACACGCGGCGCAGGAAGCGGCTCGCGCCCTCGACGCCCGCACCCGACCACTCGAGCTGCTGCTCGGGCGGCGCGGCGAACATCGTGAACAGGCGCGCGGTATCGGCGCCGTACTGGTCGATCAACAGCTGCGGATCGACACCGTTGTTCTTCGACTTCGACATCTTCTCGATGCCGCCGAGCACGACCGGCTGGCCGTCCGCGTTCAGCGTCGCGCCGACCGGGCGGCCCTTGTCGTCGTGCGTGACCGTCACGTCGAGCGGGTTGTACCAGGTCTTCTTGCCCGATGCGTCCTCGCGGTAGTACGTCTCGTTCAGCACCATGCCCTGCGTGAGCAGGTTCTTCGCCGGCTCGCCGAACTTCACGAGGCCGAGGTCGCGCATCACCTTGGTCCAGAAGCGCGAGTACAGCAGGTGCAGGATCGCGTGCTCGATGCCGCCGATGTACTGGTCCATCGGCATCCAGTAGTCGGTGCGCGCGTCGACCATCGTCTCGGCGTCCGGCGCCGTGTAGCGCGAGAAGTACCACGACGAATCGACGAAGGTGTCCATCGTGTCGGTTTCGCGCTTGGCCGCCGCGCCGCACTTCGGGCACGTGCAGTTCAGGAACGCTTCCGACTTCGCGAGCGGGTTGCCCGAGCCGTCCGGCACGAGGTCTTCCGGCAGCACGACGGGGAGATCCTGCTCGGGCACCGGCACGTCGCCGCACGACGGGCAGTGGATGATCGGGATCGGCGTGCCCCAGTAGCGCTGGCGCGACACGCCCCAGTCGCGCAGGCGCCACGTGACCTGCTTGTCGCCGAAGCCGCCGGCGTTCAGGTCGGCCGCGACCGCGTCGACCGCTTCCGCGTAGCGCAGGCCGTCGTACTTGCCGCTGTTCACGCAGACCGCGATTTCCTTGTCGCCGTACCACTCCTGCCAGGCGTCGAGCGAGTATTGCTGGCCTTCGGCCGAGATCACCTGCTTGATCGGCAGGTCGTATTTCTTCGCGAACGCAAAATCGCGCTCGTCGTGGCCCGGCACGCCCATCACCGCGCCTTCGCCATAGCTCATCAGCACATAGTTGCCGATCCACACCTCGACCGGCTCGCCGGTGAGCGGGTGCGTGACCGAGAAGCCCGTCGCGACGCCCTTCTTCTCCATCGTCGCGACGTCGGCCTCGGCGACGCCGCCGCGCTTGCATTCGTCGATGAACGCGAGCAGTTCGGGCTTGTCCTGCGCGAGGCGCGTGGCGAGCGGATGCTCGGCCGCGATCGCGCAGAAGGTGACGCCCATGATCGTGTCGGCGCGCGTCGTGAACACGCGCAGCAGCTTCTTCTCGCCGTCGAGTTCGTACGGGAAGCCGAAGTTCACGCCGAAGCTCTTGCCGATCCAGTTCTGCTGCATGATCTTCACGCGCTCGGGCCAGCCGAGGCCGTCGAGGTCGTTCAGCAGCTCATCCGCGTACTGCGTGATGCGCAGGTAGTACATCGGGATCTCGCGCTTCTCGACGAGCGCGCCCGAGCGCCAGCCGCGGCCGTCGATCACCTGCTCGTTCGCGAGCACGGTCTGGTCGACCGGGTCCCAGTTCACGGTGCCCGTCTTCTTGTACGCGATGCCCTTTTCGAGCATCTTCAGGAACAGCCACTGGTTCCACTTGTAGTAGTCGGGCTTGCACGTCGCGATTTCGCGCGACCAGTCGATCGCGAGGCCCATCGACTGCATCTGGCGCTTCATGTAGTCGATGTTGTCGTAGGTCCACTTCGCGGGCGGCACGCCGTTCGCCATCGCGGCGTTCTCGGCCGGCATCCCGAACGCGTCCCAGCCCATCGGCATCAGCGTGTTGTAGCCGTTCATCCGCAGATAGCGGTACATCACGTCGTTGATCGTGTAGTTGCGCACGTGACCCATGTGCAGCTTGCCGGACGGGTACGGCAGCATCGACACGCAGTAGAACTTCGGCTTCTGCGAATCTTCCTTCGTCTTGTAGGCATCGGCTGCGCGCCAGTCGCCCTGGGCGGCGGCTTCGACGTCGGCGGGTACGTATCTCTCGTGCATGGTGTGGTTCGGACTAGGCTTTAAGCGACGCGACGGCGCGCGCGCAGGAGTGGATCGAAAATCGTGCTTGCCCGGCGGACCTGCAGGTTCGCTGTTGCCGGACCTGTTCGCGGTTTCCGGGCATTTTCCGGGTAACCCGCAGCATGCCCGGGTAGCCTGGAAAATTCCGGGTTACCTGAAAAAAGCCTGCCAACCGGGAAAAACGTTGATTATACCGCCCGCGCCGGCCCATTCGACCGGTCTTGCGGCGGGGCGGCCCGATCCCGCGGCCGGGACAGGCCCGCCGGCTCCGCTCAGCGGTTGGCCGGCACGGCGGGCGCCGCCGCGGAACCGCCCGCCTGCGGCGGCACGTCGGTCACGAAGCCGATCCGCGTGAGGCCGGCGGCCTGCGCGGCGCCCATCACCTGCGCGATCACGTCGTAGCGGGTCGCCCGCGATGCGCGCAGCCGCAGCTCGGGCGGCGCGCCGCCCGCGGCGGCGGCCCGGAAGCGCGCGGGCAGCGCGTCGAGCGTGACCGGTGCGTCGTCCCAGTACAGCTTGCCCGCGTCGTCGATCGACAAGGTGACGGATTGCGGCGTGTCGCGCGCGACGCTGGCCGCGACCTTCGGCAAGTCGAGCCGGATCGCGTGCGTCATCAGCGGCGCGGTGATGATGAAGATGACGAGCAGCACCAGCATCACGTCGATCAGCGGGGTCATGTTGATCTCCGCCATCGGCGCGGACGTCTTGTGGTGCTCGAGTCCGCCGAATGCCATGGTCGCTCCTCCGGAATGGACGCGTCAGGCTTCCTGCGCGCACACGAACACGTGCAGGTCGCGCGCGAAGCCGTCGAGTTCCTCGGCGAGCTGCCGCACGAGCCGCCCGAGGATGTTGTAGGCCAGCACCGCGGGAATCGCGACGACGAGCCCGAACGCGGTCATGATCAGCGCCTCGCCGACCGGCCCCGCGACGTTCTCGATCTGCGCCTGCCCGCTCGCGGCGATGCTGCCGAGCGCGTGGTAGATGCCCCACACGGTGCCGAGCAGCCCGACGAACGGTGCGGTGCTGCCGATCGACGCGAGCAGCACCTGGCCGAATTCGAGGCGCCGCTGCGAGCGCAGCATCGCGTGCCGCAACGCGCGCAGCACGCGTTCGTTGCGCTCGACCCGAGCGGCCAGGGCAGCCGGGTCGTGGTCGTCGGCCGCATCGCGCGCGGCTTCGGCGAGCGGCACGAACACGCGCTCGCGATCGGCGCCGGCGAGCGCGGCGATGCCCGCGTCGAGCGACGGCGCGCGCCAGAACGCGGCGAGCGCGCGCGGCCCCTGCCGCTTCGCGCGAACCAGGAGCCAGGCTTTCATGAGGAGGAAGCACCAGCTGGCGACGGACATCGCCAGCAGCACATAGGCGACGGCATGCGTGATCGCATCGCCGCTTTCGAGGTAGTGGACAACGCCGGTGGGTATCGCCATCGGAGTTTCCCCGTGGTGTCAGCGCAGGCCGAGCACGTCCTGCATGTCGAACAGGCCGGCGCCGCGCGCCGACAGGAAGTGGACCGCGCGCAACGCGCCCTGCGCGTACGACACGCGGCTCGACGACTTGTGCGTGATCTCGATGCGCTCGCCGATCCCGGCGAACAGCACGGTGTGATCGCCGACGATGTCGCCGCCGCGCACCGCGGCAAAGCCGATCGACGACGGATCGCGCTCGCCCGTCACGCCGTGGCGGCCGTACACCGCGCAATCGTCGAGCGAGCGCCCGAGCGCGCCGGCGACGGCTTCGCCCATCATCAGCGCGGTGCCCGACGGCGCGTCGACCTTGTGGCGGTGATGCGCCTCGATGATCTCGATGTCGTAGCCATGCGAGAAATGCTTCGCCGCGAATTCGAGCAGCTTCAGCGTGACGTTCACGCCGACGCTCATGTTCGCCGCGAACACGATGCCGATCTTGCCCGCCGCCGCTTGCAACTCGGCCTTCTGCTCGGCGGTGAAGCCGGTCGTGCCGATCACGAGCTTCACGTCGTGGCGCAGCGCGGCCTCGATATGGGCCATCGTGCCTTCCGGACGCGTGAAATCGATCAGGGTGTCGGCCTGCGCGAACACGGCGTCGAGGTCGGCGGTGAGCTTGACCCCGGTTTCCTTGCCGAGGAACGCGCCGGCGTCCTGGCCGAGGAACGGCGAATCGGCGCGGTCGAGCGCACCGACGAGCTGCGCGTCGGCATCGTTGAGAACGGCTTCGATCAGCATCCGGCCCATTCGGCCCGATGCCCCGGCAATCGCAATCTTCATGGCTTTCTACACGACAGGTATAAAAGCGGGCGGCGCATGCCGCCCTGTTTCCGCACGCCGGCTGCTTACTGCGCCGGCGCGGTGAGCGGCTGGTTCTGCAGGTTGTCCGAGCCTTGCGGGCCGACCGGCGGCGCAGCCTCGTTCGACGCGTTCGGCTGCGGCGGCCGATGGAACTGGAACTGCGGCTGGATCGCCGGCGCGGCGCCCGGCGGCTGGCCGCCCGGCACCGGCGCGCCGGCCGAGGCTTTCGCGGCCGGCGTGAACCGGCGCGAACCCGAACCCTGCCCCGACACCTGGTTGGTCGCGCGGTTCGCCGCGCGGGCGGCCTGCGCGTTCGCATCCTGGTCGACCACCGCGGCGGACGCCGGCACGGTGGACGGGCTGGCGACAGCGTCCGGCGCCGGCGCGCTCGCGGCCGCTTGCGCGGCGCTCGCGGCGGCGGCGGCCTCGGCGGCCTTCTTCGCCGCTGCGGCCGCCTTCGCCTTCTTGCCGCCGCGGTCGCCGTCGATATCGGCCAGCAGGTCGAGTTCCGAAGGCAGGTTGTCCGCCCCCGTCCAGCTCGCCAGGCGATCGCCCGAGAACGTCACGACGAGATCGCGCTGCTGGACGACTGCCGTCGAGCCGCGCTTGAAGTAAAAGAGGTAGTCCCAACGGTCGGCGTGGAACATGTCGGCCAGCAACGGGGTGCCGAGCAACGCGCGCACCTGCTCGCGCGACATGCCGACCTGCAGCTGCGCGGCCTTCTCCTGCGACACGAAGTTGCCTTGCACGACGGTGATCCGGTAGGGGGTGATGCTCTGCGCGATGCGCTGCGTCACGCTGTCGTACGACGAACAACCAGCCAGCGCGGCAACGGCGGCGGCAGCGATGATGACACTCCGCATGCGGCTCCTCTGAAAGTGCGAAAGAGATTCTGGAATCATTTCCCTCACCGTGCAGGCCCGTGTGCAGGCCGCGCGTGTTTCTGGAACGGCGAAAAGCCGGTAACATTGAAGCCCTGCATTGTACTCTAGGGATGCCTAGCCATGACCAATCCGACGGATCTCAAGAATATCGGGCTAAAGGCCACCCTACCGCGCCTCAAGATTCTCGAGATCTTCCAGCAAAGCCCGGTGCGCCACCTGACGGCAGAAGACGTCTACCGGAACCTGCTCAACGAGCAGCTCGACATCGGGCTGGCCACCGTCTACCGCGTGCTGACGCAGTTCGAGCAGGCCGGCCTGCTCACGCGCAGCAACTTCGAATCCGGCAAGGCCGTGTTCGAACTGAACGAAGGCTCGCACCACGATCACCTCGTGTGCCTCGATTGCGGCCGTGTCGAGGAATTCTTCGACGCCGAGATCGAAGGCCGCCAGCAGGCGATCGCGAAGGAGCGCGGCTTCCGGCTCCAGGAGCACTCGCTCGCGATGTACGGTTCGTGCACGACCGAGAACTGCCCGCACCGCAAGCACTGATTCGCGCGCCTCGCGCACGCAGCACGGCCCGTGCCGGCATCTTGCCGCCCGGGCCGTGTTCTTTTCGGGATAACGGCGACGCACCGTCGCGTGGGTCGTGCGCCCCAGGCTTTCGGCAACCCTTCGACACGCCCGCCCGGGCGGCCGTCAGGCAGCCGGAGCCGGACGTTGCCCTTGCGTCAGGCCGCGCAGGCCGGCTCGAACTCGAGCGCCCACGCACGCTCGAGCGGGATCTCGTCGCAGTTCGGCTGCGGCCCGCCGCGATCGACGATCACGAAATCGCTGACCGCGTCGAGCGCGAGCAGCGGATGGTGCCAGACGCCCTTCGCATAATTCACGCCCTGCCAGCCTTCCGCGAGGAACGCGCGCATCGCGTCCGGCCGGAATGCGCCAGCCGGCGCGACGACGATCGCGTAGCGCGACACGGCCGCGAGCGGGATGAATGCCTGGCTGCCGTGCGGATGGCGCTCCATCAGCGTGACCGCGACCGGCAGCGCGCGCGGCTGCGCGCGGAACACGCTGACGAGCGGGCGGCCGCCGTCCGCGCATACGTCGATCGTCGCGAGATCGTGGAAGCGCTCGGTCGTGCCGCCGTTGATCGGAAAATGCCGCGCGCCTTCGAGCGCGATCACGTCGCCGAACGGCGCGAACGCTTCGCGCGTCAGGCGCTCGACGCGCAGGATCCGGGATTCGCTCATGCCGTTGCCCTCCTTCAAGCCGGCTCGCCCCACAGACGCAGGCGCGACACGCCGCCGTCCGGGAAGATGTTGAAACGCACGTGCGTGACGGGGCCGAGCGCGGCAAGCTGGTCGAACGTGTGAACGTGGTCCATCTGCAGCTTCTGCTCGCCGAGCAGTTCGGCCCAGAACATCGCCTGCGTGACGAGCGAATCGTCGGTGCCGCCCGCGACCCGCGCGGCCTGCAGCGAGCAGCGGTCGGGGAAATTGCCCTTGAAGAACGCGGTATCGACCTCGACGCGCCGGATGATGCCCGGCCGCGCGAGCGCGACGATCGCCCAGTCGTTGCCGGGCTCGCGGCGCCGCCGCGTTTCCCAGCCGTCGCCCATGTTCACGCCGCGCCCCGGCATCAGCATCTGCGACGCCGGGCCGAAGTGCTGGTTGTTCGCCGCCACCAGGTAGCCGCCGTTCTCGATCGCCGCGAGATCGACGAGCTCGCCGGCCGGCACCTGGCGCCAGTCACGCTGCGGCTGGCCGTACACGCGCAGCCGCGCGAGGCCGCCGTCCGGGTACAGGTTCACGCGCAGGTGCGTATAGGGCTGCGCATCGTCGACACTCACGTAGTGATGCGAATTGCCCTGCAGCGTCGTCGCCGGGATGATCGGGCGCCATTGCGCGTCATCAGGCGGCGTGTCACCTTCGGCGACGCACGCGTCGATCGACGCGGCCGGCGGGAAGTTGCCGGTGAAGTGGCTCGTATCGAGGTCGATGCCGTGGATCACGCCCGGCCGCGCGAGCCGCACCACGCAGAAGTCGTGGCCGGTCGTGCGCTTGCGGCGCGTTTCCCAGCCGTCCATCCACTTGCCGTGGTCGTCGTACTTGCCGGGGATGAACACGGCCGGCTCGGGATTCAGCATGCGCTCCTTCGGCGCGAAGAATTCGTCGCTGGCAAAGAGCGCCTGCGCCCCGAGGCGCGGGTCGGCGAGGTTCATGTAACGCCGCGTGAAGGCCGGCGCATTCGGATCGAGGATGGGGGCTGCCATGTCGTCTCCTGATGTTGGATCGCGTGCCGGCGCATCGAGGCGCCGGCCGCATGAATTCGGGTGCGCGGGACGACCAGGGGAAGCCGCCCCGCGCGGGGGTGCGCTCAGAGCGCGTGAGCCTGGTCGCCGGCGACCGGCGCCGCGCGGCCTTCCTCTTCGGCCGGCACGTAGCGCAGCTCGCGATTCAGCACGCGGGTCGCGCGGGCACGATCGATGTCGTTCTCCCACACCGCGACGACCACCGTCGCGACGCAGTTGCCGATCAGGTTGGTCAGCGCGCGGGCGATGCCGACGAACCAGTCGACCGGCAGGATCAGCACGAGGCCGAGTACCGGAATCGCGGGGATCGCCGACAGCGTCGCCGCGAGGATCACGATCGCCGAGCCCGGGATCCCGTGCGCGCCCTTCGACGTGACGAGCGACACGAGCAGCACGACGATCAGGTCATGCGTCGACAGCGGCGTGTTGGTGGCCTGTGCGATGAACAGCACCGCGAGCGTCAGGTAGATCGAGAAGCCGTCGAGGTTGAACGAATAGCCGGTCGGAATCACGAGGCCGACCGTCGAATCCTTCACGCCCATGTATTCGAGCTTGCGCATCACCTGCGGCAGCACCGCGTCCGACGACGCCGTGCCGAGCACGATCGACAGTTCCTCGCGCAGGTAGCGGATCAGCTTGAACACCGAGAAGCCCGCGAGCCGCATCACCGCGCCGAGCACGACCGTGACGAACACGAAGCAGCTCAGGTAGAACACCGCGACCAGGTAGCCGAGCTGCTTGAGCGACGCGACGCCGTACTTGCCGGTCGTGAACGCGATCGCGCCGAGCACGCCGAGCGGCGCGAGCTTGATGATGAAGCCGATGATCCGGAAGAACACGTGCGACAGTTCCTCGATCAGCGAGTTGACGCGCTGCGCCTTGTCGCCGAGCAGCGACAGCGCGGAGCCGAACAGCACCGCGAACACGAGGATCTGCAGGATGTCGCCCTTCGCGAACGCGTCGATCGCGGTCTCGGGGATGATCTTCATCAGGTAGCCGGCCGTGTCCTTCAGGCTTTCGGCGTTCTTCGCGTACGACGCGAGCGACGACGCGTCGAGCGAGCGCAGGTCGATGTTCATCCCGACGCCCGGGCGCGTGAGCCACGCGAGCACGAGGCCGATGCCGAGCGCGAGCGTCGTCATGATCTCGAAGTAGATGACGGCCTTCAGGCCGACCCGGCCGACCTTCTTCAGGTCGCCCGCGTTGGCCATCCCGCTGACCACCACGCAGAACACGATCGGCCCGATCACCATCTTGATCAGCTTCAGGAAGCCGTCGCCGAGCGGTCGCAACGACTCGGCGAAATGCGGGAAGAACGCGCCGAGCGCGATCCCTAGAATCAATGCGACGACTACCCGGCCAAACAGCGAATTGAGGAATTTCGACACGGCGCTCTCCCGATCCAACGGTTGCAGTTTCGTCTGTTCATACTGGTAAGACCAGTGATGTTATGGTGGATAGTAGGAAGCCGATATAGTCACGTCAAGGACGGACAAAATAGGGATTTCCCGCCCCTGCTTGCCCTGGTTTCGATGCACCGTGAGGGGCGGATCGTGGCTTTCCCGTAGGTCGGCCATGCACCGCCTGCGTGCGGATTACAATGCCGGTCAGACCGGCCCAAGTTCACATCATGAAAAACGTTCCGCATACCGTGACCGACGCCGCCATCGCGACGATCCGCGACCGGATCGAGGCAGGCGTTTATCCGGTCGGCAGCCTGCTGCCGGCCCAGCGCCAGCTCTCCGAGGAGCTGGAGATCAGCCGCGCGTCGCTGCGCGAGGCGCTGTCGACGCTCGAGGCGCTCGGGATGCTGCGCATCCGCGCCGGCAAGGGCGTGTATGTCGAAAGCGCGCAGGCCACGGCCGCGCATGCATGGCGCTTCGCCGAGCAGTCGTCGCCGCCTGACACGTACCAGATGCGCTATGCGCTCGAAGGGTTCGCCGCGCGGATGGCCGCGCACGTCGTCAGCGACGACGACATCGCATGGTTCGAGGACAACCTCGCCGACCTGCACGTCGCGCTCACCGAAAGCGCACTCGACGCGGCGTCGCAGCTCGACTTCGACTTCCACATGCGGATCATCCATCTCGCCGGCAACGCGGCGATCGAATCGGTGCTGCGCAGCAGCGCGGACATCATGAAGGAAAGCCAGCGCATGCCGTTCTACCGGCGCGAGCTACTGCTGTCGACGTGGCAGGAGCACCGCGCGATCGTCGACGCGCTGATCGCGCGCGATGCGGGCGCCGCCGGCATCGCGATCGAAACGCACATCGCGAACGCCGCGCAGCGCGCGGGCATCTTCTTCCCGACACCCCGCACATGACGGCCCGGGCGGCCGCCCGTCCCGCGCGCCGCCCGGTCTTGCCGGTCAACCTCCCGACGGATCCCGATACGCGAGCGCACGCGCGATGAAGGCACGCGCCGCAACGCTGCGGTACGCGCCCTTGCGCGTGAGCAGCGCGGCCGTGCGCGCGGGCAGCGGCGGATCGATCTCCAGCGCGCACAGGTCGGCGCTCTCGCGCGCGACCGCGTCGGGCAGCACCGTCGCGAGCCGGCCGCACCGCACGAGTTCCAGCACCGCGCTGACCGTATTCGTCTCGATCGCGATCTTCGGCTGCGCGCCGTGCTCGATGAAATACCGGTCGATGCGCTCGCGCGTCGCGAACGCGCGGCTCAGCAGCACCAGCGGCTCGCCGCCGAGCTCGGCCGGCGTCAGCGCGCGACGGCGCCGCGCGAGACGGTGCGTGCGGCCCGTCACGAGCGCGAGCGGCTCGTCCCACAGCGGCAGCGCGTCGATGTCCGGCGCGCGCGGCGGCATGAACGCGAAGCCGGCGTCGAGCCGGTCGTCGGCGAGCAGCGCCTCGATGCGCGCCTGCGGCATCGCATCGATCGTCAGCGCGACGTTCGGATAGTCGGCATGGAACGCGTCGATCAGCGAGCCGCTCAGGTAGGCCGCGAAGGTCGGCATCATCGCGAGCCGCAGCGACCCGCTGCCGAGATCGGCGACGTCGTGCAGCGCGCGCTGCCCCGCATCGAGCTCGTGCAGCGCGGCGCGCGCATGGCGCGCATAGACTTCGCCGAACTCGGTGAGCTGCACCGTGCGGCCCGAGCGGTCGAACAACGGCACGCCGAGCGTGTCCTCGAGCTGGCGCACCTGCTGCGACAGCGTCGGCTGCGAGACGTGCAGCGCGTCGGCCGCGCGCGTGAAACTGCGCTGCTCGGCGACGGCCAGGAAATAGCGGATGTGGCGGAGGAGCATGGCGGCCGAGGTATTGGTTCTACCAATGAAGCGCATAACGATCCAGTCTTGGACGCTATGGTTCGATTCCCGCATCATACGCACATCCGCTCCCGTGCATGGCCGCTGCCAGCGCACCGGAACGGCTCGCCCGGGCCCGCCCCGCCTCCGCCCGCCGCACGACGATCCGCCGCCCGCCCGATCCGGGCCCGGCCGCGATCCGCCCGGCGCGCATCGGCTCACCGCCGATCCGTCGACGCCGGCCCCGATTTCCGTCACCCCGCGCATCCGGCGGCTCCGTGCCGCCGGCCGGCGCCGCTGTTTTTCGCGACCATGGAACCGCATCACGACACCCATCCTCCCCTGACCCGCGCCATGACGCTGCTGTTCGCCTGCGCGTGCGGCATCGTCATCGGCAACATCTATTACGCGCAGCCGCTGCTCGCTGCGATCGCGCGCAGCTTCGGGCGCGCGCCGACCGAGCTCGGCTATCTCGTCACGCTGACGCAGCTTGGTTACGCGGCGAGCCTGCTGCTGATCGTCCCGCTCGGCGACGCGGTCAACCGTCATACGCTGATCGTGCGGCTGCTGATGCTCAACGTCGTCGCGCTGGTCGCGGTCACGTTCAGCACGAACTTCACGATGTTCGTCGTCGCGAACGTCGCGGTCGGCTTCGTCACCTGTTCGACGCAGCTGCTCGTGCCGTTCGCCGCGTCACTCGCCGATGCGCGCTCGCGCGGCCGCGCGGTCGGCACCGTGATGAGCGGGCTGCTGCTCGGCATCCTGCTCGCGCGCGTCGCGGCCGGTGCGATCGCCGACGGGTTCGGCTGGCGTGCGGTATACGGCATCGCGGCGGTGATGGTGGCGGCGCTGACCGTCGTGCTCGCCGTGAAGCTGCCGAAGGATCGCCGCGATGCGCGCCTCGACTATGCGGCGCTGATGAAGTCGCTCGTCGCGCTGGTGCGCGCACAACCGCTGATCGCACTGCGCTCGACCTACGGCGCGCTCGTGTTCGCGTGCTTCAGCCTGCTGTGGACGGGCCTCACGTTCCTGCTCAGCCAGCCGCCGTACAGCTATTCCGAAGGGCAGATCGGCCTGTTCGGCATCGTCGGCGCGGTGGGCGCGCTCGCGGCCACGTCGGCCGGCCGGCTCGTCGATCGCGGCCACGGCAATGCGGCAACGGGGCTGTTCGCGGCGGCCGTGCTCGCGTCGTTCGCGCTGATCGCCGCCGGCGCGCATTCGCTCGCGGCGCTGATCGCGGGCATCCTGCTGCTCGACGTCGGCGTGCAAGGCATGCACATCTCGAACCAGAGCGTGATCTATGCGCTGGCCGGCAACGCGCGCAGTCGCGTGACGACGATCTACCTGACGAGCTACTTCATCGGCGGCGCATTCGGGTCGTTCGCGGCGAGCGTCGCGTACGGGATCGACGGCTGGCGCGGCGTGTGCATCGCGGGCGCTGCGCTTGCCGGCGTGCTGATCGCGCTGTGGCTCGCGTCGCAGCGCGTCGGCGTGCGGCAGGTCACGCAGTAATGCAGTAGCGCGCTTTCGCAGCACGACAAAAAAGGCACGCCGCGCGAATCGCGGGCGTGCCTTTTTGATGACGTCGAGTCCGTCCGTCGCGCGCTAGCGCGTGATCGTCACGCCGCCACGTCCGCGAAATCGATCAGCACTTTCATCGCGCGCTGCCGGTCACCGGCCAGTTCGAATGCGAGGTTCGCATCGCGCATCGGGAACACGCGCGTGACGGCCGGACGCAGGTCGACGCGCCCCGCGTTGATCAACTGCACCGCGAGCGCGAATTCCGCATGAAAACGGAACGACCCGCAGATCGACAGCTCCTTCGCGACCACGACGTTCTGCGGCAGGCTGACATCGCCGCCGAGCCCGAGCTGCACGACGACCCCACGTGGACGCATCACGTCCAGCCCGTCACGCAGCGCGCGCGCATTGCCCGAACACTCGATCATCACGTCGAACGTGCCCTTGTCGGCGCCGTAGCGCTCGACCCAGCCGGCATCGACCACCGCATTGATCGTGCGGTCGGCGCCGAGCGCGCTCGCCACGGCCAGCGGCGCCTCGACGACGTCGGTCGCGACGATCTCCGCCGCGCCATGCACGCGCGCCGCCGCCACCGCCAGCACGCCGATCGGCCCGCAGCCCGACACCAGCACGCGCTTGCCGATCAGCGGGCCCGCGCGCGACACCGCATGCAGCCCGACCGCGAACGGTTCGGCGAGCGCCGCGAGCGACAGCGGCACGTGATCGGCGACCTTCACGCACTGCACCGCGTCGCACACGAGCGCATTGCGGAACGCGCCCTGCACGTGCGGCATCCGCATCGCGCTGCCATAGAAGCGCATGTCGAGACACTGGTTCGGCAGCCCTTCGAGGCAATAGCGGCACGCGCCGCACGGCCGGCTCGGATTGACCGCGACGCGATCGCCGACCTTCACCGAGGTCACGTCCGGCGCGACTTCCGCGACCGTGCCGGCCACCTCGTGGCCAAGCACCATCGGCTGCTGCAGCCGGATCGCGCCGAAGCCGCCGTGCCGGAAATAATGGAGATCGGAGCCGCAGATGCCGCCCATCGCGACATCGACGCGCACCTGGCCCGGGCCGATCTCGCCCGCGTCCTGCTCTTCGACCCGCAGGTCGTTCGGCCCGTGGATCACGACACACATGCAACGCATACGCATGACAGCCTCCTTGTCAGACGGCACTGGTCAGCCCGCCGTCGACGAACAGCGTCTGGCCGTTCACGAAATCGGATGCGGCCGACGCGAGGAAGATCGCCGCGCCGCACAGCTCGTCGACGCGCCCCCAGCGGCCGGCCGGCGTGCGCTTGCACAGCCAGTCCGAGAACGCCGCGTCGTCGACCAGCGCGCGGTTGAGTTCGGTTTCGAAATAGCCGGGCGCGAGGCCGTTCGCCTGGATGCCGTGGCGCGCCCAGTCGGCGCACATCCCTTTCGTCAGCATCCGCACCGCGCCCTTGGTCGCCGCATACGGTGCGATCGTCGGCCGTGCGAGCTCGCTCTGCACCGAGCAGATATTGATGATCTTGCCGCGGCCGCGCGCGATCATGTGCCGCGCGACGGCCTGCGCGACGTTGAACACGCCGTCGAGGTTCACGCGCATCAGCGCATGCCAGTCGTCGGGTTCGAACGCATCGAGCGGTGCGCGACGCTGGATGCCCGCGTTGTTCACGAGGATGTCGATCGCGCCGACGCGCGCCTCGAAATCGTCGATCGCCGCGCGCACCTGTGCGTGCTCGGCGACGTCGAATACCGCGTAGTCGGCCGTGAAGCCTTCCTCGCGCAGACGCTGCACGAGCGTCGCGGCCTTCTCCTCATTGCGATCGTTGATGACGATCGCCGCCCCCGCTTCGGCCAGCCCGCGAGCGAGCGTCAGCCCGATCCCGCGTCCGGAACCGGTAATCAGTGCGCGGCGGCCGTCGAGGCGGAACCGGTCAAGCGCGTGGGTCATGCGTGTCTCCTCGTGCCAGTCGAGCCGGCGGCCCATCGCGGCCGGTCTCGCGTCGACGGTATCTTCGGCTATCGGCCGGGCGCCGCGCCAATGGTATTTTTTGATCCGGTTATCATGAAACTTGATCACCGCCCTCGCCTGCCCGCCGCCCATGGAACTCAAGCAATTGCGCGCCTTCGTCACGCTCGCGGAAGAGCTGCATTTCGGGCGCGCCGCGCAGCGCCTGTTCATAGTGCAGCCGGCGCTGAGCATGCAGATCAAGGCGCTCGAGGAAGCACTCGGCGCGCGCCTGTTCGAGCGCGACCGGCACAAGGTCGAACTGAGCGATACGGGGCGCGTGTTCCTGCCCGAGGCGCGCGCCACGCTGCAGCAGGCCGCACGCGCGGAACAGATGGCTCGGCTGTCGAGCCGCGGCGAGATCGGCACGCTGCGGATCGCGTTCGTGTCGTCGGTGCTGCCCGCGCTGCTGCCGGCCGTGCTGCGCACGATGCGCGAGCGCTATCCGCTGATCACGCTCGAACTGAAGGACCTGCCGACACCCGACCAGATCGCCGCGCTGCGCGACCGGCGGATCGATTTCGGGATGATCCGGCTGCCGGCCGCGTATGCGGGCATCGACACGCGCGTGGTGCTGGAGGAAGGTTTCGTCGTCGCGCTGCCGCTCGACCATCCGCTCGCCGCACACGATGCGATCG
This sequence comes from Burkholderia sp. AU31624, assembly GCF_020420065.1. Classification (NCBI taxonomy): domain Bacteria; kingdom Pseudomonadati; phylum Pseudomonadota; class Betaproteobacteria; order Burkholderiales; family Burkholderiaceae; genus Burkholderia; species Burkholderia sp. AU31624. The sequence continues at coordinate 233,990 of NZ_JAIZRT010000010.1, forward strand.
CGCCGGCCGCGCTGCGCGGCCAGCCCGCGTTCGTGCTCGCGCGCCGCTACGCGCCGGGTTTTCACGACGACATGCTGCTCGCGCTGAGCCGCGCGGGCACGACGCTCGAGATCGCGCAGGAGTTCGGGGAATTCACGACGATGCTCGCGCTCGTCGCAGCGGGCATGGGCATCGGGCTGATTCCGGCGGAGGCCGCCAGCGCGCTGCCGCCGAACGTGCTCGCGCGGCCGCTCGACCTGGCCGGGCATCGTACGGGCATCGGCCTCGCGTGGACCGATCTCGACAGCCCGCTGAAGCGCGCGTTCGTCGCCGCGCTCGAGCAGGTGACGGCCGCATCGAGCCATAACGGCGGGCAATAAAAAAGCCCGGCCGGAAAAACCGGGCCGGGCTCGTTCGCCGCGCAGGCCGCCTTGCGGCGGTCGCGCAACGTGCAGGATTACTTCGCGTTCGCGAATGCGACAGCCGTATCCAGCATGCGGTTCGAGAAACCCCACTCGTTGTCGTACCAGCTCGACACCTTCACGAGGCGGCCCGACACCTTGGTCAGCGTGGCGTCGAACGTCGACGAAGCCGGGTTGTGGTTGAAGTCGATCGACACCAGCGGTGCGTCGTTGTAGCCGAGGATGCCCTTCAGCGCGCCTTCCGAAGCTTCCTTCATGATCGCGTTGACTTCCTCGACCGTCGTGTCGCGCTTCGCGATGAACGACAGGTCGACGATCGACACGTTGATCGTCGGGACGCGGATCGCGTAGCCGTCGAGCTTGCCGTTCAGTTCCGGCAGCACGAGGCCGACGGCCGAAGCAGCGCCCGTCTTCGTCGGGATCTGGCTGTGCGTGGCCGAACGCGCGCGGCGCAGGTCTTCGTGATAGACGTCCGTCAGCACCTGGTCGTTCGTGTACGCGTGGATCGTCGTCATCAGGCCGGTTTCGAGGCCGATCTTGTCGTTCAGCGGCTTGACGAGCGGCGCGAGGCAGTTCGTCGTGCACGATGCGTTCGAGATGACGGTGTGCTCGGCCTTCAGCACGTCGTGGTTCACGCCGTAGACGATCGTGGCGTCGACATCCTTGCCGCCCGGTGCCGAGATGATCACCTTCTTCGCGCCGCCCTTCAGGTGCGCGCTCGCCTTTTCCTTCGTCGTGAAGAAGCCCGTGCATTCCATCACGACGTCGACGCCCAGCTCGCCCCACGGCAGTTCGGCCGGGTTGCGGTTCGCCAGCACGCGGATCTTGTCGCCGTTCACGACGAGGTAGTCGCCGTCGACCGACACTTCACCCGGGAACTTGCCGTGCGCGGTGTCGTACTGGGTCAGGTGCGCGTTGGTCTTCGCATCGCCCAGATCGTTGATCGCGACGATCTCGATGTCATGCTTCTTGCCGTTCTCGTAGAACGCGCGCAGCGTGTTGCGGCCGATGCGGCCGTAGCCGTTGATTGCGACGCGAATCGTCATGGTCTATCTCCTGATGGCTGAAAAAATTCGTTTCGTGCAGCTTCACGGTGCGACGCGCGCGAGGGGTGGCGCGCGTCGCGTCTGTCTCTTTAGGCCAGCACGGCCTTGGCGGTCTCGACGACGTGCTCGACGGTGAAGCCGAAGTACTTGAACAGCACGCCGGCCGGCGCCGATTCGCCGAACGTGTCGATCCCGACGACGCCGCCTTCGAGGCCGACGTACTTGTGCCAGAAGCTCGTCACGCCCGCTTCGATCGCGACGCGGCGCACGCCGTGCGGCAGCACGCGCTCACGGTATTCGGCGTCCTGGCGGTCGAACACGTTGGTCGACGGCATCGACACGACGCGTGCCGCGATGCCTTGCTGCGCGAGCGGCTCGACGGCCTTCATCGCGAGTTCGACTTCCGAGCCCGTCGCGATCAGGATGATCTTGCGCGCGACGATCTCTTCGTCCCAGTCCTTCAGCACGTAGCCGCCCTTCTCGATGTTCGCGATCTGCGCATCGGTACGCGGGTTGAACGCCAGGTTCTGGCGGCTGAAGATCAGGCTCGACGGACGGTCGGCGGCGACCGCGTGGGTCCATGCGACGGCCGTCTCGACCGTGTCGGCCGGACGCCATACGTCGTGGTTCGGGATCAGGCGCAGGCTCGACACGTGCTCGATCGACTGGTGCGTCGGGCCGTCTTCGCCGAGGCCGATCGAGTCGTGCGTGAACACGAAGATCGACGGCACCTTCATCAGCGCGGCCACGCGCAGCGCGTTGCGGCTGTAGTCGGAGAACGTCAGGAACGTGCCGCCGAACGGCTTGTGGCCGCCGTGCAGCGCGAGGCCGTTGATCGCGGCGCTCATGCCGAATTCGCGCACGCCGTAGTTGATGTGGTTGCCCAGCTGGACGCCCGGGCCTTCCGGATTCGCGCGGACGGCCTTCGATGCCTTCCAGTTGGTCAGGTTCGAGCCGGTCAGGTCGGCCGAGCCGCCGAGCAGTTCGGGCAGCGCGGCAGCCAGGCCTTCGATCGCCTGCTGCGACGCCTTGCGGGTCGCCACCGTCTCGCCGCGCTCGTTCGCGCCGGCGATGATCGCCGCAGCCTTTTCGGCCCAGTCGGCCGGCAGCTGGTTGGCCATCCGGCGCTCGAATTCGGCGGCTTCTGCCGGGAACTTCGCGCGATAGGCCGCGAACGTCGCATCCCATTCGGTTTCCGCGCGCTTGCCGGCTTCCTTCGCGTCCCATGCCGCGTAGACTTCCTGCGGAATCACGAACGGCTCCCAGGTCCAGCCGAGCGCCGCGCGCGTCTTCGCGATTTCTTCCGCGCCGAGCGCCGCGCCGTGCACGTCGTGGCCGCCGGCCTTGGTCGCCGCGCCCTGGCCGATCACCGTCTTGCAGCAGATCAGCGTCGGCTTGTCCGACAGCTTCGCCTTCGCGATGGCTGCGTCGACCGCGTCGACGTCATGGCCGTTCACGTTCGGGATCACGTTCCAGCCGTAGGCTTCGAAACGCTTCGGGGTATCGTCGTGGAACCAGTTCACGACGTCGCCGTCGATCGAGATGCCGTTGTCGTCGTACAGCGCGATCAGCTTGTTCAGCTTCAGCGTGCCGGCGAGCGAGCAGGCTTCGTGCGAGATGCCTTCCATCAGGCAGCCGTCGCCGAGGAACACGTACGTATGGTGATCGACGATCTTCGCGCCGTCACGGTTGAACTCGTCGGCCATCAGCGCTTCGCCGAGCGCCATGCCGACCGCGTTCGCGAGGCCCTGGCCGAGCGGGCCGGTGGTCGTCTCGACGCCCGGCGTGATGCCGTATTCCGGGTGGCCCGGCGTCTTCGAGTGCAGCTGGCGGAAGTTCTTCAGCTCTTCGATCGGCAGGTCGTAACCGGTCAGGTGCAGCAGCGAGTACAGCAGCATCGAGCCATGTCCGTTCGACAGCACGAAGCGGTCGCGGTCGGCCCAGTGCGGGTTCGTCGGGTTGTGCTTCAGATGGCGCGACCAGAGCGCGACGCCGATTTCGGCCATGCCCATCGGCATGCCGGGGTGGCCGGAGTTCGCTTGCTGGACGGCGTCCATTGCGAGCGCACGGATCGCATTGGCCATCAGGGTGGTGGAGGCGGGAGACGAAGTCGTCATGTCGAGTCCGGAGAACGAGTCGAGGAAACGGGGGCACGGCGGCATCCGGAAGCTCGAGCGTCAATCGTTCCCGGCGCGCGGTGCGGCGCCTGACGGACGCGAAGCGGACGGAGCCTACGGACGGGGCTGCAAAGCTCGTCATTTTAACAGATGGGCTGACATTTCCCTTGTCGGCGAGTAGTGTTCCGGCACGGTTTTCCGTCAAACCGCCCGCCTCCTATAATTCAGACGTCGGAACTGCCAGCCCTGAGTGGCCCGCCCGTGAGCACGACTCTACTTTTCCACCCTACGCCCGACTCCGCCTACGGCTTCCCGAACGCCCGGCGGCTCGCGCACGTCGCGTCGCCGCACCAGCAGATCGAGGTCTGGGAAACGCCCCAGCTCGGCCGCCTGTTCACGCTGGACGGCCGACCGATGACGTCGGTCGGCGACGAGTACGTCTATCACGAGTGCATGACGCACCCGGCCGCGCTCGCGCATCCGTCGCCGCGCAAGGCGCTCGTGCTCGGCGGCGGCGACGGCGGTGCGGCGCGCCAGCTGCTCAAGCATGCGTGCATCGCGCGGATCGTGATCGCGGAACTCGACGACGAGGTGGTCGGAATGGCGCGCCGGTATCTCGACGACGTGCACCAGGGCGCGCTCGACGACCCGCGCGTCGAGGTCGTGATCGGCGACGCCGCGCATTTCGTCGAGTCGACCGTCGAGCATTTCGATCTCGTCGTGTTCGACCTCACGCCGCCCGATTCGCCGGCGGCCGGCCTCTATACCCGCGCGTTCTATGCGCGGCTCAAGCGGATCCTGACGCCGTGCGGCGCGATCTCGATGCACCTCGGCTCGCCGGTGTTCCACGCGGCGCGCATCGCCGCGCTGCTCGACGACCTGCGCGCGAGCTTCGCGGTCGTCGATCCGCTGTCCGCGCACGTGCCGCTGTATGGCTCGCAGTGGCTGATGGCGATCGCGAGCGACACGCTCGACGCGGCCGCGCTGTTCGCGCACGACATCGACGAACGGCTCGCGGCCCGCCGCGTCCAGGGCTTGCGCTACTACGATGCGCGGCTGCATGCGTCCCTCTTTGCCCTGCCGCGCGCGCTGCGCGATACACTGGGCGTTCGCCGCTGAGCGTCCGCGCGGCCGCCCCGCTTCCGTTTTCCATCGCGTCCCTGCAGGATTCGCGATGCATCGCACCGGGGCGGAATGTCCTGGACGCCGTGCCGCCCCCCTGAACGAACGCCCGGGCATGGAATCAGAACACGTGCCCAAGCGCCCCCACAGGAGATTTTCATGACCGATCCACGTCCGGCCAACGTGCCTTGGTTGACGCCCTACCTGGCCGTACGCAACGCGCGCGCGGCCATCGATTTCTTCAAGGCCGCATTCGGCTTCGAACTGCGCGACGTGCACGACGAAAACGGCGCGATCATGCACGTCGAGATGGCCTACCGCGGCCAGCTGATCGTGATGTTCGCGCCCGAAGGCGCGTTCGGCTCGACCGCGCGCACGCCGAAAAGTGCGAACGCCACTGCGCCGCAATCGTTCTACCTGTATGTCGACGACGTCGACGCCACCTGGCAGCGCGCGCTCGACGCGGGCGCGAAGTCGCTGAGCGCGCCGCAGGATCAGTTCTGGGGCGACCGGTTCGCGCAGATCGAGGATCTCGACGGCTACCGATGGGCGCTCGGGCGCCGTCTCGACGCATGACCCCAACCGTTACACGCATGAACGAAGCCACCACCACCGCGGCCGTGCCGCGCTTTTTCGTCGACGCGGCCCTGCGCGCCGACGCCACGCTCGCATTGCCGGCCGAGGTCGCGCGCCACGCACAGGTGCTGCGCCTGCAGCCCGGTGACGTGCTCGCGCTGTTCGACGGCACCGGCGGCCAGTACCGCGCGCGGCTCGTCGAGATCGACAAGCGCAGCGCGCTCGCGCAGGTCGACACATTCGATCCGGCCGAGGCCGAGCCGCCCTATCGCGTGACGCTCGCGCAAGGCATCGCCGGCGGCGACAAGATGGACTGGGTGATCGAGAAGGCCGTCGAGCTCGGCGTGACGGCGGTCGTGCCGCTGTCGACCGCGCGCGGCGTCGTGAAGCTCGCCGGCGAGCGCGCGGACAAGCGCGTCGCGCACTGGCGCGGCGTCGTGCGTGCATCGTGCGAGCAATGCGGGCGCAACCGCGTGCCCGACGTCGCGCCGGTCGCCGGCTTCAACACCTGGCTCGATACGCTGCCGGCGGCACCGGTCGACGGCGAACTGCGGCTGCTGCTGTCGCCGCGCGCGAGCATCCCGTTCGCGTCGCTGCCCGACACGCCGCCCGCTGCAACCGTCACGCTGCTGATCGGGCCGGAAGGCGGGCTGTCGCCCGACGAGGAACACGCGGCCCGCGCACGCGGGTTCACCGCGCTGTCGCTCGGGCCACGCGTGCTGCGAACCGAGACGGCCGGCGCGGCCGTGCTTGCGGCGCTTGCGGCGCGCTGGGGGGGATGGTGATCGGAAGTCGTGCCCGCACAAGACGGCGCGACACGCCCTGACCGCACGCCACCCTGCCGCCGCACGACAAGCGGCCCGGCATCGCCGCGGGAATGCGGCCCGTGGCGATGCGGCGGTCTATCGCAACTTACTTGTCGCTCGACGAGCCATGCGGCATCGCTTCTGACAACGCATCGAGCACCGGCGTCAGCACGTCTTGCGGGCTACCGGTCGTCCAGCCGCCGCCGAGGCTGTAGATATCGATCTTGCCCGTCACGGGGTACGTGACCGGCGCTGCGTCCAGCACCTTCGCCATGCCGGAGAAGATCGCATTGAACGCGACAATCCGGGCCGCATCATTCTTCAGGCGGCCGTTGCCGAGCTTCGCCTCCAGCGCCTTCGCGCCGGGCCCCACATCCGGGACGCGGCACGCAAATTCAACCGTCGCGATCGTCTCGCCCTCGCGAGCCGAGTTCGGTTGCTGCGACGACCCGGTTGGCTTGCACTCCGAGCGATTGATCGCACGCTGATAGGCCGCGGCCATGCTCTCCACCGACGGACGCAATGCGGCACTCGCCTTCGGCGGCATCGGCGCCAGCAAGTCTTCGGCCATGTCCTTGCGCATCGAATCGCCCATCTTCGACAGAACGTCGACGTTGAGCGCGTCCTTGCCGCCGTAACTCGTGCGCACCGCATCGTTGAATTCGCGGGCTTTCGACACATCACCGTTGACGAATGCGCCGATGTAAAGGTCGACGGTCTGCTCGGGCGTGAGCGGCGCCGCATGCGCGGCGCCCGCCACGACCAGCAGGGGCAGCACGACGGCGCGTGCGGAACGGGAAATACTCATGGGAAGACAGCCCTCTCTCGATGGTTTGTTGTATGCGCCCGATGCGGCCGCTGCCGCGACCGGGCCCATCGAGATTGTCTCGAAAAAAGGTGCCGGATGAAAGGGCAATGTCAGCGGGCCACGCGCCGTTCCGGCCCGTCCGCATCACGCAGGCGCAAAAAAGCCCGCTCGAAGCGGGCTTCCGAAGGATGATTCGCCGAATCGGCCGCGGGCCGACGTGCGCTTACGCGAACGAATAGAACACGCGGAACGCGACCTTGCGCTCGGCCCAGAATTCGGCCGCCTCGCGGAACACGTCGAGCAGCGTCTCGCGCCCTTCCTTGTCGAACTTCTGCGCGATCGGCAGCCCTTCGAGGACGATCACGAAACCGGGCTGCGCGCCGGCCTTCGCGACGAGGTCGGTCAGGGAGTCGTACAGCGCGTCGTAGTTCTTCCCGAAATGCTTCGGGAACAGGAACGACGTCGCGATCGTTTCCATCACTTCCTGCTTCGACTGCGCGGCGCCGCAAAACGCATACAGGAAATGCTGGCCGAGCCGGCCGGCTTCGTCGGCAAGATCCTGCACGCGGAACGCGCGGATCGACTGCACGAGATTGGGTCGCACGGTCGTGAAAAGGCTCATAGGCTCCTCGTTCGATGAAAGCCCGGGCTCGGCTTCCTGTTGCTCCGGCGTGCCGCCAGCCTGCGCCGCCGCGTGCAGTTGGATCACGCGCTGAAACAGATTGCCGTCGCCGGCCGCGAACAGTTCCGCCGCCGCCGTTTCGTGCGCGTAGATGGAGTCGCTCATGCCATTCGTCCCGAAGTCATTCAACAATACGTTTAAAACTGTTGTAGTGGTCGCCCGTGTAATAACAGTTGTCGATCCGGCGCAGTGGCCCGCCGCAGACGATCCGGCGCGCACCGCGATTGCGGGCACGCGGCGTCGGCACCGTGTACTCATGGTAGTAGCCGCGCTTCGCTTTTGGCAGGATCCGCTCGCGGTTGCCAAACACGACGCCGTCTTTCTCGTACGGATAGGGACCGCCAGCGCCGATCAGGCCCAGCGTGGTCACGGCCTCGCGCGGAAGACGGGCGGTCGGAATCGTATCGAGCCCGCTCGCCGCCACGTCGGCCGGAACGGCCTCCCGTGCGTAAGCGGCGGAAACCAGACTGCCCGTCGGCGTGCCGACGATACCCATCGCGAACATCGCGAAGACGGACGCGAGCGCGCCGTTGCGGAGCCACTTGCGTGCCATGAACCAGGGTTCCCGCTGTTAAATCAAGTAGTTGACGACCAACAAAGGCGTTAGCGTAGCGTTATTGGCCGCGCGAATCAATGTCCGTTTGGGAATCGAAAGCGTCGTGATATCCGGAATCGCGCATTTCTTACCGAAATTACACTACATTTATCTTACATAGGATAAAATCCGGACGGCATCTCGCCAATGGTGGGAACTGCCTCCCTGCCTTGCTCGCTGTCTGGAGTGGAGAGATGCTGCTTGTTGCTTGCGGGAAGCGCGTACGCGCCCTGCCCGGCGGCGTGCCCATTGTGGGCACGCCTCTTTTTGCTTTTGTTTACAATTTTCCCGACGCGCCACGCCGGTTCGACCGGCCTGGCGCGTTCGTTTTGGCGTTAGCGCGTGGCGTTCACGTCGGCGACCAGCAGCGCCGCCATGTTGACGATGCGGCGAACGGTCGCCGACTCGGTCAGCACGTGCACCGGCTGCGCCGCGCCCAGCAGGATCGGCCCGATCGCGATGTTGTTGCCCGCGGCCGTCTTCAGCAGGTTGTACGCGATGTTCGCGGCGTCGATGTTCGGCAGGATCAGCAGGTTCGCTTCGCCTTCCAGTGTCGACTCCGGCAGGATTTCCTTGCGCAGCGCCGCGTCGAGCGCGACGTCGCCGTGCATCTCGCCGTCCACCTTCAGCTCCGGCGCACGTTCCTGCAGGATCGTGAGCGTATCGCGCATCTTCTTCGCCGAAGGGGCGTTGCTCGTGCCGAAATTCGAGTGCGACAGCAGCGCGACCTTCGGCTCGATGCCGAAGCGGCGCACTTCTTCCGCCGCCATGATCGTGATCTCGGCCAGCTCTTCCGGGGTCGGGTCGACGTTCACGTGGGTGTCGACGAGGAAAATCTGGCGGCCCGGGAGCACGAGCCCGTTCATCGCCGCGTACACGCTGCAGCCCGGGCGCTTGCCGATCACCTGGTCGATGAAGTGCAGGTGGCGGTGCGTGGTGCTGATCGTGCCGCAGATCATCCCGTCCGCTTCGCCCTTCTTCACCAGCATCGAGCCGATCAGCGTCGTGCGGCGGCGCATCTCGACGCGCGCAAGCTGCTCGCTGATGCCCTTGCGCGCCATCATCTTGTAGTACGTCTGCCAGAAATCGCGGTAGCGCTCGTCGTGCTCGGTGTTGACGACCGTGAAATCGGTGCCCGGCGTCAGGCGCAGGCCGTAGCGCTGGATACGGTGCTCGATCACCGACGGGCGGCCGATCAGGATCGGCTTCGCGAGTTTTTCGTCGACGATGATCTGTACGGCGCGCAACACGCGCTCTTCTTCGCCTTCCGCGAACACGACGCGCTTCTTCTCTTCCGGCGCGGCGCGCGCAATCTGGAAGATCGGCTTCATCGTCGTGCCGCTGTGGTACACGAACTGCTGCAGGTGCTGCTTGTACGCGTCCATGTCCTCGATCGGGCGCGTCGCGACGCCGCCGTCCATCGCGGCCTGCGCGACGGCCGGCGCGATCTTCACGATCAGGCGCGGATCGAACGGCTTCGGAATCAGGTATTCGGGCCCGAACGACAGGTCCTGGATGCCGTACGCGGTCGCGACGATGTCGCTCTGCTCGTGCTGCGCGAGCTCGGCGATCGCGTTGACGGCCGCAATCTCCATTTCACGCGTGATCGTCGTCGCGCCGACGTCGAGCGCGCCGCGGAAGATGAACGGGAAGCACAGGACGTTGTTGACCTGGTTCGGATAGTCGGTGCGGCCGGTCGCGAGAATCGCGTCGGGGCGCACTTCGAGCGCCGCTTCCGGCAGGATTTCCGGCGTCGGGTTCGCGAGCGCGAGGATCAGCGGACGCTCGGCCATGCCCTTCACCATCTCCTGCTTCAGCACGCCGGCGGCCGACAGGCCGAGGAAGATGTCCGCGCCGTCGATCACTTCGGCCAGCGTCCGCGCTTCCGTTTCGCGCGCGAAACGCTCCTTGTCCGGATCCATCAGCTCGGTGCGGCCTTTGTAGACCACGCCCGCCAGGTCGGTCACGATGATGTTCTCGAGCGGCAGGCCGATGTCGACCAGCAGGTCGAGACACGCGAGCGCGGCCGCACCTGCGCCGGACGCGACGAGCTTGACCTTCTTGATGTCCTTGTTGACGACCTTCAGCCCGTTCGTGACGGCCGCGGCCACCACGATCGCGGTGCCGTGCTGGTCGTCGTGGAACACCGGAATCTTCATCCGCTTGCGCGCTTCGCGCTCGACGATGAAGCAGTCCGGCGCCTTGATGTCTTCCAAGTTGATCCCGCCGAAGGTCGGCTCCAGCGCGGCGATCACGTCCACCAGCTTGTGCGGGTCCGACTCGTTCAGCTCGATGTCGAACACGTCGATGCCCGCGAACTTCTTGAACAGCACCGCCTTGCCTTCCATCACCGGCTTCGATGCGAGCGGGCCGATGTTGCCGAGACCGAGCACCGCCGTGCCGTTCGTGACGACGCCGACCAAGTTGCTGCGCGCGGTGAAGCGTGCCGCGTTGAGCGGATTCTCGACGATCTCCTCGCACGCGTACGCCACACCCGGCGAGTACGCGAGCGCGAGGTCGCGCTGGTTGATCATCTGCTTGGTCGGGGCGATCGCGATTTTCCCGGGGGTCGGGAATTCGTGATAGTCGAGCGCGGCTTCGCGAAGTTTGGCTTTGGAGGAGGCTTGGGTAGACATGTGTCTCTTGGCGGGCGGATTAGAATGACTCTTCGACGGCATTGTAGCGCCAATCATCGGCCGCCAGACCGGCGATTCGGGTGCAACAGCCGCGACAAAATTGTACTGAACGGTGCAGGAACGCCGCCGCTCGCCTCGTACAATGCCGTTCCTTCCATCGTTTCGGATCCATCCGCCGTGCCAGCCGCCCTCTCCGAATTTTCGCTGATCGAACGCTTCTTCACGCGCCGCGCCGCGCAGGGCGCCCGTGCGTCGACGCTCGGCATCGGCGACGACTGCGCGTTGATCACGCCCCGATCCGGGAAATTGCTGGCCATTTCGACGGACATGCTGGTGGAAGGCCGCCACTTCTTCCCCGACGTCGCACCCGACGCGCTCGGCCACAAGACACTCGCGGTCAACCTGTCCGACCTCGCGGCGATGGGCGCCGAGCCCCGCGCGTTCACGCTCGCGTGCGCGCTGCCGCGGGCCGACGCCGCGTGGCTGGAAGCGTTCAGCAACGGGCTGTTCGCGCTCGCCGAGCGCTACCGCTGCGAGCTGATCGGCGGCGACACGACGAGCGGCCCGCTGAACCTGTGCGTGACCGTGTTCGGCGAAGTCGCGCCCGACGCGGCGCTGCGGCGTGACGCCGCGCGCGACGGCGACGATGTCTGGGTATCCGGCACGCTCGGCGATGCGCGCGCCGGCCTCGGCGTCGCGCGCGGCGAATGGACGGCCGGCGCAAACGAATCAGCCGCGTTCCGGCGCGCGCTCGAGTACCCCGAACCGCGCATCGCGCTCGGCCTCGCGCTCGCGGGCGTCGCGCACGCGGCGCTCGATCTCTCGGACGGCCTCGCCGGCGACCTGCAGCACATCCTGGCCCGCTCGAACGTGCGCGCCGAGATCGATGCCGACGCGGTGCCGCGCTCGGCCGCGCTCGCGACGCTGGCGCCCGACGTGCAGCGCCGCTGCACGCTGGCCGGCGGCGACGATTACGAACTGTGCTTCACCGCGCCGGCGGCGGCCCGCGCGGCGGTCGAGGCGGCGGGCGTGACGGCCGGCGTGGCGGTTACCCGAATCGGTACAATACGCGCGTTGTCCGCGCCGTCGGAGCAGCCCGCGATCACTTGGCGCGACGCTGCCGGCGCGCCCCTCGCTCTCACGTTGCACGGCTTCGACCACTTCCATGCAGACTGACCCGACGCCCGCGCACGCCGCGGCCGAGCCCGGCGCCGCATCCGGCGGCAACGCGCCGCGGCGCGCGACCGCGCGCTTCATGCTGTCGCACCCGGCGCACATCGTGTCGCTCGGCTTCGGCAGCGGGCTCGCGCCGATCATGCCCGGCACGTTCGGCTCGCTGTTCGGCTGGCTGACGTTCGTCGTGCTCAACCGCTACCTGACGGTGCCCGAATGGTGGGCGCTGATCGCGGCCGGCTTCGTGGCCGGCACGTGGCTGACCGGTTTCACCGCGAGGAAGATGGGCTCGGCCGATCCGGGCGCCGTCGTCTGGGACGAGATCGTCGCGATCTGGCTCGTGATGCTGTTCGTCACGCCCGCGACCTTCGTCGGCCAGTTGTGGGCGTTCGTCGCGTTCCGCTTCTTCGACATGCTCAAGCCGCCGCCGATCCGCTATGTCGAGCGCCGCCTGAAAGGCGGGCTCGGCATCATGGTCGACGACCTGGTCGCCGCGTTCATGACGCTGCTCGTGATCGCCCTGTGGCGCTCCGTCGTCGGCTGACCGATTTTCCGACTCCCGTTTCCCGACGCGCATGCCAACCGATTCCGTCGTCCATCAGCTTGCGATCCGCGCAGGCAACAAGCTGCGTGACGAGCACCTGACGCTCGCCACCGCCGAATCCTGCACCGGCGGCATGATCGCCGCGGCGATCACCGACATCTCCGGCAGCAGCCAGTGGTTCGAGCGCGGCTTCGTCACGTACTCGAACCAGGCCAAGATCGAGATGATCGGCGTGCCGCCCGACCTGATCGACAAGCACGGCGCCGTCAGCGAGCCCGTCGCGCGCGCGATGGCCGAAGGCGCGCTGCGCAACAGCCGCGCGCAGGTCGCGCTGTCCGTCACCGGCATCGCGGGCCCCGCGGGCGGCAGCGAGAAGAAGCCGGTCGGCACCGTGTCGTTCGGCTGGAGCAACCGGCTGCATACCGACGTCGAAACGCTCGTGTTCAAGGGCGACCGCGAACAGATCCGCACGCAGGCGGCCGCGCATGCGCTGCGCGGGCTGCTGAAGCTGCTCGACGAGCGCGAGGGCTGATCGGGCCGGGAGCGCGCGCCGCGCCCCCGCCTGCCCGCTTACTGGATCGCGTCGGGCTTCACGACGATCCAGTTCTTGTCCGCCGTCACCGGCAGGCCAAGCGACTTCTGCCGCGCGGCCGATTCATCCGACCACGCGCGGATCTGCGCCATCTGCTTGTCCTTTTTGTTCACCCACACGCGCACGCCGCCGCGCGCGACGTCGGTCGCGTTCAGCAGCATGTAGCCGTCGGACGTCGGCGTGTCGCCCGCGACGAGCACCGGCTTCTTCCACTGGTCGATCCAGCCGACGATCGAGCCGAGCTTGCCTTCGTACCACGTCATCGGGTTCATCAGGAACGGCGTGATCACCAGGCTGCGGTTCGCGGCCTCGTCGTACTTGCCGGCCTTGATCTGCAGCCGCGAGGTGGTCAGCGCGCCGGTCGCCGGGTTGCGCAGCAGCGTCGTCACGCCGATCACGTTCTGCGGCTTCACGTTGTAGCCGTACTTCGGGTCGGACAGCACGAGCCGCGCGAGCTCCTCATGGGCGGCCGTCATCACGTAGACCTCGATCCCGTTCTCGCGCAGCGCGTTGTACAGCTCCTGCATCCCGCGGAAGAAACGCGGCGGGTTCACCGTGCCGTCGACCACCTTGTCGCCCTGCCAGTAGCGGATCGGGATCGGCTTGCCGTCGGCGAGCATCGCGTCGACGTGGCGCTTCAGGTCGGCCAGCGACAGCCCGGAGAACGCCTGCGCGATCCACGGGTAGCAGACCAGGTCGTCGATCTCGCACAGCCGGTAGTAATAGCTTGTCAGCGATTCCCGGTAGTCGGCGGAATCCTTGAACGGGATCAGCTTCAGCGACGGGTCGAGCGTGTCGCGCGTCAGCACGCCGCGGTTCTCGAGGTACGGCAGCAGCGACTCCTCGAGGTCGTAGCGGTAGGTCGTGTTGTCGGCGTCGAACACCGCGTAGTCGCCGCGGTGCGCGTGCGCGGCGATCATCGCGTTCAGCGCCTTCGCGCTGTCGGCCGGCCAGTGCGAGAGATCCGCCGCATGGGCGAAGCTCATGCACAACGACGCGGCTAGCGCGCTCAGAAGACGTCGGGACAGCTTGGGCATGGCGTCGCTCCTTTCTTGACATTTTCGTGACGGATCGATGACAAGCGGCAGCATCGCGCGATTGGCGCACGGGGATGCGGTGCGGAAGCGACGGGAAGTTGTCCGCGTGCGCCAGCGCGGGCCGGGCGGGCGGAGGAGCGGAAAAGCGGGAGGAAAGCGCCGGGCTCGCGCGTGGGAGCCCGCCGGAACCGGCTGCCCGGACGGGCAACCGGTGCAACCGATCAACGATGCGCGTTGATCGTGTCGCGCGTCTTCTGCGCGGCGAGCGCCGCGGCTTCGGCGAAATCCTCGCCCTTGCTCGCGTACAGGATCGCGCGCGACGAGTTGATCATCATGCCGGTGCCGTCGGCCGTGCGGCCCGCGTTGACGGTCGCCTGCACGTCGCCGCCCTGCGCGCCGATGCCGGGAATCAGCAGCGGCATGTCGCCGACGATCCCGCGCACGATCTCGATTTCCTTCGGGAACGTCGCGCCGACCACAAGGCCGAGCTGGCCGTTCTTCGCGTTCCACTTGTTCGCCGCGAGATCGGCGACGACCTGGTACAGCGGCCGGCCGTTGGTGTCGAGGAACTGCAGGTCGGAGCCGCCCGGGTTCGACGTGCGGCACAGCACGATCACGCCCTTGCCTTCGTGCTCGAAGTACGGCTCGACCGAGTCGTAGCCCATGTACGGATTCACCGTGACGGCGTCCGCGCGGTAGCGCTCGAACGCTTCGCGTGCGTACTGCTCGGCCGTGCTGCCGATATCGCCGCGCTTCGCGTCGAGGATCACCGGCAGGCCCGGATGCTGGAGGTGGATGTGCGCGATCAGCCGCTCGAGCTGGTCTTCCGCGCGATGCGCGGCGAAGTAGGCGATCTGCGGCTTGAACGCGCTCGCGTATTGCGCGGTCGCGTCGACGATCTGCCGGCAGAATTCGAAGATCGCATCGGGCTGGCCGTCGAACTGCACGGGAAAGCGCGACGGCTCGGGATCGAGGCCGACGCACAGCAGCGAATTGGTGCGCTGCCACGCGGCGCGCAGCGATTCGATGAAAGTAAGCGGGGAAGACATGGCGGGTACTCGCGGCAAACCGTTGGTAGACCGCGTATTTTACCCGCGTCGCCGGCGCGCCTCGCGCGAAGCCGCATTGCCGCGCGCATCGGCGCGCTCGACGGTGAACGCGAAACGCCGCGTGAGCCGCTCGCCGGGCGCGAGCAGCGTCATCCCGTGCGCGGTCGCGCCGCCCGGCAGGTTCACCGCGTTGATCGGATGATCGACCGGCTCGAAGCAGAAGAAATCCTCGCCGGGCGGCGTATAGAGCACGTACGCGTCGGCATCGGCCGCCACCGTCAGCGACAGCCCGCGGCGCGGCCAGCTCACCGTCGCGTGGCCGCCCCAGCCGGTGAACGCATGATTGACGAGCGCGGCCGGCAGCGGATACGCGACGCCGAACTGCCAGGCCGGCGGCACGCTCACGTGCCGCACCGGCAGGAAATCCGCGCCCGACAGCCACAGCCCGCCGGCAGCCGCGGCCAGTTCGGTCGCGGTATCGCGCACGAGGAACGGATGCACGCCGAGCCCGAACGGCAGCCGCGCACGCCCCGCGTTCTCGATCGTCAGCGCGATCGACAGCGTCGCGTCGTCGAGCTCGAACGACTGGATCGCGCGGAACGCATACGGCGCGCCGGCGGTGCGATCGAGCGACAGTTGCAGCGACGTGCCGGTCGCATCGTCCACCTGCCACCGCGCGAGCCAGCCGTCGCCGTGGATCGGCAGCGGCTCGTCGCGGCGATTGCGCGGCACCGCGACCTTGCGCCCGTCGCACTCGAACCGCCCGTCGCCGATCCGGTTCGAGTACGGCAGCAGCGGATAGCACGCGAGCTCGTTCGGGTCCGTCGCCGTCTCCGGGTGCTCGCAGCGGCGGAACACCGGCATCAGCGCGCCGTTGTCGCCACGCCAGTCGAAGCGCGCGATGCCGCCGCCGAGATGCGGCAGCACGTCGAGCCGCAGCAACGCGTTCGACAGCGTGACGGCCGCCGCATGCGCGGCGCCGACGCCCTGCGCGAAGGCTGCTGTCTGCGGGCCGGCGCTGACCGGCTGCGCGGCGGCGGCCAGGCGCGCACGGCGCGACTGGCTGGTGGACGACGATGCGCTCGAGGACGTGGCGGTCATGGTGAACTCCTTTCCTTCGTCGAAGAATCGATGCGGGTCGTGCGGACGGTCAGGCCCAGCCGCCGTCGACGATCACGTCCTGCGCGGTGATCATCCGGCTGTCGTCGGCCGCGAGGAACAGCGCCATCCGCGCGAGATCGGCGGGCAGCAGTTCGGCATCGAGGCACTGGCCGGCCTTGATCGCCGCGCGGCCCGCGTCGTCGAGCCACAGCCGGCGCTGCTTGTCGGTCATCACCCAGCCGGGCACCAGCGAATTCACGCGGATGCCGAACGGGCCGAGGTCGCGCGCGAGGCCGCGCGTCAGCCCCTGCACGGCCGCCTTCGCCATCACGTAGACGGGATAGCCGCCGTTCTTCAGCATCCAGCTGATCGAGCCGAGATTGACGATCGCGCCGCCGCCCTGCCGCTTCATGTCGTCGATCACCGCCTGCGCGGCGAAGAACTGGTGGCGCAGGTTCACCGCGATGCCCGCGTCGAACGATGCGGGCGTCACGTCGCCGATCGCATGGCGCGTGTCGTTCGCCGCGTTGTTCACGAGCACCGCGATCGCGCCGATGCGCGCGCGGATCGCGTCGATCGCATGGCGCAGCGCGTCGATGTCGGTCAGGTCGCACGGGAGGAACAGCGGCGCATGGCGTACGTGCGCGAGGCGTTCCGCGAGCGCGGCGCCGGCCGCCGCGTCGAGGTCGACGAACGCGACGCGCGCCCCCTGTTCGGCAAAGTGCTCGACGAACGCCGCGCCGATGCCGGTCGCGCCGCCCGTGATCAGCACCGCGCGATCCTCGAGGCTCGGGTAGCGTGCAAAGCGCGCGTGGCTCGCGGTGTGCGGGTCATGCGCGGAAGTGTCGATGGTCATGCGGTTCGTCTCCGTGAGAGCGGATCGGGTCAGTCGCGGACGCCGCGGTTCTTCAGCTGGTCGAGCAGCACGGCCGCGAGCAGGATCGCGCCGCGCACGAGGTACTGGTAGAACGCGTCGATGTTCAGCAGGTTCATCACGTTCTCGACGGTGCCCATGATCAGCACGCCGATCACGACGCCCGAGATCGTCGCGCGGCCGCCCATCAGCGACACGCCGCCAAGCACGCACGCGGAGATCACGTTCAGCTCGAAGCCCTGCGCGGCGTTCGGCTGGCCCGACGTGATGCGCGAGGCGAGGATCACGCCCGCGAGCGCCGTCACCGCGCCCTGGATCAGGAAGATGTACACGCGCGTGCGTTCGACGTTGATCCCCGCGAGCCGCGAGGCTTCCGGGTTGCCGCCGATCGCGAGCGTGTTGCGGCCATAGACCGTCTGGTTCAGCAGCACGCCGAACGCGATGAAGCACAGCAGCGTGACCCAGATCGGCAGCGACACGCCGAAGAGCGTGAGCCCGCCGAGCGCGATGAACGTATCCGACGACACGCCGACCGCCTGCCCCTTCGACACGATGAAGCCGAGCCCGCGCACGATCTCCATCGTCGCGAGCGTCGTGATCAGCGCGTTGATGCGCAGGTACGCGATCACCGCGCCGTTCACGAAGCCGATCGCGGCGCCGGCCGCGACCGCCGCGACGATCGCGACGAACGTGTTGTCGGTCGCGTTCAGCACCATCGCGCACAGCACGCCCGAGAACGCGACGGTCGAGCCGATCGACAGGTCGAAGTCGCGCGACGCGAGACAGAACATCATCGTGCACGCGACCATGCCGATCTGCGAGATCGACAACGCGAGGCCGAGCATGTTGTCGATCGAGAAGAAGTGATCGACGGTCAGCGACATCGTGATGAACATCACCGCGAAGATCGCGATCAGGCTGTATTCGGTCAGATGCTGCCACCACTTCTGGCGGTCGCTCTGCTGCGGCACCAGCGCGTCGGCCGACGGCTTCACGGCGGCGCTGCCAAGGTTTTCGTTGACTTGCATGATTGAGTCTCCTGCTCCTGCATCGCACGGCCCGCGCCGTGCCTGTCCGATTCGATTGTCGTGTGCTGCGTCAGGCCGCCTCGACGGCGCTCGTCTGCGGCAGCGCCAGGTTCAGCACCGCGTGTTCATTCGCCTGCTCGCGCGGCAGTTCGCCCGCGATCCGGCCTTCGCGCATCACGACGATGCGGTCGGACACGCCGAGCACTTCCGGCAGCTCCGACGACACCATCACGATCGCGCAGCCGCGTTCCGCGAGCCGGTAGATCACGTCGTAGATCTCGTGCTTCGCGCCGACGTCGATCCCGCGCGTCGGCTCGTCGAGGATCACGACCTTCAGGTCGGGCTCCGCGAGCCAGCGCGACAGGATCGCCTTCTGCTGGTTGCCGCCCGACAGGAAACGGATCTTCTGGCGCCGGTTCGGCGTCTTGATCTTGAGCCGCTGGATGAAACGGTCGGCCGTTTCGCTTTCGGCCTTGCGGTTGATGAAGAGCCCCGCGCGCAGCGAATGGCGGCGGCAGCTGATGTTGATGTTCTCCGCGACCGACGCGATCGCGATGATCCCCTCTTCCTTGCGGTCCTCGGGACACAGCACGATGCCGTGGCGGATCGCGTCGCCGGTGCGCTTCACGTCGATGCGCGCGCCGTCGAGCGTCAGCACGCCCGCACGCCGGTGATCCGCGCCGTACACGAGCCGCATCAGCTCGCTGCGGCCCGCGCCGACGAGCCCGAAGAAACCGACGATCTCGCCCGCGCGCACCGAGAAGCTCGCGGGTTCGCGCAATGCCGGGCCGTCGATGCCTTCGGCCGCGAAGCGCACGTCGCCGAGCGCACGCGGCGCGTAATGATAGATATCCGAAATCTCGCGCCCGACCATCTCGGCGACGAGCCGTTCGCGCGGCACGTCGGCGAGCGATTCGTGCGACGCGATCTTGCGCCCGTCGCGGAAGATCGTGCAGGCGTCGCACAGCCGGTAGATCTCGTCCATCCGGTGCGAGATGTAGATCAGCGCGCGGCCCTGCGCACGCAGGTCGTCGACGAGCTTGAACAGCACTTCGGTCTCGCGATGCGACAGCGAGCTGGTCGGTTCGTCGAGCGCGATCACGCGCGCATTGCGCATCAGCGCCTTGCAGATCTCGACCATCTGCCGCTGCGCGATCGACAGCCGCCCGAGCCGCGCATCGGGATCGAGGTCGACGCCCATCGCGGCGAGCCGTTCGCGCACGAAACGCTTCGCCTCGCGCTTCCTCACCCAGCCGAACGCATTCGGCAGGCGGCCGAGCAGCAGGTTTTCCGCGACCGTCAGGTCGGGCACGTACTGCAGCTCCTGGTGAATCACCGCGATGCCGGCCGCGATCGACGCGGCCGCACTCGCGAACTGCACGGGCCGGCCGTCGACCAGCACGCTGCCCGCATCGGGCTGGTATTCGCCGCCGAGAATCTTCAGCAGCGTCGACTTGCCCGCGCCGTTCTCGCCCATCAGGCCATGCACCTCGCCCGCATGCACGTCGAACGAGATGCCGTCGAGTGCGCGCACGCCGGGAAAGACCTTGCCGATATTGTCAAAACGCAGTGCCGCTGACACGTCGTCTCCCTACTCTTGCAGATCCATCGATCGCCGGCTGCCGCGTGGCCGCCGCAGCCGGCAAGCCGCTTACTTCGACGCGAGCCCCATCTCGTCGCGCACCTTCGACACGTTGTCGCGCGTCGCGAGCATGCCGGTCGTCAGCGTCAGTGCCGGCGGCGCCTTGCCCTGCGTGATCCACGTGTACATCAGGTCCGAGGTCTCCTCGCCGTGACGCTTCGGGCTGATGATCACGGTGCCGTAGAAGCCCGTCGGCTGCGGCTTCTTGAACTCGTTCAGCGCAGAATCGGAGCCGCCGATGCCGATGCCGATCATGTTGTCCGCCTTGAAGCCGCGCCCTTCGGCCGCGCGCACCGCGCCGAGCACGGCTTCGTCGTTCAGGCCGTACGCCACCCAGTGCTTGAACTGCGGGTTTTTCGTGAGCGCGATGTTCGCCGCATTGAAGGCGTTCTCGGTGTCGGTCTTCGCCTGCGGCGCCGCGATCACGTTCGCCTTCGGGAAGCCGGCGGCCACCAGCGCGTCGGTCGCGCCGCTGGTGCGGTCATGCGCGGTCGGCAGCTGCTCGTAGGTGATGTCGATCGCGCCGACGTCCTTCATGTCCCAGCCGCGCTTCTTGATCTCGGCCGCGATGCCGTCGCCGACCTGCTTGCCGATGTTGTACGCGGAGATCCCCATGTGCGGGACCGCCTCGATCGGCTTGCCCGCGCCGTCGACGAGGCGGTCGTCCACCGTCATCATCTTCAGGTTGTGCGACTTCGCCTTCGCGACGATGCCCGGCCCGAGCTTCACGTCGGGCGTGCAGATGATGAAGCCCTGCGCCTTCTGCGCGGACAGGTTGTCGATCGCGCTCATCACCTTTTCGCCGGACGGCGCGCCGATCTTCACGAGCGTGAAGCCCTTCTGCTTCGCCGCGATTTCGGCGAACTTCCACTCGTCCTGGAACCACGGCTCTTCCGGCTGCTTCACGAGGAAGCCGATCTTGACCGGATCGGCCGCGTGCGCGACCGGGCTGCCCATCACCACCGCGGCCGCGGCCGCCAGCGTTACGAACGTTCTGCGTTTCATCTCCAGTGTCTCCTTGTTTTCATCGAACAGGATGCAGCCGCTTGTTGGTTTCGACACTGCGTGCGCGCGGCCGTCGCACGTGCGGTCTTTCGAATCGTTACGTCAATCGCGTCAGTCGTGATACAGCGCCGCGCGCCCGCCATCGACGGTGATGCACGCGGCATTGATGAACGGCGCCTCGTCGGACGCCAGGAACACGGCCGTCATCGCGACCTCCTCCGGCTGGCCGATCCGCTTCATCGGCTGCAGCGCGAGCGTGTCGGCGCGCGCGGCAGCCGGGTCGGGTTGTGCGTCCCACCAGTCGCGCGTGAGCTGCGTCTCGATGTAGCCCGGCGCGATCGCGTTCACGCGCACGTTGCGCGCCGCGTATTCGATGCCGAGCGCGCGCGTGAGGCCCAGCACGCCATGCTTCGCGACCGGGTACGGAAAGCAGCCCGGGATGATCCTGAACGCGTGCGTCGACGCGATGTTCACGATGCTGCCGCGGCCGCGTTCGACCATCCCCTCCAGCGCCGCGCGGCAGCCGTGCCACACGCCGTCGAGGTCGACCGCGAAGCAGCGCCGCCAGTCGTCGTCGGTCATCGTCAACGGATCGGCGAACACGTTGATGCCCGCGTTATTCACCAGCACGTCGAGCGGGCCGAACGCCGCCTCGGTCCGTGCCAGTGCGTCGCGCACCGCGTCCTGCCGCGCGACGTCCGCCTGCAGCGGCAGCACGCGCGCACCGGCGACCTCGTGCGCAATCCCGGCGGCCGTGCGCTGCGCCTGCGGGAAGTCGAGATCGACGAGCGCGACGGCCGCCCCCTCGCGAACGAACGCGCGGGCGATCGCGGCGCCGATGCCCCGGCCCGCGCCCGTGACCATCGCGACCTTGTCCGCGAGGCGGCCCATCATGCGGCTCCGCCGCGCGCGACGCGCAAGCCGGCCTGGAACGCGCGCGCGTTCGCCGCGGTCGCGTCGGCCGACTGGCCGGGGCGGTACAGCGCCGAGCCGAGCCCGAAACCGTTCGCGCCGGCATTGAGGAACGGCGCCATGTTGTCGGGCGAGATGCCGCCGACCGGGATCAGCGGCACCGCGCGGTCGATCACCGCGCGCCACGCCTTCACGACCGGCACGCCGAGCTGCTCGGCCGGGAACATCTTCAGCACGTCGGCGCCGTTCGCGAGTGCCGCAAACGCTTCGGTCGGCGTCGCCACGCCCGGCGCGCTCGCGAGGCCGCGCTCGCGGGCGCGGCGGATCACGGCCGCGTCGCTGTGCGGCATCACGATCAGCGCGCCGCCCGCGTCCTGCACGCGGTCGACATACTCGGCGCGCAGCACGGTCCCCGCGCCGACGATCGCGTCGTCCGGCAGCGCACGCCGCAGCGCCGCGATGCTGTCGAACGGATCGGGCGAGTTGAGCGGCACCTCGATGATCCGGAAGCCGGCTTCATGGAGCGCACGGCCGTGGTCGGCCGCTTCGGCGGGCGTGATCCCGCGCATGATCGCGATCAGCGGGCACGCGTCGAACGCGCGCATCAACGCGGCGTGGGGCGCGTAGGGTGCGGGCAAGGTCAGGTCGGACGGCATCGAAGGTTCCTCGGCAATCAGTTCATTGGTCGGCGCAAACGGGCTCGCCATCCGCGCGCACGAGCCCGGCGCGCGACGCGATCCGCCACAGGCCGCGGTCGGTCGCGTGTGCGACGACGCGGGCGGGCGGGTGGCCGAATTCCTGGAGCGCGTCGGCGTAGCGCGCGCATAGGCCGTCATCACCGATCAGCAGCAGCGGCTGGTCCGCGAGCGCGATGCCGCGCTCCGCGAGCATCGCGTCGAGCGCGTTGAGCTCATGGCCGATCAGCAGCCCGGACAGGTAGTCGCCCTGCGCATCGGGCGCGAGCCGGTCGGTCAGGCCGAGCGTGCGCGTGCTGAAGATCGTCGCGAGCAGCCCGGTGCGCTGCGCGCCGCGCGCGACCGAGACGCCGCGCACGAACGCCGCGCGATCGGGCGACGCGCCGGCGCGCATCGTGCGGCCGAGGATCGTGTGGTCGCGCAGCACCGCGAACAGCTCACCCGTCATGAAGGTCTGGAAGCGCTCGATCAGCCCGTCCCTCACCCACGCCCATTTCGCATGGGTGCCCGGCAAGCCGATCAGTACCCCTGAACGATCGGTGCCAAGCGTGGGATCGCTCGCGAGCGCACCGAATATCTGCGTCTCTTCACCGCGCATCACGTCGGGCAGCTCGCCCGTGGAGATGACGCCCGGCACGATCGAGATCGTCGTGCCGCGCGCCGTCGTCACCGTGATGAGGCCCGCGACGAGCGCGTCGGCGCCGGCCGGCACCGCGACGTACGGCGCCTCGCGCCAGCCCTGCGCGCTGCCGACCATTCCGGCGGCGAGCACCGGCAGGCCCGGCGTGCGGTCGAGCCAGTCGCCGCACGCTTCCTCGAACACCGCGTCGAACGCGCGCGCGCCGCCGCCCGGCACATGCATCACGCCCGCCGCACGGCTGCGCGTGTCGATGAGCGCGCCGCGCGCGTCGTACAGGTAAGCGCGCAGCGACGTCGTGCCCCAGTCGAGCGCGATCAGCGACGGGGTGGCGAAACTGGCATCCGGAACGGGCCGGGTCGAAGTCGTCATCGTTTGATCCTGCGGGTACCCTGCGGCGGGCTCCAGCCCAGTTCCGCGGAAATGGCTCGCGCTTCGCGCTGCACGAGCGGAATCAGTTCGTCCATCCGGTCGTGCGGCATGTACGGAATCGTGCTCGCGACCGACACGGCCGCGACGATCGCGCCCGAGGCATCGCGGATCGGCGCGGCCACGCAGCGGATCGACGCCTCGTTCTCCTCGAGATCGAACGTATAGCCGCCGGCCGCGTAATGCGCCATGCGCTGCAGGAACGCGCTCGTCTCGGGCCGGTTGTCCGGCTTGAAATTGACGCCGGCAAGCGCCCGCCGGGCGGCCTCGAACAGCGCGCGCCACGTGTCGGGATCCGTGTCGAGCATCATCGCCTTGCCGATGCCGGTCGACGCGAGCGGCATGCGGTGGCCGACGCGCGAGCGCATCTCGAGGCCGCGCGTGCCGGGAATCTTGTCGATGTACAGCACGTCGTCGCCATCGCGCACGCCGAGATGGATCGTGTCGAGCGTCGCTTCCGCGAGCGCTTCGAGGTGCGGGCGCGCCACCGCGGTGAGCGGCATCTGCTCGAGCGCGATCGTGCCGAGTTCGATCAGCTTCGGGCCGAGCAGGTAACCGCCTTGCACCTGGCGCAGGTAGCGCGCCTGCACGAGGCTGCTGACGAGGCGGTGCGTGGTGCTGCGCGTCGTGCCGAGCGCCGCGCCGATCGCGCGCATGTCGCGCGCGCCGTTCGCGATCGCCTCGAGGATCGCAAGGCCGCGCAGTAGCGTCTGCGTACCGGCCTGCTGCGCGGCGAGATCGAGCGGCGTGCTGGTCGCACCGATGCTGTCGGTCAGCGACGCATCGTCCGGCGTCGCACGCCGGGCGTCGAGGGCTAGGGTGTCGGGCATCTTGGTCATGGGGCGGGCTTCTTCAACGGAACCGGTGAAGCCGTTCGCACGATGCCGGCATGGCGTCCGGCGTCGCGACGAGGCGGCGGTCGATGCACCGAATAAAGCGCCCGGCGAACTTCATGGAAGGTGTCTCCGTGTGCGTCGGGCGCCGCGCGATGCGTGGGTCCGAAGCTGTGATGTGCTTCGGATTGTAGGAGCGCACGCACTCGTCTCCAATATTTGAGTGCGTTGCCCAGATAATGAGAATTCGGCGCGAATCCGCCCGTCTTCGACGTCATGGCGGCTTCATGTGCACGGGGGCGGAACCCGCCGCGCAGCAGGTTCCGCCCCCATTTGTTCACCGCGCGCCGCGCTTACTGCTGGCTGCTCGTGCTGCGTGCCTGCATGTAGCGCTGGACGTCCGCGAACGACACGCGGCCGTTGCCGCCCGAGTCGATCTGCCGGAAGTGGTTCGCGACATAGCCGAGGCCGGCCGCGCGTGCCTGCGACTCGGTGATCGAACCCGTGTTCTGCGCGTCGGCCGCGCTGAACTGCCGCGCGAGCTTGCGCACCACCTGCGCATGCAGCGCGGCGCCCGTCGTCTGCGTGCCGGCGGTCGGCTTGCGCGCGGCCGGCGGTACGTACGGATCGCCGAGCTGCGCCTGGCGCGCACGCACCGGCGCGGTGGCATCGCTCGCCTGCGCGAACGCGGATACGGATGCTGCGGCGCCGACACAGGCGAGCGCCGCGGCAACGACGATGAAACGATTCTTCATATCAGGCTCCAGTCTGGAATGAGGTCGTCGACGGCAGGCGCGGCGCCACCGCTGGCGCGCGTCGCCTGCCAGGCGCAGCATCAGTGCGCGGCCGCGTTGTAGAAGGTCACGAGGTCGGCTTTCTCCTGCGGACGCGACGTGTCGTCGAGATAGACCATGTGCCCGCCCTGATAGTCCTTGATCGTCAGGTTCGGTTGCGTCCCGAGCCGCGCGAGGTCGAGCTCGGTCTGGTAGAACGGCGTCGCGATGTCGTGATACCCGTTCAGCGACAACACCTTCAGCTGCGGATTCAGCGACAGCGCCGCGGCGAGATCGGGGATCGTGTCCGGCATCGCGAGGCCGTCGTGCGTCCAGTCCCACGTGTTGATCGCATTGCTGCTCACCGAGTAGGCCGACTGCGCGGTGTACTTCAGCTCGTTCGGCAGGTAGCTGCCGATCGTGTCGGTGAACGGCTTCGTGATGAACGTGCTCGACGGGTCGCCGCCGGATGCCAGCGGGCTCGACACCGGCACGTTCACGCGCGCGTCGTAGCGGCCGATCAGCGTGCCCGGGATCAGCGACAGCTGGAAGCTGTTGTCGAAGAAAGTCGGGATCACGTTGAAGTCCGCATTCCACAGCGACTGCTTCACGCCGGTCGAATTCACCATCGTCGTGACGAGGGTCGGCGGCGGCGGCGTATGGCTCGCCAGGTACGCGTTCACGGCCGGCGCGTAGCTGCCGGCCGTCAGCAGGCGCATCTGGTCCGCATACTGCGGCAGGCTCGACGGGTTCGGGTTGTCGAGCTGGTAGTACGCGCCGACCGTGCCGTACGACGGTACGAAACCCGCGCAACTCACCGGGCTCGACCCGTTGTTCGAGTTGCCGATGTAGTCGCTCGCCATGTCGCAGTTCACGTTGTAGTTCAGGATCGACGACTGCAGCACGATGCCGTCGAGCTTCACGCCGGCCGTCTCGAGCAGGTTCGCGAGCACGTCGGTGCGCGGCGTGCCGTACGACTCGCCGAACAGGTATTTCGGCGAATCGTTGCGCTGGTTCACGGTGAGGTAGCGCGTCACGAAATCGCGGAACGCGCCGCCGTCCTGGTCGACGCCCCAGAACGTCTGGTTCGTGTTCGGCGCGATCGCTTCCGAGAAGCCGGTGCCGATCGCATCGACGAACACGAGGTCGGTCGTGTCGAGCAGGCTTTCCTGGTTGTCGACGAACGGGAACGTCGACGTATTCGCGTTCGGGTCGCCCGTCTGGATCCGGCGCGGGCCGAACGAGCCGAGGTGCAGCCACACCGATGCCGAGCCGGGGCCGCCGTTATACAAGAACGTGACGGGCCGCTTCGCCGCGGGCTGGTTGTCGGCCGTATAGGCGACATAGAAGAACGATGCTTCGGGCGCGCCGGTCTGCGGATTGCGCGCGACGAGGTGGCCGGCCGTGGCCGTGTAGCGGATCGTCTTGCCGTTGAGGGTGATCTGGTGATGCGTGACGGCGGCCTTTTCGACCGCGGCGGAGGCGTCGAGCGACGCGTTCGGGCTCGACGAATAACTGTTCGGATCGTTGTACGCCCTGTCCACCTGACTGGCGGGATCGGCTGAATTGTCGGCGCTCGCAGCAGAAGACGATGTCACGTCGTCGTTGCAGGCCGTCAGGATCAGCGAAGAAAACACCACTCCCAACAACAGCTTCGCTTTGCTTGCTGGCATCGTTGCTTTCCTTCTCTCGGATGTTTTTTGTGTCGAGCAGCCGGGTAAGCCACCCCCCGCCTCGATTGGGGCCGATAGGCCGAGGCGCTGGCCAATATACGCGAGGCCGTCAGCTTTGAAAAATTTTGAAATATTTGGCGAGCAGCCGGTGCGGCGCACACCTTTCAGGAATGCTTCGGTTTGCGAAACATTACATTTCACCCGCCTTTCACGGACTTTCGTGTTTATCCGGGGAGACTAAAAATCTCCGAATTTCGCGCCATATCGGGCAACAAAATCACACGACGCCCGGTATTGCTCAGCAAAACGAAATAGACGGATTCGTCTAAAGGATGTGACCCGAAATGATCGCGACATGAATGCGCTGCAGCGCACAACCGGCCCGTTGCGGGCGCACGGGCGACGAAACGGTCAATGCGACGGCGCGAGCGCGCCGTTCACTCCGATTGCGGCAGCGCGGCCGCCCCCATCCGGCGAGCGATGATCGCCGCGCGCTGCGCCTGGTACGCCGAGCCGCGATGCGCGTCGAACCAGCGCGGCTTCGGCAGCATCACCGCGAGACGCGCCGATTGCCACGCGCCGAGCCGGCTTGCGGGAATCTTGTAGTAATAGCGGGCGGCCGCTTCGGCGCCGTACACGCCGCGCCCCCACTCGACGGAATTCAGGTAGATCTCGAAGATCCGCTCCTTGTCGAGCACCGTTTCGAGCATCCACGTGATGATGAGCTCCTGCCCCTTGCGGATGTAGCTCTTCTCGCGCGACAGGAACAGGTTGCGTGCGAGCTGCTGCGTGATCGTCGAGCCGCCCGCGACGATCCGGCC
This sequence comes from Burkholderia sp. AU31624, assembly GCF_020420065.1. Classification (NCBI taxonomy): domain Bacteria; kingdom Pseudomonadati; phylum Pseudomonadota; class Betaproteobacteria; order Burkholderiales; family Burkholderiaceae; genus Burkholderia; species Burkholderia sp. AU31624. Next base: position 261,597 of record NZ_JAIZRT010000010.1, read on the forward strand.
GCGCGCCTTGTTCTTCTCCCACGCCTGCAGGATCGCGTCGACGTCGTAGCCGTTGTTGGTCGCGAAGGTCGAGTCTTCCGATGCGATCAGCGCGCGCTTCAGGTTGCGCGAGATCTGGTCGTACGGCACCCATTGATGCTGGATCTGCGCAGGCGGCTTGTCGCGCGACAGCCACCACGCGTCGGTGCGCATGAACGCGGTCGAGCCCGGGTTCACGAACGACCACAGCGCGATCTGCGCGAGATAGAACAGTTGCGTCGCGAGCCACGCCCCCGCGAACACCGATCCCGCATAGACGAACCAGCGCGTCGGGCTCACCGTGCGCGTGGGCTGCGTGCCGCTCACCGCCACCACGTGCCGCGCTCCGTTCAGCTCGCCGCGAGCGCCTGGCGCAGCGCGGCCAGCACCGGCGCGCCGTCCGGCCGCACACCGCGCCAGATGAAGAACGATTCGGCCGCCTGCTCGACGAGCATGCCGAGGCCGTCGGCCGTGCGCGCGCCGAGCGACGCCGCATGCTGCATGAACACCGTCGGCTGCGCGCCGTACATCATGTCGTACGCGAGCGTGCCCGCGCCGAACGCGGCCGCATCGCACTCCGGCAGCGCGGCATCGAGGCTGCCGGCCGTCGCGTTGATCACCACGTCGTACGGCTCCGCGCGCACGACGTCGGGGCCGCCGCCCGCGAGCGTGCAGCCCGCATCGTGCGCGGCCTGCATGAACTGGCCGACGAGCGCTTCGGCCTTGCTCGCGGTGCGGTTCACGATTCCGATCGACAGCGGTGCTCGGTCGAGCAGCGGCAGCACGACACCGCGCGCCGCGCCACCCGCGCCGAGCAGCAGGATGCGTGCGCCCGCCAGCGACACGCCGAGATTCGCTTCGATGTCGCGCACGAGGCCGACACCGTCGGTGTTGTCGCCGTGGATGCGGCCGTCGGCGTCGATGCGCAGCGTATTCACGGCACCCGCCGCCGCCGCGCGCGGCGACAGCGTGTCGGCGAGCGCATGCGCTTCGAGCTTGAACGGCACCGTCACGTTCGCGCCGCGACCGCCTTCGGCGACGAAGGCGCGCACGGCCGCGTCGAAACCGTCGAGCGGCGCGAGCCGGTGCGTGTATTCGACCGGCTCGCCCGTTTGCGCGGCGAATTGCGCGTGGATGAACGGCGACTTGCTGTGCGCCACCGGGTTGCCGAACACCACATAGCGGTCGGCGCCGCTCGTCGACGCAGTCGCGGTCATGATGCGCGCCCCTCTTCGCCGACGTTGCCGTTCGCGGCTTCGCCGCCTTCACCGGCCGCCGCGCCATCCGCTTCCGCCAGTGCTTCGGCTTCGGTTTCGGCGGTTGCGTCTTCGGTGTCGATCAGCGTGTCGTCGCCGCCTTCGGCGTCATCCTCTTCCTCGGCCGCGTCGCCGCTCGTCACGGTCGGCGCGTCGAGCACGTTCAGCAACCGCACCGACGCCTCGATCGTCAGCTCATCGAGCGCCATCACGTCGAGCAGCACGCGCGTACCGCGCGCATGCACGCCGAGCCCCGGCACGTGCAGCAGCAGCGGAATTTCCTCGAGGCGCACGAGGTCGCCCTTCACGACGCTCGCGACGACCTGCTTCTTCTGTTCCTGCGCGAGCCAGCGCAGGCACCAGAAATACTCCATCCGGCGCTGGTAGTCGGCGTAGGCCGTGTAGGTATCGTCGAAGCCCTGCACGACCGCGTACAGGTCGGCGTCCTTCGGCTTGAACGGCGCGGCGAGCTTCGCGGTGACGCCATGCTGCACGCACGCGAGCAGCTGCCACTGGTTCACGAGGTCGACGTAGCGCCGCAGCGGCGACGTGCTCCACGCGTACTGCGCCACGCCGAGGCCTTCGTGCGGCGCGGCCGTCGTCTGCATCCGCGTGCGCTTCGGGCCCGGCGCGCCGAAGCCGCGCTGCGAGCGGTAGATGCCCGGCACCGTGTGGTCGTGCAGGAAGGCGCCCCAGGTCGAGTTCGCGAGGATCGCAAGCTCCGACACGATCAGGTCGAGCGGCGACCCGCGGCGGCGCGGCGTGATCGACACGTGCTCGCCGTCGACATAGAAGTTGTAATCGGTGTTGCGCTGCACCTCGCGCTTCAGGCCGTAGCCCGCGCGCGCGACCTGACGCTTCTCGAACAGCGCCTGCGCGAGCGGCCACAGCACGGCGATGTCGTCCTTGTGCGGATACTCGCCGGTGCCGGCGGCGAGCGTCTCTTCGTTGACGAGCTCGTCGAGGTGGTTGTGCCGCAGGTTGCTCTTCACGAACACGAGCTCGGCGCGCGTTTCATTCGCGACGATCTCCTGGGTTTCGCGATTGACGATGATGTACAGCGACAGCGCCGGACGGTAATCGCCTTCCTTCAGCGTGAACACGTCGACGACGTCGTCCGGCAGCATCGTGATCTTGTCGCCCGGCATGTAGACGGTCGACAGGCGCGTGCGCGCGATCGCGTCGACCGGGTCGCCGCGCACGATGCCGAGCGCCGGCGCCGCGATGTGCACGCCGATCCGCACGCGGCCGTCGGCGAGGTGCTCGACCGAGAACGCGTCGTCGATTTCGGTCGTCGTGATGTCGTCGATCGAGAACGCCTGGACGTCCGCACGCGGCAGGTCGTCCGGCAGCGGTCCGACCGTGACGGCCGGGAAGCCCGTGCCGTGCGGGAAGAATTCCGCGAGGAAGCGCGCCTCGTGCAGCGCACGCGGCGACGCGATACCGCCGCAGTCGAGCATCAACCGCGCCGGCGACACGCCGCGCGCACCGGCCGCCGCTTCCATCGCCTTGTATTCGATCGAGTTCTTGTCCGGCCGCGTCAGCAGCCCGAGCACCTTGCCCGCGAACGCCTCCGGCAGCTTGCCGGCCTTCAGTTCCTCTTCGTACTGCACCTGGACGAGCGCCTGCTGGCGCTTGCGCTCGAGCGATGCGAGCGCCATCTTGAGCTGCTCTTCCGGCGCGCGCTGGTACTGGCCGCGCCCCTTGCGGCGGAAGTAGACGGGCGAACCGTGCAGGCGCAACACGAGCGCCGCGCGCTCGACCGGGCCGTACGACGCGCCGAAATATTCCGCGGCCAGCGCCGTATAGGCAAACTCGTCGGCCGGCGCGCATTCCCACAGGAAATCCAGATCGATCTGCTGCGCGGCCGTGTCGGCCTCCTGCATCAGTTCGCTTGCGGCCGGCTTGTCGAATTCGATCAGCACGTCTTTCGCGCGCACCTTCGCCCGCCGCCCGCCGGGCAACTCGACCTGAAACGCGTCGCCCTGGCGCGACAGCACGCTGCCCGCCTTGAAACTGCCCGATTCCTCGAAGAAAACGTTCACTCAGTACTCTCGTTCAGACTGCCGGGCGCCGCATCGGCGGCGCCGCATGATGATGGGAATTCGATCGGCACATGGCCGGTTTAAGACGTCTTTCCGTCGCAAAAGGCGAGAACGTCGTCGACATAGTCGGCAAATTCGCTGATCCCGTGATCGCTGCCTTCGATCACGCGCGTCTTCGCGCCCGGGTAATGCGCAAGCATCTCGCGGTAATCGAGCACTTCGTCGCCGGTCGCCGCGAACAGATAGTAGCGTTCGGCACGCGTGATCGCCGGCACGCGCAGCGCATCGAGCTCATGCAGGTGACGGCGCTCGACGACGATCGTGCCGCCGCCGTGATACAGCGGCTGTTCGCCCAGATGCTGCTCGAGATCGCGCTGCGGCACGATGGCCGGATTCAGCAGCACGGCCTTCCAGCCATGCTTTTCGGCTAGCCACGTCGCGTAATAGCCGCCGAGCGAGCTGCCGATGACGGTCACGTCGCGCGCACCGGCCACCTCGGCTTCCGCGACTGCAATTGCTTCGAGCGGTGACACCGACAGTGACGGGCACCGCCACTCGTCAATCCGGCCGAGTTCGGCCATGCGCGCGGCGAGCTGGCGCGACTTCTGCGATTCCGGCGACGACCGGAAGCCGTGCAGGTACAGGATCACGTGCGGCTCCCGAGCGCATCGAGCAACTTCTGGTGCACGCCGCCGAAGCCGCCGTTGCTCATCACGAGCACGTGGTCGCCCGGGCGGGCGGCTGCGACGACGGACTTCACCAGCAGGTGCAGATCGTCGAATGCGTGCGCCTTCTCGCCGAGCGGCGCCAGCGCTTCGGCCAGGTTCCAGCCGAGCGCGTCGCGCCCGGTCGGCGCGCCGTAGCCGAATATGAGATCGGCGTCGGCCAGGCTCGCCGGCAATTGCGACTTCATCACGCCCAGCTTCATCGTGTTCGAGCGCGGCTCGAGCACCGCGAGGATGCGGGCATTCTGACGGCCGATGCGGGCACGAAGGCCGGCGATCGTGGTGCCGATCGCGGTCGGATGGTGCGCGAAGTCGTCGTAGACGGTCACGCCGTCCACGCTGCCGCGCACTTCCATCCGGCGCTTCACGTTGCGGAACGACGCGAGGGATTCGGCCGCCTGCGCGGGCGGCACGCCGACGTGGCGCGCGGCCGCGATCGCAGCGAGCGCGTTCATCCGGTTGTGATCGCCCTGCACCTGCCACGCGACTTCGCCGACGCGTTCCGCGTGCGAATACACCGCGAAGCGCTCGTCGACCGGCACGCCGTCCTCGGCCGGCAGCGCCTGCCAGCCGCCGTCGACGCCGAAGCGCTCGACCTCGCTCCAGCAGCCGCGCGCCAGCACGCGCTCGAGCGCGTCCGAGCGGCCGTTCGTGACGATCCGGCCGACACCGGGTACGGTACGCACGAGATGGTGGAATTGCGTCTCGATCGCAGCGAGATCCGGGAAGATGTCAGCGTGATCGAATTCGAGGTTGTTCAGCACCGCAGTGCGCGGCCGGTAGTGGACGAACTTCGAGCGCTTGTCGAAGAACGCCGTGTCGTATTCGTCGGCCTCGATCACGAAGAAGCTCGAATCGGTGAGCCGCGCCGACACGCCGAAGTTCAGCGGCACGCCGCCGATCAGGAAGCCCGGATTCAGGCCCGCGTCTTCCAGCAGCCATGCGAGCATCGACGACGTGGTCGTCTTGCCGTGCGTGCCCGCCACCGCGAGCACCCATTTGCCGGCCAGCACGTGCTCGCCGAGCCACTGCGGGCCCGACACGTACGGCAGGCCGCGATCCAGGATCGCCTCCATCAGCGGATTGCCGCGCGTGACGACGTTGCCGATCACGAACAGGTCCGGCTTCAGGTCGATCTGCTCGGCGCCGTAGCCCTCGATCAGCGTGATGCCCTGCGCCTCGAGCTGCGTGCTCATCGGCGGATAGACGCCCGCGTCGCAACCCGTCACCGTGTGGCCCGCCTCGCGCGCGAGTACGGCGAGACCGCCCATGAAGGTGCCACAGATGCCAAGAATGTGGATGTGCATAGATGAATGCTTTCGCGCCGCCGGGCGCCGTCGATTCGGAAAGGATGCGTGTGCGGCGCGGCGGACAGGCCGTGCGGCCGGCGACCGGCCAACGGCTTTTGCCGCGACACAAAGAACAGTATTGTAACTGACGGCCTGCCGTGCCCGGCGGCCCGAACGCTGCGCGCGGACGGTGCCGGCACGCCGGGCGGCAGGCCGCCGCACCCGCGCTCGGGCCCTGCGGCGATCGAGTATGATTGCCGGATCATGTCTCGTAAAACCCTTCTCGACCCGCGGCGCGTCCGCGAGGAAATCGCCCAGTCCGCCGCGCGCCTGATCGCGGAGGACGGCCTGGACTATGCCGGCGCAAAGCGCAAGGCCGCGCGCCAGTTGCTGGGCGATACGCGCGTTGCCGGCGAATGGCTGCCGGATAACGACCAGATCGAGGAAGAACTGCGCGAGTACCTGGCCCTGTTCCAGAGCGACACGCAGCCGGACGAACTGCGCCGCCTGCGCGAAATCGCGCTCGACTGGATGCGCCGGCTCGCCGAATTCCATCCTTATGTAACGGGCGCCGTGCTGAACGGCACCGCGAACGCGCATTCGGATATCCATTTGCAGGCATTCACCGACAACCCGAAGGACGTCGCGATCTACCTGCTGAACCAGAATGTCCAGTACGACGTCTCCGAGACGCGGCACTTCGCGGGCCGCGCCGACGTCGAGACGCTCAGTTTCCTGTGGCGCCCGCGGCGCGACGTCGATGCAATCGGCATCCACCTCGCGCTCTATGCGAGCGACGACCTGCGCGGCGCGGTCAAGGCCGACGCGCGCGGCCGGGTCGCCCGTGCCGATGCCGCCGCGCTGCGCGCGCTCGTCGAAGCAGGCAAGACCCCTTCCGAACCGGAATGATTCAACGATGATGATGAAACGCATGTTGGCGCTCGCGGTGGTCGCGGCCGCCGCCGTTGCCGGCGGGCTCGCCGCCGGCCATTGGTTCCGCGGCACGGCCGACGACGGTGTCGCCGTCGCCGCGCCCGCCGCGCACGGCAGCCCCGTCGAACAGTTGTGGGCGGCGTCGCTGACGGGCACCGACGGCAAGCCGGCCACGTTGTCCGCGTTCAAGGGCCAGAAGGTCGTCGTCAATTTCTGGGCGTCATGGTGCGGCCCGTGCGTCGAGGAGATGCCCGAGCTCGTCGCGCTGTCGCACCAATACAAGCAGAAGGGCATCCGTTTCATCGGAATCGGCGTCGATTCCGAACAGAACGTGAAGAACTTTCTGCAGAAGGTGAAGGTCGATTACCCGGTATTCGTCAGCGGATATGCGGGCGCCGATCTGGCCCGTAATTTCGGAAATACGGCCGGCGCACTGCCGTTTACGGTCGTCATCGACGAAACCGGCAAGATCCGCGAGACAAAATTGGGACAAATCCAGCCGGCGGAGCTCAAAAAGACGCTCGACGCGCTGTAACCTGCCCGAACAGCGGCCCGCACGTTGGCGGCAATTTGCCCGTCGATCGCCGCAATTTCGCGTGAATTCGCCGACACTTTGGATGCGCGCCGGTAATTCTTGCAGGTCGCGCGCGCTCGGCCGTTCGGCAAAACTAGACAAATTTCTCTAAATAGCGCTAAAGTTCGCGCAATTCCGCAGAAATAGAAGCGACCATGACACGATTGCTGGTGCTGCACGGCCCTAACCTGAACCTTCTCGGCACCCGGGAACCGGAGGTGTACGGCCGCGTCACGCTCGCACAGATCGATCAGGCGCTTGCCGCGCGTGCCCGGGAAGCCGGCGCCGAACTGTCGTCGTTCCAGAGCAACCATGAAGGCGCGCTGGTCGACCGCATCCAGGCCGCGCGGGAGGAACAGACCGATTTCATCCTGATCAATCCGGCCGCGTACACACACACGAGTGTCGCGATCCGGGACGCGATCGCCGGCGTTGGCATCCCGTTCGTCGAGGTTCACTTGTCGAACGTGCATCGCCGCGAAGCGTTCAGGCACCACTCCTACTTTTCCGACCAGGCCGAAGGCGTGATCTGCGGGCTCGGCTGGAAAGGTTATCTGTACGCGCTCGAGTACGCGCTGGACAAGCTGCAAGGCACGTCGCGCGGCTGATTTCGCGATCTAGATTCAGCGCCGGCCCCTAACCGGCGCTTTCACGTATTGAAAGGGGAATTCCCGATGGATCTTCGTAAGCTGAAAACTCTGATCGACCTCGTTTCCGAATCCGGCATCTCCGAGCTGGAAGTGACGGAAGGCGAAGGCAAGGTGCGCATCGTCAAGAACGCGCCCCCGGTCTACGTGCAGCCGACGGCTGGGTATGCCCCGCAAGTCAGCGCGCCCGCTCCGTCGGCCGCGCTGCCGACCGAAGGCGCTGCCGCGCCGGCCGCGGGCGGCGCTGCCGCTCCGGCTGTCCCGCAGGGCCACGTCGTGACGTCGCCGATGGTCGGCACGTTCTATCGCGCACCGTCGCCGGGCGCGGACCCGTTCGTCCAGGTGGGCGATACGGTCAAGGAAGGCCAGACGATCTGCATCATCGAAGCGATGAAGCTGCTCAACGAGATCGAGTCGGACAAAGCCGGCGTGATCAAGGAAATCCTCGTCGAGAACGGCCAGGCCGTCGAATACGGCCAGCCGCTTTTCGTGATCGGCTAAGTCCGCCGCGCGGCCTGCGGGCCGCGCGCCGCCGATGCCCGCCAGGCGCCGTTCGCGCGCCCCTCGAAGAGACGAATACTCGCTATGTTTGAAAAAATCCTCATTGCCAACCGCGGTGAAATCGCGCTGCGCATCCAGCGTGCGTGCCGTGAGCTCGGCGTCAAGACGGTGGTCGTCTACTCGGAAGCCGACAAGGAAGCCAAGTACGTGCGCCTCGCGGACGAAGCCGTCTGTATCGGCCCGGCCCCGTCGAACCTGAGCTACCTGAACATGCCGGCGCTGATCAGCGCCGCGGAAGTCACCGATGCCGAGGCGATCCACCCCGGCTACGGCTTCCTGTCGGAGAACGCCGATTTCGCGGAACGTGTCGAGCAGTCGGGCTTCACGTTCATCGGCCCGCGCCCCGAAACGATCCGCATGATGGGTGACAAGGTCACCGCGAAGCAGACGATGATCAAGACCGGCGTGCCGTGCGTGCCGGGCTCGGAAGGCGCATTGCCGGACGATCCGAAGGAGATCGTCAAGATTGCGCGCGCGATCGGCTATCCGGTCATCATCAAGGCGGCAGGCGGCGGTGGCGGGCGCGGGATGCGCGTCGTGCACACCGAGGCCGCGCTCGTCAACGCGGTCAACATGACCCGCGAGGAAGCCGGCCGTGCGTTCGGCAACCCGCAGGTGTACATGGAGAAGTTCCTCGAGAACCCGCGCCACATCGAAATCCAGGTGCTGTCCGACGCGTACAAGAACGCGATCTGGCTCGGCGAGCGCGATTGCTCGATGCAGCGCCGCCACCAGAAGGTGATCGAGGAAGCGCCGGCACCCGGCATTCCGCGCCGCCTGATCGACCGCATCGGCGACCGCTGCGCGGACGCCTGCAAGAAGATGGGCTATCTCGGTGCGGGCACGTTCGAATTCCTGTACGAAAACGGCGAGTTCTACTTCATCGAGATGAACACGCGCGTGCAGGTCGAGCACCCGGTATCGGAGCTGATCACGGGCGTCGACATCGTGCAGGAACAGATCCGCATCGCGGCCGGCGAGAAGCTCACGCTGCGCCAGCGCGACATCCAGTTCCGCGGGCACGCGATCGAATGCCGGATCAACGCGGAAGATCCGTTCAAGTTCACGCCGTCGCCGGGCCGGATCACGTCGTGGCATACGCCGGGCGGCCCCGGCGTGCGCGTCGATTCGCACGCCTACAATGGCTATTTCGTGCCGCCGAACTATGATTCGATGATCGGCAAGCTGATCACCTACGGCGCAACGCGCGAGCAGGCGATCAGCCGGATGCGCATCGCGCTGTCGGAAATGGTCGTCGAAGGCATCCAGACCAACATCCCGCTGCACCGCGAGCTGATGATCGATTCGAAGTTCGTCGAAGGCGGCACCAGCATCCATTACCTCGAAAACCGGCTCGCCCAGAAGCAGCAGGTCGCACCGGAAGAAGCGTAAGCATGAGCTATCGCGAACTCGTCGTCGAACTGGCCCGTGAGCATGCGGAGGCGCTGTCCGACGCGCTGCTCGAACTCGGCGCGCTGTCGGTGTCGGTCGAAGATGCCGACGCCGACACGCCCGACGAACAGCCGCTCTTCGGCGAGCCGGGCCTCGTGCCCGACCGCACCGCGTGGCAGCACTCGCGCGTGGTCGCGCTGCTCGCGGCCGACCATGAGCCGGCCGTGCTGCTCGCGGCGGCCGCGAACGAGATCGGCGTCGCCGAGACACCGGCATTCACCGTCCGCGAAGTCGAAGAGCAGGACTGGGTGCGTCTCACGCAATCGCAGTTCGAGCCGATCCCGATCGGCGAGCGGATCTGGGTCGTGCCGTCGTGGCACGATGCGCCCGATCCCGACGCGCTCATCCTCGAACTCGATCCGGGCCTCGCCTTCGGCACCGGCAGCCACCCGACCACGCGCCTGTGCATGGAATGGCTCGAGCAGTCGGTGCAGCCCGGCCAGTCGGTGCTCGACTACGGCTGCGGCTCGGGCATTCTCGCGATCCTCGCGAAGAAATGCGGGGCGAACCCCGTGATCGGCATCGACATCGATCCGCAAGCGGTCGAATCGGCGCGGCAGAACAGCGAACGCAACCATGCGGAAGTCACGTACGGGCTGCCCGATGCGTGCCCGGACGGTGAATTCGACATCGTCGTCGCAAACATCCTGTCGAATCCGCTGAAGCTGATGGCGTCGATGCTCGCATCGAAGGTCAAGCCGGGCGGGCGCATCGCGCTGTCGGGCGTGCTCGCGCGCCAGGCGGACGAAGTGGCGGCCGTCTACGCACGCTATGTCGACATCTCGGTCTGGCGTGAGCACGAAGGTTGGGTATGCCTCGCCGGAACCCGACGCGAAAGCCATTAGAATAGCGCTGTCCTTCACTCTGGCCAGCAGGCCGCCCGGCTCGACATGCTTCTTGCGACGCGCTGCCCTCATTGCGAAACCGTCTTCCGGCTGCAGCAGGAACAGCTCTCGCTGCATCAAGGGCTCGTGCGCTGCGGGCATTGCCACGAAGTCTTCAACGCGTCCGAGTCGCTCGTTCCCGAGCACGCGCAGCAGCCCGAGCCGGTCCTGACCGAACCGGCTGCCGCGCAGGATGACGGTGATGCGCGTCATCCGGCCCCGCCTCGGCTGTTCGCCGCCGAAGCGCCGGCCGGGTCACCTTCCGACACCGATTACAAGCCCGAAGGCTGGGACATGTGGGCGCCGTGGCTCGATGCCGGCGTCGACCCGTCGCTGCAGCACAACGTGCGGACCGTGCGCACCGAGCCGCTGATCCCGCTTGCCCTTCCGTCCATCGAAGCCGGCGTCGTGCATCTGTCGGGTACGCCCGCACCGTTCGCGCCCTCCCCGGCCGAGCTACCCGCCTCCGCTGCCGTCGAACAACCGGCCGAATCGCTGCAGACGCAAACGCAAACGCAATCGCCGCCGGATGCCGAACCATCGGCCGCGCCTGTCGAACGCGACCCGCGTGAGCCCCGCTTCGTCGCGCACCTTCCGTCGGACGCAGAGACCGCTCGCGACGCCGCCGAACCCGTCGGAACCACGCACTTCGCCGTGCAGGACGACGAGCGCGCGCCGCGCGAACCGCGCTTTGCGTTCGCGCCTGCGCCAGCCGTCACCGAAGCCGCGCCCGAGCCCGACTCCGGCACCACGCGGCACGACGAGACGCCCGCCGCCACGACCCACGCGCCGGCCGCCCCCTTCCCCGCTGCGCTGACCGACGACGATCGTCCGCATTTCGCCGTCACGCGGGAAACCCGCGCGCCGCAGCGGCGCGGCATGCTCGGCGGCTTTTTCGGTGGCCTCGTCGCTGCCGTGCTCGCCGTGCTGCTCGTCGGGCAACTCGCATGGTGGCAGCGCGAAACGCTGATGATCTACTGGCCCGTCACGCAGGGCTGGTTCCGGCAGGCCTGCGCGCCGCTCGGCTGCACGGTTGCGCCGCCGCGCGCGATCGACGGCCTGCGGCTCGACGCGACCGACCTGCGCCAGCTCGACGGCCCGCGCGAGCTCGAGCTGAAGGTGCCGCTGACGAACCGCTACCGCGTCGCACTCGCCTACCCGTCGCTCGAGCTGACGCTGCTCGACGACACCAACCACGTGACCGTGCGCCGCGTACTCGCGCCGCGCGACTACGTGCGCCCGGGCACGCCGATCGACGCCGGGCTGCCGCCCGGCACGACGCAGACGATGGTCGTCCGCGTCGACACGAACGGTGCGCCCGCCTCGAATTTCCGCGTCCAGATTTTCTATCCGTGACGCGCCGCGGCGCGCGCCTGCGCGCCCGTCTCAACCCGCGCGCCCGAGCGGCGCGCTATTTCGGAGCACGAACATGAGCAAAGTTACGCTGGGTGGCAACCCGATCGATCTCGCCGGCACGTTCCCGGCCGTCGGCGCACAAGCCGCCGACTTCAAGCTGGTCGGCAAGGACCTCGCCGACCTGTCGCTCGCCAGCTTCGCGGGCAAGCGCAAGGTGCTGAACATCGTCCCGAGCCTCGACACGCCGACCTGCGCGACGTCGACCCGCAAGTTCAACGAAGCCGCATCGTCGCTCGACAACACGGTCGTCGTCGTCGTGTCCGCCGACCTGCCGTTCGCTGCGACGCGCTTCTGCACGACCGAAGGCCTCGAGAATGTCGTGACGGCTTCGACGTTCCGCACCGGCCGCGCGTTCGCGAACGCGTACGGCGTCGACGTGACGAGCGGCCCGCTGAACGGCCTGACCGCACGTGCGGTCGTCGTGCTCGACGCGCAGGACAAGGTGATCCACGCGGAACTCGTCGGCGAAATCAAGGACGAGCCGAACTACGATGCCGCGCTCGCCGCACTGAAGTAAGCTTTCTTCCGCTTTCCCCTGCCGCGCCGCGCCTTTCGCGCGGCGTTGTCGCGCAGGGTCCCTCATTTCTACAGGAACGCACACCTTGGCTACGTTGATTTGCGGCTCGATCGCCTACGATTCCATCATGACCTTCGAGGGGCGGTTCCGCGAGCACATCCTGCCCGACCAGGTGCACCTCATCAACCTGAGCTTCCTGGTGCCGACGATGCGCCGCGAATTCGGCGGCTGCGCGGGCAACATCGCGTACGCGCTGCACCTGCTCGGCGGCGATGCGCGCATCATGGGGACGATCGGCGCGCTCGACGCGCAGCCGTATCTCGACCGGCTCGACCAGCTCGGCCTGCGCCGCGACCACGTTCGCGTGCTGCCCGACACGTATACCGCGCAGGCGATGATCACGACCGATCTCGACAACAACCAGATCACGGCGTTCCACCCGGGCGCGATGATGCAGTCGCACCTGAACCACGCGGGCGACGCGCCGGACATCAAGCTCGCGATCGTCGGCCCCGACGGCTTCGACGGGATGGTGCAGCACGTGGAAGAACTCGCCAAGGCCGGCGTGCCGTTCGTGTTCGATCCGGGCCAAGGCCTGCCGCTGTTCGACGGTGCGACGCTGCGCCGCAGCATTGAACTTGCGACCTTTGTAGCGGTCAACGACTACGAGGCCAAGCTGGTGAGCGACAAGACGGGATGGTCCGAAGATGAAATCGCCAGCCGGGTCGATGCCCTCGTCATTACGCGCGGCGAGCACGGCGCGACCATCCGCCACAAACAGGGCACGGAGCAGATTCCTGTCGTGCCGGCCGAGCAGATCTCCGATCCGACCGGCTGCGGCGACGCCTTCCGGGGTGGCTTGCTGTACGGCATCGAGCATGGCCTCGACTGGGCAACCACGGGCCGCCTCGCGAGCCTGATGGGCTCGATCAAAATCGCCCACCAGGGGCCCCAGACTTACGTACTGACGCGCGCCGAAATCGACGCACGCTTCGAGACTGCATTCGGTTACAGTCTCAAATGAATTTTGTGGGAGAGCAAAGATGTTGACGAAAAAGACCCTCACGCTCGCGGCCATGCTGACGGCCTCGCTGACGCTCACCGGTTGCTTCACCGCACCCGGTTCGGCGGATGTCTATAGCGTCGGCCAGGCGCAGCGCGAACAGACGGTCCGCATGGGCACCGTCGAAAGCGTCCGCGCGGTGCGCATCCAGTCCGACGGCGGCGGCAGCGCGATCGGCACACTCGGCGGCGGCGCGCTCGGCGCAGTGGCAGGCAGCGCGATCGGCGGCGGCAAGGGGTCGATCCTGACCGCGATCGCCGGCGGCCTCGTCGGCGCGGTCGCGGGCAACGCGGTTGGCGAAAACCTCAGCACGGCGAACGGTGTCGAAATCACCGTGCGCCTCGACAACGGCGATCTGCGCTCGATCACGCAGGCTGCAAGCGGCGAAGCGTTCCGCGCCGGCGAACGCGTGCGACTGTTGTCGAGCGGCGGCGTCACGCGCGTCACGCACTAACAGGTACCTCAGCACGCGGCGCAAGCCGCGGTCGAACGCATGTGCGAAGCTGCACATGCGTTTTTTTTCGTCCGTGCTCGCCGCAGCCGGCTTGTGGGTGTCCGGGATGCGGGCACATCGGCAACGACGGACAAAAAAAATCCCGCCACCTGAGCCAGATGGCGGGACTGATTGAGTAGCGCTACTCAACCCACGGACACCACGTGAGTGTCCGGGTGGTGCAGGTCAGCCTCGATTACGGACGGCTGCCGGTCGGGAACGGCCATGCCGCTGCCGGGTTGAGCGCGGTCTTCACGCCCGATGCCGGCGCAACCGATGCGGTCGACGCGGTCGTTGCCGGCGCAGCCTTCTTCACGACGGCCTTCTTCGGAGCAGCAGCCTTCTTCGGAGCCGCGGCCTTCTTCGCCGGAGCCGGAGCGGCAGCCGGAGCAGCAGCGGCAGCCTTCTTCGCCGGAGCAGCGGCCTTCTTCGCAGGGGCAGCCTTCTTCGCAGCAGGCGCAGCCTTCTTCGCGGCAGCCTTCTTCGCAGGCGCAGCCTTCTTCGCAGCAGCCTTCTTCGCCGGCGCGGCCTTCTTCGCAGCAGCCTTCTTAGCCGGTGCGGCCTTCTTCGCAGCAACCTTCTTCACTGCGACTTTCTTGGCGGCAACCTTCTTCGCTGCGGCCTTCTTCGCCGGTGCTGCCTTCTTCGCGGCAACCTTCTTCACTGCGACCTTCTTGGCTGCAACCTTCTTCGTTGCGACCTTCTTCGCAGCAACCTTCTTCACTGCTGCCTTCTTCGCCGGTGCTGCCTTCTTCGCGGCAACCTTCTTCACCGCGACCTTCTTCGCAGCAACCTTCTTCACTGCAGCGGCCTTCTTCGCCGGAGCAGCAGCCTTCTTCGCAGCGACCTTCTTCACTGCGGCCTTCTTTGCAGCCGGTTTCTTCTTGGCAAGTGCCATGTTGTTCTCCTTCAGGTTCAGATGAGAGTCAGTTCAAACTACACCCTTCGTCAAAACCCGCTTCCCGCGGACGCTGTTCAGGACGTGCGCTTCGAAGCGGGCTATTCATCGGCGTACGCGGATACCACGCGCTTACGCTAATGAATACGGTATGGCGCGCGTGGCCACTCGGCCTCGCGCGCCAAATCAAGTCGGTAGCCGGCGCACCTCGCGCCGCTACCCCTAATCGCTTGATCAAGCGGACCGCCACACGGCCGTCCGCTTTTTCCGGAGGGAAGTTTGCCCATCCCACTGAAGGGTTCGCAAAGTGCCTGTCGTGTCGTCGTGCCGTTAAGGCACCGGGCATGCTTTGCATCAGGCGTTCTTGCTCCTAAACCTTGAGCCGGGGCCGAGAGGCCGCCGGCTGTTCCATCATGTGACGGGTTCGCTGCTGCGGGTTATTCCCAGGACAGCGCGCCGCCCGTCTGATACTCGATCACACGCGTCTCGAAGAAGTTGCGTTCCTTCTTCAGGTCGATCATCTCGCTCATCCACGGGAACGGGTTTTCCTCGTTCGGGTACAGCGGATCGAGGCCGATCTGCTGGCAACGACGGTTGCTGATGAAGCGCAGATAGCTCTTGAACATCGACGCATTCAGACCCAGCACGCCGCGCGGCATCGTGTCCTCGGCGTAGCGGTATTCGAGTTCGACAGCCTGCTTGAACAGCTCGCGGATCTCGGCGCGGAATTCGGCGGTCCAGAGATGCGGATTCTCGAGCTTGATCTGGTTGATCAGGTCGATGCCGAAGTTGCAGTGCATCGACTCGTCGCGCAGGATGTACTGATATTGCTCTGCAGCACCCGTCATCTTGTTCTGGCGGCCGAGCGCGAGGATCTGCGTAAACCCGACATAGAAGAACAGGCCTTCCATGATGCAGGCGAACACGATCAGCGACTTCAGCAGCTTCTGATCCGCTTCGAGCGTGCCGGTCTTGAAGGCCGGATCCGTCAGCGTGTGGATGAACGGGATCAGGAATTCGTCCTTCGCGCGGATCGACGTGACCTCGTGGTACGCGTTGAAGATCTCGCCTTCGTCGAGGCCGAGCGATTCGACAATGTATTGGTACGCGTGCGTGTGGATCGCCTCTTCGAACGCCTGACGCAGCAGGAACTGCCGGCACTCGGGCGCCGTGATGTGGCGGTACGTGCCGAGCACGATGTTGTTCGCCGCGAGCGAATCGGCCGTCACGAAGAAGCCGAGGTTGCGCTTCACGATGCGGCGCTCGTCCTCGGTCAGACCGTTCGGGTCCTTCCACAGAGCGATGTCGCGGGACATGTTGATTTCCTGCGGCATCCAGTGGTTCGCGCAACCGGCCAGATACTTTTCCCACGCCCACTTGTACTTGAACGGCACCAGCTGATTGACGTCAGTCTGGCCGTTGATGATGCGCTTGTCGGCGACATTGACCCGCGCTTCCGAACCGCCGGCGGGAACAGCCGATGCTTGCGGGGGCACCGCAAGATCGCCTTCGAAAATGTCGCGGACCTGATGGGCGGCAGGCGTTGCAGCCTGCAGTCCGACAGCCGTTCCTGCGGAGGTGCGCATCGCGTTTTGCTGCGCTCCGCTCGCGGGAGTTACGGCAGTCTTCTCTTCATCCCAGTTGAGCATAAATTCTCACCATCAATTTAGAACGGTTTGTACCATCTTTTCCTGAGCGATAAAAGGGTTCGCTCACGAAAAATCCTTTTTTCGATTCGCGTTGCGACCTCGATACAACACTTTGAGCAACGCATCGTCGTTCATGCAGCGCGCGATGTGCGTCGCGCGTGTATCGCGAGGTGCGCTCGACGCATCGAACGCTGATCGAAACGCGACGTCGTCGGGGATGTTTCGATCGCTTGTCACTGCCTGCAACGCAGGTGTCGCGTTACAGATTCCTTATCATTTTTTTAGTTGAGAGCGGCGCACACTTCAACCTCGATCGGTCGTCGTGTGCGCCGCGCTGACCTGCTTCCCAGGTCAGGCGCACTGCGTTACTGGCACGCTTCGCATTCGTCGAAGCCAGGATCGCCCGGACGCATCGTGCACACCGGACCATCTGCCTCGACCGGTGCGAGTGCCGGTGCCGCGTTGACCGCGCCCGACGACGCGTCGCCACCTGCCGCACCGAAGCCGCCGGCTGCGCCTTGCGCGCCGCCGCTGCTCGAGCCGCCGCCCGTCGGCACGGCGTTCAGCGCGCCGTGTGCGACCGTCGACTTCTCGACGTGCGTCGCCGCCATCGTGCGGAGGTAGTAGGTCGTCTTCAGGCCACGCAGCCATGCGAGCTTGTAGACCTCGTCGAGCTTCTTGCCCGACGCGCCGCCCATGTAGATGTTCAGCGACTGCGCCTGGTCGATCCACTTCTGGCGACGCGATGCCGCTTCGACCAGCCACGTCGGGTCGACTTCGAACGCGGTCGCGTAGATCGCGCGCAGGTCGGCCGGGATGCGGTCGATGCGCGACAGCATGCCGTCGAAGTACTTCAGGTCGGCGACCATCACTTCGTCCCACAGGCCGCGTTCCTTCAGGTCGCGCACCAGGTACTCGTTCACCACCGTGAATTCGCCCGACAGGTTCGACTTCACGTACAGGTTCTGGAAGGTCGGCTCGATACAGGCCGACACGCCGATGATGTTCGAGATCGTCGCCGTCGGCGCGATCGCGACGCAGTTCGAGTTGCGCATGCCGTGCGCGGCGATCCGTGAACGCAGCGACGTCCAGTCGAGCGATTCGGAGGTGTCGACCTCGACGTAGCCGCCGCGTGCTTCCGTCAGCAGCTTCAGCGTGTCCTGCGGGAGGATGCCGCGATCCCACAGCGAGCCGCGGTAGCTCGAGTAGCGGCCGCGCTCTTCGGCCAGCTCGGTCGACGCGTAGTACGCGTAGTAGCAGACCGCTTCCATCGAACGATCGGCGAACTCGACCGCCGCTTCCGACGCGTACGGCGTGCGCAGCAGGTGCAGGCAGTCCTGGAAGCCCATGATGCCCATGCCGACCGGGCGGTGCTTCAGGTTCGAGTTACGTGCCTTCGGCACCGCGTAGTAGTTGATGTCGATCACGTTGTCGAGCATGCGCATCGCGACGCTGATCGTGCGCTTCAGCTTGTCGTGGTCGAGCGCGTAGCTGCCGTCGGCCTGCTTCACCAGGTGGGCGACGAGGTTCACCGAGCCGAGGTTGCACACCGCGATTTCGGTGTCGCTCGTGTTCAGCGTGATTTCCGTGCACAGGTTCGACGAGTGGACGACGCCGACGTGCTGCTGCGGCGAGCGCACGTTGCACGGATCCTTGAACGTGATCCACGGGTGGCCCGTCTCGAACAGCATGCCGAGCATCTTGCGCCAGAGTTGCTGCGCCGGGATCTTCTTGAACAGCTTGATCTCGCCGCGCGCGACCTTGTCTTCGTAAGCCGTGTAAGCCTTCTCGAATTCCGCGCCGAACTTGTCGTGCAGGTCCGGGCAGGTCGACGGCGAGAACAGCGTCCAGTCCGCACCTTCCATCACGCGCTTCATGAACAGGTCGGGAATCCAGTTCGCCGTGTTCATGTCGTGCGTCCGGCGGCGATCGTCGCCCGTGTTCTTGCGCAGCTCCAGGAACTCCTCGATGTCGAGGTGCCACGATTCGAGGTACGCGCAGACCGCGCCCTTGCGCTTGCCGCCCTGGTTGACCGCGACGGCCGTGTCGTTGACGACCTTCAGGAACGGAACCACGCCTTGCGACTTGCCGTTCGTGCCCTTGATATGCGAGCCGAGTGCACGCACGCGCGTCCAGTCGTTGCCCAGGCCGCCGGCGAACTTCGACAGCAGCGCGTTTTCCTTCAGCGCTTCATAGATGCCGTCGAGATCGTCCGCGACGGTCGTCAGGTAGCACGACGACAACTGCGAGCGGTGCGTGCCCGAGTTGAACAGCGTCGGCGTCGAGCTCATGAAGTCGAAGCTGGACAGCACGTTGTAGAACTCGATCGCGCGCGTTTCGCGGTCGATCTCGTTCAGCGACAGGCCCATCGCGACGCGCATGAAGAAGGCCTGCGGCATTTCGATGCGGGTGCCTTCGACGTGCAGGAAGTAGCGGTCGTACAGCGTCTGCAGGCCGAGGTAGCCGAACTGCAGGTCGCGGTTCGCGTCGAGCGCTTCGCCGAGGCGCTTCAGGTCGAACTGCAGCAGCTTGTCGTCGAGCAGGCCGGCGTCGACGCCGCGCTTCAGGAACTGCGGGAAGTATTCCGCGTAACGGGTCGACATCTCGGCCTGGACCACTTCCTCACCGAGGATCTCGCGACGGATCGTGTGCAGCAGGATGCGCGACGTGACCTGGCTGTATGCCGGATCCTTCTCGATCATCGTGCGCGCAGCCAGGATCGCCGAGTCGTAGACCTGGCTCATCGGCACGCCGTCGTACAGGTTCTTCACCGTTTCGGCGACGATCGGGTCAGGGTTAACCGCAGCGCCGAGGCCGTCGCATGCCGACACGATCAGCGCGCGCAGCGCGTTCAGGTCGAGCGGGCGCGTGACGCCGTTGTCGACGACGTTGATGCCGGTGCTCGCCTCGCCGCCGGCTGCCGCTACGTCCTCGCCCGCGTGCTGGCGCTCGAGGTGACGCTTCTCGCGATACAACACGTACGCACGCGCGACGTTGTGCTCGCCGCCGCGCATCAGCGCGAGTTCGACCTGGTCCTGGATGTCTTCGATATGGAACGTACCGCCGTTCGGGCGGCTGCGCACGAGCGCGCGCACGACGTTGTGCGTCAGTTGCTCGACCTGCTCGCGCACGCGCGCCGATGCCGCACCCTGCCCGCCATTGACGGCCAGGAAAGCCTTGGTCACCGCAATCGCGATCTTCGAAGGTTCGAACGAGACGACGCTGCCGTTGCGGCGGATCACCTTGTAGTCGGCGAACGTGGCCTGCGGCGCGAGCGCCTTCGCGCCCTGTTCGGTCCCGCCGAGCGGACGGCTCGAGGCGCTCTCGTACTGGGACGTCGCGTTGTCGGTGGTTTGCATGTGCAAAGCTCCTGGTGTTGGATGGTGCGGAGAGAACCGCGGATTAAAACGAACGCTGCGCAACGCGGTGCGCGAGCGGTAAGAGGCGAGCGATGCGCCGGGGAAGCCGGTTCGGTCGATGCGCGACAACCGATCCGGTCGTGTGCTTCGTCATGTGTACCCTGCCCCGTCGATGTTCGCTGCGCTGATCGCGACGCCCGGACCGCCCGGCCTGACGCGCCGCCCTGAGAACCCTGTCCGCCGGCGTTGCCCGCCGGCCGGTGCCGCTCGGGTTTCCCCTGCGACACACACTATATCTAGTGCAGAAATGCTCAACTGGCACCAAGTATAGTGGACATTCGGAGCACATCAAAATGGATAATTTGCGATGGAGGTATTGACATCACCCCCACCCCGCGCAGGCTCAGACGCGACAAGGCATTGGTCGGGAAAAAAAATTTCGCGCCCTCAAAAACCCTGCGATCAGTGCTGACGGAAAGGAAAGTATTCGGCGGAAAAACCGGCATCGCTCGCAAAGCGTTGCCAATCGAAATGCGGGCCAGGGTCGGTCTTGCGGCCCGGCGCGACGTCCGAGTGCCCCGCGAATGCGTCGACCGGGTAGCGTGCCGCGAGCGCGCGGGAGAGCGCGGCGAGCATGGCGTACTGCGCGTCGTCGAACGGCACGTCGTCCGCGCCCTCGAGTTCGATGCCGATCGAGAAATCATTGCAGCGCGCCCGGCCGAAGAACTCGGACGAGCCCGCATGCCACGCACGCTCGTCGCACGACACGAACTGCACGAGTTCGCCGTTGCGGCGGATCAGGAAGTGCGCGGACACGCGCACGTCGCGCAGGTGGCTCTGGTAATAGGGGTGCGCATCGCAGTCGAGACGATTCAGGAACAGCGCCTCGATCGCGTCACCGCCGAATTCGCCGGGCGGCAGGCTGATGTTGTGGACGACCACGAGGGTCGGCACCGCGCCCGCGGGCCGCACCTCGAAGTTCGGCGACGGCGCATGGCGCGCTTCGCGCACCCAGCCGTGCGTGTCGACCGACAGCACCTGCGCGTCGCTCATCGTGCGTCGCGACCGCTCGACCGCGCGGCGTGGCGCTGCGCGTGCTCGGCACTGCAGAAGTATTCACCGCCCGCGGCGACGGCGTCGCCCTTCGGCGCATGCACGCCGCATTCGGCGCAGCGCACCATCGGCTCGGGCAGCGCCCGCGCGTCGCCGTTCGGGCGCCCCGAACCCGCGCCGCCGGCGCCGGGCATGCCGTCGTAACCGGCGCCGCGGCCGGTGCGCGCCTGCGCGTGCTCCTGGGCCTGGCGCAGCTTGCGCGCGATCCACGAGCCCGCGAAGAAGAGAAGAATCAGGAGAAGAATCTGTCGCATCGGAAACCTGCGTTCAAACCACGGAACGGTGCAGCAGCACCTCGAAAACGAACCGGCTGCCGACATACGCGAGCAGCAGCGCGGCGAACGACACGAGCACCCAGCGCGCGGCACCGCGGCCACGCCAGCCCGACGTCTTGCGGGCGATCAGCAGGCCGCCGAACATCAGCCACGACAGGATCGCGAATACCGTCTTGTGGTCGAGGCGCAGCGCGCGCGCGTCGACCTGCTCGCTGAACAGGATGCCCGACGCGAGCGTCAGCGTGAGCAGCACGAAGCCGGCGCCGATCAGGCGGAACAGCAGCTTCTCGAGCGTGAGCAGCGGCGGCAGCGTCTCGAGCCAGCTCGCGATCCAGCCCGTCGAGCCGTCGCGCCCGCCGCTCCTCAGCGACTGCAGGCGCCGCTCGACCATCAGCATCAGGACCGCGTGCAGCGCCGCGATCGCGAACAGGCCGTATGCGATGTTCGCGATCAGGAAATGCAGCTTGAACAGCGGCGCTGCGGCATAAGGAAGCACCCGCACGCCGCCGAACACGAGCGGCAGCAGCGACGCGCCGCACGCGAGCGGCAGTACCAGCAGGCGCAGGCTGTCGAGCGGGAAGAAGAAGCTCTCGATCCAGTAGATGCCGGCGCCGAGCCAGAACATCGCGGACAGCGCGAATGCGAAGCCGAACACCATCGCGTCGTTCGGAAAGATCGTCATGTGGAGCAGCACGCCGTGCGCGACCAGCGCGGCGAACAGCAGCGCGCGGCCGGCCCCGCTCATCCCGGACGCGGCGGACGCGGGAACCGGCACGGCCGGCACGCTCGCGACGAGCGGCGTCGCGCCCTGGCGGTGCGTGCGCCAGCCTGCGACGGCGAGGCCGCCGTACAGGAATGCGGTGAGGGCATACAGTACAATATCCATGTTCGAAGTTTACACTAGGCCCCCTTCCCGCGACGGCTCCCTTTGTTCGGTTCCGCCGCGCCTTCGGGCCCCACTGTCCATCGCTCCCCATGCTCGACAATCTCACTCAACGGATGGCGCGCGTCGTCAAGACGCTGCGCGGCGAGGCCCGGCTTACCGAGGCGAACACCCAGGAGATGCTCCGCGAGGTGCGTCTCGCCCTGCTGGAGGCCGACGTTTCGCTGCCGGTCGTCCGCGAATTCATCGCCAAGGTCAAGGAAAAGGCGCTCGGCGAAGAAGTGATCAGCAGCCTGTCGCCGGGTCAGGCGCTGGTCGGCGTGGTCCAGAAGGAACTGACCGCCGTGATCGGCGGCGACTACGAAGGCAAGGCCGCCGAGCTGAACCTCGCGGTCACGCCGCCCGCCGTGATCCTGATGGCCGGCCTGCAGGGCGCGGGCAAG
The DNA here is from genome assembly GCF_020420065.1 of Burkholderia sp. AU31624. Classification (NCBI taxonomy): domain Bacteria; kingdom Pseudomonadati; phylum Pseudomonadota; class Betaproteobacteria; order Burkholderiales; family Burkholderiaceae; genus Burkholderia; species Burkholderia sp. AU31624. The sequence goes on from NZ_JAIZRT010000010.1 coordinate 284,090, forward strand.
ACCACGACCGCCGGCAAGCTCGCGAAGCTGCTGCGCGAGAAGTACAAGAAGAAGGTGCTGACCGTGTCGTGCGACGTGTATCGCCCGGCCGCGATCATGCAGCTGAAAACGGTGAGCGAACAGGTCGGCGCCGACTTCTTCCCGTCCACGCCGGACCAGAAGCCCGTCGACATCGCGATCGCGGCCGTCGACTGGGCGAAGCGCCACTACCACGACGTGCTGATCGTCGATACGGCCGGCCGCCTCGGCATCGACGAGGCGATGATGCAGGAAATCGCCGCGCTGCACGGCACGCTGAAGCCGGCCGAAACGCTGTTCGTCGTCGACGCGATGCTCGGCCAGGACGCGGTCAACACCGCGAAGGCGTTCAACGACACGCTGCCGCTCACCGGCGTCGTGCTGACCAAGCTCGACGGCGACTCGCGCGGCGGCGCCGCGCTGTCGGTGCGTCACGTCACGGGCAAGCCGATCAAGTTCGTCGGTGTCGCCGAGAAGCTCGACGGCCTCGAGGTGTTCCACCCCGACCGGATGGCGAACCGGATCCTCGGCATGGGCGACATCCTCGCGCTCGTCGAGGAGGCGCAGCGCGGCGTCGACGTGCAGGCCGCGCAGAAGCTCGCCGACAAGGTCAAGAAAGGCGGCGACTTCGACCTGAACGATTTCCGCGCGCAGATCTCGCAGATGAAGAACATGGGCGGCCTGTCGTCGCTGATGGATAAGCTCCCTGCGCAGTTCCAGCAGGCGGCGGCCGGCGCCGACATGGGCCAGGCCGAGAAGTCGATCCGCCGGATGGAAGGCATCATCAGCTCGATGACGCCGGCCGAGCGCGCGAAACCCGAGATCATCAAGGCGACGCGCAAGCGCCGCATTGCAGCCGGCGCGGGCGTGCCGGTGCAGGAAGTCAACCGGATGCTGAACCAGTACGACCAGATGCGTACGATGATGAAGAAGCTGAAGGGCGGCAACATGCAGAAGATGATGCGCGGCCTGAAGGGCATGATGCCCGGCATGCGCTGATTCCGCCCATCGGCCGGCGCGCGGGTTTTTGCTGTAGCGCGCGGCGGCCGTTCTGCTTCATTCTTATTTGTATACCGACTGCCCGCCAGAACACATGAACCGCGAAGAAGCCCTCCACATTTTCAACCACTCCGAAGAGATCGTCTCGGCGGACGCCGTCAACGCGTCGATCTCCAAGATGGCCGACGCGATCCGCGCCGAGATCGGCGACGCGTTCCCGCTCGTTCTCTCGGTGATGGGCGGCGCCGCGGTGTTTACCGGGATGCTGCTGCCGCATCTCGATTTCCCGCTGGAATTCGACTACATCCACCTGACCCGCTACCGCAACACGACGCAGGGCAGCCCGGAGATGCACTGGCGCGTCGCGCCGCGCGAATCGGTAAAGGACCGGATCGTGCTCGTGCTCGACGACATCCTCGACGAAGGCGAGACGATGGCCGCGATCCGCGACCGCATTCTCGACATGGGCGCCAAGCGCTTCATGTCGGCCGTGCTGTGCGAGAAGACGCTCGCGAAGGCCAAGCCGCTGCACCCCGACTTCTGCGGCTTCGCGGTGCCGGACCGCTACGTGTTCGGCTGCGGGATGGATGCGAAGGGCTACTGGCGCAACCTGCCGACGATCCGTGCGCTGACCACGAACGTCTGAGCACCCCGCTCCGCACTATATAAATAGAAAGCGGCGCTCCGGTTTCCCGGAGCGCCGCTTTTTTTCGGCGTCTTGGGTGTGCGCCGCCCCGCCCTACAGCTGGTGCACGAACGCGCGGACTCCGCCCAGCATCATCTCGACCGAAATCGCGACGAGCACGAGGCCCATCAGCCGCTCGAACGCCGCGACGGTCCGCTCGCCGATCCATTGCTGGATCCGCTCGGCCAGCACCAGCGTCACCGCGCAGACGATCATCGTGACCGTCAGCGCGCCGACCCACTCGAGCATCTTGCCGGGCCCCTGCGACGTCAGCAGCATCACCGTCGCGAGCGCGGACGGCCCGGCGAGCGCCGGAATCGCGAGCGGCACGATGAACGGCTCGCCGCCCGCACGCGGATCGTTGCCGAGCGCGCCGTCCGGATGCGGGAAGATCATCCGCAGCGCGATCAGGAACAGCACGATCCCGCCGCCGAGCCGCAGCGACAGGTCGGTGAGGCTCATCATCCGCAGGAAACGGTCGCCGACCAGCATGAAGAACAGCAGGATCACGAACGCGATCCCCACTTCACGCAGGATCAGCTTCACGCGCCGCTCGCGCGGCACATCCCGCATCGCCGAAATGAACAGCGGGATATTGCCGAGCGGATCGGTGATCAGCACCAGGAGCACGGTGGCCGACAGGAAGGTGTATTCCACCGCGTTCCCCGGTCGGTGCGCTTAGCGCGCGAGCGCGGCGCGGATCTTCTCCGCGACCGTCGCCGCAGCCGCGTCGGCCGGCAGCAGCGTCGCTTCGGCGTCGCGGCGGCCCTGATACTCGATCTTGCCTTCCTTCAGGCCGCGCTCGCCGATCACGAGGCGATGCGGCACGCCGACCAGTTCCCAGTCGGCGAACATCACGCCCGGGCGCTCGCCGCGATCGTCGAGGATCACGTCGATGCCGGCTGCGACGAGTTCCGCGTACAGCTTGTCGGCGGTCTCGCGCACCATGTCGCTGCGGTCATAGCCCATCGGGCACAGCACGACTTCGAACGGCGCGATCGACTCGGGCCAGATGATGCCGCGGTCGTCGAAGTTCTGTTCGATCGCCGCGCCGAGAATGCGCGTGACGCCGACGCCGTAGCAGCCCATCAGCATCGGCTGCGGCTTGCCCGACTCGTCGAGGAACGTCGCACCCATCGCTTCCGAATACTTGGTGCCGAGCTGGAACACGTGGCCGACTTCGATGCCGCGGCAGATGTCGATCACACCCTTGCCGTCCGGCGACGGGTCGCCCTTCTTCACGTTGCGCACGTCGGCGACGTCCGGCTCGGGCAGGTCGCGGCCCCAGTTCACGCCAGCGATGTGGTAGTCGACCTCGTTCGCGCCGACGACGAAGTCGCTCATGTTCGCGACCGTGCGGTCCGCGATCACCTTCACGGGTTTCTTCGTGCCGACCGGGCCGAGATAGCCCGGCGGCGTGCCGAACCACTCGACGATTTCCTGCTCGGTCGCGAAGCGGTGGTTCTTCAGGCCCGGCAGCTTCGACACCTTGATCTCGTTCAGGTCGTGATCGCCGCGCAGCATCACGAGCCAGATGGTCGGCTCGGCGCCTTCGTTGTCGGTCGCGAGCACGATCGACTTGATCGTGCGCTCGAGCGGGATGGCCAGCAGCTCGGCGACGGCTTCGCACTTCGCCTTGCCGGGCGTCGCGACCTTCTCCATCGCTTCGGCCGGCGCCGCGCGTTCGACGATCAGCGGCAGCGCTTCGGCCGCCTCGATGTTCGCCGCGAATTCGGACGTCGGGCAGTACGCGATCGCGTCTTCACCGGTGTCGGCGATCACGTGGAATTCGTGCGAGAAGTTGCCGCCGATCGAGCCGCTGTCGGCCGCGACCGCGCGGAACTCGAGGCCGAGGCGCGTGAAGATGCGCACATACGCGTCGTACATCTTGCGATACGACTCGTTCAGGCCGGCCGCGTCCTTGTCGAACGAGTACGCGTCCTTCATGATGAATTCGCGGCCGCGCATCACGCCGAAGCGCGGACGGATCTCGTCGCGGAACTTCGTCTGGATCTGGTAGAAGTTCACCGGCATCTGCCGGTAGCTCTTGATCTGGTTGCGCGCGATGTCGGTGATGACTTCCTCGTGCGTCGGCCCGATCACGAAGTCGTTGTCCTTGCGGTCCTTGAAGCGCAGCAGCTCGGGGCCGTACTGCTCCCAGCGGCCCGATTCCTGCCACAGTTCGGCCGGTTGCACGGCCGGCATCAGCAACTCGATGGCGCCCGCCCGGTTCATTTCCTCGCGCACGATCGCCTCGACCTTGCGAATCGAACGCAGGCCGACCGGCAGGTAGTTATAGATGCCGCCGGCGACGCGACGGATCATGCCGGCGCGCACCATCAGCTTGTGGCTGACGATCTCTGCGTCGGCGGGTGCTTCTTTCAGGGTGCCGATAAAGAAACGGGAAGCTTTCATGCGGACGGTTCCAAAAACGGCGCCCCCAGGCGGGGCGCCCGAAAAAGTTTCAAGGTGAAAAAGCTGCGCGCGACGAACAGCGATGGCGCAGATGACGTAGCAGACTAATCAGGGACAATTCAGCCGGTGTGCCCCGCGCGGATTCGCTCCGTCACGGTGCGCAGCGCCCGTTATCTGTTTATAATCAAAGCAATTTTAAAGGATTCGAAGGTGGTTGTATGCTGGATCGTGAAGGCTTTCGCCCGAACGTCGGCATCATCCTCTTGAACGCGCGCAACGAGGTGTTTTGGGGCAAGCGGCTCCGCGAGCATTCCTGGCAGTTTCCTCAAGGTGGGATCAAGTACGGCGAGACCCCCATGCAGGCGATGTACCGGGAACTGCACGAGGAAACGGGCCTGCACCCGGAACACGTCAAGATAATCGGCCGCACACGCGACTGGTTGCGTTATGAGGTGCCTGACAAGTTCATTAAACGCGAAGTACGCGGTCATTACCGCGGCCAGAAGCAGATCTGGTTCCTGCTGCGGATGGTTGGACGCGATTGCGACATTTGCTTGCGCGCGACCGACCACCCGGAGTTCGATGCGTGGCGCTGGAACGAGTACTGGGTGCCGCTCGATGCGGTGATCGAGTTCAAGCGGGATGTCTATCAGTTGGCGCTGACGGAACTGTCGCGCTTCCTGCGCCGCCCGGCGCAGCGAGCCGAGAAGCCGCGTGGGCCGCGTCTGTCGCGCTATCCGCGCGTCATTGGCGTAGAGGCCCAGCAGACGCTGACGATTGTCGACACATCGGTAGTCTGTTCGGAGATCGAAGTGGAAGCGGGCACGCTCGACGAAATGCCGCCCCACGTGATCGTCGGCAAATGACGAATCGAACTGCATGACCGGGCGCGACCTTGGTGTCGCGCCCTTTTTTACGAGGAATGCATATTGAAAGCGATTGCTCTCGCGCTCGCATCGATTACCGCGGTGGCCACGCTGGCAGGTTGCGCGAATTCGAAGACGCCCACCAACAAGGATGACAGCGAGTTCGTGTATCTGCTGGACCGCCAGGGCACGTGGAAGGAAAACACGGTCGACTCGCTGCCGCCGCTGCCGCAGACGGGCGACCTGCTGCCGTTCAACGTATCGCAGAACACGCCGCTCAAGTTCTTCGTCGATGCGAAGTCGCTGGCGGTCGGCACCGATGGCGTCGTGCGCTACGCGGTCGTCATCACGAGCCCGGCCGGTGCGCGCAACGTGAACTACGAAGGCATCCGTTGCGACACCTACGAATGGCGTCAGTACGCCGGCCTGAATTCGGAACACGACGGCTGGGACCGCACCGTCGAGAACGACTGGCGGCGCATCGAGAACGGCGAACTGAATGCCTACCACTCGGCGCTCTATCAGGACTACTTCTGCGCGAACAAGATGCCGCAGGGCTCGACCCAGCAGATCCTGGAGAACATCCGGTTTCACCGCACCGCGATGAGCCAGTTGCGCTGACGGCGCGCGGCGCCCACCGCGCCCCTGTTCGTCGCATGAAAAAAGCCCGCATCACGCGGGCTTTTTCGTTTGACGGCCGGAACCGGCACGAATGGTCACACGAGCACCAGGTTGTCGCGATGGATCAATTCGGGCTCCAGCATGTAGCCGAGCACGGATTCGATCTCGCCGCTCGGCTTGCGGTGAATCAGTTTCGTCTCCGCGCTGCTGTAGTTCGTGAGCCCACGCGCCACTTCGCGCCCGTCGGGGCCGACACACGCGATGACTTCGCCGCGCGCGAACGCGCCCTGCACGTCGATCACGCCGATCGGCAGCAGGCTCTTGCCGCCGGCCGTCAGCTTCTCGACCGCGCCTGCGTCGATCACGACATGGCCGCGCACCTGAAGATGGTCGGCCATCCACTGCTTGCGCGCCGCCATCCGCGCGGTACGTGCGATCAGTTGCGTGCCGATCGCCTCACCGGCCGCCAGACGCACGAGCACGTCGGCCTCCCGGCCGCTCGCGATCACGGTGTTCGCGCCGCTGTGCGCCGCGCGCTTCGCCGCGAGGATCTTCGTCAGCATCCCGCCACGACCCAGGCTGGAGCCGGCGCCGCCGGCCATCGCCTCGAGTTCCGGCGCGCCTGCATTGGCTTCCGCAACGAGCGTCGCGTTCGGATCCTTGCGCGGATCGGCCGTGAACAGCCCCGACTGGTCGGTCAGGATGATCAGAGCATCGCCTTCGATCAGGTTTGCAACGAGCGCGCCGAGCGTATCGTTGTCGCCGAACTTGATTTCGTCGGTGACGACCGTGTCGTTCTCGTTGATGATCGGCACGACGCCAAGCCGCAACAGCGTCAGCATCGTCGAACGCGCATTCAGGTAACGCTCGCGGTCCGCCAGGTCGGCATGCGTCAGCAGGATCTGCGCGGTGCGGATGTCGTGCTCGGTGAAGCGGCTTTCATAGACCTGCGCGAGCCCCATCTGGCCGACTGCGGCGGCGGCCTGCAACTCGTCGATTTCCCGTGGTCGCTTGCTCCAGCCGAGCCGCTGCATCCCTTCGGCAATCGCGCCCGAACTGACGAGCACGACTTCCTTGCCCTGCGCGCGCAGTGCGGCGATCTGGGCCGCCCAACGGCCGATTGCCGCATGATCGAGCCCCTTGCCGTCGTTGGTCACGAGGCTGGAGCCCACCTTCACCACCAATCGCTTCGAATCCGCGATGATCGAACGCATCCTGCACTGTCTCCTGTATCTGCTGCCTTTCCGACCGGGCGCGATTGAACGCCGGCGCCGGGCGGCACGCCCGGCGCGTTCCGGAATCGCTCAGGCGTCGTCGCCCGGCGCTGCATCGCCCTTGGCAGGCGGCGCATCGCGGAAACGCACGTCTGCCGCGAGATCTTCCGCCTCCGCGGCGCGATGCGCGTCCGAATGTTCGGAGAGGTAGTCGTAAATCGCGTAGCACAGCGCTTCACACCCCTGGCCCGTCAGTGCCGAGATCTCGAACACGGGACCGTCCCACTCGAAGCGCTCGAGGAAATCCGCGACCCGCGCCTTGCGCTCGTCTTCCGGCACCATGTCGAGCTTGTTGAGCACGAGCCAGCGCGGCTTCTCGTAGAGCGCCTCGTCGTACTTGCGCAGCTCGCCGACGATCGCCGTCGCTTCCGCCACCGGATCGACGCTTTCGTCGAACGGCGCGAGATCGACCAGATGCAGCAGCACGCCGGTGCGCTGCAGGTGGCGCAGGAACTGATGGCCGAGGCCCGCGCCTTCGGCGGCGCCCTCGATCAGCCCCGGGATGTCGGCGATCACGAAGCTCTTGCTCGGACCGACGCGCACCACGCCGAGATTCGGCGCAAGCGTCGTGAACGGATAGTCGGCAATCTTCGGCCGCGCGTTCGACACCGACGAGATGAACGTCGACTTGCCTGCGTTCGGCATGCCGAGCAGGCCGACATCGGCGAGCACCTTCAGCTCGAGCTTCAGCATGCGACGCTCGCCGGGCTTGCCGTCCGTCTTCTGGCGCGGCGCGCGGTTCGTGCTCGACTTGAAATGCAGGTTGCCGAGCCCGCCGGCGCCGCCCTGTGCAAGCATGACCTGCTGGTCGTGCTCGGTCAGGTCGGCGATCAGCTCGCCGGTATCCATGTCGCTGATCATCGTGCCGACCGGCATGCGCAGCGTGACATCGTCGCCGCCCTTGCCGTAGCAATCCGATCCGCGCCCGTTTTCGCCGTTGCGCGCCAGGTGCTTCTTCGCGTAACGGTAGTCGATCAGCGTGTTGATGTTGCGGTCGGCGATCGCGTATACGCTACCGCCCCGGCCGCCGTCGCCGCCGTCCGGCCCGCCGAACGGGACGAATTTCTCGCGGCGCATCGACGCACTGCCATCGCCTCCGTCTCCGGCGATGACTTCGATTCGTGCTTCGTCAATGAACTTCATTCGTCACTCCGCCCAGTATTTCCGCTATTGTGCCGCGCGCCGGCGCGCTTGAACAATCTGCCGTTCGGCCGATCGTACGCCGGTTGCGCGATGGCCGCCCGAACGCACACGCGCCCGGCGGCCAAATAAAAAAAGGCCCCGCGAAGACTGCGGGGCCTTTCGGCTACGAAGCCCGTGGGTGCCTGAACTTAGGCAGCCGCCGGGACAACGATGACCAGATGCTTCTTGTCCGCGCCCTTCGTCGCGAACTTGACGTGACCGTCGACCAGCGCGAACAGGGTGTGATCCTTGCCCATGCCGACGTTCTCGCCTGCGTGCATGCGCGTACCGCGCTGACGCACGATGATGCCGCCGGCATTGATTGCCTGGCCGCCGTACACTTTCACGCCGAGACGTTTCGACTCGGAGTCGCGGCCGTTCCGGGAAGAGCCGCCTGCCTTTTTGTGTGCCATCTGATTGCTCCTTTACCGAGGCGCTTACGCGTTGATCGCGTCGATGCGCAGCTCAGTGTAGTTCTGGCGGTGGCCGCCGTGCTTTTGGTAGTGCTTCCGGCGACGCATCTTGAAGATGGTGACCTTGGCATGACGACCGTGCGACACAACGGTGGCCTTGACGGAAGCCCCACTGACCAGCGGCGTACCGAACTTAATCGATTCGCCTTCGCCCACTGCGAGAACCTGGTCGAGCGTGATTTCAGCGTCAATGTCAGCCGGTATCTGTTCTACTTTGAGTTTTTCGCCAACGGCAACCTTGTACTGCTTGCCGCCGGTTTTTATGACCGCGTACATTGAGAACCTCACTCTGGATCCAATTTTTCCGCACACCACGCGCGGAAAACACGTGATTATACATGGGCTTAGCGCCTAAGTCAAAGCCGATCGCCGATTGCCGCGCGCGGGCCTCTACCGGACGGCCAAAATCGCGCCGCTGGTACGTCTGACAGACCGGCATATCGCGGATTCGACTTATAATCCGCGGCATCACCCAATTCCATCATCATGTCGTCGTCCACCGCCTCCCCCACCCTCAGCGCCGCCCATCTGCTCGCTCCGATCACCACTGACATGGAGCAGGTGAATCGCGTTATCCGGCAAAGCCTCGCGTCCGATGTGCTGCTGATCAACCAGATCGCCGAGTACATCATCGGCGCGGGCGGCAAGCGGCTGCGGCCGGCATTGCTGCTGCTCGTCGCCGGCGCGCTCGGCGAGACGTCGCACCAGCGGCACGTGCTGGCCGCCGTCGTCGAGTTCATCCACACGGCCACGCTGCTGCATGACGACGTCGTCGACGAATCCGAGCTGCGCCGCGGCCGCCAGACCGCCAATGCGCTGTTCGGCAACGCGGCGAGCGTGCTGGTAGGCGACTACCTCTATTCGCGCTCGTTCGAGATGATGGTCGGCGTCGGCAAGATGCGCGTGATGGAGATCCTGTCGGAAGCGACGACGATCATTTCCGAAGGCGAGGTGCTGCAGCTCCTCAACATGCACGACGCGGACGTCGACGAAACGCGCTACATGCAGGTGATCCGTTACAAGACGGCCAAGCTGTTCGAGGCCTCGGCACGTCTGGGCGCGGTACTCGCGGGCGCCGATGCGCCGACCGAGGCGGCCGCCGCCGAATACGGCCGCCGGATCGGCACTGCATTCCAGATCATGGACGACTGGCTCGACTACGCGGGCACCGCCGAGGCAATGGGCAAGAATGCCGGCGACGACCTTCGCGAAGGCAAGCCGACGCTGCCGCTCATCTATCTGATCGAACGCGGCACGCCCGAACAGTCGGCGCTGGCACGCGAAGCGATCGAACAGGGCGGCACCGATCGCTTCGACACGATCTTCGAAGCAATCACGCGCTCGGGCGCACTGGATCACACGCTCGAATGCGCACGCCAGGAAGCGCAGGCGGCAGCCGCGGCGATTGCCGCGTTCCCGGACTCGATCTATAAGGAAAGCCTGCTCGGGCTGTGCTCATACTCGACGTCGCGGCAATCGTAAACACGCCGCGAACGCGACGCGATGCCTTGTCTCGAAAATTTTCTTCATCAAAGTATTCCCTTTTAGAAAAAACATCGTTATAGTTACGTTCTTGCTTGTGACGACGCAGCGATTCTTAACGAAGACGGCGAAGTCCAAAGAGCAAAAATCGGGGTGTAGCTTAGCCTGGTAGAGCGCTACGTTCGGGACGTAGAGGCCGGAGGTTCGAATCCTCTCACCCCGACCAGATTTTAAAAAACCGTGCACTTCGTGCACGGTTTTTTTTTACCCGGCCGCCGCTAGCTCCTCGTGTCGCGCACGACACATCGCGGTCGCCGGCCTCTGCTATATTTCTCCCATCCCAGTCCTTCACTGCCCTTCCAACGCGTGGACCAAATTCCCTTATGGGCGCAAATCGGCGCCGTCTTCCTGCTTCTCCTCTGTTCCAGCTTCTTTTCGATTTCCGAAACCGCGATGATGGCGCTCAACCGTCATCGGCTGAAGCATCTCGCCAGCCAGGGCGCACTCGGCGCGAAAACCACGCAAGGCCTGCTCACGCGCACTGACCTGCTGCTCAGCGTGATCCTGATCGGCAACAACCTGTTCAACACGATCATCCCGGTCCTGACGACGTCGCTCGCGCTGCATACGTTCGGCCGCAACAACCTCGCGCTGTCGATCGCGACCGGCATCGTCGCGTTCCTGATCATCGTGTTCGCCGAAATCGCGCCGAAGATCGTCGGCGCGACGTTCCCCGAACGCATCGCGCTGCCCGCGAGCCTCGTGATCGCGCCGCTGATGCGCGTGTTCAAGCCCGTCGTCTGGTTCGTCAACGCCCTCGCGAACGGCGTGCTGTGGGTGCTGCGCATCAACACGAAGAAGGGTCGCGACCAGCGAATGTCGGCCGACGAGCTGCGGGCCATCGTGCTCGAGTCGAGCAGTTTCATGCCGACCAAGCACCGCAGCATCCTGCTCAACCTGTTCGATCTCGAGAACATCACGGTCGACGACGTGATGGTGCCGCGCCGCCAGATCGAGTCGCTCAATTTCTACGCGCCGCTCGACGACGTCCTGCACCAGCTCGAAACCTGCTATCACAACCGGCTCGTCGTCTACGAAGGCGACATCGACAAGGTGCTCGGCGTGTTGCACGTCCGCAAGACGCTGACCGCGCTGCACAACCAGGAATTCGACCGCGAGACGCTGCGCGCGCTGCTCGCCGAGCCGTACTACGTGCCGTCCGGCACACCGGTGGTCCAGCAGCTCCAGTTTTTCCAGGAAACCCGCCAGCGGACCGCGCTCGTCGTCAACGAGTACGGCGAACTCGAAGGGCTCGTCACGCCCGAAGACATCATCGAGGAGCTGATCGGCGAATTCACGACGTCGATGCCGCGCAGCGAGCGCAAGGGCGGCTGGGACGAGAACGGCGAATGCATCGTCTCGGCGAGCATGCCGCTGCGCGAACTGAATCGCTGGTTGCATCTGAAGCTGCCGACCGACGGGCCGAAGACGCTGAACGGCCTGGTGCTCGAAATCCTCGAGGAAATTCCGGAAGACGACGTGTGCCTGAAAATCGGCGACGTGATGCTCGAGGTGATGCGCAGCGACGATCAGGCCGTGCGCACCGTCAAGCTCTTCAAGCCGCGCAGCTCGCGCACCGCACGCGCCACGTCGCGCTAGCCGAACGGCTGACTGCCGGCGCCGCCCGCGACGCGCGACCATCTGCTGGTCACGGTCAACAGGCGGCCAGCGAGCCGGCTCACATGCATTTCCCTCCTCCCGGGGCGCCGCTGCGCACGCAGCCGCCCGCCCACTCCGATACGTCGCCCGCCACCGCACCGCGCGCGCTCGACGCGGCCCAGCTCGACGATGCGCCGGCCGTGCGGCTGCTGACGGACACGCTTCACGCGGCGCGCGTACGCGATGCATCCGACATCCACGTCGAACCATTCGAAGCCAGCTGGCGCATCCGCCTGCGCATCGACGGCGTGCTGCACGAACATGCACGGCCGCCCCTTCATCTGCGCGACGCGCTCGTCACACGGATCAAGGTGCTCGCGCGCATGGACATCGCCGAGCGGCGGCTCCCGCAGGACGGCAGGCTGCGCATCGTGATCGACGGCGGTACACGCGGCGACTACCGGGTCAGCTCGCTGCCCACGTTGTTCGGTGAAAAGCTGGTGCTGCGGCGGCTCGAAACCATGCCGACCGACCTCACACTCGCCCGCCTCGGCTTCGACGCGCAGCAGGCGGCCGCGATGGAGGCCGCGATACGCGCCCCGCATGGCCTCGTACTCGTCACGGGTCCGACCGGCAGCGGCAAGACGCTGTCGCTCTACTGCGCGCTGCAGATGCTCGATCGCGACGCGCACAACGTCTGCACGGTCGAGGATCCCGCCGAGATCCAGCTCGACGGCATCAGCCAGGTCGGTGTCGCCGAAAAGGCCGGGCTCACGTTCGCGACGGCACTGCGCGCGCTCTTGCGGCAGGATCCGGACATCATCATGGTCGGCGAGATTCGCGATGCGGAGACGGCCGACGTCGCGATCAAGGCCGCGCAGACCGGCCATCTCGTGCTGTCGACGCTGCATACGAACGACGCACCGGCCGCCGTCGCGCGGCTGCTCGACATCGGCGTCGCACCGTACAACCTCGCGGCCGCGCTGCACCTCGTCACCGCGCAACGCCTCGTCCGGAGGCTGTGCACCGCCTGCCGCGTGCACTCGGACGCACCGGCGCCCGTCCTGCGCGAAGCCGGCTGCGACCCGGCCGCCCTCGCAACCGGATGGCGGCCGTTCGTTGCGCGAGGCTGTCCGGCCTGTCACGGCATCGGCTATCGCGGCCGCGTCGGCCTGCATCAGACGATGCCGGTGTCGTCCGGGCTGGCGGAACGCATCGTCGCACGGGCGAGTGTTGGCGAGCTCGCGCAATGCGTGGCGGCCGAAGGCGTGCGCAGTCTGCGCGACGCGGCGCTTGCGCGCGTCCGTGACGGCACGACGAGCATCGCGGAAGCCCTCGCCGCGACACCTGCCGCATGAGCATGCACACGCCGCCGCGCGAAACCCGCTTCGCGTGGCGCGGCCGCCGTCGCGACGGCACATCGCGCCGCGGGACCGTCATTGCATTCGACGCCGCGGGCGCACGTGCCGCGCTCGCACGCGACGGCATCGCCGTACTGTCGCTCGATGTCCGCGGGGCGGCCCGGCCGCCCACGGCCAGCGCGCGGGACGTCACGCGCTTCACGCGCCAGCTCGCGAGCCTGCTGCAGGCCGGGTTGCCGCTCGCGCCGTCGCTCGAGATGCTCGCGCGTACGCGGCCACACGACGGTCTGCCACGCATCGCAGCCGGGCTCGCCCGCGAGATCGTCGGCGGCCGGCGCTTCGCCGATGCACTCGCACGCTATCCATCCCGGTTCGGCACGCTGTATCGCCAGCTGATCGAGGTCGGCGAAGCGTCCGGCTCGCTCGGCATCGTGCTGACGCGGGTCGCGGCACACCGCGAGCGCACCGACGCTCAGTGGCGCAAGCTGCGGGCCGCGCTCGCGTACCCGGCGGCCGTCATCCTGTTCGGGCTCGCGATCTCGGCCGCGCTGATGGTGTGGGTGGTACCGACGTTCCGCCAGATCTTCGACGGTTTCGGCGCCGCACTGCCGGCGCCAACCCGCGCGCTGCTCGCGCTGTCCTCCGCGCTGTCGGCATGGGGCGGTGGGCTGCTCGCCATTGCCGCGGCAGCCGGGCTGGCCGCACATCACGCGCTGCGGCGCTCGGCACCGCTGCGCCACGCTGTCGCGCGGCAACTATTGCACGCGCCGCTCGCGGGTAGCGCGCTCAGCCGGTACGCGGCCGCACGCTGGTGCCGCTCGCTGGCGACGCTGCTCGGCGCCGGTGTGCCGCTCGCCGACGCCTTCGCCACGCTCGAGCGCACTGCCGGCCATCCGGTGTTCGAGCACGCCACTGCGCACATCGCAGCCCGCGTGCTGCGCGGCGCACGCCTGGCGGACGCCATGCAGTCGGCCGGATGCTTTCCGGACGACGTCGTGCAGCCGATCGCCGTCGCCGAGGAGACGGGTGCGCTCGACGCGATGCTCGCCGACATCGCGGCGCTGTGCGAACGCCAGCTCGACGCGCGTCTCGATGCACTCGCCGCGCTCGGCGAACCGCTGATCGTGATCGTACTGGGCGCACTCGTCGGCGGCCTCGTGATCGCGATGTACCTGCCCATCCTTCAGCTCGGCAACGTGGTGTAGCATCGCAACCGATTCTGTCGCCTTTTAGTCCGAACCTTGAGCCTCATGACGCCAGCGCCCCTGTACTCCGTTACCGATTCGCCCGAGAGCACGCTGCTCGCGCTGGCGATGCTGCCGCCCGCGCTGCAGTATGCGTTCGCGATCGTCGTCGGCCTGTGCGTCGGCAGCTTCCTGAACGTGGTCGTCCACCGGCTGCCCGTGATGATGCAGCGTGCGTGGCAGGCCGAGATCGATGAAGCGACCGGCAACGCGAGCGCCCCGCCCGACGACGGCTACCCGCCGCGCTACGATTTGTGGCGCCCGCGCAGCGCCTGCCCGCATTGCGGCCACGTGCTGCGCGCATGGGAAAACATCCCGCTCGTCAGCTTTCTGATGCTGCGCGGGCGCTGCCGGCGCTGCGGCCACGGGATCGGCATCGTATATCCGCTCGTCGAGCTCGCGTGCGCGCTGCTCGCCGCCGGCTCACTCGCGGTATTCGGCCCGACCGTCGCCGCGCTTGCCGCGTTCGCGCTGTGCGCCGCACTGCTCGCGATGAGCGCGATCGATATCCGGACGGGCTACCTCCCCGACTCGATGACGCTACCGCTCCTCTGGGCCGGGCTCGTGCTGAACCTCGGCGGCACGTTCACGTCGCTGCGCTCGGCGGTGATCGGGGCCATGGCCGGCTACCTGTTCCTGTGGGCAATCTACTGGCTGTTCAAATGGCTGCGCGGCATCGAGGGCATCGGTTTTGGCGACCTGAAGCTGCTCGCCGCGCTCGGCGCATGGATGGGCTGGGCCGCATTGCCGCAGGTCGTGCTGTTCGCCGCGGTGACGGGCGCGATCGTCGGGCTCATCGCGACCTGGCGCGGCCGCATGCGCTTCGAGGAGCCGATTCCGTTCGGCCCGTTCCTCGCGGCAGGCGGCGCCGCGACGCTGTTTTTCGGCACCCCGTTCTATTCGGCGCTCGGAGGCTGACATGTTCGCCATTGGACTCACCGGCGGCATCGGCAGCGGCAAGACGACCGTCGCCGACCTGTTCGGCGCCCGCGGCGCGTCACTGGTCGATACCGATCTGATTGCCCATCGCATCACCGCACCGGGCGGTCTCGCGATGCCGGCGATCGAACAGGCATTCGGCCGGGCCTTCGTTGCCGCCGACGGCTCGCTCGACCGTGCGAAGATGCGCGCACTGATCTTCAGCGACGACGCCGCGCTCCGGCGCCTTGAAGCGATCACGCATCCGCTGATCCGCGCGGAAACCGATCGCGAAGCCCGCGAAGCGCAGGGCCCGTACGTGATGTTCGTGGTGCCGCTGCTCGTCGAGTCAGGCAACTGGAAGGCGCGCAGCGACCGCGTGCTCGTCGTCGATTGCCCGGTCGACACGCAGATCGCACGCGTGATGCGGCGCAACGGCTTCACGCGCGAGCAGGTCGAAGCGATCATCGCGAAACAGGCCACGCGCGAAGCCCGTCTCGCGGCGGCCGACGACGTGATCGTCAACGACGCGACGACACCCGATACGCTCGCCGCACAGGTCGATGCACTGCACCAACGCTATCTCGGGTTTGCGGCCGCCGCGCGCTGAACCTCGTGCCCAATCGTGATGGTGTACGAAATTGGCGCGTTGCTAGGGTAGAGAGTGAGCATTAGAATGTCCTGCATTGTTTCAATCCCTACCCAAGAGGCGAGCGCGCTTGATTCTTTACGAGTATCCGTTCAACGAGCGAATTCGCACGCTGTTGCGCCTCGAAGATCTCTTCGAGCGCTTCGCGTTCTTTTTGGCTCAGGAGGACCCGCGTGAACACCACGTCGCGCTGACGACGCTGTTCGAAATCGCCGAGGTAACGGGCCGCGCGGACCTGAAATCGGATCTGATGAAGGAGCTCGAACGTCAGCGCCAGACGCTCGCCCCCTTTCGCGGCAATCCGGGCATCGAGCAGAACGCGCTCGAAGCCGTGCTCGGCGAAATCGAGCAGACGCTCGCGAACCTCGCGCAGATGCAGGGCAAGACCGGGCAGCACCTCGTCGACAACGAGTGGCTCGCCAGCATCCGCAGCCGTGCGGTGATTCCCGGCGGCACGTGCAAGTTCGACCTGCCGTCGTACTACGCATGGCAGCAGTGGCCCGCCGAGCAGCGGCGCCAGGACATCGCGAAGTGGATCCTGCCGATGCTGCCGCTGCGCGACGCGGTGACGATCGTGCTGCGGCTCGCGCGCGAATCGGGCCAGGCGTCGAAGGTCATGGCGATGCAGGGCAGCTACCAGCAGATGCTGTCCGGCCGCACCTACCAGCTGATGCAGGTGCGCGTGCCGCCGGAGTTGCGCGTCATTCCCGAAGCGAGCGCGAACAAATACATGCTGTGGGTACGGTTCACCATGCAGGACGGCGATGTGCGTCCGCGCGCGGTGGATATCGACGTGCCGTTCCATCTGACATTGTGCAATCTGTAACGGCCGCGGGCCGGATCGCTTTCGTATGACTACCGTTGTGAAATGCCCGTCGTGCGGCGCCGAAGTGCGCTGGACGCCCGAAAATCAGTTCCGCCCGTTCTGCTCGGCCCGCTGCAAGCAGCTCGACCTCGGCGCATGGGCCGCGGAAAAGTACCGGATCGGTGGATCCTCCGACGAGGGCCCCTCGTCGGAAGAAGACGGCACGGACGGCCGCCGCGACAGCTGAGCGGCGCACAGCACCGCCTGCCAATGATATGGCCCGCCTTTCCGGCAGGCCATCATGGCGTCAGTTCGACGCGGCTTCCTTCTCGAGCAGTTCGAGCACCGGCAGCGCGGCCGGCAACAGCGGCGCGACGGCGACCGGCAGTTGCTGCCACACGAACGCCTGCCCTTCCTTGCTGTGCGGCTCGCCCGTCCAGCTCGTCACCTTGCAGAAATACAGCCGCACGTACGCATGCGGATAATCGTGCTCGAGCGTGTGCCAGCGGTGGCTGGCCGTGACTTCGATGCCGAGCTCCTCGTGCAGTTCGCGCGCAAGCGCGTCCTCGACGCTTTCACCGGCCTCCAGCTTGCCGCCCGGAAACTCCCAGTAGCCTTCATACGGCTTACCTTGCAGCCGCTGCGCGAGCAGGTAGCTTCCGTCCGGCTGCACCATCACGCCGACCGCGACTTCCGTCACCTTGCGGCCATCGGGCGCGCGCACCGCGCCTTGTGCGAGATCCGCGCTCATGCCTGCTCCTTGCGGCCCGACCAGTCACGCGCAAACTGCCACGCGACGCGTCCCGACCGCGAACCGCGCTCGAGCGCCCACACGAGCGCATCGCCGCGTGCGGATTCGATTTCCGCATCCGGGCAGCCGAAATGACGCAGCCAGTGCCCGACGATGTCGAGGTAGTCGTCCTGCTTGAACGGATAGAAGCTGACCCACAGGCCGAAACGCTCCGACAGCGAGATCTTTTCCTCGACGACTTCGCCGGGGTGAATCTCGCCATCCGGAAGATGCTTGTACGACTCGTTGTCGCTCATGTACTCGGGCAGCAGATGGCGGCGGTTCGACGTCGCGTAGATCAGCACGTTGTCCGACTGCGCGGCGATCGAGCCGTCGAGCGCGACCTTCAGCGCCTTGTAGCCCGACTCGCCCTCCTCGAACGACAGGTCGTCGCAAAACACGATGAAGCGCTCGGGACGCTGCGAGATCAGGTCGACGATGTCGCCGAGATCGTGCAGGTCGTCCTTGTCGACTTCGATCAGGCGCAGGCCGTCGTTCGCATACGCGTTCAGGCACGCCTTGATCAGCGACGATTTGCCGGTACCGCGCGCGCCGGTCAGCAGCACGTTGTTGGCCGGCTTCTGCTGCACGAACTGCCGCGTGTTCTGTTCGATCAGCCCTTTCTGGCGATCGATGTTGTGCAGGTCACCGAGCGTGATCGACGACACGGCCGGCACCGGCTGCAGATAGCCGCGCCCCTGGCGCTTGCGCCAGCGGAACGCATGCGCGGCATTCCAGTCGACCGCGGCCGGCGCGGGCGGCAGCATCCCCTCGAGACGGCCGAGCAGCGCTTCGGCGCGCGTCAGAAACTGTTCAAGCTTGTCCATGTCGTTCGAACGCTCCCGATCAGGAGCGGTAATCCGCGTTGATGCTCACGTAGTCATGCGACAGGTCGCACGTCCAGATGGTGGCCTGCGCGTCGCCGCGGCCGAGCAGCACGCGAATCGTGATTTCGCTCTGCTTCATCACGCGCTGGCCGTCTTCTTCCTGGTAAGCCGGGTTGCGGCCGCCCGCCTTCGCGACGAGCACGTCGTCGAGATAGAGGTCGATCTTGTCGACGTCCAGATCCGCGACACCTGCGTAGCCGATCGCCGCGAGAATCCGGCCGAGGTTGGGGTCGGATGCATAGAACGCCGTCTTCACGAGCGGCGAATGGCCGATCGCATAAGCGATCTGGCGGCATTCCGCGACGTTCTTGCCGCCTTCGACGTGCACCGTCATGAATTTCGTCGCGCCTTCGCCATCGCGCACGATCAATTGCGACAGCACCTGCGCAACTTCCGTCACCGCATCGCGCAGCGCCGCGTAGGCCGGCGAATCGGTCGACGTGATCGCCGGCAGCGTGCTCTTGCCCGACGCGATCAGGATGAACGAGTCGTTCGTCGACGTGTCGCCGTCGATCGTGATGCAGTTGAACGAGCGATCCGCGACTTCCTTTACGAGCGTGTCGAGCACCGGCTGCGCGACGTTCGCGTCGAACGCGAGGAAGCCGAGCATCGTCGCCATGTTCGGCTTGATCATGCCCGCGCCCTTGCTGATGCCCGTCAACGTGACCGTATGGCCGTCGATCGTCACCTGGCGCGACGTGGCCTTCGGCAGCGTGTCCGTCGTCATGATCGCCTGCGCGGCGTCGAACCAGTTCGCGGCCTTGCGGTTCGCAAGCGCGGCCGGCAGGCCGGCCTTCAGGCGATCGATCGGCAGCGGCTCGAGGATCACGCCGGTCGAGAACGGCAACACCTGCGCCGGCTCGATGCCCGCGAGGCGCGCGAGTTCCGTGCAGGTTTCGCGTGCGTTCACGAGGCCCGGCTCGCCGGTGCCCGCATTCGCATTGCCCGTATTCACCACGAGCGCGCGAATGCCCGCGCCGCCCGCGCGCACCTTCGCCAGATGCTCGCGGCAGACGGTGACCGGCGCTGCGCAGAAACGGTTTTCGGTGAACACGCCCGCGACCGTCGCGCCTTCGTCGACGGAGATGACCAGCACGTCCTTGCGATTCGGCTTGCGGATGTTCGCTTCCGCCCAGCCGAGCGTGACGCCGGCGACGGGATGCAGTTGGGCGGGATCGATCGACGGAAAATTGACAGCCATGGGGCACACCTGCCGGATGGAAAATGCCGGCATGCGCCGGCATCGATTGGAAGAACCAGCGGCCGCACGCGCGGGCCGCCGCAACTCACATCACTCACGCGAAGCTGCGAATGACGCGGCACGCGCGATGCGCGCCGCCGTCGATCATGACAGCTTCCCGTGACATTGCTTGTACTTCTTGCCGCTGCCGCACGGGCACGGGTCGTTGCGGCCGACCCTCGGCATTTCGCCGCCGGGGCCGCTGTGCGTCATCGCGCTACCGACCATGTCGGCTGTCGCCGTGGCCGCCACGGCAGCCGCGACGTTGGCCACCGGCGCACCGGCTTCCGCGTAATCGGCGTGCTGGTACTCGACGTTCTCGAGATGACCGCCACGCTCTTCGATCTGCTCGGCGGCCTGCTCGAGCTGTTCCGGCGACTGGATCTGCACGTTCATCACGACGCGCGTGACTTCCTGCTTGATCGCTTCGAGCATCGCGGCGAACAGTTCGAACGCTTCGCGCTTGTATTCCTGCTTCGGATTCTTCTGCGCATAGCCGCGCAGATGGATGCCCTGGCGCAGGTGGTCGAGCGCCGCGAGATGCTCGCGCCACAGGCGGTCGACCGTCTGCAGCATCACCGAGCGCTCGAACGCACTGAACGATTCGCGGCCGACCATCGCGACCTTCGCCTCGTACTGCTCGTCGGCGGCCGTCATCACCGCGTCGAGGATCTCCTCGGCCGTGATCGACGAGGACTCGTTCACCATTTCCTGGATCGCGAGGTCGAGCTGCCAGTCGTTGCGCAGCGCTTCCTCGAGCTCGGGCACGTCCCACTGCTCTTCGATGCTGCCTTCCGGCACGAACTGGCGGACGACTTCGGTAACGACGCCGTGACGCATCGCGGTGATCGTCTCGGTGATGTCGTGCGCTTCGAGCAACTCGTTACGCTGCTGGTAGATCACCTTGCGCTGGTCGTTCGACACGTCGTCGTATTCGAGCAGCTGCTTGCGGATGTCGAAGTTGCGCGCTTCGACCTTGCGCTGCGCGGACTCGATCGAGCGCGTGACGATGCCCGCCTCGATCGCCTCGCCTTCCGGCATCTTCAGGCGGTCCATGATCGAACGCACGCGGTCGCCCGCGAAGATGCGCAGCAGCGGATCGTCGAGCGACAGGTAGAAGCGCGACGAGCCCGGATCGCCCTGGCGGCCCGCACGGCCGCGCAACTGGTTGTCGATCCGGCGCGATTCGTGGCGCTCGGTGCCGATGATGTGCAGGCCGCCCGCGGCCTTCACCTGCTCGTGCAGCGTTTCCCATTCGTCGTGCAGCTGCTGGATGCGGCGCGCCTTCTCGTCGGCCGGGATCGCTTCGTCGGCCTCGATGAATGCGGCCTGCTTCTCGGCATTGCCGCCGAGCACGATGTCGGTACCGCGGCCGGCCATGTTGGTTGCGATCGTGACGCGCTTCGGGCGGCCGGCTTCCGCGACGATCGCCGCTTCGCGCTCGTGCTGCTTCGCGTTCAGCACCTCGTGCGGCAACCCCGCCTGCTTCAGCAGGTGCGACAGCAGCTCCGAGTTCTCGATCGACGTCGTGCCGACCAGCACCGGCTGACCGCGTTCGTAGCATTCGCGGATGTCGCGGATCACCGCGTCATAGCGCTCCTTGGCCGTCTTGTAGATCTGGTCCTGCTTGTCGATCCGCTTCGGCGGACGGTTGGTCGGGATCACGACCGTCTCGAGGCCGTAGATCTCGTTGAATTCGTACGCTTCGGTGTCGGCGGTACCGGTCATGCCGGCCAGCTTCGCGTACATCCGGAAGTAGTTCTGGAACGTGATCGACGCGAGCGTCTGGTTCTCGCTCTGGATCTTCACGTGCTCCTTCGCCTCGACCGCCTGGTGCAGGCCGTCGGACCAGCGGCGGCCGGCCATCAGGCGGCCCGTGAATTCGTCGACGATGACCACTTCGCCGTTCTGCACGACGTAGTGCTGATCCTTGTGGAACAGCGTGTGCGCGCGCAGCGCCGCGTACACGTGGTGCATCAGCGTGATGTTCTGCGGTGCGTACAGGCTCTCGCCCTCGCCGATCAGGCCCCATTCTGCGAGCAGGCGCTCGGCCTTCTCGTGGCCCGATTCCGTCAGGAACACCTGGCGCGCCTTCTCGTCGAGCGTGTAGTCGCCCGGCTTCTCGACGCCCGTGCCGTCGGCCTTCTCTTCGCCGATCTGGCGCTCGAGCAGCGGCGGCAGTGCGTTCATCCGCACGTACAGCTCGGTGTGATCCTCGGCCTGGCCCGAAATGATCAGCGGCGTACGCGCCTCGTCGATCAGGATCGAGTCCACTTCGTCGACGACCGCGAAATTCAGGGCCCGCTGCACGCGCGCGTCGGTCTCGTAGACCATGTTGTCGCGCAGGTAGTCGAAGCCGAATTCGTTGTTCGTGCCGTACGTGATGTCCGCCGCGTAGGCCTGCTGCTTCTGGTCGTGCTCCATGCCGGACAGGTTGATGCCGACCGACAGACCGAGGAAGTTGTAGAGGCGCGCCATCCATTCGGCGTCGCGCTGTGCGAGGTAATCGTTGACGGTCACCACGTGCACGCCGCGGCCTGCCAGCGCGTTCAGGTACACGGGCAGCGTCGCGACGAGCGTCTTGCCCTCGCCGGTGCGCATTTCCGCGATCTTGCCGTAGTGGAGCACCATGCCGCCGATCATCTGCACGTCGAAGTGCCGCATCTTCAGCACGCGACGGCTGGCCTCGCGGCAGACCGCGAAGGCCTCGGGCAGCAGCTTGTCGAGCGACTCGCCGGCCGCGACCCGCTGGCGGAATTCGTCCGTCTTGCCGCGCAACTGGTCGTCCGTCAGCTTCTCGATCTGCGTTTCGAGCGCATTGATCGTCGTGACGGTCTTTTGGTATTGCTTGACGAGCCGCTGGTTGCGGCTGCCAAAAATTTTCTGGAGAAAACCGGTTGTCATCGGATCGGATCCTGCGTCGCAGCACCGGCGCCCGGCGCGTGTTGCGCGCCCCGGCGCCCGAGCCTCGGCGGCTTAGCGAATTAGTGGACTCAAACGATGAATTTTAGCACGCGGGGAAGCGTGCGCCCGTGTCTCGGCCGGACGGACACTGCGCGCAGACCGCCGGGCCGTCGGGGCGAAAGCCGCCCGTGCACGGGCCCGCACGGGTACAATCGGCGTCAACGTCCGCGCGCGTGCGCGCCCGAAGAATGTCTCGATGAACCGATTTTCCAAGCGTTTCGGCCCGCTCGCCCCGTATCGCCCGCAACCCGTGTCCGAAGTGCTCGGCCGCACCGACGCGTTCGCGGCGCTGCGCGCCGGCGTCGAACAGATCGCATCGCTGCAGCGCGATCTTGCCGCGCTCCTGCCCGACTATCTGGCGAACCATATCGAGCCCGGCTTCGTGAAGGATGGCACCCTGACCCTCTTTGCTGCGCACAACGCGTTGGCCGCTCGTCTGCGACAGGTCGAACCGCGGTTGCTCGGCGATCTGCAAAAACGCGGCTGGCCGGTCTCGACGCTACGCGTACGCGTACGCCCGAAGGATGCGCCGGAGCCGCCCCACGTGAAGCAGGCGCGGATGACGTCGGTCGGCGCGGCCGCGTTGCGCGACCTGGCAGATCATCTCGAACCGTCACCGCTGCAGGACGCGCTCGCGCGGATGGCGGCCCGGCATGGCGCTAAACCACGCTGACGGCACGCCCCGCAGCCGGCCAATAAAAAAGCAGCCCGAAGGCTGCTTTTTTATTGCTTGCGTCGAACGCAGATCAGGCGAAGGCCGTCTGCATGTCGAACGCGAAGCCTTTCGGTGCGGCTTGCGGATCGTCGAACGTGACGATCTCGTACGCATCTTCGTTCGCGAGCAGTTCGCGGAGCAGCGCGTTGTTCAGCCCGTGGCCCGACTTGTACGCCGTATACGACGCCAGCAGCGGATGGCCGATCACGTACAGGTCGCCGATCGCGTCGAGCATCTTGTGCTTCACGAACTCGTCGTCGTAGCGCAACCCGTCGTTGTTCAGGATGCGGTACTCGTCGAGCACGATCGCGTTTTCCATGCTGCCGCCACGGGCGAGACCCATCTCGCGCAGCATCTCGGCTTCATGTGCGAAGCCGAACGTGCGTGCACGCGCAATCTCGCGCACGTACGACGTATTCGCGAAATCGACCTCGAGCTCCTGGCCGGTCTTGTCGACGGCCGGGTGACGGAAGTCGATCGAGAATTTCAGCTTGAAACCGAAGTACGGATCGAGACGCGCGAACTTGTCGCCATCACGGATTTCGACCGTCTTCTTCACCTTGACGAAGCGCTTCGGCGCGTTCTGCTCCTCGATCCCGGCGGACTGGATCAGGAACACGAAGGTCGCCGCGCTGCCGTCCATGATCGGGATTTCCTCGGCTGTCACGTCGACATAGAGGTTGTCGATACCGAGGCCGGCACATGCCGACATCAGGTGCTCGACGGTCGACACGCGCACGCCATCCTTCTGCAACACCGACGCAAGCCGCGTATCGCCGATCGACGTCGCCGCGGCGGGAATGTCGACGGGCGTGGGAAGGTCGACGCGCGAGAAGACGATGCCCGTGCCGGGTGCGGCAGGACGGAGCGTCAGCTCGATCTTGCGGCCCGAGTGGACACCGATACCCACGGTCTTCACGATGGATTTGATGGTGCGCTGCTTCAGCATGATGTTCTTCGTCGTGATTGAAGATATCAATCAGGAGTTATATTCGATAGGGGGGATTATAGCGTAATTCCCTATTCAGCGTCGTTTGAAACTGCGTATCAATCTGTTTCGACTGTTTACCCGCGCCGATACGGGACGGGCCGATGCCCGGAACGGAGGCGTTTCCGGTCATCAGCCCGTGTTACAACTGCCCTGAGGCCGGTGAGCAGCGTTGCCGGAAGGCAACGGCGCACCGCACGATCAGGACGTCAACGTCGCGAGAACACTCGCCGCATCGCTCACTTCGAATTTGCCCGGCGCCTCGACGGCCAGCGTCTTGACCACACCGCCGTCAATCACCATCGCGTAGCGCAGGGAACGAATTCCCATGCCACGCGCGGACAGATCCTGCGTCAGCCCCAGCGCATGAGTGAAAGCCGCGCTACCGTCCGCCATCATGCGCACCTTGCCCGCGGTGTGCAGATCACGTCCCCATGCGCCCATCACGAATGCGTCGTTGACGGACACGCACCAGATCTCGTCGATGCCCGCCGCGCGCAATTGCTCGGCGTGTTCGACATAGCCCGGCACATGCTGCGCCGAGCAGGTCGGCGTGAAAGCGCCCGGCAATCCGAAGATCACCACCCGCTTTCCCGCAACCTGGTCGCGCACGCTGTAGGCATTCGGCCCCAGCGTGCACCCTTCGCGCGCGTCGTCGATGTACTCGAACAATTGCGCGTCGGGCAGCGCGTCGCCCACTTGAATCATGGCTGGTCCCTCATAGCGATACGGTTTTTCAGCGTGTCGCGGACAGCACGGTCCATCCCGCCCCGCTTGAGCGGAGAGGGCACGTTTCCCGGCCCGGCGTCGCAGCCGACGCGGCCTGTCGTGGTCCGTAGCATCCGTCACGCCGGCGTTACCGCGGCAGATTCGCCGCGGCTTCGCCTGTGTGTGCGTCAGTCAGCCTGCTTGCGCAGGAAAGCCGGGATGTCGTACGTGTCGACACCCTTCTCCTGCAGCGCCTGCACGTGCGATGCCGCGGTTTCGCGCGAATTGCGCCACACCGCCGGCGTGTCGAGCGCGCCGTAGTCTGCCGTGCTGACGTGATGCGTCGGTGCATAGCCATGCGACACCGCGCTGACCGGCTGGTTGTCCGTACCCGTGCGCAGCAGCGTCATCGGTGCCGACTGCTGCTTCTTCGCCGCACGGCCCAGACCCGTCGCCACGACCGTCACGCGCAGTGCATCGCCCATCGCGTCGTCGTACACCGCACCGAAGATCACCGTCGCATCTTCCGCCGCGTAGCTCTTGATCGTGTTCATCACTTCGCGCGTTTCCGACAGACGCAGCGAACGGCTCGACGTGATGTTGACCAGCACGCCGCGCGCGCCCGACAGATCGACGCCTTCGAGCAGCGGGCTCGCCACGGCCTGTTCCGCCGCGAGGCGTGCGCGATCGACGCCGGCGACCGTCGCCGTGCCCATCATCGCCTTGCCCTGCTCACCCATCACCGTCTTCACGTCTTCGAAGTCGACGTTCACGAGGCCATCGACATTGATGATTTCAGCGATGCCTGCGACCGCGTTGTTCAACACGTCGTCCGCGCACTGGAAGCACTTGTCCATCTCGGCGTCGTCGCCCATCACGTCGAACAGCTTGTCGTTCAGCACGACGATCAGCGAGTCGACGTGATCCTCCAGTTGCTGCGAACCGGCTTCAGCGACGCGCATGCGCTTGCCGCCTTCGAATTCGAACGGCTTGCTGACGACACCCACCGTCAGGATGCCCATCTCCTTCGCGATCTGCGCGACCACCGGTGCCGCGCCCGTGCCCGTGCCGCCACCCATGCCGGCCGTGATGAACACCATGTGCGCGCCGCGCAGTGCGTCGGCGATGCGCTCACGCGCTTCTTCCGCTGCCGCACGACCCATTTCCGGCTTCGCACCGGCGCCCAGGCCCGTGTTGCCGAGCTGGATCACCGACGACGCGCGCGAACGCGACAGCGCCTGCGCATCCGTGTTCATCACGATGAAGTCGACGCCCTGCACGCCGCGGTTGATCATGTGCTGGACGGCATTGCCGCCAGCGCCGCCAACGCCGACCACCTTGATGATGGTGCCGTTGGTCTCGGTTTCCAGCATTTCGAATTCCATTGTTGCCTCCGTCAAGAGAATGACTGCTACTCGGCCGTTATTCGGCAGGAGATCGGGCAACCCCCTGTCGCGCGCCAGCCGCCGGCACCAGCGCGAATTTCGATTCGGTATGTCAGAAGTTGCTCAGGAACCATTCCTTCATCCGCGAGAACACCTGTCCCGCGTTGCCGGACTGCACGGCGACCTTGCGGCCGCGCATGCGCTGGGCACTGCCTTCGACGAGCAGCCCCATCGCCGTCGAGTAGCGCGGATTGCGCACGACGTCGGAAAGGCCGCCTGCATACTCCGGCGCGCCGATGCGCACCGGTTTCAGGAAAATGTCTTCGCCGAGCTCGACCATGCCGGGCATCATCGACGCACCGCCGGTAATGACCACGCCGGAGCTCAGGAGTTCTTCGTAACCGGATTCGCGCACGACCTGCTGCACGAGCGAGAACAGCTCCTCGACGCGCGGCTCGATCACGGCTGCCAGCGCCTGGCGCGACAGCGTGCGCGGGCCGCGTTCGCCGAGGCCCGGCACTTCGACCATTTCGTCCGGATCGGCCAGCGCCTGCTTCGCGATCCCGTAGCCGACCTTGATGTCTTCCGCATCCGGCGTCGGCGTGCGCAGCGCCATCGCGATGTCGCTCGTGATCTGGTCGCCGGCGATCGGAATCACCGCGGTGTGGCGGATCGCGCCTTCGGCGAAGATCGCGATGTCCGTCGTGCCGCCGCCGATGTCGACCAGCACCACGCCGAGATCCTTCTCGTCTTCCGTCAGCACGGCCAGCGACGACGCGAGCGGCTGCAGGATCAGGTCGTTCACTTCGAGCCCGCAGCGGCGCACGCACTTGACGATGTTCTGCGCGGCACTCACCGCGCCCGTCACGATGTGCACCTTCACTTCCAGCCGGATGCCGCTCATGCCGATCGGCTCGCGCACGTCTTCCTGGCCGTCGATGATGAATTCCTGCGTGAGGATGTGCAGCACCTGCTGGTCGGTCGGGATGTTGATCGCCTTCGCGGTCTCGATCACGCGCGCGACGTCGGTCTGCGTGACTTCCTTGTCCTTGATCGCGACCATCCCGCTCGAGTTGAAGCTGCGGATGTGGCTGCCCGCGATCCCCGTGAACACGTTGGTGATCTTGCAGTCGGCCATCAGCTCGGCTTCCTCGAGCGCGCGCTGGATCGACTGCACGGTGGCCTCGATGTTGACCACCACACCTTTCTTCAGACCCTTCGACTCGCTCTGGCCGAGGCCGATCACCTCGTAGTGGCCTTCGCCCTTCAGCTCGGCGACGATGGCCACCACCTTCGACGTGCCGATGTCGAGGGAAACCAGCAGATCCTTGTAGTCTTTGCTCATAAAGTGCTCTTGCGTGTGATCTCTCGTTACTTCTTGCGCTTGTCGGTATCGGTCAGGAACCGCATGCCTGCCGCGCGAATCGCGAATCCGTTCGGATAGCGCAGGTCCGCGTACTCGATGTCGTTGCCCCAGCGTTCCGTGACGGCCGGCCATGCGGCGACCAGGCGCTGGCTCCGGTCATGCAGCGACTCGCTGTTGCGTTCCTTGCCCAGCTCGACCTGCATGCCGTTCGACAGCTTCACCGTCCACGCGTACCGCGCCGACAGCGTCACTTCTTCCGGCGCCGCCTTCAGCGGCGCAAACCATTTCCCGAAGTCGCGATACCGCGTGACGACTTCCTTCGCACTGCCCTCCGGACCGTCAAACGCCGGCAGTTCCTGCTCCAGCTCGCCCTGGTTCGCGGTGAACAGCTCGCCATCGACGCTCACGAGCTGGTCGCTGCCCCAGGTCCCGAGCGGTTTGTACTCCTCGAGCGTGACAGCCAGTGCATTCGGCCACACCCGGCGCACGCTCGCATGGCGCACCCAGGGCATCTGCTCGAACGCGGCGCGTGCGGCGTCGAGATCGACCGTGAAGAAATTGCCCTTCAGCCGGCCGACCACGCCCGCGCGCACCGTCGGTGAATTGATGTGCTCGGTGTCGCCGTCGATCCGGATTTCCCGCAGCGCGAACGTCGGGCGCTGGATCAGCCAGTAGCAACCGGCCGCCGCCAACACGAGCAGCAGCAGCGCATACAGCGCGCTGGCGGCAAGGTTGAGTTGGCGAACGTTGTTCCACATACGTCGTTCCGTTCCTGCGTCAGTCGTTGAGCGTGAGCGACAGCACCTTCACGACCAGCTCCGAATAGCTGATGCCGACCGCGCGCGCGGCCTTCGGCGGCAGCGAGTGGTCGGTCATGCCCGGCGCGGTGTTCACTTCCAGGAAGTACGCGTTGCCGTCGGCGTCGAGCATGAAATCCGCGCGACCCCAGTCGGTGCAGCCGAGCACGTCGAACGCCCGGCGCGCGACGCGCTTGAGCTCCGCTTCCTTGTCGGCGGGCAGCCCGCACGGAATCAGGTATTGCGTGTCGTCGGCGACGTACTTCGCGTGATAGTCGTAGAACTCGCCGGCCGGCACGATCTTGATCACCGGCAGGTCGAGATCGCCGGCGATGCAGGCGGTGTACTCGCCGCCGCCCTCGATGCTCTTCTCAACGATCACGATCGGGTCATGCTTGGCGGCTTCCGCGAGTGCGGCCGGCAGCGCGTCGGCCGTCTTCACCTTCAGCACCGCCACGCTCGAGCCCTCGCTCGCCGGCTTCACGAACAGCGGCAGGCCGAGTTTCGCGACGATGTCCGTCGCGCGCGCCGCGAGGTCGTCGCCGCGCAGCACCGTCTCGAACGGCGGCGTCGGCACGCCCGTCTGCTGCCACACGAGCTTCGTGCGGAACTTGTCGAGGCCGAGCGCCGACCCGAGCACGCCGCTGCCCGTGTAGCGAATGCCGTAGAAATCGAGCGCGCCCTGGATCTGGCCGTTCTCGCCGTAGCCGCCGTGGAGTGCGTTGAACGCGCGCACGAACCCTTCATCCTTCAGCGCCGCCAGCGGGCGCTCGGCCGGGTCGAACGGGTGCGCGTCGATGCCCGCGTCGCGCAGGCCCTGCAGCACGAGCTTGCCCGACGTGAGCGACACCTCGCGCTCCGAGGACTCGCCGCCGAACAACACCGCCACCTTGCCGAAACGTTTCGGATCAATCCCGCTCATGTCATGCCTTCTGTTGAGTGTGCTGCGCAACCTTCGCCGGCACGCCGCCGATCGAACCCGCGCCCATCGTGATCACCACGTCGCCGTTCTGCGCGACCTTCGCCAATGCGTCCGGCACGTCGTCGACCGTCGCGACGAACACCGGGTCAACCTTCCCCACCGCGCGCAGCGCACGCGACAGCGCGTCGCCATTGGCGGTCGAGATCGCCGCCTCGCCCGCCGCGTAGACTTCGGTCAGCACCAGCGCGTCGACCGTCGACAGCACGTTGACGAAATCGTCGAAGCAGTCGCGGGTGCGCGTGTAACGGTGCGGCTGGAACGCCAGCACGAGGCGGCGCCCCGGGAACGCGCCGCGCGCGGCCGCGATCGTCGCGGCCATCTCGACCGGGTGATGGCCGTAGTCGTCGATCAGCGTGTACTGGCCGCCGTCCGCGGTCGGCACCTCGCCGTAACGCTGGAAGCGCCGGCCGACGCCGTTGAATTCCGCCAGCGCCAGCTGGATCGCGTCGTCCGACACGCCGAGATCGGTCGCGATCGCGATCGCCGCGAGCGCGTTCTGCACGTTGTGCAGGCCCGGCATGTTCAGCACGACCGCGAGCGGCGCGCGCCCTTCGCGGATCGCCGTGAAATGCATGCGGCCGTCGCGTGCATCGATGTCTTCGGCGCGCACTTGTGCGTCCGGCGACAGCCCGTAGCGCACGACCGGCTTCGAAATGAACGGGATGATCTGCCGCACGTTCGGATCGTCGACGCACACGACCGCGCTGCCGTAGAACGGCAGGCGCTGCGTGAATTCGATGAACGCCTGCTTGAGCCGCGCGAAATCGTGGCCGTAGGTGTCCATGTGGTCGGCGTCGATGTTCGTGATGACTTCGATCACCGGATACAGGTTCAGGAACGATGCGTCCGACTCGTCGGCCTCGGCGACGATGAAGTCGCCCGTGCCGAGCCGCGCGTTCGCGCCGGCGCTGATCAGGCGCCCGCCGATCACGAAGGTTGGATCGAGCCCGCCCGCCGCGAGCACGCTCGCGACGAGGCTCGTCGTCGTGGTCTTGCCGTGGGTGCCGGCAATCGCGATGCCCTGCTTCAGGCGCATCAGCTCCGCCAGCATCACCGCACGCTGCACGATCGGCACGCGCTTCGCGCGCGCGGCCAGCACTTCCGGGTTGTCCGAACGCACGGCCGTCGACACGACGACCGCGTTCGCACCCTCGATGTTCGCCGCGTCGTGGCCGATCGCGATCCGCGCGCCGAGCGCCTGGAGACGATCGGTCACCGCGTTGCGCGACAGGTCCGAGCCGCTGACCTCGTAACCGAGGTTGACGAGCACTTCGGCGATGCCGCTCATGCCCGCGCCGCCGATCCCGACGAAATGAATGTGTTTGACGATGTGTTTCATGTCAGCCTCCGCCGGGCCGCCCCAAATCCCGATGGACAGGCTTTATGGGGGGGCTGCGCCCCCCCAAGCGAACGAAGTGAGCGTGGGGGTTGTTTCATTTAAGTTGTTCCAGGTTCGCGCCGGCCGCCTTCGCGCACACGCGCGCGACTTCGTCGGTGGCCTCGGGCTTCGCCAGCGAGCGCGAACGTTCCGCCATGTCCGCGAGCGATGCCCGCGACTGGCCGCGCAGCCAGTCGGCAAGCAATTCCGCCGACAGGTCGCGTTGTTGCACCAGCACGGCCGCGCCCGCATCGGCAAGGAACGCGGCGTTGCTCGTCTGGTGATCGTCGACCGCGTACGGGAACGGCACGAACAGCGCCGCCACGCCCACCGCCGCGATCTCCGACACCGTCATCGCCCCTGACCGGCAGATCACGAGATCCGCCGCCGCATACGCGGCCGCCATGTCGTCGATGAAGGGCACGAGCCGCACGTCCTCGCCGGCCGCGAAACCGGCCGCTTCGTAATTCGCCTTCAATGCTTCGATGTGCTTCGCGCCGGCCTGGTGCACGATGCGCGGGCGTTCGCCCGGCGCCAGCATCGCCAGCGCGCGCGGCACGACTTCATTCAGCGCGGCCGCCCCGAGGCTGCCGCCGACGACCAGCACGTTCAGCGGGCCGCTGCGCGATGCATAGCGTGCTTTGGGCGCTTGCGTGCCGGCAAGTTCCGCGCGAATCGGGTTACCCGTCCATTCCGCGTGCGGCAGCGCGCCGGGGAACGCGACGAGCACGCGTTTCGCGAATTTCGCGAGCACCTTGTTCGTCAGGCCCGCGATCGAATTCTGTTCATGCAGCACGAGCGGACGGCCCGACAGCGCGGTCATCACGCCCGCCGGGAACGTGATGTAGCCGCCCATCCCGAGCACGACGTCGGGCCGCACGCGCCGCAGCGCGGCGAGGCTCTGCCCGCATGCGCGCAGCAGGTTGAACGGCAGCGTCAGCTTGGTCTTCAGGCCCTTGCCGCGCAGCCCGCCGAACCGCACGTATTCCATCGGAATGCCGTGCTTCGGCACGAGCGTCGCTTCCATTCCGGCCGGATTGCCGAGCCACACGACGCGCCAGCCCGCCGCTTCCATCCGGTGCGCGACCGCGAGCCCCGGGAACACGTGGCCGCCGGTGCCGCCTGCCATCACCATCAGCGTGCGTTGCGACGCGGTCATACCTTCCCTCCCCGCATCAGCAAGAATGAACGAATGTTTTGGCTACGGCCGCTTCGCTTAACTTCGCGCGCTCCGCGCACGAAGTTAGCCTTCACCGAAATCGCGTACTGACGCGGGGAGGTCATACCTTCCCTCCCCGCATCAGTACGCGATTTTCATAGTCCACCCGCAGCAGCACCGCGAGCGCGACGCAGTTCAGCAAAATGCCCGAGCCGCCGTAGCTCACGAGCGGCAGCGTCAGGCCCTTGGTCGGCAGCAGCCCGAGGTTCACGCCCATGTTGATGAAGGTCTGCGCGCCGAACCAGATGCCGATACCCTTCGCCATCAGGCCCGCGAACGTGCGATCGAGCGCGAGCGCCTGGCGGCCGATCTCGAACGCGCGGCGCACGATCCAGTAAAACAGCAGGATCACGACCAGCACGCCGACGAAACCGAGCTCCTCGCCGATCACCGCGAGGATGAAGTCGGTATGCGCTTCCGGCAGGTAGTTCAGCTTCTCGACGCTGCCGCCGAGGCCGACGCCGAACCACTCGCCGCGGCCGAACGCGATCAGCGAATGCGTGAGCTGGTACGCCTTGCCCTGCGCGTAGCGCTCGTCCCACGGATCGAGGTACGCGAAGATCCGCTCGCGACGCCACGGCGACAGCCACACCAGCATCGTGAAGGTGCCGATCGCGGTCGCGACGAGGCCGCCGAACAACTTGCCGTTCACACCGCCGAGGAACAGCACACCCATCGCGATCGCCGCGACCACCATGAACGCGCCCATGTCCGGCTCGAGGAGCAGCAGCGCACCGACCAAGCCGACCGCGAACGCCATCGGCAGGAAGCCCTTGGCGAAGCTCTGCATGTATTCCTGCTTGCGCACCGTGTAGTTCGCCGCGTAGATCGTCACCGCGAGCTTCATGATTTCCGACGGCTGCATGTTCGTGATGCCGAGCGGAATCCAGCGGCGCGCACCGTTCACACCCTTGCCGACGTGCGGGATCAGCACGATCACGAGGCCGACGAGCGCGATCAGGAAGAGTTGCGGCGCGTATTTGTCCCACGTCGACACCGGCACGCGGAACGCGACCACCGCCGCGACGAACGCGACGGCGAGCGAGATGCAGTGGCGCATCAGGAACGCGTAGTCGTGATACGACGCGTATTTCGGCGAATCGGGCATCGCGATCGACGCCGAATACACCATCACGACGCCGAGCCCGAGCAGCGCGATCGCGACCCACAGCAGCGAGTAGTCGAAGTCGAGCATCCGCGAACGGCTCGGGCGCACGCCGTTGACGACGCTCGCGAGGCCGCCCGTCGCGGCGCGCGTGGCCGACGCGACGCGGCCGCCCGCGGCATTGCCGCCGGTGTCGCGACGATCGTTGAAACGGGAGACGAGGCGATCGGACCAGCTCATGGCGTCGCTCCTTTGTCGATGGCGATTTCGTCGACCGCCGCGCGGAACACATCCGCGCGATGGGCGTAGTTCCTGAACATGTCGAGGCTCGCGCAGGCAGGCGACAGCAGCACCGCATCGCCGGGCTCCGCGAGGTCGGCTGCCGCGTGCACCGCACCTTCGAGCGTCGTGTGGTCGGCGAGCGGCACGCCTGTTTCGGCGAGCGTGTCGCGGATCGCCGGTGCGTCGCGGCCGATCAGCATCACCGCACGGCACCAGCGCGCGACCGGCGCAACCAGCGGTGCGAAATCCTGCCCCTTGCCGTCGCCGCCCGCGATCAGCACGATCTTCTGCGCCAGCCCGTCGAGTGCGGCAACCGTCGCGCCGACGTTCGTGCCCTTGCTGTCGTCGACGTAGTCCACGTCGTCGATCGTCGCGATCACTTCGACGCGATGCGCTTCGCCGCGGTACTCGCGCAGCGCGTGCAGCAGCGGCGCGGCCGGCAGGTCGATCGCGCGTGCGAGCGCGAATGCGGCCAGTGCGTTCGCCGCGTTGTGCAGCCCGCGGATGCGCAGCGCGTCGGCCGGCATCAGGCGCTTCTGCGCGATGTCGGGCGTATGCGCAGCATCGCGCTTGCGCCGACGGGTCGTCGTCGCGGTTTCATCCGGGGCGTCGCGATCGACCGCTTCGACCAGCCACGCGATACCGTTATCGCGCGACAGCCCGTAGTCGCCGTCCTGCACCGGTTCGCTCAGGCCGAACGTGACCGTGCGCGGCGCGTCGGCCGCGCCGGCTGCCGGGGCGAACCTCATCACCGTCGCATCGTCGCGGTTCAGCACGCGCGTGGTCGTCGCGCCGAAGATCCGGCCCTTTGCCTGCGCGTACGCGTCGAAGCTGCCGTGCCAGTCGAGGTGGTCCTGCGTGATGTTGAGGATCGCGGCCGCATCGGGCGCGAACGTGCGCGCGGTCTCGAGCTGGAAGCTCGAAAGTTCGAGCACCCACACGTCGGGCAGCGCGGTCTCGTCGATCGCACTGGCGAGCCGGTCGAGCATCGCAGGACTGATATTGCCTGCGACGGCGACCTTCTTGCCCGAGCGCTGGCACAGCAGGCCGGTGAGGCTCGTCGTCGTGGTCTTGCCGTTGGTGCCCGTGATCGCGAGCACCTTCGGCTGGTAGCCGCTCGTGCCGAGCGCACGCAGTGCCTGCGCGAAGAATTCCAGCTCGCCCCACACCGCGACGCCCTGTTCGTTCGCGGCCGCGACCAGCGACGCGAGTGCCGGTTCGAGCGGCGACAGCCCGGGGCTCAGCCCGACGAGCTCGACGCCGCCGTCGAGCAGCGCAGGCGTGAATGCCCCGCCGACGAATTCCGCATCGATGCCTTCGGCCTGCAGCGCGGCAAGGTTCGGCGGCGCCTCGCGGGTATCGGCAATACGCAGCCGGCACCCGTGCCTCGCGCACCATCGCGCGATCGCGAGACCCGATTCCCCGAGCCCCAGTACGAGCACCATCGGCCGTTGCCGATCTCCAAACATCTCGCCAGACATCCTTGTTACCTTTCCTTTACCGCAGCTTGAGGGTGGTCAGACCGAACAGGCACAGCATCAGTGTGATGATCCAGAAACGCACGACCACCTGCGTCTCCTTCCAGCCGGACAATTCGAAATGGTGATGCAGCGGCGCCATCTTCAGCAGGCGCCGCCCTTCGCCGTAGCGCTTCTTCGTGTACTTGAACCACGAAACCTGCAGCATCACCGACAGCGTTTCCGCGACGAAGATGCCGCCCATGATGAACAGCACGATTTCCTGGCGTACGATCACCGCGACCGTGCCGAGCGCGCCGCCGAGCGCCAGCGCGCCGACGTCACCCATGAACACCTGCGCGGGGTGCGTGTTGTACCAGAGGAACGCGAGCCCTGCCCCTCCCATCGCCGAACAGAAGATCAGCAATTCGCCCGCGCCCGGAATGTGCGGGAACAGCAGGTATTTTGAATAGACCGCGCTGCCCATCACGTACGCGAACACACCCAGCGACGCACCGACCAGCACGACCGGCATGATCACGAGGCCGTCGAGGCCGTCGGTCAGGTTCACCGCGTTGCTCGCGCCGACGATCACGAAGTACGTCAGCACGATGAAGCCCCACACGCCGAGCGGGTAGCTGATCGACTTCAGGAACGGCAGCATCAGGTCGGCACGTGCCGGCAGCCCCATCGACAGGCCGCTCCTCACCCATGCCATGAACAGGTCGAACACGCGCACGTTGTTCGCCTCGGACACGCTGAAGGCGAGGTAGACGGCCGCGAACAGCCCGATCACCGATTGCCAGAAATACTTCTCGCGCGACGACATCCCGCGCGGGTCCTTGTGGACGACCTTGCGGTAATCGTCGACCCAGCCGATCACGCCGAAACCGAACGTCACGAGCATCACGATCCAGATGAAACGGTTCGTCAGGTCGCCCCACAGCAGCGTCGCGACCGCGATGCCGATCAGGATCAGCACGCCGCCCATCGTCGGCGTGCCGGACTTGACCAGGTGCGTCTGCGGGCCGTCCTTGCGCACGGCCTGACCGACCTTCATTTGCGTCAGCTTGCGGATCACCCACGGTCCGCACACGAGCCCGATCCCGAGCGCGGTGATGGTGGCCATCACCGCACGGAACGTGAGGTACGTGAACAAGCGCAAAAAGCTTGCGTCTCCTTGCAGCCATTGCGCCAGCGCCAGCAGCATGCTTCCTTCCTTCTACTCAGTGTGCAGCGGGCGTCGTGCCCGCCGCGGGTTGGTTCGTCAGCGCGTCGACCACGCGCTCCATCTTCATGTACCGCGAGCCCTTCACGAGCAGCGTCGCCTGCGCGCCGTAACCCGCCCCGAGCAATGCGCCGACCAGCGCGCCGACGTCGCCGAAATGGCGGGCCGTGTCGCCGTACGCGGTGCAGGCATCGCGCGACGCGTCGCCGAGCGCGAACAGCGCGTCGATTCCGCGCTCGCGCGCGTAGGCACCGACCTCGCGATGGAAGGCCGGGCCTTCGTCGCCGACCTCGCCCATGTCGCCGATCACCAGCACGCGCGGCGCCGGTTGCGCGGCGAGCACGTCGATCGCGGCACGCATCGAATCGGGATTCGCGTTGTACGTATCGTCGACGACCGTTGCGCCCGCGAGGCTGCCTGCGATCGCCTGTTTCACCTGCAGCCGGCCCTTGACCGGTTCGAACGATTCGAGGCCCTGCTTGATCGCCGACAGCGCGACGCCGGCGCCCAGCGCCGCGGCCGTAGCGGCCAGCGCGTTGCGCGCGTTGTGCTCGCCGAGCGCACGCAGCCGCACCGTGACGGCGCCCGCGGGCGTGTCGATCGCGAGTTCGCCGCCGTGCAGGCGGCCCGTGACCTGCGCGTCGCTTTGCCGTTCGGCATCGTGCAGCGCGAAATCGAGGATCCGGTTGCCGGTTGCCGCAACGCGCCAGATGCCCGCGTATGCGTCATCGGCCGGGAACACCGCGATGCCGTCCGGCGGCAGCGCGTGAATCACGGCCGCGTGCTCGAGTGCGACGGCTTCGACCGTCGCCATGAACTCCTGGTGCTCGCGCTGCGCGTTGTTGACGAGCGCGACCGTCGGGGCGGTAAGGCGCGCAAGGACCTCCGTCTCGCCCGGGTGATTCATCCCGATCTCGATCACCGCGAGACGATGCGCGGCCGACAGGCGCAGCAGCGTCAGCGGCAGGCCGACATCGTTGTTCAGGTTGCCGGCCGTCGCGAGCCGCGCATCGGCGCCGACCGCCGCCGCGAAGATCGACGCGATCATTTCCTTGACGGTCGTCTTGCCGTTGCTGCCCGTCACCGCGACGAGCGGCAGTGCGAATCGTTGGCGCCAGCCATGCGCAAGCGCGCCGAGCGCAGCACGCGTTTCACCACCTTCGATCACTGGCATCGTGACGCCCGCCGGCACGTGCGCGACCAGCGCCGCGGCAGCCCCGCGCGCGGCGACATCGCCGAGGAAGTCGTGCGCATCGAAGCGCTCGCCTTTCAATGCAACGAACAGGTCGCCGGGGCCGGCCGTGCGGCTGTCCGTCGACACGCGGTCGAACGTGACGCCCGCGTCGCCGTGAACAGTTGCGCCGGGGATCAGGCGAGCGGCTTCGCCGAGACTGAGCATCGTCATTCGGCGCCTCCCTTGCCGTGCGTCGCGCGTGCTGCCAGCGCGAGCCGCGCGTGATCCTGGTCGGAGAACGTGCGCTTCTTGCCCATGATTTCCTGCGTGGCCTCGTGGCCCTTGCCGGCCAGCACGACGACATCCTCGCGTGCTGCGCCGCGCACGGCCTGCAGGATCGCGCTCGCGCGATCCTCGATACGGCGTGCGTGATCGGGCGCGGTCATGCCTGCGACGATCTGGTCGATGATGCGCTGCGGATCCTCGCTGCGCGGGTTGTCGCTCGTGACGACGGTTTCATCGGCGAGCCGCTCCGCGATCGCGCCCATCAGCGGGCGCTTCGTCGCATCGCGATCGCCGCCGCAGCCGAACATGCAGACGAGCCGCCCGCCGCGTGCCGTAGCGATCGGGCGCAGCGCGTCGAGCGTCTTTTCGAGCGCGTCGGGCGTGTGTGCGTAGTCGATCACGACCAGCGGTTCGTCGTTCTGCAGCCGGCCGCCGAGCCGCTGCATCCGGCCGTTGACGGACTCGAGCCGTGCGATCTCGGCGAGCACCGCGTCGAACGGCACATCGGCCGCGAGCAGCGAACCGAGCACCGCGAGCAGGTTGCTGACGTTGAACGTGCCGAGCGTGCCGACCTCGACGTCCGCGTCGCCCCACGACGAACGCAGGCGGAACGCCGTGCCGGTCGCGGTGGCGCGCACGTCGAGCGCGACCAGTTCGCGATCGGCGTCCGGCACCGGTGCATCGCCGATCCCGTACGCGATCGTACGCACGCGACCGGCCAGTTTCTCGAGCAGGCGCCGACCTGCTGCGTCGTCGCGGTTGACGACCGCCGCGCGCAAGCCCCGCCATGCGAACAGCTTCGCCTTCGCGGCTTCGTACGCGTCGAACGTGCCGTGATAGTCGAGGTGATCCTGCGTGAGGTTCGTAAACACCGCGATGTCGAAAGCCGTACCGTTCACGCGCCCCTGGTGCAGCGCGTGCGACGACACCTCCATCGCCACGGCCTTCGCGCCCGCGTCGCACAATTGCGCCAGGCTGCGCTGCAGTTGCGGTGCGTCGGGGGTCGTGAAACCGGTCGGCACCAGCTGGCCGGGCATCCCGGTGCCAAGCGTGCCGATCACCGCGCACGGCTGGTGCAGCGCCGTCAGCGCGGTGGCAATCCACTGCGTGCACGAGGTCTTGCCGTTCGTGCCGGTCACCCCCACCGCGAGCAGGTTGTCGCTCGGATCGCCGTACCAGCCGCTGGCGATCTCGCCGGCGAGCTGGTCGAGCGCCGGCACGGCCAGTGCGACAGGCACCGCCGGCGCAGCGGCCAGCCCTTCCGGCTGATACAGCACGGCGGCCGCACCGCGCGCGACGGCTTCGGCAATGAATGCGCGGTTGTCGGCCCCGTCGACTGCATACGCAAAAAACACGTCGCCCGCCTCGAGGCTGCGCGTGTCGGCATGCAGTTGCGCTGCGGGGGCCACATGCTGACGCAGCCACGCAAGCGCGGCTGCGATCTGCTGATGCGCCGGATGGGAACTGCGAGCGGCGCTCATCGAACAACTCCTGGTGAATTACGCGTCGTGCTGGACACGATCATATGCTTCGCACCGCCACCCGCGGGCAGCTTTTGCGGCCCCGTCGCAGAAGGTGCTGCCGGCGAATCGTCAGACACGACGAGCTGCTTGATCGGCATGTTCGGCGGCACGTTCAGCGCACGCATCGTGTCGCCGGCGATCGCCGAGAATACGGGGCCGGACACCTGGCCGCCGAAGTGGCTGCCGGCGGTCGGCTCGTCGACCGATACCGCGACGACGATGCGCGGATTCGGCATCGGCGCCATCCCGACGAACGACGCGCGGTACTTGCGCGTGTAGCCGTGCCCTTCATGCTTGTACGCGGTACCGCTCTTGCCGCCGACGCGATAGCCCGGCACGGCCGCATCCGGCGACGTGCCGCCCGGCGCCACCACCGTCTCGAGCATCGCGCGCACTTCGCGCGCGGTGGTCGGGTTGAACACCTGCGTGCCGACGACCGGCTGGTTGGGGTCGGTCTTGAAAATGGTCACGGGCATCAGTTCGCCGTCATGCGCGATCGCCGTGTAGGCGCGCGCGAGCTGGAACAGCGACACCGACAGGCCGTAGCCGTACGACATCGTCGCCTGCTCGATGCGGCGCCAGCTCTTCCACGGACGCAGGCGGCCGGCCACTGCACCCGGGAACCCGACCTTCGGCGCCTGGCCGAGGCCGATGCTCGTATACATATTCCACATTTCCTCGGGCCGCATCGTCATCGCGATCTTCGTCGCGCCGATGTTGCTCGACTTCTGGATCACGCCGCCGACCGTCAACGTGCCGAAACCCGCGTCGTCGGTGATCGGCGCGCCATCGAGCACGAAATGCCCGTTGCCCGTCTCGACGAGCGTGTTCGGCGTCACGCGGTGCAGGTCGAGCGCGAGCGACACCGTAAACGGCTTCATGATCGAGCCGGGCTCGAACACGTCGGTCATGATCCGGTTGCGCAACTGCTCGCCCGTCATACGCGAGCGGTCGTTCGGGTTGTACGTCGGGTAGTTGACGAGCGCGAGCACCTCGCCGGTGCGCACGTCGACGACCATCGCCGCGCCGGCCTTCGCCTTGAACTTCTCGACGGCGGCCTTCAGGTTCGCGTACGCGATGTACTGGATCTTGCTGTCGATCGACAGGTCGACGTCGGTGCCGTTGTGCGGCGGGATCTGCTCGGCGACGTCCTCGACGATGTGCCCCATCCGGTCCTTGATCACGCGACGCATGCCAGACGTACCGGACAGCATCTTCTGGTCACCCAGCTCGACGCCCTCCTGCCCTTCGTCCTCGACGTTCGTGAAGCCGATCAGGTGAGCGGTGATCTCGCCTTCAGGATAGAAGCGCTTGTATTCGTTGCGCTGATAGATGCCGGGAATGTCGAGCGCGGCGACCTTGTCCGCGACGTCGATCGGCACCTGGCGCTTGACGTAGACGAAACCCTTGTCTTCCGACAGCTTCACGCGCAGTTCCTTCGACGTCATGCCGAGGAGCTTGCCGAGCTGGTTGACCTTGTCGGCATCGAGATCGTCCGGCACCGCGTCGGGAATCGCCCAGATCGCGCGCACGGGCAGGCTCGTCGCGAGCACGAGCCCGTTACGGTCGAGAATCTTGCCGCGCGTCGCCGGCAGATCGATCGTGCGCTGGTAGCGGCTTTCGCCCTGCTTCCGATAGAACGCGTTGCCGGGCCCCTGGATCCAGAACGCGCGCGCGGCCAGCGCGACGAACGCCATGAACAGCAGGAACACGACGAGCTTCGAGCGCCACATCGGCAGATGCACGCCCAGCACGGGGCTCGACGAGAACTTCACGTTCTGGCGCTTCTGGGACGGCTTCATCGCGCGCCTCCCTTGCCCTTGCCGACCGTGTCCGCCGAAGCCGGGATCGGCGCATCGATCGCCTTCGCGGCGCCGGGCGGCAGCGTCAGGTATTGCGTGCGGCCGGTCGTGATCGGCTGCATCTTCAGCGAATCGTTCGCGAGCTGCTCGATGCGCGACGTCTTCGACAGCGCGCTCTGCTGATATTGAAGCTGCGCGTAGTCCTGCTGGAGCTGACGCTCCTGCGACTGCGCACGCTGCAGCTGGATGAAGATCTGGCGCTGCTGGTTCGTCGAATTGACGACCGATAGCGCGCAACCCATCACGATGATCAGCAGGAAGATGTTGAAGCGGCTCATGGCGTGACGCGCTCCGCAATGCGCATCACGGCGGAGCGGGCGCGCGGATTCGCAGCGACTTCCGCTTCATTCGGAAACTGGCGGCTGATGATCTTGAGCGGCGGGCTCGGGAGGTCGACGGCGCGGATCGGCAGGCGACGATCGACCGCAGGCGCACTCGCGTGCGCCTGCATGAATCGCTTGACGATCCGGTCCTCGAGTGAATGAAAGCTGATGACCACCAGCCGCCCCCCTTGCTCCAGCAACGACAATGCCGCGTCTAGTACGACTTGCAGGTCCGCAAGCTCTTGATTGACGTGAATCCGTATAGCCTGAAAGGTGCGGGTTGCCGGATCCTTGCCCTTCTCACGGGTTTTGACGACGTGACCCACGATTTGGGCAAGCTCGCCCGTGGTGTCGAGAGGCCCAAGACGGTCGGACTCTGCCCGGCGAGCAACAAGCGCCTTTGCAATCTGAAAAGCAAACCGTTCTTCCCCATAATCCCGTATCACCTCCGTCAATTCCTGCACCGAAGCCCGTGCGAGCCATTCCGCCGCCGACTCGCCGCGCGTCGGATCCATCCGCATGTCCAGCGGACCATCGGCGCGGAAGCTGAAGCCGCGCGCCGGATCGTCCACCTGCGGCGAGGACACGCCCAGGTCGAGCAACACCCCCGACACCTTCTCGACGCCGCGCGCCGCAAGCGCGTCACGCATCGATGCAAAGCTGTCATGCACGATCGAGAAGCGCGCATCCTCGATACCCTGCGCCGTCTCGATCGCCCTCGGATCCTTGTCGAACGCGATCAGCCGCCCGCCCGGCGCCAGCCGCGCGAGCACCGCGCGGCTATGGCCGCCGCGCCCGAACGTACCGTCGACATAAACGCCATCCGGTCGCGTCACGAGCGATTCGACCGCTTCGTCCAACAACACGGTCCGATGCTGCAATTCGTTTCCCATCGCGGGCGTCTCCGTCACCGCAATCAGAACGTGAAATTCTTCAGCGCGTCGGGCATGCCCTGCGCCATCGCTGCCTGCTCCTTCGCGTTGTAGGTTTGCGAATCCCACAGCTCGAAGTGACTACCCATTCCCAACAACATGACTTCCTTTTCCAGTCCGGCTGCCATGCGCAGCTCGGGCGATACGAGAATCCGGCCCGCGCTGTCGAGATCGACATCCATCGCATTGCCGAGAAAAATGCGCCGCCACCAGTGCGCGTCCATCGGCAGCGCGGCGATCTTGGCGCGGAATACCTCCCATTCGGGGCGCGGAAACAGCAACAGGCAGCCGTCCGGGTGCTTGGTCACAGTCACCCGTCCTTCTGCCTGTCCTTGCAGCGCTTCGCGATAGCGAGCCGGCACCGACATCCGCCCTTTCGCATCGAGCGTCAGCGCCGACGCCCCTTGGAACACTTTCCGCTCTCCCGTTCAGGGCACCGAAGCACCCGCTACATGCTGAGAATTTAGCCGGAATAGCCCGCCAAATCACACAAAAATACACTTTCTCACACTGTCTCCCACTTTAGAGGAAGGGTGTGGCACGGTCAAGGGAGCGGCCCGCTTTTTTGACGAATTTTGTTAGTTAGAACAAGGACTTACGCGCACATGCTCATGCGCCCCCTCATTCCAAAAACCGTTATAAATGAATGAGCTAGTGCAACTTGTGAAGGTGATACGTGAGAAAGACAGGCCAGACGGGTGTGCGGACGGGGCTTTCGGGGGCGGGAAAACGAGGAATAAACGGGCGGTATCAGCGGCGGGGAACCGGGGCGACGTCACGCATCGCCCCGGTGGGAATCTCACAGATAGTACGCAGTGCTCGTCATGACTTTCGACGCGGCGCGCATCAGCATCCGCGCGGGCAGCGGCAGCTCGATCCCGCCTGCGTCGGCCGCGGCCTTGCCGTGCTTCACCTCGTCGATACGCATCTGGTCGACGATCGCGCGCGACGCGGTATCGGCCGCCGGCAACTCGGACATGTGGCCTTCGAGATGGCTCTCGACCTGCCGTTCGGTCTCGGCCATGAAGCCGAGGCTGACCTTGTCGCCGAGCGCGCCGGCCGCCACGCCGATTGCGAGCGAACCCGCATACCAGAGCGGGTTCAGCAGGCTCGGGCGCGAGTCGAGTTCTTTCAGGCGATGCGCGGTCCACGCGAGGTGATCCTCCTCCTCGCGTGCGGCCTCCTCGAACATCGCCTTCGCCGACGCCGTGCGCGCGGTGAGTTTCTGCGCCTGGTACAGCGCCTGCGCGCAGACCTCGCCGACGTGGTTCACGCGCATCAGCCCGGCGGCATGCGTACGCTCCGCAGGCGTCAGCTCGACGGTCGGCGCCTCCGCCGGCGCGGGCACCGGCCGGCTCATCCGGCTAATGCCGGTCAGCGATCGCAGGCCGCGATCGAATTCGCTGATCAGTTCATCCAACACCATCCTGTTCTCCTGGCTGCAGGTGCTGCCGCG
The DNA here is from genome assembly GCF_020420065.1 of Burkholderia sp. AU31624. NCBI lineage: Bacteria > Pseudomonadati > Pseudomonadota > Betaproteobacteria > Burkholderiales > Burkholderiaceae > Burkholderia > Burkholderia sp. AU31624. Next base: position 327,787 of record NZ_JAIZRT010000010.1, read on the forward strand.
AGCGGCAAGGGCACGAGTCCGCTGCGTAACCGACTTGATTATTCAGCGGAAATTGCGGTTAACCCGTGATTTTAACCATTGTTGCATAAAGGAAACATGGCGACCTTGAGCTGCGGCATTTCGCTTTGTGGCAAAAAACGGTTTTGCTACATTACGTGCGACTTCTTGCGAAGTTGATGGGGCCCGTCAACAGAACATAACTATCCGCCCCGCCAGAAAAAATTCAGTGAATTTTGGAGATCCGTTAATGAAAAAGTCGCTTCTCGCGCTCGTCGCGCTGGGCGCGTTTGCTGGCGCTGCCCATGCGCAAAGCAGCGTGACGCTTTACGGCATCATCGATGAAGGCCTGCTCTTCAACAACAACGCGGGCGGCAAGCACCTGTACAGCATGGCCAGCGGCGTGATGCAAGGCAGCCGCTTCGGCCTGCGCGGCACCGAAGACCTCGGTGGCGGCCTGAAGGCGATCTTCACCCTCGAAAACGGTTTCGACGTGAACAGCGGCAAGCTCGGTCAGGGCGGCCTGATGTTCGGTCGTCAGGCTTACGTCGGCCTGTCGAGCCAGTACGGTACGGTCACGCTGGGTCGTCAATACGACTCCGTCGTCGACTTCGTCGGCCCGCTCGAGGCAGGCGACCAATGGGGTGGCTACATCGCTGCTCACCCGGGTGACCTCGACAACTTCAACAACGCGTATCGCGTGAACAACGCAGTCAAGTTCACGAGCCAGACCTACGGCGGCTTCTCGTTCGGCGGCTTGTACAGCTTCGGCGGTCAGGCAGGCCAGTTCTCGAAGAACCAGGTCTGGTCGCTCGGCGCAGGCTACAACAACGGCCCGCTGGTCTTGGGCGTCGGCTACTTGAACGCACGCACGCCGAACCAGTTCGGCGGCATGTTCAACAACGGCTCGGCGTCTTCGTCGGTCTCGTCGCCGATCTACGGCGCGTACGCGAACAACGCGAACGCGTACCAGGTCATCGGTGCCGGCGGCGCCTACACGTTCGGCGCAGCGACGATCGGTGCAACGTACTCGAACACGAAGTTCAAGGGCTTCTCGGCAGGCCCGTTCGTGAACCAGTCCGCGACGTTCAACAACGGCGAACTCAACTTCAAGTATCAGCTGACCCCGGCGTTGATTCTCGGCGCAGCGTACGACTACACGCAAGGCAGCAAGATCAACGGCAGCTCGGCAGCCAAGTACCACCAGGGCTCGCTGGGTGTCGACTACTTCCTGTCGAAGCGCACCGACGTCTACGCGATCGGCGTGTACCAGCACGCATCGGGCAACGTGCTCGACGCGAACGGCAACGTGATCCAGGCAACCGCAGCGATCAACGGTCTCGCAGGTTCGAGCACCAGCAACCAGGTCGCAGCACGCGTCGGTATCCGTCACAAGTTCTAATCAGCTTGCCTGACAAGCCGCAGCATATTGAAGGCGCCTTCGGGCGCCTTTTTCTTTTCCGGTCGGTGCAGCCGCGAAGCCGGAGCGCAGCGAATCGTATCGACTACGATGCGCTCGTCGAGGAGGCACCGTGCCGTCCTTGCCGCGTCGTAGCGCATTACCGCCGTATCGAACACCTCCCCCAGAAGCCGCCTCGCGCGGAAACAGCCTCTTCCGGTCGCAAACAAAAAACCCGGCACAGGCCGGGTTTTTTCGTTCCGATCGGCCGCCGTTACGCGCGTCCGTCACGCAGTTCGCGCCGCAGGATCTTGCCGACGTTCGTTTTCGGCAGCTCCGTACGGAACTCGACCAGCTTCGGCCGCTTGTAGCCGGTGAGCCGCTCCTTGCAGTAAGCGAGGATGTCCTTGTCGGTGAGCGCCGGATCCTTCTTCACGACGAACAGCTTCACGGCTTCGCCGGAATGCTCGTCGGGTACCCCGACCGCCGCCACCTCGAACACGCCCGGATGCGACGCCACCACGTCCTCGACTTCGTTCGGGTACACGTTGAAGCCCGACACGAGGATCATGTCCTTCTTCCGGTCGACGATCTTCACGTAACCTCGCGCGTCCATCACGCCGACGTCGCCCGTCTTGAAGAAGCCGTCCGCGAACATGACCTTCGCGGTCTCGTCCGGCCGGTTCCAGTAACCGGCCATCACCTGCGGGCCGCGGATGCAGATCTCGCCCGGTTCGCCGAGCGCGACGTCGTTGCCCGCGTCGTCGCGAATCGCCACCTCGGTCGACGGCAGCGGCAAGCCGATCGTCCCGCTGTACTCGGTCGCCGTCACGGGGTTGCAGGTCGCCACCGGCGACGTTTCAGACAGCCCGTAACCTTCGATAATCGCGGTATGGGTCTTTTCATACCAGCGTTTCGCGACACCTTCCTGGATCGCCATGCCGCCGCCGTTGGCGATCACGAGCTTCGACAGGTCGAGCTGATTGAATTCCGGGTGGTTCAGCAGTGCGTTGTACAGCGTGTTGACCGCCGGGATCGTCGAGATCTGGTAGCCCTTCAGCTCCTTGATCATGCCGGCGATGTCGCGCGGATTCGGGATCAGGATGCCCATGCCACCGGTACGCATCGTCAGGAAGCCGCAGACGGTCAGCGCGAACACGTGATACAGCGGCAGCGCGACAACGGTCACGAACTGTTTCACGTCCGGGAACTTCTCGTGAGCCGGATGATGCCAGGCGCCCGCCTGCAGCACGTTCGACACGATGTTCCGGTGCAGCAGCGTCGCCCCCTTCGCCACGCCGGTCGTACCGCCCGTGTATTGCAGGAACGCGACGTCATCGGGGCCGATCTTCTGCGCCTTGAATGCCTGGCGCGCACCTTCCGACAGCGCGGCCTTGAAGCGCGTGAACGACGGCAGCTGCCAGGCAGGCACCATCTTTTTCACGTTGCGCACGACGTAGTTGACGAGCCATCCCTTGATGCCCAGCAGATCGCCCATCGAAGCGACGACGACGTGCTTGACGCTCGTATTCGCGATGACGGCCTGCAGCGTCGATGCAAAATTCTCGAGGATGACGATCGCCTCCGCACCGCTGTCTTTCAGTTGATGCTCGAGCTCGCGCGGCGTATAGAGCGGGTTGACGTTGACGACGGTGTAGCCCGCGCGCAGTACCGCGGCGATCGCCACGGGGTATTGCAGCACGTTCGGCATCATGATCGCGACGCGCGCCCCGCGCGCAAGCCCGCGCGATTGCAGCCATGCGCCGAACTGGCGCGACAGCTTGTCGAGTTCGCCGTACGTGATGCCCTTGCCCATGCAGACGAATGCCGTGCGGTCGCGATACTGCCGGAAGCTTTCGTCGAGCAGGTCGGGAACAGAGGGATAAGGAGACGCGTCAATTTCGGCTGGAACGCCGGGTGGGTACGATTTCAGCCAAATTTTGTCCATACCGCGCGTCTCCTCACTGATTTTCGAATGGTCGTGCTAAAACGCATCGTAACGGCTCGCTCGTTCCGAGACAACAGGGTTAGATGTCCACTTCGAACTTCCATGGAAATTCGTCTGATCATACGGGGATATCCGATCAAATGCGCTCAACTTCCACAAGGCAGTCGTAGAACGTCGCCGAATTGCCGAGATCGGTGAGTGCCTGGCTCGTCACTTCGTTCGCGTTCCTGCCGTCCGGCGACAGCTTCTTCCACCAGATCGACAGCCCGACGACGAGCCCCGCGCGGGCGCGATCGGTAACTGTCGCGAGCGCCTGCATCGATCCGCGGTCGTTGAAGATGCGAACGACGTCACCTTCCGCGATCCCGCGCGCGTCGGCGTCAGACGGGTGGATGTCGAGATGTGGCTCGCCTTCGGTATGACGCAGGCTGTCGACGTTCACGAACGTACTGTTCAGGAAGTGGCGAGCCGGCGGCGAGATCATCGCGAGCGGATAGCGCGCGGCGAGCTCGGGCGCGGCCTCGGCCGACTCGAATGGCGGCAGGTAGTCGGGCACGGGATCCGCGCCCATCTGCTCGAGTCGGGGGCTGTAGAACTCACACTTGCCGGACGGCGTGCGGAAACCACCGTTCGCGAACGGCGCCTCCGGCAGCTTGAGCTTCAACCAGCCATCGCGCTTGAGCGTGTCCCAATCGCTATCGAGCACCGGATCGTCCCAGCGGAGCGCCGCGCGCGCGACCTCTTCGTCGCTGTGATAAAGCGCCGGCTCGTCGAGCCCCATGCTGCGCGCGATGCCACGAAAGATCTCCGTATTCGGCCGTGTCTCTCCCACCGGAGGAATCGACGGCAGGTTCGCCATCACGTAGGTGTGACCGTACGATTTGTGGATGTCCAGATGCTCGAGCTGGGTGGTAGCCGGCAACACAATATCGGCGAAATCGACGGTATCTGTCTTGAAATGCTCGAGAACAACTGTGAACAGATCGTCACGCGCAAACCCTGCCGCGACCTTCGATGAATCCGGCGCGACCGCCACCGGATTCGAGTTGTATACGATCACCGCTTCGACCTTCGGCCCGAAGGTGGCATCGCCCGGATGCAGTAGCGCGTCGCCGATTGCGTTCATGTTAATGATGCGCGGCAGTTTGTGCGGCCAGCCCGGCATCAAATCCGGGCGAAGCAGCGCAGCCTGGTTGACCGGCGCGGATTCCGACGACGAGAGCAACAGCCCGCCGGCGCGGTCCCGCCAGGCGCCCGTCAGCGCTGGCAGGCTTGCGATCGCGCGTACGGCGTTGCCACCGCCGCGAACGCGCTGCATGCCGTAGTTGAGGCGGATCGATGCCTTGCGGGTGGCACCGTAACGACGTGCAAGGTCGATCAGCTCCGACGCGTCGATCCCGCAGATCTGCGCAACGCGTTCCGGCGGATAGGACATCGCCCGCTCCTTGAGCGCGTCGAAGCCGAGCGTATGGCTTGCGATGTAATCGTGATCGAGCAGGTCTTCGGTCATCAGCACGTGCATCATGCCGAGTGCGAACGCGCCGTCGGTACCAGGCTTCAACGCGATGTGCTGATGACACTTCTCGGCTGTCAGCGAACGATACGGATCGATGGCGACAAGACGTGCGCCTCGGCGCTTCGCTTCCTGCGCGCGCGTCCAGAAGTGCAGGCTCGACGCGATCGGGTTTGCTCCCCAAATCAGAATCAGCTCGCTTTCCTCGAAATGCTCGAGGTGCATGCCGAGACTGCCGCCATAGGTGTAACGTAACCCCGCTGCACCGGCCGCCGCGCAGATCGTGCGTTCGAGCCGCGAGGCGCCGAGCTTGTGGAAGAATCGCTGGGCGATGCCCTCCCCCTGCACGAGCCCCATCGTCCCTGCGTAGCTGTACGGCATGATCGCTTCCGGCGCGCGCGCCGCGATTTCACCGAGACGACGGCCGATCTCATCGAACGCCTCGTCCCAGCTGATGGGTACGAAATGCCCTTCCCCTTTGGCGCCGACGCGCTTGAGCGGGACGGTGAGGCGGTCGGGGTGATGAACGCGATCGGCGTATCGGCTGACTTTCGTACACAACACGCCTTGTGTCGGCGGATGGTCGGGATCGCCCGTGACCTTGATCGCCTTGCCGTTTTCGACAGTCACACGCATTGCGCACGTGTCCGGACAATCATGCGGGCAAACGGCCCTAGCTACCTGAATGGCGGCGTTCATCGTTTTGTGTGCAGAGATGGGGATTCGCAAATTTTACGTGGACACGCCGAATAAAGCGTTCATTTCGTACGGTGTCTGAGGTATTTGGCCGAAACGCGATGGGGGAATCGGTTCAGTTTCGGTGGTTCGGTGCGTCGTCCCGGCGTATTTGCATGGCGACCCGACGCTCGTTGTCGACTTTGGCAAGCTAATCACCTACGAGTGTGCTGCCCGAGGTGCGGGAGAGAGAAATTGCAGCCTTGATCGGAGATAGCAGCAATAGGCCAAGGGATCGCGGATGATACTGGCTGATTGGCGTGCCGGGAGCGGCGAGCGCTTCTACTTGGACAGGCGATGGGGAAACTCCAGCCAGGCTACCACTCCGCGCCCCCGTGCATTTCCGCCGCTGAAATGCAAAAACCCCCGCCTTTCGGGCGGGGGTTTCTGGCTTAGGGAGCCTGACGATTACCTACTTTCACACGGGAATCCGCACTATCATCGGCGTAGAGTCGTTTCACGGT
>NZ_JAIZRT010000011.1:0-268634 GCF_020420065.1 Burkholderia sp. AU31624
GTTGCCACCGCTAGGACCTGAACCTAGTGCGTCTACCAATTCCGCCACCTGGGCACGTTTCGCTTGTTGCTGCATCGCGAAAGAACGCAATTATAGCGTGTCCGAAGAGGCTGTCAACACAATTTCAGGTCGCGAACGAAAATAATTGAGCACGCTGTTCGGTCGGGGGAAGGAGGGTGAGGCAGGCATGCGCGCCACTTGCATGTGCGACGACGCCATTTTGCGATTGGCGCGTATTTTCGCGCCCGGAAATGAAAAAAGGCCGGCTAGAAGCCGACCTTTTTATAAAACAGATGGTGCCCAGGAGAGGACTCGAACCTCCACGATGTTGCCACCGCTAGGACCTGAACCTAGTGCGTCTACCAATTCCGCCACCTGGGCACGTTTCGCTTGTTGCTGCATCGCGAAAGAACGCAATTATAGCGTGTCCGAAGAGGCTGTCAACACAATTTCATCGAAAGCGATGAAAAGTGTTCACGTCGAACGGTCCGCCACACACTGGCCGGCGCCGGCCAGTCCCGCTGCGAAAATTCAGCCCGACGCCGGCTTCGTCTCGACGCGCGTCGGCAAACCATTCGGTCGGGAAAAACGTGGTGCGAAATTTCCCGCCGTTCATCAAAGTTTGGCAGGATCGCTTCACGGGTGAACAACCTGGGGCGAACAACCGCATTGTCTGCACGAACTCACCCGGGATCGAAGGTTCCGAACGGCGCGCACCGGCACGGTATCGACGCGTCCTGACGACCGTCCGGATGGCAAAAATTAAGACAAGTCCGAAACGAAATAGAAACCATATGGGACAAGGTCTAATTGGACCCGGTGCCTAATAAAAATCGAGATAGTTCCGGCAACATGGCGACATTGGAACCCGCGGCAGCATGCCGTGCGGTTGCCTGTTGAGGGACCCGGGGCCGCCTGAGCGAGAGTTGCGTGGCGGGATCGCGAGCGCGACGAAAAATGTGGCCAAGGCCGCAACCATGCAGGAAGTGCGCGGCTGCAACGAACTCGGGCGAACAAAACAAAAACGTGGACCAAACCATGCCTGACTGGCTCAATCGAGTCTTGAAAACTGCAACATCCGTTCGACCTGCCGTATGGCCGCTCACGGCCGGCGCGGTGTTGCTGGCGGTGCTCAGCTGCACGCCGACCGCCGAGGCGTTGCTGTCGCCGCTCGACCGTTTGTACTGGAACCTGGTGGTGACCGGCGTCGATCACGGGGATCGTGACGAGGTCGTCGTCATCTCGATCGACAAGAAGACGATTGCCGAACTCGGCAGCGGCGAAAGCTACGCGCGCACGTCCCATGCGCAGGTGCTCGATCGGCTGGGTGCTGCCGCGAGTGTCGTGCTCGACATGACGATGTTCAGCGCGGCGTCCGGCGATCAGGCGCTGGCGGGCGCGATCGCGCGGCAAGGGCACGTCGTGCTGCCTGCCCACGTCTCGCAGGAGGCCACGCGTGCCGACACCGTGCTGTTGCCCGAGTCACGGTTGCGCGCCGCGGCCGCGGCCATCGGCCAGCGCAGCGTGATGCTGGGCAGCGACCATCTGGTGCAGGGCATCGTGCCTTATATTCACGCGGACAACGCGGAGGCGGAACTGCCGCACGTGGCGCTGGAGGCGATTCGCGTGGCGGGCGCGTCGCTGCCGGCCGGCGACGTGCGTCACCAGGTGCAGGACCACGTGTCGAATCTGGGGCATGTCGAGACCGGTTCGCTCGCGCTGTTCCTGCCTGCGCGCTTCGACCTCGATCGCTATTCATACGTCGACGTGCTGAAAGGGCGCATTCCCGAGTCGGTGTGGCGCGGTCGCATCGTCTTCATCGGCGACGCGATGTCGGACCTTTCCGGCGTGTACGACCTGTCGACGTCGGAAGGGGGGCGGCTGCGGCGCGTCGAGGTCGATGCACTGGTGACGCAGGCGCTGCTCGATGGCCGCATTCTGCGGCGCGAGCCGGCGGCGATCCAGGTTGGCGTCAGCGTCGCGGTCGCGACGGGGATGCTGCTGATCTGCATGCTGGTGCCGGGCTGGCGCATGTACGCAGTCGCGATCGCGTGGATGGCCGCGTTCGTCTCCGTCTCGCTGGTGCTGCTGGTGCATTGGTCGTACTGGATGCCGCTCGGGCCGATGTTTGCCGTGTGCGCGCTGATTTTCGCGTTCTGCGGCTGGCGGCGTGCCGGCAGCCTGCGGACGTTCATGCTGAAGGAATACGGGCTGCTGCACCGGCTGGCCGGCAAGCATGCGTTCGCCGGCGTGCCGCACGCGGCGGGCGCCGATACCGAGCTGCCGAGCGCGGACGAAGTCGAGATCGCGATGCAGCATATTCGCGCCTGGCAGACGGCCTACGTCGACATGATCGAGACGTTGCCGTATCCGATCTTCGTCGAACAGCACGGCCGGCTGCTGCTGTGCAATGCGGGTGGCCGCGCGATGCTGGAGACGTTCGACACCGACGGTGACCGCGACGCGGCCGTCCGGCACGTGCTGTCGATCGCGCACGACGAAGTGCAGATCGCGAAGGCGAGCGGCAAGATTCACTCGGCGGAGCTGACGCTGAACGGGCGCACGCAGATGATGATGGTGACGCCGTTCGGCGACGGCGAGCAGCATCGTTCCACGGCGAGCATGATCTGCTTCGTCGATATCCACAACATCAAGGCCGCGGTCGAAAGCGACCGGCTGACGCTGCGACACATGGCGCACGACCTGCGCAATCCGCTGTCGACCGTGCTGTCGCTGCTCGAGGAGCGCAACGGCGCCGACGGCGCGACCGACGAGGATTTCCTGACGGACCTGCACAAGCTGGTGGACTACAGCCTGCGCGTTGCACAGGATTTCACGCAGCTGTCGCGCGCCGAGCATCTCGACACCCGCGCCTACGTGGCCGTGTCCGCCAACGATCTGGCGACGGAGGCGGTCGATCATCTGTGGCACAGCGCGAATGCGAAGCGGATCCGCGTCGAAGGCCCGCATTACGAGGGCGACGACGTGTTCGTGTCCGGCAATCGCGACATGCTGCTGCGTGCGCTGACCAATCTGCTCGACAACGCGATCAAGTACTCGGACGAGGGTACGGTGGTCGACGTGTGGATCGCTGCCGACGATCGGCAGGTGACGATGACGGTGCAGGATCAGGGGATCGGCATCCCCGCCGACGCGCTGCCGCGCCTGTTCGAGCCGTTCTTTCAGGTCGACGGCTCGCACCGCGACGCCAGCCGCGGCGTTGGCCTCGGCTTGCCGTTCGTGAAGGCCGTGGTCGTGCGCCATGGCGGCTCGATCGACGTGACGTCGACGCCGGGGCAGGGCAGCCGCTTCATCGTGCGCTTGCCGAGAGCCGCTGCGGAAACGCTCGAAGACGCGTGAGCTGCGCCGGGCCGCAACGGTAGTGCGGCCGCCAGCTTCGTCGAGGTCGGGTAGAGATTGAACCGGATGGATGGAAAGCCGGACCCTGTATCGCACAGGGCCCGGCTTTTTTGCGTTCGGGCCTGGCGCGTGTCGCGACACGGCGGATGACGAGACCGGCGCGCCTGTCGGCGCTTCGGACTGCGTGACGATCGAGCCGTCCCGGGGCGATGCCGACCTGACGAGACTTGCGGATGGAGGCTCGTCGCCGAGAACGCGCGATAGCGGACAGTGCGGCGATGGCTTGCCACGTCGGCACGAGAGACGAAGGCGCGGGGGCCGCGTGTCGTCTTCCGACGCGGACCCACCGCCAAGCCGGACTCCGATCCCGCAGGCGCGGCGCGACCCCGGACGCGAAGCAGCGGGAAGATCGAGGACGCCATCGACATGACGCGATGACACCGGGGCGACGCCGGTCCTGGCGTTTGCGGTCCGCGTATTCCTTGCGCATCGCCCGCACCTTCCCAACCGTCCCGTCCGCAGCGTTGCGGATGCCCATCCGCCAACCGACACCCAAACGAAAACGCCCTCGCGCGAGGCGAGGGCGATATCGGCATCAGCCGTTGTGCGCCCGGAGACGCAGGTTCGGATTGACCGGGGCGCCGCGCTGGCGCCGCCGGCCGGACCGGGCATTACTCCTTGTGTTCCTCCCATGCCTGGTCCCACGCGGTGCCCTTGCCCGGCTCGTAGGCCCAGGCTGCCATCGAGCACCAGTTGGTGTACGGGAACGGCTTGCAACGGAACAGCTTGCCGTTGTTGGAAACGATGTCGCCCGCGTTGTACTTCGTGCCTTCCTTGTACTGCGGGTGGTTGCCACCGCTGCCGCCACCTTCGCCGCCGCCGTTACCGCCGTTACCGCCGCCGCTTTCGCCGCCGCCGCCTTCGCCGCCGTTACCGCCATTGCCGCCGCCGTTACCGCCGCCGCTGCCGCCGTCGTTGCCGTAGAGCGTCCACGCGTCGTTCCACGCGAAGCCCTTGCCCGGCTCATACGCGGTCGGCGCGCCCGAGCACCAGCCGCTGTTCGGGAACGGCTTGCACTGGTAAAGCTTGCCGAGGTTCGACACGATGTCGCCGGCGTTGTACTGCGTACCGGCCTTGTACGCCGGGTACTTGCCGCCTTCGCCGCCACCGTTGCCACCGTTGCCGCCGCCTTCGCCGCCGTTACCGCCGCCCGCATCCTTGGCCTTCACGAGCACGGTGTGCTTCGCGGTGCTCGACAGCTTGCCGTCGCTGACCGTGACCGAGAACGTGAACGACTGGTCCTTCGCGAGCGTGGGTGCGGTGAAGTTCAGCTTCGCGCCGGCCGGCGTCGCCTGGATGCCGGTCGGGACGTTCCACTTGAAGCTCAGCTTGTCGCCGTCCGGATCGGTCGATTTCTCTGCCGACAGCACGACAGCCTGGCCGGCTTCAGCCGTTGCCGGGCCGCCGACTTGCGCGATCGGCGGGCGGTTTTCCGCCGGCGGCGGTTCCACGGCCGTGTCGGCCTTGGCGGTCACGACGACTTGCGCGCTGTCCTTCAGGCCGGCCGGATCGGTGACCGTCACGCGGAACGTGTACTTCGTGTCCTGCTTGACCGACGGAATGTCGACGCTTGCCTTCGCGCTCGTCGCGTTGGCGAGCTGCAGCGGCGCGCCGGCGACCTGGTCCCACTTGTAGGTCAGCTTGTCGCCGTCCGGATCGCGCGACTTCGATGCGTCGAGCGTGACCGTCGCCGGACCGGTGACGGTCATGGCGGCACCGGCGTTCGCGATCGGCGGATGGTTTTCCGCGCCGCCGCCTTCATTGCCGTGGCCGAGGCCCTTGTGCATCGCATTCAGGATGTCGCCGTTGTCCGAGTCGATTTCCCACGAGAACAGGCCGCCCAGCTGGTGGGCGCGCACGTAGTCGCCCTTCGCGAGAACGGAGCGCTCGTCGTCGAAGGTGAGGAGTTCGCCGGTGCTCTTGTTGAATACGTACGGTGCTTCGGCCGTCTGGTCGTAGTGGTACTCGTAGCCGTTGATGCCGGCGTTGTTCGGCCCGATCATCTCCGCCTTGAGCTTCTTGTAGTCGAGGATGCCCGGCTCCCACTGGCCCTTGTGCGCACCCGTCGCCGTGCCGGTGAACGGATTGCCGTCGGCATAGCCGTGTACGCCGGTCCAGCCGCGGGCATAGGCCGCCGCGCCGACCACGAGCTTCTTCGGATCGACGCCCTGCGCGAGCAGCGCCTGGATCGAATTGTGCGTCGTGTACGCGGTGTCCGGCTTCCAGCCCGGTGCATACAGCGCGGTCTGGTGGCCGAGTTCCTTCAGGCTGAACGCACCGTAGAAGTCGTACGTCATGTCGAAGATGTAGTCCATGTACTTCGTGGCTTCCTTGTAGTTCACCACGTCGATCTTGTCCTTGCCCGCGCCGATCGCCGACGTCAGTTCGTACGTCCGGCCGGTTTCCTGCGACAGCTTGTCGAGCATCTGCCGCAGTTCCTTCATCAGCGTCACGTACAGCGGGCCGTCCTTCACCGGATCGCCGAGCGACGGGTTCACACCCTTGCCGCCGGGGAATTCCCAGTCGATGTCGACGCCGTCGAAGAACTTCCACGTGCGCAGCAGCTGCTCGGTCGAGTCGACGAACACCTTGCGCTTCGCCGGGTCATGCAACTTGAAGAACGGATCGGACAGCGTCCAGCCGCCGATCGACGGCAGGATCTTCATGTTCGGGTTGCGTTTCTTCGCGGCCATCATCTGGCCGAGCACGCCCTTGAGCTTCGAGTTCGCGGTCTGGCCCGGCAATGCCTTGGCCATTTCACCGTAGGTGTCGTGGATCGCGACGCTGAAGTCGGGCAGGCCCTTGCAGCTCTGCTGAAGCGTGTTGAACGAGCCTGGCAGGTCCTTCGCGAGCGAGGCGTTCACGTCCGCGCCGCCGCAGATCGGGATGAAGCCGTACAGCATGTGCGTGAGGTTCTCGACCGGCACGTTGTCGACGTTGAACTTGCGGTCGTAGATCGACCAGGTCGCGAAGTACGTGCCGACCACCGAGCCGGACGTGTTCGCGTACGGCTTGTGGTTCTTGCTCGCGTTGTTCGGCAGATCGTCGGCGAGCTCCGGAATCGTGTCGAACACGACCACGTCGAGCGGTGCGCTGTCGGTCGCCGCGCCGTTCGCGTCGATCACGCGCACCTGCATCTTCTTCACGCCGGGCGTCTTCACGTTCGCGACCACCTGGCCGCTCTGCGTGCCGCCGGGCGTCATCTTCACTTCGGACGTGGCGTCGACGACGCCGTCGACCAGCGCGACCGCCTTCACCGCGGTGCCGTTGCTCCAGATGTCGAACGGCAGCGGCACGTCGACCTTCTTGTTCAGCTTGACGATGTCCTTGTACGGCGCGACGCCTGCCTTCTGCATGTCGATTTCGACGAAGCCGTGCGGCTGCGAGGTGATTTCGTACTGTTTCAGGCTGGGTTTGCCGGGGGCGGCGAACGCGGCGTTGGCAAAGCTGAGTGCGCTGGCCGCGGCGAGTGCCGCATAGGCGATGTGCGTGCGGCGCAGCGAGCGGCGTCGAACCACGAGATCAAGAGTCGGTTTCTTCGAATTCAATTTGATAGCCATCCATCCTGGTGTTGAAAAAAGTGTCGCGAATGCCAGCGCATTTTTCTTCGTGGAGGGCGGGGCGGCAACGAATCTCAATGCAATCTAAACGCGGGCAGGTCAACGCGGGACATGCCTATGTCAGGACTGCGGATGACTCGGCACGGAATCGTTTAGAGATCGTTGAGGAAGATTCGCGATCGAAAGACGCTTGCCGATACTTCACTCAGCGTTTCGTCAGCAGAACATGCGTCACGCCATTCGAGACGTTCGAACGCGATCCGTCGAACGAAGCCAACCCTGACCCACTTTCAACCAAACGAAATCAGATGAGAACCCGAACTGCGAAAAAGACCCTCTTTACCCTGTCGCCGCTCGTTGCCTGCGCGTCGATGTTCTTCGCCCAGGCCGCATTCGCGCATGGCTACCTGTCCGAGCCGCCGTCGCGCGGCCTGCTGTGCAGCGCGAAGGCGGGGAAGATCGAAAACTTCAACTGCGGCTCGGTCGCCTATGAGCCGCAAAGTATCGAAGGCAAACAAGGCTTCCCGGCAGCCGGCCCGAAAGACGGCGAAATCGCGAGCGGCGGCGTGACGCAGTTCAGCGAACTCAACGAGCAGTCGGTCGATCGCTGGAAGCAGACCAGCATCAAGCCGGGCGCGCAGAAGTTCAAGTGGACGTTCACCGCGGCGCACGTGACGAAGGAATTCAAGTACTACCTGACGAAGCAGGGCTGGAATCCGAACGAGAAGCTCACGCGCGACCAGTTCGACCTGAACCCGTTCTGCACGGTCGACGGCGGGATGAAGAAAGCCGACGAGATCGGCCCGCACAACTGCACGATTCCGGCGGACAAGAAGGGCCATCACGTGATGCTGACGACGTGGCACGTCGGCGATACGGCCGGCATGTTCTACAACGTCGCCGACCTGAACATCACCGACGACGGCGGCGCGACCGATCCGGGCAAGCCCTCGTGGTCGAACGTCGGCAGCATCGCGCCGATCATGGACCTGAAGGCCGGCGACAAGGTCACGAACCGCGTGTTCAAGTCGAGCGGCGAAGTGCCGTCGATGAAGACCACGGTGACGATCGGCTCCGCGCAGCAGGGCGAACGCAACATGTGGCCGATGCTGCTCGCGAAGGAAATCAACCGCGTGCAGTCGGCGAACCTGATGGCCGGCGTCGAGCGCGACGGTCGCATCGAGCCGTCGCTCGGCAAGAACGACGTGTTCTCGAAGAAGGGCAGCGGCATCGTGCGCACCGAGACGACGATCGATCACCAGCCGGAAAGCGGGCTCGACGAAGGCTTCAGCATCTCGAACAACGGTGAATTCAAGATCCAGAACGGCAAGGCGACCGCGAAGTTCTTCCTGAAGTTCAATCACGCGAAGGACACGAACGTCAACGTGAAGGTCTATGACGCGTCGAATTCGCTGGTCGGCTCGAAGTCGTCGACGATGCGCATGCAGGGCGACGTGAGCGTCGACATCGCGAACGCGAAGGCCGGCCAGCACACGGCCGTGGCAACGTCGCAGATCGAAGGCGGCACGCTGAAGCAGGAAACCACCACGTTCAAGCTGACCGGCGACGCGGGCGGCGGTGAAGGCGCGCAATGCCAGGCCGAATGGAAGCAGGGCACGGCCTACACGGGCGGCGCGAAGGTGCAGCACAACGGCCGCACGTACGAGGCGCGCTGGTGGACGCAGAACGAGGTTCCGGGCAGCCCGGCCTCGACGGGTGCGGACCACACCGGCAAGGTGTGGAAGGACCTGGGCGCCTGCGCCAAGTAACGACCTGAAAGGGCATTGAGACGAGCCGCACGCAGCAATGCGTGCGGCTTTTTTTTCGGGTCGGAGCGTACCGGCCCGCACCTTGAAAACCTTATTGATATTTCGTTGAGGAAGGTGGTGGCGCAGGGCGCCCCCCGGGAAAATGACGTCATCGATCGGCGCTTTCCTTCAATCGAATACGCATCAGCGAAAGCGCGATTCACCTGCCGTCTGCGACACGACGGCCTCCGGCCGCGATGCCGCGCCGGGATCTCTACCGAGGGCATACGACGTGAAACCGAACTATCTGAAATGGACGAAACGACGGGGCCAGAAGGGCTTCACCCTGCTGGAGCTGCTGGTCGTGCTGCTGATCATCGCGCTGCTGGCCGGCTATGTCGGACCGAAGCTCTTCTCGCAGGTCGACAAGGCGAAGGTCAAGTCGACGGAAGCGCAGATGAAGACGCTGGGCGACGCGGTCTCGCAATTCCGGCTCGACATGGGCCGCTATCCGACGGCTGACGAAGGGCTCGACGCACTGGTCGCGGCGCCGCAGGGCACCGACGGCTGGAACGGCCCGTATCTCGCGAAGGCCGTGCCGAAGGACGGCTGGGGCCGCGTGTACCAGTGGAACGTGCCGGGCCGCGACGGCGAAGCGGAGATCGTATCGCTCGGGCGCGACGGTCGGGTTGGCGGGAGTGGTCTCGATGCAGACCTCGTCTACGGCATGTAAGGGCCTGCGTCGCTGGGTGGCCGCGGTGGCGCTGTTCGCCGCCGGCACCTCCGGCGTCGCGGCCAGGGATTGCTGGACCTGGGCAGGCGAGCAGCATGGCATCGATCCGCTGCTGCTCGTCGCGATCGCGAAAGTGGAATCGTCGATGAATCCGCGCGCGATGAACTGGAACCGGAACGGCACCTACGACATCGGGCTCATGCAGATCAACAGCACGCATCTGCCGCGTCTTGTCAAGGTCGGCGTGACGCACAAGCGGCTGATCGACGAGCCGTGCACGTCGATCGCCACCGGCGCATCGATCCTCGCCGATTTCATCGATCGGCACGGCTATACCTGGAACGCGGTCGGCGCGTACAACGCCGGGTCTTCGCCGAAGCGCGAGCCGGCCCGCAAGGCCTACGCGACCAAGGTCTGGAAGGAATACCGGGTGCTGACGAGCGATCGTGAGGCGAGCTTCGCGAAACTCGACGAATGGCGGAGGCCGTCGCGATGAACACGTTCCGGGTACGGGTGCTTGCCGACGGCAAGGTCTCGCAGCAGACGGCCGAAGGGGCGAGCGAGGCGGAGGTGCGTGCGCGGCTCGCGGCACAGGGCCGGGTCGTGGTCGAGATCCGGCGCGAGGCGGGCTTCGGGCGCCGCCGCGCGGCGCCGAAGTTTGCGCTGACGCTGTTCCTGCAGGAGTTATCGACGCTGCTCGATGCGGGCCTCGTGCTGATCGAGGCGCTCGAAGCGCTGCGCGACAAGGCGGATTCGGGAAAGGACGCGAAACACGTGATCGACCGGATTCTCGCGGTGATGGTCGAAGGGCAGCCGTTGTCGAAGGCGCTGGCGCAGCAACCGGCGATCTTTCCGCCGCTGCTGGTCGCGACGATCGAATCGTCGGAGGGCAGCGGCCAGTTGCCGGTCGTGCTGAAGCGCTACCAACAGTACGAAGTGCGAATCGAACAGGTTCGCAAGCGCGTCACCGGCGCGCTGATCTATCCGGTCGTCGTGATCGGCGTGGGTATCGCGATCCTGCTGTTCATGGCGTTCTTCGTGATTCCGCGCTTCGCGGTGGTGTTCGAGTCGCTGGCCACGCTGCCGGCGACCGCGCAGGCGATGCTCTGGTGGGCGACCCTGCTGCGCGAGAACGGCATGGCGGTCGGGCTGGCGGTCGTGGCGTCGTTCGTGGGCGCGGGGCTGGCGGTGCGCTCGGCGGCCGTCAAGCGCGCCGCGCAGCGGCTGATGTGGCGCGCGCCGAAAGTGCGCGACATCTGCGCGTTGTTCGCACTCACGCGGTTCTACCGGACCGTCGGCCTGCTGATCGCGGGCGGCACGCCGGTGATCGTCGCGCTGGAGCTGTCCGGCAAGGTGTTGCCCGAGCATTTCCGCGGGCGGCTGGCGGCGGCGCTCACCGACATGCGCGCAGGGCGTCCGGTCGCCGCGGTGCTCGCCGCGCATGCGCTGACGACGTCGGTTGCCGAACGGTTGTTGCGCGTCGGCGAACAGAGCGGCGACCTGGGCGGGATGTGCGAACACATCGCGCAGTTTCATGACGGCGCGCTCGACCGCGCGATCGAGATGCTCAGCAAGGTCTTCGAACCGGTGCTGATGCTGGCGGTGGGCGCGACGGTGGGCGCGGTGGTCCTGCTGCTCTACATGCCGATCTTCGAATTGGCCGGCAGCGTCGGATAGCGATCCGGGCCGACCCGGCTCTCGCGAACCCGCTGACCAACAGGAGAAAACTGAATGAAAACGGAACACATCGCTCAACGCTGGCAGTCGGAATCGGAGGCATCCGGCGTTGGCTTCGCGCAATACGTCGACGGCCTGCTGAGCGGCGACGTATCGGTGCTGGCCGAAGTGGCGGCCTGCCTCGGCGTCGACGCGGTCGACGCGCAGACGCTGCAGGCGGCGCCGACGCGCTTCGACCTGCTGCCGCTGCACGATGCGCTGACCTGGCGCGTGCTGCCGATCGAGCGCGACGGTGCGGCCTGCGTCGTCCTGGCCGATCCGTTCGCGCGCCAGGTGCGCGACGAACTGCTCGCGCGCTTCGGTGCGCAGCCGGTGCAGATGGCGATGAGCGTGCCGGGCGAGGTCGAGCGGCTGCTCGGCGACGTCGAGTCGAACGAGCGTCTGATGGACGACGTGACGATCGATGCGCAGGGCGATTCGCTCGCGCAGGCGATCGAGTCGATCTCGCTCGCGAGCATCGCGAAGGACGAAAGCCCGGTCATCCGGCTCGTCAATACGACCCTCTACGACGCGCTGCAGAGTCGCGCGAGCGACATCCACCTCGAAGCGGTACTCGACGGCCTGGCGATCCGCTACCGGATCGACGGTGTGCTGCAGTCGATCCGTCACATCCCGGGGCTCGAGACGGCCGCGCAGACGCTGTCGCGTCTCAAGGTGCTCGCGGCGCTCGACATCGCGGAAAAGCGCGTGCCGCAGGACGGCCGTTTCAAGGTCGTGATGCAGGGCCGCGAGATCGATTTCCGCGTGTCCATCATTCCCGGCACCTATGGCGAGAACGCGGTGATGCGCGTGCTCGACAAGTCGCAGCGCGGCGACAGCGTGAGCCTCGACGTGCTCGGCTTCGACGCGCAGACGGCCCGGCGCGTGCGCGCGCTCGCGCACCGGCCGTACGGGCTGATGCTCGTGACGGGGCCGACCGGCAGCGGCAAGTCGACGACGCTGTATGCGGTGCTGTCGGAAGTCAACACCGGCGACGACAAGATCATCACGATCGAGGATCCGGTCGAATACGAACTGAAGGGCGTGCTGCAGATTCCCGTCAACGAGCGCAAGGGGCTCACCTTCGCTCGCGGGCTGCGCGCGATCCTGCGGCACGATCCGGACACGGTGATGGTCGGCGAGATCCGCGACGAGGAGACCGCGTCGATCGCGGTGCAATCGGCACTCACCGGCCACCGCGTGCTGTCGACGGTCCACGCGAACGACGGCTTCAGCGTGATCGACCGCTTCATCTACATGGGCGTCGAGCCGTCGACGTTTCTCGAGGCGCTGAACGGCGTCGTGTCGCAGCGGCTGGTGCGGCGCATTTGCGAAAGCTGCGGCGGCGCGGCGGCCGACGGTGCCGATCTGTCCGGTGCGTCGCTCGACGACCTGAAGCACGTGGTCACGCCCGGCGAGGGTTGCGAAACCTGCCGGGGCACCGGTTATCACGGCCGGATCGGCCTCGCCGAAGTGCTGACGCTCGATGCGGCGATGAAGGCTGCGTTGCTCGAGCGTTCGATCGAGAAGCGCGCGCAGGCGCTCGCGAACAACGCCGACTACCAGTCGATGCGCGATGCGGGCCTTGCCGCGATTCGCGCACGACTGACGACATTTCAGGAGGTGCAGCGTGCGATCGCCGTGGAATAACGTGTTCGCGGTGCTCGACGCCGACCGGTTGTGCGTATGGACGAGCAACGACTGGCGCGCACGGCGCGCCGGCGAGCCGCGGATCGTCGTCGCGCACGACGGTGCGCCCGCCGACGCGCTGGCGCAGGTGCTCGGCGACCTGCCGAAGGCGCGCCTGCCGATGCTGAACCGCGTGCACGTCGTCGCGGGGCATCCGTGGACGCATGGCGTCGTGTTGCCCTGGCAGGACGGACTGGTGTCGGACGCCGCGTGGGACGGTTATGCCCGCGCGCTGTTCGCCGCCCGTGCGCAGCGCGGCGCGCTGCGGATTCGCCTCGAAGGCGGGCGGCGCGGCCGCGCGCAGCTCGCGGTGGCGGCTTGCGACACGTTGCTCGTGTCGCTCGACGAGACGTGCCGCGCAGCCGGCTGGCGGCTCGTCAGCGTGCGCGACGCGCTGTCGGTGGCGCTCGCCACGCATGCGAAGCACCTGAGCGGCGACGACTACCGCTATGCGTTGCTGCAGCCGCGCATCGTCACTTGCGCGTTCCGGCGTGCGGGCGAGTGGGCCGACGTGGTCACGCTGCCGCGTGCGGGGGGCAGCCGTCTCGACGACTGGTTCGCGGCCGCGGCGTTGATGGCCGGACAGCCGCTGGCCGGCGCGGCTTTCGCGAGCGCGCTCGACGGCACGCTGCCGAGCGCGGCCGCCGAGGGCGTCACGTTGCTCGACGACGACATGGCCCAGGCCGTGCACACGCAGGAGGAGCCGGCATGAAGCGCCTGAATGAACTGGATTTCGTGGCGCCTCGCACGCGTGTCACGCCGTGGGCAGCCGTCGCGCTGTGCTGCGCGCTGCTGACCGGCGCGTTCGTCGCGAGCGAGTGGTCCAACGTCGAGCAGTTGCGCGACGAGGTCGACAGCATCGAAAGCCGCATCGACCAGCGCCAGCGCGCGATCGAGCGCGAGCAGCGCCGGCAGAAGAACATGACGGCGGAGGAGCGCCGCATCGCGCGCGTGCTCGACCAGCAGCGCACGAGCGCGACCGGCGCGGGACCGGCGGTGGTCGACTGGATCGAGCACGCGTGGACGCCGCAGATCGCGCTGAAGCTGCTGACGGTCGACAAGGCCGGGCAGGAAGCGCGCCTCGAAGGCGGTGCCGCGCATCTGTCGCACATCTACATGTTCGTCGACCGTCTGAAGGACCGTCACCCCGACCGCAAGGTCCGCCTGATGCAGCACCGGACGAAAGACGAGGACGGCAAGAACATTTTCTATTTCAGCCTGAACATCGAACACCCATGACGAACCTGAAATCAATCGACATGACCGCGCTCGCCGAGCGGCTGCGCTGGGGCGCCTATGCGGCGTCCCGCAAGCTGGGCATGCCGGGGCTGGTGGCAGGGGGGCTCGTCGTGGCGCTGATCGGCGTGCACGCGTGCTACCTGCAGCCGGGCGCCGAGCAGCTCGAGGCCGATCGCGACGCGCGGACGAAGGCGCTGGCCGCGCTGCCGAAGCCGGGCCAGAAGGCCGGCCACGGCGGCATGACGCTGCAGCAGGTGCAGCAACTGCGCAGCACCGAGCAGGCGTACTCGATCTTCCAGATCCTGTCCCAGCACGGCATGGAGCGCAAGCACGCGACCTATCGCCGCGAAGTCGAGGTGCAGGGCAAGCTGCGCCGGCTCACGATCAACGTCGCGCTGTCCGGCAGCTATGTCGGGCTGCGCGAAGCGATCCGCGAGATTACGCAGCAGCCGATGGTACGCATCGAGGGACTGTCGGTCGAGCGTGAGCGGATCGACAGTCCCAACGTGATCGCCGACCTGCGGGTCAGCCTGCTGGGGCCGGACGCATGATGCGCGCGCCCCTGATCCCGATCGCGGCCGCGCTCGCGCTGGCTGCCGCGTGCGTTGCCGGCGGCAGCGCGGCGAGCGAAACGCACGCGCTGGCACCGGTCGTCGACCTGTTCCCCGCGCAGAGCTGGGCCTCGCTCGGCGCGGAGACGGCGACCGACGCCGAGCCGCCGCCCGACGCGGCGCCCGAGCCCGACATGCCGCCGCTCGACACGCCGATCGACGCGCCACCGGTTGCATCGGCGCCGTTCGACATTGCCGGCGAGTGGCGCGAGAACGGTCATCGCATCGTCGTGCTGGACGGCGCGGGCAAGACTTTCCTGCTGTGCGAATCGCGTTGCGGCGTGCGTGACGCGGTGCTGCCGGGCGGCGAGATCGCCGAAGGCTACCGGCTGAAGAAACTGGGCAAACAGGGCGCGGTGATCGTGACCCGTGGCAGCAGCGATATCGAGCTGTCGCCGCCCGTCCCGACTCCATGAACCCCGATTTGAACCTGTTCCGAACACCATCATGAAACGTAAACTCAGTCTTTTACTCCTGATCTCGGCGCTCGCGCTGACAGGATGCGCGAGTACCCCGTTCAACGCCGTGCCTGCCGCCGCCACGACACCTGCCGAGCGCCTCAGCACGCTGCAGCAGCAGAAGCAGGCCGCGCCCGACGACATCGCCCTCACCACCGCCGTCGAGGGCAGCCGGCAGGAGTATGTGCGCGCCGAACTGAAGGCCGCCGACGGCCAGGTCGCGCAGGGCAACCATGCCGCCGCGATCGACCACCTGAATAACGTACTGCGCGAGGAGCCGGGCAACTTCAAGGCCAGCCAGTCGCTCGAGCAGGTCAAGCGCCGCCAGCAGATGTCGGTCGACCTCGCGCGCGCGCAGCGCATCGGCGGCGAGAAGCCGCAGGAAGCGCTCGAGATCGTGCGGCGGATTCTCGCCGAGCAGCCGAACCATGCGGACGCGAAGCGCCTGCGCGATACGCTGCTGAATCAATCGCAGGCCGGCCGCACGGTGCGCCCGCAACTGGCCGACGCGCTGCGCAAGCCGGTGTCGCTCAACTTCAAGCAGCAGCCGCTGATGAACATCTTCGACGTGATTTCGCGCGTGTCCGGCGTGAACTTCGTGTTCGACCGCGACGTGGATACCAGCCAGGCCGCGACGCTGTTCGCGGAGCGCACGACCGCCGAAGACGCGATCAACCTGCTGCTGCGCACCAACCAGCTCGAGAAGAAGGTGCTCGACAAGCACACGCTGCTGGTCTACCCGTCGCAGCCGGACAAGGCGCGCAACTACACGGAGTTCGCGATTCGCACGTTCTTCCTGTCGCACGCGGACGCGAAGTCGGTGATGGCCGCGCTGCGCCAGATGATCAAGCCGAAGGACGTCTACGTGGACGAACGCGTGAACGCGGTCGTCATGCGCGACACGCCGGAGACGATCCAGGTCGCGGAGCGCGTCGTGATGGGCCTCGATATCCCGCAATCGGAAGTCACGCTCGACGTGCAGGTGCTGGAGGTCAACATGAACGACAGCCTCGATCTGGGCGTGCAATATCCCGGCAAGGTCCAGTTCAACGCGCTGGGCAGCGTGGAAGGCGGTGCGCTGACGCTCGGCGACCTGCTGCGCCTGAATCGCGATCGCGTCGGCGTGTCGAGTGAATCGGGCGGGCTCGCGCTCGCGATCGACATGTTGCAGAAGCAGGGCAAGACCAAGACGATCGCGAATCCGAAGATCCGCGTGCGCAACATGGAGAAGGCCAACATCAAGATCGGCGAGCGTGTGCCGATCGTCACGACCACCAATGCGAACGGTGTCGTCACCGAATCGGTCAGCTACCAGGACGTGGGCCTGATGCTGAAGGTCGAGCCGCGCATCAGCCTGAACGAGGAGGTGAGCGTCAAGGTGAACATGGAGGTCAGCAGCATCCTGTCGAAGGAAACCACGAAGACCGGGCTCGTCGCCTATTCGCTCGGGACGCGCAACGCGGAGACGCTGATGACCGCGAAGAACGGCGAAACGCAGATCCTGGCCGGCCTGGTGAAGCGCAATGAAAGCGAAAGCATCGCGGGGCTGCCGGGCATGTCGGGCCTGCCGGTGCTCGGCCGGCTGTTCGGCTCGAACGGCCGCAGCAGCGAGCGTTCGGAGATCGTGCTGCTGATCACGCCGCATATCGAACGCAATCTCGACCTGCCGACGTCGGCGGTGACGACCTTCCTGTCGGGCACCGAGTCGCGCGTGACCACCGAAGCGCTGACGCTCGAGTCGGCACGCGCAGTGCCCCCGCGGATGACGTCGTCGGACGGCCCGGACCTGAACGCGCCGATCGAGCCGGTCGAGCCGTCGAAGCCCGCGGGCAACGAGATGAGCGCTGAACCGGCCAACGCCGACGCGGAGCCGCAAGCGCCGGCGCAGGCCGAGCAGGGCGACGCGACGAGCCCGGCAGCCGAGCACGGCGCGCGCGGCACCGGGATGATGCGTACGCGTGCGGATGCCGGGCGGCAACCGGCTGCGGCGATCAAGACCGTAGCGGCTCCGGTCGCACCGGTCGCACAGAACCGTCCGGCCGCGCCGCGCGGCGAGATCACACGCGCCGTCGCTGCAGCGGCACCGGCTGCCGGCCCGCGTGCGGAAGTCGTCGCCGCGCCGATCGGGCAGGCGCGTGCGGGCGACGTCGACGCGGCTCCGCAGGCGGTGCAACCGGCTGCCGTCGTGCGCGCCGTTGCGCCGGTGACGGTGGCCGATGCTGCCGCGCCGCGCGCGGCGCTCGCCGAGCCGCAGGCACGCGGCGAGCATCGCATCACCGCCGCGGTACGTTCGCTGATCGGCTCGCTCCACGCGCTCGTCGCGCGTTTGACGGGCGAGCGCGAATCGGCGCCGGTGCGGTATGCCGACGCGCCGGTACTGCCGTCGCGCGCACGGGGCTTCGCATGAGCATCCGTCGACGTGCGCGCGCGCGCGGTTTCACGCTGATCGAGCTGCTGGTGGCATTGACGCTGCTCGCGTTGCTCGCGACCGTCGCGCTGCCGCTGACCGACCTGGTCAAGCGCCGCTCGGACGAGGCCGAACTGCGCCGTGCGCTGGTGGTGATCCGCTCGGCGCTCGACGCGTACAAGGCGGCGGCCGATGACGGGCGCATCGAGCGCAGTGTCGACGCGAGCGGCTATCCGCCCGATCTGCACGCACTCGTCGACGGCGTCGAGGACAAGAAATCGCCGGACGGCGCGAGACTGTACTTCCTGCGCAAGCTCCCCGCCGATCCGATGTGCGAATGCGAGGGCAAGGCGCCGGAGGACACCTGGGAAACGCGCAGCTATGCGAGCGACCCCGATGCATTCTCGTCCGGCGAGGACGTGTTCGACATCCGCTCGACCAACCGCAAGGAGAGCCTCAATGGCGTCCCGTACAACCAGTGGTAAGCGTGCACGCCGCATCGCGGGCTTCACGCTGATCGAACTGCTCGTCGTGATGGCGATCATCGCGTCGCTCACCGCGTTCGTCGCCCCCGGCTACCTGAAGCAGAGCGACCGCGCGAAGGAAACGGTGCTGCGCCACAACCTGAACACGCTGCGCCAGTCGATCGACGACTATCGGGCGGATCACGGCCGCGATCCCGACACGCTCGAGGTGCTGGTCGACAAGCGCTATCTGCGCGAGATCCCGCTCGACCCGGTCACGGGCAAGCGCGGCTCCTGGCAACCGCAGGCCGGCGACCGGGGCGGTGTCGCGGACGTGAAGAGCGGCGCGAAAGGGCGTGCGCTCGACGGGAGCGCATATGGGACGTGGTAACCGGCGGCGTGGCGGCCGATGCCGCGGCCCGCGCGGGCAGCGCGGCATCGCGTATCTCGGCGTGCTGATGCTCGTCGCGGCGCTGGGGCTCGGCATGACGCAGGCCGCGCGCATCTGGCAGACGGTGCAGCAGCGCGATCGCGAGGCGCAGTTGCTGTTTGTCGGCGACCAGTATCGCGCGGCGATCGCAAGCTACTACAATGCGGCGGGAGGCAGCCGCTATCCGGAGTCGCTCGACGTATTGCTCGAGGACCGCCGCGCGCTGCCGACGCAGCGTCACTTGCGGCGCCTGTACGCCGATCCGCTGACCGGGTCGACGCAGTGGGGGCTCGTGAAGGCGCCGGACGGCGGCATCATGGGCGTGTACAGCGAGGCGCCGGGGCAGCCGCTGAAGCGCCAGGGCTTTCCCGCGCGGTACGATACGTTCGGCGACAGCGACGCCTATGGCGAATGGGCTTTTGTTTACTTGCCGCCCGCTCCGGCCGACGGAGTGGCGAACGGGCCCGAGGACGGGGCGGCATCTTGAGACTGGATCGAACATGATTGTCGCAATACTCGAAGACATGGTGACGCAGGCGGGCGTCGTGGCCGGCTGGCTCAACAAGGCCGGCTACGACACGGAGGTGCGTCACGACGGCGACAGCTTCATCGAGCTGGTGCGCACGCAGCGCGTCGACGTGCTGCTGCTCGACTGGGACGTGCCCGGCAAGTCGGGGATCGAGGTGATGCGCTGGGCGCGCGAATCGTTCGCCGACACGCTGCCGATCATCATGATGACGCAGCACGACGGCGAGAACGACATCGTGTTCGGTCTGAACACCGGTGCAGACGACTATCTGATCAAGCCGTTGCGGGAACGCGAACTCGTCGCGCGCGTCAATGCGCAGGCGCGCAAGTACTACCCGGAGACGCAGCGCGCGAAGGTCGTCGAGGTCGGCAAGTTCGTGCTCGACACGAGCTCGCATGCCGCGACCGTCGACGGCGTGTCGGTCGAGCTGTCGCAGCGCGAGTTCGATCTCGCGCTGATGCTGTTCGAGAGCGTCGGGCGGATCGTGTCGAAGGACATGATGATCAAGCGTATCTGGGGCGTGGTGGACCGGAAGTACGACGCGACGCTGGCCACCTATGTCAGCAAGTTGCGTACGAGCCTCGGGCTGCGGCCGAAGAACGGGCTCGCGATCACGACGATCTACAACTACGGGTATCGGCTCGAGTTGACCTGAGCAATCGGCCGGCCGCGGCGACGCGCGCCGGCTGACCACGGGATCGATATCGCCGATCCTTCCTGTCCCCATCCGTATTCCCATTCCGACAAGGCTGTCGCGGCACGCCGCTTCAGCCGCCGTTCGGCATTGAATCGACGCGCCTGCGCGAGGCTATCCTGAGGCTTTCGCGAGGCACGGCCGCCCGTCTCGCCGCGTTCCGGTCACATCCCGTTCCCCCCGTCGTTTGTCACCACCGCCGCGAGCGGTACGCTCGGCCGTGCCGGCCTCGGGCGCGTTTGCGCGCACCATCCGTGCCGACGGCCATATCGCTGCACGGCGCATCTTTCGCCAGACGGTGAGGATTCCTTGCGTATTGACCGGTGCCGTCCGCTACGTCGGCGGGCGCGCCGGTGAGGGGGGAAGCGTCGTCGCCGGCGTCGTATTGCATCGTGATTCATCCGTCCAGGCGGCATGCGTTGAGAATTTTCTTAAGTTTGTTGGGTGGCGATGGCCGGATCGGAATAATGCCTGCGAACTCGAAGGGTTCGTAGTTCCGCTGTCAGGGACCGGCAGCGGAAATCCTCAATTCTCTACCCAGATACTCGATGAAAAAGACCCAGAAATCCCTCCTGTTGGCCGCGCTCCTGGCCGTATTCGGATCGACGTCCGCACTTGCCGCGGATGGCACGATCAACTTCCACGGCAAGATCGTCGCGACGACCTGCAAGATCGACAACAGCAATATTCAGGTGCCGCTCGGCGCGATCGGTATCGACCAGCTCGCCACCGCCGGCCAGGAAAGTCGCCGCGTGCCGTTCCAGATCGCGCTGAGCGAGTGCAACGACCAGCTGAGCGGCGTACGCGCGCAGTTCGAGGGCACGTCGAACGGCGACGATCCGACGCTGCTCGCGATCGGCACCGGCGCGCAGGACGACGCGAAAGGCGTCGGCATCCAGTTGATGGACGAAGGGGGCAAGCAGATCGGCATCAACAGCGAGACCGACACGCTCAAGCTGACGCCGGGCAGCAACGTGCTGAACTTCGCCGCGAACTACGTCTCGACGTCGAACCAGACCGAGGCGGGCGAGGCGAACGGCACGGCGTCGTTCACGTTGCACTACCGCTAAGCAGACGGGATCGACCGATGACGATTCAATTCGGACAACGTACGCTGGCCTGCGTGCTCGGGCTGTGCATGACCCACGGCGCGCTGGCGGGCGTGGTGGTGGGCGCGACGCGCGTGATCCTGCAGGAGGACCGGCGCGAAGCCGTCGTGCCCGTGAAGAACGCGGACAGCCAGCCTTACGTCGTGCAGGCCTGGATTGACGGCGGATCGACGAAGGGCGGCGCGAAGGCACCGTTCTTCGTCACGCCGCCGCTGTCGCGGCTCGATCCCGGCAAGGAAAACCTGCTGCGCGTGATGCCCGTCAAGCACGGGCTGCCGTCCGATCGCGAGTCGCTGATGTGGCTGAACGTGAAGGAGATTCCGGCCACGCCGAAGCAGGACAACGTGCTCCAGATCGCGATCCAGACGCGGATCAAGGCGTTCTATCGGCCGCAGGGCCTGACCGGCTCGTCGGCCGATGCGCCGGCGGCGCTCACCTGGCGCATCACGCCGTCGGGCGACGGCGCGCTGCTGACGGTGAACAATCCGACGCCTTATCACGTCACGTTCTCGAAGATCGGCATCGATGCCGGCACGAGCGAGGACGTCGATCTCGAGATGGTGCCGCCGCTGCAGGCGGCGACCTACAAGCTGCGCTACATCCACGCGGTGCCGGCGCAGCCCGTCACGCTGCGGTTCAGCACGATCAACGACTACGGCGCCGTGACGCCGTCCGTCACGATGAAGGTGCCGACCGGCGCCGTTTGACGCAACGCGGTCGTGGGGCCGGCCAGCGGCCACTCCGCGATCCGCTTTCCCGACTTTCCATTTTTTTGACTTCATGCGGCGTGCGCTCATCCGGCGCGCGCCGTTCACCCATTCATGACACGATGCCTTGACCCGCTGCGCCGATGCGTGCTCGCGCTCGCTTCGACCTTCGCGTTCGGATTGCCGAGCGCGGGGGCGCACGCGCACGCGAACACGGCGTTCAATCCCGCGTTCCTCGCGTTCGGCAACCCGCAGGCGGATGTGGATCTCGACGTGTTCGCCGAAGCGAACGTGCTGCTGCCCGGCGTGCACCCGGTCGAGGTGTCGGTCAATGGCGAGGCGTCGGGCATGCACGACATCCGCTTCGAGCGTGATCCACGCGACGAACAAGGCAATGCGGTGCGGCCCTGCCTGGGCGCCGCGCAGCTCGACGGGTTCGGCGTGAACCTCGCGGCCTATCCGCGCGTCGCCGAGGTGGATGCCGCAGATGCGGCCGACGCTACGCTCGCGTGCGTCGATCCGCGCGATGCGATGCCGGACGCAACGGTCACGGTGGATCCGGATCGCCAGACGCTGGCGCTGACGGTCCCGCAGGCGAAGATGAAGCGCGTGCCGCGCGGCTCGGTCGATCCGTCGCGCTGGGACGAAGGCATCAATGCACTGCGCTTCGACTATCGCTTCAACGCCGCGCAGCGGCGTTACGACGGGCCGTCGGGCCACGCGACGGAAGCATACGGCAGCGTGCGCGCGGGCCTGAACCTCGGCGCGTGGCGCCTGCGCAGCAGCGCGATGGTGAACCACAACGCGTCGGGGCTGCAGACGCAATTCATGAATACCTATCTCGAGCGCGACCTTCCCGGCTGGCGCAGCCGCGTCACGTTCGGCGAGAACTTCACGTCCGACAACGTGTTCGACAGCGTGGCGTTCCGCGGCGTGCAGCTCGCGTCCGACGACACGATGCAACCGGACAGCCAGCGCGGCTACGCGCCGGTCGTGCGCGGCATCGCGCAAAGCCATGCGAAGGTCGAGATTCGCCAGAACGGCTATCTGATCTACAGCAGCTACGTGCCGCCGGGGCCGTTCGAGATCGACGACCTGTACGCGATCGCGGCGCATGCGGACCTCGAGGTGACGATCGTCGAGGCGGATGGCCAGAAGCGCAGCTTCATCCAGCCGTCGGCGAGCATTCCGACCCTGCTGCGCCAGAATGCGTGGTCGTATCGCGCGGCCGCGGGGCGCTTGCGTGCCGATTCCGCCCAATCGCAGTGGTTCACGTCGGCGAGCGCCGCTTACGGCTTGCCCGGTGAGACGACGATCTACGGCGGCGTGACGTTCGCGAACGGGTATGCGGCGCTGGCGGCCGGCGCCGCGCGCAACCTGGCGCGGATCGGTGCACTGTCGGTGGACGTAACGCACGCCCGTTATCGCGACCAGGCGGGGCAAGCGGGCGCGGGTAGCGCGGTGCGCGCGATGTACGCGAAGGCGTTCGCGTCGACCGGCACGGAACTGCGCGCCGCGCATCACCAGTACTCGGGCGGCTATCGCAGCCTGTCCGACGTCGTGGTGCGCTACGCGACGTCGGTCGACACGTGGGCGGGCCGCGCGGGCAAGCGCAACCGCAGTGAGCTGAGCGTGTCGCAGAGCCTGGGGCACGCGGGCTCGCTGTACGTCAGTGCGAGCCGGCGAGCCTACCGTGACGGTGCGGGCGAGGACCGGCTGCTCCAGCTCGGCTATTCGGGCAGCGTGTCGCGCGTGTCCTACAACGTGAGCCTGAGCGCCGAGCAGCGCGCGCGCGGCGAGCGGAGCCGGCAGGTATCGCTGAACCTGTCGATTCCGTTCGGCGGCGGGCGCACGACGACACCGCACGCGTACGGCAGCGCGACGCTGATCGCCGGTACCGCGGGCACCGAGCAGCGCGCGGGCGTGTTCGGCACGTTGTTCGACGACGATCGCCTGAGCTACGGCGTCGACGCCGATCGCACGGCACACGGCCTGGGCGGTGCGGTGAACCTGAACTACCGTGCGACGGCCGGCCAGTTCGGGGCCACCCACAACCAGACGCGCAGCGGCTCGCAGACCTCGGTCAGCGCGGCGGGCGGCATGATCGTGCACGGCGGCGGCGTCACGCTGTCGCAGCCGCTCGGCGAAACCGTCGCACTGGTGCGCAGCGAGGGTGCGGCCGACGTCGGCGTGATCGCGCATGCCGGCGTGCGTACCGACCGCGCGGGCTATGCGGTCGTGCCGAACGTCACGCCGTACCGGCAGAACCGCATCGCGTTGCGCACGGCGGAACTCGATCGTCAGCTCGAGATTCGCAACGCGATCGTGCACGTCGTGCCGACGCAC
Source organism: Burkholderia sp. AU31624 (assembly GCF_020420065.1). NCBI lineage: Bacteria > Pseudomonadati > Pseudomonadota > Betaproteobacteria > Burkholderiales > Burkholderiaceae > Burkholderia > Burkholderia sp. AU31624. Next base: position 23,861 of record NZ_JAIZRT010000011.1, read on the forward strand.
GGTGCGGTCGTGCTGGCGCCGTTCGAGGTCGAGGCGGGCCGCCTGATGCTCGACATGACCGACGACGCGGGCCAGCCGGTGCCGTTCGGTGCCGCCGTGATGACGGCGGCCGGCAAGGAGGTCGGCATGGTCGGCCCGAACGGGCAGGGCTTCGTCACCGGCGTCGGCCGGGCCGGCGACCTGTTCGTGCGATGGGGCGCGCGCCCGGACGAGCGCTGCGCACTGTCGTACAACATGGGCGAGTCGACGCCGCACAGCAATTTCCCCGAACTCGAGGTCGTCTGCTCGCGCACGCATCCGGCGTTGCGGGCCGACGCTGCTTCACCTACTTCACCCCGTTCATGAAACTCACGATATCCCGATTTGCCACGTGCCTGCGCCGCTGGGCGGCGTTCGTCACGCTGACGCTCTGCACGGCGCCCGCGTTTGCCGCGTGCTTGAGCCTCCCCGAAGATTTCAATCCGATCGAGTTCGGTTCGATCGCGGCCGACGGCGTCGAGGTCGGCGGCGTCGTCCGGTCGGTCCGGTTCACGCTGACCCTCACCTGTGCGCCGAATGGCCAGGGCGAGCCGCTGGCGCGGACCTTGAACTACTCGAGCGAGTTCGGCCCCGCGCCGGGCATGAACCTGTGGGCAACCAATCTCCCGGGCCTTGCGCTGCGGATGGTGCGCGACGGCGAGGATCTCGGCAGCAAGACGGAAGGCGTGCTCGGGATGCATCCGGGGGACGGCTCGGCGCGCACGTTCGTGATCGACATGGAGCTCGTCAAGATCGGGCCGGTGACGCCCGGCTTCCTGCTGGGCCAGGCGTTTGTCGTCGAGGCGTCGCCCGTGAGCGGCGATCCGGGCCATTACGTGGTGCGCAAGCACATTACGAGCAGTTACGTGCGGGGCGTCGCCTGCACCGTCAATACGGCCTCGAAGCATCTCGTCGTGCCGCTCGGCGCCGTGCCCGCGTCGGCCTTCGACGGTCCGGGCTCGACCCAGGCGTCACGCGAATTCGCGATCGACCTGACCTGCAGCCCGTTCGGCGAGGCACGGCCGACCCCGCTGTCGATCCAGCTGCTCGGCGAGACGGTGCCGGGCACGACCGACGTGCTGAAGCTGCTCGGCGACGACGCCGCGCAGGGGGTCGGCATTCGCGTGCTGAAGAACGATGCGCCGGTCACGTTGAATACCTGGCACAGCCTTGGTGACGCGACGGTCGGGGCAACCACGTTGCCGTATACCGCGCAGTACTACCAGTACGGCGAGCGCGTGACGGCGGGGTCGGGCGACGGCGTGATGACGTTCCTGATCGAGATGCGCTGACGTCGCGCCGGGTATTTTGAAATCCTTGAGAATGGTTATCAACACGGGTTTCCGCCTCGATAATTTCATCCACATATCCATGGCAACCATGTCTTCGCAACCGATAAAGGATGAATCATGCAGGTGGCTTCCCAAACAGATTTGCATAACGAAACATTATCCAGCGGTCGATACGACCGCTTTTCCCGCGCGCTGCACTGGATTTTCGCGGCCGTGATCCTGTACACGATGGTGGCCGGAATTTCGCTGCACTTCATCACGCAGCCGGATCTCTGGCGTTTCGTGTCGACCCTGAACATGTCGCTTGCGAGCTGTCTGATCGTGCTGTTTCCGCTGCGCTACGTGTGGTCGTTCTTCCGCCGCACGCCGCCTGACGTCGCGTCGATTCCGCGTCAGCAGCAATCGATCGCGCACCTGGTGCACTCGCTGATTTACGCGCTGGTCGCCTTCGTGCTGTTCAGCGGGTTCGTGATGGTGCCGGACGGTTACTGGCTGTTTGGCGTGCTTTACGTGAAGACGCCGTATAGCGCGGGGCCGGTGACCGAGCACTGGTTCGAACTTCACAAGTTCGGCTGCTATACGCTGGCATTCGTGGTGGCGGTACACGCGGCGGCGGCACTCAAGCATCATTTCGTGTCGAAGAACGACGTGCTGAAGCGCATGCTCTGATGGCGACTTGGCGCGAGGCGGATTTCGGTCCGCCAAGCGCGCACCACTTTGGTGCTGATTCGCGACGATGCCGAGTGGCCTGCGATGAGCGCCCAAGGCTCGGAAACGAAGGGAAGGTGGCCGGCACGATGCCGGCTTTTTTGAATACAGAGGCGCCGAGGAGAGAACTCGGTCGCACATGCGCGACTCCGGCGCACGGTTCCCTGGGCTAGAAATGAAAAAGGCCGGCTTGAAGCCGACCTTTTTAAAAACAGATGGTGCCCAGGAGAGGACTCGAACCTCCACGATGTTGCCACCGCTAGGACCTGAACCTAGTGCGTCTACCAATTCCGCCACCTGGGCACGTTTTGCAGTAGCTGCTTGCTGCAAAGAAGCGAAATTATAGCGCCCCAATTATTCGTGTCAACACTTTTTTGCGATGCATCGCAAACCGGGCTCCGCCGCGCCTGCCGGCGGCATTCCGGTCTTTTGGTGACACAGGCGGGTGATAGAATGACCCGCCGCCGTCAATATAGAACTGTCTGACGGACACCTCTATGTTGATGCCGTGCACCATCAATCAACGCAACGAGAACAACCATCGACAAACCCTTGAGCAAATATCCGTACCCCATTCCGAGCCGTGAAGAAATTCTCGGCGTGCTGCGTACGAGCGACGCGCCGCTGGCCGCCAACGACATCGCGGAAGCACTGTCGATCAAGCGTCAGGAGCGCGAGGGGTTCTTCCGGCGTGTCGCCGCGATGGAACGCGACGGCCAGATCCGCCTCGACAAGCGCGGCCATTACCAGTTGACCCATCCGTCGAACTTCGTCGCCGGGCGCGTGCAGGGGCATCGCGACGGCTACGGGTTCGTGATCCGCGACGACGGCCAGGACGACCTGTTCTTGCCGAACGGCGAAATGCAGAAGGTGATGCACAACGATCGCGTGCTCGCGCGGATCGTCGGCTACGATCGCCGCGGCCGCCCGGAAGGGCATGTCGTCGAAGTCACCGAGCGCGCGAACAAGCGCGTGATCGGCCGCCTGCTCAACGAGAACGGCGCGCTGATCGTCGCACCGGAAGACAAGCGGATCGGCCACGACATCCTGATCACGCAGAACGTGAAGAAGGCGAAGGTCGGGCAGGTCGTCGTCGTCGAACTGACCGATTTCCCGAGCCGCCATTCGCAGCCGCTCGGCCGTGTCGTCGAGGTGCTCGGCGACATCGACGATCCGGGCATGGAAATCGAAATCGCGGTGCGCAAGTACGGCGTGCCGCATGAATTCAGCCAGCCGGCGCTCGACGAAGCCGCCGCGCTGCCCGACAAGGTGCGGCCGACCGACCTGCGTTTCCGCGTCGACCTGCGCGACGTGCCGCTCGTGACGATCGACGGCGAGGACGCTCGCGACTTCGACGACGCCGTCTACTGCGAGCCGGTCAAGGTCGGCCGCGGCGACGGCTACCGCCTGATCGTCGCGATCGCCGACGTGTCGCACTACGTACAGCCGGGCAGCGGGCTCGATGCCGACGCGCTCGAGCGCAGCACGTCGGTCTACTTCCCGCGCCGCGTGATTCCGATGCTCCCGGAGAAGCTGTCGAACGGCCTGTGCTCGCTGAATCCGCAGGTCGACCGCTGCGTGCTCGCGTGCGACATGGTGATCACCGCGCGCGGCGAGATCAAGGCGTACCAGTTCTATCCGGCCGTCATCCATTCGGCGGCGCGCCTGACGTACACCGAAGTCGCCGCCGTGCTGTCGAACACGAAGGGGCCGGAGGCTGCGCGCCGCGCGGATCTTCTGCCGCACCTGCAGGATCTGTACGGCGTCTACAAGTCGCTGTTCGCCGCGCGGCAGAAGCGTGGCGCGATCGACTTCGACACGACCGAGACCTACATCGTCTGCAACTCGCAGGGCAAGATCGAGCAGATCGTGCCGCGCCAGCGTAACGATGCGCACAAGCTGATCGAGGAATGCATGCTGGCCGCGAACGTCTGCGCCGCCGATTTCCTGAAGCGCAACAAGCATCCGGGCCTGTACCGCGTGCACGCGGGGCCGACGCCGGAGAAGCTCGAGAACCTGCGTGCATTCCTGCGCGGCATGGGCCTGTCGCTCGGCGGCGGCGACAAGCCGCATGCGAGCGACTACGCGGCGCTGATGGCGCAGATCCGCGACCGGCCCGATGCGCAGATGCTGCAGCCGATGCTGCTGCGCTCGATGCAGCAGGCCGTCTACAGCCCGGACAACATCGGTCACTTCGGCCTGGCCTACGAGGCGTACGCGCACTTCACGAGCCCGATCCGCCGTTATCCGGACTTGCTCACGCACCGCGCGATCTACGCGATCCTGTCGGGCAAGAAATACGTGCCGAAGGCGCCGGAAGGTTTCGAGCTGAACACCGCGCTGTCGCCGCGCGCTCGCGCGATGCAGCAGGCCGACGACGAATCGCGCGGCCGCTCGCGTTCGAACACGGCGATCTGGGAAGAACTCGGCCTGCACTGCTCGGCGAACGAGCGCCGCGCGGATGAAGCATCGCGCGACGTCGAGGCCTGGCTCAAGTGCTACTTCATGCGCGACAAGCTCGGCGAGGAGTACGGCGGGATGGTGAACGGCGTCACGTCGTTCGGCATCTTCGTGCAGCTCGACACGCTGTTCATCGAAGGGCTCGTGCACGTCACGGAACTCGGCTCGGACTACTTCCAGTACGACGAGATCAAGAACGAGCTGCGCGGCGAACGCACGGGCATCCGCTATCGCCTGTCGGATCGCGTGCGCGTGCAGGTGAGCCGCGTCGATCTCGATGCACGCAAGATCGACTTCCGCCTCGTGCGCGATACGCCGGTGAAGGCGCCGCGTCCGTCGCCCGCGCCGGCTTCCGCTGGCGGCGGTGTCGACCGCGGCAATGGCCCGCGCGTACGCACGCTGCCGCAGGTGGAGGATCACGTGCCGCGCCGCAAGAAGGCCGCGAGTGCGCCGAGCGTCGCGGTGAAGGAAGCGCGCGCCGCGCGCAAGAAGGGTAGCAGCGGTGGCGGTGCGGCGGCGAAGCCGACCGCGAAGAAGGCACGCGCCCGCAAGAAGTATTGAGCGTTCGGGGCGGCGCCAGCGCCCGCCCTGCAGTATCGAGAGACGCCGCGTGACCGGCCATCAGCCGGCCACGCGGCGCTTTCCTTTTCCATGGATCGCGGCTGCGCGCGTCGCGCGGCCGCACGTTTGATCGAAGGTTGTTCCAGTCATGTCACGTCTGAAGGTTCTTTACGGTTTTCATGCGGTGACCGCACGTTTGCGGCACGATGCATCGACGGTTGCGGAGGTGCTGTACGACCAGACGCGCCGCGACCGCCGCATGCAGGACTTCCTGCACACCGCGAAGGAAGCGGGCGTGCGGCTGATCGCGGCCGACGAAACGCGCCTGTGGGGCCTCGCGCATACCGAGCGCCATCAGGGTGTCGTCGCGCGTGTCGAGGACGTCCCGCTCGCGCAGAACCTGTCCGAGCTGCTCGACGGCATCCAGGGCCCGGCGCTGCTGCTGGTGCTCGACGGTGTCACCGATCCGCACAACCTCGGCGCGTGCCTGCGTGTCGCCGATTCGGCCGGCGCGCACGCGGTGATCGCGCCGCGCGACCGTGCGGTCGGCCTGAACGCCACCGCGGCCAAGGTGGCGAGCGGTGCGGCGGATACGGTGCCGTACATCACGGTGACGAACCTCGCCCGTGCGCTGCGCGAGCTGAAGGAGGCCGGCGTGTGGATCATCGGCACGTCGGACGAAGCGTCGGCGACGCTCTACGAAACGAAGCTCGACGGCCCCGTCGCGCTCGTGATGGGCGCGGAAGGCGAAGGCATGCGCCGGCTGACGCGCGACACCTGCGACGAAGTGATGAGCATTCCGATGGCTGGCAGCGTGGAAAGCCTGAACGTGTCGGTCGCAAGCGGCGTGTGCCTGTACGAAGCCGTGCGCCAGCGGCGCGTGAAGGGCTGACGCAGCCCGTCCCGCGCGCCCTGCGCGGGCCTCGAATGACCCGAACGACGCGTGCCGCGATCCGCTGCGGCACGCGGCTCTCCGGAGCTCGCGACCGATGACCCTGTTTCGCGCTGGCGCATCCTGCGCCGTGCTGTGCCTGCTGGCTGCCTGCACGTCGCCGTCGCTCGTCGAACGCGGTACCTACTACGCCGACACGAGCCTGCACGCGCGCGGCGCCGATGCGCGGATCCGCTTTCTGGTGATGCATTACACCGAAAGCGACGAGGCGAAATCGCTTCGCACGCTGACGGGCGATTCGGTCAGCGTGCATTACGTCATCCCGCCGCAGCCGCGCCTCGAGCGCGGGAGGCCGGTCGTCTATCAGCTCGTTCCGGAATCGGAGCGCGCCTGGCACGCGGGCGTCAGCGAGTGGCAGGGCACGACGGAGCTGAACGCGGTGTCGATCGGCATCGAGAACGTGAACCGCGGGCCGCTCGATCCGCAAAACCGCACCTGGCAGCCTTATCCGCCCGAACAGGTCGCGGCGCTGACCCGGCTGTCGAAGGACATCGTCGCGCGCTACGGGATTCCGCCGACGCGTGTGGTCGGGCACAGCGACATCGCGCCGCAACGCAAGATCGATCCGGGGCCGCTGTTTCCGTGGCACGTGCTGGCCGTGGCCGGCGTCGGTGCGTGGCCGGACGAGGCGACCATCACCGCGCGGCTCGGCGGTCGCGATCCGCATGCGCCGGTCGACGTGCGCGAACTGCAGCTCAAGCTCGCGCGCTACGGTTACGACGTGGCCACCGATGGCGTGCTCGACGCACGCACGCGCCGCGTGTTCGCGGCGTTCCAGATGCATTTCAGGCCGTCCGACTATGCAGGCAACCCGGACGCCGAAACCGACGCGATCGCGCAGGCGTTGCTCGACAAGTACTTTCCCGGCACGCAACCGGCGGACAACGCGCCCGCGGCGGGCGCGCCCTGAATCCGCCGCGCCCGGCACGCCGAAAAAGCCGGGCCGTCATCCGAGTCCGGTAAACTGGTGGTTTTCCGCAATCCCGCAGCATTACCACTCCATGACTCAAGACGAACTCAAACGCCTCGTCGGCCAGGCCGCCGCTGATTACGTGATCCAGAACGTGCCGGAAGGCGCCGTGATCGGCGTCGGCACCGGCTCGACCGCCAACTGCTTCATCGACGCGCTCGCCGTCGTCAAGGCGCGCTATCGCGGCGCCGTGTCGAGCTCCGTCGCCACGACCGAACGCCTGAAGTCGCACGGCATCAAGGTGTTCGACCTGAACGAGGTCGATTCGCTGCAGGTGTACGTCGACGGTGCCGACGAGATCGACGCGAGCGGCGCGATGATCAAGGGCGGCGGCGGCGCGCTGACACGCGAGAAGATCGTCGCATCGGTGGCCGATACGTTCGTTTGCATCGCGGACGCCAGCAAGCGCGTGCCGGTGCTCGGCGGGTTCCCGCTGCCGATCGAAGTCGTGCCGATGGCGCGCACGGCGATCGGCCGGCGCGTGACCGCGCTCGGCGGCGTGCCGGTGCTGCGCGTGACGAAGGACGGCGCGCCGTATATCACCGACAACGGCAACGAGATCATCGACGTGAAGGGGCTGCAGATCGCCGATCCGCGCGGTTTCGAAGCCCAGGTGAACGCATGGCCGGGCGTCGTGACGGTCGGCCTGTTCGCCGAGCGCGGTGCGAATCTGTGCTTGCTCGGCACGGAAAACGGCGTTGAAACGATCGTTTATTCGGCTAATTGAAAGATGTGACAAGCAGTCCGTAATGATGAGTCGCGTGTCGTAATGGACTGAATGTTTAAATCTTGTGGAAATCGGGGCCCGGTAGGCGCAATGCGCTTCCCGGGCCTTATTTTTAGCCGTATAAATCACCCGGTCAAAAAGAGGGATAACCCTGTCAGGTGTTTACCAGATAGCGAAATATCCTCGAACTCATCAACTTATAGATCATAAGAACAGTCGTAACCAGGGCCGGCGGAACTGCGGAGCAGGTGTTCGCAAATCGACGCACGGGGAGGTGTCATGGAGCAGGGCAAAGACCGGTCACTGGTCGCGAAAGTGATGGATGGGCTTGTCTCGGGTATCGTCGAGGACAAGTACGGCGGCATCTTGCCGCCGCAGGACGTGCTGTCGAAAGAGTTCGATGTGAGTCGCACCGTGATGCGGGAAGCGCTATCGATGTTGCTTGCACGCGACATGCTCGACGTGCGTCCGAAAGTCGGCACGCGCGTGCGGCCGATGCGCGACTGGCGGATGATCGACGAAGACGTGGTGAGCTGGCGATTCCGGGCGAAACCCGATCCGCAGTTCATGCGCGACGTCATCGAATTCCGGATGCTGATCGAACCGCGCGCGACCGCGCAGGCGGCGGTGCGCGCGACGGCTGCCGACATCGCGGGCATCCGCGAAGCGTTCGATGCGTTCAAGGTGCTGCAGCCGGGCGACCCCGGCTACGACACGGCGGACGAGTTGCTGCACACGCGAATCGTGCAGGCGAGCGGCAACCAGTTCTTCCAGCAGATGGCGGCGATCGTGCGCGGTGCGGTGCGTCTCGTGAATCCGCGTGTCGTGCAGAAGGAAGGTGCGCACGACGTCGTCGTGAAGGCGCATGCACGTGTGGTCGACGCGATCGAGCGGCGCGACCCGCGCGAAGCCGAAGCCGCTTCGCTCGCGCTGATCGATTTCAGCGCCGACGAGATCTCGCGCGATTTCTCCGTCGACGTGCCCATGCGCGCCTGACGCTGCGCGACTCGCTCATCCGTGTGCCGCGGGCCGTTTATCATGACGGCCGGCCGGCAGCGTGCCGGCCATCGTCATACGACCGACACGGAAGATCAGGATGAACGACAACGACCATCGCACGGTGCGCTTCGGCATCGTTGGCGCAGGCGGCATCGCGCGCCGTTTCGCGCAAAGCCTCGCGCACGTGCCGGGTGCCACGCTCGCCGGTGCCTGGGCCCGCCGCGCCGATGCCGCGGCAGACTTTTGCGATGCATACGGCGGTACGCCTGCCGCAAGCCTCGAAGCACTTCTCGCGAGCGATATCGACGCGGTCTACATCGCGACGCTCCATGACAGTCACGGGCAGTACACGCTGGCCGCGCTGGCTGCCGGCAAGGCCGTGCTGTGCGAAAAGCCCGCGACGCTGAACGCGGCGCAGCTCGACACCGTGCTGCGTGCGGCACGCGACGCCGGGCGGCTTTTCATGGAGGCGATGAAGCCGCCGTTCTTCCCGCTGTACCGTCAGTTACGTGCGCATCTGCATGACGATCCGATCGGCGAGATCCGGCTCGTGCGGGCAGGGTGCGCGTCGTCATCGGTGCCGGACGACCATGCCGTCTATCGTCTCGATCGCGCGGGCGGCGCACTGCTCGATATCGGGATCTACGAGGCGTTTCTCGCGGTCGACTGGCTCGGCGCCGCGCGCGACGTGCAGACGCTCGGCCGCGTCGGCGAGACGGGTGTCGATCTGTTCGCAAGCCTGAACAGCGTGCATGCGAACGGCGGGATCGCGCAGCTCTTTTGCGGGCTCGACGTGATGGGGCGCGGCGACGCGCTGATCGCCGCGGCCGGCGGCCACGTGACGATTCACGAGAAATGGTGGAACCCCGCGCGCGCGACGATTCGTTATGCGGACGGGCGCACCGTCGAACTCGACGCACCGGTCGACGGCGGCGGCCTGAACTACGAGACGGCGCACTTCTGCGACCTGCTGCGCGCGGGCCAGACCGAAAGCCCGATCATGACGCACGACCATTCGCGGCAGATGATCGCGATGACCGATGCCGCGCGTGCGGCGCTCGGCGTGCGTTATTCGGGCGAGTAAGCGGGAAGGCGGGAGCCGGGCGCGCGCGAGCGGCCCGGCGCGCGGCGTGCGCTCAGTGCCGCGACGGCAGCGACAGGCGCTTTTCGTACCAGCGCTGCACCCATTCGAGGATCTGGCACAGGATCCAATACACGGCCGCGGCGGCGAGATAAAGCGGCAGCGGCTGATAGGTTGCCGCGATTACTTCCTGCGCGCTGCGCAGCAGTTCGGTCACGGTGATCACGGACACGAGCGACGTGTCCTTGATCAGGCTGATCAGGCTGTTCGACAGGCTCGGCACCGCGATGCGCAGCGCCTGCGGGCCGATCACGTAGCGCAGCGTCTGCCCCCACGACAACCCGAGGCTGTACGCGGCGAGCCATTGGCCGCGCGCGATCCCGTTGATCGCGCCGCGCATGCTTTCCGACATGTAGGCCGCGACGTTCGCGGACAGCGCGATGACGCCGGCGGGCGTCGGGTCGAGCGAGATGCCGAGGCTCGGCAGCCCGTAATAGATGACGAAGATCTGCACGAGCAGCGGCGTGCCGCGCATCAGGCTCACGTATGCGCGTGCCAGCCACGCGAGCGCGTTGACCCAGATGCGTTCGAAACCGTCGAGCGCTTCGCTTTGCCGGATGCCCATCATCGCGAGCACGACGGCGCCAAGCAGGCCGAACACCATCGACAGCACGGCGAACTTGACGGTCAGAACGGCGCCTTGGGCGAGCACCGGCAGCGATTGGACGAGCAGGGACGTTGTCGACATGGAATACGAATCGAATGCGTGCGCGAAAGCGCAATCATAAACCGGACGCATAAAACAAAGGGCGGCATCGTGACGGATGCCGCCCTTTCCGGCCCGCCGTCAGGCGGGAAATGCAGGCGTGCTTACTTGATCGGCTTCGTCACGTCGATGCCGAACCACTTGTCCGAGATCTTCGTGAAGGTGCCGTCGGCCTCGAGTTGCGCCATCGCGTCGTCGATCGCCTTCTGGAACTTCGGGTTGCCCTTCTTGAACGGGATGCCCGACGGGTTCGCCGAACCGACGTTCGCGCCCGGGCGCAGCGGCAGTTGCGAGTTCTTCGTCAGGTACGCGAGCATCAGGCGGTCGTTGAGCGCCGCGTCGAGACGGCCGGCCGCGAGATCGCGCAGGTACTCGGGCGCGCCCGGGTACGTCTTCACGTCGATGCCCGGCACCGACTTCGCCATGTCCATGTAGTTCGTGCCGAGCGCGACGCCGAGCTTCTTGCCCTTCAGGTCTTCCAGCGACTTGAAGTCACGCGTGTCGTCCTTGCGCTGGATCAGCTGCGCGGACGAGTACGTGTACGCCGGCGAGAAGTCGAGCGTTTCCTTGCGCTTGTCGGTGATGCCGACCTGGTTGGCGATCACGTCGAACTTGCCGGCCTGCAGGCCCGCGATGATGCCGCTCCATTCGGTCGTCACGAATTCGGCCTTCACGCCGAGCTTCGCGGCCACGGCCTTCGCGATGTCGACGTCGAAGCCGACGAGTTCGCCTTGCGGGTTCTTCGAGTTGAACGGCGGGAACGTGCCTTCCAGGCCGACCCGCAGCGTGCCGCGTTGTTTCACCTGGTCGAGGAGGTCGGCCGCATGCGCGGTGGCAGCGGCGAACGACGTGCCGATCAGGCCGGCAACCAGCAGCTTCTTCAGCAGCGCAATCTTCATCGTGTGTTTCCTTGCCCTGTCCGGGTCATTGATTCTGATAACGGGGTCGATGATAGCAAAAATGCAATCGACTTTTAAATATCGTTTGTTTATGCCTATATTACGCGGTGCGTTCGCGGGCGACGGCCTTCACGCATTCCGCGACGAGCGCGGGACCGCGGTAGATGAACCCCGTATAGAGCTGCACCAGCGCCGCGCCGGCCGCGAGCTTCGCGCGGGCATCCTCGCCCGAGAAAATACCGCCGACGCCGATGATCGGCACTTCGCTGCCGACTTCGGCGTGCAGCTTGCGGATCACTTCGTTCGACGCGTCGAACACGGGGCGGCCCGACAGGCCGCCGGCTTCGTCCGCATGCGGCAGGCCCTGGACGGCCGCGCGCGACAGCGTCGTGTTGGTGGCGATGACCGCCTCGATCTTGTGGCGCAGCAGCGTGTCGCCGATTTCCTTGACCTGTTCGTCGTCGAGATCGGGCGCGATCTTCAGCGCGAGCGGCACGAGCTTGCCGTGCAGGTCGGCGAGGCGCTGCTGCTTGTCCTTCAACGCCGCGAGCAGCGCGTCGAGCTCGCCCGCACCCTGCAGCTGGCGCAGGTTCTTCGTGTTCGGCGACGAGATGTTGATCGTCACGTAGCTCGCGAACGGGTACACGCGCTCGAGGCAGTACAGGTAGTCCTCCGCGGCGCGCTCGATCGGCGTATCGGCGTTCTTGCCGATGTTCAGGCCGAGGATGCCGCGATAGCGGGCAGCCTGGACGTTCTTCACGAACTGGTCGACGCCGTGGTTGTTGAAGCCCATCCGGTTGATCAGTGCTTCGGCCTGCGGCAGGCGGAACATCCGCGGGCGCGGGTTGCCGGGCTGCGGGCGCGGCGTGACCGTCCCGACCTCGATGAAGCCGAAGCCGAGCGCCGCGAGGCCGTCGATGGCCGCGCCATCCTTGTCGAGGCCGGCCGCGAGGCCGACCGGGTTGCGGAACGTGAGCCCCATCACGGTGCGCGGCGCGTCGGGCACGCGGGCCGACAGCGCGCAGGCAAGGCCCGTGCGGCCGGCCGCGCCGAGCGCGCGTAGCGTGAGGTGGTGAGCGTCTTCCGCATCCATCTTGAACAGGGATGCGCGGGCCAGCGGATAAAGGGAACTGAACACGGGAATAGGGCGGACAGCCGGAATGAATGACAACCCGCTATTTTACCGGGAGTTGGGCGGCAGGGGCGCGCTTCGCTTCGTCACCCCCGCGGCGCGCGTCAGCCCGAGCCGGAATGCCCGCCCGGCAACGGCGCACGGGCCAGTGCCGCGTCGACGGGCGGCAGGTCGATCCGTTCCGGATCGAGTATCTTCCAGCGGCCGTCGATCAGCCCTTCGAGCGGGTGGAAGTTCGCCTTGTAGGCCATCTTCGGGCTCTCGCGGATCCAGTAGCCGAGGTACACGTAGGGCAGGCCGAGGCTCTTCGCCTGCTCGATCTGCCACAGGATGTTGTAGGTGCCGTAGCTCGTGTGCCGGTCGTCGGGCTCGAAGAACGTGTAGACGGACGACAGCCCGTCGCCGAGGATGTCGATCATGCTGACCATGCGCAGCTTCCCGGGCTCGCCGCCCGGGGCGTCGAGGTCGCGGAATTCGACGAGGCGCGAGTTGATCCGGCTCTGCAGCAGGAATTGCTCGTACTGGTCACGGCTGTCGCGATCCATGCCGCCGCCCGCGTGGCGCGCGGACTGGTAGCGCATGTAGAGCGCGTAGTGCTCTTCGTCGTAGTGCAGCGGCGAAACCGTCGCGACGAGCGTGCGATGCCGCTTCCACATCCGGCGCTGCGTACGCGACGGCGCGAACGCGGCGACGGGGACGCGCACCGGCACGCAGGCACGGCAGCCGTCGCAGTACGGACGATACGTGAAGACGCCCGAGCGCCGGAAGCCTGCCTTCACGAGCTCGGTGTAGATGTCGGAGTTGATCAGGTGGCTCGGCGTCGCGACTTGCGAGCGCGCGACGCGGCCGTCCAGATAGCTGCACGGATAGGGCGCCGTTGCATAGAATTGCAGCGCCGAAAGCGGTGAAAGCGGCAGCTCAGTCGGGTGAGTCATGGGCAGCTCTCGTTGCAGGGAGGGAGTGCCGCGCTAGCGCTCGATTCCGGAGGGGGCCGCCGTTTCGGTGCGGCCCGTCAGCGCGGCGAGCACGCGCTTGTCGAACTGCCACGGAATCGGCGGTTCGGCTACCGCGCTGCGCACGTGAGCGACAAAGGCCTTGCGTGCGATCTCGCGGCCGCCGAGCGACGCTAGATGCGACGTATTCTGCTGGCAGTCTATCATTTCCAGCCCCTGCTCGCGAAGGTGCGCGACGAGCGTGGCCAGCGCGATTTTCGACGCATCGGTCGCGTCCGCGTACATCGACTCGCCGAAAAACATCCGCCCGAACGACACGCCGTACAGGCCGCCGACGCGCCGCCCGTCGTGCCACGTCTCGATGCTGTGCGCGTTGCCGGAGCGGTAGAGCGACGTGTAAGCGTCGATGATCTCGGCCGTGATCCACGTGCCGCGCTGCCCGCGGCGCGGCGCCTGCGCGCACGCGCGCATCACGCCCGGGAAATCGTGGTCGACGCGCACTTCCCAGTCGGGCTCGCGCAGCACGCGCTTCAGCGTCTTGCGCAGCGAAGGCGACACCTTGAATTCGGCCGGCACGAGGATCATGCGCGGATCGGGGCTCCACCACAGCACGGGCTGGCCGTCCGAATACCACGGGAAGATGCCGCGCAGGTACGCGTCGATGAGGCGCGAGGGCAGCAGGTCGGCGCTCGCGGCGAGCAGGCCGGGCGCGCCGGTCGCGGGACCGAGCGCGCGTTCGATGGGCGGAAACGGATCGTCCGGGCCGAGCCAGGGGACCATGGGGCGGGGGCTCAGCCGTTGCGCAGCGAGCGGAAGATATCGCCGGTGTGCACGCCGTAGTCGCCCGCGGCGCGATCGGCGAAGAAGAACCGCAGGGTCTGGCTGACGGTCGGGAACGCGATTTCGTCCCACGGGATATCGGCTTCGTCGAACAGCTTCACTTCGAGGCTTTCCTCGCCGGCCTCGAACGCCGGATCGGTGAGCCGCGCGAGGTAGAACAGGTGGACCTGGTGCACGTGAGGCACGTTGAGCAGCGTGAACAGGTTCTGCACCTCGACGCGCGCGCCGGCTTCCTCGAGCGTTTCGCGCGCGGCGGCTTCGGCCGTCGTCTCGCCCATTTCCATGAAGCCCGCGGGCAGCGTCCAGAACCCGTAGCGCGGTTCGATCGCGCGGCGGCACAGCAGGATCTGATCGCCCCAGACCGGAACCGTGCCGACGACGTTGCGCGGATTCTGGTAGTGGATCGTGCCGCAGTGATCGCAGATGAAGCGCTCGCGGTTGTCGCCCGGAGGAATGCGCGCGATGACTTCGTGACCGCAGACGGAGCAGAATTTCATGTCGAGTGGAAGGGACGAGGTGATGCGAGTGTATCACCGGGGCGCGGCATTCTTGAACGCCTGCGCGTGCAGGCCGCGTGTCGCGCGAAGCGGGACGAGGCGTGCGGCGGAAAAACAAAAAGCCCGGCGCGGAGCCGGGCTTTTTGCGTAATTCTGGACGGTTGGTTGCGGGGGTAGGATTTGAACCTACGACCTTCGGGTTATGAGCCCGACGAGCTGCCAGACTGCTCCACCCCGCGTCCGTCGAAGAAATGAATTATAAGGAGTAACCCGAATGCGTGCAAGCGTTTTCTGACAATTTCTTGTCGCTGCTTGTGGGGCCGGTACGGCGGGTGCGTGCGCTAGAATCGAGCGGTTTGTTTCGTTTCTTCGGCAGCGGGGCCGCGCGCGATCGCTTCGGCGCTGTTGCGACTCTCATTACTGTATCGACGGATTCATGGATATCGCTCACGATCTGCAATCGATCGGCGCGCAGGAACAGGCGCTCGTATTTCCCCAATTCGACGCGGCCCGCGCATGGGCGCTCGGCAACCGGATGCACGCGCTCGCGACGTCGCGTGGCCATGCGATCGCGATCGACATCGTCACGTTCGGCCAGCCGCTGTTTTACGCGGCGCTCGCTGGCGCCACGCCCGACAATGCCGACTGGGTACGCCGCAAGCGCAACGTCGTCGCCCATTTCCGCCGCAGCTCGTACGCGATCGGCCTGCGCATGCAGCAGGCCGGTGCGACGCTCGCCGACAAGCACGGGCTGCCGATCGCCGAATATTCGCCGCACGGCGGCTCGTTCCCGCTGACCGTCGCCGGTGCCGGCGTGATCGGCTCGATCACCGCGTCGGGGCTGCCGCAGCGCGCGGACCACGAATTCGTCGTCGAGGCGCTGTGTGCCGAGCTCGGCCACGACTACGCCGTGCTGGCCCTCGCGAGGAGCTGAGCGATGCAGCTTCCCGGTTACGCATGGCTCGCGATCGCGATCGTCGCGGAAGTGATCGGCACGTCGGCGTTGCGCGCGGCGGACGGCTTCACGCGCCTCTGGCCGTCTTTGCTGGTCGTGGCCGGTTATGGCATCGCGTTCTACTGCCTGTCGATCACGTTGCGCACGATGCCCGTCGGCATCATCTATGCCGTCTGGTCGGGCGCGGGCATCGTGCTGATCACGCTCGTTGCGATGCTGCTCTATCGCCAAGTGCCGGACTTGCCGGCCGTGATCGGCCTCGGCCTGATCATCGCCGGCGTCGTGGTGCTGAACCTGTTCTCGAAGATGCAGGCGCACTGAGCGTGCGACTGCCATTTGCCGGATGACTCTCATGACCGATTCCTCTCCCGCTGCCGTTTCCGCCGAATCCACTCAGCCCGACGTGCGCGCGACTGTCGCGAACCGCATCGGCTTTCTCGAACTGAACCGGCCGAAGGCGCTGAACGCGCTGTCGGTCGGCATGATCCGGCTGATGCAGCAGGCGCTCGACGCGTGGCGCGACGATCCGGAGGTCGTCGCCGTCGTCGTGTACAGCCCGCATCCGCGTGCGTTCTGCGCGGGCGGTGACGTGCGCTTCTTCCACGATGCGTGGCAGCGAGGCGACCGCGATGCGGTCGACACGTTCTTCACCGAGGAGTACACGCTCAACCACACGATCTTCACCTATCCGAAGCCTTATATCGCGCTGATGCACGGCGTCGTGATGGGCGGCGGCATGGGGATTTCGCAGGCGGCGCGGCATACGGGCGGCTTGCGGGTCGTGACCGACTCGACGAAGATGGCGATGCCGGAAACCCGTATCGGCCTGTTCCCGGACGTCGGGATGAGCTGGTTCCTCGCGCGCACGCCCGGCGCGCTCGGCCGCTATCTCGCCGTGACCGGCGCGACGCTCGACGCGGCCGGCGCGCTGTACGCGCAGCTCGCCGACGTTTATCTGCCCGATGCCGCAGTGCCGGCGCTGCTCGATACGCTGCGCAGCGCGCGCATCGACAGCGGCGCGCAGGCAGTCGCGTGCGTGGCCGACGCGGCGGCCGCACACAAGGTCGTGCCGACGCCCGACACGTCGGCGCTGGCCGACGCGCGTGCCGGGATCGACCGGCATTTCGCGCAGCCGGACATCGGCGCGATCCTCGCGTCGCTCGACGCCGAGCCGGATTGCGCGGCCGTCGACGGATGGGCCGAGAAGGCGACTCACGCGATGCGCGAACAGTTGTCGCCGCTGTCGATGGCCGTCTCGCTGGAAGTCGTCGAACGTGCACGTGGCGCAACGATGGCCGATTGCCTGCGGCGCGATCTCGATCTCACGCGCTCGACGTTCGCGCGCGGCGACGTGATCGAAGGCGTGCGTGCACTGATCGTCGACAAGGACCACCAGCCGGCCTGGCGTTTCAAGTCGTCCGCCGATATCGACCGCACGGACGTGCTCGCGATGTTCGACAGCCCGTGGACGCCGGACACGCATCCGCTGCGGAAGCTGCAGGACTGACGTCGGTCGGACTGGCCGAAGCGCGCGCTGGAAACGACAAGGCCGCCTGCACGTGCAGGCGGCCTTTTGCATGGGTGTCGACCGGTGGGTGGCGAAGGGCGCAGCGCTTGCCGCCGCGTTATTCGTCGCCTGCGTCGTCCGACATGAACGCGCGCATGAACACGAGGGCGCCGAAGCCCCATACCGCATTCGCCGCGAAGCCGGCCGCGAGCACGGGCATCATGTTGCCCGACGGCCAGATGCCGCGCAGCGGATCGATCGCGAACACGCGGGCGGCCGTCAGCACGATGCCGCCGAACACCAGCGCGCCGATCCACGAGGCCTCGCGCTCCGGCGAGACGCGCAGCAGCCACGCCATCGGGATCGCGCAGCACGCGCTGATCAGCGCATTCGCGACAAATTCAGGAATGCCGAGCGGCGCGAACGGCTGCGTGGAGAAGCCGGTTGCGGCGATCAGGTCGGCCGTATGAAGGAGGGCGAGCGTGGCTTCGCGGAAGAACAGGGCGGCCAGGAAGCCGGACAGGAATGGCAGGATGACTTTCTGCATCGATGAGTGCACCGCAGGCGCGCACGGCCGGGGCCGTCCGCGCGGAGTTATTCGGATAGGTGCGCCATTATAGGGCCCGCCCGCCGCGATATTCGCTCCAGCGTCGTGCTAATCACGAAAGCGGAAAACCTAAGCTCAAAAAAATCGTTCCAAAGCCCTGCACCGATCCCTAGACTGATTTCCCAGAAACAGCCGTGCAATCGCGTCCTCGCCCGCTGCACGGCCTGACCGGCGAGCCATCCCGATTCGAACGCACACCATGCATGCGCCGCGCATCCGCGACGCGAGCAGGGCGGTGTCTTTTTCAAATTCCGGCAAGGACAGTCAAGCAGGAGCAGCAGATGAATGTGTTCTGGTTTATCCCCACGCACGGCGACAGCCGCTACCTCGGTACGGCCGAAGGTGCGCGCGCCGCGGATTACGATTACTTCAAGCAGGTCGCGGTAGCGGCCGATACGCTCGGCTACGAGGGCGTGCTGCTGCCGACCGGCCGTTCCTGCGAGGATGCGTGGGTCGTTGCGTCGAGCCTCATCCCGGCGACGCAGCGCCTGAAATTCCTGGTCGCGATCCGTCCCGGCATCGCATCGCCGGGGCTGTCGGCGCGGATGGCCGCGACGTTCGACCGCCTGTCGGGCGGCCGCCTGCTGATCAACGTCGTGACGGGCGGCGATGCCGCCGAGCTCGAAGGCGACGGCCTGTTCGCGGATCACGACACGCGCTACGAAATCACCGACGACTTCCTGAACATCTGGCGCGGGCTGCTGTCCGCGTCGCACGACAACGGCGGGTTCGACTACATCGGCAAGCATCTGCAGTCGAAGGGCGGCAAGGCACTGTATCCGCCCGTGCAGCGTCCGCATCCGCCGCTGTGGTTCGGCGGCTCGTCGCCGGCTGCGCACGAGATCGCGGCCGATCACATCGACACCTACCTGACCTGGGGCGAGCCGCCCGAGGCCGTCGCGAAGAAGATCGCCGATATTCGCGCCCGCGCCGAGGCGCGCGGCCGCAAGATCAAGTTCGGCATTCGTCTGCACGTGATCGTGCGCGAGACCGAGGACGAAGCATGGCGCGACGCCGAGCGCCTGATCAGCCGCCTCGACGACGAAACCATCGCACGCGCGCAGAAGGCGTTCGCGAACATGGATTCGGAAGGCCAGCGCCGGATGGCCGCGCTGCACGGCGGCAAGCGCGGCGGCCGCGAGGCGCTCGAGGTGTACCCGAACCTGTGGGCCGGCGTCGGCCTCGTGCGCGGCGGCGCGGGCACCGCACTCGTCGGCAACCCGGAGCAGGTCGCCGAGCGCATGCGCGAATACGCGGATCTCGGCATCGAGACCTTCATCCTGTCCGGCTATCCGCACCTGGAGGAGTCGTACCGTTTCGCGGAACTCGTATTCCCGCTGATCAAGAGCAACGGCGCGGCGAAAGCGACCGGCCCGCTGTCGGGCCCGTTCGGCGAGATCGTCGGCAACAGCTATCTGCCGAAAGCGGCCCAGAGCTGAGCGACAGGAGGCCTGCGATGACAACGAAAACGTCGACGACGGCCGCGGCCGTGGCCGCCCGCGCGTGGCGCGGCGTCGCGCCGTGGCTCGTGCCGCTCGCGCTGCTGGCGGCATGGGAAGTGGGCGCGCGCATCGGCTGGCTGTCGACCCGCGTGCTGCCCGAACCCGTGGCGGTCGTGCGAGCGGCCTGGTCGCTCGTGACGTCGGGTGAAATGTGGGCGAACGTGAAGGTCAGCACGTGGCGCGCGCTGTTCGGTTTCGCGATCGGCGGCGGCGTCGGCCTCGCGCTGGGGCTCGCGACCGGCTTGTCGAAGGCGGCCGAGGTCGCGCTCGATTCGACGATCCAGATGATCCGCAACATCCCGGCGCTCGCGATGATTCCGCTCGTGATCCTGTGGTTCGGCATCGACGAGAAGGCGAAGCTGTTCCTCGTTGCGCTCGGGGTGTTCTTCCCGGTCTACATCAACACGTATCACGGGATCCGCTCGGTCGACGCAAACCTGATCGAGATGGCGAAGAGCTACGGCGTACGCGGCTTTGCGCTGTACCGCGACGTGATCCTGCCTGGTGCGTTGCCGTCGATTCTCGTCGGCGTGCGCTTTGCGCTCGGGCTGATGTGGGTGATGCTGATCGTCGCGGAAACGATCTCCGCGCAGTCGGGCATCGGCTACATGACGATGAACGCGCGTGAATTCCTGCAAACCGACGTGGTGGTGGTCGGCATCCTGCTGTACGCGGTGCTCGGCAAGCTGGCCGACGTGCTGGCGAAATGGCTCGAGCGCGTGACGCTGCGCTGGCACCCCGCTTATCAATCAGGAGCAAAGGCATGAATGCGACGACTTCGGCGGCCGCCTACGGCCCGCTTGCCGGCGCAGACCTTGAGGCCGAACTGGTGCAGGCGCGTGTCGCGGACGGCGACGCGCGGGACGCAGCGGTTCTCGAACGTGATGCCGGCGCATCCGTCGTTCCGCTCGCGCGGCGACGGCCGGGAAGCCCGGCACCGGACGATGCGGTGACGCTGTCGGGCGTCAGCAAGCGCTTCGGGGCGCGCACGGTGCTCGACAACGTCGAGCTCGGCATCGCGCGCGGCAGCTTCGTCGCAATCGTCGGCCGCAGCGGCTGCGGGAAATCGACGCTGCTGCGTCTCGTCGCGGGACTGGAGCAGCCGAGCAGCGGCACGCTCGAAACGCGCGGCGAGGGCGGCGGCGAACTCGATACGCGGATCATGTACCAGGATGCGCGCCTGCTGCCGTGGAAGACCGTGCTGCAGAACGTGATGCTGGGCCTCGGACGCGGCGCGCGCGACCAGGCACGCGCGGTGCTCGATGAAGTCGGCCTGCTGGAACGCGCGAACGACTGGCCCGCGCAACTGTCGGGCGGCCAGCGGCAGCGTGTCGCGTTGGCCCGTGCGCTCGTGCACCGGCCCCAACTGCTGTTGCTCGACGAGCCGCTCGGCGCGCTCGACGCGCTGACCCGTATCGAGATGCATGCGCTGATCGAGCGGTTGTGGCGCGAGCATCGATTTACCGCGCTCCTCGTTACGCACGACGTGCAGGAGGCCGTCGCGCTCGGCGACCGCATCCTGCTCATCGAGCAGGGGCGGGTGGCGCTGGATCAGCCGGTGCCGCTCGACCGGCCGCGCGCCCGCGCGTCGGCTGCGTTTGCGGCGCTCGAGGATCGCGTGCTGAAACGCGTGCTCGCTGGCGGGCCCGGTGCGGCCGACCACGACGCACCGCATGAGGCAGACAACGTTCGACCGGTCGGGCAGATCCGCTGGGCCGTTTAATTCCGGGCGGCAGCGGCCGCCCGTTCTGAGATCTTTTTCTTCGGAGCGATCAACCTGATGAGCATCACTGCAATCAACGTACGTAACCAGTTCAAGGGCAAGGTCAAGGAGATCATTCGCGGATCGGTGGTCTCCGAGGTCGACGTCGAGACGCCGTTCGGCATCGTCACGTCGGTGATCACGACCCGTTCGGTTGACGAACTCGAACTGAAGGTGGGCGCGGAAGTCGTCGCGCTCGTGAAATCGACCGAAGTATCGATCGCGCGCCTCTGAGCCCGCGTGTGCTGCACCGCCGCGGCGCCGCGGGCAACCTGCCCGTGGGCGCCGTCCGGCATTGGCGCAGCGCGTTTGCCTTGGTATTCGACGTCCGGACGAAGTGCTAGGATGGAGCGACACCGATGCCGGAGGCCAACGCATGACCCCCATCCTTTCCCCCGAAGCCATCGAGGCGCTGAAATGGATCGACCAGTTCGGTGAAAGCCGACCGGTTCCCGCTGCGTTCGACGACGTCGTCTACGCGTTGCTGAACGAGGGGCTGATCTACCAGGCGGCGGCCGACCGGGTCGACCTGACGGCCGAGGGCAAATCCTTTTTATCCGACGAATACGATTGAGCGCACGGCGCCGGGCCGCCCGGGCGGCTTGGCGCTGCGTCGCCACGGAGCGTGCGATGGAACCGAGAGGCAGCGACCTCGGCGATTTCAGCGAGCCGTACCGCGGCTTCGAGATCGAGGTGAAGACCGAGCAGGTCTGGGACGGCGAGCATGCGCATTACCGCGTGCTGCAGGGCGACGCGGTGCGGATCGACTGGCGGCTCGTCAAGGTCGACGGGATGCTGCTGACCGAACGGCGCGTGATCGAGCGCGTGCTCGACGAGGCCCGGCGGGCGGTCGATGCTGAGCTGGGCGAGGGGTAGCACGCGTGCCGGGCAGGCACAGCCCGTGTTGCGGTAAAATACCGGGTTGTTTCCGCGCCGCCTGGCCTGTTGCCCGAAATCCATGTCCGTACCGTCTTCACTTCCTCCCCGCCGCGTATCCGTCGCGCCCATGCTCGACTGGACCGACCGGCATTGCCGCTCGTTCCACCGTACGCTGACGCGCGACACGTGGCTGTATACGGAGATGATCACGACGGGCGCGCTGCTGTTCGGCGATGCCCAGCGGCATCTCGCGTTCACGCCGAACGAAGCGCCGGTCGCGCTGCAGCTGGGCGGCAGCGAGCGCGACGATCTCGCGCGCGCGGCGAAGCTCGGCGAGCAGTGGGGCTACGACGAAATCAACCTGAATTGCGGATGCCCGTCCGAGCGCGTGCAGCGCGGCGCGTTCGGCGCGTGCCTGATGAACGAGCCGCAACTCGTTGCCGACTGCGTGAAGGCGATGCGCGATGCGGTGTCGGTGCCGGTCACGGTCAAGCACCGGATCGGGGTCGATGCGGTCGAGGACTACGCGTTCGTGCGCGACTTCGTCGGTACGGTGGCCGAGGCTGGCTGCGAAACGTTCGTCGTGCATGCGCGCAATGCGATCCTGAAGGGGCTGTCGCCGAAGGAGAATCGTGAGATCCCGCCGCTCAAGTACGACTATGCGTATCAGCTGAAGCGCGATTTTCCGTCGCTCGAGATCGTCATCAACGGCGGTATCACGACCCTCGACGAGGTTGCGCAGCATCTCGAGCATGTCGATGGCGTGATGCTTGGCCGTGAGGCGTATCACAACCCGTACGTACTCGCCGAGGTGGATACGCGCTTCTACGGGTCGACCGCCGCGGTGCCGACGCGCGAAGAGGCCGAGGCGAAGCTGATCGAATACTGCGCGGCCGAACTGAAGCGCGGGACCTACCTCGGCGCGATCGTGCGGCACGCGCTCGGACTGTATCGCGGCATGCCCGGTGCACGCGGCTGGCGTCGTGTGCTGTCCGACAACAAGAAGCTCGCCCGAGCTGATCTGGCCGTGTTCGACGAGGCGCGCGCGCATCTGAACGAGGCCGAAGAAATTTTTGAAAAAAAAGCTTTGCAAGATTCAAAAGTGTTCGTATAATCTTGTTCTTCGCTGCTGAAACACAAAAGCAGCGAAGAACAAAAAGCAGTAACAGTGGTGGCTGTAGCTCAGTTGGTAGAGTCCAGGATTGTGATTCCTGTCGTCGTGGGTTCGAGTCCCATCAGCCACCCCACAGAATTCCAAGCGGTATCAAGTTGTTAAAAACGGCACTGTCCCAAAAGACAGTGCCGTTTTTGTTTTGGCATTCCACAAAATGGAATTCCCAGTGCTTTCCGATTTTGTTTCGGTCGTACGCCCGTGCGGTTGTCGCGGGGTTCGCATGCAGGTCGGGCAGGGCGCCGCGCTCGCTCTGATGTTGGGTGCGTAATATGCACGCAAGTCATGGAATGCGAATCGATCGGCAATGACCTTCGCCTCGATCGTTTCGCTCATCAACTTCCCTCGGCATCCCTTGAATCCGTCGCGCGTGTAGTGCGTGCCGCGCCTCGGCGTGAACACGGACAGGCATTTCTTCGTGCCGAATCGCCTCCAACCGACCGGGGCGTGCCGCGAGCGTTGGCATGATTTCGAACGGCTCGATTACCTTGCGGCGCATCTTCCGGCATTGCATTGCGCGCTTCACGCGAGTGTCGACCGGCTAAGCGAGTGCCTTCGATCGACACAAGGCCGTCGAGACGCGGAAACGCCCCTTCAACGGCGGAAACACCGCAACCACCTCCGCCATGAGCGCCCGTTCCCGCGATGATTGATTTGGCTGGCCTATGACAAACGCCCAGTGTAATTTTTTGCCGGGCGTGATTGAATATGTGCTGACAGGACGGATACACCGTCAATAAAAAGCATGGCCGGGGAAAATATGAGAACGAGAGTATTGGGGGCGTTTGCGATTGCTTGGATGCTGACGGGTGTCATGTTTGCTGTCGATTTCGCGACCATGGGCCGATTTGGGCTGTCCCTCATTCACGAGTGGTATCCGCAATCGGTCGAGACGTGCGTCATGACGCTACTGATCTGCGGTGTCTTAGTCGGCATCGGACGTATCCCGCGCTATCGGGAAATTGCCGAAAAATTTCGCTGTCGGGATATCGCGCTCTCGGTCCTTTGCTTTCGAACCGTCACGATGAATGCGCAGGCGGCAGTGATTGCGACGTATATCGGGGCGGCCGTCAACCGTCCCGAGATCCAGGGTGCGCTTCTGGCGTGGGAGCAATCGTTCGGATTCGATTGGTTGAAAAGCTACCAATGGGTCGTACGTTACGAGGTTATTCAGCAAGTACTTTTGTTCGCATATAAAACCATTTCGTATCAGATGGTTCTGTTGTGCTTTTTATTCGGACTGTTGCGCCGAAAGCAAGAGCTTTGCGAGATGATGCTGATATTCGTGATTTCGCTGATATTCGTCGTTGCGATTTCGACGTGGTATCCGGCGGCGAGTGCATTCCCGTACTTCGGTATTATCGACTCCGGTCCGGCGTCTCACCTTTCTGATTATTTCAGTGCGAGAACTGGGGCGCCCATGGTGATGAATCCCATGGCGATGCAGGGAATCGTTTCGTTACCGTCATTTCATGCAGTCGTCGCGGTAATGTTGATCTACGTCACACGTAATCTTCGCTTCATTTTTCCCGTCGCGCTCGCGCTCAATTCGGTCATGCTGGCATCGACGTTCTCGGTTGGTGGCCATTACCTGGCAGATATCGGTGCCGGCGTGATCGTGGGCATCGTGACGATAGGGTTGGTGCGTCGCTGGTTCTTGGGGTATGAAATCGCGCGGCGACCGATCCTGACGGGACGCTGAATCAACCTTTCCACCGTCCGCATGCTTACTCCACGCGCTGAAGCTGACACGGGCTGGTACCTGCGCGTCGAACTTCTTCCATCAAAAAAGCGTAGTCAGCGATATCTGGACAGCGCTCGTCGTCACCGATCAACCACATTGCTCGCGATCCCCGCCTGAACCGTTCGAGTGTTTCTAAAAACCACCCACGACCACAAAGCGCCACCCGCCACCTTTGCAACGAACTGCAATGCGGCGATCGTCGGAAACACCGCCCCGAACGCAATAAGCGGAAAGACGATGGAGTCGACAGCCGCACCCGCGACGTTCGCACCGTTGGCGCGCGCCAGTATCGGAAAGCGACGTGCGAGTTGAAACACGATTGCACTTGCTACGGCTGCCGAACCGAACGCTGCGAGAGACGCGAGGGCGATTTCCTTGGCAGCCGGATTGAGCGCGTAACTGACAACACCAGCGGCCGCGATCAACGCAAGCATCCTTGACCAAAGCGCGCGACCGCGCCAGTCCAGATGGAGTCGGTCTCGAATCGCGAGATCGAGTCCGATCAGAAAGAACGCGATGATCGGTGTAGCAGCGGGTCCGAAATGAGCGACCATCAGGTTCGCGACAGCGACTGCTGCGATATAGATCAAGACGTACATGATTCCCCTGCAGTGAAGAGTGCGCGCTGCGCCGATTCGGAGCCGAAGTTTGCCATACATGGCCGATTGAATGGAGTGGTGCTTTGCTACGAGCAAGCCGGGTGGAGCTTCGCACGGTTGGCGGACGGCCAGCGTTGCGGGCGACAGGATATCGTCACTGTGTCGCCGGTTTTCATCAATGGATCTTCGACACGAGATTGGATGGCCGTATCCCGCCGACATGATGTTGCGAAGTTTCCTGTCCCAGCTAAGGTTCTTGCGCTCCGTGCCGTTATCTTCCATGGACAGCCCTCGTGCCTCGAATGCTGATCCGTTTTCTTGCCTGCTCGCGTTCCGCGTGAGCAGGCTTTTTTCGTTTATGGCCGCGCTTTGCGCATGAATGGCGGAATGGGACAGGGACTTGGCGTGAACCGACAGCGCGCAACAGTCTTGCATTGATGTAATGTGTCGGCTTCCTCGTGCCCTCATGCTTTGCAGGGCCGTTCGATCCCGACGACCAATGATGGTGTCGGGATTTTTTTTGCCTTCATTCCGTTGCACAGGCAACGAGTTGCAGCGACGCCCGGCGGGCAGGCGCTGACGCGATCGCGTCAGGCGTGAAGAAGACGAGCGCTGGCGGACGTCACGAGCTGGTGGGTGGCGACGGCGCATGCAAGGTACGCGCCGATTACGTGCGGAGTGCGATGCCGTGATTTCGTCGGCTCGGGACAGGCCGACACGGTATCGTTCGCACGCAGGTCGTCGAGGGTTGCATGCCGCAATGCGCGGTATATTTTGCGGCGGGATGTCCCGATCAAGAGAGCAAGCTGAAGGAGTGACCACCGATGCCGGAAACCCGGGCCACGCTGCGTGCCGCGACAGCGCACGACGCAAACCATATCGCTCGCCTGCACACGCTGAGCTGGCAAACCGCATACAGCCACATCCTGCCGGCTGCCTACCTCGCCGACGAGGTACCGACGGAGCACGCGAACCGATGGCGGCACTATCTGGATCGCAATGAAGAAGAGTGGGGGCTCGTGCTGATCGCCGAGGCGGATGGCGAGCCCGTGGGCTTCGTCAGCGCCGAGCGTCCGGTCGACCCGGTGCCTGGCGTGTTGCTCGACTGCCTGCACGTCCATCCTGCGCATCACGGAAGCGGCACGGGCAAGCGCATGATCGAAGCCGTTCGTGCCTGGGCGCGTACGTTTGGCGTGGACAAGGTCCACCTGAAGGTGCTGGAGGACAACGAACGCGCGATCGGTTTCTATGAACACAACGGATGGCAACTGGCGGGTATCGAGACGAGCCGCATCGGCCAGACGGAGGTCACCGACCGGATCTATGCGATACAGGCGTAGCGGCCTGGCGACGTTCGAGCGAACGGTCTCACGAGGTACGGCCGTCGCCGGGCGAAAGCCGAACGGACTCCGTCGCTACTCGCCGCAGTACCGCACGAGCAAATCGGCTTCCGTCTCGTGCACCTCGACGGGCAGGGTCGTTGCGCCTGCATAGGCCAGATAGCGTGCGCGATGCTGGCCGTTGCGGAACGACGCGACGCCGACCTTCGACAGGCCGGGGATGCCGAGCAGCGTTCGCGTTCTCGTCTCGCGAAACGTGATGTACGGCATGTCCGCAATCCTGTCCTGTTCAGGATCGAGGAATTCGCGAATGCCCGCGGCTTTTCCAGGGGCCCAGTACAGAACGGACGGCAACACGTAGTCCGTCGTGTCGCGGTCGGCACATGCCAGCAGTTTCGGCAGGTCGATCGTCACGACCCGATGGCGCGTATCGTCAGACGAGAATACCCGCTTGAGGTGCGTGTAGGCATAGGGTGTGTGCCCGGGAAGCTGGATCACCCAGACTTCTACGCCATTTTCCTGTGCGTGGGCGAGTGCCATTGTTTCCTCTGATGCCGCAAGCGGCCTTATTGATTCCAGTTTAGCAGCGCGATTGCGGCGGCGAGGCAGGACAATACCCGAAATAGGAAATCGGCCCGATTCGCGGCAGAACCTTGGCCGCGAGCAAAAGCGCGGAGAACAATAGTGAGCAAATCGATTGCGGTCATGTGTCGGCGATCGATATCGACAGGTCACGAGAATATCGCGATACTGCTCGCGGACATGATGCGCCGCGCGAATTTCATCGAAGATTCATACAGTGTCGAGGAACCCGATGCGCGGCACATCGTAAGTACAGAGCTGGCAGATCGACCGGAGAAAACCATGTCGTCGAAACTTGAAATCGAGTATCTCGATTACTGTTTCACCGCGATGCTCGAAATCAGGGCGTCCGGTCGGACAGGCGTTGTCGACTGGCATCTCGAATCCGATTCGCGAAGCAAGACGCTTACGTGGGTCGTGTTCGATCGATTTCTGGAGCGACATGATTTCGTCGATGAAGAGGATGCGCGTGCCAACATCATCGACTGGCTGGAGCGGCTGGCCGATCCGAGATCGGGCGCGCCGGTCGAAATGGCGAAGGCGAACGCGGTTGCTGCCGGGACGGTGGCGACGGGCGCATCGACCACATCGACTGCCGAAATCGTCGGCGAAACCGTCATCGATATCGCGGGCGAACTCGACTGGATAGAGATGGTCGCAGAATGGCTTTTCAGCTGACCGTCACGATGACGAAACCCGGTTGTCATGACGCGAGTCACGGCGTTCGCAAACTGCGGTTTCGAAAAAATCGGTGCAAGAAAATGAAACCAGAATCGTCTCGATCGGAAAAATAGAATAAACCTGCTTTGACAACACCTGCGACTTACCGGAGACTGGGCCCGGGCTGAAAATATCCGATTGAATTAAAACAAAATAAAACTCCAGACATGAAAAGAAGAACGCTGTTGACGGCGGGCGCGATCGTTGTCGCTGCCGGCCTGGCAGGCTGCACTGCCATGCTGTTCGAAGACGGCCATTACGAAGAGACAGTCGACCGATTCCTCGTCAGCGAGGACGGCAAGCAATTCGTCGTGCTCGGCAAGAAATATCACTACATCTTCGAGATGCCGGAGCATCTCGGCGCGGTGCTGGCATCGCCTTACCGGAAATCGATCGAGGCGTCGCTATCTGGGTTCGTCGCGCAGGGTAGCAAGATTTCGGGCGACTTCTCGCTGCGGCTCCACCGCGATCACATGACCGATGAGGACTGGAATCGTGCGCTGGAGGACGGCTTCACGAAGCTCGGAGACTGGGATCTGGGGATGAAGGGTGAACTGGCCGGATCGCGCTATCGCGCCGATGGTTTTGCGCAGGGCAAGACATGGTCGTCGTTTGCGCATGCGTACAAGATCCCGGTCACCGACCGCATCACGACGGCGGGCAAGGCCGTGCGCGTGCTCGCGACGCCTGTCACCCTCGCGGCCGACGGCGTGATGATGATCGGGGCCGTGGTGCTGTCGCCCGTCATCGTGGTAATGCTTGCGCCGGTCGCGGGCGTTGCGCTCGGACCGTGACGCGATCCGCGCGGCACGCGAGCGAACCAATTGCTGCGGCATTGTCACCAAATGGTGAGTTGCCGCACAGATCGTTGTGCGGCCCACGCTCACAATTTGGCCGGTTGACCGTTCTTCCCCGGCCCGGTCAACCGTTTCCCCGCTCGCTCGCGCAGGAGCGGGGGCTTTTTGCCCGTCCGACGCGGGAAGGCTGCGTCGACGGAACCGGACAGGCGTCCGGCGGGCGGCGTGAGCGCATCGATTGCGCGCCCCGGCATCCGTTCGCCTGGTCCGCACGAATCGCTTTCCTCGTGCCTGAGCGAACCCTCAGGCCCATCGCCGGTTTCGGCCGGTGATGCCTTGGTCCCGGCGGCGCGCAAGCATGCCGCCGGGATATTTTTTGCGCCGGATGCGTTGCATCACGTGTCGCACAGCGGGCAGGTCGACCCGCTCAGCCAGCCTGTTCGACGCTGGTTTCCCATCCGTCGTAATCCCCTCCGAGTGCACGCACTTCGTGGTTGATCGCGATCGTATGGCGCGTGATGTCGGCCAGCGCCATGGTGCCTTCATGTGAAAACCGGACCGCCGACTTGCCGTCCTCGGTGGGCGCCACCGATTCGACCGGATAGCCTTTCGATTCGGCCCAGTCCGCGAACTGATGCGCGTCGCTCGGGTCGGGGAAGTATGCCCAGTGCATCACGCGCCGGCTTACCTCGCTGGCGTCGCCTTTCTTCCGCAATTCATCCAGCACGCGCATGTCGCGCATGATCAGCCAGTCGTCATCGGTCGGGTAGAGCGTCTGCCAGTACGCTTCCTTGTCCGGATCGTCCTGATGTGCGTACTGCAGGGCGTAAGTCGTCTGATCGGCCAGCGTGTCGACGATCTCCGCCGCTGCCTCTTGATCGAACGGCACGTAGAAGAGGAAATCCCGGTGGCCGTCGACGGTGATGCGGCCAACCTGCACGCCCCCTTTCGCGGTGATCGTGGCGTCGAGCAGATCCTCGATCGTCGCGAGGTCGGTGAATTCGTCGCCGCTCGGCAGGCCTTCCGGTGTCGGATGCGCAAAGGGGACGCGCACGCTGAGCAGCGACGTGCGCGGATCGCCTTCGGCGATTTCCGCAAAGCTGTGGTTGAAGCTGATGAAAGCCTGATGGTCGCCCATTCTGGCAGGGAAGGTTCCCCAGGCGTCGGTCATGTGTTTCTCCCGTGCACGATTGTCTGTTGACGGTTGTAAAGCGTCCCAATGTATCATCGAAAATCACGTGGGCCGGAGAAGCGCGCATGATCGCGAGTCTGGGCATTCTGGTGCCGGTCGAAGACGATCGCTTCCGGGCGGTGGTGGATTTCTATCGGTTGGCGCTCGCGCTGCCCGTGCATGCCGAAGGCGTGTCGGCTGCGGGGAATCCGTGGCATCGCTTTGTCGTGAATGCGGCGACGTTGACCATCCATACGGGTAGCGGTGGCAAGTTTCCGTACCCTGAGTTTCGTCCGACCGGCCATGGCATTGCGCTGGCGATCGAAGTCGCGCACGTGTCGGAAGCCGTCGCGCGACTTGAGTCGTGTCGCGTCAGTATCCTGAACGAATGGGACTACGGCGACGGCACGATCGCGATTTCCGTGGCCGATCCGGCGGGAAACGTCTGCGAGATCTGGGGCCGTCCGTGACCGCGTATCGGTACGGCGGCCCGCAAAAAATTCGAAGGAGATGCCGATGTCGATGTTTGCGGTGAATGGCGTGCGAATCGATCCGCTCAGCGCGCGCGTGACGCACGTGCGCTGGGCGGCCGTGAATCCGGCTGACCGGTCGTGGGCGGCGACGCCGAGCGAAGCACCGGTGGCGGACGTGGCGCGCGCGCTCGCGTCCGGTAACGATGTCCGCGCAATCTTCTCGGCATCGGACGCCACCGCGATCGGGCCCCGGCTGAAGCGCGTGCTGTATCGCGATGCATCGGAAGGCATCGAGCTCGACATCGATGCAACGAACGAGTCGCGCACTTTGCGCGACCTGCCGCAAATCTGACCGGCGCGGCATGCGTCAGCGATGGCGCGTGCCGCCGCATGGAGGGCGGCACCTGGCCGAATGGCCGCTCGCGCGACGTCGATCGCGAGGAGTAGTATTGGATGGTCGCCATGCTGCATTGGCGGTTGCGCCGAACGGTCTGACGGGGCACGTGATCTTGAGCGAGCCCGTTTTCCCGGAAGCGAATATCGCAAACGCGTACGAAATCATGTCAAGACCGCTCATCGCCCTGTTGGCATCCGCTCTTTGTCTGGCGTTGTCGGCTTGCCAGACCGCGCCCGAGCCGCCTCCGCTCCCGTCGCCCGACACCGCGTCGGCTGCCGCGGCCGTGCCGGCATCTTCGCCGTCCGAGCCGATCCGTGGCGTCGGCCAGGCACCTCATCTGGCAGGGCAGAGCCACTGGGCCATTGGTCAATGCACGACCAACGGTACCGTCAAGGTGTGCAACTGAACATGACCGATGCCGACGGAGCGTGGCCGGTTCCGTGCGGACGAAGGCGTGTTGTCGTGCGTCGATGCTTACCGTCGTCGATACCGAGCATTTTGCGGCGACAGGCCGCCTGTCTCGGCGCGTCGATCGGGTATCCGGCCGCGATGAGCGGGTTGCCGTCGACGTGAGCGATTGCGCGATGAACGACGAAAGCGAAACCACCGATTCCGCCGGCTGGCACGTCGATTCCGACGCGGGAACCGTCGTCGGCCCGTTGCCGGTGACGCTGGCGGTCGACGGCCGGAGCCTGAAAAGAAGGGCGATCGCGTGCGCGGTGCTGGCCGTGGCGAGCCTGTGCGGTTACGCAGCCGCGCCGGCGCTTTGGCCGGTGGCGGCACTGGCCGTGTTGCTGGCGCTGGCGGGGGCCGCCTTCTTCGTGTCGTCGCGGCGCAGGATGGCGCTGCAGGTCGACGAGATGGGCTTCAGGCTGATCGGGGCTTTGCGCGAGCAACCCGTCACGCGATGGCGTGACGTCACCGAATTCCGGATCATCAGCGTCGCCGGAAATCGCTACATCGGCTACCAGTTCTCGGCGCTTTCATCGCGCAACAAGGTACCGGGTGGCGTGATGCTGCCGATCGCCCGGTTTGCCGATCTGCCGCTCGATGCGGTGGCGGGATTGCTGGAGGCATGCCGCCGGCAGTTCGGCGTGCCGGGCAACGAGGCCGACCTGACGCGCCGATGACGTCCGATGCGGGGAACCCGCGTGCGCCGATACCCGAGAAAACAAAAAAATGTCGGGCGCCGTGTCGATTTCCGCCAGGTTCGTCCGTCGTAGCATCGGAGGCGTGCGCATCGCGCGTCCGTCCCGATTCCGATACGACAACCGCCCGAAGGAGCGACACCCATGTCCACGTCCGTCAAACCGATCCCGGAAGGGATGCGCACGCTGACGCCGCACCTGATCTGCGCCGGCGCAACCGCAGCGATCGACTTCTACAAGCGCGCGTTCAATGCGAGCGAACAGTTTCGCCTGGCGATGCCCGACGGCCGGCTCGCGCACGCGTGCCTCGTGATTGGCGATTCGACACTGATGCTGGTGGATGAAATGCCCGAGCACGGCGCGCTCGGGCCGAAGGCACTGAAAGGCACGCCGGTGTGCCTGCACCTGTACGTGCCGGACACCGACGCGGCGATCGCGAAGGCGGTCGCGGCCGGCGCGACGGTCACGATTCCGGCTGCCGACATGTTCTGGGGCGATCGCTACGGACAGGTCGAGGATCCGTTCGGCCATCGCTGGTCGCTCGCGACGCATCAGCGCGACCTGACGCCCGAGCAGATCGCGGAGGCCATGGCCAGCGCGCCGCCGTGCGGAAGCTGATGCAACCACGCAACCGCAGTTGAGCGGCGGGGCGGCAGGGCGGCGACATGCGCCTGCGCCTGGTCCGCCCGCGCTTACTTGCCGGCCGTCTTGCCGCGCTGCTTGTCCTCGTACATCCGTTGATCGGCCGATGCGAGCAGGTCGGTCACGTCTCGATGCTGTGCGGGATCGTAATCGACATGCCCGACGCTGAACCGGATGTCATAGCCGCGTGCGTCGGCCGCGTTGCGCAGCGCAAGCGCCCGCGTCACGCGTTCGACCGGCTCGGCAACGTCGGCCGGATCGGTGGCGCTCAGCAGCACGACGAATTCGTCGCCGCCAAGCCGGGCGATCACGTCGCTGTCGCGCAGCGCGCCCGTCAGCGTGTCGGCGAAGGCCTTGAGCGCGTGGTCGCCTTCGGCGTGGCCGAAGCGGTCGTTGATCGACTTGAAATCGTTCAGGTCGAAGAACAGCAGCACCGCGTGACGGTCGAGGCGATCGCACAGGCTCAGCACGTGGCGGGCGAGAATCTCGAAGCCGCGCCGGTTGGTCAGTTGCGTGAGCTCGTCGGTGGTCGCGAAATGCAGCGCGGCGATCTCGCGCTCGGTCATGTGGGCGAGATCGCCGAGCAGCGCGAGCTCGTCGGGTTCGAGCGAGCGCGGCCGCGTGTCGATCAGGCAGAGTGTGCCGATGGGCGCACCGTTTGGCGCCGTGATCGGTCGACCGGCGTAGAAGCGGATGCCGGGCGCGCCGGTGACGAGCGGGTTGTCGTGGAAGCGGTTGTCGTTCAGCGCATCCTGGATCACCATCGTATGGCCCTCGTGCAGCGCATGGGCGCAGAACGACACGTCGCGCGACGTTTGCGTGACATCGAGCCCGGCATGGCTCTTGAACCACTGCCGATCGTCGTCGACGAGGCTGACGAGGGCGATCGGTACGTCGAACAGCCTGCGTGCAAGACGCGTCAGGCGATCGAAGCGCTCTTCCGGTGGCGTGTCGAGGATCGAGAGCGAATGAAGCGTATCGAGCCGGGCCGCCTCGTCGGCCGGTTTCGGTGCGATTTGCATGGGCCTTGTCTTTTGTCGCGGCTGCGAGGCCGGTTACGGGATCGTATGTCGGACAGTATCGCGCATTGTTCGGCGCATCGCCACGTTGCGATTCCGCCGACCGGGGGGCGACCCGGCACGAATCGATGCAGATGGGGTGAGAAGCAGGCGCCATGGGACCGCGTTTCGCCCCGATGCGCAATACCTCAAGGTACCCCGGCGCATTGCCGTAAACAGGGCGAGTCCATTCGTTCATCGCCGCCCACCGCACCATGGTTCGATTTCTGTACGCGGGCTATCTCGCGTTTGCGCTGTATCTTCTTTATCCGATGGTCCAGAACACGCTGGCATTCGGCGTCGTTTGCGTGAGCAGCGCGCTGCCCGGCGGCTTGCCGACGTCGTCGGCAAGCGGCGCGAGCGGACAGGCGAATCGCTGTGCGCCGACGACGCAGGCCGGTGCGGCGACCGGGCGGACGCCCGACATCCATTGAGTGCGGCGGCGCGCTGGCCATTCGGCTGAATTGAGTTGCGCGCCGCGCTCGCCGATCATCAGCAATACGGCGGATCGAACACGGGGCGCGCGCCGCGCGGCCTGCCTCAGTAGCTGGAGCGGTACGGCGTGCCCTGGTCGAAGCGGCTTTGCCAGTGCGTGAGATAACGCGACGCGAGTTGCGGGTTGTTCCACACCACGACGACGTTCTCGGAATTGCGGCTGGCCGCCGATGCGCTGTAGTTGAACGAGCCCGTTTCGACGTGCTCGGCGTCGATCACGAGGTACTTGTCGTGATGGATCGCATAGGCGTCGATCGTGCGCGTCGGGATGCCTGCGTTGACGAGCAGGTTCAGCGCCTGCTTGCTGCTTTTTGCGCGATTGCCCTTGTCGTCGACGACCACCGCGACATTCACGCCGCGTCGCTTGGCCGCGAGCAGTGCACGCGTGACAGGCGGCGACGTGAACGAATAGGCGGCGACGCGGATCGAGCTGCGCGCGGCGCCGATCGCTTTCAGCACGAGCGCTTCGGCACCGCCGTCGGGCGAAAACGCCGATTCGACGACCTGGGTCGCGGGTGCTTCGTGAGTGGGGGCCGGCAGCCAACGCGACACCAAGTCGATCGCCTGTTGAAGCAGCGATTCACTTTGCGTCTTGCCGAAGGCGGCGAACGGAGTGGCGAGCAGGGAGGCGGCGAGACAGGCAGCGGCGAGGCGATTGCGCGACAACATCTTGGACAGCGAACAATTTCGAGACAGCGGGCCGTGAGTGTAACGCAGACGTGGCGGCCCGGTCACGTGTGGATGAGACGGGATGAATCATCGCGATGGACGCGATGGCAGAGACGGTGACGCAAAGTTGCGTTGTGCAGGATCCGAGTGCGTGATCGGGTTGATCAGCGGCTGGAGTCGAAAGCAGCGCGCGATTGCGCGTGCGGTGGTGGGAGAGTCGCGGCATGCAAGCCCTGCGCGAGTGCAGCCGGGTGGGCTCGACGCAGGCACGCAACAGCAGCGTGAGTGCGACTAACGATCCGTGTGCGTTGCGCGTTCATTATGGACGCACGACGCTGCATCAATTCTCGTCCGCAGGCGCCCCGGCTGCCTCGACTGCAATCCACCCGGGGCCACGCTCCGGCTGCACGTCGCGTGCGTCGAGCGGCTCGCCGCATGCGGAGCATACGGTGACCGCATGCATCAGATGGCCGCAAGTGCGGTGACGCAACTGCACCGGCGGCCCCTGGCCGTCGTCTTTCCAGCGGTCGCCCCACGCCGTCAGCGCGAGCAGGGTCGGGTAGAGGTCGAGGCCCTTGTCCGTCAGCCGGTATTCGAACCGCGGCGGCCGCTCCTGATACGCGCGCTTGACCAGCACGCCTTCGTCGACGAGTCGCGCGAGCCGCTCGGCCAGCACATGACGCGTGAGGCCAAGCTGGGTCTGGAACGCGTCGAAGCGGCGGCAGCCGAGGAACGCGTTGCGGAGGATCAGCATGGTCCAGCGGTCGCCGAGCACGGCGAGCGTACGCGCGACCGAACAGTTCAGCGTGCCGATGTCATCCCATTTCATCGTCGAGTCTCTTGCATCCTTGGCGGCAGTTCAGCGAAACAGCGGGTTCGATTATAGAACCCGCCTTCGGTTGTAACGGGCCCGGCCACGTTGACAACGGCCGCCGTCGTTGTCAATAATGAGTTCCAATTTGGAACTTACTCGCGCGGCGACGCGCTTTCAACCCGGAGACAACCCGATGAACCCGCTTTCCTTGTCCGGTCTCGATCTGTTGCGCGCGGCGGTATCGGGCGATGCACCGCTCGCGTCGATTTCCGAGACGATCCCGATGCGTCCGCTCGACGTCGAACTCGGCTACGTGAAGTTTTCGGCGCGGGCGGACGGCCGGCACCTGAATCCGCTCGGCGGCGTGCACGGCGGGTTCGCCGCGACGGTGCTCGATTCGGTCACCGGGTGCGCGGTGCATTCGATGCTGGATGCGGGCGTCGGCTACGGCACGGTCGATCTGCATGTGAAGATGCTGCGGCCCGTGCCGCGCGACGTCGACCTGGTCGCGGAAGGGCGCGTGATCCACCTGTCGCGT
Organism: Burkholderia sp. AU31624; assembly: GCF_020420065.1. Taxonomy (NCBI): domain Bacteria; kingdom Pseudomonadati; phylum Pseudomonadota; class Betaproteobacteria; order Burkholderiales; family Burkholderiaceae; genus Burkholderia; species Burkholderia sp. AU31624. The sequence continues at coordinate 60,286 of NZ_JAIZRT010000011.1, forward strand.
TCGCTGGGCGTCGCGGAGGGCACGCTGAAGACCGCGGACGACAAGATCGTCGCGCATGCGTCGGCAACCTGTTTCATCCAGCGGCCGCAGTGACGGTGGGCGGCAGCGCCATCGTCCGGGCCGGCGCGTGAATCGCCTTGCCGGCGCCGAAGGCCGCCTGTAAGCGTAGACAGAGCCGGTCTGAAGCAGTCGCTTCAATGTGATAGCGTTCCTGCTTTCCACCGACGCGACAGGAGCAGCATGGAATACCGCACACTTGGCGATTCGGGCATCGAGGTCAGCCTGATCGGCCTGGGCACGATGACGTGGGGCGAGCAGAATTCGGAGCGCGATGCGCACGAGCAGATCGACTACGCGATCGGGCAGGGCGTCACGCTGATCGATGCCGCGGAGATGTATCCGGTGCCGCCGAAACCCGATACGCAGGGGCGCACCGAGGCGTACATCGGCACCTGGCTCGCGCAGCATCGCGCGCAGCGCGAGCGCATCGTGCTCGCGACGAAAATCGCGGGGCCGGCGCGGCAGCCGCACAATCCGCGCCATATCCGCGGCGAAGGCAACCAGTTCGACCGCAAGAACCTGACCGAAGCGCTCGACGGCAGCCTCAAGCGCCTGCAGACCGACTACGTCGATCTCTACCAGCTGCACTGGCCCGATCGCAGCACGACCACGTTCGGTCGTCCCGCCTATCCGTGGGTCGACGACGCCTATACGGTGCCGATCGAGGAAACCCTCGGCGTGCTCGCGGAATTCGTGAAGGCCGGCAAGGTGCGCGCGATCGGCGTGTCGAATGAAACGCCGTGGGGCGTCGCGCAGTTCCTGCGCGCAGCCGAGAAGCTCGGGCTGCCGCGCATCGCGAGCATCCAGAATCCGTACAGCCTGCTGAACCGCACGTTCGAGAACGGGCTGTCGGAATTCACGCATCGCGATGGCGTCGGCTTGCTCGCGTATTCGCCGCTCGCGTTCGGCTGGCTGTCCGGCAAGTACGAGAACGGTGCGCGTCCGGCCGGCGCGCGCATCACGTTGTTCGAACGCTTCCAGCGTTACAGCAGGCCGCAGGCCGTCGAGGCGACGTCGCGCTATGTCGCGCTTGCGCGACGTCACGGGCTGTCGCCCGCGCAGCTCGCGCTGGCGTTCGTCAACAGCCGGCCGTTCACGCGCAGCAACCTGATCGGGGCGACGTCGCTCGAGCAGTTGAAGGAGAACATCGGCAGCGTCGACGTGAAGCTGTCCGACGAGATCCTCGCCGAGATCGACGCGCTGCACGAACTGCAGCCGAACCCGGCGCCTTGACCGGAAGCAGGTGGCGCCCGGCCCGCGCGGCAGCGATGCCGCGACGGGCCGCACCGGCAGCGCATCGCTGCGCCATCGGTTCTTCCGTTATCGCATCTTGAGCCGCGTGCGCGCGACGAACAGCGCGGCGAGGCTCAGCAGCGCGCACCCCATCAGATAGAGCGCCGGCGACAGCCGGTTGCCGGTCGCGCTGATCAGCCAGGTGATGACGAACGGCGCGAAGCCGCCGAACAGCGTGACACCCGTGTTGTAGCTGACCGCGAGCCCCGTTGCGCGGGTTTGCGACGGGAACAGCTCGGCCATCAGCGCCGGCAGCGCGCCGCAATACATCGCCTTCAGCGCGCCGATCCAGACCAGGGCGGCGAGCATCGTCGCGAACGACGCGTGACGCGTGAGCCACGCGAACGTCGGGTACACGGTGACGAGCATCAGGACCGCCGCGACCGCCATCATGCGGATCCGCCCGGTACGATCGGACAGGTGGCCGACGACCGGTGTGACGAGCGTGAGCACGAAGCCGGTCGCGAGCGTGGCCGCGAAGCCCGTCGAGGCGGGCAGGCCGAGCTGCTTGATCGCGTAAGTCGGCATGTACAGGATCATGTAGTTGATCGCGGTCGAGATCACGAGCGCGCCGATCGACAGCAGCACCCGCACCTTTTGTTCCGCGAACAGCTCGCGCACCGGCGCTTCCGAGCGTGCCTGCGTCTTGAACTCGACGCCTTCGTCGACGTAGCGGCGGATATACAGCCCGACCGGGCCGATCGCGAGCCCGAACAGGAACGGCACGCGCCAGCCCCAGCTTTCGAGTTGCGGGGTTGTCAGCGTGGAGGTCAGCAGCGCACCGAAGCCAGATGCGAGCAGCGTCGCGAGGCCCTGGCTCGCGAACTGCCAGCTCGACATGAAACCGCGCCGCTGCGGCGCGTGCTCGACGAGGAACGCGGTCGAGCTCGCGAATTCGCCGCCCGCGGAAAAGCCCTGCATCAGCCGCGACAGCATGATCCCGAGCGGCGCGAGCAGGCCGATCGATGCATAGGTCGGCATCAGTGCGATCAGCAGCGTGCCGGCCATCATCATCGCGATCGACAGCAGCAGCGACGCCTTGCGGCCCGCGCGATCCGCGTAGGCGCCGAGGATGAAGCCGCCGATCGGCCGGATCAGGTAAGACAGCCCGAATGTGCCGAGCGTCAGCATCAGCGACGTCGCTTCGCTGGTGGCGGGGAAGAACAGCTTGGCGATCGTTACGGCGAAGAAGCCGTAGACGATCAGGTCGAACCATTCGAGTGCGTTGCCGATCGACGCCGCGAAGATGATGCGCCGGATCTTCGCGGCGCTGGGGCGGGCGGCTTCCTGCGAGGTCAGGGTGGTCGTATTCATCGTGTGTGCAGGTCCCGTGAAAGGGGCGAAGCGCGTTACAGGGCGGCGCCGGCCGCGGCGGGCGCCGCGCGGCGAGCGGCCGGCGCGTCGTCGCCGAGATCCCAGAAGAGGCCGGCCATCATCTGCAGCCCCTCGCTGACGACGCTCGCGAGCAGGTGCTCGTCCGGTGCGTGCTGCGAGCACGCCGGGTACGAGTGCGGCACCCACAGCGTCGGGAGCCCGAGCGTGTCGGCGAACACGTCGTTCGGCAGCGTGCCGCCGAGATTCGGCAGGATCGCGGGCTTCTTGCCGGTGGTCCGCGCGAGCGAAGCGACGGCCCAGCGCACCCACGGATCGTCCGGCGGCACGCGCGTCGCCGGTGCGCCGCGCTCGACGTCGATCTCGATGTCGGCGAAGCCGTGCGCATCGAGATGCGTGCGCAAATGCGCGTGCAGCGCCTCCCAGTCGGTGCCGACGACGAAGCGCAACTGGCAGTGCGCATACGCGGCGGGCGGGATCGCGTTGACGGGGTGCTCGGGGTTGCCGGCCTTGAACGCGAGGATCTCGAACGTGTTCCAGCCGAACACGCGCTCGGGCGCGGTGAGGCCGGGCTCGCCCCAGTTGGCGTCGAGCGCCGGATCGCCGGGGCCGCCGCCGACGGAAAGATCGGCGAGTGCATCGCGCACGGCCGCCGGGATCGGCGGCGGACGCAGCCCCGCGACGCGAATCGCGCCACGCGCATCGACGACGCTCGCGAGCGCATGCGCGAGCACGATTGCCGGGTTCCGCAGCAGCCCGCCCCAGTTGCCGGAGTGATGCGCGCCGTCGCGGGCGCGCAGGCTCAGCTTGAAATTGACCGAGCCGCGCGAGCCGAGGAACACCGTCGGGCGCGCGGCGGCGATGCGCGGGCCGTCGGAGGCGATCAGCACGTCGGCCGCGAGCGCGTCGCGCTCCTGGCGGCACAGTGCGTCGAGCCCCGGCGAACCCGTTTCCTCGCCCATCTCGATCAGCAGCTTCGCGTTGAAGCCGAGCCGGCCGCCGCGCGCGTCGAGCACGCTCGCCAGTGCGGCCAGGTTAATGGTGTGCTGGCCCTTGTTGTCGGCGCTGCCGCGGCCGTACCAGCGGTCGCCGTCGGCCGTCAGCGTCCACGGCGACAACGGCGCGCGCCACTGTGCGTCGTAGCCGCGCACGACGTCGCCGTGGCCGTAGATCAGCACGGTCGGCAGCGCGTCGTCTTCGTGGCGCGAGGCGAGCAGGAACGGGCCGCCGCCGTCGACGGGGTTGTCGACGATCCGCGACGTGAAGCCGAGGCGCGCGGCCTCGGGTGCGATCTCGTCGGTCAGGTAGGCGCGCAGCGCGGCTTCGTTGCCGCTGTCCTGGCTTTCGGTGCGCAGGCCGACGCGGCGGCTCAGGGTCGTGAAGATCGCACCGGATTCGAACTGGTTCAGCGCGTGCTGGATGGCGGCGGTACGGCTCAAGTCGGGTCTCCTCTGACGGGTTCCTGCACGCGCCGGATCGGGCACGCAGCGTGAAGTGCGATCGATTCTAGGAAGTCGTTTTTTTTGTCACAATGATCGAATTTCGAACCTTTCTTTGCCAAAAAGGCAAAGCGGCAAGCCCGGCAGCCGGGCGGAGACAGAGCGATGGCGGCTTTCCTGCATGGCCTGGCGTTGCGGTATTTCGTCGAGGTGGCGCGCACCGGCTCGATCAGCGACGCGTCCGCGCGGCTGCACGTGGCCGTATCGGCGATCAGTCGCCAGATCGCGAAACTGGAGAGCGAGCTCGGCGCACCGCTGTTCGAGCGCCGGCCGCGCGGAATGGCGCTGTCGGAGGCCGGCGAGCGGCTGCTGGCGTTCGCGCAGCGCAGCCTGCTGGAGGCCGAGCACGTGATGAAGGACATCGGCGGGCTCGACGCACTGCACGGCAGCCTGCTGAAGATCGCGTGCTCGGAAGGGTTCGCGATCGATTTCCTGCCCGGCACGCTGGCCAGCTTCAAGGCGCGCCATCCCGGTGTCGATTTCTCCGTATGGGTGGTGTCGCCGGCGGCCGCGACGCGGCGTGTGCGCGATGGCGATGTGGACGTCGCGTTGAGCTTCAGCCTCGCGCCGGAGAAGGGCGTGCGCGTCGACCACACCGAGCGCGCGCCGATCTTCGCGCTGGTGCGGCACGACCATCCGCTCGCGACGCGGGAAGCCGTGTCGCTCGCCGATGTCGCGCGTCACCCGCACGTGCTGCCCGAGGCCGGCACGACGGTGCGCCAGCTGATCGACATCGCGTGCGCGCTCGACGGGCTGCTGCTCGAGCCCGAACTGACGAGCAACAACACGGCGGCGATGTACGGTTACGCGCGGCGCACGGGCGCGGTGATGTTCACGGGGCTGCTGTCGGTGCGTGACCGTTGCGCCGCGGACGGCTTCGTCGTCGTGCCCGTGACGAACCCGCAGCTGCGCGAGCGCAGCATCCAGGTGCAGACGATGGCGGGGCGCGATCTGCCCGCGTCGGTTCGCGCATTCCGCGACCATCTGATCGACGCGATGCAGGCCGCGTCGGCGCCGCCGACTGCCGCGCGGGGCCCGAGAGGCCGGCCCGTGAGATAATCGCCAATCCGCCTTCCGTGCCCATGCGGCTCATCGAGCCGCATCGCCCCTGTTCGACGCCAAATTGAAGAACCTGATTGTCACCCTCGATCGCGCCGGCGAGTTCGACGAGATCATCGACGTGCGCACGCCGCTCGAGTTCGCCGAGGATCATATTCCCGGCGCGCTGAACGCGCCCGTGCTCAGCAACGAGGAGCGCGTGCTCGTCGGGACGATGTACCGCCAGGTGTCGCCGTACGAGGCGACCCGGGTCGGTGCGGCCATCGTCGCGCGCAACATCGCGCGCCATCTCGACACGACGTTCGCCGACCGCCCGCGCAACTGGCGGCCGCTGATCTACTGCTGGCGCGGCGGCAAGCGCTCGGGCTCGATGACGACCTGGTTCAACCTGATCGGCTGGAAGGCGCGCCAGCTCGACGGCGGCTACAAGGCGTACCGCCAGTCGGTGTGCGCGACGCTCGACTCGCTGCCGACGCGCTTTCGCTATATCGCGCTCGTCGGCCATACGGGCTGCGGCAAGACGCGTCTGCTGAACGCGCTGCGCGACGTGGGCGCGCAGACACTCGATCTTGAGGCGCTTGCATGCCATCGCGGTTCGCTGCTCGGCGCGCTGCCGGGCAAGCCGCAGCCGGCGCAGAAGGGGTTCGATTCCGGGCTCGTCGAAACGCTTGGACGTTTCGACCCCGAATGGCCCGTGTTCGTCGAATCGGAAAGCCGCAGGATCGGGCTCGTGCAGTTGCCGATCGCGTTGATCGAGGCGTTTCACGCAGGGCCGTGGGTGCATGTCGACGCGGCGCACGACGAGCGCATCGCATTTCTCCTCGACGATTACGCCCACCTGTTCGACGAACCGGACGCGTTCAAGGCGCAGCTTCATCGGCTGATCGGCCTGCATAGCCGTGAGCAGGTGACGCACTGGAAGGCGCTGATCGATGCGGACGCACGGGCCGAACTGTTCACCGAGCTGATCGACAAGCATTACGATCCCGCCTATGCGCGCACCTATCGCGCGACGTACAACAAGCCGAACCGGGCATTGACGTTCACGTTCCGGCCCAATGCCGCGGACGGGCGCGATCAGGCGCGCGCGCTGCTGGCCGAACTCGCGCAGGCCGGGTTGCCCGCATCGGCCGCGCTCGCCGCGGGCGCGACATCCGAAACCGACCAAGACCAATCGACGACCACACGATGACGACCACACGCACCCAACCCAGTCCCGCCCTCGGCTGGATGACCTTCCTGCTGATCGCGGTCGCGGGACTGTTTTATGTGAAATGGTTTCCGTACTACAACAAGGCGTTCGTCGCCGCCGAGCACCATTCGATCGGCCAGTCGATCCTGATGGGCACGTCGGCGACCGCGCCCGAGCCGTCGCTGAAGGCCGCGCTCGACTATGCGTGGGCGTACGGCAAGGCGATCTGGCAGGCGATGGTGCTGGGCCTGCTGCTCGGTTCGGCCGTGCAGGCGCTGCTGCCCGCGCACTGGGTCGCGCGCGTGCTCGGCCGCACCGGCTTCGGCAGCGTCGCCGCAGGCGGCTTGCTGTCGCTGCCCGGCATGATGTGCACGTGCTGTGCGGCGCCGGTCGTCGCGGGGCTGCGTGCGCGCCATGCATCGCCGGGCGGCGCGGTCGCGTTCTGGCTCGGCAACACGGTGCTGAACCCGGCGGCGCTGGTGTTCATGGGCTTCGTGCTCGGCTGGCACTGGAGTGCGCTGCGCCTCGTGCTCGGCATCGCGATGGTGTTCGGGATCGGCTATTTGCTGAACCGTATCGCACGCCCTGAAGACCGCAGCATCGACGATGCGCAGCTCGCCGCGCTGGCGGCCGAGCAGGCCGCGGCCGGCAATCCGTTCGTTCGCTGGATGAAGCTGCTTGCGCGCATGGCCGTGCGGCTCGTGCCCGAATACATCGTGCTCGTGCTGCTGCTCGGCGCCGCGCGCGCGTGGCTGTTCCCGCATATCGGCCCGGACATCGGCAATCATCTCGGCTGGATCATTGCATTCGCGGTCGCGGGCATGCTGTTCGTGATTCCGACGGCCGGCGAGGTGCCGATCATCCAGGCGATGCTGTCGCTCGGCATGGGCGTCGGCCCGGCCGCCGCGCTGCTGATGACGCTGCCGCCGATCAGCGTGCCGTCGCTCGCGATGCTCGCGCGTTCGTTCAAGCCTTACATGCTGGCGATCGTCGCGACGCTCGTCGTCGTGTTCGGGATCGCGAGCGGCCTGCTCGCGGTCGCGCTCGGGTTCTGACGCGCGCGGGCGGCGCGCCAGCAGGGCGCAATCGTCGTATTCATCCGGCGCCGCCGTTTCACGCGTGCGGCGCCATTTACAAGAAGCAAACAGGAAAACGCATGACCCAACCGAAGATCCATCCTCGACTCGAAAAGGCGCTGACGCGCGGCGATCTCGCGATCCGCCAGGCCAATTCCGCGCGGGCGACTGCCGTGCTGAACGCACTCGGCACGATGATCATCGAGGCCTCCGCAACGATCGGCGTCGAGGCCAGCATCGACATTCCGCAAGGCGACCGCATTTACGATCCGGTCAACGGCCTGTGGCCGCAGAAAATGCTGGTGTCGTTCGACGGCCCGGTGGACGAAGCCGACAAGGAAGAGCTGCGCACGGTGTATCTGTTGGCCGACGATCCGGGCACGCAGTTCCGCGTCGAATGGCATCGCGCGGACGGCAAGCTCGGCCGCCAGGAAGGCGGCCCGCTCGCGACCGTCGCGTTCCTGACCGACGTCGAGATCCCGTGGAGCGACGACGACGAGTAAGGCCGTCGCAGAAAGCCGGCGCCCGTGCGCCGGCCGTCAGCGCATCATCCGCCGCCGGAACAGCCACGCGGAAAGCAGGAATCCGCCGACCGCGTAACCGGCGAGCACCGCGACATGCAGCGCGACGTCGGTCGCCGGCCGGCCGAGCATCGCGGGCCGGATCAGCTCGACGGCATTCGCGAGCGGCAGCGCCTGCGCCGCATGCTGTGCGATCGGCGGCAACTGCGTGATCGGGAAGAACACGCCCGACAGCAGCAGCATCGGCGTCAGCACGAGCGTCTGATAAAACATGAAGAAATCGTAGGACGGCGCGAGCGCCGTGACGATCATCGCGATGCTGGCAAACGCGAGGCCCGCGAGCGCGATCACGGGCAGCGCCGCGAGCATCGACGGAAACCGCGCATAGCCGAGCGCCCCCGCGACGAGCATGATCGCGGCCCCCGACAGCATCGCCTTGCTGGCTCCCCAAACGATCTCGCCGAGCACGATGTCGCCGAGCGCGAGCGGCGTATGCATGATCGCTTCCCACGTGCGCTGCACGTGCATGCGCGAGAACCCCGAATACATCGACTCGAAGCTCGCGGACATCATCACGCTCGACCCGACCGTGCCGGCCGCGAGGAATGCGATATACGACACGCCGTCGACATGGCCGAGCATCAGCCCGAGCCCGAACCCCAGCCCGAACAGATAGATCATCGGATCGGCAAGATTGCCGAACATCGACGCGAGCGCGAGCTTGCGCCAGACGAGATAGTTGCGCCGCCAGACGGCGATCCAGTTGGTCGCGTTCGCGGGCATCGCGATCGCGAAGCGCGACACGCGCGGCGGTGCCGACGGTGCGGCGGTCGAATAGTTGCGGACATCCATGATCGATCAGTCCTGCATTTCGCGGCCGGTGAGCCGCAGGAACACATCTTCAAGATTGGCCGGGCGATGCAGATAGCGCAACCCCGTGCGACCCTTGAGTCGCGCGCTCAGCGGTTCCGGATCGCTCACGTAGCAGAACAGCGTCTCGCCGCTGATCTCGGTGTGCTTCGCGAACGCCGACAGTTCGTCACGCAGCGTGGCCGGATCGGGCCCGTAGATCTCGATCACGTCGCAGCCGATCTCCGATTCGATCAGCGCGTGCGGCGCGCCTTCGGCGATCTTGCGGCCTTCCTCGATCACGCACAGGCGGTCGCACAGGCGCTCGGCTTCTTCCATGAAGTGCGTGGTGATCAGGATTGTCTTGCCGCGTGCGAGCAGTGAGCGCAGCCGCTCCCACATGAGGTGACGCGCCTGCGGGTCGAGGCCCGTCGTCGGCTCGTCGAGCACCAGCACGTCGGGATCGTTGACGAGCGCGCGGGCGAGCGTCAGGCGGCGCTTCATGCCGCCCGACAGCTCGCCGACCTTCGCATCGGCCTTGTTCTCGAGCTTCGCGAATTCGAGCAGTGGCTTCACGAGCGCGTGCGCGGCCTGCGCCGACATGCCGAAGTAGCGACTGAAGACGAGCAGGTTCTCGCGCACGGTGAAGTCGGGGTCGAGATTGTCGAACTGCGGGACGACCCCGACGCGCTGGCGCGCATGCCGCGCACGCGATGGAACCGGTTCGCCGCAGAGCGAAATGGTGCCTGCATCGGGATGCGTGAGGCCGAGCAGCATTTTCAGCGTGGTGGTCTTGCCGGCGCCGTTCGGCCCGAGCAGGCCGTAGCATTCGCCGGCCTGGACGGTGAAGGACAGGCCGTTGACGACGAGTTTGTCGCCATAGTGCTTCTCGACGTTCCGGAAATCGATCGGTGCAACGGACATGGGCATGTTGTCGTTGTAGGCGGCGCGGAAGCGCTCCGCTGCCGGATGCGTGGCCGGTTGACGAACCGATCGGACGATTGCGTGTCACACGGGCATGACCGAAGCGCACGACGCCGGCGCCTGATGGCCCGCTGGAGTACGAACGGGCCATTCTAGTGCATCGGCTGCGTCTCTTCAGGGCATGCCTGCACGGTGCGATGCCTGTACGCACCGATCGTGCACTGCATCATCGCGCACGAGCCGAGCGGGGCGAATCAGCGTTTTCCATCCCTTGCGTCCTGAATTGCGGCGCACCATGATGAATGCGTAGGCTCGTTGTTGCGATAGGGAGGTTTCATGGCTAGCTACAACAAGATTTTGCTGTGTTACGACGGCACGCTCGAAGGACGCAAGGCACTGCGTTGCGGCGCCAATCTCGCGATGGACCTCAAGGCCGAGACGCATTTGCTGTCGGTGGTCGACATGCGCTCGAGCATTGCACAGAGCGCGGGTTTGCTGACCGACGTCGCATGTGGCCGGTTCGAGGAAACCGCGCGTGAAATCCTGCAGGAAGGGGTGAACTGGCTGCGCGAGCGCGGCGTGCAGGCCGAGGGCCATTTCGCGTTCGGTTATCCGATCGACGAAATCGCGAATCTCGCGACGGAGCTGAAGGCCGACCTCGTCGTCGTCGGCCATCGGTGCCGTAGCGGGTTGTCCAGATGGTGGATGGGGTCGGGCAACACGCAACTGCTCGATCGCGTGAACTGCAGCATTCTGGTGGCGTGTTCGTCGGCGCAGGAGCAGAAGGAAGAAATCGCGCGGGAGCGTGAAGCGGCCACGGCGAACGGCAAATGATCCAATGATTCGATGACTGCCTGACCTGCGGATCGCGCCGGTCGGGCGTCATGCCACGTCCGTGGGGCGGGCGCTGACCGTGGCCACTCAGGACCGCTCAAGCATGCAGGTCGATTGCGGACAACTTCCACGAGAACAGGCCGAAGCGGTGGAATATCGCCGCATAGCGCGTGCCGTCGGCACTGCGCTGGTAGGTCACGACGAATTCATCGATATTCCGGTACCCGGCGCTGGTTTGCTGCGGGTGCGGCACATGCGTTGCATCGACCGGGCTGGCCGGTGCAGCAGCGGCGGATGGCGATGACGCAGCGGTAGCGGCCGTGTTGCTACCCGGAGCGGCTGCGCTTGCCGGAGGAGCCGGATTGGCCGCCGGCGCCGCCGGCGTATTGCTGCCTGGCGGCAGATTCGACCATTCCGGTGGACGCTCTCCTGGATTGCCACGCGGTGGCAATCCGCTCATCAGCGCGGCTACGCCTTCCGGGGTCGCGTACGCATCGACCAGCGGGCCGATCAGAGCGGACCCGATCAGCGCGCCGAGCACCGCGAACGGATTGTTCTTCTTCACCGCGTCGATCCGGCGCATCAACTCTTCCGTGACCTGCTGCTTCAGGCTGATGCGCAGCGACGGGAAATCGACATATTCACTGATGGCCTGCGCATCGCGCGCATCGATCGCCGATTTCAGACGACCGAGCGCCACGTACGGCGACGCGTAGGCATAGCCGATCGCCGCAACGATGGCGACGGCCATCACGACGATCAGCACGGGTTTGAGCCGCCATGCGCGGCCCGAAGATCCGGTCACGTTGCCTCCGGTGCGGGGATGTTCCGCAATCAGAGACCGCCTGGCGTGGCCGATCGTTCCTCTGCGATGCAGCGATCGATCATCCGGCACACGGCATCGATCGTGCCGACCATGATCAGGCGCGACCGGCCGTGATAGACGCGCACCGGTGCACGGCGCGCGGGTTCGGCGTGATTCAGGCCGGCGTTCAGCGATACCCGCGCGAAAGCGGGGAGCGCCGACGGCAGCAGGGACGCCTGCCGTTCGACTGCGACTTCTTCTTGCACAGGCGCCGCCGCGGACAGCGGTGCGCAGGGCGTGCGGCCGCGCAGGTGACGCAGGCGGCCGAATTGACGGAAAGGCAGCAGACGGGCAAGGCGTTCCATGATGTTCTCCTCAGCGAGACGGAATGTCAGAGTTCGCCCGAGCGAATCAGCCCGACGGCGATGCCTTCCAGCGCGAATTCCGCGCTGCCGGCCTTGACGAAGATGTTTTCGTAATCGGGGTTCTCCGCGATCAGCTCGAGACCGCCCGGCCGGCGCATCAGGCGCTTGACCGTGACGTCGTCGCCGAGACGCGCGACGATGATCTGGCCGTCCTTTGCTTCCGTGCGCTTCTGCACGGCGAGGAGGTCGCCGTCGAGGATGCCGGCGTCGCGCATCGACAGGCCGCGCACTTTCAGCAGGTAATCGGGCTTGCTGGAGAACAGCGCGGGATCGCACGCGTAATGCTGCGAGATGTGCTCCTGCGCAAGGATCGGGCTACCGGCCGCGACGCGGCCGACGAGCGGCAGCGACAACTGCATCAGGCCGGCGTGCGGCAGCGTGAACTGGTGCGGGGCATCGTCGATGCCGAGCAGGCGGATGCCGCGCGACGCGCCGGCGGCCAGCTCGATCACACCCTTGCGCGCGAGTGCGCGCAGGTGCTCCTCGGCCGCATTCGGCGAGCTGAAGCCCAGTTCGGCCGCGATCTCGGCACGGGTGGGCGGGAATCCGGAGCGCTCGATCGCGCGACGGATCAAGTCGAACACTTGCTGCTGACGGGCGGTGAGTTTGGTCATGGCTCAACTGTATGGATAGACAGTGAGCTGTATTTTTATACAGTAGTCCGCGAATTTCAAGTGTTACTTGAGGTTCGACGCGATCACGCCGGTTCCGACGCGATTTCACGACGCCCGGACGTCGGTTCATCCGCCGCAACCGTCCATCCCGTCTGCGTTAGCACTTTTGAGTATTAAAAAATAAGGAACGATTATTTTTAATCATGTAACCCGTTCGTTAGACTGGCCCGACATCGCAATACCGACAACACTGGAGAACCAAGGATGGGCAAGCGCAATACGGGGCTGGTGGGCGGAGTGGGCCGCCTGATCGCAACACTCGCGCTGGGCGCGGCGGCGGCGCTGGGCGTCGCGACGCACGCACAGGCCGATACGACCTTCCTGAACGTGTCGTACGACCCGACGCGCGAGCTGTATCAGGACTTCAACCAGGCGTTCGGCAAGGAGTGGAAGGCGAAGACGGGCGAGACCGTCAACTTCAAGCAGTCGCACGGCGGCTCGGGCGCGCAGGCGCGCTCGGTGCTCGACGGCCTGCAGGCCGACGTCGTCACGCTGGCGCTCGCGTACGACATCGACGCCCTCGCGAACAAGGGGCTCGTCAACAAGGACTGGCAGAAGCGTCTGCCCGACAACGCGTCGCCGTACACGTCGACGATCGTGTTCCTGGTGCGCAAGGGCAATCCGAAGGGGATCAAGGACTGGGACGACCTGACCAAGCCGGGCATCTCGATCGTCACGCCGAACCCGAAGACGTCGGGCGGCGCGCGCTGGAACTACCTGGCCGCGTGGGCGTACGCGCTGCACAAGCCGGGCGGCAACGAGCAGACGGCGAAGGAATTCATCACGAAGCTCTACAAGAACGCAGGCGTGCTCGATTCGGGCGCGCGCGGCGCGACCACGAGCTTCGTGCAGCGCGGGATCGGCGACGTGCTGATCGCATGGGAAAACGAGGCATTCCTGTCGGTCAAGGAGTTTGGCACCGACAAGTTCGAGATCGTCGTGCCGTCGGTGAGCATCCTGGCCGAGCCGCCCGTCGCGGTGGTCGACAAGGTGGTCGACAAGAAGGGCACGCGCAAGCTGGCCGAGGCGTACCTGAACTTCCTGTACAGCCCGCAGGGCCAGGAGATCGCGGCACGCAACTACTACCGGCCGCGTTCGAAGAACGTGCCGGCGGAGCTGACGAAGCAGTTCCCGAAGCTGAAGCTGTACACGGTCGACGATACCTTCGGCGGCTGGACGAATGCGCAGAAGACGCATTTCGCGGACGGCGGCGTGTTCGATTCGATCTACAAGCCGCAGTAACGCCATAACAACGGCGGCGCGCCACGATAGCGCGCCGCATCCCCGACGGGGCCGCCGGCGCGATTCACTGCGCCGGCGTTTGCGTCGGACCCATGAGCAGCATCGACCCAGCAAGAGCATCCGATGACGACGTACACCTTTCGCAAGCCGAGCGCGCTGCCCGGTTTCGGCGTGACGCTAGGCATCACGGTGGCCTATTTGAGCCTCGTGGTGCTGATACCGCTCGCCGCCACGTTCCTGAAGACCGCGACGCTGTCGTGGGACCAGTTCGTCACCGCCGTCACGTCGCCGCGCGTGCTCGCGTCGTATCGGCTGACGTTCTCGGCCGCGCTCGGCGGCGCGCTGATCAATGCCGTGTTCGGTTTCCTCGTCGCGTGGGTGCTCGTGCGTTACACGTTCCCGTTCAAGCGGCTCGTCGATGCGGTCGTCGACCTGCCGTTTGCACTCCCGACGTCGGTCGCCGGCATTTCGCTCGCGGCCGTTTACGCGACCAACGGCTGGGTCGGCCAGTATCTCGCGCCGCTCGGCATCAAGATCGCGTTCACGCCGGCCGGCGTGCTGGTCGCGCTGACCTTCATCGGGCTGCCGTTCGTCGTGCGCACGGTGCAGCCGGTGCTCGAGGATTTCGAGCGCGAGCAGGAGGAGGCCGCCGCGTGCCTCGGCGCGTCGCGCTGGCTGACGTTCCGCCGTGTCGTGCTGCCGGCCGTGCTGCCGGCGCTTCTCACCGGTTTCGCGCTCGCGTTTGCACGCGCGCTCGGCGAATACGGCTCGGTGATCTTCATCGCCGGCAACGTGCCGATGAAATCCGAGATCACGTCGCTGCTCATCATCACCAAGCTCGAGCAGTACGACTACGCGGGCGCGACCGCGCTGGCGGTCGTGATGCTGGTCGTGTCGTTCCTGATGCTGCTGCTGATCAACACGCTGCAGTGGTATCTGCAGCGCCGTACGAGCAAGGGCGCGAGCGGCCCGGCGCCCGCCACCGTCACCGCCGCCGCAGCAGCAGGAGGCCAGCAATGAGCCAGGAGGCCACCGTCGTGCTGAAAACCCCGTCGCCGGCCGCGCGTGCCACGAAGCGGCTCGACCCCGTCAGCGAGTCGCGCGTCGTGCGCTGGCTGCTCACGGGCATCGCGCTGGCGTTCCTCGCGTTTTTCCTCGTCGTGCCGCTCGCCGCGGTGTTCGTCGAGGCGCTGCGCAAGGGCGTCGGCTTCTATTTCGAATCGCTGGCCGATCCCGATGCGTGGTCGGCGATCAAGCTGACACTGACCGTCGCCGTGATCGCGGTGCCGCTGAATCTCGTGTTCGGCGTGTGCGCATCGTGGGCGATCGCGAAGTTCGAATTCCGCGGCAAGGCGCTGCTGACGACGCTGATCGACCTGCCGTTCTCGGTGTCGCCGGTGATCTCGGGCCTCGTGTACGTGCTGCTGTTCGGCGCGCAGGGCTGGTTCGGGCCGTGGCTGCAGGATCACGATGTGCAGATCATCTTCGCGGTGCCGGGCATCGTGCTCGCGACGATCTTCGTCACGTTCCCGTTCGTCGCGCGCGAGCTGATTCCGCTGATGCAGGCGCAAGGCACCGACGAGGAAGAAGCCGCGCGCGTGCTCGGCGCGTCGGGCTGGCAGATCTTCCGCCGCGTGACGCTGCCGAACGTGAGGTGGGGCCTGCTGTACGGCGTGATCCTGTGCAATGCGCGCGCGATGGGCGAGTTCGGCGCGGTGTCGGTCGTGTCCGGCCACATCCGCGGCGTGACCGACACGATGCCGCTGCACGTGGAGATCCTGTACAACGAATACAACTTCGCGGCGGCGTTCGCGGTGGCGTCGGTGCTGGCGCTGCTCGCGCTCGTCACGCTCGCGCTGAAGCTGATCGCCGAGCGTCATCTTGCGGCCGAACTGGCCGACGCGCACGACGCCGTTCCCGCACATGCCGGCCCCGTCGGCGCCGTTTCGTCGAAATCGTAAAGAGGCAACCAGAATGGGTATCACCGTCCGTAACCTTCAGAAGCGCTTCGGCGATTTCACGGCGCTCGACAACGTATCGCTCGACTTTCCGCCCGGCGAGCTGGTCGCGCTGCTCGGGCCGTCCGGCTGCGGCAAGACCACGCTGCTGCGCGTGATCGCGGGCCTCGAGCACGCGGATGCCGGCCAGGTGGTGCTGCAGGGGCTCGACGTCGCGTCGGTCGGCGCACGCGACCGCCAGGTCGGTTTCGTGTTCCAGCACTACGCGCTGTTCCGCCACATGACCGTGTTCGAGAACGTTGCGTTCGGGCTGCGCGTGAAGCCGCGCCGCGAGCGGCCGTCGGAAGCCGCGATCCGCGAGAAGGTGCACGAACTGCTGAAGCTCGTGCAGCTCGACTGGCTCGCGCAGCGCTATCCGTCCGAGCTGTCGGGCGGCCAGCGCCAGCGTATCGCGCTGGCCCGGGCGCTCGCGGTCGAGCCGAAGGTGCTGCTGCTCGACGAGCCGTTCGGCGCGCTCGACGCGAAGGTCCGCAAGGAGCTGCGCGGCTGGCTGCGTCGTCTGCACGACGACCTGCACATCTCGACGATCTTTGTCACGCACGACCAGGAGGAGGCGCTGGAAGTCGCGGACCGCATCGTCGTGCTGAATCGCGGCCACGTCGAGCAGGTCGGCAGCCCGCAGGACGTCTACGATCATCCGCAGAGCGCATTCGTCTACGAGTTCCTCGGCGCGGCCAACCGGCTGCCGGGCACGGTCGCCGGGCGCGGCTTCGTCGCCGAGGGGGCGGCCGCGCCGATCGAGGTCGACGCCGATTTCGCCGGCCCCGCGAACGCCTATGTGCGCCCGCACGACCTGCAGCTGTGGCCGGTTGGCGAAGCAGGGCACCGCGACGGCATCGCGGTGGACGTGCGCCGCGTGATCCCGCTGGGCGGCTCGGTGCGCGTGGAGCTCGAGGCGCGCGCGGGCGGCGCGCTCGAGGCCGAACTCGATCGTGATGCATGGCGGGCGCTGTCGCTGCAGGTCGGCGACGGGGCGACGGCGGTGCCGCGCGCGGTGCGTGTGTTTCCCGCGCGTTGACGAGAAAATGCAGGGCAGGGGGCGGGATACGCTCGGAATCGACAATCAAACAACGACAGCCTAAGAGGCATACCCATGAATTTTCAGCAATTGCGGTTCGTGCGCGAAGCGGTGCGCCAGAACATGAACCTGACGGAAGTCGCGAACGTGCTGTACACGTCGCAGTCGGGCGTGTCGAAGCAGATCAAGGATCTCGAGGATGAGCTGGGCGTCGACATCTTCATCCGGCGCGGCAAGCGGCTGACGGGGCTCACGGAGCCCGGCAAGGCCGTGCACCAGCTGATCGAGCGGATGCTGCTCGACGCCGAGAACCTGCGCCGCGTCGCGCGCCAGTTCGCCGACCAGGACAGCGGCCACCTTGTCGTCGCGACGACGCACACGCAGGCGCGCTACGCGCTGCCGAAGGTGATCCGCCAGTTCACCGACGTGTTCCCGAAGGTGCATCTCGCGCTGCGCCAGGGCAGCCCGCAGCAGATCGCGCAGATGATCCTGAACGGCGAGGCCGATCTCGGCATCTCGACCGAGGCGCTCGACCGCTATCCGGACATCGTTACGTTCCCGTGCTATTCGTGGCACCACACGGTCGTCGTGCCGAAGGGCCATCCGCTCGTCGGCCGCGAGAACCTGACGCTCGAGGAAATCGCCGAGTACCCGATCATCACGTACGACCAGGACTTCACGGGCCGCTCGCACATCGACCAGGCGTTCACGCAGGCGGGCGCCGTGCCCGACGTCGTGCTCACCGCGATCGACGCGGACGTGATCAAGACCTATGTCGAACTCGGCATGGGGATCGGCGTGGTCGCGGCGATGGCCTACGATCCGCAGCGCGACACGGGGCTCGTCGCGCTCGATACGCAGCACCTGTTCGAAGCGAGCACGACGCGGGTCGGGCTGCGCAAGGGCGCGTTCCTGCGCGCGTATGCGTACCGGCTGATCGAGATGTTCGCGCCGCATCTGAACGAAGCGGAAATCGCGGGGCTGTTGCGCGAATCCGTTTGACGGCAGCGCGTCGTGCGTCATCCGCGCGCTCACCGCGGATGGCGCGACATACCGGCGCGGATTGTCATGTATTGGGCAGCGGCAGGCGATATGCCGCTGCCTGGGTGATTCGACTCACCGTATCATCGACCGCCATCGCGGTTTCCGTCCGATTCTTCGCCGCGCGCGGCGAACGACATGTATTCGCTTGCCGACCCAACGACAAGAACAAGAGGGTGCGCGTGCACGCCTCGTGTCGGGTTCGGCCATCTGCCATATCGAGCGATCCATTGGCCGGCAAATGTGATTCAATGCGCGTGAATGCCGGGTGACGCGCGCTCGGGCCGTCCGTTGGTCGCCATCCTGCGGCCGGATCGCACCAGCGACGCAACGCGCAACACCGGAATGGAGTGCGAAAAGCAAAGCCGGCAGCCCGTCCGCCCTCAAGAAACAAAGCACGCGGATCGCCGGTCCCGGCACGCCTGGAGACCAACCGCGCAGCCCGCAACACGCGTGACGAAGAGGTAAACAATGAATCTGAAATGGCTTCTCTTTTCGTTCGAAGGCCGGATCGGACGCCTGCCGTGGTGGATCTACGCGCTGGTTTCCACCGTACTCAGCGCGATTTTCGATGCGGGTTCCCGCGGTGCGCCGGAAGACGATCTGCCGCCGCTGGTGATGCTGGTGGCCGTCGTCATCGCGGTCGTCGCGGTGTGGTCGTCGATTGCGGTCGGTGTGAAGCGGCTGCACGACATCGACAAGTCGGGATGGTGGATGCTGCTGCTGTTCGTGCCGATCGTCGGCGCGCTCGCGTTGTTCGTGATGAACGGCTTCATCGCCGGCACGCC
Organism: Burkholderia sp. AU31624; assembly: GCF_020420065.1. Lineage (NCBI taxonomy): Bacteria > Pseudomonadati > Pseudomonadota > Betaproteobacteria > Burkholderiales > Burkholderiaceae > Burkholderia > Burkholderia sp. AU31624. Next base: position 78,936 of record NZ_JAIZRT010000011.1, read on the forward strand.
GCATGCGAACCGCTTCGGCGAGCCGCCGTCGGCCGATGAAGACGAACCGGCGCCGCGGGGCCCGGCGTGACACGCGCTCCGAATAAACCCTTAAATATTGATCAGACAGGTTGCACGCCGACGCGAATCGGTACAGCATAGCCTTCACTCCGCCGGCGTCCCGCCGGCGGCGGCGCGTAAACGACAGCGCGCCAGGCAGTCGGCCGTCTGCCTCGCTTCCATTCCGTGGTACCGACAGCAGCATCGATGGCCATTGCCCGGGTAGTGTGGCGCAAACGTTTGCTCACATTAAAACAACAGTCAAATAATCGTCCGGCCCTTGGGGCCAGTCGCCAGGAGATGAGTATGAATGTTCGCTTTCGCCGTCGCTTCCTGACCGCCGCGCTCGCCGCCGTCGCGGTCGCCGCCGCACCGGCCGTCCACGCGCAATCGGCAGCCAAGCCGAAGGTCGCGCTCGTGATGAAGTCGCTCGCCAACGAGTTCTTCCTGACGATGGAAACGGGCGCGAAGGAATACCAGAAACACAACGCGGGCCAGTTCGACCTGATCACCAACGGCATCAAGGACGAAACCGACACCGCGAACCAGATCCGCATCGTCGAGCAGATGATCGTGTCGAAGGTCGACGCGATCGTGCTCGCGCCGGCCGATTCGAAGGCGCTCGTGCCGGTCGTGAAGAAGGCGGTCGACGCGGGCGTCATCGTCGTGAACATCGACAACCGGCTCGATCCCGACGTGCTGAAATCGAAGAACCTGAACGTGCCGTTCGTCGGCCCGGACAACCGCAAGGGCGCGCGCAAGATCGGCGATTACCTCGCGAAGCGGCTGAAGGCGGGCGACCAGGTCGGCATCGTCGAAGGCGTGTCGACGACGACCAATGCGCAGCAGCGCACGGCCGGCTTCCAGGACGCGATGAAGGCGGGCGGGATGAAGGTCGTGTCGGTGCAGTCCGGCGAATGGGAGATCGACAAGGGCAATGCGGTCGCCGCCGCGATGCTCAACGAATACCCGAACCTGAAGGCGCTGCTGTGCGGCAACGACAACATGGCGATCGGCGCCGTGTCGGCCGTGCGCGCGGCCGGCAAGCAGGGCAAGGTGCTCGTGGTCGGCTACGACAACATCAACGCGATCAAGCCGATGCTGAAGGACGGCCGCGTGCTCGCGACCGCCGATCAGTACGCGGCGAAGCAGGCCGTGTTCGGTATCGACACGGCGCTCAAGGCGATTGCCGAGCATCGCAAGCAGGCCGACATGTCGGGCGTGGTCGAGACGCCGGTGGATCTCGTGACGAAGTGACGCGGCCCCGATTCGGCCGCCGCCCTCAAGAATCGGGCGCGGCGGCCGTTATCCGGGGTGAGCGCGATCACGGCCACTGCATGCACATGCACTTGTGAGCGTCACACCCGCGCGCCGCGTGCGCGCGGCCGCAACCAGGATCGCGATGGACCCGACTTTCCAACCCTCCCGCGCAGCCGCTCCCGTGCTGTCCGTCTCCGGCATCGGCAAAACCTATGCCGAACCCGTGCTCGCCGACGTCACGCTGACGCTCGAGGCGGGCCACGCGCTTGCGTTGACGGGCGAGAACGGCGCCGGCAAGAGCACGCTGTCGAAGATCATCGGCGGGCTCGTCGAGCCGACCGCCGGCACGATGCAGCTCGGCGGCACGCCGTATGCGCCGGCGAGCCGGACGCAGGCCGAGGCACTCGGCGTGCGCATGGTGATGCAGGAGCTGAACCTGCTGCCGACACTGACGGTCGCCGAAAATCTGTTCCTGAACCGCCTGCCGCGGCGCTTCGGGATCATCGATCGCACGCGGCTGCGCGACGATGCGCGGGCCGCGATGGCGCAGGTCGGGCTCGACGCGGTCGATCCCGATACGCCGGTCGGCGCGCTCGGCATCGGCCACCAGCAGATGGTCGAGATCGCACGCAACCTGATCGGCGACTGCCGTGTGCTGATTCTCGACGAACCGACCGCGATGCTGACCGCGCGTGAAGTCGAACTGCTGTTCGAGCAGATCGACCGGCTGAAGGCGCGCGGCGTCGCGATCGTCTACATCTCGCACCGGCTCGAGGAACTCGCACGGGTCGCCGAGCGCGTCGCGGTGCTGCGCGACGGCCGGCTCGTCCACGCGGGCGACATGGCGGCGACGACGTCCGACGGGCTCGTCACGCTGATGGTCGGGCGCGAGATCGGCGAGCACATCGATCTCGGCGAGCGTCATATCGGCGCGCCGCGGCTCGTCGTGTCGGGCCTCAGCCGCGGGACGGCGGTGCGCGACGTGTCGCTCGAGGTGCGCGCGGGCGAGATCTTCGGCATCTCGGGGTTGATCGGTGCGGGACGTACCGAGCTGCTGCGGCTGATCTACGGCGCGGATGCGCCGGACGCGGGGACGATCGCGATCGGCCAGCCACCGAAGCCGGTGCGGATCGGTTCGCCCGTCGAGGCGGTGAAGCAGGGCATCGCGCTGATCACCGAGGATCGCAAGGGCGAAGGGCTGCTGCTGACGCAGTCGATCACCGCGAACGTGTCGCTCGGCCAGCTCGACCGGCTCGCGCGCGGCGGGATCGTCGACGGCGCGCGCGAAACGGCGCTCGCCGAGCAGCAGATCGACGCGCTGCGGATCCGCGCGCACGGCGCGACGCAGGCGGTCGGCGAACTGTCGGGCGGCAACCAGCAAAAGGTCGTGATCGGCCGCTGGCTCGCACGCGACATGGGCGTGCTGCTGTTCGACGAGCCGACGCGCGGGATCGACGTCGGCGCAAAGTTCGAGATCTACACTTTGATGGGCGCGCTCGCGCGCGAAGGCCGCGCGCTCGTCGTCGTGTCGAGCGACCTGCGCGAGCTGATGCTGATTTGCGACCGGATCGGCGTGATGTCGGCCGGGCGCATGACCGCCGTGTTCGAGCGCGGCAACTGGACCCAGGATGCGCTGCTGGCCGCGGCGTTCGCCGGCTTCGGCCGCGACACGCCGCCGGGCGGCGCGCAGCATCCGGACGCGGGGCACGCGCAAGGCGCTGCTCCCGGTACTTCGAATACAGGACGACCATGACCCAGCCTCCCGTAACCCCGACCGATGCAGGCGCGCAGCAGGACGTGACGGGGCGCCGTGCGCGCACGCTGTCCGGCACGCGGCTCGGCCTGTCGAACTACCTCGGGCTCGCCGGTGCGCTCGCCGCGATGATTGCGCTGTTTTCGGTGCTGAGCTCGCATTTCCTGACCTACGATACGTTCAGCACGATCGCGAACCAGATTCCCGATCTCGTCGTGATGTCGGTCGGGATGACCTTCGTGCTGATCATCGCCGGGATCGACCTGTCGGTCGGCTCGGTGCTCGCGCTCGCCGCGTCGATGGTCAGCGTCGCCGCGCTGAAATGGCAGTGGGGGCCGCTGCCGGCCGCGCTGATCGGCATTGCGGTCGCGACCGTCACGGGCGCGCTGACCGGCGCGGTCACGGTCGGCTGGCGGATCCCGTCGTTCATCGTGTCGCTCGGCGTGCTGGAGGCCGCGCGCGGCCTCGCATACCAGCTGACGAATTCGCGCACGGCCTATATCGGCGACGCGTTCGATTTCCTGTCGAACCCGATCGCGCTCGGCATCTCGCCGGCGTTCCTGATCGCGGTCGCGGTGATGATCGCGGCCCAGTTCGTGCTGACGCGCACCGTGTTCGGACGCTATCTCGTCGGGATCGGCACGAACGAAGAAGCGGTCCGACTTGCAGGGGTTAACCCGAGGCCGTATAAAATTCTCGTATTCGCATTGATGGGCGCCCTCGCAGGGCTGGCGTCGTTGTTCCAGATTTCGCGGCTCGAGGCCGCCGACCCGAATGCGGGCGTCGGTCTCGAACTGCAGGTGATCGCCGCCGTCGTGATCGGCGGCACGAGCCTGATGGGCGGGCGCGGCTCGGTGATCAGCACGTTCTTTGGCGTGTTGATCATCTCCGTGCTGGCCGCGGGGCTGGCGCAGATCGGTGCGAACGAGCCGACGAAACGGATCATCACCGGCGCGGTGATCGTGGTGGCGGTCGTGCTCGATACGTATCGCAGCCGGCGCACCCGCGTGCGGTAGAAAGACAGACAGAACAGACCAGAGAGAAACGGGAAATGGCGACGATCAAGGATGTGGCGGCCATGGCGGGCGTGTCGTTTACGACCGTCTCGCACGTGGTGAACAATTCGCGGCCGGTGTCCGCGGATGTGCGTGCGAAGGTCGAGGGCGCAATCCGCGAGCTGAATTACGTGCCGTCGGCCGTGGCGCGCTCGCTGAAGGCGCGTGCGACGGCGACCATCGGCCTTGTCGTGCCGAACAGCACGAATCCGTACTTCGCGGAGCTAGCGCGCGGGATCGAGGATCAGTGCGCGGCCAATGGCTATTGCGTGTTCTTCTGCAACTCGGACGACGATCCCGTCAAGCAGCGCAACTACCTGCGCGTGCTGCAGGAAAAGCGTATCGACGGGCTGATCGTCGCATCGGCGGGCGAGGATGCGGTGCTCGCGCAGACGCTCGCGGATATCCACGCGCCGCTCGTCGTCGTCGACCGCAACATCGAGGGGCTCGCGGCCGACCTCGTGCAGATCGACCACGAGCGCGGTGCGTACCTGGCGACGCGTCACCTGCTCGAGCTCGGGCACGCGAAGATCGGCTGCATCACGGGGCCGACCGACACGGCGGTCAGCGCCATGCGCGTGCACGGCTTCATCCGCGCGATGGCCGAGCGCGGGGTCGACATCGTGCCGGGCGCGATCGCGGAGAGCGACTTCTCGTGCCTCGGCGGTTATCACGCGGCGTCGCGGCTGTTCGAATCGGTGCGGCCGAGCGCGATCTTCGCGGGCAACGACCTGATGGGCGTCGGCGCGCTGCGCGCGGCGGCCGAGCGCGGCATGCGCGTGCCCGACGACTGTTCGATCATCGGGTTCGACGACATCGAATTCTCCCGCTACACGTATCCGGCCCTGTCGACGGTCGGCCAGTCGGTGCGCGCGCTCGGCGAAATGGCCGCGCAAACGCTGATCGAGCGCATCGGCGGCGGCTCGACCGCCGTGCCGAGCCGCCGCCGCGTCGTGTCGCCGCGCCTCGTGCTGCGCGAATCGACGGCGGTCTACCGCGAGCCGCCGGCCTCCGGCGGTCGCGCATGACGGCGCCCACGGCAGGCACCGGCCGCGTGACGGTGGTCGGCAGCCTCAACATGGATCTCGTCGTGCGCGCGCCGCGCCTGCCGCTGCCGGGCGAAACGCTCGCCGGTCATGCGTTCGCGCAGGCGGCGGGCGGCAAGGGCGGCAACCAGGCCGTCGCGGCCGCCCGGCTCGGCGCGCAGGTCGCGATGATCGGCTGCGTCGGCGCGGATGCGCACGGCGCGGCCCTGCGCGCGGGGCTCGAAGCCGAGGGGATCGACTGTGCGGGGCTCGCGACGAGCGCGTCGGCGTCGACCGGCGTCGCGCTGATCGTCGTCGACGATGCGAGCCAGAACGCGATCGTGATCGTCGCGGGCGGCAATGGCGAGGTCACGACCGAGACGGTCGCGCGGCACGAGGCCGCACTGGCGTCGGCCGACGTGCTGATCTGTCAGCTCGAGACGCCGCCGGACGCGGTGTTCGCGGCGCTGTCGGCCGGGCGGCGGCTCGGCCGCACCGTGGTGCTCAATCCGGCCCCGGCCGTCGCACCGCTGCCGGACGGCTGGCTGCCGCTCGTCGATTACCTGATCCCGAACGAGGTCGAGGCGGCCGCGCTGACCGCGCTGCCGGTGCGCGAACCGGCGGAGGCGGAAGCCGCCGCGCGCAGGCTGCAGGCAGGCGGCGCGCGCAACGTACTGGTCACGCTCGGCGCGCGCGGCGTGCTGGCGCTGACGGCTGATGGCGCGGCGCGGCATTATCCGGCGCCGGCCGTGCAGGCCGTCGACACGACGGCGGCCGGCGATACCTTCATCGGTGGCTTTTCCGCGCAGCTCGCGGCCGGTGCGGACGTCGATACGGCCATCCGCTTCGCGCAACGCGCCGCGGCACTGTCGGTCACGCGAGCGGGCGCGCAGCCGTCGATTCCCACGCTGGCCGAACTGGCCGAATAGGGCCTGATCAAGCATCGCGGCCGGTTCGTCGCAAACGACGGCCGGCCGCCTATCTGCGACGCGCGCCGGCAGCGGAGCGCCGCTCATCCCCTGGCTTCCAACGTGCGCTGAAACACGCATTATTCATTTAGCTGTTTGTAATAAACAGACGAATAATTCGAAAAAATAGCGGAAACACCATCAAGTTGTGCGGTGCATGGTCGTAAATGCACCAAGTGAAGCAATGCTTCGAAGCGACGGGCTGTCCCGTCCATCACGACGCAACACAGGAAGGATGATGGTGTTCAAAAACCTGACGATTCGTGCGCGCATCGGTCTCACGATGGCGTTTCTGGCGGTACTCCTCGGGGTGATCGGCGCGCTTGGCGTGTACGGCATGACGCGCGCAAACGACACGACGCGCGATGTTTTCACGAACCAGATGCCCAGCGCGGTCGACGTTTCGGTGGCCGAGATCTACGCCGCGCGCGAACGCCTGGCGCTCGACCGTGGGGCGTTGCTGGCCGGCACGCCCGACGCGGCGGCGGCTGTCGAACGAAGCCGCGCGATGCGTGCGCAGTCCGATACATGGTGGCAGAAATACCTCGCGTTGCCGCGCGGCCCGGAGGAAGACCGGCTCGCGCAGGACGTCGCCGCGAAGCGGCAGGCGTTGCAGCACGCGTGTGACGCGTTCGCAAGCGTGATCGGAGCGAATCAGGCCGACCGGATCGGCGAAGGCGCGAAGCAGCTCCAGGCGAGCTACAACGACCTCTCGGTGGCGAGCGAGGCGCTGCGCAACTTCCAGTTCACCGATGCGCAAGCCGGCTTCGACCGTGCGGAATCGGCATTCGACACGGTGCGCGTGTTGGCGATCGCCGCGCTGGTGGCCGGCCTTGCCGCCGCGGTGGTGTCGTGGCTGACGCTGAGCCGCGCGATCGGCCGTCCGATTGCCGATGCGCTCGCGCATTTCGATGCGATTGCCGCCGGCGACCTGCGCCGGCCGATCGTCGTGGATCGCCGTGACGAGATGGGCCAGCTTCTCGAAGGCCTCGGCAAGATGCAGCGCGGGCTCGTCGACACGGTGCGCACCGTGCGCGGCGGCAGCGAGTCGATCGCGACCGCGGCGCGCCAGATCGCGGCCGGTAACATCGACCTGTCGTCGCGCACCGAGGAACAGGCCGCGGCGCTGCAGGAAACCGCGTCGAGCATGGAGCAGCTGACCGGCACCGTGAAACAGAACGCGGACAATGCACGCCAGGCGAGTTCGCTGGCCGCGAACGCGTCGGAGATTGCAAACAAGGGCAATACGGTGGTCGGCCAGGTGGTCGGCACGATGGGCGAGATCAACGACAGCTCGGCGAAGATCGCCGACATCATCGCGATCATCGAGGGAATCGCGTTCCAGACCAACATTCTTGCGCTGAATGCCGCAGTCGAGGCGGCGCGGGCAGGCGAGGAAGGCCGCGGTTTCGCGGTCGTCGCGGGCGAAGTGCGCAGCCTGGCCCAGCGTTCGTCGACCGCGGCCAAGGAGATCAAGGCGCTGATCGACGCATCGGTGGAGCGCATTCGGTCGGGTTCCACGCTGGTCGACGAAGCGGGGCGCACGATGAGCGACGTGATCAGTGCGGTGCAGCGCGTGACGGACATCATGGGCGAGATCGCGGCGGCGTCCGAGGAGCAGAGCGGCGGGATCGACCAGGTGGCGCGCGCGGTCGCGCAGATGGACGAGGTCACGCAGCAGAATGCGGCGCTCGTCGAGGAAGCCGCGGCTGCCGCGCAATCGCTCGACGAACAGGCCGGGCGCCTGCGTGAAACGGCAGCGGTCTTCCAGCTCAATGAAGACGAGGCACGCCCGGGTGTCGCGGCCCCGGTTGCCGTGCGTCACGCGCCGCGTGCGGCCGCCGCAACGGTGGCGGTGTCCGTCCAGGCTGCCGCGCGCGACGAGCGCGACGCACCCCCGAAACGCGTCGCCGCACCGGCGCCGGTACGCCGGCCTGTCGCTGCTTCTGCAGCACCCGCGCAAGCGGCCGCTACCGCCGACGCGGACGATTGGGAAACCTTCTGATTCGCGCGCGCCGCGCATCTATCCCCATTTGGTGACGAACGACGCCCGCAACATGCGGGCGTCGTCGTTTCCGCGACGGAAGAAATGTGACAGGCATGAATGACGATCGTGCCGCGTCGCATGCCGGGTGAAACGTGCCTCGAAGGATGCGTGCACAGGTGGTGCGTCATGTTCCCGCATCCGTCGTACGGGTATTTCCGTAAGGGCGCTGCGAAAAAAATTTGTAACGGCGCGCGCAACGTGTCGTCGAAAACGACCGCTCGAACGTATAGGGATGAAGGGGAGAAGCGACGACGTCGGAGGTGTCCAACACACAAGACGTTCCGTTGTTCGACGAGACGCGACGGATGCAGTTTCTGCGGCTCGGGAGGTCGATTGTAAAACGACGAAATGTGTTGTCCAAGCGGTGTTGTCGAGAATGACGAACTTCATACGAAGAGTTCGTGAAAAAAAATAAGAAAGGGTTTAGGATGAATTCGAACGCGCTTGCTTCTGCGCAGTCGTACGAAGGCAGGCACGTCTTCAGACTCAGGCGAGGGAGGTAGCATGGATATTTACAGCAGCTTCGCGAACCGCTTCGAAAAAACGCGAGAGGAAGAGCTCTCGCTGGAGGAGTATCTCGCGCTCTGCAAGAACGATCCATCCGCGTACGCGACGGCTGGTGAACGCATGCTGGAAGCAATCGGGGAACCTGAACACATCGATACCCGCAACGACCCGCGCCTGTCGCGGATCTTTGCGAACAAGGTCATCAAGGTCTATCCCGCATTCCGTGAGTTCTACGGAATGGAGGAGGTGATCGAGCAGGTGGTCGCCTACTTCCGACACGCTGCGCAAGGGCTCGAAGAGAAGAAGCAGATCCTCTATCTGCTTGGCCCGGTGGGCGGCGGCAAGTCGTCGATCGCCGAGCGTCTGAAGCAACTGATGGAGCGCGTGCCGTTCTATTCGCTGAAGGGTTCGCCCGTCAACGAATCGCCGCTCGGGCTGTTCGACTACGACGAAGACGGCCCGATCCTCGAGGAACAGTACGGCATTCCGCGCCGCTACCTGAAGAACATCCTGAGTCCGTGGGCCGTCAAGCGGCTGCACGAATACAACGGCGACATTCGCCAGTTCCGCGTGGTGCGCCGTTATCCGTCGATCCTGCGGCAGGTCGGCATCGCGAAGACGGAGCCGGGTGACGAGAACAATCAGGACATCTCGTCGCTGGTCGGCAAGGTCGATATCCGCAAGCTCGAACAGTATGCGCAGGACGACGCCGACGCGTACAGCTACTCGGGCGGCCTGTGCCTGGCGAACCAGGGGCTGCTCGAGTTCGTCGAAATGTTCAAGGCGCCGATCAAGGTGTTGCACCCGCTGCTCACCGCCACGCAGGAAGGCAACTTCAAGGGCACCGAGGGCTTCGGCGCGATTCCGTTCGACGGGATCATCCTCGCGCACTCGAACGAGTCGGAGTGGAAGGCGTTCCGCAACAACCGCAACAACGAGGCACTGCTCGACCGGATCTTCGTCGTGAAGGTGCCGTACTGCCTGCGCGTGTCGGAAGAGACCAAGATCTACGAGAAGCTGATCCGGAACTCGTCGCTGGCCGAAGCCGTGTGCGCGCCGGGCACGCTGAAGATGATGTCGCAGTTCTCGGTGCTGTCGCGCCTGCACGAGCCGGAGAATTCGAGCCTGTTCTCGAAGATGCAGGTGTATGACGGCGAAAACCTGAAGGACACCGATCCGAAGGCGAAGTCGTACCAGGAATACCGCGACTACGCGGGCGTGGACGAAGGGATGACGGGCGTGTCGACACGCTTCGCGTTCAAGATCCTGTCGCGCGTGTTCAACTTCGATTCGAGCGAGGTGGCGGCCAACCCCGTGCACCTGATGTACGTGCTCGAACAGCAGATCGAACGCGAGCAGTTCCCGCCGGAAACCGAGCAGAAGTACCTGTCCTTCGTGAAGGACGTGCTCGCGTCGCGCTACGCGGAATTCATCGGCAAGGAGATCCAGACGGCGTACCTCGAGTCGTATTCGGAGTACGGCCAGAACATCTTCGACCGCTACGTCACGTATGCGGACTTCTGGATCCAGGACCAGGAATTCCGCGATCACGACACGGGCGAGAGCTTCGACCGCGCCGCGCTGAACGCGGAGTTGGAGAAGATCGAGAAGCCGGCCGGCATCAGTAATCCTAAGGATTATCGCAACGAGATCGTGAACTTCGTGTTGCGTGCGCGGGCGGCGAATGCCGGCAAGAACCCCGTGTGGACGAGCTACGAGAAGTTGCGCGTCGTGATCGAGAAGAAGATGTTCTCGAACACCGAGGAACTGTTGCCGGTGATTTCGTTCAACGCCAAGGGTTCGGCGGAGGAGCAGCGCAAGCATGAGGACTTTGTGAACCGGATGGTCGCGAAGGGCTATACGCCGAAGCAGGTGAGGCTGCTTTGCGACTGGTACCTGCGCGTGCGCAAGTCGTCATGACACGCGCGGTACCGCGCCCGTACGGCGTCGCCGTACGGGTGTTTTCAGAGACGCCGCCGGCATGACGGGAGACGGCATGTGCGGCGAGCGTCCCGGCATATCGACTTTCGAGCGGGAGACCGGGAGTGCTTCATCAAATCATCGACCGCAGGCTGGCCGGCAAGAACAAGAGTATCGCCAACCGCGAACGCTTTCTGCGTCGCGTCAAGAACTACATTCGTCGTGCCGTGTCCGACGCGGTGCGCGACCGTAGCATCAAGGATATCCAGAGCACGCAAAGCATCACGATCCCGCGCAAGGACATCGCGGAGCCGAATTTTCGGCACGCCCCTGGCGGACGTCGTGAATACGTGCACCCCGGCAACGAGGACTACGTGCGCGGCGACAAGATCCCGCGTCCGCAGGGTGGTTCCGGCGGGGGCGGCAGTCAGGCGAGCAACGAGGGCGAAGGGCAGGACGACTTCGTGTTCGAGTTGTCGCGCGACGAGTTCATGCAGTACTTCTTCGACGATCTCGAACTCCCGCGCCTCGTGAAGACGCACCTGCTGACGGTGCCGAGCTGGAAGAACGTGCGCGCGGGCTGGTCGGCGGAAGGCACGCCGAACAACATCGACGTCGTGCGTTCGCTGCGCAGCGCGCTCGGGCGTCGCATCGCGCTCGGCTCGCCGCTCGTCAACGAGTTGCGCGAACTCGAGGCGCAGCTCGAGGCGATGAAGCGCGATCCGGAAGACCGGCGCGCGGAGATCGCGGTGCTCGAGGCCGAGATCCATCACCTGAAGGGGCGCATCTGGCGGATTCCGTTCATCGATCCGTTCGACCTGCGCTACATCAACCGCGTGAAGCAGCCGCAACCGTCGAGCCAGGCCGTGATGTTCTGCCTGATGGACGTGTCGGGCTCGATGGACGAGCAGCGCAAGGATCTGTCGAAGCGCTTCTTCATCCTGCTTTACCTGTTCCTCAAGCGGAACTACGAGCGCATCGAGGTCGTGTTCATCCGTCACCACACGCGAGCCGAGGAAGTGGACGAGGACACCTTCTTCCATTCGACCGAGAGCGGCGGCACGGTGGTGTCGAGCGCGCTCGAGCTGATGCGCAAGGTGATGAACGAGCGCTACTCGCCGACCGAGTGGAACATCTACGGCGCGCAGGCGTCCGACGGCGACAACTGGACCGACGATTCGCCCAAGTGTCGCAAAATCCTGGAAGAGGATATCCTCACGAAGACGCGTTACTTCGCGTATATCCAGGTCGCGCCGGAAGAGCAGAACCTGTGGCTGGAATACGCGCAACTGGCCTTGTCTCAGCCGCACCTCGCGATGAAAAAAGTCGAATCGGCTGCCGACATCTACCCGGTGTTTCGCGAATTGTTCGAAAAGCAGGTGGAAATGTCATGACGACCCGCCATCTGCACAACGAGTCGCGCGGCTATGCGCCGCGCCCTTCCGGCGACGACACGGCCGGCCCTGCCGCATCGCAGCAACGCGGGCAGGCCGAACCACCGCCGCCGGCCGCCGACTTGCCCGGCTCCGGGCGAAAGGAAGCGCGTATGAACGTTGCCGAACGCAAGCCGCTGCCGTGCCCGTCCGACTGGACGTTCGAACTGCTCGAGGAATACGACACGCACATCTCGCAGGTTGCCGAACAATACGAGCTCGATATCTACCCGATCCAGCTCGAACTGATCAGCGCGGAGCAGATGATGGACGCGTATGCATCGGTCGGGATGCCCGTCAACTACCGTCACTGGTCGTTCGGCAAGCATTTCCTGTCGACCGAGAAGAGCTACCGTCGCGGCCAGATGGGGCTCGCGTACGAAATCGTCATCAACTCGAACCCGTGCATCGCGTACCTGATGGAAGAGAACACGATGACGATGCAGGCGCTCGTCATCGCGCACGCGGCGTACGGGCACAACTCGTTCTTCAAGGGCAATTACCTGTTCCGGCTGTGGACCGACGCGCACGCGATCATCGACTATCTCGTGTACGCGAAGAACTACGTCGCGGAATGCGAGGAGCGCTACGGCCTCGATCGCGTCGAGGAACTGCTCGATTCGTGCCATGCGCTGATGAACTACGGCGTCGACCGCTACAAGCGGCCGCAGAAGCCTTCGCTGTCGAAGGAAGCCGCGTTGCGGCGCGAGCGCGAGGCGTACCTGCAATCGCAGGTGAACGAACTGTGGCGCACGCTGCCGGGCAAGAAGCCCGAGCTGATGGAAGAGCAGGAAGACCGCTATCCGCCCGAGCCGCAGGAGAACCTGCTGTATTTCGCGGAGAAGAATGCGCCGCTGCTCGAACCGTGGGAGCGGGAAGTGATCCGCATCGTGCGCAAGATCGGCCAGTATTTCTACCCGCAGCGGCAGACGCAGGTGATGAACGAAGGCTGGGCGACGTTCTGGCACTACACGCTGCTGAACACGCTGTACAACCAGGGGAAGCTGGAAGACAGCTTCATGATGGAGTTCCTGCACTCGCACAGCAACGTGGTCTACCAGCCGCCCGTCACGAAGCCGTACTACAGCGGGATCAACCCGTATGCGCTCGGCTTCTCGATGATGAGCGACATCCGGCGGATCTGCGAAGCGCCGACGGAAGAGGACTACAAGTGGTTTCCGGAGATCGCGGGCACCCCGTGGCTGTCGGCGATGCACTACGCGATGCGCAACTTCAAGGACGAGAGCTTCATCGCGCAGTACCTGTCGCCGAGCCTGATCCGCGACATGCGGCTCTTCTCGGTGCTCGACGACGACATGCGCGATTCGCTCGAGGTGTCGGCGATCCACGACGATTCGGGCTACCAGTACGTGCGGCAGGCGCTGTCGCGGCAGTACGACATCCATCACCGCGAGCCGAACATCCAGGTGTGGGCGGTGAATACACGCGGGGATCGCAGTCTCACGCTGCGCCACTTCATGACCGACAACCGCCACCTGTCGAACGACAGCGACGAGGTGCTCAAGCACATGGCGCGGCTGTGGCAATTCGACGTGTTCCTGGAAAGCGTCGACGAGGCCGGCACCGTGCGCAAGCGCTACGAGTGCCGCTACGTGCCGCCGGAGGTGCGGATCTGAACGTGTTGCCTGCGGAATGTTTGCATCGGACGCCAGCCTTGCGGCTGGCGTTTTCATATGACGAACGCGTGGTGGGAGAAAAATTTTCTACATCCGGACGAACCCGGAGAGCCCGTTACTTTACATTTCGCTAAAATCCCGTAGCGCCGTGCGCCGGAACCGGTGCCACGTACGATCGCACGCGGCGGCCCTCAGCCGTCTCGCCCAGAAAGCACTAAAAAGGAACTGACCCATCCATGGACGTCCAGACCGACCAAGCTGCGCTGTCCGCGCATGACACCCGGCGGCGCGTGTTCGCCATCGTCGGCGCCTCGTCAGGCAACCTCGTCGAGTGGTTCGACTTCTACATCTACTCGTTCTGCGCGCTGTACTTCGCACCGGCGTTCTTCCCGAGCGGCAACACGACGACGCAGCTGCTGAACACGGCCGGTGTGTTCGCGGCCGGCTTCCTGATGCGTCCGATCGGCGGCTGGCTGTTCGGCCGCATCGCCGACCGCCACGGCCGCCGCAACGCGATGATGATCTCGGTGCTGATGATGTGCGGCGGCTCGCTCGTGATCGCGGTGCTGCCGACCTATGCGCAGATCGGCGCACTCGCGCCGGCGCTGCTGCTGGTCGCGCGGCTGTTCCAGGGGCTGTCGGTGGGCGGCGAATACGGCACGAGCGCGACCTACATGAGCGAGGTGGCGCTGAAGGGCCGTCGCGGCTTCTTCGCGTCGTTCCAGTACGTGACGCTGATCGGCGGCCAGCTGTGCGCGCTGCTCGTGCTCGTGATCCTGCAGCAGACGCTGTCGGCCGATGAACTGAAGGCGTGGGGCTGGCGCATTCCGTTCGTGGTCGGCGCGGCGGCCGCGCTGATCTCGCTGTACCTGCGCAAGTCGCTCGACGAGACGTCGACGACCGCATCGCGCGACAAGAAAGACGCGGGCACGATCCGCGGCGTGTGGCAGCACAAGGGCGCGTTCTTCACGGTGGTCGGCTTCACGGCCGGCGGCTCGCTGATCTTCTACACGTTCACGACGTACATGCAGAAGTACCTCGTGAACACGGCCGGCATGCATGCGAAGACGGCCAGCAACGTGATGACCGTCGCGCTGCTCGTCTACATGCTGATGCAGCCGGTGTTCGGCGCGCTGTCCGACAAGATCGGCCGCCGCACGTCGATGATCCTGTTCGGTTCGTTCGCGGTGATCGGCACGGTGCCGCTGATGCATGCGCTGAAGGACGTGACGAGCCCGGTGGCCGCATTCGTGCTGATCACCGTCGCGCTCGCGATCGTCAGCTTCTACACGTCGATCAGCGGGCTGATCAAGGCCGAGATGTTCCCGCCGGAAGTGCGCGCGATGGGCGTCGGCCTGTCGTACGCGGTCGCGAACGCGATCTTCGGCGGTTCCGCCGAGTACGTCGCGCTGTGGTTCAAGTCGATCGGCAGCGAGGAAACCTTCTACTGGTACGTGACCGTGCTGTGCGCGATTTCGCTGCTCGTGTCGTGGCGGATGCGCGATCCGAGCAAGGAGGGGTATCTGCGTCACGAGCCGTGATCGGCTGCGCATGTGCATTTGAAGGTCGACAGACGTCCCGCCATCCGGCGGGACTTTTTTTTTGCGGCGTGCGATTACGCGGGCGGAGGCGTCGCGTGGTCGGGCGCCGGATCGGATGCGCTCGACCGGCTGCCTTGCTCGACCAGCCATTCGAACATCCGCTCGACGATCGGCGAGCGCGACGGGCCTTCCATGCGCGACAGCCACCACGTGGTGCCGGGCAGGCGCGGGTAATCGGCGAGCACGCTCAGCGTGCGCTGGTCGATGCCCGCCTGCGCGACGAGGCGCGGCAGGCACGCGATGCCGCGGCCGCGCAGCACGGCGTCCAGCACGAGCCGCTGGTCGTCGTAGATCGCATGCATCCGGAACGCCGACAGCCGCTCGCGGAATACGGTCGCCAGGCGCTCGTCGGTCAGGCTGGCTTCGAGACAGATGACGCCTGCGTGCTGCGGGTGCGCGTCGCGCGGCACGCGTTCGAGTTGTTCCGCCAGCGGCGTCGCGCACACCGTCACCCATTCGTCGTGCATGAACGGGATATCGAGCAGGCCGGGCTGCAGCATTGGCCGCGTGCCGATCGTCATGTCGACGTCGATCTCGTCGACGTAGCGCGCGGTTTCGTCGGTCGACAGCAGCGGGCACAGGTCGGGCAGCGCCTGCTGCAACTGCTCGAGGCGCGGCTGCAGCCAACCATGCAGCAACGGCGCGGGACACACGAGCACGACGAGCCCCGGGTTCAGGTAGGTCGCGATGCGGTCGAGGCCGCCGCGCAACGTGTCCATCGCGCGCTGCACGCTGCGCTGCAGGACCTCGCCGGCGATGGTCAGTTCGACGCCGCGGCCGCGCCGGCGGAACAGCGGCTGTCCGAGTTGCGCTTCGAGCTGCTGGATCTGATGGCTGATCGCCGATTGCGACAGGTGCAGCTCGTCGGCCGCGCGCGAGAAATTACCCAATCGGGCCGCGGCTTCGAAGCCAGTCAGCAGTTTCAGGGACGGAACGCGTTGCATAGAGGTATGAGGCAGATTGATTGATTTGGCCAATAAATATCAATATTCATCAAGTTTAACCTGACGCACAATCGGCCATCAATCACAACGGAGGCTGAACGATGGGTCGCTTTGATGCTCGCCAGCGCGGTTACCGGATGCCCGCGGAATGGGAATCCATGGACGCCACGTGGCTCGGATGGCCGGTTCTCCACGATCGCGAGGATCTGTGGGGGAGCCACTATGCGCAGGTGTGCCGCGAATTCGCGCTGGTCGCGCGGACGATCGCCCGCTACCAGCGCTGCGTGGTGGCCGCGCACTACAGCCAGGCCGACGCCGCGCGCGAGATGGTCGGCGCGAGCGTCGACGTGCTGCCGGTCGCGGCCGAGGACAACTGGCTGCGCGACTGCGGGCCGGTCTTCCTGGTGAGCGAACAGCGCAGGCTCGGCGCGGCCGTGTTCCGCTTCAACTGCTGGGGCGAGAAATACCAGCCGTACGACGGCTGCCAGCAGGCCGGGCAGGACATCGCCCGCGCGGCCGGCGCGGAGATCTTCAATTCGCACCTGGTGCTGGAGGGCGGCGCGTTCTATGTCGACGGGCAGGGCACGCTGGTCACCACCGAGAGCTGCCTGCTGCATCCGAATCGCAATCCGCACCTGAGCCGCGCGGAGATCGAGGCGGAGCTGCGCCGGATGCTGGGCGTCGAGAAGATCATCTGGCTGCCGGGCAATCCCGATGAAGTGGAGACAAACGGGCACGTGGACGGCATCGCGTCGTTCATCGCACCCGGCCGGATGCTGTGCCAGACCGCGCTGCCGGAGCAGGGCGACTATTTTCACGTGATGCGGGAAAACCGTCGCGCGCTGGAGCGGGCGACCGATGCGGCGGGGCGTCGCTTCGAGCTGCTCGACCTGCCGTCGCCGATCGTCACTGAACGCTTCGGCTCCGAGCGCTACTGCGATTGCTACGCGAACTACATTCTGGTGAACGGCGCGGTGATCGTGTCCGCGTTCGGCGTCGAGCAGGATCAGGCGGCGCGCGAGGCATTCGGCCGCGCGTTTCCCGGGCGTAACGTGGAGATGCTGCCGATCCCGACGTTGTCGATCGGCGGGGGCAGCATCCACTGCTCGACGCAGCAGCAGCCGTCCGTCGCGCACTGAGCGGCGTTTCGTCAGCGGTTTCCGGTTCGACCGAGGAGCAATCGCAATGCCGTCCAAACACATCACCGTCGCCGCCGTCCAAATGGCGTCGGGCAGCTGGAATCTCGAAGACAACATGGCCACCGCGGAGCGCCTGATCCGCGCGGCGGCCGCACAGGGCGCGAATCTCGTGCTGTGCCCGGAGCTGTTCGCGATGCCGTACTTCTGCCTCGACCAGAACGTGCGTCATCTAGAACTCGCGCAGCCGTTCGAAGGCAACGCACAGATCGCCCGTTTCGCGGCGCTGGCCGGCGAGCTCGGCATCGTGCTGCCGATCGGCTTCTTCGAGCGCGCGGGCAATGCCGCGTACAACTCGGTCGCCGTCGCGGACGCGGATGGTCGCGTGCTCGGCGTCTATCGCAAGACGCATATCCCGGACGGGCCGGGTTATACGGAGAAGTTCTATTTCACGCCGGGCGACACCGGCTTCAAGGTGTGGGACACGCGCTTCGGCCGGATCGGCATCGGCATCTGCTGGGACCAGTGGTACCCGGAGACCGCGCGCAGCCTCGCGCTGATGGGCGCCGAGATCCTGTGCTTTCCGACCATCATCGGCTCGGAGCCGTTCAGCAGTGCGTTCGATTCGTCCGGCCACTGGCAGCGCACGATGCAGGGCCACGCGGCCGCCAACATGGTGCCGGTCGTGGCCGCGAACCGGATCGGCCGCGAAGTGGGCTTCGGCAACGGCAATCCGGCGCAGCAGGGGCTCACCGGCGTGTTCTACGGGTCGAGTTTCATCGCGGATCACACCGGCGAGAAGCGGGCCGAGGCGAACCGCACCGATGAAGCCGTGCTCGTGCACACGTTCGATCTCGACGCGATCCGCGCCGACCGGCAATCGTGGGGCTTTTTCCGCGATCGCCGCCCGGAGATGTACCGCACGTTGCTGACCAGCGACGGCGTGTCGTCGTGTTATCGATGAGGGAGGCCCGATGAAACGGAAAGGAGGGTTGCGCTTCGCGGTGCCGGGCCTCGCACTGTGCGTGATGGCCGGCACGGCCCGCGCCGACGAAGAGAAGGTGCTGAACCTGTACAACTGGAGCAATTACTTCGCGCCGGATACGCTGGCCGGCTTCGAGAAGGAAACCGGCATCAAGGTGCGCTACGATGCGTATGAGAGCGACGAGACGCTGCAGTCGAAGCTGCTGACCGGCAACAGCGGCTACGACCTCGTGTGGCCGACCAACGACTTCATGGCCAAGCAGATCCAGGCCGGCGTGTTTCGCAAGCTCGACAGGAACCGGCTGCCGAACCTGAAGTATCTCGATCCGTCGCTGCTGAAGCAGATGGCGCAATCCGATCCGGGCAACCAGTACGGCGTGCCGTACATGTGGGGCACCGTGGGCGTCGGCTACGACCGCGCCAGGGTGCGCGCGATCCTCGGCAAGGACATGCCGGCCGACAGCCTCGACCTGCTGTTCAGGCCGGAGATCGCGGCGCGCGTCGCCGCGAAGTGCGGGCTGGGCCTGCAGGATTCCGCGAGCACCGTGCTGCCGCTGGCGCTGCGCTATGTCGGCCGCGATCCGATGCACCCGTCCGCGCAGGACTATGCGGCCGCGCAGGCGATGCTGATGAAGATCCGGCCGCTCATCCGCGAGTTCGTCAATTCGTCCGATGCCAACGAGCTGATCGACGGCGAGCTGTGCGTGACGGTCGGCTTCTCCGGCGCGATCAACCTGGCCGCGCAGAAGGCGAAGGCGCGCGATCCGAAACGCGACGTGGTGTACGCCATTCCGCGGATCGGCACCCTGATGTGGTTCGACGCGATGGTCATTCCGGCGTCCGCGAAGCATCCGGACAACGCGCATGCGTTCATCAACTACATCCTGCGTCCGGACGTGATCGCGAAGATCTCGAATTCGACGCGCTATGCGAATGCGAACCAGGGCGCGCTGAAGCTGATGGACCCGGCGCTGGTACGCGATCCGGGCATCTATCCGGACGAGGCGACGCGGCGTACGTTGTTCACGCCGATCGCCGAATCGCCGGCCGCGATGCGTCTGGAAGGCCGGACCTGGCTCGGCTTCAAGACGGCGCGGCCGTGACCGCGCATCATGAAGCCGCCGAACGATTGAAACCACCGAAGCAAACGAAGCAATCGGCAAGCGAATGAGGAATGCCATGACAACGAGACGTCAACTGTTGAAACGCGGCCTGTCCGTATCGGGGGCGGCGCTCGCCGCCGGCGCGCTGGGCGGGTTGCTCGGCCGCGCCGCGCACGCGCAGCAGGGCGCAACCTGGCACATGCCGGACGAGGGCGCGCCGCATACGGCGACCTGGATGGCGTTCGGCCCGAGCGAGGACATCTGGGGCGCGCGGCTGTTGCCCGTTGCGCGCGCGAACCTGGCCGCGATCGCGAAGGCGATCGCCGCGCACGAGCCGCTCAAGATGCTGGTGCGCGAGCAGGACTATGCGATCGCATCGCGGCTGTGCGGATCATCGGTCGAGCTCGTCCAGCACCCGGTCGACGATCTGTGGATGCGCGACACGGGGCCCGTGTTCGTGAAGAACGCGTCGGGCCAGCTCGGCGGCGTGAGCTTCAATTTCAACGGCTGGGGCAACAAGCAGGAGCACGACCAGGACGCGGAAGTCGCGCCGTTCGTGGCGGAGCGCGCCGGTGCGCGGCTGCTCGACACGCGGCTGGTGCTCGAAGGCGGCGGCATCGAGGTAGACGGCGAGGGCACGGCGATCATCACGCGCAGCTGCGTGCTCAACCGGAACCGCAATCCGGGCGTCAGCCAGGCACAGTGCGAGGCGGAGCTGAGCCGGCTGCTCGGGCTGAGGAAGATCATCTGGTTGCCGGGCATCGCGGGCAAGGACATCACCGACGGACATACCGACTTCTATGCGCGCTTCACGAGCCCGGGTGTGGTGGTGGCCGGGCTCGATACCGATCCGTCTTCATACGACCACGCGGTGACGCGGCAGCATCTGGAGATCCTGCGGAAAGCCACCGATGCAAAGGGCCGCCCGTTGAAAGTCGTCGTGCTGCCGGGGCCGAAGTCCGTCCGGCATCAATACGAGAACGATGAGTTCGCGGCCGGCTACATCAACTTCTACGTGTGCAATCGTGCGGTGATCGCGCCGGCGTTCGGCGACAGCCGCGCCGACCGCAATACGCGCGACACGCTCGTCGACCTGTTTCCGGGGCGCGAGATCATCCAGCTGAACATCGACGGCATTGCCGCGGGCGGCGGCGGCATCCACTGCACGACGCAACAGCAGCCGGCCTGAGCGCGGCCGCGGGCCGGCATGCGTGACCGGCCCGTACGACCGTAGCAGGCAGCCATTCATTCAGGACTACTGAAGAAAATGCGGAGTCCGTCTTGCGAGACGGAAGCCGGCGTGCACGCGTGCGCGCCGACCGCACAAGGGAGTTGAAACATGATGAAACGACGTACCCATGCGAACACCGGTGAGCGCATGCAGCGCACAGCCGATAACGGCCGGCGCGGCTTTATCCGGTATTCGGCCGCCTTTCTCGGCGTGCCGCTGCTGGGCAGCCTGACCGCTTGCGGTGGCAGCGGCGATGGTGCATCCGGCGCGGCTTCCACGTCGCCAGGCACGACATCTGGCACGACGCCGTCGACGCGGCAGGTCAAGTACCGGCTGCCGGCCGAAGATGCGCCGCATGCGTCGACCTACATGGCATTCGCGTCCGGCGCGGATGGCATCTGGATGCCCGTCACGCCGCAAAGCACGGATGCCGGCATCGAGCGCGTGCGGGCCGACCTGATGGACGTCGCGAAAGCGATCGGCGCGACCGAACCGGTCGACATGCTGGTGCTGCCGGCCGATCTCGACGCGGCCCGCGCGCTGCTCGCGACTGCGAGCGTCGCGAACCCCGACCTGCACGCGCGCTATGCGGCCCGCGCCGCGGGAGCCGGCGGGATCAACCTCGTGCCGCTCGCCGACGGCTTCAACGATTTCTGGGTGCGCGACACGGGGTGCCTGTTCGTCAGGGATACGACGAACGGCGATGCGCTGAATGCGGTCGGCTTCAATTTCAACGGCTGGGGCAATGCGAACACCGACGGCGCCGGCATGAGCCCGGGCGCGACGGTCCCGCCGGAAGTCGCGGCCGCGAGCAACCGGTCGAAGGCGGGCAAGTTCTTCCAGCCGTTCAGCCGCGACAACGCGGTGGCGGGCTGGATGGCGCAGCGGAAAGGCGCGAGCCTGATCCGCAGCACGCTGACGCTCGAAGGCGGCGCGATCGAATTCGACGGCGACGCGACGGCGATCCTCACCGAATCGTCCGTGCTGCACGTGAACCGGAATCCGCAGCTGTTCGACATCCCGAACGGCGTGATCGCGAATGCGACGCTGCTGCCGACGGCGAAAGACACGGTGCTCGCCGAACTGCAGCGCACGCTCGGCGTGCGGAAGATCATCTGGCTGCCCGGTACGGCGACCTATCCGCGTGGCAGCGGCGTGGGCGGTGCCGGCGGCGCGGCGACCCCGGCCGGCGAGACCGACATCACCAACGGGCACGTCGATTTCTACGCGCGCTTTCTCGCGCCCGGCGTGGTCGCGTGTTGTTACGACGTGTCGAACTCGACCGGCGAGCGCGCGTTGACGGACGCGAACCGGCAACGGCTTGCCGGCCAGACCGATGCGAATGGCCGACCGCTGCAGATCGTCGAGCTGGTGCCGCCGGTCAATTTCGGCACGTCGGCCGGCACCCGCCTGACCGACCGGCAGATGACGAATTTCGCGGCCGGCTACATCAATTTCTACGCCTGCAACGGAGCGATCGTGATGCCGAAGTTCAATGACGCGGCCGCCGACGCGGCCGCAGTCGCCGCGATCCGGCCGTATGCGGGGAACCGGGCAATCGTGCAGGTCGACATCCTCGGCATCGCGTCGGGCGGCGGCGGCATCCACTGCTCGACGCGGGAGGTGCCGGCGTGAGCGAATCCCGTCATATCGATATTGAAATCGATTCGTTGTCCATGACGGGCGAATTCCTTAATCTGGGCCTGTAGTTCGTGTGACACCTCCTTGACTGGGATTCGCGCCCGCTGCTTGCAGCGGGCGTCTTTTTTGATGCGCTGCGTCTCACGCCGGTCGCGGCGGGGTCGGTCGCGCACGGCGGCTCGCCTATGCCGGCTGCTGCATGTCCGCGTGATGACCCGGATCGGCCGGGCCGGTGGCGGTTCGATGACTTGCCATGTCAAGGAGAGAAGCGCTCGTGATGGCCGTCACGCGGAAGACGCCGGTGGCGAGCACGTTCGCGGACACCATTCACGCGCCGGCCTGGCGCGTGAAGCCGTCGTGGTACCCGATCTCGAGCGACGACCGGATGATCGCGCCGGAGAACCAGCCGCGGATGTCGGCGCGGATGGACGCGCGCAAGGTCATCACGCTCGATGCAAGCCATGCGTCGCTCACGTCGAAACCGGTTGCGGTCGCAGCGTTGATCGACGAGGCGGCGGCCGCGCTCGCCGGGTGATGTAGCAGGGCACGGCGCGGTGCCGCGCTCCGGGCCGGTGCGGCAACGCACATCTCGTCGCGAAGCGACGGGTCCCACTCCTTCCATACGCCAACAGGTTCCTGCCCGCCAGTGGTGCCGCATGCAGCCGGTTCGTGTGCGATCTGACTGCATGCGACCTCGGTGAAATGCGACGCCGCGACGGGATTTCGATTTCGAAAACCCGATCGACACGTCGACTCTCGATCTTGCGCAACTTACTCATGCTGGAGAGTGGGGATTTGACTTTTCTTATTTTGAAATTTTGAGAAATGGAAAATTCTCAAGATTTTCCAGTTAAAGTCACATTGTTTTGATTATTTATTCAATCAAATTGATTGTTATTTCTTATGTCGACGTGCGATATCGCATTGTCAGTGGCGCATGCGCGATACGTTGCAGCCGCAAGCAGCGCCGCAGTGAGTTGCCTGCCACAATCATCGCCGCGAGACAAGGCGCTCGAATGGCTAAATGGAATTCATATTTCTTACTCGTACTATTTGAGGAAAATTTCCGGGCAAATAGAATTGCGATGTCGTCGTTTTTCGAGGATAAAAATTCATTTATTCGAGATGGCGCGATGCGATCTGTATTTCGGGATTTCAAGTCCCATGGAAACTCCTGAGCCGGTCGGAATGTTTCGAGAAAAACCATCCATTTGAGAGGAATTCCAAAGATGAAAATGAACTTGCTTCGGGGTTGCGTTGCAGCAGGCATCGCCAGCGCCGCGCTGGTACCGTCGCTTGCCCACGCGTTCGACGGTGAGCTGGCCTTCTACGGCAGCATCTCCGACGTCACCTGCAACGTCAACGGCCAGGCACCTGGCTCCAGCAATCGGCAAGAGGTGCAACTTGGCGATCGCGTCGACCCGGCCATGTTCGACGCGATCGGCAAGACGTCGAATGACGTCGAGTTCAGTGTGAAGATTGGCGGCAATACGGGCTGTACTAACGGCACGAAGGTCGTGATGGAATTCGATCCGGTGTCGGTCAACATCAACCCGTCGACCGGCAACCTGAAGCTCATCGGCACCAAACCGGCGGAGGGCATCGAAATCCAGATCAAGGACGCGGGTAACACCAAGAACGGCAAGATCATGCTCGGCACGCCGCAGACCGACCCGCAGATCGCGACCGTCGAGAACAACACCGCGACCCTGACCTACAAGGCGGCATACGTGTCGACGGCCTTGCCGGCTGGCATCAAGGCAGGTTCCGGCAACTCGTTCATCCGGTACGTGCTCGCTTACCACTGATCGGTCCCATTCCCGTTACACGTCATGACATTGTCAATTCGGATTCCTTATTCAAGAGTCGTGGCCGGTGTCGTGGCGTGGGCTGCCTGCGCCACGCTGGCGCAGGCAGCCCTACTGTTGAACGGTACCCGGGTGATCTTTCCCGAGCGTGCCCGCGACGTGACGGTCCGAATGGAAAATTCCGGCACGCAACCGGTCCTCGCCCAGAGCTGGATCGACGACGGTCGCGCCGACGTTCCGCCCGAGCAGATGCGTACGCCGTTTGTCGTTGCACCTGCTCTGGTGCGCGTCGAAGCGGGGCGGGGCGCGGTGTTGCGCATCACGAACATGCAGGCGTCGCTGCCGTCCGACCGTGAATCGGTGTTCTGGCTGAATGTGCTCGAGGTGCCGACGGTGCAGCAAGACGCGGACAACCAGTTGCGCTTCGCGTTCAGAACCCGCATCAAATTGTTCTACCGGCCCTCGGCGCTCGAGAACGACGTCGACATGGCGCAGGACGCGCTGGTCTGGAGAGCGTCTGCCGATGCGCAGCGCGCGGGCGGACGACGGATCACGCTCGAGGTGTCGAACCCGACGCCGTACTACGTGTCGTTCGGGATGGTCGAGGCCGAGGTCGGCGGCACCTTCGTCGAAGCTGGTGGCGGGATGGTCGCGCCGTTCGGTACCCAACGCTTTCCGCTGCCGGGTGTCTTCACGCAGTCGCATCGCGCGAGGGCCGTGCGCTATATGGCCATCGACGATTACGGCGGACGCAGCACGATAACCAAAAAACTGACCGACTGAGCAGTTTTTTCACGCAACGCATCCATCCAGAAGGCACCACCCGGCATGCCGATCCCGATGTATTGGATCGGTATGCGAAATAACTGTAACAACATGCGCAGTTCAGCAGGTTTCCATTCTTCATGCGTATCGGAGTTACCGCTGCGACTACCGCAGCGGCCTTGCCTGATGGCGGTCGCGTCGGTATTTGCGTCGATCGCGATGACGTCGGGTGCAAACGCCGTCGCGGATACGGCCGTCGCGGTGGCGCGGGACGACGAGCGCAGCGAGACCACGGACGTACCGCCGGCGGCCGGCAAGACGCATTTCGACGACTCGATGCTGATGCACGGCCATGGCAGCGAGCCGATTGACACGACGCCGTTCGAGCGTCCGAACGCCGTCGAGCCGGGGCTGCATCGTGTGGATCTGATCGTCAACGGGCAGTGGCGCGGCGTGGAGGGCATCACTTTCCATCGCGACGCGCGCGATGACGTGTTGCCTTGCTACGACCGGCTGCTGCTGCAGCGGGCAGGTGTCGATCTTGACCGGAGCGCGCGCGGGCAGGACGGCAGCCAGCCTCCGAATCCGATGCCCGACGGGCTGATCTGCGAGGCCCTGTCCCGATACGTTCCCGGCGCCATGTTGTCGTTCGATGCGGCCGAGCAGAAACTGTATCTGACGGTTCCGCGGTTCTACATGCGTTTCGCCGGTCAGAGTACCTACGTCGATCCGGCCAACTGGACGAACGGCGTGCCCGCCGCGCGGTTGAACTACAACGCAAGTGTGTTCACGACGCGTTCGGGCGGGTACGAATTCACGCAGTTCTACACAGGCCTCTCGATGGCGGCGAGCGCCGGGCGGTTCCGGATTCGCCACAACGGCAACCTCACCTGGTCGCAGCGAGGCGGCGCCCGTTATCAGCGCGGCTACGTCTACGCGCAAACCGATCTGCCCGACTGGAACGCGCAGTTGCTGGCCGGCGAGAGCTCGACGAGCGGCACACTGTTCGACGCCGTGTCGTTCCGCGGCGTGCAGATCGCCAGCGACGACCGCATGCTGCCCGACGAACAGCGCTACTACGCGCCCGTGGTGCGCGGCGTCGCTCAGTCGAATGCCAAGGTGGCGATCTACCAGCGCGGCTATCTGGTTCACGAGACGACCGTCGCGCCGGGGCCGTTCGCGATCGACAACCTGCAGGCGATGAGCTACGGCGGCGACCTGAACGTGACGGTGACCGAGGCCAACGGTGAAACGCGCAGCTTCGTGGTGCCGTTCGCGACTGCGGTCCAATTGCTGCGTCCCGGCAGCACGCGATTCAGCGCGATGGCGGGCCGGGCGATCGACGTCGGCGGCGGCATTGGCACGCAATACGTCGGCCAGTTCACGGTGCAGCGCGGCGTCAGCAACGCACTGACGGCCTACGGCGGCGCCGCGTTTGCGAGCCGCTACCAGTCGGTGCTGATGGGTGTCGGGCTCAATACGTCGATCGGCGGCTTCGCAGCGGACGTCACGATCGCGCGAACCCAGCCGCCGGGCAGCGAGCGCCTGACCGGTTCGAGTATCCGCGTGTCGTACAGCAAGAACCTGCCGAACAGCGGCACGAACTTTTCGCTGCTCGCGTATCGCTACTCGACCAAGGGCTATCTCGGCCTGCGCGATGCGTTGATACTGAACGGCCGGAGCGATCAGCGCGTGGGCGCCGAGGCATTCGCGCGGCTGCGCAATCGGGTCGATCTCAACGTGAGTCAGCAGATCGGGCGATCGGGCAGCGTCTACGCGAACGGATCGGCACTCAGCTACTGGGCGGGAGGCGGGCAATCGCTCAGCTTCACGCTCGGTTACAGCACGCAATGGCGCGATGCGACCGTAACGGCGTCGGTGCAGCGCGTGCGCAACCTGTCCGCTCGGCAACCGTCGTTCGGCGGCGGGGCGGGCAGCACGCTCGTGAGCCTGAACGTTTCGATTCCGTTGGGACGCAACACGCGGCGCGCGCCGATCTTCAGCACGCTCACGACGCATGACACCAGCGCCGGCACCAGTGCCACCGCGAGCCTGGCCGGCCGTTTCGGCGAGCAGAGCGCCGGATCGTACTCGCTGTCGTCGAGCTACGACGGCAACAACCGCGCGTCGTCGGGCAGTTTCGGCGTGGGCTATCAATTGCCGGCCGTGTCGCTGTCGGCGAACGTCGGCTTGGGAAGCGGCTACCAGCAGGCGTCCGCGAACGCGGTGGGCGGCCTGGTGCTGCACCCGGGCGGCCTGACGCTGGCGCCCACCTTGAGCGAGACGGTCGGCGTCGTGCACGCACCGCACGCGCGCGGTGCCCTGGTGGGGAACTCGAACGCGCGCGTCGACCGGTTCGGCTACGCGATCGTACCGAGCCTCACGCCGTATCAGCTCAACAAGATCGACATCGATCCGAAGGATATCGCCGACGATGTCGAACTCAAGACGGTATCGCGCAGCGTCGCACCCCGCTCGGGCTCGGTCGTCATGCTGTCGTACGACACACTGAAGGCGCGCGCGCTGCTGATCGACGCGCAGACCGACGACGGCCGGCCACTGCCGTTCGCGGCGCGTGCGCTCGACGCACGCACCGGCACTTTGCTGGGCGCGGTCGGGCAGGGTAGCCGCCTGCTGGTGCGCAGTGCCGACGACGACGGGCAGATCCGTGTCGAATGGGGCACGCGCGCCGATCAGCGGTGCGTGATCGACTATGCGGTGCCGGCGCCGGAACGTACGTCCCGCGGCTATGTGACGCTGACGCGTGTCTGCCGCGCACTTCCAGCGATTGTGCCTGTTGCGGCGACGGCGCGCGGCCAGCACGTGGAGCCATAGTTCGATGCGTGTTCTCGATGTCCGTTCCGCCCTGGCGGCGTCCCGGCCGCCGCGCCGTACAGGTCGCTGGGCCGGCTTTGCCCGCATCGTGCGTGCGGCGGTGGCGGCTTGCGCGGCGAGCGTCGGGACAATCAACGGGCACGCGGCGCTGTCCGTGGTCGGAACCCGCTTCATCTATCCCGGCGATGCCCGTGCGCTGACGATCGTCGCGCGCAACGGTGGCGCCGCGCCGATCCTGGTTCAGTCGTGGCTCGACGTGGGCGACGCGAATGCCGATCCCGACCACCTGCGCGTGCCGTTCGTCGTTTCGCCGCCGCTCGCTCGACTCGATCCGGCGCAGTCGCTGGCGATCCGCGTGCAGTCCATCGGAGGCGACTTGCCGCTGGATCGCGAATCCTGCTTCTGGATCAACCTGCTCGAAGTACCGCCGGCCGCACCGGCAAGCGACAACACGCTGCGCATCGCGTACCGGCTGCGCCTGAAGCTCCTGTATCGGCCGCCCGGCCTTGCCGGCGATCCGGATCAGGCGCCGAGCGCACTGACCTGGACGCGCACGGATCAGCAGGACTCCCCATCGATCGTCGCCACCAATCCCACACCGTACTACGTGACGCTCACGCGCGTGCTGTTGCACGGGGAGCCGGTCGCATTGGTCGGTGAGGCTGTGGAGGTTCCGCCGTTCGGCCTGACCCGCGTCCCGATCGGTGAGTCAAGCGGCGTGCGATCGGGCGAGATCGTGTTCGACGCGGTCGACGACAGCGGGGCATCCCAGGAATACCGGAGGCAGCTGGAGCCGTAGCGGAGCGGCGGCACGCGGCACCATGTGCCGTTGCTGCTGCGCGCCGGGAGTTGCAGTACCCGTCCTGTCGGGGAATCGACAGGGTTTCAACCACAACAAGGAAAACGAGAATGAACAAGACATACGCTTTGGTATGGAACGCCGGGCAGGGCGTTTGGCAGGTGGCCGGCGAACGGGTACGCCGGCACGGCAAGTCGGCGACGCGCGCGCGTGTCGTCGCGGTGCTCGCGCTGCTCGCGGGCGGCGCGGCGACGTCCGCCCAGGCGCTTCCGGCGGGCGAGAACATCGTGTCCGGGAAGGCCGACATTCTTCGCTACGACAACGGGAAGCAGATGTCGATCAACCAGCACAGCGACAAGCTGGTGACGGACTGGCAGTCGTTCAACGTCGACAGCGGGCAGCGCGTCACGTTCAACCAGCCGTCCGACAAGTCGCTTGCGCTGAACCGGGTGATCGGCCAGGACGGCAGCACAATCCACGGCAACATCGACGCGAACGGCCGCGTATTCCTCGTCAACCCGAACGGCGTCCTGTTCGGCAAGGGCGCACAGGTCAACGTCGGTGGTCTGGTGGCGACGACGCTCGACATCAAGAACGAAGACTTCGAAGCCGGCCGCTTCCGGTTCTCCGGTCAGTCGCCGAGCGAAGTGCAGAACTTCGGCAATCTCGTCGCGAGCGAAGGCGGCGCGATCGCGCTGCTCGGCGCGAAAGTCGTCAACCGGGGGATCGTCCAGGCGCAGATGGGCACCGTCGCGCTGGGCGCCGGCAGTGACGCCACGCTGAACTTCGACGGCAGCAAGCTGCTCAGCGTGCAGATCGATCAGGGAACCATGAACGCACTGGTCAGCAACGAGCAGTTGCTGAAGGCCGACGGTGGGCGGGTGCTGATGGGCGCGAAGACCGTCGATACGGTGTTGCGCACGGTGGTCAACAACCAGGGCACCATCGAGGCGCGCACGCTCAGGAGTGTCGCGGGCCGGATCTCGCTGGACGGTCACGACGCCGGCACCGTCAACGTCGCGGGCGTGATGAACGCGAGCGCGACGACGCCGGGCAACGGCGGCACGGTCCACACCCGCGGCGCCGACGTGAAGGTGGCGCTGGGCGCGATGGTCGATACGCGCGCGACCAACGGGCGCGGCGGCACCTGGCGCATCGCATCGTCCGACGTGTCGGTCAAGGCGGGCGCGAACCAGCCGGGTACCATCGTGGCCGATACGCTGTCGCGCAACCTCGCGACGACCGATGTCGAACTGGTCGCCGAACGCGGCGGGATGTCGGTCGACGGACCGGTGACCTGGGCAAGCGGCAACCGGTTGGCGCTGGCCAGCCGGAACGGCGACGTGTCGGTCAACGGTGCGCTGCGCGCGACGGGGGCGAACGCGCGGGTGGCCATCGACGCGAAGAACAGCGTGCGGATCGCGGCGCCGATCGCACTGACCGGCGCGAATGCGCTGCTGACGCTCGACTACGGCGTCGCGTATTCGCTGACGGGCGCCGCGGCCGTGACGCTGTCGGGCACCGGAGCCGGCTTCGAGTCGAACGGCTATCTCTACACCGTGATCCAGAACCTGCAGCAGTTGCAGGGCATCAATACGAATCTCGACGGCTTGTACGTCCTCGGCAACAACATCGCCGGCTCCTGCTCCTGGTATTCCTGCCCCACGTTCAGGACCATCGGGTCGGGGGCGTCGTTCTCCGGCGTGTTCGATGGCCTCGGCAATACGATCAGCAACCTCGTCATCACGAGCAGCGATCCGTACGCGGGGCTGTTCGGCCGCAACGCCGGTACGCTCGCCAACCTCAAGCTGGCGTCGTTGCGCGTCAGTGCCGCGTCCGGTGTCGGTCCGGTGGCCATCGGCGGGCTGGTGGGCGAAAACGTCGGCAAGATCACGAACGTGGCCGCGACGGGCATGCAGGTGAGTGCCGGTGCGAACCGCGGCAATGCGTTGGGTGGCGTCGTCGGCATCAATAGCGGCGAGCTTTCGCAGTCGTCATTTGCCGGATCCGTGGCCGGGAACGGGATGTCGTATGCCGTTGGCGGCCTGGTCGGCGAAAACCGCATCGATTTGATGGGGGCAGGGATCGTGTCCGAC
Source organism: Burkholderia sp. AU31624 (assembly GCF_020420065.1). Lineage (NCBI taxonomy): Bacteria > Pseudomonadati > Pseudomonadota > Betaproteobacteria > Burkholderiales > Burkholderiaceae > Burkholderia > Burkholderia sp. AU31624. The sequence goes on from NZ_JAIZRT010000011.1 coordinate 109,523, forward strand.
AGCGAATCCAACGCCACCGTCACGGGCGGCGCATCGAACCAGGCGTCGATCGGCGGTCTCGTCGGCATGAATCGGGGCGGCGACATTCTGAGGTCGACGAGTCGGGGCACCACGTCGGGCGTCAATATCGCCGGCGTGAACGTCGGTGGGCTCGTGGGCGCGAATCTGCTTGGCAGGATCGACGACGGAACGGCTGTGGGGCGCGTGACAGGGGGCTCGGGCGGTACGGCGGGCGGACTCGTCGGCGTCAATACCGGCAAGATTGCCAATTCGAGCGCAAGCGGTGTCGTCGACGGCCGATATGCGCAAGCGATCGGCGGCTTCGTCGGGCTGAACCAGGGCATCGTGACCGACAGCAAGGCGCTGGGCGCCGTCATGAGCGCATCGACGGGTTCGACCGGCGGTTTCGTTGGCATCAACCTGGGCATGTATGCGTTCATCGACATGGCAGAAGCGCACGGCGCGGTCACCGGTGGGCAGGGCACCAATGGCGGCTTCGTCGGCAGCCATCTCGGCGGCCGGATTGCACACTCGGTCGCGCGTGGCAAGACGACCGGCGGCAACTACAGCAAGACGGGTGGTTTCGTCGGCAGCAACGCGGCCGAACTGACCAACGTCGATGCGAGCGGCGACGTATACGGCGGTGTCGGTGCATCGGTGGGGGGCTTCGCCGGCGCCAACACGACATCCGGCGAGATCGACACCGCGTCGGCAACCGGCAACGTGACGGGCGGCTCGTCGAGCACGGTGGGCGGGTTTGCCGGAGAAAACCTCGGTACCGTGCGCGATGCGTCGGCGTCGGGAACGGTCGGCGCCGGCAATTACGCGACCCTCGGCGGCCTGGCCGGCCTGAACGCGGGGCTCATCGAACGCTCGGCCGCGAGCGGGCGGATCAACGGATCGTCGAGTCAGACCTTTGGCGGTCTGGTCGGCATCAACCGGGGCACGTTCCGCAACAGCATTGCGTCCGGCGAGGCCGGGCTGCAGAAGGTTGCCGGTATCAATCTCGGCGTGATCGAGTAATGCAACGGGCGGCGGGCGAGCATGACCGGCGCCTGCCGCTGCCGCAACGGGAGGCAGCATGAAGACGATTCAATGGCGCAGGTCCGGGCGAGTCGGCCGGGCCGTACGTCGCCTGGCGATGGCGGGATATCTGGTGCTTGCATTCGGCCCGCACGTCAACGCGCAGACCGCCAGTGGCTCGACGGCGCAGAAATGCGCGTTCAGCAACACCAACGCGTCACCCTGGAAGATGATCAATGCGTTGACGAGTGCGACACCCGTCGACACGATCCTGTATCAACGCACCGTTTCGCTCTTCGTTAAGTTCACATACGGCACTGCGACCGGGGAGCACGAACTGGTGGGGGCCGGGCATTGGAAGACAACGCCTATTGTCACGGACGGAGTCGCGAAGACGAACGTGAACGGTATCGGCTTCAAGTGGGCAGGCGTATCCGGCAACGAAGACGAGAATACCCTGCCGCAAGATTCGCTGCCGATGGTGACCGTGAAGCACAATCTCGGTCGTGGGAACCAAAGCGGTACCGAAAACACGCAGGCGATGATCTTCCGGCAGTATCTCGTCCTCGAAAAGCCGGCCTCGCAGTTGCCGGAAGGCAAGCTGGTCGTCAAGAACCTGCCGGGCAATCCGACCGTCGAGATTTATGCGATCGACTTGCCGAAAGGCGTCGCATCGGTAGGGAGCACGGTGACGGTGCCTGAACAGACGCCCTTGTGCGCACAGGCGATAACCTTCGTCGGCGCGGGCAACGTCTGCATCGGCAGCGAGTGCGAGATCCAGGTGCCGAATCGCTGCGAGATCCAGTCGAACTGGATCAAGCCGGTAACGCTCGGAAATGTCGCGATCGACAATTTCCCGACTTTGAACGCGATGTCGGAGCCGGTCAGCTTCGATATCACGCTCAGCCAATGCGCGGCCGCGGCCAAACCGAAGATCAGTTTCCGCGACAAGGCAGCGCAGCCGAATCCGGACAAGACATTGCTGCAGTTGAGCGCGCCGGCCGGCCGGTCGGTTGCGCACGGGTTCAACATCGTGATGACGCACCGGGATACGAACGAGCGGATCGCCTACGGCGAGCCGGGCACGGCCCCGACCTATCCGATGCATCGCGAAGCCGACACGGCGACGATCCCGCTCAGTGCCCGGTACATCCGAACCGGTGCGGATGGCGAGCTGCGGCCCGGAAACGCAAACGGGGCCGCGGAATTCACGTTCACGTTCCCGTGATGGCGCGCGCCGCGACGGGCGCGCTTCATCACGAAACCCGCTGAGCAAAGCACCATTTGTTGGTTCGGATTCGCGGCATGCGCTGATACGTTAGCGGCTTCGCGACGACACACTCCGTCGCGATGTTCTTCGAACCGGGCCGCCGCGCGATCCGCGGCGGCCTTCATAACAAATCAGGTCGTGCTCATGAAATTCCACACGCTCGCTACGTGGCTCGTCGGAGCCGCGCTCATCACCGCAGGCACCGTCGCGCATGCGGACCGTCTCGACGACATCAAGAAGGCCGGTGTGCTGCGCGTCGCGACGTTCGACAGCAACCCGCCGTTCGGCTATGTCGACGGCAAAAGCAATCATATCGTCGGCCTCGACGTCGACTATGCGAAGGCACTCGCCGACAAGCTCGGCGTGAAGCTGCAGCTCCAGCCGACCAACCCGGCGAACCGCATTCCGTTCCTGACGTCCGGCAAGGTCGATCTCGTGCTCGCGAACTTCACGATCACCGACGAGCGCGCGAAGCAGGTCGACTTCAGCATTCCGTATTTCTCGTCGGGCCAGCAGTTTCTCGCGAAGAAGGGCGTGCTGAAATCGGCCGACCAGCTGAACGCGCTGCGCGTCGGCGCCGACAAGGGCACGACCAACGAGATCACGCTGCGCGAGAAATTCCCGAAGGCGACGATCGTCGCGTACGACGACACGCCGTTCGCGTTCGCCGCGCTGCGCGCCGGCAACGTGCAGGCGATCACGCAGGACGGCCCGAAGCTGATCGGGCTGCTCGCGAACGTGCCGGACAAGCAGAACTACGAGATCCCGGCGTTCACGATCTCGAACGACTACATGGGCGTCGGCGTGCCGAAGGGCGAGACGCGCCTGCTCGGCTTCGTCAACGACACGCTGAAGGGGCTCGAGGCGAACGGCCGCGCCGTGCAGATTTACGACGCATGGTTCGGGCCGACGACGAAGACGCCGCTCACGCGCATCTTCCGGATCGGCGACAAGACCTGATCCGCATCGCACGCGCGCCGCGACTGGCCAAAGCATCATCGGCCGAGCGGCGCTTTTCGCATTCTTCCGATCGCGCGCTTCGCGCCCGCAACACAGCATGCTCGGGTTGGCTCCCAAATACCTGTCCTGGCTCTGGCAGGGTTTCCTGCTGACGCTCGGCCTCGCGGCCGCGTCGGCCGTCGTCGCGACCGCCGGCGGGCTGTTGCTCGCGGTCATGCGCCATGCGCGCGGCACGGCGCCGCGCGCGATGGCGGCCGCGTACGTCGTCACGTTCCGCAACACGCCGCTGCTCGTGCAGTTGCTGTTCTGGTATTTCGGTATCGCGTCGCTGCTGCCCGAACCATGGATCGCGTGGCTGAACGCGCGTCATGCGTTGAGCATCGGCCCGTTCACGCTTGCGTGGCCGTCGTTCGAATTCGTCGCGGGCTGGGTCGGGCTGAGCGCCTATACGGCCGCGTTCGTCGCCGAGGAGTGCGAAGCCGGCCTGCGCGGCGTGCGGCGCGCGCAGCACGACGCAGCGGCCGCGCTCGGCCTCACGCCGATGCAGTCGCTGCGTTACGTGGTGCTGCCGCAGGCGGTGCGCATCGCGTTGCCGCCGCTGTTCGGCCAATACATGAATCTCGTGAAGAACTCGTCGCTCGCGATGGCGATCGGCGTGGCCGAGCTGTCGTATGCATCGCGGCAGGTCGAGACCGAGACGTTCAAGACCTTCGCCGCCTTCGGCGTGGCGACCGTGCTGTACGTCGCGGCGGTGGCCGCGATCGAAGCGCTCGCGTATGCGGCCACGCAATGGCGCGACCGGCTGGAAGCGGGGCGCTGACGATGGATCTCTCGCTGCTGTTCGCCAATCTGCCGTACCTGCTCGTGGGCGCGTTCCCGGAAGGGCCGCTCGGCGGCGCCGCGCTGTCGCTGCTGCTCGCGATCGCGTCGGCCGTCGCCTCGGCCGTGCTCGGCATCGCGCTCGGCGTGGCGATGGCGCTTGCGCGCGGCCCCGTGCGCGTGCTGCTGCTCGCGTTCATCGGCTTTTTCCGCGCGATTCCGGTGCTGATGCTGATCTTCTGGACCTACTTCCTGATGCCGATGCTGCTGCACATGGACGTGCCGGGGCTCGCGACGGTGGTGTGCGCGCTCGCGCTGATCGGCGGCGCGTATCTCGCGCACGCGGTGCATGCGGGCATCGTCGCGGCCGGCGACGGGCAATGGCAGGCCGGGCTGTCGCTCGGGCTCACGCGCTGGCAGACGGTGCGCTACGTGCTGCTGCCGCAGGCGATCCGGATCATGACGCCTTCATTCGTCAACCAGTGGGTCGCGCTCGTGAAGGACACGTCGCTCGCGTATATCGTCGGCGTGCCGGAGCTGTCGTTCGTCGCGACGCAGGTGAACAACCGGCTGATGGTGTATCCGGCACCGATCTTCCTGTTCGTCGCGCTGATCTATCTGGTGCTGTGCACGTCGCTCGACGGCGCGGCACGCTGGCTGCTGTCGCGGCGCCCGCGCGCGGAACGCGCCGCGCACGCGGCGGCCGAATATACGGAACCCGCGCGGTGACGGCATGCCGCGGCCGTTTCGAATGGCCGAAGACGGCGTGTCGTTAAGTCCGCGCAGCGGACAGCGCGTCACGCAGGCCAGCCCCGCTCGGGGGCAGGGGCACGGAAGGTTGAGCGCCTGCTGTGCGCCGCTGCGAGTCGAACGACGGCGCGCAGCACGTGCATCACGATGCCGAGTAATGCGTATTGAAGACGGCGCGCAGCGTCGATGAATCGGTCGCGAAATCGCCCCACAGCGGCCCGTCGTTCTGCGCGAACGCGAACGGCGTCGTACGGATCGACGCGAGACGGAAGCGCCATTGCGCCGCTTCCTGGCGGAAGGCGGTGAGCTGCATGTCGGACAGTGCCGTCTGCGCGCTCGCGAGCGTGACGAGCGGATCGACCGGATTGTTGGCGACGCGCACCTCGAAATGCAGGTGCGGGCCCGTCGCGGCGCCCGTCATCCCGACCGAGCCGATGCGCTGGCCCTGCTTCACGGTCTCGCCCGTCTTGAGGCCGTGCGCGAACGCGGACAGGTGCGCGTAGTAGGTCGAGTAACCATCGGCGTGATCGACGATCACGTAGCGGCCGTAGCCGCCCGGATCGGTGCCGACGAACGAGACGACGCCGTCGGCCGCCGCATCGACGGGGGTGCCGCTCGGCGCGGCGAGATCGACGCCCGTGTGGAACGCCATCGCCTGCGACAGCGGGTGAATGCGTTCGCCGAAGAACGAGCTGATGCGTGTCCACTTGACCGGCATCGTGAAGGCGGCGGCTTCGAGCGGCGAGCCGTCGAGCGCGTAGTACGCGCCGTGCTCGGCGCCCGGCGCGCGGAACCAGATCGCGCCGAACGTGCGGCCGGCGACGCGCAGTTCGAGCGCGGTGAGGCGCGGCGTGCCGTCGCTCGTATCGAACGCGACGCGGTAGTAGTCGCCGCGCTGCGCGCTCGCCCGCATCGCGACCTTGCCGCTGACGAGATCGCCGAGCTGGATGCGCACCTCGGGCGGCACGTCGAGACGGTTCAGCGTATCGGACAGCGTGAGCTCGATGTCGCCCGCGCGCATCCCGTGCTGGTTTTCAGGGGCCGCGAACTGGAACAGGTTCGCGTAGCCGAGCATCTCGTTGCGGTGCGCGCTGAGCGGCGCGAACAGCCCCGGCTGCTGGCTGCGGTCATTGCGTTCGCCGGCATCGTTGCGCTCGCCGATCGTGCGGGCGAGCTCGCTCGTCACGAAATGCTGCGCGGTGGGAAACGGCGTGTCGGACAGCACGCGCTGCGGCAGCGCGGCCGTGCCCGAATCGACGGCGCCCGGCAGTTGCGACACGGCCGGCAGCGCGGCGAAGCCGAGTGCGGCGAGGGCGCCGAGCACGGCGGCCGGCACGAGCGCGCGCGCAATGCGCTGCGCGCGGCCGGGCGCGAAAGCATCAGGGGTAGCGGCAGACTTGACCAAGGTGTCCACATCCAGGAAAGCGGTTCAAAGGGGTGTGGGCAGGGTCCACCGGCGGCACATCCGTCGGGCAGCGACGGGGCGGGCGGCGGGCGTGCAACAAAACAGGCCCCGCCAGGGGCCTGTATCGTTTCCGTTCGACCCAACGCGCGGGGCGGACCCGCTTCGAACGGCGGCGTGCATGCCGGGTCGTACCCGGTTATCACGAAGACGCTAAAGAAAGATGACAGCGTCAGTCTACCGATGTTCCGCGAAACGTTAAAAATTTTAAAGGGGGTCAGCTCATTCGTTTCGCAGTGCGGTAAATCGGGCTAAATCAGCATTTATTACGACAAATTCCGTCAGTCCGGCAATTTGTGCGCGCGGCCTCGCAGCGCGGCGGACGTGCGCACGGTGTCGAAGCCGGCGTCGAGCATGGCCTCGGCGTCGTTCCACAGGTTGCCGCGCAGCCGGTTGGTCCAGATCATCGACGCGAACACGCCTTCGAGCAGCGACACGAGATAGACGGCGGCCAGGTGCACGTCGAGATCGGCGGCGACTTCGCCGGCCGCGATCGCGCGGCGCAGCAGCGCCTTCGTGATCCGCAGCATCTGCAATTCGAGCAGCATGCGGCGCCGCTGCAGCGCGCCGTTCTCTTCGCTCTGCTCGCACTTCGTATAGAGGATCACGAGCACGCGCTGCATCGGGCCCGGCTCGCCGCATTCCTGCAGATAGTGCGACGCGGCGCGCCGCAGCGTGGCGAGCGGGGGCAGCCCTTCGCCGGCGTCGAAGCCTTCCGACGTGCGCGCGAACGCGCGGTCGCACATCGCGAGACACACTTCCATCTTGTTGCGGTAATGGCCATAGACGGCGCCCCGCGACATCCCGGCGGCCTCGGCGAGGTCCGCCATCGCGGTTTGCGCCACGCCTTTCTCGAGCAGCACGAGCTCGGCGGCGTCGAGGATCCGGTGCTTGATGGCGAGCGATTCTTCGCGGGTCTTGCGAGCCATGTCCTGAAATTCCTTACAGTTCGCTGTCGTTTTATTGAGACAGTGTGACGGTCAGATTGAAACGGCGCGTATTTAATCAGTCGTGACTGATTATAATCGGCCACCCTGAGCCGCCGCATTTTATCGGTGGCGAACGATCCGAGGTCACACATGAATAACAATCGCTCCCTGTTGCGCCACCGACTGGCGCCGTTCGCGCTGGCGGCCGCGCTGGCCCTGGCCGGATGTGGAAAGGGCGACAAGGACGCCGCGCCGGAGGCCGCGAAACAGGCGACGGTCGTAACGGTGCGCCCGACGGCCGTGCCGATGACCGTCGAATTGCCGGGCCGGCTCGACGCGTACCGGCAGGCGGAAGTGCGTGCGCGGGTCGCGGGCATCGTGACCGCGCGCACTTACGAGGAAGGCCAGGAAGTGAAGCAGGGCGCGGTGCTGTTCCGCATCGATCCCGCGCCGCTGAAGGCCGCGCGCGACGCCGCGCAGGGCGCGCTCGCGAAGGCGCAGGCCGCCGCGCTCGCGGCGAGCGACAAGCGCCGCCGTTACGACGATCTCGTGCGCGATCGCGCGGTGAGCGAACGCGACCACACCGAGGCCGTCGCGGCCGACACGCAGGCGAAGGCCGACGTCGCGTCCGCGAAGGCGGAGCTCGCGCGGGCGCAGCTGCAGCTCGACTATGCGACCGTCACCGCGCCGATCGCGGGCCGCGCCCGGCGCGCGCTCGTGACCGAAGGCGCGCTCGTCGGCCAGGACCAGGCGACGCCGCTCACGACCGTCGAGCAGCTCGATCCGATCTACGTGAACTTCTCTCAACCGGCGGCCGACGTCGATGCGCTGCGCCGCGCGGTGAAGAGCGGGCGGGCGACGGGCATCGCGCAGCACGACATCGCGGTGACGCTGCTGCGCGCCGACGGCACCGCGTATCCGCTGAAGGGCAGGCTGCTGTTCAGCGATCTCGCGGTCGATCCGACCACCGACACCGTCGCGATGCGCGCGCTGTTCCCGAATCCGGAGCGCGAGCTGCTGCCGGGCGCGTATGTGCGGATCGCGCTCGATACGGCGGTCGACCAGCGGGCGATCCTCGTGCCGCGCGATGCACTGCTGCGCACGGCCGACCGCACGTCGGTACGCGTCGTCGGCACGAACGGCAAGGTCAAGGACGTCGAGGTCACGGCCGACCAGATGAGCGGCCATGACTGGCGCATCACGCGCGGCCTCGCGGGCGGCGAGCGCGTGATCGTCGACAACGCCGCGCAGTTCGCGCCCGACACGGCCGTCAAGCCCGTCGAGCAGGCGCCGCCGTCGAAGGCGGCGCCGGCCGCGGCCGCTTCGCAGGCGGCCGCCCGTCAAACCTGACTGGTCAACACCACACCACCATGGCACGTTTCTTCATCGATCGCCCCGTCTTCGCGTGGGTGATCGCAATTTTCATCATGCTGGGCGGCGCATTCGCGATCCGCGCGCTACCCGTCGCGCAGTACCCGGACATCGCGCCGCCCGTCGTCAGCCTTTATGCGACGTATCCGGGCGCGTCCCCGCAGGTCGTCGAGGAATCGGTGACCGCGCTGATCGAGCGCGAAATGAACGGCGCGCCGGGGCTGATGTACACGTCGGCCACCAGCAGCGCCGGGATGGCGTCGCTGTACCTGACGTTCAAGCAGGGCGTGAACGCCGATCTCGCGGCCGTCGAAGTGCAGAACCGGCTGAAGACGGTCGAGGCGCGGCTGCCGGAACCGGTGCGACGCGACGGCATCCAGGTCGAGAAAGCCGCCGACAACATCCAGCTCGTGGTGTCGCTGACGTCCGACGACGGGCGGATGACCGCCGTGCAGCTCGGCGAATATGCGTCGGCGAACGTCGTGCAGGCGCTGCGTCGCGTCGAGGGCGTCGGCAAGGTGCAGGTCTGGGGCACCGAGTACGCGATGCGGATCTGGCCCGACCCGGTGAAGATGGCCGGTCACGGCCTCACCGCGTCGGATATCGCATCGGCCGTGCGTGCGCACAACGCGCGCGTGACGATCGGCGACATCGGCCGCTCCGCGGTGCCGGAAAGCGCGCCGATCGCGGCGACCGTGCTCGCCGACGCGCCGCTGAAGACGCCGGCCGATTTCGGCGCGATCGCGCTGCGCACGCAGGCCGACGGCGCCGCGCTTTACCTGCGCGACGTCGCACGCATCGAGTTCGGCGGCAACGACTACAACTATCCGTCGTACGTGAACGGCAAGGTCGCGACCGGGATGGGCATCAAGCTCGCGCCGGGCTCGAACGCGGTCTCCACCGAGAAGCGCGTGCGCGCGACGATGGACGAGCTGTCCGCGTATTTCCCGCCGGGCGTGAAGTACCAGATCCCGTTCGAGACGTCGTCGTTCGTGCGCGTATCGATGAACAAGGTCGTCACGACGCTGATCGAGGCCGGCGTGCTGGTGTTCCTCGTGATGTTCCTGTTCATGCAGAACCTGCGTGCGACGCTGATCCCGACGCTCGTCGTGCCGGTCGCGCTCGCGGGCACGTTCGGCGTGATGTATGCGGCCGGTTTCTCGATCAACGTGCTGACGATGTTCGGGATGGTGCTCGCGATCGGCATCCTCGTCGACGATGCGATCGTCGTGGTCGAGAACGTCGAGCGGCTGATGGTCGAGGAGGGGCTCGGGCCTTACGACGCGACCGTCAAGGCGATGAAGCAGATCAGCGGCGCGATCATCGGGATCACCGTGGTGCTGACGTCGGTGTTCCTGCCGATGGCGTTCTTCGGCGGCGCGGTGGGCAACATCTACCGGCAGTTCGCGCTGTCGCTCGCGGTGTCGATCGGCTTCTCGGCCTTCCTTGCGCTGTCGCTGACGCCCGCGCTGTGCGCGACGCTGCTCAAGCCCGTGTCGGGCGACCATCACGAGAAGCGCGGCTTCTTCGGCTGGTTCAACCGCTTCGTCGCGAACGCGACGCAGCGCTATGCGACGCGCGTCGGCACGATGCTGAAGAAGCCGGTGCGCTGGCTCGTCGTATACGGTGCGCTGACCGGCGCTGCGGCACTGATGCTCACGCAACTGCCGACCGCGTTCCTGCCGGACGAGGACCAGGGCAACTTCATGGTGATGGTGATCCGGCCGCAAGGCACGCCGCTCGCGGAAACGATGCAGAGCGTGCGGGAAGTCGAGTCGGCCATCCGCCGCGATGAGCCGATCGCGTTCACGTACGCGCTCGGCGGCTTCAACCTGTACGGCGAAGGGCCGAACGGCGGGATGATCTATGTCACGCTGAAGAACTGGAAGGAGCGCAAGGCCGACGAAGCGCACGTGCAGGCGATCATCGCGCGCATCAACGAGCGCTTCGCGAGCACGCCGAACACGACGGTGTTCGCGATGAACTCGCCGGCGCTGCCCGATCTCGGCTCGTCGAGCGGCTTCGACTTCCGGCTGCAGAACCGCGGCGGGCTCGACTACGCGACGTTCAGCGCCGCGCGCGAGCAGTTGCTCGAGACGGGCCGCAAGGATCCGGCGTTGACCGACCTGATGTTCGCCGGCACGCAGGACGCGCCGCAACTGAAGCTCGACATCGATCGCGCGAAGGCGTCCGCGCTCGGCGTGTCGATGGACGAGATCAACACGACGCTCGCGGTGATGTTCGGCTCCGACTATATCGGCGACTTCATGCACGGCACGCAGGTGCGGCGCGTGATCGTGCAGGCCGACGGGCTGCACCGGCTCGATCCGGACGACGTGAAGAAGCTGCGCGTGCGCAACACGCGCGGCGAGATGGTGCCGCTCGCGGCGTTCGCGACGCTGCACTGGACGCTCGGGCCGCCGCAGCTCACGCGCTACAACGGCTTTCCGTCGTTCACGATCAACGGCTCGGCCGCGGCAGGCCACAGCAGCGGCGAGGCGATGAGCGCGATCGAGCGGCTCGCCGGGAAGCTGCCGGCGGGCACCGGCTTCTCGTGGTCGGGGCAGTCGTTCGAGGAGCGGCTGTCGGGGGCGCAGGCGCCGATGCTGTTCGCGCTGTCGGTGCTCGTCGTGTTCCTCGCGCTCGCGGCGCTCTACGAGAGCTGGTCGATTCCGTTCGCGGTGATGCTGGTCGTGCCGCTCGGCGTGATCGGCGCGGTGCTCGGCGTCACGCTGCGGATGATGCCGAACGACATCTACTTCAAGGTGGGGCTGATCGCGACGATCGGGTTGTCCGCGAAGAACGCCATTCTGATCGTCGAAGTCGCGAAGGACCTGGTCGCGCAGCGCATGTCGCTCGTCGACGCGGCGCTCGAGGCCGCACGCCTGCGGCTGCGGCCGATCGTGATGACGTCGCTCGCGTTCGGTGTCGGCGTGCTGCCGCTCGCGTTCGCGTCGGGCGCCGCGTCCGGCGCGCAGATGGCGATCGGCACCGGCGTGCTGGGCGGCGTGATCACGGCGACCGTGCTCGCGGTGTTCCTCGTCCCGCTGTTTTTCGTGATCGTCGGCCGCCTGTTCGACGTCGGCCCGCGCCGGCGCGGCGGGGCACAGCCGGTGACGATGGAGGGTTCTCAATGATGTTTGCGCTGAATGCACGCGCCGCGCTGCGGGCCCAGGTTGCGCTGGCCGCCGCGCTCGCGCTGGCCGGCTGCACGCTCGCGCCGCGTTACGAGCGGCCGGCGGCGCCGGTGCCGGCGACCTATGCGCCGGTCGACGGCAGTGCCGCACCGGCGGCCGAGGTGTCGCCCGCCGACGCCGCGCTGCTCGACGACTGGCGCAGCTACTTTACCGATGCCGCGCTGCAGGCGTGGATCGACGCGGCGCTCGCGAACAACCGCGACCTGCGGGTCGCGGCCGGCCGCCTCGAGGAAGCGCGCGCGCTGTACGGCGTGCAGCGCGCGGACCGGATGCCGTCGGTCGATGCGAATCTGGGCTATGACCGTACCCGCCAGTACGACCCGGTCGTGCGCGAAAGCGCGATCAGCGGGCTGTATCGCGCGGGCGTCGGCATCAGCGCATATGAGCTCGACCTGTTCGGCCGCGTGCGCAGCCTGTCGGACGCGGCGCTCGCCGATTATTTCGCGACGGCCAACGCGCAACGCACGGTACGCATCGGCGTGATCTCCGACGTGGCGGGCGCGTACGTATCGGAGCGCGCGCTGCACGAGCAACTTGCGCTGGCGCAGCGCACGCTGGATGCGCGCCAACGCATGGCCGCGCTCACGCAGCGCCGTTATGCGGCCGGCACGAGCGACGCGATCGAGCTGCGTTCGGCCGAGATGCTGGTGGCATCCGCGCGCGCGTCGCAGGCCGCACTGCAGCGCGAGCATGCGCAATCCGTGCGCGCGCTGCAGTTGCTCGCGGGCGACTTCGCGCGCAACGTGCCGGATGACACGACCGCGCTCGACGCACTGTCGATCGCGCCCGTGGCGCCCGGCGCACCGAGTGCACTGCTCGAACGGCGGCCGGACATCCGGCAGGCGGAGGCACGGCTCAAGGCCGCCAACGCGCAGATCGGCGCCGCGCGCGCGGCGTTCTTCCCGCGCATCACGCTGACGAGCGACTACGGCTCGGTCAGCGATGCGTTCTCGAGCCTGTTCGCCGGCGGCACGAGCGTGTGGACGTTCGCGCCGCGCGTCACGCTGCCGATCTTCGCGGGCGGCCGCAATCAGGCGAACCTCGACGTCGCGAATGCGCGCAAGCACATCGCGGTGGCCGATTACGAGAAGACGGTGCAGACCGCATTCCGAGAAGTGGCCGACGCATTCGCCGCGCGCGACTGGATCGATCGCCAGCTTGCCGCGCAACAGGACGTGTATGCGGCCGACGGCGCGCGATTGAAGCTCGCCGAGCGCCGTTACGCGGGCGGTGTCGCGACGTATCTCGAACTGCTCGACGCTCAGCGCAGCACGTACGAGTCGGGGCAGGAGCTGATCCGGCTCAAGCAACTCAGGCTCGCGAATGCGATCACGCTGTACCGCGCGCTCGGCGGCGGCTGGTCGCCGGCGTCGGTGGAGGCCGCGGCATCCGCGTGATGCCTGTCGCCTGACGCGACAACGCGTCGGGCGGCATGAGGGCGGCGGTGCGCTTCGACGTGCCGCCGCCGCTTTCTTCGATCCATACCGCTGTTCCGGCGATATCTTCCCCTTCACTGACAGGCTGGCCAGGACGTTTTTCATCCTGCCGGAACGCGCACGTGCGCGTTCCGGAACAGCCCTCGCCATGCGACCGCTCGTGTCGCCATTCCGCGCAAACGTGTGCGGTCCATTTTTCCTTCCTGCGCTGCCGCGATCCGGACCGGATGACGGGTTCCGGCGACCGCGCATGCATGTGATTTACGATCCGGAATTGACGATCTGATTAATCAATATATTGGAAATAATGAGAGCGGCAAAGTGTCGCAGTAAAACGTTTGTATTCATGTCGCAATCGTTTGCGCGAAAGAATGGAATTGATTGAATCGCCGTTTAATTTCCTGTTTGTTGAAAATGATTTGATATTGGCGTTGTCGTTCTGCAACGATGGCGGCATTGGACAATGCTTTGTCCTTTTCGACGATGATTTCGCGAGAGCCAATCCCAGCATGGGTGAGCAGGGTGGCTACGGCTGTCGATCGAAAATTTCCTTAATCTTCAATTGCTTCCTGAAAATAAAAAAGGACTGCGGATAAAAGTTGAAGGATTGTAAGTCGACAGGAAAGAGTGTGGATTTAGAGGGGTAAATCGGACATTGTCAGATGCATTTGACAATGATTTACAGAAAACTTTCACGATTATCTCGATAATGCCGCCTCGTGTCGGACGGAAGCCACCATGCGCTGCCGTTTGTGTCCGCCACGTCAACTACTCCATTTGCAGTCCTTACGGGAAACGTCATGAAAAAATCCATCCTGACCGCTGTCGCACTCGCGGCCCTGTCGACCTCGGCCTTCGCAGCGGGCACCGGCACGATCAACTTCACGGGCGAGATCGTCGCGGGCGCATGCGGCATCGATTCGGGTTCGGTCAACCAGACCGTGAACCTCGGCAAGGTGCCGACCAACGTGTTCAAGCAGGCTGGCGACAAGTCCACGCCGACCAACTTCGACATCAAGCTGACCGACTGCGACACGAGCGTCGCGCAGAACGCGTACTTCACGTTCACGGGCACGTCGAGCGCAGGCCAGCCGAAGCTGCTCGCGACGATCGGTTCGGCGACCAACGTCGGTATCCGCCTGCAGGCAGCGTCGGGTGAATACCTCGACAACGGCGCCGAGCAGAAGGCACCGACCGTGCTGCAGAACGGCACGAACATCGCGCGCTTCGCTGCGATGTACGAGGCGACCGCAGCCGGCGTGACGCCGGGTACCGCCGAAGGCGTCGCGAACTTCACGGTTCGCTACCAGTAAGCCGCCGTACCGGGGAAGGGTGCGCGCACCCTTCCTCGTTCGTTTTTCCTCCTTTTCTCCCTCCCTGGACTTCCGGTAGCGCCGCGTGCGAATCAGACATTCCTTCCTTTGCGTCTCCGTGCTGATGGTCGGCAGCCAGAGCCATGCGACGGAATTCAATTCGTCGTTCCTGAACATCGACGGCTCGAACAACGTCGATCTGTCGCAGTTCTCGCAGGCGGACTTCACGCTGCCGGGCGAGTACATGCTCGACGTGCAGGTCAACGACCTGTTCTACGGGCTGCAGGCGATCGAATTCATCGCCGTCGATACATCAGGGGCGGGCAAGCCGTGCCTGCCACCGGAACTCGTCGCGCAGTTCGGGCTGAAGCCGTCGCTCCTGAAGGACCTGCCGCGCTTCCAGGGCGGACGTTGCGTCGACCTCGGCGCGATCGAGGGCGCGACCGTGCGCTACCTCAAAAGCGACGGGCGGCTCAAGATCACGATTCCGCAGGCCGCACTCGAATTCACCGATTCGACCTACCTGCCGCCGTCGCGCTGGTCCGAAGGGATTCCGGGGGCGATGCTCGACTATCGCGTGATCGCGAACACGAACCGCAACTTCGGGACGGGCGGCCGCCAGACGAATTCGATCCAGGCCTACGGCACGGTGGGCGCGAACTGGGATGCATGGCGCTTTCGCGGCGACTACCAGGCGCAATCGAACGTGGGCAATACGGCCTACGCGGACCGCACGTTCCGCTTCAGCCGGCTTTATGCATTTCGTGCGTTGCCGTCGATCCAGTCGACGGTGACGTTCGGCGACGACTACCTGACTTCCGACATCTTCGACACGTTCGCGTTGACGGGCGCGTCGATCCGCAGCGACGATCGCATGCTGCCGCCGTCGCTGCGCGGCTATGCGCCGCTGATCTCGGGCGTCGCGCGCACCAACGCGACCGTGACCGTGTCGCAGGCAGGCCGCGTGTTGTACGTGACGCGCGTGTCGCCGGGTGCGTTCGCGCTGCAGAACATCAATACGAGCGTGCAGGGCACGCTCGACGTCGCGGTCGAGGAAGAGGACGGCAGCGTGCAGCGCTTCCAGGTGACGACGGCCGCCGTGCCGTTCCTCGCACGCGCCGGGCAGTTGCGCTACAAGGCCGCCGTCGGCAAGCCGCGCCAGTTCGGCGGCGCCGGCATCACGCCGTTCTTCGGCTTTGGCGAAATCGCCTACGGTCTGCCGTTCGACGTCACGGCGTACGGCGGCTTCATCGCCGCGTCGGGTTATACGTCGATCGCGCTCGGCCTGGGCCGAGATTTCGGCGCGTTCGGCGCGCTGTCGGCCGACGTCACGCATGCGCGGGCGAAGCTGTGGTGGAACGGCGCGACGCGCAACGGCAACTCGTACCGCATCAACTATTCGAAGCACTTCGACGGGCTCGATGCCGACGTGCGCTTCTTCGGTTATCGCTTCTCCGAACGCGAGTACACGAACTTCGCGCAGTTCTCGGGCGACCCGACCGCGTACGGCCTTGCCAACAGCAAGCAGCGCTACTCGGCGACGCTGTCGAAACGTTTCGGCGATACCTCGACCTATTTCTCGTACGACCAGACGACCTACTGGGAACGCGCGAACGAGCAGCGCGTCGGCCTCACGCTGACGCGGGCGTTCTCGATCGGCACGCTGCGCAACCTGAACGTGAGCGTGTCGGCGTTCCGCACGCAGAGCGCCGGTGCAAGCGGCAACCAGGTCTCGGTTACCGCGACGTTGCCGATCGGCGGCCGTCACACCGTCACGTCGAACCTGACGACGGGCAGCGGCAGCACGAGCGTGAACGCGGGCTACATCTACGACGATCCGAACGGCCGGACCTACCAGGTCAACGCGGGTGCGACCGACGGACGCGCGTCGGCGAACGCGAGCTACCGCCAGCGCTCGTCCGCGTATCAGCTGACCGCGCAGGCGTCGACGCTCGCCAATGCGTATGCGGCGGCATCGCTCGAAGTCGACGGTTCGTTCGTCGCGACGCAATACGGCGTGTCGGCACACGCGAACGGCAATGCGGGCGACACGCGCCTGCTGGTGTCGACCGACGGCGTGCCCGACGTGCCGCTGTCCGGCACGCTCTCGCACACCGATTCGCGCGGCTATGCGGTGCTCGACGGCATCTCGCCGTACAACGTGTACGACGCGACCGTCAACGTCGAGAAGCTGCCGCTCGAAGTGCAGGTGACGAACCCGATCCAGCGCATGGTGCTGACCGACGGCGCGATCGGCTTCGTGAAGTTTTCCGCCGCGCGCGGCAGCAACCTGTACCTGACGCTGACCGACCCGGCCGGCAAGCCGCTGCCGTTCGGTGCATCGGTGCAGGACGTGGCGAACGGCAAGGAGCTCGGCATCGTCGGCGAGGGCGGTGCGGCGTTCCTGACCCAGGTTCAGCCGAAATCCACGCTGGCGGTGCGGGCGGGCGAACGCACGCTCTGCACGATCGACACGCTGCCGAACCAGCTCCAACTCGAAGGCACGCCGATTCCGGTGACGTGCCAGACGCCCGGTGAGTCGCATGCAGCGGCCGCACGGGTCGAACGATGAATTCACGGATCCCGCGATGAAACATTCCTTCTCCCTTTCCCTTTTCTTTTCGCGGCGCGCATGGTGCGTGCTCGCGACCGCCGGCGCGTTGTTCGCAGGCGCCGCGCAGGCGGCGATCGTGCCCGATCGCACGCGCGTGATCTTCAACGAAGGCGAACAGGCCGCGATCGTCACGATCACCAACAAGAGCACGATGTACCCGTATCTCGTGCAGTCGTGGCTCGAGGACGCGAAGGGCAACAAGATCACGTCGCCGCTGATGGTCGTGCCGCCGCTGCAGCGCGTCGAGGCGAACGAGCGCAACGTGCTGCGGATCGCGAAGCTGCCGGGCACCGAACTGCCGGCCGATCGCGAAACGGTGTTCTACCTGAACATCCGCGAAGTGCCGCCGAAGACGGATACGCCGAACACGCTGCAGATCGCGCTGCATACGCAGATGAAGCTGTTCTATCGCCCGAAGGCCGTGCAGCCGGCGCGCGACGAGGACTGGACGCTGCCGATGACGGTGCGGGTCGACTCGGCCGCGCACACGCTCGTGTTCGACAATCCGACGCCGTATCACATCACGATCGTCAACCTGGCTTCGGGGGCGCAGAAGACGCAGGTGCCGCTGGAGCCGGTGATGGTGAGCCCGATGAGCAGGACGGACGTGCCGTTCAAGGCCGCGACGCCGTCGACGCTGTTCGTCACGCATGTCGATGATTACGGTGGCCAGGTGGCGGTGGAGTATGCGTGTGAGGCAGGGGCTTGCAAGAGCGTGAAGAAATGAGCGCCGTTCGACGAAACCGCATCGCTTCGCCCATGCCGGCCTGGATCAGGTGGTGTGTGCTCGCGCTGTTCGTCGCGGTTGCGCAGCCGGCGTGGGCGCTGAAGTGTATTGCGGACAACGGCGGGCTGTCGCTGACCGAGACGATCGGCAACGTCGCGTCGTATCCGACCGACGCGCCGGATGGTTACGTGATCTGGGTATCGCCGCCGCGCACGACGACGGGCTATTGCTACAAGGATATCGGCGGGCTGCAGGATTTCCCCGAGCAGATCTACTTCTACGCGAACCCGGAGAAACAGAATCCGGCCGCGTGGGGGCTCGAAGTCGGCATTCGCTTCGAGGGCACGGACTATTACGGACGCAGCAGCCAGCCGGGGAACGGCATCGACACGCACCGCTCCGTGAAAATCTGCGAGATGAACGACCGGCAGGTCAATGCCGGGATGTGTCCGAAATGGCCCATCAGCATTACGTATCAGGTGGTCATTCGCAAGCGGGGAGCGTGGACGAGACCGCCTTCGGATATCTACGCGGTGTTTCAGTTCGACGGCGAGCGCGGGCTGAACAGCAAGGGAAGCTTCCGCTACAAGCTGAGCGGTCTGCAGAATCTCAAGCCGACACCCTGCATGGTCGACGTGAAGGTCACACCCGAGCCCGGCATCGTGAAGTTCGGTCAGGTTCAGGCGACGGGCAACGGTTTTTCGCCTGCGGTGCCGCGCAAGTCGTTCAGTCTCGCGCTGACGAAGCAATGCAACGTCCCGGTGCGCGTGGACGGCTACTTCGAGACGTCGCAGACGGTGCGTAACGGGCTGCTCGTACCGGACGCCAACAGCAATTTCGGCATCGGCATCGAGGACCGGAACGGCAAGGCGATCGCGTTCAACGAACAGTTCGTGCTCGCCCAGATGCCGGGAAGCGTGAACTACCAGAGCGTGACGCTCGATGCCGTGCTGAAGGCGTTCGGCCCACCCAAGATCGGGCCGTTCAACGGAACGGCGACGATACGATTGTTCATCTATTGACGCGGTATGCCGGGCGCCAGCCGGTCGGGCGCTACCCCGCGGAGAACAGCATCGGTAAGACGAAAAAAACGCCGGCAAGCCGGCGTTTTTCGCATCTGCTGCGCGATGCTCAGCGCACCCAGCGGCAAACCTTGTGATGGTGATGCTCGAAGTGACACACGCGGTGCGGATGGGCTTCGGCGATCGCCGGCACGAGTACGGCGGCGGCGAGCGCCGCGACGGTCAGGGTCTTGAGTAGCGTCTTCATGTTTGAGGTCCTGTCGTTGAATAGTGGGTCACGGGAGCGGCAGCGCGTTACCACTGAGGCCGCTGATCGTCGCGATGGTCGTCCCGGCGATCGTCCCGGCGGTCGTCATGCCCGCCGCGATGCTGAGCCTCCCAGTCGCGGCGCTCCCAGTAGCGATTTCCGTCCCAGTAACGATCGCCATGCCAGCCGATCGTGACTTCGGCCGGCCCAGGATAGGCGACGCATCCAGTGAGCATCACGCTCGACAGCGCGCCAATCATGACGGCGGATAACACGATGGATTTCATGTGGTTCTCCCTTGGGGAAACGGCACGTCGATCGTACGGGCCCTCAAAATTTCACGTGGTAAGAAGTTGCTACCGCACATGACACGACGCCCCAGGCGTTTCGTCAGAATCCCGTGAACGCAGCGGCAGCCGTATCCGCCGGACGGACGCATCGATCGCCGCCTGCCACGACCGGCGGCATGCGTCCTATCTGACCCGACAACGATTTCGCTGATTGTTCAGACAAATCCTGACAACCGAAAGGGTCATTTCGTAATCGTATTGAGAATGATTTGCGTTTACGTTAAATTTCGCTATCTCGGAATTTGACGGAGCAGATCGATGGCGATGGCGGAAGTGCTCGACCGACCGGCGGCGGCAGCGGCAAACCCGTTCCTCGGCAGTTTTCCCGACCGGCCGCCGCGTGCGCGCCGCGCCGCGGAGCCCCGTGCGCAGGGCGCGCTGCTGGACGTGCTGATCTCGCATCGTACGATGCTCGTCAATGTCGCGCGCGGCTTCGTCGGCTGTGCAAGCCGCGCCGAGGACGTCGTGCACGACGTGTTCG
Organism: Burkholderia sp. AU31624; assembly: GCF_020420065.1. Taxonomy (NCBI): domain Bacteria; kingdom Pseudomonadati; phylum Pseudomonadota; class Betaproteobacteria; order Burkholderiales; family Burkholderiaceae; genus Burkholderia; species Burkholderia sp. AU31624. The sequence goes on from NZ_JAIZRT010000011.1 coordinate 129,494, forward strand.
TGAAGCTCGTCGAATTCCCGAACCAGGACGCGGTGCGCCAGCCGGTCGCCTACGTGACGCGGATGGTGCGCAATGCGTCGATCGATGCGTGCCGCCGGCAAAGCCTCGAGAACGTCTATCACACGGAAGAGGACGACGGCTTCGACGTGCCGTCGCCCGAGCCGACGCCGGAAGCCGCGCTGCTGACGCGCGACACGCTGCGGCGCGTGTGGGCGGCGCTCGACGACCTGCCGGCGCGCAGCCGCGCGGCGTTCGAGATGGTGCGGCTGCGCGAGGAGACGCTGCAGACCGCGGCGCGCGCGCTGAACGTGTCGCAGACGCTCGTGCATTTCATGGTGCGCGACGCGGAGCGCCACTGCGCGGAATGCCTCGACGCGTGCCATCGCGGCGTCGCGTGCCCGGTGTTCCTGGGCGGCCGCGCACGGCGCCGGTAAAAATCCGCGCCGGCCAAACGTCTATCAGACAGGAGCGGCCGAAACCGCCGCTTCGCCACCTTCAACCGCCTCAGCGATTTCCGATCATGACGCAAGCCACGACGCCTTCCGCCGACACCGACGACCTCGTTTATACGGTCGTCATCAACGACGAAGAACAGTATTCGATCTGGCCGACGTTCCGGCCCGTGCCGGCCGGCTGGCGCGAGATCGGCGTGAGCGGCCCGAAAGCCGACTGTCTCGCGCACATCGAGACCGTCTGGACCGACATGCGCCCCGCGAGCCTGCGCCGCGCGATGGACGGCGAGCGCGCCTCGCGCGCGTCGTGACCCGCTGCGCCGAGATCCGGCGCGCCACCTGAAGAGGACGTTGCATGACCCTGCTTTCGTTGCCGACGCTCGACGACCTGCGTATCGAGCCGGGGCTGCCCACCGTCGTGTCGCCGCGCGGCAGTGACGGCATGTCGATCGACGACGTCGCGCCGCTGGCGCGCGAGATCGCGGCCGACACGCTCGAACGGGCGGGCGGCGTGCTGTTCACGGGTTTTCACGTGCCGTCGATCGACGCGTTCCAGCAGTTCGCGGCATCGTTCGGCGATCCGCTGATCGGCTATGAATACGCATCGACGCCGCGCAGCCAGGTCGAGGGCGCGGTCTACACGTCGACCGAATATCCGCCGCACCGCGCGATTCCGCTGCACAACGAGCAGTCGTATACGCGCGAATGGCCGCTGCGGATCTGGTTCCACTGCGCGCTCGCCGCGCCGAAGGGCGGTGCGACGCCGATCGCGGACAGCCGCGCCGTCTATCGCGCGCTCGATCCGGCGTTGATTGCGCGTTTCGAGAAGCGCGAGCTGCTGTACGTGCGCAATTTCGGGCAGGGGCTCGACCTGCCGTGGCAGCAGTCGTTCGGCACCGACGAGCCGGCCGAAGTCGAGCGGATGTGCGCGGCGCGCGGCATCGAATGCGCATGGCGCACCGACGATGACGGCGAGCTGCTGCTGCGCACCCGCGAACGCTGCCAGGCCGTCGCACGGCATCCGCGCACCGGCGAGCGCGTGTGGTTCAACCAGGCGAACCTGTTTCACCTGTCGGCGCTCGACGACGACATGCAGGAAGCGCTCGTCGACGCGGTCGGGCTCGAGAACGTGCCGCGCAACGTGTATTACGGCGATGGCGAACCGCTCGAAGCCGACGCGCTTGCGGAGATCCGCGGCGTGCTCGACCAGCAGCGCATCGTGTTCCCGTGGCGCACGGGCGACGTGCTGATGCTCGACAACATGCTGACCGCGCATGCGCGCGACCCGTTCGAGGGGCCGCGCAAGGTCGTCGTCGCGATGGCGCAGAGTTATACGGTCCCGCGCGGCCGAACGGAGGATTGATGACGCGTCGTACCGCCGCGCTTGCCGCGCGCGGGCTGTCGGTAGGGTATCGCGACCATGTCGTGATCGACGGGCTGGACCTGTCGATCGCGGCCGGCCGCGTAACCGCGCTGTGCGGACCGAACGGCTGCGGCAAGAGCACGCTGCTGCGCACGCTCGCGGGCCTGCAGCCCGCCCGTGCCGGCCATGTCGAAGTCAATGGCCGGCCGCTTGCGGCGTTTCGCCGTCGCGCGCTCGCGCGCGAGCTGACGATGCTCGCGCAGTTCAACCAGATTCCGTCGGGCCTCACCGTGCGCGAGCTCGTCGCGTACGGGCGCTATGCGTACGGCGGCTTCCTGCGCGGCCTGTCGCGGGCCGATCACGCGGCAATCGACGAGGCGCTCGAGACGAGCGGCCTCGCGGGCGACGCGGACCGCGACGTCGGCGCGCTGTCGGGTGGCGAGCGTCAGCGCGCGTGGATCGCGATGGCGCTCGCGCAGCAGGCGCCGATCGTGCTGCTCGACGAACCGACGACCTATCTCGACATCCATCACCAGCTCGACATCCTCGATGCGCTGCGCACGCTGAACCGCACGCGCGGGCTGACGATCGTGTGGGTGCTGCACGACCTGAACCAGGCGGCCGCGTACAGCGATGAAATCGTACTGATGCGCGCGGGCCGCCTCGTCGCGCAGGGCACGCCCGACGCGATGCTCGATCCGGCGCGGCTGCGCGCGGCGTTCGGCGTCGAGATGCTGAAGCTTTCGCATCCGCAGACGGGCGCGCCGATGTGCGTGCCGGCCTACGGGCCGACGACCGACGGCGTGCCGCAGGCGGCCGGCGTCTTCGACCGGGATCTCGCGGTATGACGACGTTCGCGATGCGCAAGCGCCTCGCGGCGGCGGGGAAGGGCACGGCATCGGGCCGGGCCGGCGCGATCGCGTTCGGCCTCGTCACGTTGATCGCGCTGCTCGCGGCGCTGCGCGTCGCGCCCGATCTGCGCGTGTGGTGGGACGCGGTGCCCGGTAGCGATGCCGCCGCGCTCGCGCACGTGTTCCTGTTCGACCTCAACCTGCCGCGCGTCGCGGCCGCGCTCGTCGCGGGCGGCTGCCTCGGCATCGCGGGCGCGCTGTTCCAGTCGCTCACGCGCAATCCGCTCGCGTCGCCCGACCTGCTCGGCGTGACGGGCGGCGCCCAGCTCGGCCTGCTCGCGGCGATGCTCGTGCCGGCGCTGGCCGGTGTCGCATCGGTGCCGCTGCTGTTCGTCTGCGGGCTGGCCGCGGCCGCCTGCGCGATCGTCGCGGCCGGCGGCTGGCGCGCGACGCCGTTGCGCCTCGTGCTCGCGGGCAGCGTGTGCATGCTGCTGTTCGCGGCGCTGTCGACGCTCGTGCTCGCGTTCTTCGAGCAGAACATCGCGGGCGCCGCGCTGTGGACCAACGGCAGCCTCTACCAGCCGGGCGCGACGGGCCTCGCGCTCGCCGCGCGCTGGCTCGTCGTGCCGCTCGTCGCGTTGCCGTTCGTGATCCGGCCGCTGAATCCGCTCACGCTCGGCGACGATGCGGCGGCCGCGGCCGGCGTGCGCGTCGATGCGACGCGGCTCGCCGCGACGATCGTCGCGGTCGCGTTCACGAGCGTGGCGGTCAGTATCGCGGGCCCGCTGTCGTATGTCGGCCTCGTCGCGCCGAACCTGCTGCGCCAGGTGCGCGGCGCGCGCGCGGCGCGGCTCGGCGTGCTGGTGCCGCTGTCGGCGCTCGCGGGCGGTGCGCTCGTGCTCGTCACCGACAGTGCGGTGCTCGCGTCGGGTCTCGACGCGACGCTGTCGACCGGCGTCGCGATCGCGCTGGTCGGCACGCCGCTGATGCTGGCGATGATCCGGCGCGGCGCCGCGTGGTCGGGCGTGCTGCACGCGGATGCCGAACGCGCATCGGGCGGCGGCTCGACGCGGCTCGTCGGCTGGCTCGAACGACTCGGCTGGCCGCTGCGCACGGCGCTGTTCGTCGTGGCGGGCGTGCTGATCGTGTTCGTCGGCGTGTCGGCCGGCCCCGAGTGGCTGTCGATCGCGCGCTGGTCGGCTGCGCTGTCCGGCCACGATGCGCTCGCGCGGATGCTGATCGACCTGCGCATGCCGCGCCTGTTGTGCGCGCTGCTTGCCGGCGCGTTGCTGGCGGTGAGCGGCGTCGCGATGCAAAGCGTCGTGCGCAATCCGCTCGCGGGCCCCGAAGTGCTCGGCGTCACGCAGGGCGCGGGGCTCGTCACGCTGTTCGCGTTGTCGACGTGGCCGCTGATGGGCCATGTGACGCTCGCGGCGGCCGCGCTGATCGGCGGCGGGCTGTCGCTCGCGGTCACGCTCGCGTTGAATCACCGGCATCGCTATGCGCCGCTCGCGGTGGCGTTGACGGGTATCGTGATCGGCGCGCTGTGGACCACGCTCGCGCAATGGCTGATCACGCAGGAAAGCGTGCAGCCCGCGCGCTTCGTCGTGTGGCTCGTCGGCGGTACCTATGGCCGGAGCTGGGGCGAGGTGTCGATGCTGCTGCCGTGGTGCGTGCTCGCGGTGCCCGTGTTCGCATGGCTCGCGAAACCGCTCGACATGCTCGCGCTCGGCGACGACCAGGCGGCCGCGCTCGGCCTGCCGGTGGCCGCGTTGCGGCCGCTCGCGCTGACGATCGCGACGCTCGCCGCATGCGCGGCTGTCGCGGCGGTCGGGCCGGTCGGTTTCATCGGGTTGATGGCGCCGCACGTCGCGACGATGCTCGGCGCGCGCCGGCACCGGACGCGGCTGTGGCTCGCGGCCGCGTGCGGCGCGCTGATCCTCGGCGTGGCGGATCTCGCGGCGCGTACGGTCGTCGCGCCGCGCGAAGTGCCGGCCGGCGTGCTGACCGCGCTGATCGGCGCGCCGTACCTGCTCGGACTGCTGATCCTCGAGGGGCGCCGCGCCCGGCGCGCAGGGCGATGACGCCCGCGCTCGACGACGCGCGCGCCACGCGTTTTTCGACGTTCGCGCCGGAACCGTTCGCCGAACACCTCGACGTCGTCTGGCTCGGCATGCCGGACGACGCTCACGATGCGCCGGGCCGGATCGTCGTACCCGTCATCACGCTGCCCGATCACCGCGAGGCAATCCTCGACGTGATGGTCGGCCATTACGGCGGCGATCCGGCGCAGCATGCGCGCGCGCTGATGTCGCAATGGAGCAAATACTATTTCGGCCGCGCGGCGCCGGCCGGCGTCGTCGCCGCGCTGACGCTCGGCCGGCCGCTCGACATGTCGCCCGAGCGCACGTTCGTCGCGCTCGACGACGGGATGCCCGCCGCGCTGTACTTCCCGCACGATGCGCTCGGCGTACCGTGCGACGACCCGGCGCCCCGCTATGGGGGGCTCGTCGCGCATCTCGGCGCGGTGATCGACCTGCTCGCGGCGATGGGCCGTGTCACGCCGCGCGTGCTGTGGAGCAACGCGGGCAACCTGCTCGACTATCTGCTCGATACGTATCGTGCGCTGCCATGCGCGGCCGATCCCGTCCGCGATGCGGACTGGCTGTTCGGCTCGCGCTGCGTGCATGGCGAGCCGAATCCGCTGCGCGTGCCCGTGCGCGATGCCGTGCCGCGCTCGGCGCTGCTGCCGACGCCGTTTCGTGCGCGCCGCGTGTGCTGCCTGCGCTATGAAATTCCTGGAGAAACGCAACTGTGTGGAAGCTGCCCCCTGCTACTGACGATGGACGACGCGGCGCTGGCCGAGCAGGACGCGATCCGGTGATGGACGCCGGCCGCCGGCACGCGCTCGGCACACTCGCGGCGCTCGGCGCCGCGTGCTGCGGCGCGCTTGCCGCATCGTCCGGCGCGGTTGCCGCGACCCTCGATGCCCATCGCGAGCAGGGCGCGCGTGCGCCGGGGGCGGTGTCGCTGGCCGGTAACCCCGTCGTGTCGCAGGCGAGCGCGACGATGCCGGTGCGCCCGCAGCGCGTGGTCGCGCTCGACTTCATGTTCGCGGAAAGCGTGATCGCGCTCGACCTCGTGCCGGTCGGGATGGCCGATACCGCGTTCTATCCGGGCTGGCTCGGCTATCAAAGCGAACGGCTCGCGAACGTGACCGATATCGGTTCGCGCCAGGAGCCGGGGCTCGAGGCGATCGCGGCGGTCAAGCCCGACCTGATCATCGGTGTCGGTTTCCGGCATGCGCCGATCTTCGACGCGCTCGATCGAATCGCACCGACGATCCTGTTCCAGTTCAGCCCGAATGTGTCCGATGGCGGCGTGCCGGTCACGCAGCTTGACTGGATGCGGCAGATCTTTCGGACGATCGGTGCGGTGACAGGGCGCGACGCGCGTGCGCAGGCGGTCGATGCGCAGCTCGATGCGGGCATCGCGCGCAATGCGGCGCGGCTCGCGGCCGCGGGCCGCAAGGGCGAGCGTGTCGCGCTGCTGCAGGATCTCGGCTTGCCCGACCGCTACTGGGCGTATACCGGCAACAGCACGTCAGCGGGGCTCGCGCGGGCGCTCGGGCTCGACCCGTGGCCGAAGAAGCCGACGCGGGAAGGCACGCTGTACGTGACGTCGGCCGATTTACTCAGGCAGCGCGAGCTGGCCGTGCTGTTCGTGACCGCGTCGGGGCTGGACGTGCCGCTTTCCGCGAAACTCGATTCGCCGGTGTGGCGCTTCGTGCCCGCCATGAAGGAACACCGGATCGCGCTCATCGAACGGAACATCTGGGGGTTTGGCGGCCCGATGTCGGCGCTGAAGCTGGCCGACGTGATGACCGATACGATGCTGAAGCTGCCGGCCATGCGTTGAGCCGAGTGCGCGGCGGTCGATCGGCGGACGACGCTGCTTCGACTTCGACGGGCAGGGCATTGTGGTCGGCCTGCGCGCGCCGCGCGGCGATCCGGCTCGACCCGGCCGCGTGGCCGGCGGTCGCGCTCGATGTGATGCGCTTCGGTCGAGTGGCGTCCTTGCCGACGGCGGCCGCTGCAAGTGCGCGGGACGCGCGGTGAATCGCCCCAGGCGTTCTGCGGTCGCGCAACGCGCCAGCCACATCGCTTCCTGAAACGAAAATCGCCGACGCACTGCCCTTGCAGCACGTCGGCGATTTTTTCCATCGACTGTCGAATTACGCGCTCAGCGCATCGACACCATCCTGCGCGCGAGACCGCGCCGGCATCGTATCGCTGACGATGCGCCCGTTGTCGAGCTTCAACAGACGGTCGGCGAGATCGAAGTAGCGGTCGTCGTGCGTGATCACGATCACGGCCTTGCCGCGCGCCCGCAGCTCGGGCAGCAGTTGCTCGTAGAACACGGCCTTGAACGACGGGTCCTGGTCGGCCGCCCATTCGTCGAACAGGTAGAACGGCCGATCCTCCAGGTACGCGACGACGAGCGCGAGCCGCTTGCGCTGCCCGGTCGACAGTGCGCGGGTCGAGAATGCGCCGTCGACCACCTTCACCTTGTGGTCGAGCGCGAGCTTCGCGACCAGCGCGTTCGCGCGCGCATCGGCCTGCGCACGGGACGGATCGTCGGGATCGACGATGCCGAGCAACGCATCGAACAGGTGGAAATCGTTGAACACCGCGCTGAAGCGCTGCCGGTACGCGGCGCGCTCGCGCCAGCCGATCGTGCGGCCGTCGACCTCGATCGTGCCTTCCTCGGGTTCGTAGAGGCCCGTCAGCACCTTCGCGAGCGTCGTCTTGCCGCTGCCGTTGCCGCCGACGATGAACACGAGCTCGCCCGGCTGGATCGTCAGGTTGATCGGCCCGATGCTGAACATCCGTTCGTCGCGTTCGTGGAAGTACGCATGCGTGACGCCGCGCAGCGTGACGGCGCCGGCCGGCGGCACGTCGGGGGCGTCGGACGCGGGCGGCACCGTGCGCAGCGCGCCGAATTCGGCCATCACGCCTTCGATCCGCGTGAGCGACACGCGGGCCGCGTTGACGGTCGGCAGGTTGTTCAGCAACCCGTCGAGCGGCACGAGCATGAACAGGAACACGACGACGTAGCCGGCGGCCGCGGCCGGATCGGCATGCACGCCGAGCTGCGGCCAGAACGACGCGATGCCGAGGAACACATAGAACAGGAAGATGATCCAGCCGACCCCGACCGCATACGCGCTGAACGCGCGGCGGCGGTGGTCGCGCACTTCGCCGATCGCGGCGCCGAGCTGGCCGTCGACGAACTGGCGGGCACGTTCATCGTGCAGCTTCAGCTCCTTCGCGCCGGAAAACAGCGAGCCGAGATAGCCGAACAGCCGATCCTGCGCCTGGCCGGCCGCTTCGAGCGATGCGATCGCGCGGCGGTCGCCGGTGTGATAGCCGAGCGAGCCGGCGATGATCGCGGCCAATGCCAGCAGGCACACCGGCCACGACAGCCACGCGAGATAGCCGAGGCAGCCGAACACGATCGAGCCGTGCATGACCAGATTCGGCAGCGCGAAGAACAGCATCGACACGTTGGTGGCGTCGTCGGTCAGCACCGACTGCACGGGCGCCGCGCCGATCCGCTCGATGTCGCGCAGCTCGGCCGCGCCGACGCGCCGCGCGAGATGCACGCGCAGCCGCGCCATCGTGTCCTGCGACAGGCGGGCAAACAGCGTGCCGGACACGATCCGCGTGACGAGTGCGATCACCGCGCACAGCGCGAAGCGCCACGCGAGCGACGCGTCGGCCGCGCCCGGCTGCGACAGCGCGCGGTTCAGCGTCGCGACGAGCAGCACGCTCGCGACGCCGTTCAGCACGCACGCGGTGAGCGCCAGCGCGAGCGACACGCGGCTTTCGCGCAACAGCGCAAGGATCAGGCGCGCCGCGGGGCGGCCGGGGGAAGCGTCGAGGGACGGCGGGGAGGAAGGCTCGTGGGCGGCTGTCATCGGCAACGTCGGTAAAGGGAAGGCAAGCGAAAACGCGGAAACGGCAAAACTGACGCGAAAGCGGCGGGCGAGGCGGGCCCCGTTCCGGCTTTCCTCCCTGATAGACGAACGGGCCGCGCAAATATTTAGCGGCCCGTTCAAAAAAAGCGTCCGCACGCGCGTTGCGCACGAAACGGTAAAAAATCGGCCGCGCCGTTCGTCACACCAGTGAAGCCGCCCCCAAGCGGCCCCGAGACTTGGCCGAAGCGGCCGGACCGAAGGACTTCACGCACATGACGAGTTTCCCGACTGCGCTGCATCACCGAATCCGCGAACTGGCGCGCGTCGCGCCCGACGCACCCGCGATCGCGGTCCCTTTCCAGAATGACTTGCGCCTGTCGCGCGGCGCGCTCGACGCGCGGGCGTCGCGGCTGGCCCGGCAACTGCGCGCGGCCGGCGTCGGCGCGGAAGTGCGGGTAGGCGTGTGCGTCGAGCGCTCGGCCGAACTGTTCGTCGCGCTGCTGGCCGTGCTGAAGGCGGGCGGCGTGTTCGTGCCGCTCGATCCGCGTCATCCGGCCGCGCGCCTCGACTGGATCGTCCAGGATGCGCAGTTGCGCCACGGGATCGTCGACGCGGCCGGCCGCGCGGCGCTCGGCACGCCGTTCGACCACACGTTTGACGCGGCCGACGGCGCGGCGGACGGGCAGGAGATCGTTGCGGATGACGAAGCAGTGCCCGTTCACCCGCGTGCGGCCGCCTACATGATCTATACGTCGGGGTCGACGGGCACGCCGAAGGCGGTCGTCGTCGAACACGGGCCGCTCGCCGCGCACTGCGACGCGCTCGCGGCCGCACTGCCGATCGAGGCGGGCGACCGCCTGCTGCATTTCGCATCGGTCAATTTCGACGCCGCGCATGAATGCTGGCTCGCGCCGCTCGCGACCGGCGCCAGCATCGTCGTGGCGCCGCCGCAGCCGTTCGCGCCGGATGCCGCGCATGCGCTGCTGGTGAATGAATCGGTCAACGTGGCCGCGTTCCCGCCCGCATACCTGCGCGAATTCGCGGCGGTGGCCGCACGCGACGGCGTGCCGCCGGCCCTGCGCGTGCTCGCGTTCGGCGGCGAAGCACTGCCGCAGCAGGCGTTCGAATTCGTGCGCGGCACGTTCCCGTCGGTACGCCTGATCAACGGCTACGGGCCGACCGAGGCCGTGATCTCGCCGATGCTGTGGCCGGTCGAGCCGGGCGAGACGCCGGTGCTGGCCGCCGACGATGCGTATGCGTCGTTGCCGATCGGCCGCGTGATCGGGCCGCGCGTCGCGCGTGTCGACGGCGGCGAGGCCGATGGCGTGGGTGAGCTGCTGCTGGGCGGCGTCTGCGTCGCGCGCGGCTATCACGGCCGCCCGGCGCTGACGGCCGAACGCTTCATTCCCGATGCGGACGGCGAACCTGGTGCGCGCGTGTACCGCACCGGCGACCTCGCACGGCTGCGCGACGACGGCGCATTCGATTACCTTGGCCGCCTCGACGACCAGGTTCAGGTGCGCGGCGTGCGTGTGGAGCCCGCTGAAATCGCCGCGTGCCTGCGTTCGCATCCGGCCGTGGCCGACGCGGCCGTGGTCGCCGAAACCGGCAACGGGCCGATACGGCTGATCGCATGCGTCGCGCTGCGCGCGGCGGCCGACGATGCGGCGCTGAAAGCGCATGTGGCCGCGCAACTGCCGGCCGCCTGGCAGCCGCACCGGTTCGTGCGGTGCGATGCGCTGCCGTATACGCTGAACGGCAAGCTCGATCGTGCCGCGCTGCGCGAGCAGATCGCCGCCGCGCGCGACACCGCGCAAGGCAGCGGCGACGCACCGCGCACGCCGACCGAGCAGCAGCTCGCCGGCCTCTGGCAGACGCTGCTCGGCCTCGACGTCACGCCGTCGCGTGACGATCGTTTCTTCGCGCTGGGCGCCGATTCTCTTGCGGCGATGCAGTTGCAGGCCGCGATCCGTGCCGAAGTACGCGTGAACCTGCGGCTCGACACGCTGTTCGCCGATCCGGCGCTCGTCGAACTGGCCGACGCGGTCGACCGTGCGGAACGCGAAACCGGCGAGCCGCTGGCCACGATTTCCGCACGCCGTGTACCGGCCGATGCGGCCGTGTCCACCGCACCGTATGTCGACCGCGCCGCATCGCTCGCCCAGCAACGTTTCTGGGTACTTGCGCAAACGCGCGATGCAAGCGCCGCGTATCACATCGCCGCACACTGGACGATCGACGGCACGCTCGATCGCGCGGCGCTGCAGCGCGCGCTCGATCACGTGATCGGACGCCACGAAGCCTGGCGCACGACGCTCGTCGACAACGACGACGGCGTCGTGATGCAGCGGATTCATGCCCATCTGCCGGTGTCGATCGCCGACCTCGACCTGCGCGACCAGCCGCCCGCCGCGCGGGACGCGCAAGCCGCCCGTCTCGCCGAGCGCGAGGCGGCCGAGCCGTTCGACCTCGCACGCGGCCCGCTGCTGCGCGCAACGCTGGTCGCACTCGCCGACGACCGTCACCGTCTGCTGCTGACCGCCCATCACGCGATCACCGACGGCTGGAGCTCGCGCTGCGCGTTCGACGAACTGTCGGCCGCCTATCGCGCGTATGCCGAGGGCCGCGAGCCGTCGCTGCCCGACCTGCCGATCCAGTACGCCGACTACGCGGACTGGCAGCGCGACATGCTGGCCGACGGCGAGGGCGAGCGGCAGCTCGATTACTGGCGCGGCGCGTTGCGCGACGTGCCGGGCCCGCTTGCGCTGCCGGTCGATCGCCAGCCGGGCGCCACACGCACGCTGCAAGGCGCGCGCGTGTCGGTGCGGCTGCCCGACGCGGTCGCGGCCGACGTGCGGCAACTCGCGCGCGACGCGCAGGCAACGGTCTTCACGGTGCTGCTGGCCGGGCTCGACGCATGGCTGTCGCGCCTGACCGGCGCAACGGACGTCGTCGTCGCGGTGCCGGTCGCGCATCGCCAGCGCCCGGAAACCCGTGCGCTGCTCGGGCTGTTCCTGAACACGGTCGCGCTGCGTGTGCACGTGGCGCCGACGCTGCCGTTCCGTGCGCTCGTCGATGCGACGCGCACGGCGGCACTCGATGCGCTCGCGCATCAGGACGTGCCGTTCGAGCGTGTCGTCGATGCGGTGAAGCCGCCGGTCAAGCGCGGCGACGAATGGCTGCGCGTGAAATTCGCGCAGCAGTTCGACGCGCGGCACGACAGCGTGCTGCCGGGCGCGACGGCTGTTGCCACGCCGGGGCCCGACCTCGCTGCACGCTTCGATTTTGCCGTGGATTTCACCGACGATGCGAATGGCATCGAACTGGTCGCGGCCTATGCGACCGACTGCATCGACGCCGACACGGCGCGGGCGTGGCTCGACAGCTACGCGGCGCTCGTCGGTGCGGCCGCGCGCGATCCGCACCAAACGACGGCCGTATTGCCGTGCGACGCGTCGGCTGCTTCGCGCCAGCCGCGCGACGGCCGTGCGCTGCGCGTCGAACATGCGGACATCGTCGCCGCGTTCGCGCGGCAGGCGGCCGCGTATCCGCACCGCATTGCGCTCGCCGATGCGTCGCCGTCGCTGACGTTCGCCGAACTCGACGATGCGTCGAACCGGATCGCCCGCGCGCTGACCCAGCGAGGCGTGGCCGCCGAAGCATCCGTCATCGTCTGCATCGAACGCTCGGCGCGCTTCGTCGTCGGCCTGCTCGGCGCGCTGAAGGCCGGTGCGCTCGCCGTGTTGCTCGATCCCGCGCAGCCTGCCGCGCGACTGGCCGCGGCGGCAGCGGACTGCGGCGCGCGCTGGGCGCTCGTCGCGGACCCGGCCGCATGGCCTGCCGGCATCGACGCACAGCCGCTCGACGTCGACGCGCTCGCGCAGGACGCGACGCTCGCCCACGCCACCGGCGTGCGCCTCGCACCGCATCCGGAGCAGGGCGCGTACCTGATCTATACGTCGGGCTCGACCGGCACGCCGAAGGGCGTCGTCGTGTCGCACGGCGCGCTGGCCGACTACGTGCAGGGGATGCTCGACGAACTCGCGTTCGCCCCGGACGCGTCGTTCGCGATGGTGTCGACCGTCGCGGCCGACCTCGGCCACACGACGCTGTTCGGCGCGCTGTGCGCGGGCCGCACGCTGCACCTGCTGCCGGCCGCCTGCGCGTTCGATCCCGACCTGTTCGCCGAAGAAATGCGCCGCCGCGACGTCGGCGTGCTGAAGATCGTGCCGAGCCACCTGCAAGCGCTGCTCGATGCACGTGTGCCGGCCGACGTGCTGCCGCGCCACGCGCTCGTGACCGGCGGCGAAACGCTCACGTGGGCGCTCGTCGCGCGCCTGGCCGCGCTGGCCCCGGCCTGCCGCGTGATCAACCACTACGGGCCGACCGAAGCGACCGTCGGCGCGATCGCCTGCGACACGGCGTCGATCGCCGCCGACGCGCGCGATCCGGCGAGCGGCGTGCCGCTCGGCCTGCCGCTGCCGAATGCGCGCGCGCTGGTGCTCGACGCGTTCGGCGCGTGCGTGCCGGCCGGCGCGACAGGCGAGCTGTATCTGGGCGGGCCGGGCGTCGCGCGCGGCTACCTGGGGCGTCCGGCGCAGACCGCCGAGCGCTTCGTACCCGATCCGTTCACGCCCGGCGCGCGGCTGTATCGCACCGGCGACCGCGTGCGCCTGCGCGCGGACGGCCGCCTCGCGTTCCTCGGCCGTATCGACGACCAGGTGAAGATTCGCGGCTATCGCGTCGAACCGGGCGAGGTGAGTGCGGCGGTGCGTGCGGCCGGCCCGGTCGCGCAGGCCGAAACGCTCGCGATCGAACACGACGGCCGTCTGCGGCTCGCGACGTTCGTCGTGATGCGCGACGGTTCGACATTCGACGAGGCGGCCCTGCGCGCGGCGCTTGCCGCGAAGCTGCCCGACTACATGGTGCCGGCGCAATTCGTCGCACTCGCACGCCTGCCGGTGACCGCGAACGGGAAGATCGATCGCGCTGCGTTGCGCGAACTGGCGGCCGCGCCGGTCGTGACGGCCTCCGGCGATGCGCCGCAGGGCGCGGTCGAAACGGTGCTCGCCGAAGTCTGGCAGGCCGTGCTGAAGGCGCCGAAGGTCGGCCGCGACGACAACTTCTTCGAGCTCGGCGGCGATTCGATCCTCGTGCTGCAGGTGATCGCCCGCGCGCGCAAGCGCGGCGTGCGCTTCACGCCGAAGCAGCTGTTCGACGGCCCGACGGTCGCCGAACTCGCGCGTATCGCGAAGACGGAGGACGTGACTGCCGCTGCCGCCGTGAAACCTGCGGTCGCAGCCGCTGCCGGCGCGCCGGTGACGGCGCAGGTCCTCACGCCTGCCCAACAGCGCTTCTTCGCGCTCGATATCCCGCATTCGGGGCACTGGAACCAGTCGGTCACGTTCGACGTACGCGGGCCGTTCGACGCCGACGCATTCGCGCGCGCGTTCGACGCGTTGCTGACGCATCACGACGCGTTCCGCCAGCGTTTCGCGCGCGGCGCGGACGGCACGTGGCACGCCAGCGATGCGGCAAAGCCGTACGACGCGCTGCCGTTCGTCGAAGTCGCCGCCCGCGACGCAGCCGACGCGCTCGCGCGCTTCGACGCATTGCAGCGCCGTCTCGACCTCGGCCGCGGGCCGCTTGCCTGCGCCTGCGCGGCACGCTTGCCGGACGGCTCGACGCAGCTCTATCTCGCGATTCACCATGCGATCGTCGATGGCGTGTCGTGGCGCATCCTGCTCGACGACCTCGACACAGCCTATCGCGCCGCATGCGAACGCGCGCCGGTCCGACTGTCGCAGCCGGGCCTGCGTGCGGATGCATGGGCGGTACGGCTTGCCCGTGCGGCAACGGAACCGGCATCGCCGTTCGCGGCCGAGGCCGCGTACTGGGCCGGCATGGCGCAGGGCGACGACATCGTGCCCGATCATCCCGACGCAGCGGCGACGAACGCCGATGCGGCCGCTGTCGTGCAGACGATCGACGCGGCCTTGACGCGCGCGGCGCTCACCGACGCGCACGCGGCTTATCGCACGCAGACGATCGAACTGCTGGGCGCGGCGCTCGCACGGGCGCTGGCCGGCGTGAGCGGTGCCGCATCGTGCCGAGTCGAACTCGAAGGGCACGGCCGCGAGGCGCTGTTCGACGACGTGGATGCCAGCCGCACGATCGGCTGGCTGACGAGCCATTACCCGGTGACGCTGCCGGTCGCGGCCACGGCAAGCGACACGCTCTGCGCGGTCAAGGACGCGCTGCGCGCGGTGCCGCACAAGGGGCTCGGCTTCGGCGTCCTCGCGCACTACGGCGATGCGGCGACGCGTGCGGCGCTGGCCGCCGTGCCGCGTCCGCGCGTCACCTTCAACTATCTCGGCCAGTTCGACGCGCCCCGCGATGCCGCGCTCGTGCCGCGCTTCGGCGGCACCGGCGTGGAGCGCGATCCGCAGGGGCCGCTCGGCAATACGCTCGCGATCCACGCGTACCTCGACACGGATCGCGACGGCGCTCGCACGCTGAAAGTGCACTGGGTCTACGGCGCACCGCAATTCGAGCGCGCGACGATCGACGCATTCGCCGAACGCTTCGCGGCGGCGCTGCGCGAACTCGTCGACGCGTGCGCGTCGCGCGTCGCGCATCGCGGCGGTGGCGCGACGCCGGGCGATTTCCCGCTCGCGCAGGCCGCCGGGCTCACGCAGGCCGCGATCGAGCGCACGCCGCTCGACTGGCGCACGATCGACGACGTCTATCCGTTGTCGCCGATGCAGCAGGGCATCCTGTTCCATGCGCTGTTCGCCCCCGGTCACGCCAGCTACGTGAACCAGCTCGTCGCGACCGCGGCAGCACTTGACGCCGACCGGCTCGCGGCCGCGTTCGACGCGTCGATCGCGCGCCACGACATCCTGCGCACGAGCGTGATGCCGGACGAAGCCGCGCCGCTGCAGTGCGTGCATCGCCACGCGCAAATGCCGGTCGAACAGCTCGACTGGCGCACGCGTGGCGACACGTTCGATGCCGATTTCGACGCCTGGCTCGCCGCCGATCGCGCACGCGGCTTCGACTGGCGCGAGCCGCCGCTGATGCGGCTCACGCTGATCCGTGTGAGCGATGACGCGTGGCGCGTCGTGTGGACGCGTCACCACGTGCTGCTCGACGGCTGGAGCACCGCGCGCCTGCTCGCCGACGTGCTGCGCGACTATCGCGACCCGGATGCCGTGTCGCCGTTCGCGAGCCGCCCGGCACTGCGTTATCGCGACTTCATCGCGTGGCTCGGCACGCGCGACCGCGACGCCGACGAGCGTTTCTGGACCGAACGCCTCGCACGCCTCGACGCACCGACGCTGATCGCGGAACGCACGGCCGACCGCGCGGATGCCGACATGGTCACGTGGCGGGCGACGCTCGATGCCGACACGCTGACGCGTGTCGCGCAGACGGCGCGCGCACTGAAAGTGACGGTCAACACGCTGGTGCAGGGCGCGTGGGCGCTCGCGCTGCAGCGGATGACGCACCAGCCGGCCGTCGCGTTCGGCGCGACCGTCGCGGGCCGCCCCGATGCCCTCGCGGACGTCGATTCGGTGCTCGGTCTCTTCATCAACACGCTACCGGTGATCACGGCGCCCGCGCCGCAGCAACGCGCGGCCGACTGGCTGCAAACGCTGCAACGCGAGAACGCAGCCGCCGCCGAGCACGCGCACACGCCGCTCGCCGACATCCAGCGCTGGGCGCGCGGCGCGGGCGGCGCACTGTTCGACACGCTGGTCGTGTTCGAGAACTACCCGGTCGACGACACGGCGCGCGACGCCGATCCGCGCGCACTCGCATTGAGCGACGTGCGCAGCATCGAATCGACCGATTTCGCGCTGACGCTGGTGATCGAGAGCGGTGCCGAACTGACGATCGACTACGGCTACGACACCGCGCGCGTCGACGCGCGGCAGGTCGAGACCTGGCACCGCGCGTTCGTGTGCGCACTCGATGCACTGGCCCGCACGCCGGATGCGCGGCTCGGCACGCTGTCGATCGCCGACGAAGCCACCCGTGACGCACTGGCGCGGGCGCAAGACACCGCCCAAGCGTGGCCGGCTGCGCAGCAACAGCCGCTGCACCTGCAATTCGCGGATGCGGCACGTTCGACGCCCGACGCGGTCGCGCTCGAATACGCGGACGTTCACGGCGGCGTGCATCGCGCGACCTATCGCGAACTCGACGTCAGCACATCACGCATCGCGGCTGCGCTGCGCCGGCGCGGCGTGCAGCCCGACACGCCGGTCGCGCTGTGCGTCGAGCGCTCGTTCGACATGGTGATGGCGCTGGTCGGCGTGCTGAAGGCCGGCGCGGCGTACCTGCCGATCGATCCCGACTATCCGGCCGAGCGCATCGCCTACATGCTGCGCGACGCGCGGCCGGCCGTCGCGATCACGCAGGCCCATCTGCGCGAGCAGGTCGAGGCCGCGCTCGGCGAGGGCGTCGCGACACAGCTGCTGACGGTAGCGGACCTGCTTGCCGACGAAGCCGAAAGCGACGCTGCCGAGGTGACCGCCGCGATCGACGACGCCCAGCTCGCGTACCTGATCTACACGTCCGGTTCGACCGGCAAGCCGAAGGGCGCGGGCAACACGCACGGCGCGCTCGCGAACCGGATCGCGTGGATGCAGCACGCCTACGGGCTGACGCGCGACGACGTCGTGTTGCACAAGACGCCGTTCGGCTTCGACGTGTCGGTGTGGGAATTCGTCTGGCCGCTGGCGATCGGCGCGAAGCTCGCGATCGCCGCGCCCGGCGACCATCGCGATCCGGCGCGTCTCGCGGCCGCGATCCATGCGCACGGCGTGACGGTGCTGCACTTCGTGCCGTCGATGCTCGCCGCGTTCGCCGCGCATCTCGACGATTTCTCGGCCGCTGCACAGTGCGACAGCGTGCGCCTGATCGTCGCGAGCGGCGAGGCGCTCGCGCCCGAACTCGTCGCGAAGATGGCGCGGCTGCTGCCGAACGCGACGCTCGTGAACCTGTACGGGCCGACCGAAGCGGCCATCGACGTGTCGCACTGGACCTGCGGCCCCGGCGATGCGCAGGCGGCCGCGGTGCCGATCGGCCATCCGATCGCGAACCTGCAACTGCACGTGCTCGATGCGGCTTGGCAGCCGGTGCCGGCCGGCGCGACCGGCGAACTGTATCTCGCGGGTGCGGGCCTCGCGCGCGGCTATCTCGGCCGTCCGGCGCTGACCGCCGAGCGGTTCGTGCCCGATCCGTTCGTGCCGGGCGCGCGCATGTACCGCACGGGCGACCTCGCACGCCGGCGTGCCGACGGCGCGCTCGACTATCTCGGCCGCGTCGACACGCAGGTGAAGCTGCGCGGCCAGCGGATCGAGCCGGGCGAAATCGAGGCGCTGCTGCGCGCGGCGCCCGGCGTGAACGACGCGGTCGTGATCGTGCGCGACGAGCAACTGATCGGCTATGTCGCACGCGGCGACGCGGGCCCGCTCGACCGGGCGGCGCTACTCGACACGCTGCGCGCGCAACTGCCGGCCTACATGGTGCCGTCGCAACTGATCGAACTCGACGCGTTGCCCGTGACGCCGAACGGCAAGTGCGACCGTCATGCGCTGCCCGCGCCGGTGCGTGAAGCGGCCACGGAAGTCGCGCTCGCGACCGACACCGAACGTGCGCTCGCCGGGATCTGGCAACGCGTGCTGCACGTGGACGCGATCGGCCGCGACGGCGATTTCTTCCTGCTCGGCGGCCATTCGCTGCTCGCGACGCAGGCCCACGCGCAGGCGAACCTGCACTGGGGACTCGCGTTGCCGCTGCGCACGCTGTTCGACACGCGCACGCTGGCGCGCTGCGCGGAGGCGATCGACGCGGCCTGCGCGGCCCGCGGCGCGACCGATGCGGCGAGCGCGATCGATGCGCTGCTTGGCGAACTGGAAACCCAATAAGGACGACGGATGACGAAGGTTCAACCCGACTGGCTCGCGCTCGCGACGCGTTTCGCGCAACTGCCGGACGCGCAGCGCGCGGTCTTCATCGACAAGCTCGGCGCGGCCGGCATCGACTTCCGCGTGCTGCCGATCCCGCCGTGCACGCCGCGCCACGACCGCGTGCCGGCGTCGTTCGCGCAGACGCGGCTGTGGCTGCACGCACGGCTGATCGATGCGCCCGATGCGTATCACATCACCGAGCGGCTGGCGCTGACGGGCCCGCTCGACGCGCATGCGCTGCGTCTTGCGTGCGATGCGCTGATCGCGCGCCACGAGGCGCTGCGCACGACCTTCGACGAAGCGCAGGACGGCGTCGCGCAAACGATCCACGCACCGTTGCGCTGCCCGTGGCGTGAAACCGATCTTGAAGCGCTGCCGGACGCGCAACGCACGGCGCGCGCGGCAGCCGTCGCGACGGCCGACGAAGCCGAGCCGTTCGATCTCGGCGTGGCGCCGCTCGTCCGCGCGCATCTGGTGCGCTTCGATGCGACGCATCACTGGCTCGCGCTGACCGTGCATCACATCGTGTCGGACGGCTGGTCGTCGAGCGTGATGCTCGAGGAGCTCGCGGCGTTCTATCGCGCGTATGCGTCCAACCGGTCGGTGTCGCTCGCGCCGCTGCCGATCCAGTACGCCGATTACGCGCTGTGGCAGCGCCGCTGGCTCGACGCCGGCGAGCGCGATCGCCAGCTCGCGTTCTGGCGCGAACGACTCGATCCGCAACGTGGCGTACTGACGCTGCCGGGCGCGACGGCACGACCCGCACGCCGCAGTGCGCGCGGCGCCCGCCATGGGTTTTCGCTCGACACGCGCATCGGTGCGCAACTGCGCGCATTTGCTGCCGCATCGGGCGCCACGCCGTTCGCGGTGCTGCTCGCCGCGCTCGATGCGCTGCTGGCGCGCGCGACCGGCGACGCGCGGATCTGCGTCGGCGTGCCGGCCGCGAACCGCGAACGCGCGGAAGTCGCCGGCCTGATCGGCTTCTTCGTCAACACGCTGGCAATCGACGTCGACGTGCCCGCGCACGGCGATTTCTCGTCGCTGGTCGCGCGCACCCAGCGCGCGCTCGTCGACGCGCAGATGCACCAGGACGTGCCGTTCGAGCAGGTGGTCGATGCGCTCGGCGTGCCGCGCAGCGCGAGCCACCATCCGCTGTTCCAGGTGATGGCCGCGTACGGCGAGCGCCGTGCGCTGCCGGCGCTCGGCGCGGCAGCGGCCGCGTTGCTGCCGTCGGGCACGCCATCCGCGAAATTCGACCTGACGCTGTCGGTCGAAGCGACGCCGGACGGCACGTTCGACGCCGCCTTCATCTACGCGCTCGACCTGTTCGAGGCGGACGCGATCGCCCGGCTGGCCGCACGCTTCGTCACGCTGCTCGCCGATGCGCTCGCGCGCCCGGACATGCCGATCGGCGATCTCGACTGGCTGCCCGCCGCTGAACGCGCGCAACTCTTCGCATGGAACGCCCCGGCGGGCGCGACCGAATCCGAACCGTTCGTGCCGGTGCATGCCCGCATCGCCGCGCATGCTCAGGCACGGCCCGACGCACGCGGCGTGGCCGACATCGACCGCGCGCTGACGCGCGGTGAAGTCGACGCACGCGCGGCACGCCTGGCGCGCCATCTGGTGGCGGCCGGCGTCCGCCCGGAAATGCGCGTCGGCGTCGCGCTGCAGCGCTCGGTCGACCTGCTCGTCGCGCTGATCGCGGTGCTGAAATCGGGCGCCGCGTTCGTGCCGCTCGATCCCGCGCATCCGCGCGAACGGCTCGCGCAGATCGTCGACGACGCGAACATCGCGCACGTGCTGACCGACGGCGCGAGCGCCGCGTCGCTGCCCGAGCTGCCGGATCTGCGCGTGTGGCGCGCCGATGAAGTCGATGCCCTCGACGAAGCCGCGCACGTCATGCTTCCGGACGTGCTGCCGGGCCACGCGGCCTATGCGATCTACACGTCGGGCTCGACCGGCAAGCCGAAGGGCGTGATCGTCGACCACGCGTCGTTCGCGCTGCATTGCGCGGCGATCGCCGAACGCTACGGCGCGGGCGAGAACGACGTGTTCCTGCTGTTCCAGTCGGTCAACTTCGACGGCGCGCACGAAGGCTGGTTTTCGCAATACATGTCGGGCGCCGCCGTGTCGGTGACGGCCGACGTGCTGTGGCCGCCCGCGCAGACCTGCGCGATGATGGTCCGCGACGGCGTGACGATGACCTACGTGCCGCCCGGCTGCGCCGCGCAGCTTGCCGAATGGGCGCTCGCGCATGGTGCGCCGACGACGCTGCGTTCGCTGACCGTCGGCGGCGAGGCGACGTCGCGCGAGGCGTTCGCGCTGCTGCGCCGCGCGCTGCCGAACGTGCGCGTGGTCAACGGCTACGGCCCGACCGAGACGGTCATCACGCCGACGCTATGGATGTTCCGGCCCGGCGACGATCTCGCGAAACTCGGCGACGCCGCGTACCTGCCGATCGGCACGCTGGTCGGCGCGCGCACCGCGCACGTGCTCGACGAACGGCTGCATCCGCTGCCGGTCGGCGTGATCGGCGAACTGTACCTGGGCGGCGAGGGGATCGGCGTCGCGCGCGGTTATCTCGACCGCCCGGCGCTGACGGCCGAGCGCTTCGTGCCCGATCCGTACGGCGCGCCGGGCGCGCGGCTGTACCGCACCGGCGACCTCGTGCGGCGACGCGCGGATGGCGTGTTCGACTTCATCGGCCGCGTCGACCACCAGGTGAAGCTGCGCGGGCTGCGCATCGAACTCGGCGAGATCGAGGCGCAGCTTGCCGCGCACGACGCGGTGCGCGAAGCCTGCGCGGTCGTGCACGGGCAGGGCGCACTGGCGCAACTCGTCGCGTATGTCGAACTGACCGCCGACGCACAGGCGGCCGCGCAGCCGGTCGAAGCCGCGACGCTCGACGCGCACCTGCGCCGCACGCTGCCCGACTACATGGTGCCCGCGCAGCTGATCGTGCTCGACGCGCTGCCGCGCAACGCGAACAGCAAGGTCGACCGCGCACGGCTGCCGGCGCCGGTACGCGTCGAACGTGCGTACGAAGCGCCGCACGACGGCGACGAAACCGCGCTCGCGGCGATCTGGTGCGACGTGCTGAATCTCGAGCGCGTGGGCCGTGGCGATCACTTCTTCGATCTCGGCGGCCATTCGCTCGCGGCCGTGCGCGTCGCGACGCGCGTGGCCGAACGGCTCGGCCGCGACGTGCCGGTGCGCGCGCTGTTCGAGGCGCCGGTGCTCGCGCAGTATGCGTTGCAGGTGGCCGATGCGCCGCGCGCCGCGCATGCCGGTGCGGCGGCGCCGGGCGTGGCCGTCGCCAAACCCGATGCACACGGCGTGTGGCCGCTGTCGCCGGCGCAGCTCGGCCTGTGGTTCCTGTGGCGCGCACAGCCGGACAGCGCCGCGTACAACATTCCGGTCGCGCTGCGGGTGCGCGGCCCGCTCGACGTCGATGCGCTGCGTGCCGCGTTCGCGGATGTCACCGTCGAGCATCCGGCGCTGCGCGCGCGGCTCGTGGTGCGTGACGGCGCACTGCCGGGCCAGCGGATCGATGCCAATGCTTCTGTCGAACTGCCGGTGATCGACCTGTCCGCGCAAGCCGATGTGCTCGCCCGCGCCGCAGCGCTGACCGACGAGGATGCACTCGCACCGTTCGATCTGGCCGCCGATGCGCCGCTGTGGCGTGCGCGCGTGCTGCGTCTGGATGCGGAAGACCACGTGCTGTCGGTGACGATTCATCACATCGTGTCGGATGGCGAATCGATCGAGCTGTGGCTCGATGCGGTTCGTGCACGCTATGTCGCCCGCGTGCAGGGCGGCGCCGGTGCCGTGCCGGCCGGTGAGGCCGACCAACTGGCCGCCCAGCCGCTCGTGCTGCCCGCACCGTGCCATCCGGCCCGCGTCGCCTACTGGCGTGACGCGCTGGCCGATCTGCCGGCAAGCGTGCTGCCGCAGCGCGCGGACGCGCCGGCCGTGCCGCAATGGCGCGCGGCCCGCATCGCGTTCGAATTCGACGGCGCGCTGATCCGCGCCGCACGCGACACGGCGTCGGCCGCGCACGCGACGCTGCCGATGCTGCTGCATGCGGCGCTCAACACCGCGCTGTTCCGCGCGACGGGGGCGGCCGACCAGCCGGTCGGCGTGCTGGCTTCGACGCGCGAGCTGACGGGCGATGCGGCCCGCGCCGCGCTCGGCCTCTTCATCAATTCGGTCGTCGTGCGCACGCGGCTCGACCCGGCCGCGCGTCGCGCGGACGTGCTCGCACAAGTGCGCGACACGGCGCTCACGGCCTACGCGCATGCGGACGTGCCGTTCGCGGACGTCGTCGCGGCGCTGCGCGCGCCGCGTGCCGCGCAGGCCAATCCGCTGTTCCAGGTGATGTTCAACTACCTGCGCCCGACCGGTGCCGCGGCGCGCGACTGGGCCGGCCTGGCGCTGGCCGGATTCGACGATGTGCGCCATCGCGTCGTATTTACGCTGGAGCTGGACGTCGTCGAGCATCCGGACGGCCGCGTGAGCGCCGCGTTCTCGTATGCGGACGAACTGCTCGATCGCGGTTTCGTCGATGCGCTCGTCGATCTCTATCACGACGAAGTCGCGCGCTTCGCCGGCGCGTCGGAAGCGGTGCTCGGTGCGCCGGACAAGCGCGTCGTTGCACAGGCGTCGCATCGCGCGCAGACCGAAAGCAACGCACGCGCCGCAGCGCCATTCCGCGCACCGCATGCGGCGGCCGTGCTCGCGGCGCTGTGGTCCGACACCTTCGCGACAGCCGCGCCCGAACCTGACGCCGACCTGTTCGAAGCCGGCGCGACGTCGTTCGATGTCGTGCGCTTCGTCGACGCGGCCAGCCGCGCCGGCCACACGCTGACGGTCGCCGACGTGTTCGCGTCGCCGACGCTCGCGGCACTCGGCGCGCGGCTCGATGCGCACACGGAAACGGGACAGGAGGCGCGCCATGCTGGCTGAAGTGCGTCCGGACGGATTCACGATGCTCGATACCTACCGCCTCGCATTCGCGGACGGCCTGTTCGCCGTGCGCGACGGCGCGGAGATCCGCGTCGCGCAGGGCGACGGCATCGGCGCGCAGTTGCTGCGCGCACAACTCGGCGACGACGGCGCGCTGCGCCTCGTCGCGTACAACCATCGCGCGGCAGCGGCCGACCAGCGGCGTGCGTTGCTGGCGGCACTCGCCGCGGCGTTTTCGGACAGCGCGCGCCACGCGGCGATCCGGCTCGACCCGGCCGCGTGGCCGGCGGTCGCGCTCGATGCGCTGCGCGCGAGCGGCGTGCTCGCCGACGGCGGCCGCTGCATGCGTGAAGGCTGGGCGCAGCAGGCCGATCTGTGGCGCGTCGGCGCGCATCTGCCGTGCGCGACGTTGCCGATGTTCACCGACGGCCGCCGTCATCCGCGCCGGCCGCCCGCGCCGCGCGGCGAGGTCTACGCGCGCGACCTGCCGGCGCTCGGCGTGCGCTTCACGCTGCGCGGCTGGCAGCCGGCCGAGGATGCCGAACGCCTCGCGCGCTGGTTCGACGAACCGCGCGTGCGCGACGGCTGGCCTGGTGCGCAGCCCGGCTTGAACGGCCCGCAAGGCGCCGCGCCCGACATCGATCCGCACGTGACTCCGCTCGTCGGCTGCTTCGACGGCGAACCGTTCGCGTATGTCGAGGCGTACTGGCTGAAGGAAGACGCACTCGCGCCGCACGTCGCGGCGCGCGACTACGACCGCGGGCTGCGGATGCTGGTCGGCGAGTCGCGCTGGCGCGACCCGCATTGCGTGGCGGGCTGGTTGCCGTCCGTCGTGCATTACCTGTTTCTCGACGACCCGCGTACCGAAGCGGTCGGCTGTGCCGTTCCGGCCGGCCACGCGCGGGTTGCCGACCATCTCGCGCGGCATGGCTTCGCGCGGCAGCGCCGTCTCGCGCTGGCCGACGCGCAGCCGCTGTGGATGCACACGCTGCGCGAGACGTTCTTCTCCGGCCGTCACGTCTGACGCGCCGGATTCACCGACAAGGGAGCTGAGACATGCAGAGAGAAACCGTATTCGACCTGATCGGCGTCGGCTTCGGGCCGTCGAATCTGGCGCTGGCCATCCGCCTCGAGGAACGGCGCGCGGCGCGCCCGCTCGCCCATTGCTTCATCGAGCGCCAGCCTGAATTCGGCTGGCATCGCGGCATGCTGCTCGACGACTGCCGGATGCAGATCTCGTTTCTGAAGGATCTCGTCACGATGCGCGATCCGACCAGCCGCTACACGTTCATCAACTACCTGTTCGAACGCGGCCGGCTGAACGAATTCGTCAACCTGAAGAACTTCTATCCGACCCGCGTCGAATTCCACGACTACCTGAGCTGGGTGGCCGACGCGTTCGACGATAGCGTCCACTACAGCGAGACTGTCCTCGCGATCGAGCCCGTGCACGGCGACGGCGAGAAGATCGACGCACTGCGCGTGCTGTCGCGCGACGCCGCCGGCCACGAGCGCCAGCGGGTCACGCGCGCGCTGTCGGTCGGCGTCGGCGGCACGCCGGCGATCCCCGACGCGTTCGCCGCGCTCGGCCGCGACCGCGTGATCCACTCGTCGTCGTACCTGACCGACATCGACCGGCTCGTCGCGTCGCCGGACGGCGAGCGCCGCCGCGTCGCGGTGATCGGCGCGGGGCAGAGCGCGGCCGAGGTGTTCATCGATCTCGCGCGCCGCTTCCCGCACGTCGACGCGAGCCTCGTGATGCGCGCAGGCGCCTTGAAGCCGGCGGACGACAGCCCGTTCGTCAACGAGATCTTCAGCCCCGAGTTCACCGATGTCGTCTATGCGCAGCCGCACGACGCGCGACGCGCGCTGCTCGAGCGCTATCGCGACACGAACTACGCGGTGGTCGACCGGCCGCTGATCGAACAGATCTACGAAATGCTGTACCTGCAACGCATCGACGGCACGCCGCGTCATGCGCTGCTCGCGAACAGCGCGATCGAGGCCGCGGTGCGCACCGCCGACGGCCGCATCGAGCTGACGCTGCGCGACCGGATGAGCGGCGACACGCGCGTCGAGTGCTTCGACGCGCTCGTGCTGGCCACCGGCTACCGCCGCGACACGCATTCGGCGCTGCTCGAGGGGCTCGCGCCGCACCTGGGCGATGCGCTTTCACGCGGCGACGTCACGCGTGACTACCTGCTCGCGACGCCCGAGCACTTCGCGCCGCGCATCTACCTGCAAGGCTGCTGCGAAGACAGCCACGGCCTGTCCGACACGCTGCTGTCGGTACTGGCGCGCCGCGCGGACGAAATCTGCGCGTCGCTGGAAGACGGGATCGCGCCCGCCCATGAAGAAGGCGCGGCCCGGGCAACACAGGAAAAACGACAGGAAAACGGGGCGAGCGCGAGCCGGATGGCTTTCGCTCTTTGACAAAGGCGCGGTCGGAGACCGCATGAAAAAAGTGGAGCAGAGAAAGATGGAGTGGGCAACAGGCACGCGTTTGCGTGCGATCGCAGCCGCGGCGAGCGTGGCGTTCGGGGTGGCGGCAGGGCACGCACAGGCCCAGACGGCGCCGGCCGTGAACGCAGGCGCGGCGGCGTCGACCAGCAGTGCGCAGAACGGTGCGGCGGCCAGTGCGTCGACCGGTACGCTGCCGACGATCAACGTCAACGCGGCCTCGGAAGGAGACGGCACGGTCGGGCTCGTCGCGAAGCGCAGCCGCACCGGCACGAAGACCAGCACGTCGATCAACGAGATCCCGCAGACGATCAACGTCGTCACCGCGCAGCAGATCGAGATGACCGGCGCGACCGACGTGAACGCTGCGCTGCGCTACGTGCCGGGCTTCTCGTCGTACGGCTCGGACAACCGTTCCGACTGGTACGCCGCGCTGCGCGGCTTCACGCCGACCGCGTACGTGAACGGGCTGCAGGTGCCGAACACGATCAACCTCGCGAGCTGGCGCGTCGATCCGTACATGATCGACAGCATCAGCGTGCTGCGCGGGCCGACCTCGGTGCTGTACGGCGCGGGCGACCCGGGCGCGATCGTCGACGTGCAGACCAAGCTGGCCGACGGCGAGCGCGTGCGCGAGGCCGGCGTGCAGATCGGCAACTACGCGCGCAAGCAGTTCATGATCGACGTCGGCGACAAGCTCGACCCGGACGGCAAGTACGCGTATCGCTTCGTCGGCGTCGCACGCGACGGCAACGCGCTGACCGGCCCGAACAACGACCAGCGCGTCGCGCTCGCGCCGTCGTTCCGCTGGCGTCCGAACGCGGATACGTCGCTGACGCTGTCGGCCACCTATCTGCAGGACTGGGGCGACATCTCGTCGAACTTCCTGCCCGCGCAGGGGACGGTGCTGCCGAACCCGAACGGCCAGATCAACAAGGACGTGTACGAAGGCGATCCGAACTTCAACTACTACCGCAAGAAGCAGTGGTCGGTCGGCTATCAGTTCGAGCGGAACCTGACGCCGGCGTGGACGTTCCGCCAGAACACGCGCCTGATGCACCTGTCGCTCGACAACGGCTCGGTATTCGGCAACGGCTTCGTCGACGGCAGCACGACCGACGTGTCGCGCTGGGCCGGCGTGTTCCAGATGAACTACAGCCGCTTCGACATCGACAACAACCTCGAAGGCCGCTTCGCCACGGGGCCGCTCCAGCACACGCTGCTGCTCGGGTTCCAGTACAACCGCCAGACCGCGACCGACAGCGAGTGGCTCGCCGCCGCGCCGCCGCTGAACATCTACAACCCGGTCTACCTGCCCGTCACGAAGGCGGTGTTCACGCCCGACTCGACGTTCCGCACCAACACGTACACGACGATGAACACGTTCGGCCTGTACGCGCAGGACCAGATCAAATGGAACCGCTGGACGCTGACGCTCGGCGGCCGCGAGGACTGGGTCAACATGCGGATGGACGACCGCGCGGCCGGCACGTCGACGAAGGCGAACGTCACCGCGTTCACCGGTCGCGTCGGCCTCACGTACCAGGGCGATTACGGGCTGTCGCCGTACGTCAGCTACGCGACGTCGTTCAATCCGCTGATCGGCGTGAACCTGGTCGGCGGCGGATTGCCGCAACCGACCCGCGGCAAGCAGATCGAAGCCGGCCTGCGCTGGCAGCCGCCCGGCAAGAACCTGATGCTGAACGCGGCGATCTACCAGATCAACCAGACCAACGTGCTCACGACCGCGCTGCCGAGCCAGGACCCGACCGGCACGAAGTCGGTGCAGACGGGCGAGGTGCGTTCGCGCGGGATCGAGCTGAGCGCGACCGGCAAGGTCACGCGCAACCTGTCGGTGATTGCCTCGTATGTGTACCAGGACGTGAAGAACGTGAAGGCCAACGACGTGTCGCTGAACAACTGGCCGGTCGACATTCCGCGCCCGCGCCAGATGGCGTCGCTGTGGACCGACTGGACCTGGCACACGGGGCCGCTCGCGGGCTTCGGCCTGGGCGGCGGCATTCGTTACCAGAGCGCATCGGCCGGTGGGGCCGACAACTCGCTGACGGTATCGAGCGTCACGCTGTTCGACGCGGGCGTGCACTACGACACGCGTAACTGGCGCTTCGCCGTGAACGGAACGAACCTGGCCAACCGCCACTACATCAGCGGCTGCCAGTCGATGAACGTCTGTGTGTTCGGCACCGACCGTACCGTGATCGCGACCGCGAAATACAACTGGTGACGAGGCGCGCCGCGTCGCGCCGGCCGGCCCTCGCGGCCGGCGCGGGCGGGCCGCGGCGCCTTCGTCCGCTTTTCCACGACGCATCCATGCCGAAGAAAAATCTCGTCTACATCCAGTCGCTGCGCAACGGCGCGGCCGATCGTGCCGGCCAGCCGGTCGCTTATCGGGGCGGCACGCGCTACATGAAGGCGCCGCTCGAATATCTCGTCGAACGCCTGAACGACTCGTCGCTCGGCGAGCGTTACACGCTCAAGGGCGTGATCGTCGACGACGACGACGGTTCGCCGGCCGACCGCGCGAAAGTCGCCGACTACGGCTTCGCCCGCACGCCGGGCCGTCCGTGGATCCTGCCGGAAGGGTTGGCGGTGCAGGGCCGGCCGGTCGACGAACTGTTCTGCACGATTGCATCGACGTACCGGCGGCTGCCGCGCGACGCGCGCGAGCGCGTGGCTGGCAAACAGGCGTTCGAGCGCCGCCTGCTCGAGCGCCTGCTCGAACTCGACGCCGACGTCGTCGTGCTCGACGGGCTGCTCGTGATCCTCGACGAGCTCGTGCGGCCCGGCGCGCGCTTTCACCGGCGCATCGCCAACATCCACCCGGGCATCACCGCCGACGGTTCGCCGTACCAGCGGCGCGGCGCGTGGGCGACGCTCGACGCGCTGCACGGCGCGCGCGGCGAACGGATCGACTGGTCGAACGGCACGACCTCGTCCGTCGCGCCCGTGACGATGACGGGCGCGTCGTTTCACTACGTCGACAACGGCATCGATTCCGGCGAGGTGATCTGCGATGTGCTCGACACGCCGATCTCACCGGACGACACGATTCTCGAACTGCGCTGGAACAACTTCCAGCGCAGCCTGTTTCCGGCACTCGAGCGGGGGCTGCACGTCCTCGCCGATCGCCACGACGCGGGAGCACTGTGATGGAAGACACGTTGACGAAACCGGCCGGCGCCGCGGATGCCGTCGAAGGTGAAGTGGCCGCCGCGCTCGACGGCGCCGCACCCGGGCAGGCGATGGCCGTCGCCGAACACACGCTCGACGCGTGGCGGCCCGACGACTCGCCGAACGTATTGCTCGCGGCATTCGTCGCGCTGTTCAACACCGACACGCGCTACGACGCGGCGACGATCACGGCGCCGCTCGGCGGCGCCGACGCGGCAGCCGTGGCGGCGTACGTCGCGCGCGCGGTACGCGAGGGCGTGATCGACGGCGCGCAGGTTGCCGGCGACGCGCTGCGCTTCACCGTATCGCGTGCGACGTTCTGGCAGAACCCGCGGCCGTGGCTGAAGGCGCCCGCGTCGGGTGGCATGCCGCTGCGCCATGTGATCACGAACGGCCACCGGCACCCGGTGCGGCCGCCGTCGCCGGCCGGCGAGATCTACGCACGCACCATGCCGCAGGTCGGGATGACGTTCAGCCTGCGCACCGTCGATGTCGACGCGCACGCGGACCTGTTCAGCGGCTGGATGAACCTCGATCGCGTCGCGCATTTCTGGGACCAGCGCGGCACGCGCGACGAACATGCGGCGTATCTCGCCGAGCGGCTCGCCGATCCGCACATGCACCCGATGATCGGCTATTTCGACGACACGCCGTTCGGCTATTTCGAGTTCTACTGGGCGAAGGAGGACCGTCTCGCGCCGTTCTACGACGCGCACGACTACGACCGCGGGCTGCATCTGCTGATCGGCGATTCGCGCTTCCAGAGCGCCGGCAAGCTGCATGCGTGGTGGAGCGGGGTGCTGCACTACATGTTCGTCGACGAACCGCGCACGCAGCGGCTCGTGGGCGAGCCGCGCGTCGATCACGTGCGGCACATCGCGTACATGCACCGGCTCGGGTTCTACACGCTGAAGGAGTTCGACTTCCCGCACAAGCGCGCGGCGCTCACCGTGATCGAGCGCGATACATTCTTCGACACTTTCAAATTGCCGTGACGGCGCGGGGGCGGGGTGCGGCGCGAGGGTGCGCGCCGCACCGTGGCTCGCGGGCATCGGCCGTCCGGGATATGGACCGCGCGGCCTGCGTCGTGAAGAATGGATCGCTCTCCTCATCGACGACAGGCCCGCGACATGGCAAAAACATCCGCGACAGCATGGGGCGCGACATCCGATTCGCGCGCGCCCGCATTGACATATGCCAGCATATGCCTAGAATGGACGCATCGTACTCCCATGGAGTGGCTCATGCGCACCGTTTCCATTTTCAAGAACGCCCGTAACCAGGCCATCCGCATCCCGAAGGACATGGAGTTCGAGGGCGTGACGGAACTCGAGATCCGCCGCGAAGGCGACACGCTGCTGCTGCGGCCGGTGCGGCCCACGTGGCTCTCGTTCGCGAGCGAACCGCCGGCCGACGCCGACTTCCTCGCCGAACGCCCGGCCGTCATCGAGTCCGGCCGCTTCGACCTGTCCGATGGCGGTGGCGCCGCACCGACGGAGTCCGGCCAGTGACCACGCTCTACATGCTCGATACGAACATCTGTTCGTTCATCATGCGCGAGCGGCCGCCCGTGGTGCTGTCGCGGCTGCAATCGTGCGTCAATGCGCAGCACCGGATCGTCGTCTCGGCAATCACCTATGCCGAAATGCGGTTCGGCGCGGTCGGCAGGAAGGCGTCGCCGAAGCATGCGGAACTCGTGACGGCCTTTGTTGCGCGGCTGGACGGCGTGCTGTCGTGGGATACGGCGGCCGTCGATGCAACGGCCGCGATTCGTGCCGATCTCGCCGCGCGCGGCACGCCGATCGGCGCGAACGACGCATCGATCGCCGGCCATGCGATCGCCGCCGGTGCGGTACTCGTCACGCACAACAGCCGCGAGTTCGGTCGTGTCGCGGGGTTGTCGCTCGAAGACTGGGCGGCGTGAGCGCCGTTCGGGATCTGTTCGATCGCTCGGCTGTTGCGCATCGGCGCGTCAAGCGCGCGACGCGGGTTCATCTGCGAGAAAGGCGTTGCGAAATGCGTCGAGATACCGGTCGGCGTCATCGCTGAATTCACCGGGTAACAGCGCAAAGGCACGTGCCAGCAGGTCCTGGCCGAGCACGGCATAAGTTGCTTCGTCCGACAACAGCGCACGGATCGCGTCA
The DNA here is from genome assembly GCF_020420065.1 of Burkholderia sp. AU31624. Classification (NCBI taxonomy): domain Bacteria; kingdom Pseudomonadati; phylum Pseudomonadota; class Betaproteobacteria; order Burkholderiales; family Burkholderiaceae; genus Burkholderia; species Burkholderia sp. AU31624. The sequence continues at coordinate 160,884 of NZ_JAIZRT010000011.1, forward strand.
CGCGTTTGCGGCGAAGCGATGCGTTTCGCCTCTCGCGCGAGCAGCGCGGCAGCGGCGAGTCCCGGCTGGAACGCGTGGATCTCGAGCAGGTCCGGCGCGGCATCCCAGATACGTTCGCGATTGCCCGCGTCGTGAAAATTCCGCAGCAGGAACAGCAGGTCGTACGCATCGCTGTTCTGGCGCGCACGCCGGTCCTTCCATGCGAGCAGCTTCAGCAGCGCCAGTGCCGGCAGGCTGGCCACCGGTACCACGGTGCGCGCATCGATCGACACAGGCTGTGCGGTGTCCACGGCTTCCTGAAACCCGAGCACGTTCAGCAAGAATTCACCGTCGGGCGGCCATGCGATTTCGCCCGGAGGCGTTTCGAGCGGCCCGAACGGAACGAGATCCAGCTCCGTACGAAAACCGTGCGCGCCGCTTTCGAACAGCAGTTTCTGCTGCTGTTTCGGTGCGCGCGTGAACTGCCCGGTCGCGACAAGTGCCTCGACGAGTTGCGCGTGAAACGGCCAGCTCACCGCGCACACTGCGACGTCGACATCTCGCGTCGCGCGCACCGGCCGGATGCCGTGCACGTGCCACATCAGGATGTCGCGCGCGGTGGCGCCGGCGACCACGAACGCCGTGTCGAGGCGCGCGCAGGCCGAGCCGACGGCCTGCAGCAACGCGACCGCCGCGGGCTCCAGCGGCCGGCGTGCGTCGACCTCAAGCGGGCGGTTGGGCGAGGTATCGGTCATGGATGCGATCGGCGATGGAAAGATTGCGGCTGTCGCCGGACGCGACGAGATCCGCGTAGATCAGCAGCGGCGGTACGACCGGTACTTCCTGCTCGCGCCAGGCAAGCTCCGCGGACCGCGGCCAGAACGCTTCGACGATCTCGACATCGCCGCGCTCGTCCGGACGCAGGCGGCCCTGAAGCAGCAGCCGGTTCGACGCGGTGCCGTGCGTATAGACGGTGATCGCGGCGGGTTTCAGGCCGTGCGTCAGCAGGTCGGCTGCCGGCTCGCCGCCGAATCGCGCATCGAATGCCGCGAAATCTACGCCGCGCCACCAGTCGGGCGCGAGGCTGGCAAACCGGCGGCTCGGCAGTTTCGCGCGCAAGCGGCTCGGATAGAGCGCGACCCATTCCTGCACGAAGCGCGGCCAGTCGGGCATCAGGCGCTCGCCGTTGCGGCGTTGCCCGACGAGGCCACGCGCGATCAGGTCGTCCATCGCGAGATTGACCGTACCGAGTGCGACGTCCGATGCAGCGGCGATCGCCCGATACGGTTGCGCGACCAGGCCCGGCTGTGTCGCGAGTGCGAACATCACGGCCAGCCCCTTCGGCGTCGTCGCGCGCGACGCCTGTCGGCGCGGTGTGCGTGCGGGCTTCGGCCGGCCCGCGATCATCACGGTCGCCTCCGGTTCGATCAGGCATGCGTTGCCGGCGGTATCGAGAAACGGGATGCCCTGCTCGGTCAGGCCGGCGGCCAGTTCCGCCGAAAGATACGGTGCGACCAGCATCAGCGACCGTTCGCCGGGCGCTGCGGTGTCGCCGCGGCGGCGCAATTCCGCGAGCGCGCCCGCCAGCGATTCGACGCGCAGGCTGATGACGACCGGCATCTCGAATGCCTGCCCGGCAACGTCGAAGCGGATCATGGCGTCGGCGCGCGCCTTGCAGGCGGCCGGCACACGCACGGGCCGGGCACGAAAGCGCCGGGTCGCGTTTTCGAACGCGGCGCAGGCTTCGTCGAGCACGTGCTGTTCCGACACGGAGAGGGAAGTGTTCACGGGCATCAAAGGGAATCGCTTGTTCACCTTTTTGTCAGCGTACACAAAAAATGTACAATCGTCAAAAAGTGAACAAGAATTCGCAAGATATTGATGTATCAGAACTATTTTTTGATTCTGAACGATAGTCACCGGGGCCCTCATGCGCAAGAAATCGATGGGTGGCACACAGTTTTGCGCGTTCGGCTTCCGCGCGGCAGTCGTCCGGATGGCCGGCTTGCGCGTGCCGCGCATCATGCTGAATATGGCAACCGCCGGTTGCTACCGCGACGACTTTCCATCTGCCCGGTTGCCGCCGAACCCACTATCCTTGCCTGCATATTCCCCTCAGGACAGGAGACGACACCGTGACGCACAGCGTGATTCCCGCAAGCCTCGCCGACGAAATGATCGAGATCCGGCACCGCATCCACGCCCACCCCGAGCTCGGCTTCGAGGAATTCGCGACGAGCGACCTCGTCGCGGAGCAACTGCAGTCATGGGGCTACACGGTGCATCGCGGGCTGGGCGGCACGGGCGTCGTCGCGCAGTTGAAGGTCGGCAGCGGCGCACAGCGTCTCGGCCTGCGCGCCGACATGGACGCACTGCCGATCCACGAGGCCACGGGCCTGCCGTACGAGAGCAGGATCGCCGGCAAGATGCATGCGTGCGGCCACGACGGTCACACGGCGATGCTGCTCGCGGCCGCGAAGCATCTGGCGCGCGAGCGCCGTTTCTCCGGCACGCTGAACCTGATTTTCCAGCCGGCCGAGGAAGGGCTCGGCGGCGCGAAGAAGATGCTCGACGAAGGGCTGTTCGAGCTGTTCCCCTGCGACGCGATCTTCGCGATGCACAACATGCCCGGTTTCCCGACGGGCAAGTTCGGCTTCCTGCCGGGGTCGTTCATGGCGTCGTCGGATACGGTGATCGTCGACGTGCAGGGCCGGGGCGGCCACGGCGCGGTGCCGCACAAGGCGGTCGATTCGGTGGTCGTCTGCGCGCAGATCGTCATCGCGCTGCAGACGATCGTGTCGCGCAACGTGTCGCCGCTCGACATGGCGATCGTCACGGTCGGCGCGATCCATGCGGGCGAGGCGCCGAACGTGATTCCCGATCGCGCGCAGATGCGCCTGTCGGTGCGCGCGCTGAAGCCGGAGGTGCGCGACCTGCTCGAGACGCGCATCAAGGAAGTCGTGCATGCGCAGGCGGCCGTGTTCGGCGCGACCGCGACGATCGACTACCAGCGCCGCTACCCGGTGCTCGTCAACGATGCGGAAATGACCGCGTTCGCGCGCAACGTCGCCCGCGAGTGGGTGGGCGACGCGAACCTGATCGACGGGATGGTGCCGCTCACCGGCAGCGAGGATTTCGCGTTCCTGCTCGAGAAGCGGCCGGGCTGCTACCTGATCATCGGTAACGGCGACGGGGAGGGCGGCTGCATGGTGCACAACCCCGGCTACGACTTCAACGACGCGGCGCTGCCGACCGGCGCGTCGTACTGGGTGAAGCTGGCGGAGACGTTCCTGACCTGACACCGCGGCGCGGCGGCGCGGAAGCTGCCACCCGGTGCGCATCCCGTCGCGTCCGCGACATCGGACGCGACGGGATGCGCGTGAATTTGACGCTCCTTGACATCGGCGGGACAGGTCGCGTGCTACGCTGCGCGCGACGCCGAATCGGCTCGATGAATACAGGTGTGGACGAAAATGCGAAAACAGATTCTGACCGTGCTGACGGCCTGTGCGGTCGGCGTTCTGGTGGCCGGGTGCGACGACCAGAAAGTGGCTGACGCGGTCAATGCGATCAAGCCCGATCCGATGGCGTTCGGTAACCTGCAGCCGGGCGTTTCGACGATCGAGGACGTGCTCCGTCAGGCAGGCAAGCCCGAGATGGTCAGGCAGGGCGAAGACGGCTCGCAGCGGTTCGAGTATCCACGCGGTCCTTATGGCACGAGCACCTACATGCTCGATTTTGGGCCCGATGGCCGGCTCGTGTCGATCACGCAGGCGCTGACGGCGGCGAACATCACGAAGGTCGTGCCCGGAATGTCGAAGGACGACGTGCGACAACTGCTCGGCAAGCCGACCGAGGTCGCGCAATACGCGTTGAGCCATGAAGAGGTGTGGAGCTGGCACTGGGCCGAGGGCGGCGTATCCGGCGACGCGATGTTCAACGCGCATTTCTCGCCCGACGGCACCGTGATCCGGACTTCGCGTTCGGAAGCGCCGGGCCGCGAAAAACCCTGACCTGATGATCGACGCGACGCAAGCGGCGCAGCATCGAGCAATCTACAACGCTTCCCCGCTGAACAACGCCACGACCGCATCCGGATTCGACGGCCAGTACATGTGCATGTACGTCGCGACGATCGCATCGCAACAATAGACGGCTTCACCGTAGCCCGCCGCGCCATCGGGACGCGCGGCATGCGCGACCGGTTCCAGCGGCGTCGCGAGCCGCGAGTAGTGGAACGTATGCCCTCGCATCGTCCCGCTGCGCGTGTCGAGTTGCTGCATGCCGAGCGCCGCGAACCGGCGCTGCATCGTCGCGTGACCCGGCAACAGCCCAAGCATCGGCGTCGTCACGCCGTCGACATCGGTCAGCGACTCACACAGATACACCATCCCCCCGCATTCTGCGACGATCGGCCGGCCAGCCGCTGCGTGCGCACGAATCGACCGCGCGGTCGCGGCATTCGCCGCGAGTGCCGCCGCATGCAATTCCGGATAGCCGCCCGGCAGGAACAGTGCGTCGCAGTCGTCCGGCACGGGTTCGTCGGCGAGCGGCGAAAAGAATCGCACTTGCGCACCGAGCGGGTCGAGCAACGCGAGATTCGCCGGATAGATGAACGAAAAAGCCGCATCGCGCGCCACCGCGATCCGCTTGCCAGCAAGCGCACGCGGCAGCGGCGCCGCTGCATCCGGTTCCGCGAACGCAACGGCCGGCGGCAACTCGGCAAGCGCCGTTTGCGCGAGCACGTCGGCCGCGCGATCGAGCCGCGCATCGAGATCGTCGATGTCGCCCGGCTGATGGAGGCCGAGATGCCGCTCCGGCAGCGCGATGCCCGCATCGGCCGGCACGTGCCCGAGCCAGCGCAAGTCGTCGGGCAGCGCCTGTTGCAGCAGTTCCGCATGCCGGGCCGACCCGACGCGATTCGCCAGCACGCCATGAAACGGCAGCCCCGGCCGGAACCGCGCGAGCCCGAACGCGATCGCCGCGAAGGTCTGCGCCATCGACTTCGCCGAAATCACCGCGACGACCGGCACGCCGAACGCGGCCGCGAGGTCGGCGCTGCTCGGCGTGCCGTCGAACAGCCCCATCACGCCTTCGATCAGGATCAGGTCGGCCTCGCGCGCGGCGTCGGCCAGCAGCGCGCGGCAGCCGGCCTCGCCGACCATCCCGAGGTCGAGCGCATGCACGGGCGCGCCGCTCGCGCGCGCCAGCAGCATCGGATCGAGAAAATCGGGCCCGGTCTTGAAGACGCGCACGCGCCGGCCGAGCCGGCGGTGCAGCCGCGCGAGGCCCGCCGTCACCGACGTCTTGCCCTGGCCCGACGCGGGCGCACTGACGAACAGCGCGGGGCAGGCGGCCATACTCAGAACTCCACGCCGCGCTGCGCCTTCACGCCTTGCTCCTTGTACGGATGCTTGACGAGCCGCATTTCGGTGACGAGGTCGGCCGCGTCGATCAGCGCATCGGGCGCATGCCGCCCGGTCACGACGACGTGCACCGACTCGGGACGCGCGGTCAACGTCGCGAGCACTTCGTCGAGCGGTAGGTATTCGTACTTCAGCACCGTGTTCAGCTCGTCGAGGATCACCATCCGGTAATCGCCGCTCTCGATCATCCGGCGCGCCTCGTCCCAGCCCTTGCGCGCGGTCGCGATGTCGGCGTCGCGGTTCTGCGTGTTCCACGTATAGCCGTCGCCCATCGTCACGAAATCGCATTCGGCCACCGCGCCGAGGAAGTCACGCTCGGACGTGTGCAGCGCGCCCTTGATGAACTGCACGACACCGAGCCGCATGCCGTGGCCGAGCACGCGCACGGCCATGCCGAACGCGGCCGTGCTCTTGCCCTTGCCGTTGCCGGTGTTGACGATCAGCAGGCCCTTTTCGTTGACGGCGGCGGCCTGCTTCTTCTCGTGGCCGGCACGGCGGCGTTCGGTCATCCGTTGATGGGATTCGGCGTCGGTTTTCATCGGATTCGTCCTGTCGAAAGAAAGCGAAACAAAGGGTTCAGAGCGGGCCGGCGAGTGCGACCGTCACGCCGTCCCGGATGGATTTGGGGCCCAGCAGCCGGCCGTGCGGCGCCGCGAGCTGCGCGCACGGCTCGGCCACGCCCGCGACGCCGAAGCGGGCGAGCGCGGCGGCCGACGGGCCGCTCGCGGCCAGTTCCGGGCGGCTCGCGAGTTGCGCCGCATCGAACGCGACGAGCGGCCAGCCGCGCTGCGCGCACAGCGTGCGCAGCGCGCGGGCACGCGCCTTGTCGGCGAGCGTGGCCACGAGCGCGGGTTCGGCGGCCGGGTAAAGCATCAGCGCCGCGCGGATCGCGGCATCGAGTTGCGCGGCCGTCACGCCTGCACGGAAACCGATGCCGAGCGCGACACGCATCATGCGCCGCCGCCGAGCGCGGCCCGTACCGCGGGATCGTCGGCAAACGCCGCGACGCGCCCGATCACGACGATCGCCGGCGAACCGATACCGGCGGTGCCGATGCGTTCGACGAGCGTGTCGAGCGTCGCGAGCACGTGCCGTTGTTCGGCGCGCGTCGCATGCTCGATCGCCGCGCACGGCGTCTCGCCGGGCAGGCCGCCATCGCGCAGCGCGGTGGCAATCGCGTCGAGCCGGCGGATGCCCATGTAGATGACGATCGTCATGCGCGTGGCCGCGAGCGCGCGCCAGTCGGGTTCGTCGGCGCCCGCGCCGTGGCCCGTGACGAAGATCACGCCCTGCGCGTCGCCGCGCTGCGTGACCGGGATGCCGATCGCGGCCGGCGCGGCGATGCCCGCGGTGACGCCGTTCACGACCTCGACCGGGAATCCCGCCGCGCCGAGCGCGGCCAGCTCCTCGCCGCCGCGGCCGAAGACGAACGGATCGCCTCCCTTGAGCCGCGCGACGCTGCGCCCCGCGCGCAGATGCGCGAGCATCGCGGCGACGATCGTCTCCTGCGGCGTCGACGCATGACCGCCCCGCTTGCCGACGTGCTCGATGTACGCATCGGCGCGCGCATGGCGCAGCACGTCGGGATTCACGAGATCGTCGACGAGCAGCACGTCCGCCGCGCCGATCGCGTGGACGGCCTTGAGCGTCAGCAGGTCGGCGTCGCCGGGGCCGGCGCCGACGAGCCAGGCGCGGCTCATCGGACGCGGCACGGCGCACACCGTGTCGAAACAAGGGAATAGGGCAGGCGGGCGGCGCGGCGGCGGCCAGCGGACAGGTCAACCATGATGGATCGAACGAAGCCCGCGCGGACGCGGGCGGAATGCGCACCTCATCCGTCCCCCGCGGATCGGGCGTTCGGCGAGCGTCGGGCTCGCCCCTTGCGTCGGCCGGTATCCGGGCTGGCCGCTTGCCAGGCCGCAGCCTTCCCGCCCGGTTGACGGGCAGTGGCATCGTGGGCGGCCTGGGCGCGTGCGCGGGGAAGCGCGTCGCGCGGGCGGCGTACCGTTGCGGGGACAGCACAGGCCGGGCGGGGGTCCGCCTCCTGTTTCCCGTTTAACTGCACGCGCGGAATGCGCATGCGGGCACCGAACGCGGCGCTACGATAGCACAGCGCCTCCCCCGCGCGAACCGCCGCGCACGGCTTCCGGCCACGCGCGGCGGTCATCCCGAACCGGGCCCGGCGGCCCGCTCCGCCTTGACGCTCCCCGCACCGCCGCCTACACTCGCACGCGTTTTGGTGCTCGCGCGCGCCGCTCCGGTGCGCGCAGTTAAACGGGAAACAGGGAGCCTGCCTGCGCCGCAGTCGAGCCAACCTGTGCTGCCCCCGCAACGGTAAGCGAACGCGTCGCGCGAGAAGCGCCACGCAACGCCGCTTCGCCGCATGCCGCGTGCATGCGGACGACCGCCACTGGATGCCGCGCATCCGGGAAGGCGAAGCGGCGTGTTCGTCAGCCCGGATACCGGCCGAAACGTTGGGGTTCAGCGCCGCGGGGAGGCGGCGCATCGTCCACGGCCGCAGCCGGCCCGACGCCCGCGTATTGCCCGCTTCCTCCACCGATCCGTCCCCGCGCGAACCCGCGCCGGCCGACCGGCGTGGCGAATGGCAGGCAGCGCGAGCCGGGCCAGCGGCAGCCGTGTTGGCATTCACGATGTCGACCGTTCGCAAGGAAGCACCATGTCCGATTCGTCGTCCCGCCCGTCCCGCGACTGTCCGTGCGGACCGCGCGGCGGCATGCCCGCGATCCGCCAGATGAACTGCCACGCCGCCCTCGACGCGACGATCCCGGGCTGATTCCATTTTCGACACAGGACCTACCATGACCCTACGCAAGCTTCCCGTCACGATCGTCACGGGCTTTCTCGGCAGCGGCAAGACGACGCTGATGCGCCACATCCTGCAGCACGCCGAAGGCCGCCGCATCGCGGTGATCGTCAACGAATTCGGCGAGCTCGGCATCGACGGCGAAATCCTCAAGGGCTGCGGCATCGGCTGCGAGGATGCCGATGGCGCGCAGGGCGAAGCGGCGGGCCAGCTGTACGAACTCGCGAACGGCTGCCTGTGCTGCACCGTGCAGGAAGAGTTCTACCCGGTGATGGAAGCGCTCGTCGAGCGCCGCGCGGACATCGACCACGTGCTGATCGAGACGTCGGGCCTCGCGCTGCCGAAGCCTCTCGTGCAGGCGTTCAACTGGCCGACGATCCGTAACAGCTTCACGGTCGACGCGGTCGTGACGGTGGTCGACGGGCCGGCGGCCGCCAGCGGCCAGTTCGCGGAAAATCCGCAAGCCGTCGACGCGCAGCGCCGCGCCGATCCGAACCTCGACCACGAATCGCCGCTGCACGAGCTGTTCGCCGATCAGCTGTCGTCCGCCGATCTCGTGATCGTGAACAAGGCCGATCTCGTTGGCGACACCGAGTTCGCGCAGATCGAAACCGCGATTCGCGACGAGATCCCGCCGCAGGTGAAGATCGTGCGCGCGACGCGCGGCGAGCTCGACCTCGCGATGCTGCTCGGCCTCGAATCGGCATCGGAAGACACGATCCACCTGCGTCACGACCATCACGGCTCGGCCGACGACGGCGATCACGATCACCATCACGACGATTTCGACTCGGTAGTCGTGTCGGGCGACGCCGGCACGCGCGAAGCGACGATCGCCGCGCTGCAACGCGTCGTCGAAGCGCACACGATTTACCGTGCAAAGGGCTTCGCCGCGCTGCCCGGCGCGCCGATGCGGCTCGTGATCCAGGGCGTCGGCCGCCGCTTCGACAGCTATTTCGACCGTCGCTGGCAGGACGGCGAAACGCGCGCGAGCCGCTTCGTGCTGATCGGCGAGGATCTCGACGCAGCCGCGCTGCAACGCGCGTTCGACGCCGCGTGCGCGGCCGAGCCGCAACAGGCGTAACGCACGATGCATCTGCTGCGCACCACGCCGGGCGGCTTCGTCGACGATACGCAGGGTGTCGTCCGGATCGACCAGCAACCGGCCGACATCGTGATCCTGAGCTCGGCCGACACGACGCTGTCGCTGCTCGCGAGCGTCGTGCCGCATCTGCCGGCCGGCTTCCCGAGCGTGCGGCTCGCGAACGTCACGTTCCTGCGGCAGCCGGCGTCGGTCGACTTCTACGTCGACGACGTGCTGCAACACGCGAAGTCGGTCGTGATCGATCATCTCGGCGGCGAGGCGTACTGGCCGTACGGGATCGAGCAGGCCGTGTCGCTCGCGTCGAAGCGCGGGCAGCACCTCGCGATGTTTTCGGGCGACCTGCAGGAAGACCCGAACCTCGTCGCGAAGAGCACCGTCGCGCCCGACCTGTGCCGGCTGTGGTGGCGCTACCTGCGTGAAGGCGGCGTGCACAACGCCGAGGCGCTGCTGCGCAGCATTGCGTTCCATACGCTCGGCTTCGGCGACGAACCCGAGTTGCCGCGCCCGCTGCCGGCCGCCGCGCTGTATCACCCGGCGCGCGACCGCGCGAGCGTCGACGACTGGCGGCCGCGCTGGACGCCCGGCGCGCCCGTCGTTGCGATCCTGTTCTATCGCGCGCACTGGCAGGCCGCGAACACGGCCGTGTTCGATGCGCTGGCCGATGCGCTCATCGACGAAGGATTGAATCCGCTGCCGATCGCGGTCACGTCGCTGAAGGACGCGGTGAGCCGCGAAGTCATCACGCAGCTCTGCGACACGCACGACGTCGCGCTCGTGCTGAATACGACCGCATTCGCGGCGGGCGCGATCGACAGCCCCGGGCACGACGTGCTCGCCGGCGACGCGCCGGTACTGCAGGTGATCCTGTCCGGCGGCAATCGCGACGCGTGGGTGGCCGACAACCAGGGCCTGCATGCGCGCGACATCGCGATGCACATCGCGCTGCCCGAGGTCGACGGCCGCATCGTCACGCGTGCGGTGAGCTTCAAGGGGCTCGCGTACCGCTGCCCGCACACCGAGGTCGACGTCGTGCGCTACCAGCCGGACGCCGAGCGGATCGCGTTCGTCGCGGCGCTTGCGCGCGGCTGGTGCCGGCTGCGCACGCTCGACAACGCCGACAAGCGCGTCGCGCTGATTCTCGCGAACTATCCGCAAAGCGAAGGGCGGATCGGCAACGGCGTCGGGCTCGACACGCCGGCGTCCGCGCTGCGCGTGCTCGCGGCGCTGCGCGACGCGGGCTACACGGTGGCCGACCTGCCGCCCGACGGCGACGCGCTGATTGCGCGGCTCACCGAAGGCGTGACCAACGACGCGGCCGTGCATGCGTTGCGCCCCGCATTCCAGAGCTTCCCGCTGGCCGACTACGTCGCGCGTTTCGCGCGCCTGCCGGCGGCCGTGCGCGACGCGCTGAACGAACGCTGGGGCCCGCCCGAAGCCGACCCGACGCTGCGGCAAGGGCGCTTCACGATCGCGGGCTGGCGCGCGGGCAACGTGTTCGTCGGCATCCAGCCGTCGCGCTCGCGCGGCGAGAACGACTACGCGAGCTACCACGACGCGGATCTCGTGCCGCCGCATGCGTATCTCGCGTTCTATTTCTGGCTGCGCGATGCGTACCGCATCGACGCGGTCATCCATCTCGGCAAGCACGGCAACCTCGAATGGCTGCCGGGCAAGAGCGTCGCGCTGTCCGACGCGTGCTGGCCCGACCTGACGCTCGGGCCGCTGCCGCACCTGTATCCGTTCATCGTCAACGATCCGGGCGAGGGCAGCCAGGCGAAGCGCCGCGCGCAGGCGGTGATCATCGATCACCTGATGCCGCCGCTCACGCGCGCGGAAAACTACGGCCCGCTGCAGGATCTCGAGCGGCAGGTCGACGAATACTACGAAGCGCTGATGGTCGATGCGCGGCGCGCGAAGCTGCTGCGCAAGACGATCCTCGCGACGATCGCCGAGCATCGTCTGCATGACGAACTGAGCGTGTCGCCGCCGCGCGACGCGGGCGACGAGGATGCGCTGCTCACGCGCGTCGACGCGTGGCTGTGCGAACTGAAGGAAGCGCAGATCCGCGACGGGCTGCACGTGTTCGGCGAATCGCCGATCGATCGCCAGCGGCGCGACACGCTGCTCGCGCTCGCGCGCTTTCCGGTCGGCGACGGCAAGCGCGCACGCGCCGGGCTGATCGGTGCGCTGGCGCGCGATCTCGCACTCGGCGACGACTTCGATCCGCTCGCGGCCGATTGGGCCGCGCCGTGGGCTGGCCCGCGTCCGGCGATCCTGCTGGCGCTCGACGCATCGCCGTGGCGCCATGCGGGGGACACGCGCGAGCGGCTCGAACGGCTCGCGCAGCATTGGCTCGACGGGCTGTGCGCAGCGGACGGCGGCAACACCGGCACGGATTCGACACCGCCCGGCGATTGGCCGCACACGCTCGCGGTGATCGAGCGCGTCCGCGCGACGCTGCTGCCCGCGCTCGACGCGTGCGGCAGCGAGGAAATGCGCCAGCTGCTGCGCGGGCTCGACGGCCGCTTCGTGCCGCCGGGGCCGAGCGGCTCGCCGTCGCGCGGCCGTCCCGACGTGCTGCCGACCGGCCGCAATTTCTATTCGGTCGATACACGCGCGGTGCCGACGCAGGCCGCGTGGTCGCTCGGCCTGAAATCCGCGCAGCAACTGATCGAGCGTCATCTGCAGGATCACGGTGACTATCCGCGCGCGATCGGCCTGTCGGTCTGGGGCACGGCGACGATGCGCACAGGCGGCGACGACATCGCGCAGGCGTTCGCGCTGCTCGGCGTGCGGCCGAAATGGGCGCACGGCAGCCATCGCGTGACCGACTTCGAGATCCTGCCGATCGAAATCTTCGACCGGCCGCGCATCGACGTGACGCTGCGCGTGTCGGGCTTCTTCCGCGACGCGTTCCCGAACCTGATGCACCTGTTCGACGCGGCCGTGCAGGCGGTGGCCGCGCTCGACGAACCCGAGGCACTGAATCCGGTCCGCGCGCGCATCGAGCGCGAACGCGAGAAATGGGTCGCGCAGGGCGTGGCGCCGGACGAAGCGCGACGCCGCGCCGGCTGGCGCGTATTCGGCGCGCGGCCGGGCAGCTACGGCGCGGGCCTGCAGGACCTGATCGACCAGCGCCGCTGGCAGACCGACGCCGATCTCGCCGATGCCTACCGCCAGTGGGGCGGCCATGCGTACGCACAGAACAGCGCGGGCGATGCGGCGCCCGACGTGTTCGGCGAGCGGCTCGCGACGATCAACGTCGTCGTGCAGAACCAGGACAGCCGCGAGCACGACATCCTCGATTCGAACGACTACTACCAGTTCCAGGGCGGGATGACGGCGGCCGTGCGGCACCTGTCCGGGCAGCAGCCGAGCATTTACCACGGCGACCACGCGAACCCGGCCGCGCCGAAGATGCGCACGCTGCGCGAGGAAATCGCGCGCGTGATCCGCTCGCGCGTCGTCAACCCGAAATGGCTCGACGGCGTGAAGCGCCATGGCTACAAGGGCGCGGCCGAGCTGGCCGCGACGGTCGACTACCTGTACGGCTATGACGCGACCGCGCGCGTGCTGTCCGACCATCAATACGCGCTCGTGGCCGACGCGTATCTGTTCGACGACGCCACCCGCGCGTTCCTCGAACGCCACAATCGGAAGGCGCTGCACGGCATCTGCGAACGCTTCGTCGAGGCGATGCAGCGTGGCCTGTGGCAGCAGCCGGGCGACTATCGCGAACGGATCGAAGCGGTCTGGCTCGCGAGCGAACAACTCCAGGAAGGGGGACGGCGATGACCGATCCGACGACGCACCGCGCCCGCGCGGTTTTTCCGTTTGCGGCGCTCGTCGCGCAGGATGCGCTGCAGCAGGCGCTGCTGCTCGCCGCGATCGACCCGTCGCTGGGCGGCGTGCTCGTGAGCGGGCCGCGCGGCACCGCGAAATCGACCGCGGCGCGCGGCCTCGCGGAGCTGTTGCCCGAAGGGCAGTTCGTCACGCTGCCGCTGTCGGCGAGCGACGAGCAGGTGACGGGTACGCTCGACCTCGCGCATGCACTCGCCGAAAACGGCGTGCGCTTCCGGCCGGGCCTGCTTGCGCGAGCCCATCTCGGCGTGCTGTACGTCGACGAAGTGAACCTGCTCGCCGACGGGCTCGTCGATACGCTGCTCGACGTCGCCGCGAGCGGCGTGAACATCGTCGAGCGCGATGGCGTATCGCACGCGCACGATGCGCGCTTCGTGCTGATCGGGACGATGAATCCGGAGGAGGGCGAACTGCGTCCGCAGTTGCTCGACCGCTTCGGTTTGATGGTCGAGCTGGAAAACTGCTTCGACGCCGCGCAGCGCGGGCGGATCGTGAAGGCGCGGCTTGCATTCGATCTCGATCCGGATGCATTCCGCGCCCGTCATGCGTCCGCGCAACGTGAACTCGGCGACCGGATTCATGCAGCACGCGCACGGCTCGCGACGCTCGATTTCGACGATACGGTTCATGCGCGCGTCAGTGCGCTGTGCATCGACGCGGCCGTCGACGGGCTGCGTGCCGATCTCGTGATGCTGCGCGCGGCGCGTGCGCTTGCCGCGCTGGAGCAGGCCGATGCGGTAACGGTGTCGCATGTGGAGCGGGTGGCCGACGCGGTGCTGCGGCATCGGCGCCACGCGGGGCCGCCGCCATCGTCCGGCGCGCAGCAACCCAGCGACGAACGCGACGGTCGCTCTGCGCCCGATACGCCTGACACGCGCGGTCGCCCCGACGATTCGTCGGATGTGACGAAGAACGACGCCGCGGCATCGCAGGGCGACTGGGGCTACCTGCCGCCCGAGCCGGCCGGCCTGCGCGACGTGAAAGGCGTGGTGCCGCTGCCGCTAAAAAAACGCTGAGCCATCGAGCCGGCGCCGCCGCGAACACCGTTCGCGGTCCTCGATGGCAATCAGGCGCGGCCGCGCGCGTGCCGGGCACGGTGCGCGCCGGCACGGCCGTGGCGTGGCCGGCGACGCTCGCCGCGAAGCGCGGCGGCCCGCTGCAGCGCGACCATCTGCGCTTCCGCCAACGCGCCGGCACGCCGCACGCACTGCATTGCTTCGTGCTCGACTGCTCGGCGTCGATGCTGTCGCACGAGCGGCTCGCACTGGCGAAGGGGCTGATCGTCGCGTATTTCGACCAGGCCGCGCGCGACCGGGTCGAAACCGCGCTGATCTGTTTCGGCGGCCATGGCGCCACGCGTCGCTTCGGCCCGGCCGTGCCGCGCTGGTGGAATGCGCGCTGGCTCGAGCCGGTCGAAGGCGGCGGCGGCACGCCGCTCGCGGACGGCATCGCGGCCGCCGCGCAATTGCTCGCACGCGCGGCGCGGCGCGAGCCGGCCAAGCAGCGCTGGCTGTGGGTGCTGTCCGACGGCCGCACGCGCGAGACGCCCGCGAAACCCGCGGCGGCCGATCACGTCGTGTTCGTCGACTTCGACGACGCGGCCGTCCGGATCGGGCAGGGCGCGCGGCTGGCCGACGCGTGGGGCGCGCAGTGGGTGACGGCCGACGCGCTGTGCACGGGCCGCGCCGGCTGAGGGCCGGCCGGCGGTGCGCTATGATCGCCGCTTCTGCTTCAATCCATTGGAAAAACCGCCATGCAAGTACTGGTCGATGCCGACGCGTGTCCCGCCGTCATCAAGGACATGCTGTTTCGCGCCGCGCGTCGTGCAGAAATCTGCGTGACGCTGGTCGCGAACCAGTTTCTGCGCACGCCACCGTCGCCGTTCATCAAGGCGGTGCAGGTGCCGGCCGGTTTCGACGTGGCCGATGCGCGCATCGTCGAGCTGGTTGAAGCGGGCGACCTCGTGATCACCGCCGACATTCCGCTGGCCGCCGCCGTGCTCGACAAGGGCGCGCATGCGCTCGACCCGCGCGGCAACTGGTTCAGCCGCGAGAACATCGAGGAACGCCTGTCGACGCGCGCGATGATGGATCAGTTGCGCAGCGCGGGCATCGACACGGGCGGGCCGGCGCCGTTCAGCGCACGCGACGGCAAGGCGTTTGCCGCGCAGTTCGACCGGTTCCTGGCGCGACAGGGCAAGCCTTGAGGTGGTGTCGCGGCCGCCGCGTGTCGTGATCGCCCTGCGCGGGGCGACACCTGCGCGCCATGCGCTATATCGCCGAATCCGCAATCAATCGCGCGCATCGCCCCTGCGAGGATGCAGGTTTGTCCCTACGCTGCTATCGTGGCGCAAACCACAACACAGCATAGGAGCGCACGCGTGTCACCGACTCAACTTCTCGTTCCGACCTTCTCCCAGATGCTGCGCGCGCAGTCCGCGTGGCTCGACAAGGCTGCCGCACACCGCCAGGCCGCGGGCGACGCGCCCGACGCGGCGATGTCGCTGAAGCTGGCGCCCGACATGTATCCGCTCGCGGCACAGGTGCGCTTCTCGTGCTTCCAGGCGATGGAGCCCGTCCACCGGCTGCGCGGCGAACCGCTGCCGGCCGCACTGCTCGCATTGCGCGAGGCGGGATGGCATGCGGATGCGCAGCCCGGCACGCTCGCCGATGCGCAGGCGATCGTCGCCGGCACGCTCACGTTTCTCGGCGACCTCGCGCCGGATGCGCTCGATGGCGGTGCCGCGCGGCCGATCGCGCTCGAGATGCCGAACGGGATCGCGTTCGACATGACGGGCGAGCAGTACGCGCGCGACTGGGCGCTGCCGCAGTTCTACTTCCACGCGATCGCCGCTTACGCAATCCTGCGCCACCACGGCGTCGAACTCGGCAAGGCCGACTACGTGCCGCACATGCTCGCGTACGTCCGGCCGGGCACGATTCCGCAAGGTTGAGCGGGCAGCCGCCGGGCAACCGCGAAGCGACATGACGCGGGCACTTTTCCTCTGCAGCCGCAACCGGCTGCGCAGCCCGACGGCCGAAGCGGTGTTCGCCGCATGGCCGGGCGTCGAAACCGACTCCGCGGGCCTCGCGCCCGATGCCGACACGCGCGTGTCCGCCGAGCAGCTCGACTGGGCCGATGTCGTATTCGTGATGGAGCGGGCGCACAAGGCGCGGCTGGCAGCGCAATTCGGTGCGCATCTGCGGGACAAGAAGATCGTGTGCCTCGATATTCCCGACCGGTACGCCTACATGCAGCCGGAACTTGTCACGTTGCTCGAACGCAAAGCCGGCCCGTTGCTGCGCGCATGACCGGCGCGAGCGCTATCGACGTCAGCGCAGCCGGCCGCTTGCGATCGCCGAGAAACAGTCGAGACGCAGCAGCTCGATGATCTTGCGCGTCGGCACGCTCGCACGCAGCGTGTCGAGCCGGTCGACGGTAAACCACTTGCAGCGCGCGATCTCGTTGCTCGCGCGCGGCGTCAGGTGCGCCGGCACGTCGGCCACGAACACGTGATGGAGCTTCGTCAGCCCGCCGAACTGCACCGCGTAGTCGAGCGCGAGCCCCTCCAGCCGCGTTTCCTCGGCAAGCTCCCGCAGTGCGGCATCGAGCGGCGTCTCGCCACGCCGGATCGTGCCGCCGGGCAGCGACCAGCGCGACGCGGTGCGGGCGACCAGCAGCACGCTGCTGCGCTGACGGCACACGATCGTGGCGCGTTCCTTGATGACGGCGAGAGTGTCCAGCCCGGTACGCATGTTCGGTCAAACAGGTGCTGAATCGTGGAGAAAATGCGTGTCGGCGGCACGTGACTCGGCAGCCGCCACCACGGCGTAGAGGCAGCCGCACCGATCTTAGCGGCCGTTCATGACAGTTCCATGCACGCCCTCGCGGGGCAAACGCCGAGTCACGCGTGCGTATAGATGCCGCTGCGCGCGGGCTTCACGTGGCGCGACTGGCGACGCTTGTGAACGGCCCGCCGATGGTGGGACGGCGGCGGCGTGACGTGCCGGCGCGCGGGCGCGGGCCGTGCGGTCGGTGACGCCGACTGCGGCGCGCCACCCGGCATCCCGGTCTGTCCTTCGCCGAAGTGGAACGTCTGGGTTTGCGCATGTCCGACGCCCAGCGTCGACGCCAGCATGAAGGCCGCCAGCAGCATCCGTTTCATGAATGATCCGTCCGATTTTTTTGAGATGAAGATTGCCCGCCAGCTTAACGAAAGGCGGGATGCCACCGCAACCGGCCCGTGTTCGGTGTCGCCCCGACTTGCACACGGCGGCGTCTTTCGCTTCGCCTCAGGGTGCCGCCGGGGTTGACAACGAATTTCCTGAGTGTGAATATAAATTCACATACAAGAATTATTTGCCGAATCCGGAAGCTCGCGCCTACGCGCCGGGCCTGCCGGGACCGGCTGTCCGATCAACCGGAACCAGGAGCGGGACGCATGGCGGAACACGAGCAGCAGGGCGCGCTGGCGGGATTGCGCATCATCGATCTGTCGCGGGTGCTGGGTGGCCCGTATGCGACGCAGATCCTGGCCGACCACGGCGCGGAGGTGATCAAGGTCGAACCGCCGTCCGGCGACGAGACGCGCACCTGGGGCCCGCCGTTCGACGGCGATACCGCGTCGTACTTCCTCGGCGTGAACCGCAACAAGCTCGGGATCGCGCTCGACCTGACGCAACCGGCCGACCGCGAGCGGCTGCTCGGCCTGCTCGACCACGCGGACGCGATCGTCGAGAACTTCAAGATCGGCACGATGGAGCGCTGGGGGCTCGGCTTCGACGCGCTGCATGCGCGGTTTCCGCGCCTCGTCCATTGCCGCGTGTCGGGCTTCGGCGCGGACGGCCCGCTGGGCGGGCTGCCCGGCTACGACGCGGCCGTGCAGGCGCTCGCGGGGTTGATGAGCGTCAATGGCGAGGCCGGCGGCGCGCCGCTGCGGGTCGGCGTGCCGATCGTCGATCTCGTCACCGGGCTGAACGCGGCGCTCGGCGTGTTGATGGCGCTGCGCGAGCGCGACACGAGCGGCCGCGGCCAGTTCGTCGAATCGACGCTGTTCGACTGCGCGCTGTCGATCCTGCATCCGCATACGCCGAACTTCTTCCATTCTGGGAAAGCACCCGTGCGCACCGGCAACGCGCATCCGAACATCACGCCGTACGACAGCTTTCCGACGGCGAGCGTCGACATCTTTCTGGCGGTCGGCAACAACGGGCAGTTCGCGGGCTTGTGCGACGTGCTCGGCACGCGCGACTTGCTCGACGATCCGCGTTTCGCGGACAACCGCGCGCGCAGCGCGAACCGCGCCGCGCTGCGCACGCTGCTCGAAACGGCGCTGGCCGGACACGACGGCGCGGCGCTCGCCGAGCAGCTGATGCGCCGCGGCGTGCCGTGCGCGCCGGTGCTCGGGCTCGATGCGGCGCTCGACCATCCGCATGTCGCGCATCGGCAGATGAAGGTCGAGCTGGGCCGGCATCGCGGCATCGCGTCGCCGATCAAGCTCGGCCGCACGCCGGCCACGTACCGTCGGCCGCCGCCCGCGCTGAACGAACACGCGGCGCAGGTGTTTGCCGACGCCGCGGCCAACGCTGACGACCACGACCACGACACGCACCGGGACTGACCGGCATCGTGGCCGCCGGCCGTGCCGCGCGCCCGACGGCGCCGCACGGCCACTCGAATACCACGCCGGGCGACGACGCGCGCACCGGCTGAAGAGGAGACGCATCATGCTTGCATGGATCGGCGCGATCGCCATCGTCGCGCTGTTCGGCCTGATCATCACGAAGCGGCTGTCGCCGCTCGTCGCGCTGATCGTCGTGCCGGTGACCGCATCGCTCGCGGCCGGGTTCGGGCTCGCGACCGGCAAGTTCATCGTGCACGGCGTGCAGAACATCGGCCCGATCGCCGGGATGTTCGTTTTTGCGATTCTTTTTTTCGGAATCCTCACCGACGCCGGGATGCTCGATCCGATCATCGCGGGCGTGCTGCGCGTGATCGGCTGCCATCCGCCGCGTATCGTGATGGGCTCGGCGCTGCTCGCGCTGCTGATCCATCTCGACGGCTCGGGCGCCGTCACGTTTCTCGTCACGCTGCCCGCGATGATGCCGCTCTATACGCGGCTCGGGATGGATCGCCGCATCCTCGCGTGCGTCGCGTCGATGGCGGCCGGCGTCAATTTCCTGCCGTGGGTCGGGCCGATGCTGCGCGCATCGGCGGCGCTGCACATTCCCGGCTCCGCGATCTTCATGCCGATGATTCCGGTGCAGATCGTCGGGCTCGTGTTCGTGTTCGGCACCGCCTACGTGCTCGGCGTGCGCGAGGCGAAGCGGCTCGGGCTCGATCGTGCCGGCGCGGCGTCGCTCGCGATCGCGCCGCGGGCGCTGACCGACGACGAGCGCGCATTGCGCCGGCCGGAGCGCTTCCGGATCAATCTCGGGCTGACGCTCGTCGTGCTCGTCACGCTCGTGGCGGGCATCGTCGACCCGATGGTGATGTTCATGCTCGGCACGGTCGCCGCGCTCGTGATCAATTACCCGGACGTGCAGGCCCAGCGCGAGCGGATCGACGCGCACGCCAAGGCCGCGCTGATGATGGCGAGCGTGCTGCTCGCGGCCGGCGCGTTCACCGGCATCATGTCCGGCACCGGGATGCTGAAGGCGATGGCGGACGTGGTCGTCGCGCACGTGCCGGTCGAGCACGCGCGCCACATGCCGTTCGTGCTCGGACTGCTGTCGATGCCGCTCAGCCTGCTGTTCGACCCCGATTCGTTCTACTTCGGCGTGCTGCCGGTGCTCGCGGAAAGCGCGAAGCTGCTCGGCGTGCCGCCGATCCAGATGGCGCAGGCAGCACTGCTCGGCCAGATGACGACGGGCTTTCCGGTCAGCCCGCTCACGCCCGCGACGTTCCTGATCGTCGGCCTGACCGGCGTCGAGCTCGCCGAGCACCAAAAATTCACGATTCCGTTCCTGTTCGCCGCCACCGTGCTGATGGTGTTCGCCGCGGTGATCGTGGGCGTGTTTCCGTTGTGAGCGCCCGGGACCTGCTGCTTCGTGCTTGCGCTCCGCGAGGGCGATCCCGCAAGGGACGCGCGTCGGAGCGCAAGCCTCGACGCCGCCGGGCGTTTTCCTTCTTGAAAGCGGCGTAGCCGCTTGGCCTTTTCCAGGAGTGCATGCCATGCAGTTCGACCTGACCGATGACCAGCGCGCGATCGAAAGCGCGATCGAGAAAATCTGTGCGCGCTTCGGCGACGACTACTGGCTCGAACGCGACCGAGCGGGCGGGTTTCCGGCCGATTTCCACGCGGCGCTCGCCGAGGCCGGCTGGCTCGGCATCGCGATGGACCCGGCCCATGGCGGCGCCGGGCTCGGGATGACCGAGGCCGCGCTGATGATGCGCACGATCAGCGCCTCGGGCGCCGGCCTGTCCGGCGCGTCGGCCGTCCACATGAACATCTTCGGGCTGAATCCGGTGCAGGTGTTCGGCACCGACGCGCAAAAGGCGCGCTTCCTGCCGCCGCTGATCGCCGGGCGCGATAAGGCGTGCTTCGCGGTGACGGAACCCGATGCGGGCCTCGACACCACGCACCTGAGCACGCAGGCGCGCCGCGACGGCGACCATTACGTGCTGAGCGGGCGCAAGATCTGGATCTCGACCGCGCAGGTCGCGAACAAGATGCTGATCATCGCGCGCACGACGCCGCTGGACCAGGTCGCGAAGCCGACCGACGGGCTGAGCCTGTTCTATACCGACCTCGACCGCTCGCGCGTCGAGGTGCGCGAGATCGAGAAGATGGGCCGCAAGGCGGTCGATTCGAACATGCTGTTCATCGACAACCTGCGCGTGCCGGAAGGCGATCTGATCGGCAACGAAGGCGACGGCTTCCGCTACCTGCTGCACGGGCTGAATCCCGAGCGGATCCTGATCGCCGCGGAGGCGATCGGGCTCGGGCAGGCCGCGCTGCGCCGCGCGACGCAGTACGCGTGCGAGCGCGTCGTGTTCGGCCGGCCGATCGGCCAGAACCAGTCGATCCAGCATCCGCTCGCGCAGGCGTGGATGCAGCTCGAGGCCGCGTGGCTGATGGTGATGAAGGCGGCGACGCGCTACGACGCGGGGCAGTCGTGCGGCGCGGAGGCCAACGCCGCGAAGTACCTCGGCGCGGAAGCCGCGTTCCAGGCCTGCCAGACGGCGGTCGCGACGCACGGCGGGATGGGCTACGCGAAGGAATACCATGTCGAGCGCTACCTGCGCGAGTGTATGATTCCGAGGCTCGCGCCCGTGAGTCCGCAACTGATCCTGTGCTACATCGCGGAGAAGGTGCTCGGGCTGCCGAAGTCGTACTGACCGGTCCGACCCGGCAGCCGGCCCGGTGCGCGGTGTCCCGTTCCGATTCAAGCACTCGTCATGGACGTCAAACTCGTTGCCCGCACGCTCGACCTGTTCGAGCTGTTCGCCGCCGAACGGCGGCCGCTGCCGCTCACCGAACTCGCGCGCCTGCTCAATGTGCCGGCGTCGAGCTGCCTCGCGATGGCGCGCACGCTCGTGAGCCGCGGTTACCTGTACGAAGTGCGCAAGCGCGGCGGCTACTACCCGACGCGCCGCCTGCAGACGCTCGCCGCCGCGATCGACGCAACCGACCCGGTCGTCGACATCGTCCATCCGCATCTCGTCGCGCTGCGCGACGCGAGCCGCGAGACGGCCGTGCTCGGCAAGATCCAGGGTGTGTCGGTCACGTATCTCGACGTCGTCGAGTCGGAGCAGGCGATCCGCTATACGCGCGCGCCGGGCGAACTGCGCCCGCTGCACGCGAACTCGATCGGCAAGGCGATCTTCGCGGAACTGGCCGGCGACGCGCAGCAGGCGCTCGGCGCGCAGTTGCCGTTCGAGCGCTTCACCGATGCGACGGTGGCGGATCTACCCGCGCTCGTCGCGCAAACCACGCGGTTTCGCGAACTCGGCTGGGCCGAGAACTTCGGCGAGAGCGCGCCCGAGCTGTCGGCCATTGCGGTTGCGTTGACGCTCGACGGCGACTGGTACGGGCTGTCGGTGGTCGGGCCGACCGAGCGGATTCGCCAGCATCGCGACACGCATGCGGCGCTGCTCGTCGACGCAAAGGCCAGGCTGCTGGCCGAGCACGCGCGCGGCTGAAAGCGGGCAGGGCGCGGCCGCCCAAGGGGCCGTCCGCCGGCGATCCCGTAGCGGTCGCCGTGAACGGCCCCGGATGCGCAGGCCGCGCGCCTAGCGCCGGCCGCTACGCCGCATCACGACTTCACCCACACGCCGCCCGCACTCGGGTTGTCGCCTTGCGTCCACCATTTCGCGCAGTATTTCGCGCCCTGGTACATCACGCAGGTGCCGCCCGAATACGCGGTGGTGGCCGACCACGTGGCGGTGCCGCCGCCAACCGCCTTCCACACGGCGGCCTGGCCGGGCACGTCGCCCTGCGTCCACCATTGCGCCTGGTACGTCGTGCCCTGGTAGGTGACCGTCGCGCCGGCCGTATAGACCTGGCCGGCCGCCCAAGGCGCGCCCGGCTGCGGCGTGCCGCCGTCCGAGCCGCCGCCGTAGTTCGGATCCTGCGTGACGCCCGTGCCCCACTTGCCGTCGAGCCGCTTGAAGATCGTCGCGAACGCGTACGGCTGCTGCGCGACGCCCGAGCAGGTCGGCGACGCATACGTGCCGCCCGACGGGCACGCCTGATCGCGGCCGACCGACCAGTTGCCGAAGAAGCCGTAGCCGTTGCTGACCGCCGCGTTCAGCACGCTTTGCGCATTCGCGAGCGTGAAGGTTTCGCCTTGCACGTCGTTCACGCCGATCATCGGCGTGACGCCGACCATCTGCCAGAGCTGCGCATTCGTCTTCGGCTGGCCGGCCGACTTGAACGCCGTATCGAGTTGCGAATAGAGCGCCTGCGCGGCACTGATCGCGGCCGCGCCCATGTCGAGGTTCGCGGGGCCGTAGTCCATCGCCATCACGTTCACCGCATCGAACGCGGTCTTGTTCGAGATCGCCGCGTTGACGACGTTCAGGCCGTCCTGCGTGAGCCCGGTCGGCATCGTCGGCAGCGTCAGCGTGACGTGCAGCGGCTTGCCTTTCGCCGCATAGCTCGCCTGCAGTTGCGTGACCGCCTGGAAGTTGCGCGCAACCGCGGCCGTGTCCGTTTGCGACGCACCTTCGATGTCGAAGTCGAGGTGCGTGAGGCCGTACGTGTCGATTACGGTCTGATATGCGCTCGCCAGCGCGGCGACCGTCGTGCACGCCTGCATCAGCGGCGTGCCGTTCGCACCGCCGAACGACACGGCGACTTCGCCGCCTTTCGCGCGATAGCTCGCGATCGACGTCGACAGCGCGGTCAGCAAGCCGCCGCTCGCGCCGTTGCCGATCGGCTGTACGCCGCCCCATGACGGTATACAACCGTTGCCCGCGACCACGAACGCGAGCGTGAACTGCTGGATGCCTTGCCGGACGCCGATCTGGTCGACGAGCGGCGTCGGGTAGAGCGTCACGTCGACATAGGGCGCATAGACGCCGGCGCCCTGGGACACGCTCGCCACGGCAAGCAGGCAACCCGCTGCAAGCGCGCGCGGGATGAAACGCGGCAACACATTGTTGTGCATTGTGTTCTCCAAGTGGAAGAGGGATACGCTGGCCCGCGTATCGCCGCCGGTCGGGCGACCGGGCATGCCCGGCCGGCGGCGTGCTCATCTTGGAGGATTCGCGTCGAATAGTGAATAGTCAGGAGTTCTTTTTGTTATTTGATTCCCGATACGTAACGATCTTGCCGATTCGACACAGTTCCGGCATGCGTGACGCGGGTGATTTTTCCGATCGACCGGGTGAGGCCCGACGCGTGTCGCTCGTCGCGCTTCAAGCCGATGGCGGCTGGACGAGCGAGCGCGCCAGTGCGACGAAGCGCTCGACGCACGCCGACGCGAACGGCTCGTTCCACGACACGATCTGCTCGACCGCGCGCGTGCCGGCGAGCGGCACGTAGACGACGCCCGGACGCTGCAGCGTGGCCGTGAAACCCGGCACGATCGCGATGCCGCGCTCGGCGGCCACCAGCGACACGAGCGTCGTGATCTGTGCGGCGGTCGCGCCGATCCGCGGCGTGAATCCGGCTTGCGCGCACAGGTCGTCCAGTGCCGCGGTCAATGCCGAGCCGTAACCGGGCGGAAAGGTGACGAAGGTTGCGTGCGCAAGCGCCGCGACGTCGACGCTCGCACGGCTCGCGAGCGGATCGCCGGCCGGCACGGCCGCGACGAGCGGTTCGCGCGACACGACGAGCGATGCCACCGGCACGCCGGGCGCACCGTGCCACGCCCAGCCGAAACCGATGTCCATCGTGCCGTCCGCGATCTGCTGGCGCTGGCTCGCGGTCGCCGCCTCGCGGAACGCCAGCTCGACGTCGGGCATCGTCCGGCTCGCGACGCGGATCACGTCCGGGAACGTGTCGGACATCGGAATCGAACTCGCATAGCCGATCACGATCCGCCCGGCGATGCCCTGCGCGATCTTGCGTGCGCTCGCCTCGGCCTCCGCGGCCGCGCTGACAACGTGGCGCGCATGGTCGAGGAACGCGGCGCCTTCCGGCGTCAGCCGCACCGCGCGCGTCGAACGCTCGAACAGCCGGACGCCGAGCTCGCTTTCGAGTGCGGCGATATGGCGCGTCAGCGGCGGCTGCGCGACCCGCAGGCGCAACGCCGCGCGGCCGAAGTGCAGTTCGTCGGCAACGACCACGAAATAGCGGAGGCGGCGCAGGTCGAGCATTGTTGTCGTTCCGGTATCAATGGCGGTGAAAACGGTATTGGCGTGCACGCGGCGCGCTCGTCAGACTGTCGGTATCGACGACCAGGCCGCTCCGATGAACGACAGGACCACGCGCATCGCGTTCTTTCTCTGCGGCTTCGCCGCGTTTCTCAATCTGTATTCGACGCAGGGCATCCTGCACGAACTCGCGGCCACCTTCGGTGTCAGCGCGGAGCGCGCGGGGCAGGGCGTGAGCGCCACCACGACGGCCGTCGCCATTATCGCGCCGTTCGTCGGCGTGCTGGCCGCGCGCATCGAGCGGCGCGTCGCAATCTCGCTCGCGGCGGTGGCCGTCGCGCTGCCGGTCGTGTGGTCCGCGCATGCGGGCAGTTTCGTGTCGTTCCTCGGCGCGCGCTTTGCAGCCGGTCTCGTCATGCCCTTCATTTTCGCGCTGTCGATCGCCTATATCGCCGAGCGCTTCGATCGCGGCACCTCCGCCGAGATCAGCGCGCTGTTCGTCGCCGGCACGACGCTCGGCGGTTTCGCCGGCCGCTTCGCGACCAACCTGATGACGTCGATCTGGGGCTGGCGGCATGCGCTCGACGTCGTCGCGGCACTGTGTCTCGTCACGGGCGTCGCGATCTACGCGAGCCTGCCGGCGTCCGGCGCGATCGCGCGGCGCGTCGAGCACGTTGCGGATAGCGGCGCGGGGCCGTCCTGGCGCATCGTCACGCGCGGCCCGCTGCTTGCATCGTTCGCGATCGGCGCATGCGTGCTCGCGTCGCAGGTCGCGACGTTCACGTTCGTCGGCCTGCGCCTGGCCCGCGCGCCGTTCAACTTCGGCACGGTCGGGATCGGCGCGATCTATGCGGTGTTTCTGGTGGCGGTGGTCGTGACGCCGCTGGCAGGACGCCTCGCGCGGCATCGCGGCCCGCGCGCGCCGGGGCTTGCCGCGGCCGCGCTCGCGATCGGCGGGGCGCTGCTCACGCTGTCCGACCACGTGCCGGTGATTCTGGCCGGCCTCGCACTCAGCTCGACCGCCGTGTTCGTCGAACAGGCGTCGGCCAATACGTTCATCTCGCAGGCGGCGTCGAGCGCCCGCTCGACGGCGATCGGCATCTACCTGTCCTGCTATTACTTCGGCGGCAGCCTCGGCTCGATCCTGCCGGTGCCCGGCTGGCATCGGTGGGGATGGGCCGGCTGCGTCGCGTTCGTGGTCGCGGCGCAGGCCATCGTCGGCGTGCTCGTGTACCGGTTCTGGCGCGCCGACGGCGCAGCCGGCCCCGCGCAGGCCGACGCACGCGGCGTCAGGCCAACGCGCTGACCGGGTTCAGCGATACCAGCGCGGCGTATAGACCCACTCGCGTGCGTTGCCGATCGCGAAGCACCGCGTCGTCGACGAGCCGACGATCACCATCGTGCGCATGTCGACCTGGTCGCTGCGCAGCGCGCCGAGCGTCGTCGTCGTGAGCGTGGCGCCCGGCCGGCCGATATCGCGGCCGAGCACGACCACCGTCTCGGCGCTGCGGTGCGCGCGCACGGCATCGAGCGCACGATCGAGCTGCCACGGCCGTGCACGCGAGATCGGGTTGTAGAACGCCATCACCAGATCGGCCTGCGCCGCGTGCCGCAGGCGCGTCTCGATCACGTCCCACGGCTTCAGGTTGTCCGACAGCGAGATCGCGCAGAAGTCGTGGCCAAGCGGCGCACCGGCCTGCGCGGCCGTCGCGAGCGACGCCGAGATGCCGGGCTCAATGCGCAGGTCGACCGCGGCCCAATGCGGGTCGCGCGCTTCGTCGAGCGCTTCGAGCACGGCCGCGGCCATCGCGAACACGCCCGGGTCGCCCGACGACACGACCGCGACGCGCCGGCCCTCGGCCGCGAGTTCGAACGCATGGCGGGCGCGCTGCATCTCTTCGCGATTGTCGGTGCCGTGCACGCGCTGGTCGTCGCGGAACGGGCCGGCCATGTTCACGTAGGTCGTGTAGCCGAGGATGTCGGTCGCGTCCGCGAGCGCGGCGCGCGCAGCCGGCGTGAGCCACGCGGCGCCGCCCGGGCCGAGGCCGAGCACCGTCAGGCGGCCACGCGCACGGCCGAGCGTGGCGGGGTCGACCGGATGCGACGCGACCGCGCATGCGATGCCGTTCGTCGTGGAACGCAGCGTGTGTGCGACGCGCAACGCGCGACCGAGCAGGGTGGCCGCATCATCTGTCGCGTCAGCGTCGCCATCTTTATCGGTATCGGCATCGACGAAGCGCAGCGGCACGTCGAGCGTGTGCGCGGCTTCTTCCAGCACGGCATCACCGATTGCCGATGCGGGCGCAACGATCGCGGCAAGCGCCAGCCGTGCGAGACCTTGCGAATCGAGTGCAGCATCGATGCGTGCGGCAAGCGCTTCATCCGCGTGGATAGCCTGCGCATCGACGCCGATCACCACGCTGCGCGGATGAATCACGAGTTCGTCGCGCGCGCCGCGCCATGCCTCTGGGGTCACGCGGATCGCATGCGCGGCGGCTTCGTCGCGCGGCAGCGCGACATCGTCGAGCCACGGCGCCGCGCCGTCGATGCGCGTTGACGCGCCCGCGAGCAGATCGGACACGAAGCGCTTGCCCTGGCCGAGATCCGCGAGTGCATAGCCTTCCGGCGGATTGAGCACGCACGCGCCGAAACGCAGTTCGCCGCTCGTCGTGATCGCCGGCGCAACGCCGACGCATGCGGCGATTTCCCGCGCGATCACGTTGACGCCCGTCAGCCCGCCGAGCAGCGGCACGACCGCCGAGCCGTCTTCCGCCACCGCGAGCACGGGCGGCTCGACGCCCTTGTCGGCGAGCGCGGCGGCGATGCAGCGGATCACGATGCCGGCCGCGCACAGCGCGACGATCGGCAGCCCGCGCGCATAGAGTTCACGCAGATGTGCGCCGAGATCGTCGAACGGCACATCGGCCGCGACGCGCGATGCGAGGCCATGCACGCGCGCGCCCGGATAGCGCGCCTGGATGCGCCGCGCGGTATCGAGCGCGCCCGCGCCGAGAATCACGATCGCGGGCGGAGTCGTCATCCTTGCCATTTTTCCCCCGGCACGACGAGCAGCGAGAAATACGGCGACGCCATCGGATCGACTTCGTCGAGCGGCACGATGCGCTGGCTCGCCATCGTCGCGCGCTCGACATACAGCGCGCGCTTCGCGAGCCCCAGCGCGTCGAGCACGCGCCGCACCTTGTCGAAATTGCGGCCGAGCTTCATCACGACGGCCGCGTCGGCCCGCGCGAGCCGCTCGCGCAGTTCGGGCTCGGGCAGTACACCCGACAGCACCGACAGGCTCTGGTTGCGATAGACGAGCGGCTGGCCGAGCACCGCGGTGCCCCCGAGCATCGCGCACACGCCTGGAATCACCTCGGTGTCGTAGCGCGGTGCGAGGCGGTCGTGCAGGTACATGTACGAGCCGTAGAAGAACGGATCGCCTTCGCAGATCACCGCGACGTCGCGCCCCGCGTCGAGGTGCGCGGCAACGATCTCGGCGGCCGTGTCGTAGAAGTCGGCGATCACCGTCTCGTAGCACAGCGGCGGCGGCAAGGCCTCGGTCGTCACCGGATAGACGAGCGGCAGCTGCGTCTGCGCGTCCTGCAGGTGCGCTTCGACGATGCCGTACGCATTGCCTTTCTTGCCCTTCGCGACGAAATACGCGACCACGGGCGCGGCCTGCAGCACGCGCAGCGCCTTGATCGTCATCAGTTCGGGATCGCCGGGGCCGACGCCGACCCCGAACAGGCGTCCGCGCGCGGTCGTCATTCGACCTCCGTCGCGAGTGCGTTGACCGCCGCCGCCGCCATCGCGCTGCCGCCGCGCCGGCCGAGCAGGGCGACGTACGGCACGCCGCGGCTGTCGGCGTCGAGCAGCGCCTTCGATTCGGCCGCGCCGATGAAGCCAACCGGGAAACCGAGGATCAGCGCGGGGCGCGGCGCGCCGGCGTCGATCATGTCGAGCAGATGGAACAGCGCGGTCGGCGCATTGCCGATCACGACGACGCTGCCCGCGAGATGCGGGCGCCACAGCTCGAGCGCGGCGGCCGAACGCGTGTTGCCGAGATGGCGCGCGAGATCGGGCACCTCGGGCTCGCCGAGCGTGCAGATCACGCGGTTGTCGGCAGGCAGCCGCGCACGCGTGATGCCTTCGGCGACCATCCGCGCGTCGCACAGGATCGGCGCGCCGGCCGCGAGCGCCGTGCGGCCCGCCGTGCCGGCGCCGGCCGAGAAACGCAAGTCGTAGACGACGTCGACCATCCCGCACGCATGGATCACGCGCACCGCGAGTTTCTCGAGGTCGGGCGGAACCTGCGACAGGTCGGCCTCGGCGCGGATCGTCGCGAACGACTGGCGGTAGATTTCGTGCCCGTCGCGAATGTAGTCAAGCATCGGTGGTGTCCTGGCTGTGCCGCGCGCCCGTCAGTCGGGCCGCGGCCTGGTCAATCGTCAGATGGCGCGCGAGCGGGGCGCCAAGGCCCGCGGCGGCGTCGCGCCGGTAAAGGTCGTAGTGCGCGGGCGCAACCGCGACGAGCGTGTGCGTCGCGGGATGCGGCAACGCGCAGTGGCGTTCGCAGCCGGTCAGGTGCACGTCGACTGCATGGCCGATGCGGGCGGCGAGCGCGCGTGCATCGTGCTTCGTGTCGGCGCGCGCCTTCGCGCAGCCCGCGCTGCCGGTGCACGCGACGAGCGTCGCCAGCGGATCGGACGACGCGCAGACGAGGCCGAGCGACGCGAGCGCATCGAGCGCGGCCGGTGCGCGTTCGCGCGATACGCGATGCAGGAATACGCCTTGCCATGGCGTCATCGACAGCGTGCCGTCGCCGTCGCTTTCGGCCAGCGCGGCGAGCCGTTCCAGTTGGGTGGCATCGAGCCGGCCGAGCACGAATTGGGCGCCGACGTTGCAGCGCGTCGCATCGAGCGACGGGCGCACGCCGAAACGCAGCGTCGGGTCGGTGCACGTGCGGCGCCAGCCGGCGAGTGCCGGATCGGCTTCAAGCGGGAAGGGCAGGTAGTGCTGTGCGCGTTCGAGCAGCGCGCGTTCGCCGCATGTTGCGAGCAGCGCGCGCATCCGCGTGACGTCGGCCGGTGCGAGATCGAGGAACGCGAGCAGCAGCGCGCGGACCAGCGCGACACCTTGATCGGGCGCGACATCGACCGCGGCGGGCGGGTCATCGTGCGCGACCGGCGGACAACCGGCCAGCCCGGCCGCGACGCGCACCGCACCATCGCCGCGACGCCAGGCGGCCAGCCAGATGTCGTGCGGATGGTCGAGCGCCGCAACCGATTCGCCGCCGTCGAGCTGGATCGAGAATTTCGGCGACAGCTCGCCACGGCGCGGCTCGCGCGCCAGCATGTCGAAGAGCGGTGCGGCGAGTGCGCGGCTGTCGACGAGCGCGGCAGGGTCGTGGCCGGCGAGCGGGCTGAGCATCACGTTGCGCACGTCGTCGCTTGCGGCGAGCGCGGCCGCATCGGCGTCTGCCTTCGAGGTGGCGTCGACGGGCGGGCCGAGACCCGCTTCGAGCAACGCACGCGTCAGCGCGTCGGCCGCGCCGTCGCGAATGCCGCGCAGCTGGAGATTCGCGCGATTGGTCGCGTCGAGCGTGCCGGAGCCGAAGGCGCGCGCGGCGGCGGCGATCGCACGCGCCTGGCGCGCATCGAGTCGGCCGCCCGGCAGCTTGATCCGGCACAGCCCGCCGTCGGCGGCCGCGACCACGCGCACGAGCCCCGGGCAGGCCGACGGGCGCACGACGGGCGACGCAGGAATCGAAACGGGGGCGGAACTCAACGGGGTACCGGGACAGTGTCGGGCCGCGGCCAACGCATCGGTACACCCCGCCCGACGCCGACTGGCACGCACGCACTTTCTGGCCGGCAGGTCTCCTGGCTGACAGGTCGGCGCCGGCTCCCGGCCTTCCCGGTGGAACCAGTGGCATGAGGGGGAGATCGGCTCGCTGTCTACAGTTGCGGGGGCAGCCACAGCGGCGCGTGGCGCGCCCTGTGTTCCCTCTTCGGCCCCGAGGGGCACCGGCGAACGAACGGCCGTAGGATACCCGATTTTCGAGACGATCCGGCATTGTCGATATGCCGCGCAACCGCGTCACAGCGCAGTCTCAGCCGGTTTTGCGCTATCTCGCAAATGGTACGATTGGCGGCTCGACATTAGACCGGCGATCGCCGGCATCCGCGATGACACTCGGCAGGACGGAGCTGTTCGGCATGGGCATCGCGCTGGGCCTGCTGGCCATCCCGGCCTGGATGCTGCTCGCGTGCATACTGATCCCGCTTGCGCCGTCGGCCGAGTGGCCGAAGAATGTCGGGCTCGCCGGTCTCGGCGTGCCGATCGTGGCGGGCGGCACGTTCCTGTACAGGAAAAGCGGGGCGCGGCCGCTGATGTGGCTGCTGCTCGGCTGGCTGCTGATCGCGTCGATCGGCGGGATGGTTCTGGCCTTGCTGACGTTTGTCGTCGGCGTGCCGCTCGGCTGATGTCGTGGCCGTATCGCACCGGCAGGCGTGCGACAAGCACGGCGCGGGAGCGGATCGGGATCATCAACGAATCAACGCGCGACGGCCCAGCCGCCGCGCATCGCAACACACGGTAGGAAATCGAACGATGGGGAAGGGTGCATGACGGCGTGGCTGACGGTAGTGGGCATCGGCGACGACGGTTACGCGGGGCTCGGACGCAGCGCGCGGCGCGCATTGCTCGACGCGACGCTCGTCGTCGGCGCGAAGCGGCATCTCGACATGCTGCCTGCGCGGCTGCCGGCCGCGCGCGAAACGTGGCCGTCGCCGTTCGATCTCGCGGGCGTGCTGGCGCGGCGCGCGTCGCCCGTCTGCGTGCTCGCCAGCGGCGACCCGATGCTGTTCGGTGTCGGTGCCACGCTCGCGCGCCAGCTTTCCCCCGACGAATGGCGCGTACTGCCCGCGCCGTCGTCGCTGTCGCTCGCGGCCGCGCGCCTCGGCTGGGCGTTGCAGGATATCGGCGCGGTCTCGCTCGTCGGCCGTCCGCTGGCGACGCTCGCGCGCCACCTGCTGCCCGGGCGCCGCCTGTTCGTGCTGAGCGCCGACGGCCGCACACCGGCCGCCGTCGCGGCCGAACTCGTCGCACGCGGCTTCGGGCCGACGCGCATCAGCGTGTTCGAACATCTGGGCGGCCCGCTCGAGCGGCGTCTCGACGGGCTCGCGCAGGACTGGCGCATCGACGAAACGGCCGCGCTCAACCTGGTCGCGCTCGACTGCCAGGCCGGCCCCGACGCGCCGCGCCGCGCGCTCACGCCCGGCCTGCCCGACGATGCATACCGTCACGACGGCCAGCTCACCAAGCGCGACCTGCGCGCGATGACGCTCGGGCGTCTCGCGCCCGCGCCCGGCGAGCTGCTGTGGGACGTCGGCGCCGGCAGCGGCTCGATCGGCATCGAATGGATGCGCGCGCATCCGTCATGCCAGGCGATCGCGATCGAAGCGCATGCGGAACGGCAGCGCTTCATCGAGCACAACCGCGACGCGCTCGGCGTGCCGGGCCTGCAGCTCGTCGCGGGCCGCGCGCCCGATGCGCTCGCGGGGCTCGCCGTGCCCGACGCGATCTTCATCGGCGGCGGGGCGACCGCGCCCGGCGTGCTCGACGCGTGCTGGGCAACGCTGAAGCCCGGCGGCCGGCTGGTCGCGAACGCGGTCACGCTGCAGGGCGAGATGACGCTCGCCGCCTGGCGCGATGCGCACGGCGGCACGCTCACGCGCGTGTCGCTCGCCCACGCCGAGCCGCTCGGCCGCTTCGATACGTGGCGGCAACCGTTGCCGGTCACGCTGTACGACGTGCGCAAGCCCGACGCGGCCGACACGTCCGCATCGCCGGCCACGACGAACGCAACGGACGCGTGATGCGCGACGAGACTCCCGAACAGCCCACGCCGCTACGCTTCGGCTATACGACCGGCAGCTGCGCGACCGCGACGTCGCTCGCCGCCGCGCGGCTGCTGCTCGCGGGTAGTGCGGACGACGCGGTCGAGATCGTGCTGCCGAAGGGGCAGCGCGTGATGATGCGGCTCGCGTTCTGCCGGGCCACCGCCGACGGTGCGGAAGCCGGCACGATCAAGGATGCCGGCGACGATCCGGACGTCACGCACGGCGCGCTGATCTTCGCGCGCGTCGCGCTCGCGGCGGCGCCCGGCGTGCGGTTTCATGCGGGGCCGGGCGTCGGCACGGTCACGCGCGCGGGGCTGACGCTGGCGGTCGGCGAACCGGCGATCAACCCGGTGCCGCGCCAGATGATGACGACGCACCTGGACGCGCTGGCGGCCGAGCACGGCTATGCGGGCGGCTTCGACGTGACGATCGGCGTCGAAGGCGGCGAAGCGCTCGCGCTGAAGACGATGAACCCGCGCCTCGGCATCGTCGGCGGGCTGTCGATCCTCGGCACGACCGGCATCGTGCGGCCGTTCTCGTGCTCGGCCTATATCGCGTCGATCCACCAGGGCATCGACGTCGCGCGGGCGAACGGCATCGCACACATCGCCGCGTGCACGGGCAACGCGAGCGAAGACGCGATGCGCGCGCACTATCACCTGCCCGACATGGCGCTGATCGAGATGGGCGATTTCGCGGGCGCAGTGCTCAAGCACCTGCGGCGCGCGCCGGTCGCGCGGCTGTCGATGTGCGGCGGCTTCGGCAAGCTCAGCAAGCTCGCGGCCGGCCATCTCGACCTGCACAGCCGCCATTCGAGCATCGACCTGCCGCTGCTCGCGCAGTGGGCGGCCGAGGCCGGCGCAAGCGATGCGCTGCAGGCCGCGATGCGCGCCGCGAACACGAGCCAGGAAGCGCTGAAGCTCGCGCGCGCCGACGGCGTGCCGCTCGGCGATCTCGTTTGCGCGCACGCGCTGCGCGTCGCACGCGACATCGTGCCGCCGTCGGTCGCGGTCGAGATGTTCGCGATCGACCGGCAGGGCCGCTTCGTCGGGGAGGCGCGATGAGCACGCGCATCCTGCTGCTCGGCGGCACCGGCGACGCACTGAAGATCGCGCGCGCGCTTGGGTCCCGTCACGTCTATAGCCTGGCCGGCCTCGGCAAGGTACCGGACGATCTGCGCTGCGACGTGCGCGTCGGCGGTTTCGGCGGCGCGGCCGGGCTGACCGCCTATCTGCGCGACGCCGGCATCGGCCTCGTGATCGACGCGACCCATCCGTATGCGGCGCAAATCAGCGCGAATGCCGCCGTCGCGGCGCGTGAAGCGGGTGTGCCGCTGTGGGCGCTGCGCCGCGCGCCGTGGGTGCCGCAACCCGGCGACGACTGGCGCATGGTCGACGACTGGGCCGGCATCGAGGCCGCGCTCGCGCCGTTCAGGCGGCCGCTGTTCACGCTCGGCCGCGAACCGCTCGCGCATCTCGACGCGATCCCGCCGCACCAGTTCTGGCTCGTGCGCTGCCTCGACGCGCATCCCGGCAATGCCCGCGCGCAGATCGTCGCCGCGCGCGGGCCGTTCACGCTCGACGGCGAGCGCGCGCTGTTCGCGCTGATGGGCATCGACGTCGTCGTCAGCAAGAACAGCGGCGGCACGGCCACGGAAGCCAAGCTCGAGGTCGCGCGCGAACGCAGGGTGCCGGTCGTGATGCTGCGCCGGCCGCCGCTGCCTGACGCCGACCGCGCGTTCGATTCGGCCACGGCGCTCATCGACGCGCTCGATCCGGCCGCGCGCGCATGACGCCGCGCGGCCGGTCATCCCATGAATTGACGGAGATTTTTCGATGACGGTGTATTTCATCGGCGCGGGCCCCGGCGACCCGGAGCTGATCACGGTGAAGGGCCAGCGCCTCGTGCGCACGTGCCCGGTGATCCTGTATGCGGGTTCGCTCGTGCCGGCGGCCGTGCTCGACGGCCATCGCGCCGAGCAGGTCGTCAATACCGCCGAACTCGACCTCGACGCCATCGTCGCGCTGCTCGCCGGCGCGCACGCGAAGGGGCAGGACGTCGCGCGCGTGCATTCGGGCGACCCGTCGCTGTACGGTGCGATCGGCGAGCAGATTCGCCGCTTGAAAGCGCTCGGGATTCCGTATGAAATCGTGCCCGGCGTCACGGCCACGGCCGCGTGCGCGGCGACGCTCGGCGTCGAGCTGACGCTGCCCGGCGTCGCGCAGACGGTGATCCTCACGCGCTTCGCGGGCAAGACGACGATGCCGGAAGGCGAAGCGCTCGGCTCGCTCGCCGCGCACCGCGCGACGCTCGCGATCCATCTCGGCGTGCGCCATCTCGCCCGCATCGTCGACGAAGTGCTGCCGCATTACGGCGCCGATTGCCCGGTCGCGGTGATCTATCGCGCGAGCTGGCCGGATGAAGAACGCGTGACCGGCACGCTCGCCGACATCGTCGCCAAGGTGCAGGGCACGCAGATCGAGCGCACCGCGCTGATCCTGATCGGGCGCGTGCTCGACGCCGAAGGGTTCGCGGATTCGACGCTGTACGCGAGCGCGGGCTGATCACGCACGCGCCGCGTGCAGCACCCGCTTCGGCGCAAACCCCGCCGCCAGCGCGAACAACGCGACACACAGGCAGGCCATCGCGATCCATGCGGGCGTCAGGTCCGCGAGGTGCTGGCGCACGACGCCCGCCGCGAACGGAAACAAGCCGGCGATCAGGTAGCCGATGCCCTGCACGAACCCCGTCAGCGATGCGGCGTCGGCCGGCGTCGCCGCATGGTCGACGGTGACGATCAGCGACAGCGGAAACAGCGCGCCGATCCCCGCGCCCATCAGCAGCGCGGCCGGCAGCGCGAGCGCTTCCGGTGCGGCCAGCATCACCAGCAAGCCGACGAACAGCGACGCGATCGCCGCATGCAGCGCGGGCCGGCGGTCGGGCAGGCGGTCGATCGTCGCGGAGATCGTCAGCCCCGCGACGACTTCCGCGAGCGTCACGCCGCCGAGCAGGCTGCCGGCCGCCGTCGGCGACCAGCCGAGCCGCATGTAGTACGGCGGCAGCCACGCGAGCACGAGCGTGTACGCGCCCGTCGCGATGCCGAAGAACAGCGCGAGCCGCCACGCGCGCGGCGAGCGCGACGGCTGCGCGTTCGACGCCGACGTCGGCCCGGCGGCGAGCGCGTCGCCGCCGCGACTGGCCAGCGGCCACGCCAGCGCGGCCACCCCGGCCGGCAGCGCCCAGCCCGCGAGCGCGGGGAGCCAGCCCCACTGGGCCGCGGCGAACGGCGCGACGACGCTCGCGAGCACGGCGCCGCCCATGATCGACGTCGAATAGACGCCCATCGCACCGCCGATCCGCGTCGCGAAATGCGCCTTCACGAAGCCGGGCAGCAGCGCCTGCACCATCGCGATCCCGACGCCCGCGCAGCACGCGCTCGCGAGCAGCAGCCACGCATGCTGCGCGCCGATGCGCGACACGCAGGCGAGCCCGATCAACGCGACGCCGAGCCAGACGCCGCCCGCGATGCCGGTCAGGCGCTGCAGGCGCCGCGCACTCAGTGCGCCAAGGCCCATCAGCAGGATCGGGATCGTCGTCAGCAGGCTTGCCGCGCCGTCACTGATGCCGGTCGCGCGCTGGATCATGTCGAGCAGCGGGCCGACCGCGGCGAGCGCCGGCCGCAGGTTCAGCCCGACGAGGACGATGGCGGCAAGCCGCCATCCGGGGGAAGTGAAGCGATTCATTGCAAGGCCCTCGATATCGGTGCGCGGCCCGCTCCGGAGAGGTGCCGCGCTTTTCATGTAAAGTATCTCGACATCAAGATAAATGCCGGTTTATCTCGACGTCAAGATAACTGGTGAGCCGAGGAGGGTTAATGGATCGAGCCGCGCATGCGCTCGCGCAATGGCGCGCCGAGCGTCCGGATCTCGACGCGTCGTCGATGGTGGTGATGGGGCGGCTGCAGGAAGCGGCGCTCGTGATCGCGCGCGACCGTCTCAATCCGCTGTTCGCGCGCTACGGGATGCAGCCGGGCGAATTCGACGTGCTGGCCACGCTGCGGCGCGGCGGGGCGCCGTTCGCGCTGACGCCGACGGCGCTGTACGACGCGCTGATGATGTCGTCGGGCGGGATGACCGCGCGCATCGACCGATTGCAGAAGGCAGGGTGGGTGGAGCGCCGGCCGAACCCGGCGGATGGGCGCGGGACGCTCGTCGCGCTGACGGAGACCGGCCGCGCGCTGATCGACGAGGCAGTCGTCGCGCATATCGACAACCAGCGGGAGTTGCTGGCCGTATTGTCGGATGCGGAGCAGGCGCAGTTGTCGGAACTGCTGGGAAAGTTGCTGGCGGGGCTGGGAGACGGGGCGTCGAAAGGGGCTGAGGGAAAGTAGCGCCGCAGCATGCGTGAGGCGAACGCACGAGGCAGGCAAAAAAAGTCGTCATGATTTACGTGGACGCCGCTTGCCGCCCCGTGGCGGACACCCCGTCACGCGGAATCCACGTCTGCCCCTCACCGCAAAACGGCCCATAAAGCGACCCAACCGAGCTTTTCGTACGACGCATAACCATTGAAGCATGTCGTTGCGGTCGAGCCCGAAGGTACGGCTCCCTTACCGCAACAGCTCGACCATCACGACATCGGTGTCGTCTCGTGCCACCAACGTGAGCCGCGCTTCGTCGCGAACGGCAACCCCGTCGCGCGGCGCGAGCCGGACTTCGCCGACATCGAGCCGGCCATGATCTGCAATCAGATACGCCACGCCTGACCCCGGCAACACGTGATGCACCGTCGTGCCTTGGCGTAACGTCGCGATGCGCACGCGCGCGTCGGCGTGGATGGACAGCGCACCCGCGCACACGTCATCGGGATCGCCGCTCGCCAGCGTGACGAAGCGGCCTTCGCGACATTCGCGCGAACAGGTTCGCGTCGCCGAACGCGGCGTGCCGCCGGGCGTGCGTGGATGCAGCCAGATCCGGAACAGCCGCGCAGCGACGTTCTCCTCGTTGCGCTCGGCAAGGTGGATAGCGGCGCCGGCATGCATCACCTGCATGGAATCGGCGACCAGCCGTGTGCGATTGCCCGCGTCATCTTCGAACGTGATCGCGCCCGAGCGCACCCAGGTCACGATCTCGACGTTCCGGTGAGCGTCTAGGCCAAATGCGGCATGCGGAGCGAACGCTTCGTCGTTCCACGCGTAGAGCGCGCCGAGCGAACCGTGATCGGGGCGTCCGCAGGCGCCGACGCGGAAATGCATCCGCGTGTCGCGCCAGTCGCTGCGGGTCGCGCCAAGCAACTGAAACGATCGATGTTCGATCATGAGGTGTCCGGGTTCAAATGCGCGTACGCGCCGGGCGCGGGCTCGATCATCGACGATCGCATCCGCGCCCGGCGCAATGCTTAAATCTGCTGCTGGCCGCCATCGACGAACAGCTCGACGCCGTTCACGAAGCTCGCGTCTTCCGAGGCGAGGAACAGCGCGGCACTCGCGATCTCGCCCGGTTCGCCGAGGCGCCCCATCGGGATCTGGGCCGCCAGGTAATCGGCAAGACCCTGGCGCTGGACGGCATCGTCACCGGCGAGGTCGAGCAGGCCGGGCGTGCGGGTCGCCCCCGGGCTGATCGTGTTCACGCGGACGCGGCGGTCCTTCAGGTCGAGAATCCAGCTGCGTGCGAAGGCGCGCACCGCGGCTTTCGACGCCGAATACACGCTGAAGGCAGCGGTGCCGGCGCTGCCGGCGGTCGAACCGGTGAGAATCACCGATGCGCCTTCGGCGAGCAGCGGCAGCGCTTTTTGCACCGTGAACAACACGCCCTTCACGTTGCGATCGAAGGTGTCGTCGTAGTGTGCTTCGGTGATGTCGCCGAGCGGCAGCATCGAACCGCCGCCGGCGTTCGCGAACAGCACGTCGAGGCGCCCCTGTTCTTCCTTGATCTGCGCGTACAGCGCGTCGAGCTCATCGAGCTTCGTGGAGTCGACACGGACGCCGGTCGCGTTCCCGCCCGCTGCCTGGATGCCTTTCACGGCGGCATCGAGTTCGGCCTGACGGCGCCCGGTGAGGTAGACGTGCGCGCCTTCCGCCGCGAAGCGTTGGGCGGTGGCGAGACCGATGCCACTGGTTGCGCCGGTCACGAGGGCGATCTTGCTGTCGAGTTTGCGTGCCATTTTGCTTCTCCTTGCATTCGATAAGTGGGACTGCGTTCGGTGTTGCGTGCTGCGATGTGAGGAGAATATCGACGCCCCGATCGTTTCGAAATAGAATTGATTGCAATCTAACGTTGCATAAATGAAAAGATGAGGGGCGATGGCCAAGCTGCCGGATTTCGAAGGACTCGCGATGTTCGCGAAGGTCGCCGAGGAAGGATCGTTCGCGGCGGCGGCGCGTGCGATGGGGGTGTCCGTCGCGACGGTCTCGCGGGGCGTCGCCCGTCTGGAGGACCGGCTGGGTGCGCGGCTCTTCAATCGCACGTCGCGGCAGCTCGCGCTGACCGAGTTCGGCCGGACCATTTGCGAGACGGCCGGCGAGATCTATCGTCGGGCCGAGGAGGCGGAAAACGCCGCGCGCGAGATGTCGTCGCAGCCGCGCGGATTGGTGCGGCTCGCCGTGCCGATGTCGTTCGGGCTGCGCTGGGTTGCGCCGCTGTTACCCGGCTTCTTTCGCGCGTATCCCGAGGTGTCGATCGACTTGCATCTTTCCGATGCGTCGGTCGATCTGGTCGCCGACGGTTTTGACGCCGCGCTGCGCATCGCCGCGCTGCCGGATTCCTCGCTGGTCGCGCGCCGGCTGTGCGCGGTCACCCAGTTCGTGGTGGCGTCGCCGGCGTATCTGGAGCGGGAAGGGCGGCCCGCCCATCCGCGCGAACTGGTGGATCGGCCGTGCCTTTCCTATGCCTATCGCGCACGCGGCGATGTGTGGCGGTTCACGAACGGCGCGGGTGAGGAGGAACCGGTCATGCCGACCGGGCCGCTGCGCGTGACGAATGCCGATGCGTTGCTGCCCACGCTGCTCGATGGCCTCGCGATTGCAGAACTGCCCGAATTCATCGCCGGCGAATATCTGGCCGATGGCCGCCTCGAGGCGCTCCTGACCGACTGGTCGTTGACGAAGGGCGGCCTTTACTTCGTCACGCCGTCCGCGCGTGCCCGTCCGGCCAAGGTGGCTGCGCTGTCCGATTACTTTGCGGAACACCTGTCCGATCCGTCGTGGCGGTGACCCACGTGACGCGCTGGCGTAACTGGCACCGCTACCTCGGCAACTCGAACGTTCTCCGCCGCGCCGAACAACGACATTCTTCACGGCGCTCCCGGAAAATTCGCGAAGACCTTCAAATAAAAAACCCGCCGCGCAATGCGGCGGTTTTTTTCAGATCGCGGCCTGCACGGTGTGCACCCGCTTAACCCATCAACCCCGTGCCGGAATATTGAGCCCACGCTCGACAGCCGGCCGCGCAACGAACGCATCGAGCACCCGCTTGACGTTCCGGAATTCGCTGAAGCCGACCAGGTCGCCCGCTTCGTAGAACCCGACCAGATTCCGCACCCACGGGAAGATCGCGATGTCGGCGATCGTATAGGTATCGCCCATCACCCATTGCCGATTCGCGAGATGCGCGTCGAGCACGCCGAGCAGGCGCTTCGACTCGTCGACGTAGCGATCACGCGGACGCTTGTCCTCGTAATCGCGGCCGGCGAACTTGTGGAAGAACCCGACCTGGCCGAACATCGGCCCGATGCCGCCCATCTGGAACATCACCCACTGGATCGTCTCGTAGCGGCCCGCGAGATCCTTCGGGATCAGCTGGCCCGTCTTGTCCGCGAGATAGATCAGGATCGCGCCCGATTCGAACAGCGGCAGCGGCTTGCCGTCCGGGCCGTTCGGATCGATGATCGCCGGGATCTTGTTGTTCGGGTTCAGCGACAGGAATGCCGGCGACAGCTGGTCGTTCGTGTCGAAGCGCACGAGGTGCGGCTCGTACGGCAGGCCGGTTTCCTCGAGCATGATCGACACCTTGACGCCGTTCGGCGTCGGCAGCGAGTAGAGCTGGAGACGGTCGGGATGCTGGGCCGGCCACTTTTGCGTGATCGGGAAGGCGGACAGGTCGGACATGGAGGGTCGCTCGTCGAAGTGAAGGATCCGCGCCCCGTTCCTGCCGCCGCACGCGCCACGGTCGATGGCGAGACGGCAGGGCGGAGCGCGCCGAAAACGCCCACTGTAGCCGATCCCGCGGATCGATGCAGGCGGTGGCCACGCGCGACCGCCGCGGCATCGCCAGGCGCCGCCGGCAACCGTCAGAAGGTGTGCCGCAGCCCGACCATCGCGGCCGTCGTGCCGACGCCCGGCGCGACCGGCTGCCCGTACACGAGCATCTGGTCCATCGTGCCGCGGTTGTTCACGTGGCCGACCTGCGCATAGACCATCGTCCGCTTCGACAGGCTGTAGTCGGCCGCGAGCACGACCGCGGTCGACTTGTTCGCCGAGACGTTGCGGTCCTTCAGGTAATACACCGCGGACGTCACCTGCAGCGCCGGCGTGAAGCGATAGCCGAGGCCGGCCGACAGCATGTCGAGGTTCGCCTTGTCCGCATGCGACGGATTCCTGCCGTTGCCGTACGACGCCGACACCGAGAAACCGTGGATCGTGTATTTCGCGCCGAAGTAGATGAAGCGGTTGTTGTCGACGCCGGTCGGCGCGACGCCCGGCGCCGGGCTCGTGTCATGGCCGTTGTAGTAGGCGGCCGAAGCATTGAGCCCATCGTTCGCATACCTGAGCACGACCGACTCGCGCGTGCCGCCCTGGAACTGCCCGGCCACGCCGCCCGGCGCGTATTCGAGCGCGATCGACGCCCCCGCGAAGGTCGGCGACTGGTAGACGAGCGCATTGCTGTCGTACAGCGCGCCGATCGCTGCGTTGGTGCTCGTTCCCGACCAGCCGGCCGCCGTGTTCAGGCCGAGCCACGCGATCAGCACACTGCCGAAGAACTGCGCGTTGCGCACGTCGGTGTCGGCCATCGCGTAGATCATCGGCACGATCTGGCGGCCGGCCGTGAACGTGCCGAACGGGCCCGACACGCCGAGCGACGCGACCTGGTTGAAGATCGCGACGGCGCCCGGCGTATCGCTCAGCTGCAGCTTGCCGCTGCCGCTGTCGAACGAGCCCTGCAGCTTGAAGTTGACCTTGTAGCCGCCGCCGATGTCCTCGCTGCCCTTGATGCCCCAGAAGCTCGAGTAGATGCCGCCGTCCTTCATGCGGAACACCTTGCCCGTGTTCGGCGCGGTCGGGCTGAACGATGCCGCCGACGTGCTCTGGTACAGCAGGCCCGAGTCGATCACGCCGTAGAGCGTGACGGAGGATTGGGCCTGCGCGAGCGCCGAACAGCCGGCAAGCGCCGCGAGCGCGGCCAGTTTCGTCTTCATCGAAGTCTCCAGGGTCGTATTGGACCGGACGGGATCGAGCCCGTCCGGGTGAAGCAGGGAGGCTGGCGGGAAGGTGTGACAGGCCACGCCCGCATGAGCCGTGCGGAAAGACTACGCAACGGCGGGCGGCCGCTCCCCCCCATGCGCGGGGGGCAGGGTTGCGGAGAATCGGAGGAAAGCGGGCGCGACGATGCGCCCGACTGGCGAAACCGGCGTTACGACGTCAGGGCGCGCTTTCGAGCAGGCCGAGCACCAGCGCGCGGCGCACCGCATGCTTGCGCGAACTGGCGTCGAGCTTGCCGAACAGGTTCTTCAGGTGCCACTTCACGGTTTCCTCGCCGACGGCGAGCGCCACCGCGATCTCCTTGTTCGACAGGTTGCGCGCGAGCAGTTCGAGAATCGCGCGCTCCTTGGGCGTCAGCACGACGCTCGGCACGGCGCGCGGGCTGGCCGCGACCCGCGGGGCGGGCGGCACGATGCGTGGCTGCGGCAGCGCGTGCCGCGCGGGGCCGGTGCCGGCGGCCGCTTCGTCGCCGGCGCGGCGCGCCCAGTCGGCGATGGCCGGATGCGCGTCGGCGAGCGTGCGCGTCAGCCCGAACAGGTCGGCCAGGTTCATCGCTTCGTCGAGCAACGCGCGGCCGCCGCCGCCCGATTGCTCGCGCGCGAACGCGCTGAGCGCCATGATCTCGATGCGCGCCTGCCCCATGCTCATTTCGCGGGCCAGGACGGCGGCTTCGTCGAGCGCCGCGCTTGCATCGTCCCAGCGGCGCGCGGCCAGCGCGGCACCCGCGTGCGCGGTGGCCTGCAGCAGCACGACGGGGCGCCGCCACAACGGCCCGTGCGACGGAAACTCGGCCGCGGCGATCGCATCGATCCGTTCGACGAGCGCGTGGCAGGTCGCTTCGCGATAGCGCGCCGCATGAATGCGCACCTGTTCGGCGAGGCTCGCGACCGACAGGCGCGGCAGGCGGCGCGCGACGCCCATCGCGTCGAGCGCTTCGAGCAGGTCGATCGCGCGGTGCTCGACGCCGCGCAGCAGCGCGATGCGCGCGGCGGTGCGATAGCCGAGCAGCACGGTGTCGGGCGTGCCCGCATGTTCGAGCACGTCGAGGCGGTTCGCGAGCAGTGCGGCGGCCTGGTCGACGCGGTCGGCCTCGTACGCGAGCGCCGCGCACATCGCCGCGAGCATGCAGGTGAGCGGATGGCGGCGCCCGAGATCGGCTTCCGCACGCGCCAGCGCCGGCGACAACGCGTCGTCGGCCAGCCGCACCTGGCCCTCGCGCAGGTAGCTCAGGCCCGTGATCAGCTCGCCCCAGCGTGCGACGTAGCCGAACCCGGCCGCCGTCTCGCCGCGCGGCGCCGCGTGCTGGAAGCGGCGCGCCTGCGCCGGTTCGCCGACGATGATCGCGCGCGCCGACAGCCGGTTCGCATGCATTTGCGCGAGCCAAGTCGCCGCCGGCGGCGTGAAGTCGGCCCACGGTTCGAACAGCTCGACGAAGCGGTCGATTTCGTCGGCGTAATACGCGGCCGCGCTGAGGATCAGCGCGCACTCGTAGCGCATCGCCGCAGGCGTGCCGGGATCCGCGAGGATGCCCGCGATCTGGCGTTGCGCTTCGACATGGCGCTCGCCGAGCGCCAGCGCCCAGGCCACCGCGACGCGCAGCGTCGGGCGCTTGTCGAGCTCCGCATCGGGCAGCAGCGCGAGCCAGTCGAGCACGTCGTTGATGCGGCCCTGCTTGATCGCATCCTCGAGGCAACGCTGCGCGAGCGCGTACGCCACCTCGAACTGGCCGGCCGCATACGCGTGACGGGCGGCTTCCTCGGTCATCCCGTGCGCGTCGAGCCACGCAGCCGCCCGCGCATGCAGCGCGCTGCGCTCGGCGTCGGAGCCCGCGGCCAGGCGGTCGCGCAGCGTGTCGCGCACGAGCGGATGCAGCCGGCACCAGTCCGAATCGTCCGACGCAATGAACAGCGGCGTGTCGCGTGCGAGCCGGGCGAGACGGCCGGGTGCGCCTGCGTCGTCGAGCAGCGCCGCGCACAGCGACGGATGCAGGCGATCGGCGACGCTCGTGCGCGTCAGGAATGCGGTGTCGTCGGCAGACAGGTTCGCGAGCAGCAGCTCGACGAGGCGGTCGCGTGTGCCGTCCACGCGGGCGGCGAGTGCGTCGACCGCCTGGCGCGGGTCGGCCGAGCGCGCCATCGCGGCCATCGCGAGCTGCAGGCCGAGCGGCCAGCCGTCGACGCGCTCGAACAGCCGCGCGCACGCGTCGGCGTCGACCCGCTGCGCAAAGCGCGCGCCGACCAGCGCGATCGTCTCGTCGAGCGTGAAGCGCAGCCAGTCGGGGCCCGCGAGCGTGCACTGCCCGCCGGCGAGCAGGTCGCCGGCCACGTAATCGAGCCCGCGCCGCGCGGCAACCACGACATGCAGGTTTTGCGGCGCGTT
The DNA here is from genome assembly GCF_020420065.1 of Burkholderia sp. AU31624. Taxonomy (NCBI): domain Bacteria; kingdom Pseudomonadati; phylum Pseudomonadota; class Betaproteobacteria; order Burkholderiales; family Burkholderiaceae; genus Burkholderia; species Burkholderia sp. AU31624. The sequence continues at coordinate 205,603 of NZ_JAIZRT010000011.1, forward strand.
GTGCAGCACGTAGGTCAGCGCATCGAGGCCGGCGGGCGGCAACCGCTCCGCATCGTCGACGATCAGCAGCGCATCGATCGACAGTTGCGCGACCTCGGCCAGCCACGCGGTCACGCCCTCCAGCGCGCGCGCCGCGTCGGCCGCGCCCATCGGGATCAGGCGCCCGAAGCCGGGCCGTGCACAACCGGTCCGCACCGCCTGCACGAGCCCTTGCAGCAACCGCGCCGCATCGTCGCGCTCGTCGGCCGACAGCCATACGACCGCACGGCCGAGGGCGAGGGTTTCGCGGCGCCATTGCGCGAGCAGTGACGTCTTGCCGTAACCGGCCGGCGCCTGCACCAGCGTGACCGGCCGGCCGTCGAAAGCGGGTGCGGCAAGGCTCAGCCGCGCGCGGGCCAGCAACTGCGCCGGCACGCGCGGCGCGGTCGTCTTCAGGACCAGTTCGGTGGGAGGCGCGTCGGCGCGATCGGGTGGGTGGGCCATCGGGGCAGCAGTCGGATTCCGGCGGTGCCGTGGGGGCCAGCGTCCGGGGTGGGTGTGGGGGGAAGGATCGGCCGAACCGCATTCGCGCGTCAATCCCCCCCGCGACGAGTGGGGCCGCACCGGCGCCGTATCGATAGCATGGGTTCCGATGCAAGACGAACACCGCGAGGAACCCACCCATGAAGATCGTATCGACCGGCACGCGGCGCAGCGCGCCGCTCGCCGGATAAGCGGAGCGGCACGATGTACCGCCATCTGCTCGTGACGGTCGACGGCTCGCCCGGCGGCATCGACGCGATCGGCCATGCGCTCGAACTGGCGCGTGCGGTCGGCGCCCGGGTCACGTTCATGCTGACCGGCGCCGCGCCGGACTCGCGTTTATCCGGAGCGCGGCTGCCGGAGCACGGTGCGAAAGTGGAAGCCGCCGCGCGGGCACAGGGGTTGTCTCATGCGATCGCGGGGGCCGGTCATCCGGGCGCCGGCCATCCTGGGGCCGGCGACGCAGCGCCCGGTGCGCTGGCGGCCGAACTCGGCTGCGACCTGATCGGCGTTGCGGCGCTGCCGCACGAGGCCGATGCGGCGGCCTGCGCGCAACGGCAGCACCTGCTCGCAAAGAGCGGCGTGCCGGTGCTCGTGTGCACGTCGCGGCGCACGCCGGCCGAGGCGCGCGTGATGGCGCGTTGCCTCGATGCGCATCGTGCGGTTGAAGGGTGGCTGCGGGCGTTGATGACGACCGGCGTACCCGCAGACGTGGACGCGCCGCAACAGCACGCGGCAGAGACGCAGGAGGCGCTGGCATCGCTCGCCGCCCTGCAGCACGCCCGGTTCGGCACGGCCGCCGAAGCGCGCCTGTTCGCGGCATTGCGCGTCCGTGCGGAGTGCGTCGCGGCCGAACTGGATGAACTCGACCGCCAGCGGCAGCGCGACGCGCAAGCGCTCGATGCGCTCATGCGGATCGCCGCGGAAGGGCTGCCGTCGGCCGTGTTCGACACGGCGTTCGCCCGCTACGCGCACGGCGCGTTCGAGCAGATGGGGCGGATGGAAGGCGTGATTTTCCCGGCCGCGCGGCGCTATCTCGGCGACGCGGACTGGGCCGGACTGGATGCATCGCTGGCGGACGGCGCAGCCGCGCGCCCGCCACGCGCGAACGAACCGAACGAACCCGACGATGCGCGGCGCGCATCCGACTGACACCTTACGGAGAACACCATGGCACATGCAGTGCGATTCCACGAAACCGGCGGCCCCGAGGTTCTGCGCTGGGAGGAAGTCGAGGTCGGCGACCCGGGCCACGGCCAGGTGCGCCTGCGGCACGACGCGGTCGGCCTGAATTTCGCCGACACGTACTTCCGCAGCGGCCTTTATCCGGTGCCGCTGCCCGCCGGCCTCGGCGTCGAGGCGGCCGGCGTGGTCGAAGCGGTCGGCCCCGGCGTGACGAACGTCGCCGTCGGCGACCGCGTGACCTACACGGGCTTCCTGAACACGCTCGGCGCGTACAGCACCGAACGGCTGATTCCCGCCGCGCCGCTCGTGCGGCTGCCGGCCGGCATCACGTGCGAAACGGCCGCGGCGATGACGATGCGCGGCCTGACGTCGGCCTACCTGTTGCGCAGCATCCATGCGTTCGCACCGGGCGACACGATCCTGCTGCACGCGGCCGCCGGCGGCGTCGGGCTGATCGTGTCGCAATGGGCGAAGCTGCTCGGGCTCAAGGTGATCGGCACCGTCTCCAGCGAGCACAAGGCCGAAATCGCCCGCGCACACGGTTGCGACCACACGATCGACTACAGCCGCGAGGACGTCGCGAAACGCGTGCGCGAGCTGACGGACGGTGCGGGCGTCGACGTCGTGTTCGACAGCGTCGGCAAGGACACCTTCGAAGGCTCGCTCGATTCGCTGAAGCGGCGCGGGCTGATGGTGTGCGTCGGCACCGCGTCGGGCCCGATCCCGCCGTTCGATCCGCAGCGCCTCGCGATGAAAGGCTCGCTGTACCTGACGCGCCCGGCGCTGGCCGACTACATCGCCGATCCGGCCGAGAAGAACGACCTGGCCGGCGAACTGTTCGCGCACGTCGCGGCCGGCCGGATCCGGATCGAGATCAACCAGCGCTACGCGCTGCAGGACGCCGCGCAGGCGCATCGCGATCTCGAATCGCGCAAGACGACCGGTTCGTCGGTGTTCATCGTCTGAGGAGACGCGCATGCGAGTCGAACCCCTGACCTGCGCGATCGGCGCGGAACTGCTGGATGTGAGCCTCGCCGACGCCGTGCACGACGACGGCCTGTTCGCCGAGATCCGCGTGCAGCTGCTTCGCCATCGCGTGCTGTTCCTGCGCGACCAGGACATCACGCGCGCCGAGCACGTCGCGTTCGCGCGGCGCTTCGGCGAGCTCGAGGATCATCCGGTGGCCGGCAGCGATCCCGAGCATCCGGGGCTCGTGCGGATCTACAAGTCGCCCGACCAGCCGAACGACCGCTACGAGAATGCGTGGCACAGCGATGCGAGCTGGCGCGTGGCGCCGCCGTTCGGCTGCGTGCTGCGCTGCATCGACGGTCCGCCGGTTGGCGGCGACACGATGTGGGCGAACATGGTGCTCGCCTACGAGCGCCTGCCGGAGCACGTGAAGCAGCAGATCGACGACTTGCGCGCGCGCCACAGCATCGAGGCGAGCTTCGGCGCGGCGATGCCGATCGACAAGCGCCTCGCGCTGAAGGCGCAGTACCCGGACGCCGAGCATCCGGTCGTGCGCACGCATCCCGAAACCGGCGAGAAGGTGCTGTACGTGAATGCGTTCACCACGCATTTCACGAACTTCCACACGCCGGCGCGCGTGCGGGTCGGGCAGGACGCGAATCCCGGCGCCGGCCAGTTGCTGCAATACCTGATCAGCCAGGCATATATCCCCGAATACCAGGTGCGCTGGCGCTGGAAGAAGCACAGCGTCGCGATCTGGGACAACCGCAGCACCCAGCACTACGCGGTGATGGACTACCCGCCGTGCGTGCGCCAGATGGAGCGCGCGGGCATCGTCGGCGACGTGCCGTTCTGAGCCCGCCAACACCGTAGCCCATCTCTGAAACCCCATGCAACGCGCCGGGCCCGCCGCCCGGCGCGGCGGGATACGCACGCCCGTACGCCCGCAATACAACGATTTCCACTGGAGGACGACATGCAATTTCTCGACGATTCGCTGCACCCGGAAAACCAGGACAAGGTAGTCATCACGGTCGCGCCGTACGGCCCCGAATGGATGCCGGCCGATTTTCCGGAAGACATTCCGGTGACGATGGACGAGCACGTGCAGAAGGCCGTCGACTGCTACAACGCGGGCGCGACGGTGCTGCACATGCATGTGCGCGAGCTCGACGGCAAGGGCAGCAAGCGGCTGTCGAAGTTCAACGAGCTGCTCGGCCGGCTGCGCGAGGCGGTCCCCGACATGATCCTGCAGGTGGGCGGCTCGATCTCGTTCGCGCCGGAAGGCGAGGGGGCCGACGCGAAATGGCTGTCCGACGACACGCGCCACATGCTCGCCGAGCTGACGCCGAAGCCCGACCAGGTGACGGTCGCGATCAACACCGTGCAGATGAACATCACCGAGCTGATGAACCGCCAGGACATCGCCGGCACGTCGTTGAACGAAGCCGCGTACTGGGACGCGTACCGCGAGATGACCGTGCCGGCCGGCCCCGGCTGGGTCGACGAGCACCTGCGCCGCCTGCAGGCGGCCGGCATCCAGCCGCATTTCCAGCTCACCGGGATGCACGCGCTGGAAACGCTCGAGCGGATCATTCGCCGCGGCGTCTATCGCGGCCCGCTGAACGTCACGTGGGTCGGGATCGGCGGCGGCTTTGACGGCCCGAATCCGTACAACTTCATGGAATTCGTGCGGCGCTGCCCGGACGGCGCGTGCATCACGCTCGAATCGCTGATGAAGAACGTGCTGCCGATCAACACGGTCGCGATGGCGCTGGGCCTGCATCCGCGCTGCGGGATCGAGGACACGATCATCGACCAGAAGGGCAACCGGATGACGTCGGTGCAACAGGTCGAGCAGTGCGTGCGGATCGCGCGCGAACTCGGCCGCGACATCGCCACCGGCAAGGAGGCGAAGGCGATCTACCGGATCGGCGTGCAGTACGACGGCATCGACGAGACGCTGGCGCACCTCGGGATGGCGCCGAACCGCCGCTCCGGCCAGGTGAACGTGCCGCTGCGGGCCGCCTGACGCGCCGCGCACCCGGGCAGGCGGTCGCCACGGCCGCCGCCCGCCGACCGTTGTGGCGTGGCACCCATCCCCGCGCACGGCGCGGGGGCTGACTCCGGGCCACGGAGCGGGGCCACGCAAGCCGCGCCGGAGCACGACCTCCGGCGCCGGAGGAGACACGCATGCTGATCCATCAAGTCGAGCCGTCGATGCAGGACATCGCCGCCGCCGGCCGGCGCGCGCCCGCGTATGCGTGGCTCGTGTTCGGGCTGACCGTCGGCCTGCTGCTGTCGGACTACATGTCGCGGCAGGTGCTCAATGCCGTATTCCCGTTGCTCAAGCACGCGTGGGGGCTGTCGGACACGCAGCTCGGTTCGCTGTCCGGCGTCGTCGCGCTGCTGGTCGGGCTGCTGACGTTCCCGCTGTCGGTACTCGCCGACCGCTTCGGACGCGTGCGCAGCATCGTGCTGATGGCCGCGTTGTGGAGCATCGCGACGCTCGGCTGCGCACTGTCGACGAACTACGCGGAGATGCTCGTCGCACGCGGCCTCGTCGGGCTCGGCGAAGCCGCGTACGGCAGTGTCGGCGTCGCGCTGATCCTCAGCATCTTTCCGGCACGGCTGCGCGCGACGCTGACCGGCGCGTTCATGGCCGGCGGTGCGTTCGGCTCCGTGTTCGGGATGGCGCTCGGCGGGCTGGTCGGCGCGCATCTCGGCTGGCGCTGGTCGTTCGGCGTGATGGCCGCGCTCGGCATCGTGCTGCTCGTCGTGTATCGCTGCGTCGTGACCGAACGGCGGCTCGCCGCGTATCGGATCGAACCGTGCCGGCGCGACGCCGGCGTGCCGCGCGGCCTGCGCGGCAACGTGCGCGCGCTGATGTCGGGGCTGTTCGCATCGCGCTCGGTGATCTGCGCGTACCTCGGCAGCGGGCTGCACCTGTTCGTGCCGGGTGCGCTGTTCGCGTGGCTGCCGAGCTACCTGAACCGCTACTACGCGATGGCGCCCGACCGCGCGGCGGTGCTCGCGGCCGGCTTCGTGCTGCTCGCGGGCGTCGGGATGGTCGGCTGCGGGATCGTCACCGACCGCGTCGGCAAGACCGACGGCAAGCGCAAGTGGCTGACCGCGATCGCGTATTGCGTCCTCACGGGCGTGTGCCTCGCGATGGCGTTCCGGCTGCCGCCCGGGCCGCTGCAGCTCGCGCTGATCTGCGCGGGGATGCTGGTCGGCGCGGGTGCGTCCGGTGCATCGGGCGCGATGGTCGCGAACCTGACGCCGGCCGCGATCCACGCGTCGGCGTTCGCGACGCTCACGCTCGCCAACAACCTGCTCGGCATGGCGCCGGGCCCGCTGCTGACGGGGTGGGTCGCCGATCGCGCCGGCCTCGTCGGCGCGCTGCAATGGATTCCGGTCGTGCCGCTCATGGCCGCCGTGCTGTTCGCGATCGGACGCGCGAGCTATGTGGCCGACCTCGCCCGCGTCGAATGCGAACGGCGCGCGTCCCACCTTTCCTGAACGTTTCGGAGACTGCATGACCCTGACGACCACCCCCACCATCCTGATCGTGCCCGGCTTGCGCGATCACGTCGAAGACCACTGGCAGACGCACCTCGAACGACGTCTGCCGAACGCACGCGCCGTCGCGCCGCTCGAAGCCGACAAGCTGAGCCGCGCCGCACGCGTCGCGGCGCTCGATGCGGCGCTGGCCGGGATCGACGGCCCGGTGATCCTCGTCGCGCACAGCGCGGGCGTGATGATCACGGTGCACTGGGCACGGCAGGCCACGCGCCAGATCCACGGCGCGCTGCTCGCGGCGCCGGCCGATCTCGAGTCGCCGATGCCTGCCGGTTATCCGGCGCCCGAGGCGATCGCCGCGAACGGCTGGACGCCGATACCGACCGGACGGCTGCCGTTTCCGAGCATCGTCGCCGCGAGCCGCAACGATCCGCTCGCGGGTTTCGAACGCATCGAGGCGCTGGCGGCCGGGTGGGGCAGCCAGCTCGTCGATCTGGGGGAGGTCGGCCACCTGAACCCGGCGTCGGGGTATGGCGAGTGGCGGGATGCAGAGCGGTTGATCGAAGAAGTGGCCGCTCTCGGCACGGCCTGACTGACCGAATATTCCCGCCTTTCGTGCGCCGCGCCCGACCGGGTGCCCGGCGCGCGCGCCGTCACCGTCGCGTCGCGATGCGGCCTCGAACCGATTCCATTTCGCCGATCGCCGAGATACGACGTCTTAACACGCGGCGCAATCGACCCGGCACGACGCCCCAGCATCGGTCGGCACACAAATCCTCAATAAACGGAAGGCATTTGTCAGGGAAAGTCCCGCCCCGCACGCCGTGGTTTTTTGTTGACCGACATCGTATAACGCCGTCATGATTTCCTGAAAAGAAAGGTCCCATCCACCGACCGAAGTGAGGAGACATGAACGCCACCCCGATCGCTCGCCGTGTCCGCCGGATCGCACTCGCGCTGGGCTTCACGCTGTCTGCCACGGCCGCCGTCGCCGCCCCCGTCTCGCTGAACATCGTCGATGTCGCGGGCAACCTGCAGCTCACGCAGAAGGTCATCGAAGCCTTCAAGGACAAGAACCCGAACCTCGTCTCGAACGTCACGTTCACGAACGCGCCCGCGCCGCAGTTGCCGGGCAAGATCAAGGCGATGCAGGCGGCGGGGCGCGCCGACATCGACCTCGTGCTGACGGGCACCGACGCGCTGGCCGCCGGCATCGAGCAGAACCTGTGGCAGAAGCTGCTGCCCGACGACGCGGCCGCGCTCCCCGGCGTGCTCGACAAATACGCGCCCGGCCCGCGCAAGATGCAGGATCTCGCGCAGGGCTACGGCCTCGAAGTCACCTACATGCCGGCCGGCCCGCTGCTCGAATACAACCCGGCGAAGGTCAGCGACCCGCCGAAGACGCCCGATCAGCTGCTCGCGTGGTGCAAGGCGCACCCGAACAAGCTGATCTATGCGCGCCCGGCGAACTCGGGCCCCGGCCGCACGTTCCTGATGGGGCTGCCGTACGTGCTCGGCGACAAGAATCCGCAGGATCCGATCAACGGCTGGGACAAGACCTGGGCGTTCCTGAAGGCGCTGAACGACTGCGTGCCGTACTACCCGGGCGGCACGTCGGCGGTGATGAAGGAGCTCGGCGAGGGCACGCGCGACATGACCGTGACCGTCACCGGCTGGGATCTCAACCCGCGCGCGCTCGGCATCGTGCCGGCGGAATTCAAGGTCCAGGCCTTCGACAACATGACGTGGGTCAACGACGCGCACTACATGGTGATCCCGAAGGGCGTGCCGAAGGAAAAGCTCGACGTGCTGTTCAAGCTGATGAATTTCCTGCTCGAACCGGCGCAACAGGCGATGACCTACGACGACGGCTACTTCTATCCGGGCCCGGCGGTGAAGGGCGTGACGCTCGAGATGGCGCCCGCGCACAGCCAGGAAGTGATCAAGAAATTCGGCCGCCCCGAGTACGCGAAGCTGCTCGCGGAGCGCCCGCACGTGCAGCCGCTCAACGCGCAGGCAATGGTTGCCGCGTTCCAGAAGTGGGATCGCGAGATCGGTTCGCAGAAGTCGAAGTGACGCATGAACCGGCGGGCGCCGCGGCGCCCGCGTCGAGGGAGTTCGCGCAATGAAGCACAGTTTCGAACGGCTGCGGCTCGATGGCGTATGCCGCAGCTTCACCAATGCCGAAGGCGCGCAGGTCGCCGCGCTGAACGGGCTCGATCTCGAGATCCGGCGCGGCGAGTTCATCGCGCTGCTCGGCCCGTCGGGCTGCGGCAAGTCGACCGCGCTCAACTGCATCGCGGGGCTGCAGCCGCTCACGCGCGGCGGCATCTGGCTCGACGACACGCGCATCGACGTGCTGCCGCCCGAGCGCCGCGGCTTCGGGATGGTGTTCCAGAATTACGCGCTGTTTCCGCACATGTCGGTGCTCGACAACGTCGGCTTCGGCCTCAAGATGCGCGGCGTGCCGAAGCAGGAAACGCGGCGGCGCGCGCAGCAGGCGCTCGAACTCGTGCAGCTGGTCGGCCACGAGGGCAAGCTGCCCGGGCAACTGTCGGGCGGGCAGCAGCAGCGCGTCGCGATTGCGCGCGCGATCGTGATCGAGCCGCCGCTCGTGCTGATGGACGAGCCGCTGTCGAACCTCGACACGAAGCTGCGCATCGAGATGCGCGCCGAGATCCGCCGCATCCACACGCAGCTCGAACGCGCGACGATCTACGTGACGCACGACCAGGACGAAGCGCTGTCGATGGCCGACCGCATCGTCGTGATGAAGGAGGGCGTCGTGCAGCAGGTCGCGACGCCGAAGGACGTCTACACACGCCCGCACAACCTGCACGTCGCGCGCTTCATGGGCTATCGCAACGTGCTGCCGTTCACGCTAGAAGGCATGGCCGGCGATTACGTGACGGTCGCGGCCGGTGGCGTGCGCGTCACGGGCGTGCCGATGGCCGGCTTCGATACGAAGGAGGTCGTGGTCGCGCTGCGCCCCGACGACGTCGAGCGGGCAGACGATGCGGGCGACAACACGAACGCGTTCGACTCGACCGTCGAAACGGTCGAGTACGGCGGCCGCGATTCGCTGATCCGCGCGGTCACGCCGTTCGGCCCGATCTGGGCGCGCGTCGCCGGCGAATTCACGGAAGGCGAGCCGCTGCGGCTGCGCGTTGCGCCGTCACGCACGCTCGTCTATCCGGGAGCGCCGACATGAGCGGCGTGACCGCCGCGCCGTCATACCGGGAGGCCGCATGAGCACGGTCGCGTCCGGCGGCACGCCGCGCGACGCGAAAGCGTGGCTCGTCACGCCCGCGCTCGCGTTCATCGTCGCGCTGTTCATCTACCCGTTCGCGTACGGCCTCGTGCTGTCGTTCCAGCCGATGAACGGCGGCGGCGCGCTCGCGAACTACGTGCAGTTCTTCACCGACACGGCGATGTGGCCGACCGTGCTCGTCACGCTGAAGCTCGCGGTACCGGCGACACTGCTCAACGTCGGCATCGCGGTGCCCGTCGCATTCGCGCTGCGCCGCCATTCGCCGTACCAGAAGTTCGTCACGACGCTGCTCGTGATTCCCGTGACGCTCGGCACCGTGCTCGTCGCCGACGGGATGCTCACGTATTTCGGGCCGAACGGCTGGTTCCCGCAGGCGCTGCAGGGGCTGCACCTGTACACCGACGAAGTGCGCCTCACGCACAACTACTGGGGCGTGCTGCTGTCGCTGATCGTGTCGGGCTTTCCATTCGCGTTCCTGTTGATGCTGTCGTACATCAGCGGCATCGACCCGACGCTCGCGCGCGCAGCGGCGACGCTCGGCGCGAACCCGTGGCAGCAGTTCCGGCAGATCTACCTGCCGCTGCTCGTGCCAGGGCTCACGATGGCCGCATGCCTGTCGTTCGTGCAGGCGTTCTCGGTGTTTCCGTCGGCCGTGCTGCTCGGCGCGCCGGCCGGGCCCACGCGCGTGATCTCGATCGCGGCGGCGGAAGCGGCGTTCGAGAGCTACGACTATTCGCTGGCGTCGGCGATCGCGATCGTGATGGGTTTCGTGCAGTTGCTGGTGGTCGCGTCGATGCTCGGCGCGCGCCGCTTCTTCTATACGGGCGCGGTGACGGGAGGCAAGGGCTGATGGCGACCGACAATCATGCCGCGCGCACCTGGCCGCCGAAGCACGACACGCCTGATGCACCCGATGCGCGCCCCGTCGACGCGAGGAAACCGCGGAAGATGACAAGCAATCTCGCCGGCCGCGCGTGGAAGGCGCTCGTGTGGGGGCTGATGGCGTTCTTCCTGCTGAACGTGATGCTGCTGATCGCGACCGTCGCGGTGAACTCGATCGCGACCCGCTGGTTCGGCACGCCGCTGCCGCAGGGCTTCACGCTGCACTGGTATGCGAAGGCGTGGGAGGACTTCCAGCTCGCGAGCGTGCTATGGGTGACCGTCGAGGTCGTCGGCGCGGTCGTGCTGCTGTCGATCGCGCTCGGCGTGCCGGCCGCGTATGCGCTGGCGCGCGTGCGGTTTCGCGGCAAGCGCTTCGCGCTGCTGGTGTTCCTGCTGCCGCTGATGGTGCCGCCCGTCACGTACGGGATCCCGATGGCCACCGTGATGTACAAGGTCGGGCTCGCGGGCACGCTGCCCGGCGTGATCCTCGCGAACCTCGTGCCGGCGCTGCCGTTCGTGATCCTCGTGATGACGCCGTTCATCGAGCAGATCGATCCGAATCTCGAAGCCGCCGCGCGCATCTTCGGCGCGAACACGTGGCGCTATTTCCGCTACGTGCTGCTGCCGCTGCTCGTGCCCGGCATGCTCGCGGCGGGGTTGCTCGTGCTGGTGCGCACGATCGGGATGTTCGAGCTGACCTTCTTCACCGCGGGGCCGAGCACGCAGACACTCGTCGTCGCGCTGTATTACGCGGTGTTCTCGACCGGCGTGCGCGCGCCGCAATCGATCGACGCGATGGCGATGATCTACATGGCCATCACGCTCGTGTGGGTCGTGATCGCGCTGCAGTTCGTGAGCCCGACGCAGCTCGTCAGCCGCGTGAAGCAGGAGCGGCAGTAGGCGAGGGCGACACGCGGGTACGCGATGCCGCTCGCGCCTCCGTGCAATTGGTTACAAATGGATACCGCGCGCGACACGCGGACGTTGCAGACTACGCGGCATTCCACCGATCACGGATATCCATGAAGTTCCACACGCTGCTGACACTCGCCGGTGTATCGACGCTGCTGGCTGCCTGCAACCTGCTCCACGACGGCCCCGGTTCGAGCGATGTCGACGCCGCCGTGCGCCGCGCGCTCGAGGCGGAAAACCACGGCGGCCTGAACGCGCTGTTCGGCCAGCCGCTGCCCGTCTCGGCCGATGTCGTGTCGGCGAAGCCCGACGGCGACTGCAAGAAGCTCGGCGACCGCACCTACTCGTGCGACGTCGTGGTCACGTGGCGCAATGCCGACTACAAGCCTTCGCGCGCGAACCTGACCTTCGTGCAGGCCGCCGACGGCGCGTGGCAGACGTCCGGCGTCGACGCGGCGATCGTGACGGGCACCGCGAAGTCGCTGGTCGACGAAATCGGCAAGGCGTGGCCGGGCAATGCGGCGAGCGGCGCGTCGGCGCCGCAGTGACGCGTCGGCGGCGCGGCGTGCCCTGATTCCGCGGGCACGCGGCTTCGTCCCTGCGAGCCGCGATCGTTCCGTTTCTTCAAACCATCGATGACCCTCGCCCCGTGCAGGCACGACCACGGCCGGCGGGGTGGCGCCATTCGGCCGGCGCGACCCGCGTTCGATACCGATTCACCGAAAAGGGGTGCGAACACTGGTTCCAAAAGACCGAACGCATCCTCGGTATGTGGGCCCGGTTATAGGGAAAACCCTTATTTCGAGATATAATCACGGCCTAAGAGATAGGTCGAACCATGCCTGAACGTTTCCAAACCCTTGAAAAATTTGTGTTTTCCCTCGTCGTGATGTCCGCCGTCGTGTGCTCGGCCTTCCTCGCGTACGAGCGTCACCCCGAGATCAAGATCGCGCTGCACGAAGGCGAAGCGCTGATGCGCGAGAGCGCAAAGTACTCGGTCATCTGCTCGCCGTCCAAGGTCGATCCTTGCGTCGAGATGTCGGCTTACTGAGATTCGCGTCGGTCGCGGTGCGCTGCGATCGAAACGGTCGTTTCCAGAATTGGCCCCATTCAGTTTCGGACTTGTCCTATATCGTTGGTCGTCTGGATTCCTTAAAGTAGAGCCCATCAGGAATTCAGAAACCGGCCGCAAGATAGGGCGGATGCACGAACCCGTAACGTGCCGAGTCGCTGGCGTAAGCAGCCCCCGAATTCAGCCGGCCCCGCTTCGAGCCATCGAGCGGGGCCGTTCTGTTTTGCGGTTCAAATAACCTCCCGCCGCACTTTGCGCCACGCACGTCACACCACGTGCCGCGGCGCGCCATCCACGAACGCGGCGACGTTTTCCACGAGCTGATCGGCAAGCGCTTGCATCGCTTCGTCACTCGCCCACGCGACGTGCGGCGTCAGGATGAAGGCCGGATGCGACAGGATCGCGTGGAACGGATGCGCGGCCGGCAGCGGCTCCTGCGTGACCACGTCGAACCCCGCGCCCGCGATCTGCCCCGACTGCAATGCGTCGACGAGCGCGCCTTCATCCACGAGCCCGCCGCGCGCGGTATTGATCAGCAATGGCCGTCGCGCCATCCGCGCGAACGAAGCCGCGTCGATCAGGTGCCGCGTCGCCGGCGTGAGCGGGCAGTGCAGCGTGATCACGTCGCTGTCGCGCAGCAGCGTGTCGAGCGGCACGTAGTCGTCCCCCGCCGCATCGCCGTGCGCCGCGAACCGCACCTGCATGTCGAGCGCGCGGGCGACGCCGGCCACCGCGCGCCCGAGCACGCCGTCGCCGACGATCCCGAGCGTCGAGCCGGCCAGGTCGCGAATCGGATGATCGAAAAAGCAGAACTGCCCGCTGTCGAGCCAGCGCCCCGCACGCACCGCGTCGCGGTACGCGACGAGGCTGCGGCGCAGCGCGAAGATCAGCGCGAACGTGTGCTCGGGCACCGTGCGGACCGCATACCCGCGAATATTGCTCACCACGATGCCGCGCGCCGCGCACGCGTCGAGATCGACGATGTCGGTGCCCGTCGCGGCGATCGCGATCATCCGTAGGCGCCGCGCATCGGCGAGCGTTGCCGCGTCGAGCCGCACCTTGTTGGTCACGACGATGTCCGCGTCGGCGATGCGCGCGGCTATCTCGTGCGCGGCCGTCCGGTCGAAGGTCTGCAATACGTGCGGAAACGGAAACGGCTTCAGCACGGTGTGCGGCGACAGCGTCGCGCGGTCGAGAAACACGATCTTCGCGGGAAAGGAAGCAGAAAACATGGCGGGTCTCGCTGACAGGCGCCCGGCGGGCGCGGAACGGGTTCGATTCTGCCGGCGGCGCGCGCGCCGTCGTTTGCCCGTTGCGCGAGCGCGCTTTCCCGGAGGGAAAGGCTGACGCAACGCCTGCATGAGGGGCGCGACGCGCGCCTTTCCGAAACGGAAAGGCTGGTTGAGCATCGATCGATTTTCGCCGGGCGCGAACGCCGTCATGATCGCCTTCATCGACACCACGATTGCATCGGAGACAGCCATGACACGCCCCCTGGACGGCATTCGCGTGCTGGAACTCGGCCAACTGATCGCCGGGCCGTTCGCGGGCCGGATGCTCGCCGAATTCGGCGCCGACGTGCTCAAGGTCGAGCCGCCCGGGCTCGGCGACCCGCTGCGCAAATGGCGGCTGCTGCATGAAGGCACGTCGGTCTGGTGGGCCGCGCAGTCGCGCAACAAGACCTCGCTCACGCTCGACCTGCGCACGCCCGAAGGGCAGGACGTCGTGCGCCGTCTCGTCGCGGAAACCGACGTACTGATCGAGAACTTCCGGCCCGGCACGCTCGAAGGCTGGGGGCTCGGCTGGGACGCGCTGTCCGCGATCAACCCGGGGCTCGTGATGCTGCGCGTATCGGGCTTCGGCCAGACGGGCCCGTACCGCGACCGTCCCGGCTTCGGCGTGATCGCCGAGGCGATGGGCGGCCTGCGGCACCTGACCGGCGAGCCCGGCCGCACGCCGGTGCGCGTCGGCATCTCGCTCGGCGATTCGCTGTCGGCGCTGCACGGCGTGATCGGCGTGCTGCTTGCGCTGCGGCATCGCGAGCAGCAAGGCGGCCACGGGCAGGTCGTCGACGTCGCGCTGTACGAGTCGGTCTTCAACATGATGGAAAGCCTGCTGCCCGAATACTCGGCGTTCGGCGCCGTGCGCGAGGCGGCCGGCAGCAGCCTGCCCGGCATCGCGCCGACCAACGCGTACCGCTGCCGCGACGGCAAGTACGCACTGATCGCGGGCAACGGCGACAGCATCTTCCGGCGCCTGATGGAGCTGATCGGCCGGCCCGATCTCGGCAACGATCCCGCGCTCGCGCACAACGACGGACGCGTCGCGCAGGTCGAGCGCATCGACGCGGCGATCGGCGAATGGAGCGCGCAGCACGATCTCGATGCCGTACTGGCCGCGCTGAACGAAGCACGCATTCCGTCCGGGCGCATCTACGACGTGGCCGACATCGCGGCCGATCCGCATTACCGCGCCCGCGACATGCTCGTCGATGCCGCGTTGCCCGACGGTACGCCGGTGCTCGTGCCCGGTATCGTGCCGAAGCTCGGCGCGACGCCCGGGCGCATCGACCACGCGGCGCCCGCGCTCGGCGCGGATACCGACGCGGTACTCGAATCGCTCGGCATCGATGCGGCGACGCGCGGCGACTGGCGCACGCGCGGCGTGATCTGAGATGCGGAAACAGGAGAAAGCAACATGAGCGGCCAACGCAAACGCCTCTACCTCCACGAAGTCGCGACGCGCGACGGTCTCCAGAACGAAGCGGCATTCGTCGACACCGACGACAAGATCGCGCTCGTCGACGCGCTGAGCGCGTGCGGCTACGCGAAGATCGAGGTCACGTCGTTCACGTCGCCGAAGGCGATCCCTGCGTTACGCGACGCGGAGGCCGTGATGCACGGCATCGCGCGCGCACCCGGCGTCGTCTATACGGTGCTCGTGCCGAACGTACGCGGGGCGGAGCGCGCGCTGTCGTGCGGGGTCGACGAAGTGAACCTCGTGATGTCGATGAGCGAAAGCCACAACCGCGCGAACCTGCGGATGACGCGCGAGCAGTCGTTCGCACAACTGCGCGACGTGATCGATGCGTTACGCGGCACCGGTGTCGCGATCAACGTGTCGCTGTCGACCGCGATGGGCTGCCCGATGGAAGGCGATGTTGCAGCAGAAGGCGTACTCGCATGGATGCAGCGCTTCGCGGATCTCGGCGTGCATGGCTTCACGCTGTGCGATACGACGGGCATGGCGTTTCCGTCGCAGGTGCGCGACCTGTCGGCACGGGCGCGCGAACGCTTCGCCGCGCTGCAACTCACGCTGCACTTCCACAACACGCGCGGGATGGCGCTCGCGAATACGCTCGCGGCACTCGACGCCGGGATCGACCGCTTCGACGCGTCGCTCGGCGGGCTCGGCGGCTGCCCGTACGCGCCGGGCGCGACCGGCAACGCGTGCACCGAAGAACTCGTGCATATGCTCGAACTCGACGGCTACGATACGGGCATCGATCTCGCGGCCGTGCTGGCCGCGTCGGCACGGCTGCCCGCGCTGATCGGGCATGACGTGCCGAGCCAGATCCTGAAGGCCGGGCGCCGCTCGGACCTTCATCCGCCGCCGCGCGCGGACGCCGGCGACATGCCCGCGCAGCGCGCGTTCTCATGAACCACGAACAGGAGCGAACCTCATGGCGCTGATCGATCACCTCGACCATCTCGTGCTGACCTGCGTCGATCCCGACCGGACGAAGCATTTCTACACCGAGGTGCTGCAGATGCAGCTCGAAACCTTCGGCGCGGGCCGGATCGCCTTCCGCTTCGGCAACCAGAAGATCAACCTGCACGTGCGTGGCGCGGAATTCGAACCGAAAGCGCACGTGCCGGTGCCCGGCGCGCTCGACCTGTGCTTCATCGCGTCCGTGCCGCTCGACGACGTGATCGCACACCTGAAGCGCGTCGACTGGCCGATCGTCGAAGGGCCGGTCGAGCGCACGGGCGCGACGCAGAAGATCCGGTCGGTCTACGTGCGCGATCCCGACCTGAACCTGATCGAGATCTCCGAGTTGATCTGAGCACCCGCGCATCACCGCTTCGTATCGCCGCTTCGCCCTCACGCGAGCGGACCTGATCACGGTGCGACTGCATGCCGCGCCGATCTCCCGCCGAAATCGGACAGCCGGTTTCCGCGCTCGCCGATTCCGGATAGCCGGCCCGTGCCGCGCTGCGGATAATGCAGGCATCGGCGACTGAGAAGCCGCCTTCGCAGCGGACGCAACGCTTGCGTCCGCGCTTGCGCAACCCGACCCAGGCAATTCCCGATGACGATCCTCTATCGCGGCATGGACCGCGCGGCGCTCGACGCCGCTTATCTGAACACGAAGGTGGTACCCGATTTCCCTGCGTTGCTCGCGTCGATGCAGGCGCGCAGCGCAGCGCTCTATGCAGCCGCGTCCGTCCGGCGCGACCTGCGTTACGGCGCGCAACCCGCGCAGCGTTTCGACTGGTTGTCGTGCGGCCAGCCCGATGCGCCGCTGTTCGTGTTCATTCACGGCGGCTACTGGCAGCACTGCGTGAAAGAAGATTTCGCCTACGGGGCGAGTGGGCCGCTCGCGCGTGGTTTCGACGTGATACTTGCCGAATACACGCTCGCGCCGGTCGCGACGATGACCGACATCGTCGGCGAGATCGGCGCGCTGCTCGACTACCTGGCGAACGATCCCGACGGCCTCGGCACCGCGAAGCGACCGATCCACCTAAGCGGCCATTCGGCCGGCGGCCACCTGACGGCCGTGCACCGCGCGCATCCGGCCGTCGTGTCGGCGCTCGCGATCAGTCCGCTCGTCGATCTCGAACCGATCTCGCTGTGCTGCCTGAACGACAAGCTGCAGCTCACCGCGCACGAAGTCGACGCATATAGCCCGTTGCGCCATGTCGGGCCCGGCGCACCGACGGTGGTGGCGGTCGGCGAAGCCGAGCTGCCCGAACTCGTGCGGCAAGCACACGACTATGCGACGGCGTGCGAAGCGGCCGGCGAACGGATCGTCCACGTCGGGTTGCCCGGCATGCAGCACTTCGACGTGCTCGACGATCTCGAGAAGCCGGACGGTGCGATGCTTTCCACGTTGCTGTCGATCGCGTCGCGCTAGGCGCGCCGTATCGCGCGGGGGCGGCCGGGCGTATGATCGGCGTCAGGCCGCTGCGCTGACGCCAAGCGCCGGCACGGCACTCCCGGGAAACACGACATGGTGAATCCGCTTCATTTCGATCTGCAGTCGCTGCGCGTGTTCGCGCTCGTCGCCGAGCACGGCAGCCTGACGAAAGCGGCCGAACACGGCCAGCTCACGCTGTCCGCGGTCAGCAAGCGCATCGCCGAGCTGGAAAGCGTGACGGGCAGTGCATTGTTCGTCCGGCATGCGCGCGGTGTGGAGCTGACGCCCGCAGGCCGCGCGCTGCTCGACCATGCGGCGAAGGTGATCGAGCAGGTCAACCGGATGGCGCACGAGATGAGCGATTACGTCGCCGGCGTGCGTGGCCACATCCACGTGTGGACCAACACGTCCGCGATCGTGCAGTTCCTGCCCGCCGATCTCGCCGCGTTCCTCACCGACCATCCGGGCATCAAGGTCAGCCTCGAAGAGCGGCTGAGCCACGAGATCGTCGACGCACTCGCGTCCGGCAAGGCCGATCTCGGCGTGTTCGCCGACAACGTGCCGGCGCCCGGCATCGAGCGGCGGCTGTACCGGCGTGACGAGCTCGTGCTGCTCGTGCCGCGCACGCACCGGTTCGCCGCGCGCGAGACCATCCGCTTCGCGGATACGCTCGACGAGGACTACGTGGGGCTCAGCGACGGCAGCTCGCTGCTCGCGCGCATGACCGACGCGGCGTTCGCGGTCGAGCGCTCGCTGAAGCTGCGGATCCAGGTATCGAATTTCGACGGCGTGAGCCGGATGATCGAGGCGGGGCTCGGCATCGGCATCCTGCCGCGCGATGCGGTGACCGGCGAGCGCGCGGCGCGGCTCGGGGTCGTGAAGCTCGACGATGCGTGGGCGACGAGAACGCTGTGGGTGGGGGTGAAGGCTGGCACCGTGCTGACGACCGATATCGCGAAGCTGTTCGATTTCATGTCGGCGCGGTGAGGCGGGGCGGCGTGCGCAAAGCCGTTTTGGCCCGGATTCCGAAGAACACGATCATAGGTTCACGTTCGCACCGGTTACCGACGTTCTGTCCAACTCCTCAACCGCTGGATCCGGGGCCGCCACATGAACGAAGCGAGCTACCGCCTTATCGTCGGCTTTGTCGTTGTCGCTTACGGCATCGCGATGTCCGCCATCATGGCGTTTCGTCCGGAACGGATCTTGGCCTTCCATTGCCGATCGAGGGCCTGGCGATGGACGTACAAATTCTTTTACAACATGTCGACTGAAGACATCATGTCGGCCAGAATGATTCGAATCACCCGATTCCAGGGGTGGGTAGGGCTGGTGTTCTGTACGGTCCTCATGTGGGGCTTCCTGTTCCGCAAGTAGCAAAGCGTCACCGGCTCGCGCATTCATGAGCGCCCCTTCGGGGATCGGGCGAACATGTCACCACAGATGACTGGCGACATATCGCCCAGGAAATCCGGCAGCCATCGAAAATGATGCGGGCGCACCTTCCCATGCCCCGCATTCCCCCGCTCAAACCGGATTGATCTCATCCTGGCTGCGCCGCGTCGTCAGCGGCCCGAGCACGCGCAGCGTGACCGCGACGATACCGAGCGCGACCGAGATCACTCCGAACATGGCACCCGCGCCATAACTGCCGAGCACCGGCAACAACACGAACGGCAACCCACCACTGACGATCCGCGACAGCGCATAGGTACTGCCAATCGCCGTCGAGCGCACCCGCGCCGGGAAAATCTCCGCCTGGTACACGTGATACGCGTTGCTGAACACGTTCGACGCACAGGTCGTCAGGAACCCGAAGCTAACGATCAGCACGGTATTGCCCGAATACGCGAAACACATCCCGAACCCGGCGATCGACAGGATCGACACGATCACGAGCGTGCGACGCTCGATCCAGTTGAGCAGCGGAATCGACAGCAGCGAGCCGATCGGATAGCCGATGAACGACAGCGCGATGAACAGCGTGCTGTCCGTCACGTCGAAGCCGCGACTTTTCACGACCGTGCCGGCCAGCGTACCGAACCCGTAATAACCGAAGCCCTGAAACAGGTGAAAGATCGCGAGCATCACGTAGCGCGCGCCGTACGGTTCGCGTCGCAGCAGCGCGATACGCTCGCCAAGCCCGAGCGGCCGTTGCGGCTCGACCGGCTCCGCGAACTGCTCGGGCACGCGCACGCCGGTGCCTTCCGCGAAGCGTCGCAATGCCGCTTGCGCGTCGGCGGTACGCCCCTGCGCAAGCAGCCAGCGCGGACTCTCCGGCAGCCGATGCTGGACGAGCAGCACGTACACGGCGCCGAGGCTGCCGATCGCGAGGATGATGCGCCAGCCGGCCATGCCGCCGACATGAAGCGGGTTCAACCACAGCGCCAGAAACCCGACGAGCGGCACCGCGACATAGGAAGTCGTATAGGCCCACGCGGCGAGCCTGCCGCGCTTTTCCTTCGGCAGGATCTCGGACAGAAAGCTGTCGGCAACCGGATAGATCGCGCCGACGCCGATGCCGGTCAGGAACCGGCACGCGACGAGCATGTCGGCATTCACCGAAAACGCGCCGACCAGCGAGAATGCGCTGTACCACGTGAGCGTCAGCAGGAACGCCTTGCGCCGGCCGATTCGGTCGGCGAGGCTGCCGAGGCACATCGCGCCGACGAACATGCCGATGAACGCCGATGCCAGCAGCAACTTGAAATCGGTGCTCTGCCGGCTCAACCCATATTCGTTCTGCAACGCGGAACCGATCGTACTGACGAGGAAGATCTCGTACATGTCGAAGAACAGCCCGATGCCGATCACCCAGACGACGAACCGGTGCAACGCGCCGACCGGCAGGTCGTCCATGAAATCGCCGAGCGTGACGCGGCGGGCGGGGCGGGCCGACGCATCGGCGCCGGCGGCAGCGGCCGGCGGTCGTGCGGACGCGGGTCCGCCCGCGTTGCCGCCGAGATCGAGGGAATGGCTGTTCATCGTGTCTCCTGATTATCGATACGCCGTGGCGCGAGGCCCGGCCGTTCGCGACCGGCGCGCTGCATCCCGTCGCACGAAGTGGCGGCAGGCACCGCAAGGCCAGTGAAAGGGCCGGACAGGCGGGCTGTACCGATCGTTCGACACATGGTGGGCAAATCCGCGGCACGTGATAATTGCGGATGCTTCAAGCGTCCTTTCCTGCGCAGAAAGGGTGCGGAACACGCGGCAGCCGGCATGCACGCGGCAGGCCGGTGCAGCCTGCCTGGCGCGCGGTCATGCACCGGAGCCGATGGCGCGCTCGCGCAACCGGCAGGCCGGGAAAACCATGAGGCGGATGGCCTGGCCGCCGGCGCGAAAACCACCGGCGGCCAGGCGTTCGTGCTCAGTCGGCCGGTACGAATGCCGCCCCGTAAAACACGCGCACGGGGTTGCCGCGCTCCAGCGCAAAGTGCTGCATCCGCCGCTGCCGGCGCGCATCGGACGCGTGACGGTCGGCCTCCTGCTGCAGTCGAACCTGCAGCAACTGCGACGCCATGCGCTTGTTCGCGTGCTGGCTGCGCTCGCTTTCCACGCGCACCGACAGGCCGGTCGCGACATGGGTCGCACGAATCGCGGAGCTCGTCTTGTTGACGTGCTGGCCACCCGGCCCGCGTGCGCGCATCGCTTCGAACCGCACATCGCCATCCGGCAGCGGCTGCGCGTCGGCGCAGCGCGTGACGCCGATGAACCAGTTCTTGCGCGGATGGCGCAATCGGTACGGGCTCGCGCAAATCCATTGCAGCGTGCCCGTCCAGCGGTCCGCGAGCGCCTGCGCACCGTTGCCTTCGAGGTCGAGCAGCGCCGAGCGCAGCGTGCCGGAGCGTTCGCCCGGCTGCGCATCGAGCACGGTGACGACGACGCGCTGCGCATCGGCTTCCGTCTGCAGGCGCCGCAACGCATTGGCCGCGGCCAGTTGGCACTCGAGCGGGCCGTGCGCCGAAGAAATCTGCATCAGCATCGGCCAGCCTCCCCGGACGTCTTGTAGGTCAGCACCGGCGCGAGCCGCGCCAGCTTGCGCAGCAGCCCGGCCGCTTCGAGCGCGTCGACGACGCTGTCGATCGGCTTGTAGGCCTGCGGCGCTTCCTCGTACAGCAGTTCGCGGTCTTCGCAGATCACGTGGCTGCCGAGCGGCGTGCGCGTGAGCTGCGACGGCGTGAAGCGTCGTTCGAGGCGCCCCTTGCAATCGCCGCGCGCCCACTTGCGGCCCGCACCGTGCGCCAGTGACGCCAGGCTGGCCGCATCGTCAGGCCGCACCGGCGCGACGAGGTAGCTGTAGTCGCCGCGCGACCCGGGAATGACGACCGGCCCCGTGTCGGCCGGCGTCGCGCCTTTGCGATGCAGCCAGCCCGGCTCGCCGTCGACCCTCGCGCGGCTCACCAGGTTGTGGTTCACGTCGAGTACGCACCGGCCATCGGTGCGCCAGCGCGCCAGCATGCGCCGCGCGATCAGGTCGCGATTCGCGATGGCGTAGCGCAACGCCGCATCGTGACGCGCGAGGTACGCCGTGCAGGCGGCATCCGTGTCGTCGAGGCCGTTGTAGCCATGCTCGCACATGTGCTGCTCGAGGATCGACTGGCCGAAGCCGCGCGATCCGCTATGCACGAGCAGCAGCAGGCGATCGGGATCGAGGCCGAGCGCCGCGACGGCATCGGTGTCGTACACCGCGTCGATCCGCTGCGCCTCCGCGAAATGATTACCGCTGCCGATCGTGCCGAGCGATGCCGCGTACGCGTGATCCGCGAACCCGGCGGCGGCGACCAGCGGCTGCCAGCTTGCATCGGGCGGGGCGTCGATCGAGCCGAGCCGGCTCGCGAGCTTCGACGCGCTGACGCGCCGCGCATCGAGCGCGGTTTGCCACAGCGCCATCCCGCAGCCGATATCGCCACCAATCAGCGCCGGATACAGCCGGCCCGTCGAGAAAAACGCGGCGCCAACGGGATAGCCGCGTCCGGGGTGAAGATCGGGCATGCCGGCGACGCGCCGCATGCCGGGGAGGGTGGCAGCATGTTCGAGCTGCCGGATGGCCTCACCTTCGATCCAGGTAGTGGCGCAAGCGCACAACGTGATGCGCTCGCCCAGGTATTGCATGGAATTGCCCATGGAGGTTTCCGTTCGATGAAAAGGAAGAACGGCGGGCCATGGTGCAGGCAGCGCACACAGGCGCTGCCCGACATCGGAAGTCGGGAAGAGGGCGGCACGACCGGATCGGAACGACCCGGCTCATCGCCGTGACGGCGATACGGGGTGCTGCTTGGCGTGAACGATGAGACGAACGGACGCGAAAAACCCGAACTACGACCCGCGACGGGAGGAGTGCTGGCGTGACGTCATGATTTTTTCTCCTTGCGAGTGAGGGGTTGATCGGAATGGCGGCGACTCTAGCATGCATGCGACGCGCGCAACAAGCGGGGAGCGCAGCGTTGCCCATTGAACCACGGTTCGATGTGGCGAAAAACACACAAATAGGAATCCGGACCATTCCCATGTCGATGGCGCGCGTGGCACGCCGCAGCAAGCATTCGACGCACGCCGACAACCGCGACGGCCGTACTCGACCACGCTTGACAGCGCACATGCCGTTTCGTAGCATCCGCCTGCTTCATCCCTGAACCCTCATCGAATCGGTGATCCAAGTGCCCGCAAACATTCGTCCCTTCGCCTGATACGCCGACGACTGCCGTCCCGGCCGCGCGTCGTCCTGCCCGTTCCCGTCTGCCTCGCGGCGCCGGAACCGTGATCGCAGGGCCGCGCCCGGACACGCACTGACACCGCAACGCACACCCATCGTTCGTTCACGTCGTCGGCTTTTTCTGATGTTTCCGGAGAAAGACCATGACGCTGGATTTTCGCGCCTACGCGCAATCGCTCGACCTCGCCCGCTACCCGCGCACGCCGCACCTCGAAGGCTCGCGCCTGCAGGACGGCGACGAAGGTCACGACCACGTTCCCTATCGCACCCTCGCGGGCGCCCATCTCGTCGTCGAGGAAAAGCTCGACGGCGCGAACACGGGCATCAGCTTCAGCCCCGCGGGCGAACTGCTGCTGCAGTCGCGCGGCCACTATCTGGCCGGCGGCGGCCGCGAGCGGCAGTTCGGGTTCGTGAAGACCTGGGCCGCCGCCCATGCGGGCTGGCTGCTCGACCGCCTCGGCGATCGCTACGTGATGTACGGCGAGACGATGAGCAAGAAGCACGCGGTGTTCTACGACGCGCTGCCGCATCACTTTTTCGAGTTCGACGTGTTCGATCGCTCAATGGGCCGTTTCCTGTCGACACCCGCGCGTCGCGCGCTGCTCGCCGATGGGCCCGTGCTGTCGGTGCCCGTGCTGTACGAAGGCATCGCGCCGGCGCGACTCGCGGACCTGAAGGCCATGCTCGGCCCGTCGCTCGCGAAGACGCCGGGCTGGCGTCGCGCCTTCGAGGAAACGGTGCGGCGGCAGGGGCTCGACCTCGCGCGTGCATGGCAGCAGTGCGACAAGTCGGAGCGCTCCGAAGGGCTCTACGTGAAGGTCGAGACGGACGACACGACGATCGCGCGCTTGAAGTGGGTGCGCCACGATTTCGTGCAGGCCATTCTCGAATCGGCGCGCCATCACTCGGAGCAGCCGTTCATCCCGAACCTGCTCGCGCCGGGTGTCGACCTGTATGCGCCGCGCCCGACGGTCACGTGGGCATCGATCCCCGCCGCGCGCCCGAACCCATGAACGCGGAACGGCCGAGCGCCATTTCGAGAGGAGTCTTGATCATGAAGTACGAACAATTGCAGGCACTCGTGCCCGCACCCGGCCGGCAGCCGGACTATCACGCGTGTCTCGCGGCATTTCCCGCGCTCGAACACGCGAAAACGACCCCGCAGGAGCCTGCGCACCACGGCGAAGGCGACGTGTGGACGCATACGATGATGGTGATCGATGCGCTGCTCGCGCTGCCCGAGTACCAGGCTGCGTCGCGCGCCGACCAGGAGATCGTGTTCCTGGCCGCGCTGCTGCACGACATCGCGAAGCACGGCACGACGGTCGTCGATCCCGTTACCGGTGCGATCGGCCATCCCGGCCACTCGCGCAAGGGCGCGATCGATGCGCGGATTGCACTGTGGGATGCCGGCGTGCCGTTCGCGGTGCGCGAGGCAATCTGCCGGATGATCGCCGTGCACCAGGTGCCGTTCTTCGCGATGAGCGGGTCGCGCCGCGGCACACCGGAGTTCATCGCGCGCGAGCTGTCGTGGCAGGTCAGCCTGCCGCTGCTGTGCCTGCTTGCCGAAGCCGATATCCGCGGGCGCATCTGCGACGACACGCAGCGCGTGCTCGACAACATCGAACTGTTGCGCGAACTGGCGCGGGAAGAGGGCTGCTACGGCCAGCCGCGTGGATTCGCCGATGCGCACACGGCGCTCAGCTACTTTCGCGGCGCGGACGTGCATCCCGACTATCCGCTGTTTCGCACACCGGGCGCGCAGGTCGTCGTGATGTCAGGGCTGCCCGCGTCGGGCAAGAACACGTGGGTGGCGCGGCATCATCCGGATCGGCCGGTCGTGTCGTTCGACGATGCGCGCGATGCATTGGGGCTGCGTCATGGGCAGAACGAGGGCGCGGTCGCGCACCATGCGGTCGACGCCGCGAAGGCACTGTTGCGCGCGCAACAGCCGTTCGTGTGGAACGCGACGAACCTGTCGCCGCTGATGCGCAAGAAGACCCTCGACCTGCTGTTTGCGTATCACGCCGACGTGACGCTCGTCTACCTCGAACAGCCGCGCGCGGAACTGTTGCGTCGCAATGCGCGGCGTGACACGTCGCTGACGAACCGCGCGCTCGAGGCGATGCTGCTGCGCTGGGATCTGCCGCTGCCGACCGAAGCGCATGCGGTGCGGTATGAAGTCTGATGCGGCGACGTCACGACACGAGCCGGTACGCCGTAATTCACCGCGGCGTACCGGCTCGTTTTATTTCAGCGATGCATTCTGCTGCGTCGCGCAAGCTCGCAGCTCTGTGACGCCGCGCTGCCGTGGCCCTAGTGTGCCAGCACGAGGAGCGTGGTAAGTGCGATCGGCGCCAGCGCGACACCCAGCAGCCCGAGCGCACCATCGGCTGCAATCGTGATCGGCGACAGCGCGATCTTCGCCCCCTTACCGAGCACCGACGGTCGCTCGATCACCGTGACGTTGTACGCGTGATTGAACGCCTGAGGGATCGACGAAGGCGTGACATCGTTCGGCTGATAACGCTTTCCGGTGATCGTGCCTCTCTCCGTTAGCTCAAACCGCCCGTCCTTGAAACCGTCGGCAAGCGCGCGCTCGCGAAGCTCGGAGCCGGCCGGTGCGTCCTCGCGCGCGAGCCGCAACACGTAACGCCCCGAGATCTTGTCGCCGTGCGTCTCGAAATCATCGAAATCGGTATACAGCTTGGAGCGATAGGGCGCCGTGAGATTGACGGCGAGGGCCGGCGGCACATCGAAAATGTAGTGATACTGCTTGCCGATGACGACGAGGCTCTTTCCGTCCGCGCTGATCAGAAACGCCGACAGCGTCTCCCGGTATTCCGGGTCCTTCATCATGCGATTGGTGATGGGGCCGATGTCGGCGTCGGCGCAGCCGACAAGCATGCCGGACGCTGCCACGGCGGGCAGCGCGAGAAATGTTCTTCTTTTCATGTGTGCTGTTGGATGTTGTTGGTTATTCAGCGGAACCGCTTGAATGTCGGACGCTGCGTTCGATGAACGCGGCACCCTGACGGCCGATCATGCGGTTTCTTCGCCTGCGCATTGTAGGGCCAAAACGGCAAGCGCAGTATCCCCCGGGCAAAGCGCGTCACCCGCGTGCGGTAGACTGCACGCTCGCTTGCCCACCGCCCACTCCACGACCGCTCGCGCCTGCTGACACGCCATGGATCGAATCGATGCGATGAAGGTGTTCGTCGCCACGCTGGACGAGGGCAGCCTCGCGGGCGCGGGCCGGAAGCTCGGCCGGTCGCCGGCGGCGGTCAGCCGCGCGATCGCGTTCCTGGAAGCACACACGGGCACCGCGCTGCTGTACCGCACGACGCGCACGATCCGGCTCAGCGAGGCCGGCGAACGCTACGCGGCCGCGTGCCGCCGCATCCTGTCCGATCTCGAGGAAGCCGACATGCTGGTCGCCGACGAACGTTCGGCGCCGCGCGGCCTGTTGACGGTCACCGCACCCGTCGCCGCGGGTGAAGACGTGCTGCGCGCGCTCCTCGACGAATTCATCGAACGCCATCCGGCCGTGTCGATCCGGCTGCAGTTGCTCGACCGTCCCGTCAGCCTGATCGACGAAGGAATGGACGTCGCGCTGCGGATCGCGCACCTGTCCGATTCGACGCTGGTCGCGATTCCGGTCGGCGCGGTACGGCGGGTCGTCGTGGCGTCGCCCGATTACCTGGCGAAGCATCCGGCAATCGAAACGCCGGCCGATCTCGCGCAGCACCGGATCATCTCGATGACGCATTTCGGCCTCGACTCGTGGAGCTTCCCGCCGTCCACGCCGTCGGCGCTGCCGCAGGTCGTCCAGTTCGCGCCGCGCTTCATCATCAACACGATCCGCGGCGCGGTCGCGTCGGCCGTCGCCGGGCACGGCGTCACGCGGCTCTTTTCGTATCACGTCGCCGAACCGGTGCGGGACGGCACGCTGCGCATCGTGCTGAGCGACAGCGAGCACGCGCCGCTGCCCATCCATCTCGTCACGCCTTACGGACGCCTTGCGGTGCCGAAGGTGCGCGCATTCGTCGATTTCGCGGCGCCGCGCCTGCGTGAGCACTTCGCGCGGCTGGCGGCCATTACCGACGGCGATTGAACCGGGATGCGGAAGAATGGCTTTCGTGTGACGGGGATTCACTCGATAATCGGCTCAATCTAGACTTCCTTCAACCAACGGTCGCGCATGGCGCCCGTTCAGCGAATGGAGGTCGACATGCATCAAGCGCTTCCCGTTCAGCCTCGCGCCCGCGCGTGCGGACTGACACACCACGTGCTCACCGGCGTCGGCAGGGCCGGTTTCGCATTCGCGCCGTCGTCGGCCATCTTCGTCACGCAGGGGCTTCCCGCACAGCCGGCCTCGACGGGGAGCGCGCAATGAGCACGATCTCGCATGCCCCCGCCACGGCACGGGCCGAGCGACCCGCCGCCAGCTACGCCGAACGCAACACGCGCTACTGGCGACGCAATCTCGCCGTCTGCGTGTTCGGCTCGTTCACGACGCTCGTCAGCCTGAGCATGCTGCTGCCGTTCCTGCCGCTGTACGTGCGGCAACTCGGCGTCGAGACGCAGTCGGCCGTGATCCAGTGGTCGGGCGTCGCGTTCGGCGCGACGTTTCTCGGCACGGCCGTCACCGCGCCGCTGTGGGGCCGCCTCGCGGACCGCTTCGGCCGCAAGCCGATGCTCGTGCGTGCCGCGATCGGCATGGCGATCGTGATGTCGTTGATCGGCGTCGCGCACAACGTCGTCGAACTCGTCGCGCTGCGGCTGCTCGCGGGGCTCGTCGGCGGCTACGCGTCGGCGTCGACGGTGATGGTCGGCACGCAGGCGCCGCGCGAACACGCGGGCTGGGCGCTCGGCATCCTGTCGACCGGTGCCCTCGCGGGTAATCTGGTCGGGCCGCTCGTCGGCGGGTTGCTGCCGGGATGGCTCGGCATTCGCGGCACGTTCTTCGCCGGTGGCGCGATGATCGCCGTCGCCGCGCTGCTGACGATCTTCGTCGTGAAGGAAGACTTCCATGCCGGCACCGATGCCGGCACGCGCACCTCGCGCGCCGCGGCCGGCATGCCGCACCGCACGAATCGTGCAGCGGTCGCCGCGCTGCTGGTGACGGCGATGATGGTGCTGCTCGCGAACATGTCGATCGAACCGATCATCACCGTGTATATCGGCGGCCTCGGCGTGGGCGGCGACCACCTCGCGCGTGTCGCCGGCGTCGTGATGGCGTGTTCGGCGCTCGGCAGCATGCTGACCGCCGCACGGCTCGGCGCGCTGGCCGACCGGATCGGCAGCTGGAACGTGATCATCGGCTGCCTGTTGCTGACCGCGCTCGCGATGGTGCCGCAGGCGTTCGTCACGCACTGGTGGCAGCTTGCCGCGCTGCGCGGGCTGATGGGCATGTCGCTCGCGGGGTTGCTGCCGTCGATCGGCAAGCTCGTGCGGCAATCGGTCGACGAGCGCGCGACCGGGCAGATGCTCGGCTACCTGCAGTCCGCGCAGTTCAGCGGGCAGGTGGTCGGCCCGGTGATCGGCGGGCAGATCGGCGTCGCGCTCGGGCTGCATTCGGTGTTCTTCGCGACGGGCGCGCTGCTGGCGGCCTGCGCGGGACTCGCGCACTGGGCGCGCGGCCGATAGCGGCTGGCCGGCGGAGCGCGGGCTGGCGTAGGATGAGCGCAGTGGCCGGTGTCGCGCCGAAAAGCAGAGACAACGTGCACCATCGCCAGCATGGCAGATACCGCCGCACCGCACGGCGACCCGTCGTTTCCAACATGACGCTCACGTGACCGGTCGCGTGCAACGCACGACGAACGCGCACCGATCCGAACCCGACACACGCGCGTCGGCCCGTATCCGGCCGACGCATTTCGACGACGAACCCTGCAGGAGAGGAGCGACATGAATCAATCGACCGACAACCGGACGCTGTTGCGCACGCTCGGCATGCGCGCCCCGATCATCCAGGCGCCGATGGCCGGCGTCAGCACGCCGGCGCTGGCGGCCGCCGTGTCGAATGCGGGCGGGCTCGGCTCGCTCGGCGTGGGCGCGACGAACGCCGACGGCGCCCGCAAGATGATCCGCGACACGCGCGCGCTCACCGACCGGCCGTTCAACATCAACGTGTTCTGCCACCAGCCGGCGCACGCCGACGCGGCCGTCGAACGCGCGTGGCTCGACTGGCTCGCGCCGGTGTTCCGCGAATACGGCGCGACGCCGCCCGCCACGCTGTCTGAGATCTATACGAGCTTCATCGCGGACGAAGCCATGCAGGCGCTGCTCGTCGAAGAAAAGCCGGCCGTCGTCAGCTTCCATTTCGGGCTGCCGTCCGCGGAGGTGATCGCCGCGCTGAAGCGCGCGGGCGTCACGCTGTTCGCGTCCGCGACGCATCTCGACGAAGCGCGCCAGATCGCCGCCGCCGGCATCGACGCGATCGTCGCGCAGGGGATCGAGGCGGGCGGGCACCGCGGCGTGTTCGATTCGACCGCGCATGACGATCGCCTCGGCACGTTCGCACTCACGCGCCTGATCGTGCGCGAATGCGCGCTGCCGGTGATCGCCGCCGGCGGCATTATGGACGGCGAGGGCATCGCCGCCGCGCTCGCGCTCGGCGCGCAGGCCGCCCAGCTCGGCACCGCGTTCGTCGCGTGCCCGGAGACGTCGATCGACGACGGCTATCGCCGCGCGCTGCTGGGCGACGCGGCACGCCACACGACGTTCACCGCCGCGATCTCGGGCCGGATCGCACGCGGCCTCGCGAACCGGCTGACCGCGCTCGGCGACGACCCGCACGCGCCGGTGACTCCCGCCTATCCGATCGCGTACGACGCCGGCAAGGCGCTGCACGCGGCCGCGAAGGCAAAGGGTGAATTCGGCTACGGCGCGCAGTGGGCCGGGCAGGCGGCGCCGCTCGTGCGGTCGCTGCCGGCGGCCGAGCTGTTCGCCGCGCTCGAACGTGAAACGCGGGCGGCGATCGAGCGGCTGCAGCACATGCTGGATTGAGCGCACGATTCGCGGGCAACGGGCCGCAGCCACATGCGGGCGCTCGGTGAACGCACCCTGATCGCCGCGCCGATTTGTCGCCGCCCGCCGCCGATTTGCAATGTTCTGTATCTGCACGAACCGCGGATACATCGCGATACAACGCAGCTTCGAGCGTCCGCTATAAAGCAGGCATGACCTCTTCGGGAGTGCACCATGTCCGCAACCTGGTTCAAAGGGTCCTGCCACTGCGGGGCCGTCAAATTCGAAGTCCGAACGGCCGTGACGCCGGCGACGCGCTGCAACTGCAGCCTGTGCCGCCGGCGCGGCGCATTGATGAGCCCGATGTTCGCGGCCAGCGAACTGAAGATCGTCGAAGGCGAGGGCGCGCTGACGTGCTACCAGTTCAACACACGCACGGCCCGCCACTATTTCTGCAGCCATTGCGGCATCTATCCGTTCCATCAAACGCGCATGAACCCCGCCTGCTGGCGCGTCAATCTCGGCTGCCTCGACGGCGTCGACCCGTATGCGCTCGATGCGACGGTCGCCAACGGCGCGAGCCTCTCGGTCGTGGAGGACGCATGAAACGCTGGCTGATGATCCTGCTGTTTGCCGCGGGCGGGCTCGCGACCGAAATCGCGCATCCGGTGCAATGCACGCTGTTGTCGGTCAGCCGCATCCAGACCGGCAAGCGCCGCAGGGCGGGCTGACGGCGCGCCGATTCATCGATACCGATTATCATGCTTCCGATAAGATCGCACGCGATATATAATGCGTCCATCTGCGGCCGTTCGCGTCGCGGGAGGACGTTCATGAAACCGACCGAAACCCCATCCGACACCGATCCGAAGCTGTCCGAGTTCCTGTGCTTTGCGATCTACTCGACGAACCTCGCATTCGGCAAGGCCTACAAGCCGATCCTCGAAGCGCTCGGCCTCACGTATACGCAATACATCACGATCATCGCGCTGTGGGAGCAGGACAACCAGACGGTCGGCCAGCTCGGCGAGAAGCTGTTCCTTGAATCCAATACGCTGACGCCGATCCTGAAGAAGCTCGAGGCGATGGGCTATCTGGAGCGGCACCGCGATCCGTCGGACGAACGCCAGGTGCTCGTCAGCCTGACGAAGAGCGGCCGCCGCGTGCGCGAGAAGGGGCTCGACATGAACCTGGTCGAAGCCACCGGGTTGAAGCCGGACGAATTCGCGAAGATGCAGAAGGCGATCGTCACGCTGCGCGGCAACCTGATCCGGTCGACCGACGAATAAACGCCTGGTCATGCCGCGACCGGCACGACCCGCGTGCCGGCCGCGTCGTCATGCGTGCCCGTCGCCCAGCCCAGCAGGTTCATCTCGCGGCGGACGGCGAAACCGAGTGCGAGATAGCGCTCGATCGCCACCTGGTTCGACGTGAGGACGTGCAGGAAAGGCGTATCCGCGCGCGCATCGATCTCCGCAATCAACGCCCGCATCAGCCGCGCCGCCAGCCCTTGCCGCCGGAACGCGGCATCCACGCAGACGGCGCTGATCTCCGTATACCCGTCGACCTGCATCCGCTCGCCGGCCATCGCGGCCAGCCGGCCTTCACTGCGAAGCCGATGTAATGGCCGAGTTCGAACGTGCGCGGGCCGAACGGGCCGGGCTGCGCGGCCGTCGTCAGCGCGAGCATGTCCGGCACATCGGCTTCGCCGAGCGTGACGTAACCCGATTCAGGCGCCGGGTCGAGCGTCCGCTGCCAGACCATCTGCAACAGGTTCGCGCGCCGGATCACCGACCATCCCGCCGGCGGCTCGATCTCGTCCGGCGTGACCAGTGCCGCCGGTCCGTGAGCGGCGATCAGCGCGCGCAACGCGTCGAAGGATGCCGCGCTCGTATCCTCGATCGCGGCAAACGGCGCGACGGCCGCCGGAAACCGCCATGCACGGTCGTGGCCGACCGCAAAGCGGCGCTGCCTGCCCGTCAGCGCGTTCCACACCACACGGTCGAGCGGGTGCGCACGGCCTGGCGCGGTTCCGGTCGTTGCATCGGACATCGGCTGCTCCTCGTCTGAAGGTTTCGATCGCACAGCATAGACCGGGATCGGGCGGGCAGGGCGCGGCAACGTCGATCGCGTCGCCGTCGCGGCGCAGCACGTCCTGCCGAAGCCCGGACTAGCGCTGCCAGCGCTCCGGATCCACCCATATCGGGAACGACAGGATCACCGCCAGCCCGTTCCCCCCGATCCCGGCCGTCACCTCGACCGATCCGCCATGCGATTCGGCGATTCGCGCGACCAGCGACAGGCCAATGCCGCTGCCCGGCTGCACCGTCCCCGGTACCCGGTAGAAGCGTTCGAAGATCCGCTCCCGCTCGCCGACCGGCACACCGGGCCCGTCGTCCGCGATCCGCAGCCTGACCCGAGCGCGGTCCGCATCGGCGGGCGGGTCGCTCCCAATTTCGACCCGCCCGCCGTCACGGCCGTAACGCAGCGCGTTGTCGATCAGGTTGCGCACCGCAATGGCGATCTCGTCCAGGTCGCCCCAGACGCGCACCGGTTCGACCGCGATCCGCATCGTCTGTCGGCGCGCACGGGCGGCCACGTCGAAGTCGCTCGCGATCAGCGCAACGAGCCGCGACAGGTCGACCGGCCCGTGCTGGTCGGCACGTGTCCCCGCATCCAGCCGCGCCAGTTCGAGCAATTGCCCGGATAGCCGCGCGCTGCGTTCGACGCCTGTTGCCAGCCTGCGTAGTGCCGCGTTCTTGTCCGCCAGGCTGTCCGCCTGCAACGCCACTTCCGCCTGGGCCGACAACGCCGCGAGCGGCGTGCGCAACTCGTGCGCCGCGTCGCCGATGAAACGGCGCTCGGTGTCGACGGCCTGACCCAGCCGCGCGAGCAGGCGATTGAACGATTCGACGAGCGGGCGGAGCTCCCGCGGCAGCGTCGCCAGCGGCAACGGCGAGAAATCGAACGCGGCCTTGCGCTGGATCGCCTGCTGGACGTCGCGCACCGGCCCGAACGACCAGCGGATCACCCACCAGATCACGACGCCCAGCATCCCGAGCATCACCGCCGTATTGAACAGGCCGAGCTGCAGCGCATTGTTCGCCTTCTCCTGCCAGGTCGTGGCCGGCCCGCCTGTCTGAACGTGAATCCGGCCCGCCGGATCCGACAGCGAGTACACCCGCCAGGTCTCGTCGTGCGCGACGCCACGCCCGGTGCTCACGCCGTATCCGTCCCGCAGGTCGGACTTGAGGGCCGGCCCCGGCGCATCCGCGCTGTGCATCACGTTGCGGCCATCGACCCAGACCTGGAACGCGACGTCGTATTTGCCATACGCCGTTTTCGGTACGACCGCCTGCGCGTTCACCGCGGGCAGGCCATTGATCGTATCCGGCAATGCGAGGAGCAGCAGTTGCGCGGCACTCTCGAGCATGCCGTCGCGCCAGCCGCGCTGCTCACGCCACAGGCCGATGCCGAGAAACGCCCCCCAGCTCGCCCAGAACACGACGACCGCCGCCATCACGGTCGCGAGCAGGCGCATGCGTAGCGACTTCATGCCGGGCTCTCCCCGACGCGATAGCCGAAGCCGTGCACCGTCACGATCAGCTCGTCGCCGAGCTTGCGCCGAAGTTGATGGATGTACACCGCGATCGTGTTGCTTTCGATTTCGCTGTCGTTGCCGTACACGCGCGCTTCGAGTTGCGTCCGGGTGACGACGCGGCCTTGCCGCTCCATCAGCGCGAGCAGCGTGCGGTACTCGTGGATGCTGAGCGCAACGGGTTCGCCGGCGCGCGTGACTTCCTTGCGCGCCGGGTCGACGTGCACGTCGCGGTAGACCAGGCGTTCCGACACGCGGCCCTGGCTGCGGCGCGTCAGCGCGCGCAGCCGTGCGTAGAGTTCGTCGAGCTGGAACGGCTTCACGAGATAGTCGTCGGCGCCGGCGTCGAGGCCGCGGATCCGGTCGCTCAGTTGATCGCGCGCGGTCACGATCAATACCGGCGTCGGGTCGTAGTTCGCGCGCATCGCGGCGAGCAGCGTGAAACCGGACGCGCCCGGCAGTTGCAGGTCGAGCAGCACCGCGTCGTAGTGGTGGCCCACGAGCGCGAGCCGCGCGGCCGGCACGTCGGCCGACCAGTCCGCGCGCCAGCCGTTCTGCCTGAGGCCCGCGCAAACGGCGTCGGCCAGCATGGCATCGTCTTCCACCAGCAGGATATCCATCGGTTTCGCTCCTCGAATGTCGAGGTCGCCAGCCTGACCGACCGCGATTAAAAACTTCTTAAAGCCTGGCGGTCACGATGCGTGCCATTCGCCGCATTGCCGGTGCAATGCATCTGGCGTTTTCTCGAGAGGCTCGCGATGACCGTGTCACGTCCTTCAATTCCGTTGTTGCAATGCAATGCCGCACGAGGCTCCACCTGCGCGCCGCGTCGGTGCGGGCCATTCTGGCACGGAAGGCCGCGTGCGTTGTGCGCATTGCACGCCCGCTGCGCGGGAGCGGCGCGATGAACCAGCTCGCCACGCTCGTCCCGTTCGGCCTCGCGCTCAGCGTGGCCGGCGCCAACAGCTTCGCCTGCCTCGTCGGCCTGTCGCTGATCGAACGGCTGATCCCCGTGCTGCCGTCCCACGTGCTCCTCACGCTGATCGGCGTCGCCAGCGCGCAAGGCGCCTGGACATTGCCGGAAGCGATCGTCGTCACGGCGCTCGGCAGCTTCGCCGGCTGCCTGTTGCATTACGCGCTCGGCAACCTGTGGCCGGAAGAGAGCGTGCTGGCCCTGCTGCGCCGCGTCGCGCCGATGGGCAGGCTGCCGCCCGCACGCATGGACGCGCTGATCGACGGCATCCGCGCGCGGCCCACGCGGCTCGCACTCTGGTCGCAACTGGTGCCGTTCGTGCGACTCGTCGCACCGGCGCTCGCCGGCTTGCTGGAAACGAGTTTCGCGCGGTTCGCGTCCGGTGCCGCGGCCGGTATCGCGCTGTGGAACACGCTGTTCATCACCGCGGGCTATCTGGCCGCGCAAGCGGCCGCCTAGCCGGACCTGCCGTTGACCGATCGATCCCGACTGGAGCCCGTCGATGCGAATCCCTGACTGGATGCTGTTCCTGCGTACCTGGTTGCGCAATCCGCGCCGCGTCGGCGCACTCGCGCCGTCCGGCCCCGCGCTCGCCGCGCTGATCACCGCCGAGATCCCGCGCGATGGCGCCACCGTGATCGAGCTCGGTGCGGGCACCGGCGTGTTCACGCGGGCATTGCTCGCGCGCGGCGTCACGAGTGACCGGCTGGTGCTCGTGGAAGCCGATCCCGCATTCGCGAACGCGCTGCGGCGTCAGTTCCCCGCGTTGAGAGTCATGCAGATGAATGCCGCGCAGCTCGGCGTCACGGGCGACTTCTTCGGCGGGGCGCGTGCGGATGCTGTCGTGAGCGGGTTGCCGCTCGTCGCGATGCCGGTCGAACAGGCCGTCTCGATCGTTCATTGCACGTTCGCGCGCCACCTGGCTGCCGACGGTGCGTTCTACCAGTTCACGTATGTGCCGCGTTGCCCGATTCCGGCGCACTACCTGGAGGCCATGCGCATTCGTGCTGTCCGGGTTGGCGTCGCGTGGATGAACATCCCGCCGGCCATCGTGTATCGCTTCGAACGCCGGATCGATGCAGCCGAGCGTCAGTGGCCCGGGGCGCGGCCGCTGCTCGATGCGGTTGCGGAGGCAACTAGTTTGCGCGGCGTCGATACTGCGCCATCACTCGACTCGAGCGTCGTGCAGCCATTGACAGAGGGAAGTGCGTCATCGTGAACGCGCTCGGGTGCCGGTTGCCGATCGGCCTGCCACGGTTGCCGATTCTTCTTCGCCAATCACGGGCCATGAACGTCGGGAGCCGCATCGGTACGCGCACTCCCGAATCCCGGACCAACGCAAGCACGCGGTGCGCGTCGACCTGCCTCACTGCATTTCGTCGACGACCGGCGAGGAGCGCGCCATGCTCGCGCGCTCCCGCTTCTCGCATGCCGAACCGAACTACCCGGCCGTGCGCGACGATTCCGACGCGCCATGCTCAATGGCCGAAATAGATCGACCGCTCGGCCGTGCGAACCGCGTTGCGGCTGCCCGACTGCGTCGCACTGCCGGCGTCGCTGCCGTAACCGGACGCCTGCGACTCGACCGCGACTGCAGTGGTGTCGTGAACCCGGCGCAGCGCGGCCTGGAGATTGTCCGGATAGTTCGGGTCGTTGGGCCGGTTCGGCAGGTAGCCGGCCTTCTGCAGCGCGGCCAGTTCCGCACGCACTTGCGAGCGCGTCACGGTGCCGTCACCGGCAAACGCCGGCGCGGCAACGGCAGCCGACACGGCAACGAGAAAGGCAGCGATCAGTTGGGTCTTCATCATTCACCTCGACAAGAAAATGGAATTCAGTAGTTGCGCATCGTGCGCCGGCTACCGGCGCCGTTCGCGGTGTCGTTCAATGACCGAAGTAGATCGAGCGTTCGGCGATTCGCGCCGCATGCCGGCTGCCCGACTGCGTCGCGGCGGCGGCATCGCTGCCGTAACCGGACGTCGCTGCGTCGGCCACTGCGGTGTCGTTCGCGTGAATGCGCGTCAGTGCGGCCTGCAGATCGTCCGGATAGTGCGGATCGTTCGCGCGGCCCGGCCGATAGCCGGCCTGTTCGAGCTGGACGAGCTCGGCACGCACCTGCGCGCGGGACACGGCGGCTGCATCGGCGAACGCCGGTGCGGCAGCGGAGGCGGAAACGGCCACGAGAAGGGCGGCGATCAATTGGGTTTTCATCATTTACCTCGACAGAAGAGAAATAGAAGGAAGGCAGGGTTCGCGTATCGACGATGCGTCGCGCTCAATGACCGAAATACACCGAGCGATCGGCCACGCTGACCGCATGCCGGCGGCCCGATTGCGTGACCGCCTCGCCGTTGCTGCCGAAGCCGGACGTCTGCTCGTTGCGGGCGACCGCATCGGCGGCATGGATCTGCGTGAGTGCAGCCTGGAGATCATTCGGATAGGTGGCGTCGGTCGCGCGATTCAGCGGGTAGCCGGCCTGTTGCAACTGCGCGAGCTCGGCGCGCACCTGCGCACGCGTCACGGTGGATTCGCTGGAGAACGCCGGTGCGGCAACCGTGGCCGAAACTGCGACGAGAAGGGCGGCGATCAGTCGGGTATTCATCATTCACCTCAGAAGGAAAGAAAGGAAATCGGGCATTCGGCAAGGCGGCGCCAGGCCGCCTGATGCATCGTTCAAGCGATACGGATGTCGACGTCGATGTTGCCGCGCGTCGCCTTCGAATACGGGCAGGTCTGGTGCGCCGCATCGACGATGCGCTGCGCGACGTCGCGATCGAGCCCCGGCACGCTCACGTTCAGCCGGGCCTGCAGGAAGTACGCATTGCCGGCGGTGCCGAGATCCACTTCGGCGTCGACCGCGAGATCGGCCGGCAGCGTCACCTTCGCGGCACGCGCCGCAAGCTGCATCGCGCCGATGAAGCAGGCCGACCAGCCGGCCGCGAACAACTGCTCGGGGTTGGTGCCGGTGCCGGCGCTGCCCGGCGACGACAACTGGATGTCGAGGCGGCCGTCGGAACTGCGCGCCGAGCCGTCGCGGCCGCCCGAAGTCGTATGCGTCTTGCCCGTGTACAGCACTTTTTCGATCTTGCTCATCATTTGCTCCGTCAGTTGGGTGGTTTGTTTCAGATGCGATTCGATCGCATGCGATGGAGTTTCGTCGAGGCCGCCCACTCAGTCAAGCGCATTCGATTAAATCGCATGCGATATTTTGTATTTCAATGTGTCTGGATACGTGTACAGCCTTGCGAGAGAAGGCTTTCCGGTGATCGTTCCCCGATATGCGACGCGCGACGCATCCGGGCAGGACAGGTGAAAACGCCCCGGGAATGGCTGGCCGCCGGCAGGGCGGCCGATCGGTCAGGCCGGGTCGATCTCGGCGATCACGACGAGGATCACGGCCGCATCGGCCGGCAACTGGCGCTGGGAGAACGCCGAGCGCGCGTGGCCCGACTTTTCGCCCAGCACGGCGGCGAACAGGTCCGACGCGCCGTCGATCACGGCCGGCTGCCCGAAAAAGCCATCGGCCGAACTCACGTGCCCCTCGACGCGCACGATCTTGCGCAGGCGCTCGAACCCGCCCAGGTGCCGGCGAATCTGCGCGAGCACGTTCAGCGCCGCGAGCCGGGCGGCATGCTTGCCGTCGTCGACGCTCAATTGCTCGCCGACACGGCCGGTATAGGCAATCTTGCCGTCGACCAGCGGCAGTTGTCCGGAGACGAACAGCAGGTTGCCGGCTTCGCTGGCGGCCGTATAGCTGCCGAGCGGGTTCGGCGGCTCGGGTAACGCGAGGCCGAGGTCGGCCAGTTTCTGTTCGACGGTCATGTCGTGCTCCTTGCGGGAAAAGGGTTCGGGCGATCGGTGCGGCCTGTGAGTCACTGTAGTCAAGCGGCCGAAGCCGGTAAATGTCAGCCGCGCAATTGATTCACGACGCGGTGTAACGAATCGCGCCGTGCGCGTCCGCTGGTTTCCGCCGCGAGATTCATGCACACTCGGCGTCATCGCGGGCCACGCGCCGCAGACGGCAGGAATCGCCTCATGCAACGACAATTCGACGATCTGCTGCTGGGCAGCATCGAGCTGTTCTGCCTCGCCGCCGAACTCGGCAGCTTCACGCTGGCGGCCAACGCGGCGAGTGTCACGCCGGCCGCGGTCAGCCGCTCGGTCGCGCGGCTCGAGGCGCGTCTCGGCGTGCGGCTGTTCGTGCGCACGACGCGCCAGATCCGCCTGACCGATTCCGGCCGCCGCTATTTCGAGCAATGTCGCGACGCGCTGTCGCAACTCGTCGACGCGGAGCGCGAGGCGACCGGCCAGCAGGCGACGCCCGCCGGCGTGCTGCGGATCAGCATGCCGACACCGTACGGGCACTATCGCGTGCTGCCGCTGCTGCCGGCGTTTCGCGAGCGGTATCCGGACGTGCGCGTCGACACCCACCTGAGCAACCGCAACATCGACTTCGCCGAGGAAGGCTACGATCTGGCGATCCGCGGCAGCGCGCCGGCCGATTCGAACCTGATCGCACGCAAGCTGGAGGATGCCGAACTCGTGATCGTCGCGACGCCCGGCTACCTGAAGCGCGCGGGCATGCCGACCGCTGTCGATGACCTGCATGCGCACGAATGCATCCAGTTCGAGCTGCCGAGCAGCGGGCGGACGATTCCGTGGCTGTTCGACGATGGCTCGGACGGAATCGACGTCGCGACGACCGGCAGCTACGGTACGTCGGGCGACTATCTTGCCGGTGTGACGCTTGCGCGCAGCGGTGCCGGCCTGTTCCAGACCTATCGCTTCATCGTCGAACAGGATCTGCGGGCCGGCACGCTCGTGGAAGTGCTGTCCGGCCTCGGCGGCCGGTCGCGGCCGTTCATGCTGCTGTATCCGCATGCGCGCTTTTTATCGTCGCGCGTGCGCGTGTTCGTCGACTTTCTCGTCGAGCATCTGGCGCGCGCGCCGGCCGGGCAGCCGGCCGAGAAACGCGCCAAACGGGCCGGCGCATCGCGCTAGGCGCGCCGGCTCCCGGTGTCGACGTCGCGCCTCAATGCCCGGCGCTCTGGCCGCCGTCGACATGCAGGATCTCGCCCGTGACGAACGGCGCCGAATCCAGGTACAGGATCGCGTCGACGATGTCGCTCATTTCGCCCATGCGGCCGACCGGATGCAGCGACGCGAGCGTCGCGTGGGTTTCGGGCGCGTGCATCGGCGACTTGATGATCCCGGGCGACACCGCATTCACGCGAATGCCGGCCTTCGCATACTCGATCGCGAGCGACTTCGTCGCCGCATTCAATCCGCCTTTCGTCAGCGACGCGAGTACCGACGGCACGTTGCTGTTCGCGTGATCGACCAGGCTCGTCGTGATGCTGACCACGTGGCCGCCGCCGTGTTTCTGCATCGCGGCGATCGCATGCTGCGTGACGTGGAAGAAGCCGCTCAGGTTGACGTTCGCGATCTGCGCGTAGTCGTCCGCGGTGTACTGCGTGAACGGCTTCGCGATGAAGATGCCCGCGTTGTTGACGAGCGTGTCGACGCGGCCGAAGCGTTCGATCGCGGCGTCGACCACGCGCCGTGCGACGGCCGCGTCGCCGATGTCGCCCGCGACGGTGACGAGGTCCGGATCGTTCGACGGCCCGATCGAACGTGACGTTGCGACGACGCGATGGCTGCGGGCCCGGAATGCGTCGACCGTTGCCGCGCCGATGCCTTGCGATGCACCGGTGACGATGATGACTCTGGATGCGCTCATGATTTGCCTCGATAGGTGAAGGGTTCCCGGCTTCGGTGCCGACCGGATCCGTGAATCCGATGGGCGAACTGTAGGCGCGCCGGTTGCGATCTCGAATACCCACCGTGGAGCAACAGTCTTGCGTCGGGGGAACAAATGCGGGGTGGGGTAGGGCGGGTTGAGGGACTGCGGTCAGGGCGGCCGTCGGGGCGTGGAGGCGTGGAGCGGGCGGTCAAAGGCCGGGCATCGCGGCGGCGTCGCCCGGCTGCACGAGACCGCTTCACGGCATGTCAGTCGACATGCCCGCGATATTCTCGGCTGAACTGCCATGCGCCACTACTGCGGCGGGCGGCCCGCCCAATCGGCGCTCGACGTCGTGCGCAAGCGCCTCGATGCCTCAATGCGCTGCGCGAACGTTCGGGCGTAGCGCGACCTCACCAAAGGCGACCGATTATCGGACGGTTTGACGCGCCGATTCGTCTGCTGCGGAACACGCAGTTGGCTTAACTCAATGCCGATGTCGGGATAACTTTTCTTATCACAATAGCGTGCTTCCATTTCAAAACTGACCAGTCGGCAAACGCGTCAGTCTCGGTGCCGAGCATGCTGCGGTCAACATCGCCCGCCGGATACCGATGGACAGTCTTTGCGAGGCGGCAGGCGAGCGGGGCACCTGTCCGCGACCGGCGGACAGCGCTC
Organism: Burkholderia sp. AU31624; assembly: GCF_020420065.1. Lineage (NCBI taxonomy): Bacteria > Pseudomonadati > Pseudomonadota > Betaproteobacteria > Burkholderiales > Burkholderiaceae > Burkholderia > Burkholderia sp. AU31624. Next base: position 246,752 of record NZ_JAIZRT010000011.1, read on the forward strand.
CACGAAAAGCGCCCCAAAAACCGGATCGCTATCCGGCCTTCGGGGCGCAGTTCATCGAGTCGGGTTTCGAGGGTTTTCGACTGGCAGGATCGGGCCGCCGGCACCCTCCGCCGGCAGTTCCCTCACGATTGCGGCAGCCGACACCCGATCCGTCTGCCCGACGCCTCACGACGAATCGCGAGCGGGTTGGCTTCAGGACGTTTGTGCGGTGGACGTCAGGAAGATCTCCCTCATGCAGACGTGCTGCGGTTGCGCATAGGCGAAGCACACCGCGCGTGCGACGTCGTCGGGATGCAGAACCGAAGCCAGCGAACTCATCCACTCGCGAAACATCGTCTTGGCGGACTCCGACGTGGTGGCGTCGAGCAGGGGCGTGTCGACCACACCCGGCGCGATGGTCGACACGCGGATATTGTGCTGGCCGAGATCGGCGCCCAGCGCCGCCGACATGCCGTGCACCGCGAATTTCGATGCGCAATACGCCGAATGAAATGGAAAGGCCTGGCGGCCGGTGATCGAGCTGACATTGAAAATGCTGCCGCGCCGCCGCTCGATCATGCCGGGCAGCACGCTCTGAATCGCGTTCATCGTCCCGACGACGTTCACGTCCAGCATGGTCCGCAGTTCGTCGGCCGATTGTTCGAGCGGCTCGCCGAGCAGCATCGTTCCCGCGCTGTTCACGAGGCAGTCGACACCGCCGAACTGCGCCTGCGCGGCCTGCACCGCGGCCCGCACCGCACGCTCGTCGGTCACGTCCGCCGCGACGCATGCGGCGTTGGGCAAATCGAGCGCCTGCAGCTCGGCCAACCGCCGCGACACCAGCAGCAGCGGATGCCCGAGCGCCGCGAACGCACGCGCGACCGCCGCACCAATGCCGGAACTCGCGCCCGTCACCATCACCAGCGGCAAAGTCGTCACGACGCGCCTCCCGTGCGGACCCCGCGGTCGCGCTTGCGCTGCGCGCGTTGCTGCACGTCGGCATACATCGCCTTGACCGCATTCGCCGTGAAGAACGCCATGTGCTCGTCAAAACGTCCCGGATGGACGATCGAGAACGGGGCGGGCGGTCGTTTGCCGAGCGTCGCCTCGTAAAGCGGGCCGATCGGATCGTTCATGTGCGAGTTGCGGAAGTTGTGCGCGGTCTGGGCCGCGTTTTCGGCGCCCGAAATCGAGGCCGTCGGCGTGTTGTCTTCAGGACTCACGCCGATCTGCGTCTTGACGAACTGGATGTGCTCGTCACGCCATGTCCGCACATACTGGTACACGTAGACCGTCTGACGAATCATCGCGGCGAGCGCCGGTTGCGTGTTCTGGCGCAGCACCTGTTGCGCCTGCTCGAGCACGGCGTCGTCGTCGCGCGCGGCAGTGTCGTTGAATGCCATCAGCCGCAGGCGGAGCGAACGCACCAGCAGCGGGTAGATCGTCAGGAACAGCCCCTTGCGCAGATTATGCGAGTGAGACCCGCTCGTGATGCCAAGCGCCGGCCGAATCGCGAAGTAAGCCTTCGGACTCAGCGTCCGCACGATCGGCTTGATGTTGTCGGTGACGATCTGCAGCAACTTGTTGCACAGCGCCAGCGACGTCGCCTCATGCTCGAACGACTCGTTCGCTTCGTTCACGAGCGCCAGAATCGAATCCGCGATCACGTCGTTGACGAGGCCCACGAGGACTTCGCTGATCTGGTGGTACGCACGGAACTGCATCAGGTACGTCGGATCCTTGAGGTCGACGCAGGTGACCGCATCGCGCACCTCGTCGTTCTGCACGACCCGCTGATAGAACTGCTCGGCGCTCTCGCCCTCGAGGCGAAACACGCCCGGCACCCGAACGTGGCGCAGCACGGCCAGCCAGATCGTTTCGTAATTGGTATTGACGAAGGTGTGAAAGAACGTGAAGCGCTGCGGATCGTCGAGGTCCTTCTCCGAAACGTCGCCGACCGCTTCCGGCGCCGATTTCAGCGCTTCGTACATCGCTTCGGTTTTTTTCGCGGCCGCCTGATAGGTGGACGAATCCTCGATCGACAGAAAGTCCCCGCCATTGCGCCCGAGATCCGTTTGCACCAGCAACTGCGAAAAGCGGTACAGGGAATCGTTGAAATGATTCATCCACGAAATCTTGACCGACACGTCGCCGAAGCGGGAATGGCTGATGTCGTCGACGATCCGGTCGGCGAGGACGGAAATGTTATTCAGGCAGATTTCCGTCCCTCTGAAGATGGCGACAATACATTTTGCATCGATTTGCTGCTTTTCGCAGTTTATGAGTCGATCCAGGTATTTCACGCCATGCAGAAGTTCGTAGTTCGCAAGCACCGCGGTGCTGTCGATCTCCGCATGCGTCGAGAACGCCTCGCGCCGCCGCGAGATTTCGTCGAGGTCCAGTGATTTGGCGAGAAGCTTCTCCGTCGCGTGTTCCGCGGTGATGGGGAGATTGCTTTTGCTGCGCAGGAACGACGCGATTTCTTGCCGAATCGACCGGGCCGATTCGCTCTCAGGTGCTTTCACTTCCATTTAAAACCTCTCGATGGTCCGATGTTGATTTAATTGATTTTCAAGACGTATCAGGGTGGAGCGGGGGAGGATTGTATCGACTATTTTCTCGAAATGATCGCTGTCAGAACAGACAGCTTTATTCACGCCGACGACACCTGATGTTTGTGTCAGGGATATCTGTCAGATATTGCAGGTTCACGACAACGGATTTTGATTGTCTAATCACATTCCGCAACAGTGATTTGATATTTAATATATTTTTAGCATGTTCAAAGAAACGTGCGGTTTGCAAATCGGGTAAATACAGAATGATGCGGACGGACGATATCGCCCCGCGCCTGCGGGCCAGCCTGGCCCAGGTTCTCGGAGCGCCGCTCCATTACGGTTTTCTCGCGGCGTTGTGCCGCGCCGGGGTGCGGGGCATCGATGGCGGCAACGCCGCGACCATCACGATCCGCAGACGCTCGGCCGTCGGCGCCGCGCCCCCGGCGATCACGATCGGATCGCCCGAGATCGCCGGGGCTTTCCGCATGCTGGTTCGACGGGTCGCCGATCGTCTCGACGCGGCGGGGGGCCCGGACGCCGGCGCCGCCATCGATCAATGGGAGCTCGAGGTCCGCGGCGGCGAGCACGGCCCCATCCTGCTGCGGCCGCACGACCCGACGCACGCGAACGCATGGCAGGTGAGCGTTGCCGGCGCGCCGGCGCTCGCGGCCGCCATCGGCGACAGGTGGCGTCACACCGCAGCCGAGCTCGCCGATCAGCTGGCCGTCGATCCGATCGTCGACGTCACCCGCGTGCTCGCCGGACGCCCAGCGCGCGACGCAAGCGATGCCGTGCTGACCCTGATTCACGGCGCCGACGGCAGCGTCGTGCCGTTCGCGCCGCTGGCCGCGCGGCTGCCGTTCATCGTCAGGGCGTTTCGCGGGGTGCCGGCGCAACTCGCGCAGGCCGCCGACCTGAAGGACCTCGCGCACCGCTATGTCGATGCACTGTGCGAGATCGACGACCGGCCTTTCCACTGGATCGGCGGTCACTCGTTCGGTGCGGTGGTGGCGCGCGAAATGGCTGCCCTGCTGGAGCAGCGCGGCAAGCGCCTCGGCGTCGTGGTCAGTCTGGATCCGTCGCTGGCCCTGGCGGCCCGCGAGCGTGTGAGCGACGACCGCACGGAGCGCGTCACGCTGCTCAAGGCGATGTTTCCGCCGGCGGAAGCCGATCGCGTCCTCGCCGAATCGCCGAGCGACAGCGAAATCGACGCCTGCCTGCGTCGGCGCATGCCCGCCGCCCGCCTGCGCGAGGTGCTCGACATGCGCCGCACGTGCCTGGCATTGCTGAAGTCCCACCGCACCGCCGCGGCCCCGGCCGCGCGCGTGGCATGCCTGCACGCGCGCGAGCCGCTGCTGCCCGACTGGCATGCGCACGCGCTGCAGCATCGCGTGCAGGGCATCGAAGTACCCGGCAATCACTTTTCAATGCTCTCGGAGCCGCACGTCGCCTGTGTCGCTTCGATCGTTCAATCCCTTCGTCCTGAATCCTGCGATGACTGAATCCATCTATTCACCCCGCATCCCGCATCTGGCCTTCGAGCAGCGCGCCGCAGCGGCACCCGATCGAATCGCGGCCCTCTCGGAGCGCGAACGCGTGACCTACGGTGAGCTGAACGCGCGCGCGAACCGGCTGGCGCGTTTCCTGCGCGATGAAGTCGGCATCCGTGCCGGCGAGGCCGTCGGCGTGTGCACGGATCACGATCCCGTCAGGCTCGTCGCGTTGCTGGCCATCCTGAAGTGCGGGGCCGTCTACGTGCCGGTCGACGCCGCGTGCCCCGAGGACCGGATGCGTCACATGGTCCAGCGCGCGCGCATCGCGTTCGTGCTGACGGCCCTGGAAGGTCGCGCGATGACGCAGCTCGGCGACGTGCCGCAAAGCGACGTCTATGCGGCGTTGAATCGGGCGAGCCAGTTGTCGTCCGACAATCTCGGGCTGGATGCCGAGCTGCACGATCCGCTCTACATCATCTTCACGTCCGGTTCCACCGGGCTGCCGAAGGGCGTTGCCGTCTCGCATGCCGCTGCGTGGAATCACTTCAGCTGGATCATCGACTACCTCGGTTTCCGCGAGGACGATCGCTGGCTGCAAAGCATCAACCCGTGTTTCGACCCATCCATGCACGAGCTGCTCGCGCCGCTGACCATCGGCGCGACGGTGTGCTTTCTCGGCGGCACGCACCGGATCGACAGCGTCGAGATCGTGGCCGCGATCCGGCGGCATGCGGCCACGCACATCACGACCGTGCCGACGATGTTCAACCTCATCACGCAAACGCCGGGCTTCGATCAATGCACGAGCCTGAAGGCGATCTGCGTCGGCGGCGAGGTCTTCCGTCCGTCGCTCGCGGAGCGCGCCCGGCGCCTGTTGCCCGACACGGTCGTCCACAACGTGTACGGGCCGACGGAGGCGACGATCATGGCGAGCGCATGGCCGTTCGACGACGCGCCGCGGGATTCGCTGCCGATCGGCGCACCGGTTTCGCACACGCGCTTCTACCTGCGTCGAACCGCGGCGGACGGCGTGACCGACGTGATCGTGCCCACGACGCCGGGGGAGGAGGGCGAACTCTGCATCAGCGGCGCGGCACTGGCCAACGGCTACGTGAACGACGCCGCGGAAACGGCGCGGCGCTTCATCGCGAATCCGCTGTTCGAGACCGGTGACCTGCCGGTGTACTCGCGCATCTACCTGACGGGCGACATCTGCCGGGTCGATGCAGACGGCCTCGTTCACTGCGTGGGGCGCGTGGACGACCAGGTGAAGATCAACGGCCAGCGCGTCGAACTGGCGGAGATCGAATCCGCGGTGCTGCGCTCGCCGATGGTGCGCGATGCCACCGCGCTCGTCGTCGGCGACCGGCTGACCGCCATCGTGGTTCTGGCCGACGGCCACGACGCCGCGTGGAGGCAAGCGCTGAGCGAAACCGCTGCCCACGCGCTGCCGGCCGCCTGGCTGCCGAAGGACTGGGTCGCGGTCGCGGAGATCCCGCGCCAGGCGACGAGCGGCAAGGCAGACCGGCGCGCGCTCGTCGACCTCTGCCGCCAGGCCAGCGAGCGCACCCGGGCGGATGACGTGCCGGCCAACGACGTCGAATCCGAAATCGGCCGCGCGCTGGCCCAGTTGATCGGCCTGGGCAGTGATGCGTTGATCGACCGGGACGAACCGTTCGCGGATATCGGGCTCGATTCGCTGGGCGTTCAGGCGCTGTCGCTGCGGCTCAGCGCCGCCTTCGGGGTGTCCCTCCGTGCCGAAGACATGTTCGAGTACTACACGATCGACCTTCTTTCGCGGGAAATCCACTCGCGACTTGCAACGGCATGAGAACGGCACCGGTCGCCGCGCGCAATGGCGCACGCGGCACCGGGTCTTCCAGACGGAGAATTCATTTGGATACCGATGTACTGATCGCCGGTGGCGGTCTGGCTGGCCTGTATGCCGCCTATGAACTGAAGAAGCGTCACCCCGGACTGCGGGTTCGCCTGGTCGAGATGCTGTCTCGCATCGGCGGCCGGGTGCAGACCGACGAGATGCTCGCCGGCGCATTCCGTGCGGAATACGGCGCCGTGCGAATCGAGCCCGATCTTCAGCCGCTCGTCGACGCCTTCGTGCAGGCGCTCGGCGTACCCGTGCAACCCATTTCGTCGCACGAGGCAGGTTCGTCGATCCGTCCGTGTGCGGCGAAGCTGACCGAGGACGAGCGCGCGCTGCTGGCGGATCCGCGCGCGCACGATCCGCCCTGGGCGCTGCTGATGCATGCGGTGCGCGTGATCGTCGCGGACCAGTGGGACCTCGACGGCGACCGCTTCGACCGGCCCGGCCGGGCCGAGGCACTGGCGAGATTCCGCACGCACGCCCAGTTTGGAGGCATGCCGCTTTACCAGCAGGGTATCTGGAACGTGCTGTCGAACGTACTGAGCCATGAAGCGGTCGAGTTCACGCGCGAGAAGGGGGCGTTCTACAACTTCAAGAACGCGAACCCGAATGCCGCGGAATGGATCGCGACGCTGCTCGACCTGCGCCTGCTCGAGCGTCCGTCCTACCTGCCGGTCGGCGGCATGCAGACGCTGATCGACTACGCAGGGCGCGCGGTGCGCGCACTGGGCGTCGACATGGTCGTGGATCACGCGCTCGTCGACTTGTCGGAGCAGCCCGACGGCGCCATCGCCGCGACGATCGAAGACGTGTCGACCGCGGAGCGGCGCCGCGTCGTCGTCCGCTGCGGGCGCGTCGTGCTCGCGCTGCCGCAGCGCCCGCTCCGGGCGCTTGCCCGCTGCCTGCCGCCGGCCGTGACCGCCAGCCTCGACGCCGTCGTCCCGTTCCCGATCACGTGGGCATGCTGCGTGGTCGAGGATCCGTGGTGGAACGCCGACACGCCGCCAGGCAGCGGCGAAGGCGCGATGGTCCGGGCCGCTCATTTCGAGGTCCACCCCAGCCAGCCTGAACGGTACGGCATGGCGATGTTCTACAGCGACGAACCGTGGCATCAGTACTGGGCCAACCTGATCGACACGGAAGAAGGCCGGCGCGGCTGGCAGTCGGCTCCGTACCGCAACCGGGGCGAGCGCCTGAAGGCGGCGCTCGTCCGGACGCTGCAGCAGACGTTCTCGCGCGACGACACGCCGCGCATCCTCGAATGGGGCATCCGCGACTGGAGCATGGCGCCGTTCGGCGCCGGCGTGCATTTCTGGCGTCCCGGCTACCGCTCGGCGGACGTGATTCGGCAACTGGCCGCCTTCGGCATCGGCGCCAATCCGGCCAACCGGCGCGTGCATATCTGCGGCGAGGCCTATTCGGACCTGCAGGGCTTCTTCGAAGGCGCCTGCCGTTCGGTGCAATGCATGCTGCAACAGATCGACGCGCAGAACGGAACGGAAAAACACAACGCAACGACGGAGTCGAGCAATGAAGCAGCGTGAACGGGTACCGGAGGAAATCTCCATTGTCGGCATGGCGTGCGAGTTGCCCGGAACCGCCCATTCGCTCGATGCTTTCCGTGCCGTGGTGCTGGACGGGCGGGAAGCCACCGGACCGATGCCGGCCGGCCGTTTCGGGGCGGACGGCGCCGCGACGCCGCCGCAAGCGCTGCACGGGGGCTTCCTTGCCCGCTCGCCGTGGGCATTCGATCCGGCGGTGTTCTCGATCGCGCCGAAAGAGGCCATCTACATGGATCCGCAGCATCGATTGCTGCTGGAAACGAGCTATCACGCCATCGAGGACGCGGGCATCGACCCGTCGTCGCTGAGGAAGCAGCGCTGGGGCGTATTCGTCGGTCTGAGCACGCTCGACTATGCACGCCGGATGGCGAGCAGCGATGACTACAACGGTTTCCTGAGCCGCGGCGCGCTGGGCAGCATGGCCGCGGGGCGGATCGCCTATCACCTCGGCCTCGAAGGCCCGGCATTCGTCGTCGATACCGCCTGCTCGTCGTCGCTGGTGGCGGTTCACCAGGCGCTCGGCGCGCTGGCCGCGGGCGAATGCGACGCGGCGATCGTGGCCGGCGCGTCGCTCATGCTGACGCACGATTACAGCGTGGATCTGGCGCAGGCCGGCATGCTGGCCGCCGACGGTCGCTGCAAGACCTTCACGCGACACGCCGACGGCTTCGCGCGCGGCGAAGGCATCGGCGCCGTCGTGTTGATGCGCCAATCGGACGCCGTGCGCACCGGCAAGCGGATCTACGCGAACCTGCTCGGCAGCGCCGTGAACAGCGACGGCCGCAGCAACGGCATCACCGCGCCTTCGCAGGCCGCCCAGCGGCGCGTGATCGAAGACGCGCTGTCGAGCGCCGCGCTGACGCCGGCCGACGTCTCCTATGTCGAAACACACGGGACCGGCACCGACCTCGGCGATCGAATCGAGCTGTCGGCGCTCGCCGACGTGTTCGGCAAGCGCATGCATCCGCTGTATCTCGGGGCCGTCAAGGCCAATATCGGCCATTGCGAGGGGAGCGCCGGGATCGCGAGCCTGATCAAGGCGGCTCTGTGCGTGTCCGCGCGGCAACTCGCGCCGCATTGCATGGCCGACGATATCAGCGAGGATCTGCCGCTTGCCCGCTTCCAGGGCGTGATCCCTGCGACTGCCACGCGCTGGCAGCCGGGCGATCCGGACGGGCGGCTGATCGCGGGTGTCAGCTCGTTCGGCATGAGCGGCACCAACGCGCACGTCGTGCTGGGCGAGTCGCGCGCCCATCGTGCGGCCACGCCGGCGGCGGAGCGCCGCAGCGGCGCGAGCCTGCTGTTCCTGTCGGCGCGCACGCCGGCGTCGGTTCAGACGCTGGCTGACGCCTATGCGGATACGATCGAGGCATCGCCCGATATCGACCTGCACGCACTGTGCGACGCGGCGCTGGCGAACCGCCAGGTGTGGCCGCATGCGTCGATCGCGGTCGCGGCCGGCAGCCCGGCCGAACTGGTCGAACGGTTGCGCGCGCGTTGCGCCGCACCGGTCCCGACGACGCGGCTGCAGCGCGTCGCGATGGTCTTCACCGGGCAGGGCAGCCAGTACGCCGGCATGTCTCGCAGCCTGTTCGACGCCAACCGGCGATTCCGCGCGTTGCTCACGGAATTCGCGGGTCACGTCGACCGCATCGTCGGCTGGAGCACGCCGTTGCTGCCGCGCATGCTGGCCACCGAGCAGGTGGCGGGCGCGACGCTGCCGCTCGCGCACGAACAGCGGACGTCCCAGCTCTCGCTGCTCGTCCTGCAATGCGCGCTCGCGCGGTTCTGGCAGGAACTCGGTTGCCGGCCCTACGCCGTGCTCGGGCACAGTGTCGGTGAATATGCGGCGGCGTGGTTCGCCGGCGCATTCGACTTCGACACGGCGGCCCGCCTGGTGCTGGCGCGCGCCGATGCCATGGAGCGGGCGTGTACGGTCAGCCCCGGAAAGATGCTGTCGATCGCTGCGCCGCGGCAGATCGTCGAGGCGCTGATCGACGAGGTCAATCAGGGCCTGCCGTCGGCCGCGCTGTGGCTGTCGGCGCTGAACGCACCGGAATCGACCGTGGTCGCCGGGTCCGAGGCGGCCGTGCAGGCCGCCGCGGAGCATGCCCGGCGGCAAGGCCTGACGACCCTGCCGCTCGACACGCAGGGCGCATTTCATACGCCGCTGATGCAATCCGCGGCAGACGAATTCGCCGCGCATGCGGCGCGTCTCCTGGCCGGCGGCGTCGCGGTGGCGCGACCGTCCGTCCGTTTCGTGAGTTCCGTCGAGGGATGGGTCGGGTCCGTGCAAATGGACGCGGCACCGGGTTCGCCGGCCTACTGGGCCGAACAGATCGTGCGGCCCGTCGATTTCGCGGCGGCCGCCGCCGGGCTCGTCGGCGACGACGTCGACGCGGTGCTCGAAATCGGGCCGCGTCCTGTTCTCTGCGGCCTCGTCGCGGCCACCGCGCGGGCGGCACGGCGCGGGTTGGCGTGCCTGCCCAGCATCGACCGGCGCGGCGCCGACGACGAAACGTTCCTGCGTGCCGCAGGACGCCTCGCGGAAGGCGGCGCACTGGACATCCGGAAGGCCATGCAGGCATTCGGCAATGCGCGGGCCGCCGGGCCGTTCGTCGAACTGCCGACATATCGTTTCGACCACACGCTGCTGCAACCGGCGTCGTGGCCGCATACGGTCTCCCGCGCGAGCACCCGTGCCGCGCCGCCACAGCCGCTGCGCGATGCGCCGGCCTGGTCGGGCATCGACTTTCGCGCGACCTTGCAGGTCGACCTCGGCACGCCCGCGCTCGACTGGATCAATCAGCACCGGATTCACGGCCGGGCGATCGTACCCGGCGCGTTCTACCTGTCGACAGGCGTCGCGCTCGCGATGCAGGCGATCGCGCGAGCGCGCCGACAGGGTCCTGCCGGCGCGATGATTCAGCTCGACGATCTGACGGTCAGCCGGCCGCTCGCCTTCGACGATCCGGCGGCGACGCACGAGGTGGCCTGCCACGTGGCCGGTCCCGCGCACGATGGCCGCTACACGATCGTCTATCGGCTGCCGGACGATGGCGATGCCGAACTGGCGCGCGTGCACGTCGCATCGGAACACGCGCCGCTGCCGCCGTCGAGCGGCCGGTTCGACGAGCAGCCAGGCGAATGGGCGCGCCCGGACGCGTTCTTTGACGAATATGCGCGTCGGGGCGTCCAGTACGGCCCGCTGTTCCAGCGGATCGCCGCCTACCAGCGCGTCAGCGACACCGAGGTACGCTGCCGCATCGCACCGCCGGATGCGCAGCCGGCCCTGCCGCTCAGTCACAGTGCGTTCATCGACACGTGCTTCCAGTCGCTCGGTGTATGCCGAGGCCGTCCGGAGAGCGCCTATGCCCCCGTCGCACTCGAGTCGATCCGGATCGATCCGGACGCGCGCTGGTCGTCGGCGCTGACTTGCCGGGCCGTGCTGCGGGAGTCGAGCGACACGATGCTGGTCGGCGACGTGCTCGTCCAGGACGAATCCGGCCGGGACGTTGCAACACTGCATGGCGTGACCTGCGTGCGCCTGTCGGCAAGCGCCGCCGAGCGCCATGACGTGCACTTCCGGGTCGAATGGGTGCGCGACGGTGTCCCGGCGTTGTCGGCCGGCGCGTCGCTGAGCGGCGAAACGTGGCTGTTGCTCGCACCGGCGGATGCGCCGGCGCCCGATCGCTGGCACGAAGGTCTTGCCGCGCGCGGCGCGGCAAGCCGCTTGCTCGCGTTGCCGGGAGCGTCGCAGCGCGACGGCAAGCCGATCGACGAGCCGCACGCGGACGGCGCGCGAGTCCGCACGATCGTCGTCTGGGCGCCTCACGCGTGGCTGTCCGGCGCAGCGTCCTATGGCGCGGTCGCCGCTTTCGTTCGAGACGTGCGGCGCAGCATCGAGACGGTGTCGGACCGGCAACCGGGACAGCCGCTACAGGTCTGCCTCGTGACGGAGACGGGTCATGCCGCGCCGGACGTGCTGGGCGCGGCGACGATGCAGGCGCTCGCGGTCCACTTGCAGGCCGAACTGCCCACGCTGGACGCGGCAATGCTCGAGGTCGCCGTCGCGGGCGATCGCGTCGTCGACGCGATCCTGGCGGTCCGGGACGTCAAGCCGGGCATCACGTCGCGGCGCATCGCGACACCGCTATGGCGTATCGACGACGCTGGGCTGGCGCGCCGCGAAACCGTGGCCGGCCTGCCGGAAGTCGACGGCGACAACGCGCTTCAGCCGCGCGGCGACGGCCGCTACCTCGTAACCGGCGCGTTCGGCGGGGCGGGCAAACATCTCGTCGACCATCTTGTCGACGATTGCGGATGCCGGAACCTCGTCCTGATGCGCCGACGCGCGTTGACGCCGGACGACGAGGATCACCGATGGGTGGCGGGCCTGCGCGAGCGGTCCGGCGCGACGATTCAACTGCTCGTCGCGGATCTCGCCGCCGCCGAGGTCGACGGTGCGTGGCTGACTGCTCATGCGGGTGCGCTGGACGGCATTTTTCACCTGGCCGGCGCGACCGCCGACCGGAACATCCTGGACACCGACGCGGCGCAACTCGACACCGTTCTCGGCGCCAAGTTGCGCGGGGCGTCGGTGCTCCACGACTACGCGTGCGGGCAGCCTTCGATCGGGTTCATCGTGTATTTCTCGTCGCTGGCGTCGCTGGTCGAATCGCCGGGCCAGATTTCGTATGCGATCGCGAACGCGGGGCTGCAACGGCTGGCCGCGCACGGTGCTTCGCTCGGCCTGCCGGCCATCGTGGTCGACTGGGGGCCGTGGGCGGACACCGGCATGTTGAAGCGGGTCGGGGCGCGGGCACCGTCGCGCTCGCTGCGACGGCTGCAACCGCTCGCCCCGCAAGCCGCCTGCGCGGCATTGACCGCCGCGATGGCGCGCATCGGGCGCGGCGCGCATCTGGCGATTTATCGCGTCGTCCCGGAAGCGCCCGCACGATCGGGCGACACGCTCGCGACACGCGACGCAGCCGCGGCCACGATCGGGCCGGCGTCGGCCACGACGACAGCCGACGGCGCGTTCGCGCTGCTGAGCGGGCTGATCGCCGCGGAAACGGGCCATGCGCCGCACCAGATTGCCAGGACGTCGACGCTGGACGAACTCGGGCTCGATTCGGTCGGCACGATCCGGATTCGCAGCGAACTGCAGGGGCGGCTCGGGCTGAGCCTGCCCGCGAGCCTGTTCTTCGACAGCGCGACGCTCGCCGATATCCATGACCGATTGGTGGAGTCGATGAGCCAGGCGACGGCGACGGCTCAAGCCGAGGCCGCGCCGGTGAAGGAGGGCGGTGCACCGGCCCGCGTACCGCTCTCGTACAATCAGTTCGCGATCTGGTACGAGCAGATCCGCCACCGCGACAGCCGCGCCTACAACTGCGCAGTCGGCTGGCGCGTGGCCGGCGAGGGGCTCGACCTGGATCGGCTGGCGGCGCGATGGCGCGCGTTGCTTGGCGAACACGAATTGCTGCGCGCGACGTTCGACGAAGTCGAGCACGAGCCGGGATACGTCATTCATTCGCTCGACGAAACGCTCTCGCGTTGCGCGATCGCGACCGAGGACGCCGCATCGGGTGTCGACGTCGACGCCCGGATCCAGGCGTTGCTGGCCGCGTCGCCCGACCTCGCGACCGACTTCGCGACGCGCGTGAACGTGCTGCGCGTGTCGCCGCGCGAATGGTATCTGGTCGTGACGTCGAATCACCTCGTGATGGATGCCGCGACCATTTTCATCGTGGGCGTCCAGCTTCTTCAGGCGATGTGCGGCACCACGGCACCGCTGGTCGATTCCGATGCACCCTATCGCGACTTCGTGGCCACGCAACGGGCACTCGATGCGACGACCCTGACGGCCGCACGCGCATTCTTCGTCGAGCGGATCATCGACGGCGACGGCGTCCCCGTCAGCGTCGACCTGCCGGTGGATCGGGTGCGCACGGAGCAGGGCGCGAAGACCGGCGGCACGGTGCGCGTACCGGTGTCGCGGCGCCTGGCCGACCAGCTCAACGCGATGCCGGGCGGACGGCGCGCGGCCGTGCATCTCGCCACGTGGCTGTTGCTGCTCGCGCGATACTCGAACCAGAATCGCGTGATCACGGGCGTCGCGTTCAACGGTCGTTCGGCACAACGCTGGCGCAACACGGTTGGCCATTTCGTCAACGTGCTGCCGCTCGTCAGCGAAGTCGACGAAAACCAGACCGTCACGGCGGCGGTCGACCGGGTCCGGCGCGCACTATTCGAGTTGGTCGATTACCAGGACGTCCCGCTCGCGCTGTTGATGCGCGACGAACGCCTGCGTTCCGCCAGCAGTTCGGCAGGGCTGTTCCAGACGTATTTCAACTACTTCGACGCCTCCGAGATGGTGGTCGACGTCGGTGCCCGGTGCGACGCGACACCGCTCGACATCACGCAGCAGGAAGCGCAATTCGACCTGAGTGCGTGGGTGACGCAACGTCAGCACGATTGGGCGATCGACCTCAAGTACGCCGATGCCGTGTTCGACCGCGCGACGGTCGAACAGATCGCGGAGCATTACGCGACGCTGCTGGTGGCGTTGTCCGACCCCGCTCATGCCGAACGCGAAGTGGGCTCGATCACGATGCTGCCCGCCGACCAGCTGCAGTTGCTGGCATCCGGGCGCGGCCCGGTGCCGCGCGACACGCGGGATGTCGATCCGGGCGACACGGCATGCGTGCACGAGCAGTTCGCCCGGCGCGCGCAAGAGACGCCGGACGCGGTCGCCATCGAATGGGGCGAACGACGGCTGACCTATCGTGAATTGAACGCGCTGGCCGATACCGTGGCCGATACGCTGCACCGCCAGGGCGTGGGCAGCGAGACGACCGTCGGCATCCTGATGCCGCGTTTCGGGTGCCCGGAATCCATCATCGCGATCCTCGCGATCTGGAAATGCGCTGCCGCGTACGTCGCACTCGACCTGAAGCATCCGGCGGCGCGCACGGGCTACATGATCGACACGGCCCGCTGCGCGATGGTGTTGACGCAACGGCACCGGCTGTCCGACGACGTGCGGCAGGCGCTCGCCGAGCGCGACGCGCTGGGGCTGTGCGACGTCGTGCTTCGCGCGGACCACTCCGCGATCGACTGCGACGTCGTGCAAGCCGGCCGCGTGCAGCATCACGCTCGACTGGAACCGAACGGCGACTACGCCGATCGCGGCGGCCAGCTCGCTTACGTGCTGTTCACCTCCGGCAGCACCGGCAATCCGAAGGGCGTGCTGGTCGAGCATCTGGGCCTGACCCAGCGCCTGCGCTGGATGGAGCGCCATTTCGGCTTCTCGGCGAGCGACCGGTTCCTGCAAGGGACGGTGCTGACGTTCGATATCTCGGTGCCCGAATTCTGCCTGCCGCTGATGACGGGCGGGGTCGTCGTGCTGATGGAGGAAACGGACGGGCCGGCCGGCCACGCCGCCGTGTGCGTACGCCACGACGTGACCATGATGAGCACCGTGCCGTCGCTGCTGAACCTGCTGCTCGAGCCGCTCACCCGCTGCCCGACGCTGCGCCACGTGATTTCGGTCGGCGAGGCCTTGATGCAGCCGGTGGTGCGCGCATGGCTCGCGTCGGGCACGACCACGACGCTCAACAACCTGTACGGGCCGACGGAAGTGACGATCTATGCGACGCATCATGCATGCACCCAGGTGCCCGACGGGCCGGGCGCATCGATCGGCCTCGCGTGCGACGGCGTGCGCTGCTGGGTGCTGGACGCACGCGGCCGCCCGGTGCCGCCTGGCGTGCCCGGCGAGTTGTACCTCGGCGGCAGCGGCGTGGCGCGCGGCTACATCGGCACGCTCAAGACGCCCGACGCGTTCTCCGCCAATCCGTATCAGGACGGTGCGACGCGCATGTACCGCACCGGCGACATCGTCAAATGGCGGCGCGACGGCGAACTCGACTACATCGGTCGCAACGATTTCCGCGTGAAGCTGCGCGGGCTGCTGGTCGAGCTGGGCGAGATCGAACACGTGCTGATGTCGCACCCGGGCGTCCGTCACGCGAGCGCACTCGTGGTCGATGTCGGCGCCGCCTCGTCAGTCGGACGGCAGATCGTCGGCTGCGTCATTGCGGACGGGTTCGACGAGTCTGCCGTGTTGGCCGGCGCGAAAGCGCGGTTGCCGGATTACATGGTGCCGTGGCGCCTGATGCTGTTCGACGCATTTCCGTCGAACAGCAGCGGCAAGGTCGATCGGAAGGCGCTCACGGAACGCGTGCTGGCCCGGATCGAGCAGGACGCCGATGCACGGCGTCCCGCCGACGCGGCGGAGGCGTTGTCGCCGGAACAGGCGGCCTTGTGCACGCTATGGAAGACGCAGCTCGACCTGGCCTCGATCGGGACCCGCGAGAACTTCTTCCAGCTCGGCGGCGATTCGCTGTCGTTGACGCGCATGGTCCTCGCCGCCGAACGCGAGCTCGCGCTGAAGATCGACTTCAGCCGCTTCCTGACCAACCCGACGATCGACGGTTTCCTTGCCGCATGTGCGCACCGGCCCGACGGGGCGACGACGACGAACGACGCCGTCAACCGGCAGGAGGATGCGCCGTATGCGGCGGATCTGGCGGCCGTCGCGACGCTGCCGGCATTCACGGGGACGACGGCGAAGGCAGCGGACGCCTATCTGCTGACCGGCGCGACCGGGCACCTCGGCGCGTGGCTCCTGCGGATGCTGCTCGAGGAAACGCACGCGGACGTCTACGTGCTGGTGCGCGGCAACGACGACGCCGACGCGCGCGCGCGTCTCGACGCCCGCTACCGTGCCATGTTCGGCGGCGCGCTGCCCGTCGCGCGTGTCCGGATCTGCCGCGGCGACGCAACCTTGCCGCGGTTCGGCATGGACGACGACAGCCATGCGCGGTTGCTGACCCATGTCACGCAGGTCGTGCATTGCGCGGCGCACGTCAATCACGCGGCCGACTACGCCTTCATGCGCGAGGGCAACGTCGGCGCGAGCCGGCACGTCCTGGCGTTTGCGTCGGCCGCGAAAGTCGCCCACGTGCACTACATTTCGACGCAGTACACGGAGCTGGGATCGCTGCCGGAACAATGGCTCGACCACGCGGCGATCCGCGCGTTGTCGTCGGGTTACGAACGCTCGAAGTTCGTGGCGGAAGCCTGCTTCGCGCAATCGGTACTGCACGGCTATCCCACGTCGATCTATCGGCTGCCGTTGCTGATCGACGACCGCGATCCGAACCTGAAACGGCAGAACCATTTCGTCGCGTTCAGCAATAAGTGCGTGGCGATGGGCGCTTACCCGGATCTTCCCGTTGCGGTGCCGGTCATGCCGACGGAACACGTGGCCCGCTACATCGTCCGTCGCAGCAAGGTCACCATGATGTCGGCCGTGCGCAATGTCCATATCGACGATCTGGATTTTCGCGCGATCGTGGCGCGGCTGCGCAACGGATCGACGCTGCGCGGGATACCGGCCGCCGAATGGGTGGCCCGCGCCCGCGACGAGACGCCCGAATCCGATCCGTTCTTCAGGATGTTGCCGCTGTACAGCGCGCTCGGCGACGGCGTGGGGGGCGGGCGGCCCGTCGAACATGCCGCGTATCTCGACGAACTCGGCCGGCTGGAAATGCCGGCCGCCGACGACTCGGGCAACTGGCTGCTCGACACGACCGCAGCTTGCCTGGACCGGCTCGCGGCGCTTTGATCCCTTTCCCTGAACCCGGACGGACGGTTGCCCGTCCGTCCGCACGCTGACCATGAAGACATCCAAACTTGCCATTGCCTCGCTGTTCCTGACCATCTTTGTCGATGCCGCCGGCATCGGCATCGTGTTTCCCGCGCTGACGCCGATGCTGCTCAACAACGAAACCGGCCTGTTTGCAGCGTCGGTGAGCGAGGCCACGCGCTATCAGATCTACGGCATCGTGCTGGCGCTCTATCCGCTGGCCATGTTCGCCGCGTCGCCGCTGCTCGGCGACATGTCCGATCGGTACGGCCGCAAACGGGTGTTGCTGCTGTGCCTGGGCGGCAACGCGCTCGGCATGCTCGGCACCGCTGCCGGTGTGTACGCCGGCAGTCTGTGGGGGGTGCTCGTCGGCCGCGCGATCTGCGGCCTGACCGCCGCGAGCCTGCCGGTTGCGCAGGCGGCCGTCATCGACATCAGCACGCCGGACACGAAAGCCGGCAACCTCAGCATGATCACTGCGGCGAACGGCGTGGGATTCGCGATCGGGCCGGTCATCGGTGGGGTGTTTTCCGGCACGGGCGGCGGTGCGTTCGGCGTCGCGCTGCCGTTCGTCATCGGTGCCGCCCTGGCGGCGCTCACGCTCGCGTTCGTGATCGCGTTCTTCACCGATCGTCGCGCACACGACGGCACCACGCCCGCGCGACGCACCGGCGCATGGCGGCGCATCGTCGCGAATGCGGCATCGCCGGTACTCCGCACGCCGCTCGTCATCCTCGCGGTGTTCCTGACCGGCTACTACATCTTCTTCAACTACATGTCGGCCTTTTCCCTGTTGCGGTATGGATTCGACGCGTTCTGGGAGGCGATGCTGCTGTCGTTCTACTCGGCCTGCTTCGCCGTGTCGCTGCTGTTCATCATTCCCGCACTGGCGAAGGCGTTTTCACCGCGCCAGAACCTCATGGGCAGCCTGATCGCGCAACCGGTCCTGATCGCACTGGTGATGATGGTCGACGCCCCCGTCAGCCTCTGGGCGGCCGTGCCGCTGCTCGCGCTCGCCGTCTCCAACTGCTATGTCACGCTGCTCAGCATCGCGTCGAACCGCGCGACTGCCGACGACCAGGGGCAGGTGCTGGGCGTCGTCTCGTCGATCAATGCGCTTGCCTGGGGCGTCGCCCCGATCGTGACCTCGTTGCTGCAGCCGCACTCGATCGTCCTCCCGGTCGCGACGTCCGCGCTGGTGCTCGTGACGGCGTGTGTGCTGGGCGGTCGCTTCTGCAACCAGGCGGTCGAACTCGAGGTCAGCCGATGAGCCCGCGTCAAGGTCATTCACCGCGAACCAACTGGAGAATTCAATGAATGCCATCACTCCCCAACTGCCTCATCCGCTGGGATTGCGGCGCGTCGTCGTGACGGGGCTCGGCCTCGTGACTCCGCTCGGCGTCGGTGTCGAACACTCGTGGCGGAACCTGCTCGCCGGTCGAAGCGGCATCACGACCATCGATCGCTTCGACACGTCGAATCTGCCTTGCAAGATCGCCGGGCTGATTCCCGCCGGCAACGCGCGCGACGGCGGCTTCGATGCGACCGAATGGGTCGAGGCGAAGGAAGTCAAGAAAATGGATCCGTTCATCGTCTATGCGATCGCGGCCGCCACGGAAGCGCTCGACGACGCACGATGGCATCCGGACGACCGGGCGCTGCAGAATCGCACCGGCGTCATGGTCGGTGCCGGTATCGGCGGGCTGCCGGGCATCGAGGCTGGATCGCGACAAATCGAGCGCGCGCCCGGCAAGCGGCTGTCGCCGTTCTTCATTCCGTCGAACCTGATCAACCTGGCCGCCGGCCAGATTTCGATCAAGTACGGCTTTCGCGGCCCGACGCACGCAACGGTCACGGCATGCGCATCCGGCGCCCATGCGATCGGCGATGCGGCGCGCCTGATCGCGCTCGACGACGCGGACGTGATGATCGCGGGGGGCGCGGAGGCCGCCGTGTGCGAGGTCGGGATCGCCGGTTTTGCCGCGGCGAAAGCGCTGTCCACGGGCTTCAACGACACGCCGGAGCGTGCGTCGCGGCCGTGGGATGCCGACCGCGACGGCTTCGTGATGGGTGAGGGCAGCGGCATGGTCGTCCTCGAGGAATACGGGCATGCGCTGGCGCGCGGCGCCCGGATCTACGCGGAAGTGATCGGTTACGGCATGTCGGGCGATGCTTATCACATCGTCGCGCCGCCGGACGATGGCGACGGCGCGGCCCGCGCGATGCTGGCCGCCCTCAAGCGTGCGCGCATCGAGCCGGACGCCATCGACTACATCAATGCGCATTCGACGTCGACGCCCGCCGGCGATCTGGCCGAGATCGCCGCGCTGAAACGCGTGTTTGGCGAGCATCTGTTCGGTGGTGCGTCGGTGTCCGCCACGAAGGCGTCGACCGGGCACCTGCTCGGCGCCGCTGGCAGCGTCGAAGCGGTGTTCGCGCTGCTGGCGCTCCGCGACCAGGTCGCACCGCCGACGATCAACCTCGATCGCCCGGCCCCCGAATGCGACGGCCTCGATCTGGTGCCGAACCGCAGCAAGTCGCGGCCGGTGCGTTACACGCTGTCGAATTCCTTCGGCTTCGGCGGAACGAACGCCGCGCTGATATTCGGCCCTCCGCCGGCAGACGCCTGATCCAGGGGCGTGCCGGACACGGCCGTCCGGCACGCCCTTGACGCCACAGGGCATCCGTCCGGATAGTCACTTGCATATTAGAAGTCACGATGTTAGCCTTCACGCCATGAGAACGACCAGCTTTAAATCGATGGAGTGCCCGACCGCGCGCGCACTCGACTGCATCGGCGAATCGTGGACGCTCCTGATCCTGCGGGATGCGTTGCAGGGGTGCACACGCTTCGACGAATTCCAGCGCAGTGTCGGGATTGCAACCAATACGCTGACGCGCAGATTGAAACGCCTGGTCGATCAGGGCCTGCTGGAGCGCCGGCGCTACATGACGCGACCCACGCGTTACGAGTACGTGCTGACGCAGATGGGCATCGACCTGTTCCCGCTGCTGGTCGTGCTGTTCGATTGGGGGAGCAAGTATCTCGTCAACGATGGTGTCGCGGTTCAGCAGATCGATCGGGAGAGCGGTCGGGTGTTGGAATCCGTGGTCGTCGACAGGAATGACCTGCAGCCGATTACCGTGGATCGCGTCCTGCTCAAGGCAGGGCCGGTCGCGTCGGCCGCCGTGCATGAACGTGTCGAGCAGGTGCGCGAGCTGCGCGAAAGTGCGTCGGGCAGCTAACCGCTCCCGTACCGTCGGCACCAGCCGGACTCGCCCCGAGTACCGGCCATGAAATACCGGATCGACCCGCGCGGGCGCCGCTTGTCGGCGGGCGAGCGCGGGGTTTCCGATGGTGTTGATGCGTGCTCGCGTTCGAGATCAGTGAAGAGTCAATACGGAGTTTGAATTGGTAGACGAATTCATGCCTATCCTTCAATCGCAGACGATGGAGGAACTCGGGGCCCACGTGGGAAGTTTCTGCCGCGAGGCCGGATACCAAACTTATATGTATTCGGTTGTCTCGTCCGGGTCCGCCGGCGAGACGGCCTTCAGTCACATCATCTCGAACTGCCCGGCCTGGCAGGATGTCTACGCCGAGCGCCGCTACGCGAACATCGACCCGATACTCGCCCACGCACGCACGTCCTCGCTGCCGCTGCGATGGGAGCGCGCGATGTACAGCTCCGGCGAGCAGCGGTGCCTCGAAGCGGACGCGCGTCGCTTCGGTCTCGTTCACGGCCTGAGCTTGCCGGTGCGCGGCCATCGCGGCGACATCGGCGTGCTGAGCGTTGCCTCCGACGGCTCTGAAGGCATCCCGGCGCACGACCTCGGCCAGACCGCGAAACTCAGTCTGCTTTGCGCGTACATCGAGGAAAAGGTCACCATGGTCGCGCGGGAAACCAAAGGGCAGGGCACCACGCGGATGTCGGGCATGAGTTCACGCGAACGACAATGCCTGCAATGGTGTTCCGCCGGCAAGACGAGCTGGGAGATCGGCGAGATTCTCGGCATCACCGAGCGAACCGTGAATTTTCATATCGGCAATGTCGTTCGGAAGCTCAATGCCAAGGGCCGTCGCCATGCGGTGACGAAGGCCATCTCGCTCGGGCTGCTGTGCGTCTGACAAGTGCGCGTCGGTTGTCTTGCGGCTTGGGTCTGATTGTTCCGTGTCTGATTGTTCCGTCAAGCTGGCGGAGGGAAACGGAACAGTCATCAATCGGCGGCACCCGGGTCCTGACAGCGGTTAGCGTCCTTCGCCCGGTGTCTCGGCATCGATCGCGTCCGCCTTGCCGTGCTCACGTGGCCTGCCGACGAACCGGCGAATTTGGCGGGTCGTCAACGCCAGCCGTTCGGCCGCACGCCATGGCTTGAGCTTGCCGTCCGCCACGTCCTGAATGACCTTGAATCGGTCCAGCTCGCGCATCGTCATCGTGATCCGTTCCGTTACAGCCATCGCAGCCTCCGGCGCCGGACACCCGGCGACCGAACAGCTTACGCGGCCCGAAAGCGGACATTTCAACTTTGCCCAGATGCGACATTACAACTTTGCTCTTACAACCAATGTCATACCCGGATTCAGATGTCCACCTTCCAGCCATTTAAAAATGTCCGGTTTTAAGGTTGTTTTTGCTGCGTCTTTTTCCTCGTTTTGAGCATTACGCAGTGTCGAAGGTCGGCGCCTGAAC
>NZ_JAIZRT010000012.1:0-236917 GCF_020420065.1 Burkholderia sp. AU31624
GGGCGACAACGTGTCGATCACGGTGAAGCTGATCGCTCCGATCGCGATGGAAGAAGGTCTGCGCTTCGCAATCCGCGAAGGCGGCCGTACGGTCGGCGCCGGCGTCGTCGCCAAGATCATCGAGTAAGCCAGTTATTCGTTGATCGACAGTTTTGGGGCTGGCAACAGCCAGCCCCAGCATGGTTTAGGGGTATAGCTCAACTGGCAGAGCGTCGGTCTCCAAAACCGAAGGTTGGGGGTTCGATTCCCTCTGCCCCTGCCAAAAAATAGCCACGTGTCCTACGTGGCATTTGTTTTAAGGTGTTATGGCGAATCCATCCGTCGAAACTGTAAATACCTCCGGCGATAAGCTGATGCTGGCCCTGGGCGTATTGTTGGTCTTGGCCGGATTCGTGGGCTTCTTCTGGCTGGCCAATCAGCAATGGTATGTCCGCGGTGCTGCGTTGGCGGTCGGTATCATCGCCGGCGTTGCCGTCGGGCTGATGTCCGCACCTGGCAAGAGTCTCATCGCCTTTGCCAAGGATTCGTACAAGGAAGTCCGGAAGGTCGTTTGGCCCACCCGCAAGGAAGCAACGCAAACCACACTCGTCGTGTTCGGTTTCGTGCTCGTGATGGCGATTTTCCTCTGGTTGAGTGACAAATCGATCGAATGGGTGATTTTCTCGGCGATTCTGGGTTGGAAATGATATGAGCGATACTCCGGCATCCCCGAGCGGAAAGCGTTGGTACGTCGTGCACGCCTACTCCGGCATGGAGAAGAGCGTGCAGCGCGCGCTTCAGGAGCGCATCGAACGTGCTGGCATGCAGGACAAATTCGGTCAGATTCTGGTCCCGACCGAAGAAGTGGTCGAAGTCAAAGGCGGCCACAAGGCAGTGACTGAGCGTCGTTTCTTCCCCGGCTACGTGCTGGTTGAGATGGAGATGACGGACGAAACGTGGCACCTCGTGAAGAACACCGCGAAGGTCACCGGTTTCGTCGGCGGTGCGCGCAACCGCCCGACCCCGATTTCCCCGAAGGAAGTCGAGAAGATCATGTCGCAGATGCAGGAAGGCGTTGAGAAGCCGCGCCCGAAGACCCTGTTCGAAGTCGGCGAGATGGTGCGTGTCAAGGAAGGCCCGTTCACGGACTTCAACGGCACCGTCGAAGAAGTCAACTACGAAAAATCGCGCGTGCGTGTATCGGTCACCATTTTTGGCCGATCCACCCCGGTCGAACTCGAGTTCGGTCAGGTCGAAAAAGTTTGATCCCGATTCGGTGGGCAGCCTCGGCTGCCCACCTTCGCGCTTACGGTCCGCGTCATGGCCGTTGAGGAGCGTCAGTAGCCCGTGGCGAAAGCGCGTTATTACTCACCGAACGCCTTCTCTGGCGTTCCAATGAGGTTCACAAATGGCAAAGAAGATTATCGGCTTTATCAAGCTGCAGATCCCTGCAGGTAAAGCCAACCCGTCGCCGCCGGTCGGTCCGGCACTGGGCCAGCGCGGCCTGAACATCATGGAGTTCTGCAAGGCGTTCAACGCGCAGACTCAAGGCATGGAGCCGGGTCTGCCGGTGCCGGTGGTCATCACGGCATTCGCTGACAAGAGCTTCACGTTCGTGATGAAGACGCCGCCGGCGACCGTCCTGATCAAGAAGGCGGCGAAGGTGGACAAGGGCTCGAGCAAGCCGCACACCGACAAGGTCGGTTCGATCACGCGCGCTCAAGCTGAAGAAATCGCGAAGACCAAGATGCCGGACCTTACGGCAGCTGATCTGGACGCAGCCGTTCGCACCATCGCTGGTAGCGCACGCTCGATGGGCATCACTGTGGAGGGCGTGTAAATGGCTAAGATCTCCAAGCGCCGTCAGGCATTTGCCGCCAAGGTTGATCGTCAGAAGCTGTACGCGATCGAAGACGCACTGAGCCTCGTGAAGGAATGCGCGAGCGCGAAGTTCGACGAGTCGATCGACGTCGCGGTCCAGCTCGGCATCGATGCAAAGAAGTCGGATCAAGTCGTTCGTGGTTCGGTCGTTCTGCCGGCAGGTACGGGCAAGTCGGTTCGCGTTGCTGTGTTCGCGCAAGGCGAGAAGGCTGAACAAGCACGTGCAGCAGGTGCGGAAATCGTCGGTATGGAAGACCTGGCAGAGCAGATCAAGGCTGGCCAGATGGACTTCGACATCGTGATCGCTTCGCCGGACACGATGCGTATCGTCGGTACGCTCGGTCAGATCCTGGGCCCGCGCGGCCTGATGCCGAACCCGAAGGTCGGCACGGTCACGCCGGACGTCGCAACCGCCGTCAAGAACGCGAAGGCTGGTCAGGTGCAATTCCGTGTCGACAAGGCCGGTATCATCCACGCGACCATCGGCCGTGCATCGTTCGAACCGACCGCACTGCGTTCGAACCTGTCGGCGCTGATCGAAGCGCTGCAGAAGGCAAAGCCGGCAACGAGCAAGGGCGTCTACCTGCGCAAGATCGCACTGTCGAGCACGATGGGCGTCGGCGTGCGTGTCGACCAGGCTACGCTGGCAGCACAGTAAGCAAGTATTCGGGCCGCTTCGTTCGCGAAGCGGCCTACATGGGCTTTGGGCGGTTGTTCGTGCAGTAGGGCGGGCAACCGGTTATCAAAGACCGTTGGTGGGGCGCAGCAGTCAGGTGATCCCTTAATTCAAGCCAACGCAGATGGCGAACCCGAAAAAGTTTTGCAGTGGTGAAGCCGCAGGCCGTGAAGCGATTCCCGGCGTGAGGTGGAAATACTCCTAACGAGGTCGGACGCCGTTGTTGAACGAGGTACGTGAGGTTTCGGCCATGCCGGCCGCGCCGAACGTATCGTTTCTGGAGGCTAACCGTGCCGCTTAATAGAGAAGACAAGCAAGCCGTCGTCGCTGAGGTTTCCGCGCAAGTCGCGAAGGCCCAGACCGTTGTGCTGGCTGAGTATCGTGGAATTGCGGTTGGCGATCTGACCAAGCTGCGCGCGAAAGCGCGTGAGCAACAGGTGTACCTGCGCGTGTTGAAGAACACGCTGGCGCGTCGCGCTGTTGAAGGTACCCCGTTTGCTCCGCTGGCAGAGCAGATGACTGGCCCGTTGATCTACGGCATCTCGGAAGATGCAATTGCTGCTGCTAAGGTCGTCAACGACTTCAGCAAGAGCAATGACAAGTTGGTCATCAAGGCTGGTTCGTTCGATGGCAAGGTGATGGACAAGGCTGGCGTGCAAGCGCTGGCAAGCATCCCGAGCCGCGAAGAACTGCTCTCGAAGCTGCTGTTCGTTATGCAATCGCCTGTTTCGGGCTTCGCGCGCGCTCTGGCCGCGCTGGCCGAGAAGAAGCAAGCGGAAGCTGCGTAATCGAGCGTGCATCAGCGTCATTGATCGCTGGCTGTATCCGAATTCAATTTAGGAGTATTTCAAATGGCAATCGCAAAAGAAGACATCCTGGCAGCAGTCGAAGGGATGACCGTTCTGGAACTGAACGAACTGGTCAAGGCATTCGAAGAGAAGTTTGGCGTGTCGGCAGCTGCAGTGGCAGTCGCTGGCCCGGCAGGCGGCGGCGCAGCTGCTGCAGCAGAAGAAAAGACCGAATTCACGGTCGTTCTGGCTGAAGCAGGCAGCAACAAGGTTGCAGTCATCAAGGCAGTTCGCGAACTGACGGGCCTGGGCCTGAAGGAAGCGAAGGACGTCGTTGACGGCGCACCGAAGGCTGTCAAGGAAGGCGTCGACAAGGCTGCTGCTGAAGAAGCCAAGAAGAAGCTGGAAGAAGCAGGCGCGAAGGTCGAAGTCAAGTAAGTTTCGGCGCGCTGTGCGAAGGCTGGCGGTATTTTCACCGCCGGCCTTTTTGTGCTTTGTGGGGACGTTATTCTGGCACTCATTCGGGAGCCCGAATAATCGGCCCCAGAAGCCAAAGAAAACCGCCTGATCGTTGTCATGGGTCACGAATGGCGGTTCTCTTTGTCTTCTGAAGCGACTGCAGAAGGCAAGTTTGGTCGGGTAGCGGGCAACACAGGCATCCGCTGCCGTCAGCCAGCGGTTGGTAGCGGCCAACCACCAAGCTTCTCGGCTCGTTCAAGCCGTCGGACGGCCATCGGGTCTCAGTCGGTGAACACTCGGGTTTGAAACGTCCAGGTATTCCGCCTCGATAGCACCCGCCGTGATTCGGAGATCGTATGCAATATTCCTTCACCGAGAAGAAGCGCATTCGCAAGAGTTTCGCGAAGCGCCCCATCGTTCACCAAGTTCCTTTCTTGCTGGCTACCCAGCTTGAATCATTCAGCACGTTTCTGCAAGCCGATGTGCCGGCCACGCAACGCAAGCCTGAAGGTTTGCAGGCCGCGTTCACATCGGTATTTCCCATTGTTTCGCACAACGGTTTCGCACGTCTCGAGTTCGTGAGCTATGCGTTGTCCGCGCCGGCATTCAACATCAAGGAATGCCAGCAGCGCGGCCTGACGTACTGCTCCGCGCTGCGCGCGAAGGTCCGCCTTGTCATCCTCGACAAGGAATCGCCGAACAAGCCGGTCGTCAAGGAAGTGAAAGAGCAGGAAGTGTACATGGGCGAAATTCCGCTCATGACGCCGACGGGCTCGTTCGTCATCAACGGCACCGAGCGTGTCATCGTCTCGCAGCTGCACCGTTCGCCGGGCGTGTTCTTCGAACACGACAAGGGCAAGACGCACAGCTCGGGCAAGCTGCTGTTCTCGGCACGGATCATTCCGTACCGCGGCTCGTGGCTCGACTTCGAATTCGATCCGAAGGACATCCTGTACTTCCGCGTCGACCGTCGCCGCAAGATGCCGGTCACGATCCTGCTGAAGGCCATTGGCCTCACGCCGGAACAGATCCTCGCGAACTTCTTCGTGTTCGACAACTTCACGCTGATGGACGAAGGCGCGCAACTCGAGTTCGTGCCCGAGCGCCTGCGTGGTGAAGTCGCGCGCTTCGACATCACGGACCGTGATGGCAAGGTCATCGTCCAGAAGGACAAGCGGATCAACGCGAAGCACATTCGCGACCTCGAAGCCGCGAAGACCAAGTTCATCTCGGTGCCGGAAGACTATCTGCTCGGCCGCGTGCTGGCGAAGAACGTCGTCGACGGCGACACCGGCGAAGTGATCGCGAGCGCGAACGACGAAGTCACGGAAAGCGTGCTCGAGAAGCTGCGCGAAGCGGGCATCAAGGACATCCAGACGCTCTACACGAACGACCTGGACCAGGGCCCGTACATCTCGTCGACGCTGCGTGTCGACGAAACGACCGACAAGACGGCCGCGCGCATCGCGATCTACCGCATGATGCGTCCGGGCGAGCCGCCGACCGAAGAAGCGGTCGAGGCACTGTTCAACCGTCTGTTCTACAGCGAAGAAGCGTACGACCTGTCGAAGGTCGGCCGTATGAAGTTCAACCGCCGCGTCAGCCGTGACGAGATCACCGGCCCGATGACGCTGCAGGACGACGACATCCTCGCGACGATCAAGATCCTCGTCGAGCTGCGCAACGGCAAGGGCGAAGTGGACGACATCGACCACCTCGGCAACCGTCGTGTGCGTTGCGTCGGCGAACTGGCGGAAAACCAGTTCCGCGCAGGTCTCGTGCGTGTCGAGCGCGCGGTCAAGGAACGCCTCGGCCAGGCCGAAAGCGAAAACCTGATGCCGCACGACCTGATCAACTCGAAGCCGATTTCGTCGGCGATCCGCGAGTTCTTCGGTTCGTCGCAGCTGTCGCAGTTCATGGACCAGACCAACCCGCTGTCGGAAATCACGCACAAGCGTCGTGTTTCCGCACTGGGCCCGGGCGGTCTGACGCGCGAACGCGCAGGCTTTGAAGTCCGCGACGTGCACCCGACCCACTATGGCCGCGTGTGCCCGATCGAAACGCCGGAAGGTCCGAACATCGGCCTGATCAACTCGCTCGCACTGTATGCGCACCTGAACGAGTATGGCTTCCTCGAGACGCCGTACCGCAAGGTCGTGGACAGCAAGGTGACCGACCAGATCGACTACCTGTCGGCGATCGAAGAAGGCCGCTACATGATCGCTCAGGCAAACGCCGCGATCGACGAGAACGGCCAGCTGATCGACGAACTCGTGTCGTCGCGTGAAGCCGGCGAAACGATGATGGTCACGCCGGACCGCATCCAGTACATGGACGTCGCGCCGTCGCAGATCGTGTCGGTCGCAGCTTCGCTGATTCCGTTCCTCGAGCACGATGACGCGAACCGTGCGCTGATGGGTTCGAACATGCAGCGTCAGGCCGTGCCGTGTCTGCGTCCGGAAAAGCCGGTCGTCGGTACGGGCATCGAGCGCACCTGTGCGGTTGACTCGGGTACGACGGTCCAGGCGTTCCGCGGCGGCGTCGTCGACTATGTCGACGCAGGCCGTATCGTGATTCGCGTGAACGACGACGAAGCAGTCGCAGGTGAAGTCGGTGTCGACATCTACAACCTGATCAAGTACACGCGTTCGAACCAGAACACGAACATCAACCAGCGTCCGATCGTGAAGATGGGCGACAAGGTCTCGCGCGGCGACGTGCTGGCCGACGGCGCCTCGACGGACCTGGGTGAGCTCGCGCTCGGCCAGAACATGCTGATCGCGTTCATGCCGTGGAACGGCTACAACTTCGAGGATTCGATCCTGATCTCGGAGAAGGTCGTGGCCGACGATCGCTACACGTCGATCCACATCGAAGAGCTGAACGTCGTTGCACGCGACACGAAGCTCGGGCCGGAAGAAATCACGCGCGACATCTCGAATCTGGCGGAAGTCCAGCTCGGCCGTCTCGACGAATCGGGCATCGTGTACATCGGTGCTGAAGTCGAAGCAGGCGACGTGCTGGTCGGCAAGGTCACGCCGAAGGGCGAGACCCAGCTGACGCCGGAAGAAAAGCTGCTGCGCGCGATCTTCGGCGAGAAGGCCTCGGACGTGAAGGACACGTCGCTGCGCGTGCCGTCGGGCATGAGCGGCACCGTGATCGACGTCCAGGTGTTCACGCGTGAAGGCATCCAGCGCGACAAGCGTGCGCAACAGATCATCGACGACGAACTGAAGCGTTACCGTCTCGACCTGAACGACCAGCTGCGCATCGTGGAAGGCGACGCGTTCCAGCGTCTCGCACGCATGCTCGTGGGCAAGGTCGCGAACGGCGGTCCGAAGAAGCTCGCGAAGGGCACGAAGATCGACCAGGCTTACCTGGAAGACCTCGACCACTACCACTGGTTCGACATCCGCCTCGCGGACGACGAAGCAGCGGCGCAGCTCGAAGCGATCAAGAACTCGATCGAAGAAAAGCGTCACCAGTTCGACCTCGCGTTCGAAGAGAAGCGCAAGAAGCTCACGCAAGGCGACGAACTGCCGCCGGGCGTGCTGAAGATGGTCAAGGTGTACCTCGCGGTCAAGCGTCGCCTGCAGCCTGGCGACAAGATGGCAGGCCGTCACGGTAACAAGGGTGTCGTGTCGAAGATCGTCCCGATCGAAGACATGCCGTACATGGCCGATGGCCGTCCGGCAGACGTCGTGCTGAACCCGCTGGGCGTTCCGTCGCGGATGAACGTGGGTCAGGTTCTGGAAGTGCACCTCGGCTGGGCCGCGAAGGGCCTCGGCTGGCGTATCGGCGAAATGCTGCAGCGTCAGGCGAAGATCGAGGAACTGCGCGTGTTCCTGACGAAGATCTACAACGACTCGGGCCGCCAGGAAGACCTGGAAAGCTTCACCGACGAAGAGATCCTCGAACTCGCGAAGAACCTGCGCGAAGGCGTGCCGTTCGCAACGCCGGTGTTCGACGGTGCGACCGAGGAAGAAATGGGCAAGATGCTCGACCTCGCGTTCCCGGACGACATCGCTGAACAGCTCGGCATGAACCCGTCGAAGAACCAGGTCCGTCTGTACGACGGCCGCACGGGTGAAATGTTCGAACGTCGCGTGACGCTCGGCTACATGCACTACCTGAAGCTGCACCACTTGGTCGACGACAAGATGCACGCGCGTTCGACCGGCCCGTACTCGCTCGTCACGCAGCAGCCGCTGGGTGGTAAGGCGCAGTTCGGTGGCCAGCGTTTCGGTGAAATGGAAGTGTGGGCACTCGAAGCGTACGGCGCGTCCTACGTGCTGCAGGAAATGCTGACGGTGAAGTCGGACGACGTGACCGGCCGGACGAAGGTGTACGAAAACCTCGTCAAGGGCGATCACGTGATCGATGCAGGCATGCCGGAATCCTTCAACGTGCTCGTGAAGGAAATCCGCTCGCTCGGTATCGATATCGATCTCGACCGCAATTAATCGGACTACGGAGAGAAAGCAATGAAAGCTCTGCTCGATCTATTCAAGCAAGTCCAACAGGAAGAAGTTTTCGACGCGATCAAGATCGGTCTGGCCTCGCCGGACAAGATCCGTTCGTGGTCGTTCGGCGAAGTGAAGAAGCCGGAGACCATCAACTACCGTACGTTCAAGCCGGAACGCGATGGTCTCTTCTGCGCGAAGATCTTCGGGCCGATCAAGGACTACGAGTGCCTGTGCGGCAAGTACAAGCGTCTGAAGCACCGCGGCGTGATCTGCGAGAAGTGCGGCGTCGAAGTGACGCTGGCGAAGGTGCGTCGCGAACGGATGGGCCACATCGAGCTGGCCTCGCCGGTCGCTCACATCTGGTTCCTGAAGTCGCTGCCGTCGCGTCTGGGCATGGTGCTCGACATGACGCTGCGCGACATCGAACGCGTGCTGTACTTCGAAGCCTATGTGGTGATCGAACCGGGCATGACGCCGCTGAAGGCGCGGCAGATCATGACCGAAGAGGATTACTACAACAAGGTCGAGGAATACGGCGACGAATTCCGTGCCGAAATGGGCGCGGAAGGCGTGCGTGAACTGCTGCGCGCGATCAACATCGACGAGCAGGTCGAGACGCTGCGCACCGAGCTGAAGAACACCGGCTCGGAAGCGAAGATCAAGAAGTACGCGAAGCGCCTGAAGGTCCTCGAGGCATTCCAGCGCTCGGGCATCAAGCCCGAGTGGATGATCCTCGAAGTGCTGCCGGTGCTGCCGCCGGAACTGCGTCCGCTCGTGCCGCTGGACGGCGGCCGTTTCGCGACGTCGGACCTGAACGACCTGTATCGCCGCGTGATCAACCGTAACAACCGGTTGAAGCGCCTGCTCGAGCTGAAGGCACCTGAAATCATCGTCCGCAACGAAAAGCGGATGCTGCAGGAAGCCGTCGACTCGCTGCTCGACAACGGTCGTCGCGGCAAGGCGATGACGGGCGCGAACAAGCGTCCGCTGAAGTCGCTCGCCGACATGATCAAGGGTAAGGGCGGTCGTTTCCGTCAGAACCTGCTGGGCAAGCGCGTCGACTACTCGGGCCGTTCGGTCATCGTGGTCGGCCCGACGCTGAAGCTGCACCAGTGCGGCCTGCCGAAGCTGATGGCGCTCGAGCTGTTCAAGCCGTTCATCTTCAACAAGCTGGAAGTGATGGGTGTCGCGACGACCATCAAGGCTGCGAAGAAGGAAGTCGAGAACCAGACGCCGGTGGTGTGGGACATCCTCGAAGAGGTGATCCGCGAGCACCCGGTGATGCTGAACCGTGCGCCGACGCTGCACCGTCTCGGTATCCAGGCGTTCGAGCCGGTGCTGATCGAAGGCAAGGCAATTCAGCTGCACCCGCTCGTCTGCGCGGCGTTCAACGCCGACTTCGACGGTGACCAGATGGCCGTTCACGTGCCGCTGTCGCTCGAAGCGCAGATGGAAGCGCGTACGCTGATGCTGGCGTCGAACAACGTGCTGTTCCCGGCCAACGGCGATCCGTCGATCGTGCCGTCGCAGGATATCGTGCTGGGTCTGTACTACGCGACCCGCGAAGCGGTTAACGCCAAGGGCGAGGGCCTGTCGTTCACGGGCGTGTCGGAAGTGATCCGCGCGTACGAGAACAAGGAAGTCGAGCTGGCATCGCGTGTCAACGTGCGGATCACCGAAATGGTCCACAACGAAGACACGTCGGAAGGCGCACCGCCGTTCGTACCGAAGATCTCGCTGTACGCGACGACCGTCGGCCGCGCGATCCTGTCGGAGATCCTGCCGCACGGCCTGCCGTTCTCGGTGCTGAACAAGCCGCTGAAGAAGAAGGAAATCTCGCGCCTGATCAACACGGCGTTCCGCAAGTGCGGTCTGCGCGCGACGGTGGTGTTTGCCGACCAGCTGATGCAGTCGGGTTTCCGTCTCGCGACGCGTGCCGGTATTTCGATTTGCGTGGACGACATGCTCGTGCCGCCGCAGAAGGAAACGATCGTCGGCGACGCCGCGAAGAAGGTGAAGGAGTACGACCGCCAGTACATGTCGGGTCTCGTCACCGCGCAGGAACGCTACAACAACGTGGTCGACATCTGGTCGGCAACGTCGGAAGCGGTCGGCAAGGCGATGATGGAGCAGCTGTCGACGGAGCCGGTGACGGACCGCGACGGCAAGGAAACGCGCCAGGAATCGTTCAACTCGATCTACATGATGGCCGACTCGGGCGCCCGGGGTTCGGCGGTTCAGATTCGTCAGCTGGCCGGTATGCGAGGCCTGATGGCGAAGCCGGACGGCTCGATTATCGAGACGCCGATTACCGCGAACTTCCGCGAAGGTCTGAACGTGTTGCAGTACTTCATCTCGACCCACGGTGCACGTAAGGGTCTGGCTGATACGGCACTGAAGACCGCGAACTCGGGTTACCTGACGCGTCGTCTCGTCGACGTCACGCAGGATCTGGTCGTGGTGGAAGACGATTGCGGCACGTCGAACGGCGTGGCGATGAAGGCGCTCGTCGAAGGCGGTGAAGTCGTCGAAGCGCTGCGTGACCGTATCCTCGGCCGCGTTGCGGTGGCGGACGTCGTGAACCCGGAAACGCAGGAAACGGTGTACGAATCGGGCACGCTGCTCGACGAAACGGCGGTCGAGGAAATCGAACGCCTCGGCATCGACGAAGTGCGCGTGCGCACGCCGCTGACCTGCGAAACGCGCTACGGCCTGTGCGCGGCCTGCTACGGCCGTGACCTCGGCCGCGGCTCGCTCGTGAACGTCGGCGAAGCAGTCGGCGTGATCGCGGCACAGTCGATCGGTGAGCCGGGCACGCAGCTGACGATGCGTACGTTCCACATCGGTGGTGCGGCATCGCGTGCGGCAGTGGCTTCGTCGGTCGAAGCGAAGAGCAACGGTATCGTGCGCTTCACGGCGACGATGCGCTACGTCACGAACGCGAAGGGCGAGCAGATCGTCATTTCCCGTTCGGGCGAAGCGATGATCACCGACGATTTCGGTCGCGAGCGCGAGCGTCACAAAGTGCCGTACGGCGCGACGCTGCTGCAGCTCGACGGTGCGACGATCAAGGCAGGCACGCAGCTCGCCACGTGGGATCCGCTGACGCGTCCGATCATCACCGAGTACGGTGGTACGGTGAAGTTCGAGAACGTCGAGGAAGGCGTGACCGTCGCGAAGCAGATCGACGACGTGACCGGCCTGTCGACGCTGGTCGTGATCGACGTGAAGCGTCGTGGCTCGCAAGCTTCGAAGAGCGTGCGTCCGCAGGTCAAGCTGCTCGACGCGAACGGCGACGAAGTGAAGATTCCGGGCACGGAGCACGCGGTGCAGATCGGCTTCCAGGTCGGCGCACTGATCACCGTGAAGGATGGTCAGCAGGTGCAGGTCGGTGAAGTGCTCGCACGTATCCCGACGGAAGCGCAGAAGACGCGTGACATTACCGGCGGTCTGCCGCGGGTGGCGGAACTGTTCGAAGCGCGTTCGCCGAAGGATGCCGGCATTCTCGCGGAAGTCACCGGTACGACGTCGTTCGGTAAGGACACGAAGGGCAAGCAGCGTCTCGTCATCACGGACCTCGAAGGCAATCAGCACGAGTTCCTGATCGCGAAGGAAAAGCAGGTTCTGGTTCACGATGCCCAGGTGGTCAACAAGGGCGAAATGATCGTGGACGGTCCGGCCGATCCGCACGACATCCTGCGTCTGCAGGGTATCGAGGCGCTGTCGCGCTACATCGTCGACGAAGTGCAGGACGTGTATCGTCTGCAGGGCGTGAAGATCAACGACAAGCACATCGAGGTGATCGTTCGCCAGATGCTGCGTCGTGTGCAGATCACCGACAACGGTGATACGCGCTTCATCCCGGGCGAACAGGTCGAGCGTTCCGACATGCTGGACGAGAACGATCGCATGATCGCCGAGGACAAGCGTCCGGCTTCGTACGACAACGTGCTGCTCGGTATCACGAAGGCATCGCTGTCGACCGACTCGTTCATCTCCGCGGCATCGTTCCAGGAAACGACCCGCGTGCTGACCGAAGCGGCGATCATGGGCAAGCGCGACGATCTGCGTGGCCTGAAGGAAAACGTGATCGTCGGCCGTCTGATTCCGGCCGGTACGGGTCTCGCGTTCCACAAGGCGCGCAAGGCGAAGGAATCGTCGGATCGCGAGCGTTTCGACCAGATCGCAGCGGAAGAGGCATTCGACTTCGGCACGCCGAGCGCGCCGGCAGAAGAGCCGCAGCAACACCCGGCAGCCGAGTAAGTGCGGGCGGCGCGAGCCGCCTTGCGTTACCTTGCTGTCACCGAGACCGCCCGGTTATGCCGGGCGGTTTTTTTTCATCTGTCGTTCATGCGCATGACGGGCCTGCCGCGCGGCTGCCGCAGGCCCGTCATGCGCGCGAACGAATCCTGGCCAATCGGCCAAATCCGCACGATTCGCCACGCGTCGCGCGAGCGGGTTGTTAAAATTGCGGTCATCGCTTAGCCGTCCCTGCCCTCATTCATGTCCCGCGCCCTCGAAATCCTCGACGAAGTATTTGGTTATCCCGCATTTCGCGGCCAGCAGGGCGAGATCGTCGAACACGTCGCCGGTGGCGGCGATTGCCTCGTGCTGATGCCGACCGGCGGCGGCAAGTCGTTGTGCTACCAGATTCCGGCGTTGCTGCGCCGCGAGGCCGGGCAGGGCGCCGGCATCGTCGTATCGCCGTTGATCGCGCTGATGCAGGACCAGGTCGCCGCACTGAGCGAAGTGGGGGTGCGCGCCGCGTACCTGAATTCGACGCTGTCGGGCGCCGAGGCCGCGGCGACCGAGCGCGCGCTGCGCGAGGGCGAAATCGACCTGCTGTACGTCGCGCCGGAACGGCTGATGACGGGGCGCTTCCTCGACCTGCTCGAGCGCGCGAAGATCGGCCTGTTCGCGATCGACGAAGCGCACTGCGTGTCGCAATGGGGGCACGATTTCCGCCCGGAATACATTCAACTGTCGGTGCTGCACGAGCGGTTCCCGGCGGTGCCGCGCATCGCGCTGACGGCCACGGCCGATGCGATCACGCGCGACGAGATCATCCACCGTCTCGCGCTCGACGATGCACGCGTGTTCGTGTCGAGCTTCGATCGCCCGAACATCCGCTACCGGATCGTCGAAAAGGACAACGCGCGTTCGCAACTGCTCGATTTCATTCGTGCCGAGCACACGAATGCCGACGGTACGACCGATGCAGGCGTCGTCTATTGCCTGTCGCGCCGCAAGGTCGAGGAAACGGCCGAATGGCTGAAGGCGCAGGGCGTGCGTGCGCTGCCGTATCACGCGGGGATGGAGTTCGAGGTGCGGCAGAAGCATCAGGAAATGTTCCAGCGCGAGGAAGGCATCGTGATGTGCGCGACGATCGCGTTCGGCATGGGCATTGACAAGCCGGACGTGCGCTTCGTTGCGCACCTGGATCTGCCGAAAAGCGTCGAAGGCTACTACCAGGAAACGGGCCGCGCCGGCCGCGACGGGATGCCCGCGAACGCATGGATGGCGTACGGCCTCGGCGACGTCGTCCAGCAGCGCAAGATGATCGACGAGTCCGATGCGGACGATGCGCACAAGCGCGTCCAGACGTCGAAGCTCGACGCGCTGCTCGGGCTGTGCGAGACGATCTCGTGCCGCCGCGTGCGGCTGCTGAACTACTTCGGCGAGGAGAGCAAGCCGTGCGGCAACTGCGATACGTGCCTCGAGCCGCCGGCGTCGTGGGACGCCACGCGTGAGGCGCAGATGGCGCTGTCGTGTGTGTTCCGCGCGCAGCGTGCAAGCGGCTTCAATTTCGGCTCGAGCCACCTGATCGAGATCCTGCGCGGCGGGCGCACCGAGAAGGTGTTGCAGCGCGGCCACGACCAGCTCACGACGTTCGGAATCGGCGCGTCGCTGTCGGAGCCCGAATGGCGGGCGATTTTCCGGCAGCTCGTCGCGTACGGCTACCTGGCCGTCGATCATGGCGGCTTCGGCGCGCTCGTGCTGACCGAAGCCGCGAAGCCCGTGCTGAAGAACGAGGAGAAGGTCACGCTGCGCCGCTACGTGAAGCCGCAGCGCACGCGCCAGTCGTCGAGCCGCAGCGGTACGCGCGTCGATCCGACGGCCGGCATGGGCACGCGTGAGCGCGCACGGTGGGATGCGCTGCGCGCGTGGCGTGCGGAAACGGCGAAAACGGACGGCGTGCCGGCCTACGTGATCTTCCACGACGCAACGCTCGCCGAGATCGCACGCAACGCGCCGGAGACGATCGACGACCTGCGCCATATCCCCGGCATGGGCGTGCGCAAGCTCGAACGCTTCGGCGACGAGATCATCGACGTCGTCGAGTCAGCCTGACGCAGGTGTTCAGACCCCTCCGGTAAACCACGCGTTCGGCTGGCGAATCACGCAAGCCGTTGACTTAGTTGGTATTTCCGGAATATCATGCTGGGTTCCGGTATTCGGTGGGCCGAGTCGCGTTCCAAGGTTCGCACCCGTTTCGCCGGTTCGGAAGTCAACTGTGCGCCGATTCTCGCTTTGCCCGAAATCGATGCGCAGATTTTGTTCAATTTCAGGAATAAACAATGCCAACCATCAACCAACTGGTTCGCAAAGGCCGTCAGTCGGAAACGACGAAGAGCAAGAGCCCGGCCCTGCAGGACTGCCCCCAGCGTCGCGGCGTGTGCACCCGTGTGTACACGACGACGCCGAAGAAGCCGAACTCGGCACTCCGTAAGGTCGCCAAGGTTCGTCTGACGAACGGCTTCGAAGTGATTTCGTACATCGGCGGTGAAGGCCACAACCTGCAGGAACACTCGGTTGTGCTGATCCGCGGCGGCCGTGTGAAGGACTTGCCGGGTGTGCGTTACCACATGGTTCGCGGCTCGCTGGATACCCAGGGCGTCAAGGACCGTAAGCAAGCGCGCTCGAAGTACGGCGCGAAGCGTGCAAAGGCTGCCAAGTAAGCAGTTTTTGATCAGGGATCGCCACAGGGCGGTCAAGGCGGGAGTGCCGGATTGCCGGTGCTGTCGAGTAAGTGGTCACCCGGCCAAGCTGGTTAGTCGTGAAGATGTGATCGGGTTTGTTGGTGGCCGCGGAGCTGGAACCAGCTCCAACTGAACAAGTAAAGGAAGAATCATGCCGCGTCGTCGCGAAGTCCCCAAGCGGGAAGTGTTGCCGGATCCGAAGTTCGGTAACGTTGATGTAGCCAAGTTCATGAACATGCTGATGCTGTCCGGCAAGAAGTCGGTCGCAGAGCGCATCGTTTATGGCGCATTCGAACAAATCCAGACCAAGGGTGGCAAGGACCCGCTGGAAGTGTTCACGGTTGCGCTCAACAACGTCAAGCCGGTGGTCGAAGTGAAGAGCCGTCGCGTTGGTGGTGCCAACTATCAAGTTCCGGTCGAAGTGCGCCCGTCGCGTCGTATGGCATTGGCGATGCGCTGGCTGCGTGAGGCTGCGAAGAAGCGTAGCGAGAAGTCGATGGCCCTGCGCCTGGCAGGTGAACTCTCCGAAGCGGCCGAAGGCCGTGGCGGCGCGATGAAGAAGCGCGACGAAGTTCACCGCATGGCAGAAGCCAACCGCGCGTTCTCGCATTTCCGTTTCTAAGCGCCTGGCTGGGCTTTTAGCGGAAATAAATTCCGGGCGGGTGCGCTTTTCAGGCGCCTCGCCCGTTTGTGTTGAAGCATGATGCAGCAGGGCTGCATCGTGTCATCCCAGTAGAGGATCAAAGTGGCTCGCAAGACTCCTATCGAGCGCTACCGCAATATCGGTATTAGCGCTCACATCGACGCCGGCAAAACGACGACGACCGAGCGCATTCTGTTTTACACCGGTGTGAACCACAAGATCGGTGAAGTCCACGACGGCGCAGCCACGATGGACTGGATGGAGCAGGAACAGGAGCGTGGCATCACGATCACGTCCGCTGCTACCACCGCCTTCTGGAAGGGCATGGGCGGCAACTATCCGGAACACCGCATCAACATCATCGACACCCCGGGCCACGTCGACTTCACGATTGAAGTTGAGCGCTCGATGCGCGTGCTCGACGGCGCGTGCATGGTGTACTGCGCAGTGGGCGGCGTGCAGCCGCAGTCGGAAACGGTGTGGCGCCAGGCTAACAAGTACAAGGTGCCGCGTCTCGCGTTCGTCAACAAGATGGACCGTACCGGCGCGAACTTCTTCAAGGTCTACGACCAGCTCCGTCTGCGCCTGAAGGCGAACCCGGTTCCGGTCGTGGTGCCGATCGGCGCGGAAGAGAACTTCAAGGGCGTCGTCGACCTGATCAAGATGAAGGCGATCATTTGGGACGAAGCGTCGCAAGGCACGAAGTTCGACTACGTCGACATCCCGGCCGAGCTCGCAGAGACCTGCAAGGAATGGCGCGAAAAGATGGTCGAAGTGGCTGCTGAAGCCAGCGAAGACCTGATGAACAAGTACCTGGAAGAAGGCGACCTGCCGGAAGCCGACATCGTCAAGGCGCTGCGTGATCGTACGATCGCGTGCGAAATCCAGCCGATGCTGTGCGGTACCGCGTTCAAGAACAAGGGCGTGCAGCGTATGCTCGACGCCGTGATCGACTTCCTGCCGTCGCCGGTCGACATCCCGCCGGTCAAGGGCGAGCTCGAAAACGGTGAAGAAGCAGAGCGCAAGGCGTCGGACGAAGAGAAGTTCTCGTCGCTCGCGTTCAAGATCATGACCGACCCGTTCGTCGGCCAGCTGATCTTCTTCCGTGTGTACTCGGGCGTCGTCAACTCGGGCGACACGCTGCTGAACTCGACCAAGGGCAAGAAGGAACGCCTCGGCCGTATTCTGCAGATGCACGCGAACCAGCGTGAAGAAATCAAGGAAGTCCGCGCAGGCGACATCGCCGCAGCGGTCGGCCTGAAGGAAGCGACCACGGGCGACACGCTGTGCGACCCGGCGAACCCGATCGTTCTCGAACGCATGGTGTTCCCGGAGCCGGTGATTTCGCAGGCTGTCGAGCCGAAGACCAAGGCTGACCAGGAAAAGATGGGCCTCGCACTGAACCGTCTGGCTCAGGAAGACCCGTCGTTCCGCGTGCAGACCGACGAAGAGTCGGGCCAGACCATCATTTCGGGCATGGGCGAACTCCACCTCGAAATTCTGGTCGACCGGATGAAGCGTGAATTCGGCGTGGAAGCAACCGTCGGCAAGCCGCAGGTTGCCTACCGCGAAACGATCCGTTCGACGGCGAAGGACGTCGACGGCAAGTTCGTCAAGCAGTCGGGTGGTCGCGGCCAGTACGGTCACGCAGTCATCACGCTCGAGCCGAACGAACAAGGCAAGGGCTACGAGTTCTTCGACGAGATCAAGGGTGGTGTGATTCCGCGTGAATACATCCCGGCGGTCGACAAGGGTATCCAGGACACGCTGAAGTCGGGCGTGCTGGCTGGCTTCCCGGTCGTCGACGTGAAGGTTCACCTGACGTTCGGTTCGTACCACGACGTTGACTCGAACGAAAACGCGTTCCGCATGGCCGGTTCGATGGCGTTCAAGGAAGCGATGCGCAAGGCGAACCCGGTCGTCCTCGAGCCGATGATGGCTGTCGAAGTCGAGACGCCGGAAGACTACATGGGCAACGTGATGGGCGACCTGTCGGGCCGTCGCGGTATCGTCCAGGGCATGGAAGACATGGTTGGCGGCGGCAAGATCGTGCGCGCCGAAGTACCGCTGTCGGAAATGTTCGGTTACTCGACGTCGCTGCGTTCGCTGACGCAAGGTCGTGCAACGTACACGATGGAGTTCAAGCACTACGCTGAAGCTCCGCGCAACGTTGCTGAAGCGATCATCAGCGCGAAGTCGAAGTAATTCGTTATCTCAATCGATAATTTTTGAAAGAAGAGAATCATGGCAAAAGGTAAATTCGAGCGGACCAAGCCGCACGTGAACGTTGGTACGATTGGTCACGTTGACCACGGCAAGACGACGCTGACGGCAGCGATCACGACGGTTCTGACGAAGAAGTTCGGCGGCGAAGCGAAGGCATACGACCAGATCGACGCGGCACCGGAAGAAAAGGCGCGCGGCATCACGATCAACACGGCACACGTCGAGTACGAAACGGCTAACCGCCACTACGCACACGTCGACTGCCCGGGCCACGCTGACTATGTGAAGAACATGATCACGGGCGCAGCGCAGATGGACGGCGCGATCCTGGTTTGCTCGGCAGCAGACGGCCCGATGCCGCAGACGCGTGAGCACATCCTGCTGGCACGTCAGGTTGGCGTTCCGTACATCATCGTGTTCCTGAACAAGTGCGACATGGTGGACGACGCTGAACTGCTCGAGCTGGTCGAGATGGAAGTTCGCGAACTCCTGTCGAAGTACGACTTCCCGGGCGACGACACGCCGATCGTGAAGGGTTCGGCCAAGCTGGCGCTGGAAGGCGACACGGGCGAGCTGGGCGAAGTGGCGATCATGAGCCTGGCCGACGCGCTGGACACGTACATCCCGACGCCGGAGCGTGCAGTTGACGGCGCGTTCCTGATGCCGGTGGAAGACGTGTTCTCGATCTCGGGTCGTGGCACGGTCGTGACGGGTCGCGTTGAGCGCGGCATCGTGAAGGTCGGCGAAGAAATCGAAATCGTCGGTATCAAGCCGACGGTGAAGACGACCTGCACGGGCGTTGAAATGTTCCGCAAGCTGCTGGACCAAGGTCAGGCAGGCGACAACGTTGGTATCCTGCTGCGCGGCACGAAGCGTGAAGACGTGGAGCGTGGCCAGGTTCTGGCGAAGCCGGGTTCGATCACGCCGCACACGCACTTCACGGCTGAAGTGTACGTGCTGAGCAAGGACGAAGGCGGCCGTCACACGCCGTTCTTCAACAACTACCGTCCGCAGTTCTACTTCCGTACGACGGACGTGACGGGCTCGATCGAGCTGCCGAAGGACAAGGAAATGGTGATGCCGGGCGACAACGTGTCGATCACGGTGAAGCTGATCGCTCCGATCGCGATGGAAGAAGGTCTGCGCTTCGCAATCCGCGAAGGCGGCCGTACGGTCGGCGCCGGCGTCGTCGCCAAGATCATCGAGTAATATCGACGATCCGCGGATCCCACGGGATCCGCGCTTCCGCGGTATGCAGTCCGTGCCGTCGAAACCGGGTGTCCAGCTTGCGCTGGCACCCGGTTTTGTTTTTCCGTCAAGCGAACGCGCGGCGCGAGAAACTCGCACCATCGCTCCAGAATTTCGTGTAGAATCGCGGGCTTAGCAGTGGAAGTACCGTCCGGAACCTGATGCCTCGCTCCCCGCAGGCGTCAAGTTTCACGTTCTTTTAGTGTCCGGCGATGCAACATCGCCTCGCTCTTTCCAAGGAATCGTCATGCAGCAACAGAAAATCCGCATTCGCCTGAAGGCATTCGACTATCGTCTGATCGATCAATCGGCTGCCGAGATCGTCGATACCGCGAAGCGGACTGGCGCAATCGTCCGTGGCCCGGTGCCGCTGCCGACGCGCATTCAGCGTTTTGACATCCTGCGTTCGCCGCACGTCAACAAGACGTCGCGCGATCAGCTCGAAATCCGTACCCACCAGCGCCTGATGGACATCGTCGATCCGACCGACAAGACGGTTGACGCGCTGATGAAGCTCGACCTGCCGGCTGGCGTCGACGTGGAAATCAAGCTGCAGTAAGGCTTCCAGCGCCGATCGGCTTGCCGGGCGGCGCTAAGTCTTTGATTGCTTGCGGAAAACGCGAAGGCGGGCTATAATGCTTGGCTTTTCGCGTATTCGCGTAAAAAAGTTGGGCCTTGCGTGCCCGGCATTTTGTAAATCAGCCCCGACCAATCGCAGTCGGGAATGGAGAAAATGATGAGCCTTGGACTCGTAGGTCGCAAGGTTGGCATGACCCGTATCTTCACGGCGGAAGGGGATTCGATTCCCGTCACCGTGCTGGACGTGTCGGACAACCGCGTGACGCAGATCAAGACTGTTGAAACCGACGGCTACACGGCCGTGCAGGTTGCATTCGGCTCCCGTCGTGCCTCGCGCGTGACGAAGCCGCTGGCAGGTCATCTCGCCAAAGCCGGTGTCGAAGCCGGTGAAATCCTCAAGGAATTCCGCATTGACGCGGCCAAGGCGGCTGAGCTGTCGAATGGCGCCGTGGTCGGTGCCGATCTTTTCGAAGTGGGCCAGAAGGTCGACGTGCAAGGCGTGTCGATCGGTAAGGGCTACGCCGGTACGATCAAGCGTTACAACTTCTCCTCCGGCCGTGCCACGCACGGTAACTCGCGCTCGCACAACGTGCCGGGCTCGATCGGTATGGCGCAGGATCCGGGTCGTGTTTTCCCGGGTAAACGCATGACGGGTCACATGGGTGACGTGACGGTGACGGTGCAGAACCTCGAAATCGCCCGTATCGACGCAGAGCGCAAGCTGCTGCTCGTGAAGGGTGCGATTCCGGGCGCGAAGGGCGGCAAGGTCTTCGTGACGCCGGCCGTCAAGACCAAGGGGGCGAAATAATGGAACTCAAGCTCCTGAACGAAAATGGTCAGGAAGGTGCAGTGGTCAACGCATCGGACGTCGTGTTCGGTCGTGACTACAACGAAGCGCTGATCCACCAGGTCGTCGTCGCTTACCAGGCGAATGCTCGCCAGGGTAACCGCGCACAGAAGGACCGTGAGCAAGTCAAGCACACGACGAAGAAGCCGTGGCGCCAGAAGGGTACGGGCCGCGCTCGTGCCGGTATGTCGTCGAGCCCGTTGTGGCGTGGCGGTGGTCGTATCTTCCCGAATTCGCCGGAAGAAAACTTCTCGCACAAGGTCAACAAGAAGATGCATCGCGCAGGTCTCTGCTCGATCTTCTCGCAGCTGGCCCGTGAAGGCCGTCTGTCGGTCGTCGAGGACATCATCCTCGAAGCGCCGAAGACCAAGCTGCTGGCCGAAAAATTCAAGACCATGGGTCTCGACTCCGTGCTGATCATTACGGATACGGTCGACGAGAACCTGTACCTGGCTTCGCGCAACCTGCCGCACGTGGCGATTGTCGAGCCGCGCTACGCTGACCCGCTGTCGCTGATCTACTTCAAGAAAGTGCTGGTCACGAAGGCTGCGGTCGCCCAGATCGAGGAGTTGCTGTCATGAGCGAGATTCGCAAGAACGATCATCGTTTGATGCAGGTCCTGCTCGCGCCGGTGATCTCGGAAAAGGCGACGCTGGTTGCCGACAAGAACGAGCAAGTCGTGTTCGAAGTCGCACCGGATGCCACGAAGCAGGAAGTGAAGGCGGCTGTCGAGCTGCTGTTCAAGGTTGAGGTTGATTCGGTCAACGTGCTGGTTCAGAAGGGCAAGCAAAAGCGCTTCGGCCGTTCGATGGGCCGTCGCAAGGACGTGAAGAAGGCGTACGTTTGCCTGAAGCCCGGCCAGGAAATCAACTTTGAAGCGGAGGCCAAGTAATCATGGCAATCGTTAAAGTTAAGCCGACATCGCCGGGTCGCCGCGCGATGGTCAAGGTGGTCAACAAGAACCTGCACCAGGGCAAGCCGTTCGCGGCACTGCTCGACTCGCAGAGCTCGACCGCCGGCCGTAACAACAACGGTCGTATCACCACGCGTCACAAGGGTGGTGGTCACAAGCAGCACTACCGTATCGTCGATTTCCGTCGCACGAAGGATGGCATTCCGGCAAAGGTCGAGCGTCTCGAGTACGACCCGAACCGTAGCGCGAACATCGCGCTGGTGCTCTACGCAGACGGCGAACGTCGCTACATCATCGCCCCGAAGGGCCTGACCGTCGGCCAACAGCTGATGTCGGGTTCGGAAGCGCCGATCCGTGCAGGCAACACGCTGCCGATCCGCAACATTCCGGTCGGTACGACGATTCACTGCATCGAGATGCTGCCGGGCAAGGGC
Source organism: Burkholderia sp. AU31624 (assembly GCF_020420065.1). Lineage (NCBI taxonomy): Bacteria > Pseudomonadati > Pseudomonadota > Betaproteobacteria > Burkholderiales > Burkholderiaceae > Burkholderia > Burkholderia sp. AU31624. The sequence continues at coordinate 22,120 of NZ_JAIZRT010000012.1, forward strand.
GCGCAAATGGCGCGTTCGGCCGGTACGTCGGCCATGCTGCTCGCCCGTGAAGGCGTCTACGCGCAGGTTCGTCTGCGTTCGGGCGAAATCCGCCGCGTGCACATCGAGTGCCGTGCAACGATCGGTGAAGTCGGCAACGAAGAGCATAGCCTGCGCCAGATCGGCAAGGCTGGCGCGAACCGCTGGCGCGGTATCCGCCCGACGGTGCGTGGCGTTGCGATGAACCCGGTTGATCACCCGCACGGTGGTGGTGAGGGCAAGACGGCTGCAGGTCGCGATCCGGTTAGCCCGTGGGGTACGCCGGCTAAGGGTTATCGCACCCGTAGCAACAAGCGCACGACGACGATGATCGTCCAGCGCCGTCACAAGCGTTAAGGAGTAGGCAATGGCACGTTCTGTTAAAAAAGGTCCGTTCTGCGACGCCCATTTGCTGAAGAAAGTTGAGGCGGCTGCAGCTTCGCGCGACAAAAAGCCGATCAAGACCTGGTCGCGTCGTTCGACGATTCTGCCGGATTTCATCGGCCTGACGATCGCTGTTCACAACGGCCGTCAACACGTTCCGGTGTACATCTCGGAAAACATGGTCGGCCACAAGCTTGGCGAGTTCGCACTGACCCGTACGTTCAAGGGTCACGCAGCCGACAAGAAGGCCAAGAAATAAGGGGCAATCAAGATGGAAGTGAAAGCAATTCATCGCGGTGCCCGCATCTCGGCGCAGAAAACGCGCCTTGTGGCTGACCAGATCCGCGGTTTGCCGGTCGACAAGGCGCTGAACGTTCTGACGTTCTCGCCGAAGAAGGCGGCTGGCATCGTGAAGAAGGTTGTGCTGTCGGCAATCGCGAATGCGGAGCACAACGAAGGCGCTGATATCGACGAGCTCAAGATCAAGAGCATCTACGTCGACAAGGCTGCATCGCTCAAGCGTTTCACCGCGCGCGCCAAGGGCCGCGGTAACCGCATCGAGAAGCAATCCTGTCACATCACTGTGACGGTCGGGAATTAAGGAGCCATACGATGGGACAGAAAATTCATCCGACTGGCTTCCGCCTGGCTGTCAGCCGCAATTGGGCTTCGCGTTGGTACGCGAACAACAACAATTTCGCGGCGATGCTGCAGGAAGACATCGGTGTTCGTGAATACCTGAAGAAGAAGCTGAAGAACGCTTCGGTCGGTCGGGTCGTCATCGAGCGTCCGGCGAAGAACGCGCGCATCACGATTTACAGCTCGCGTCCGGGTGTGGTCATCGGCAAGAAGGGCGAGGATATCGAGCAGCTGAAGACGGAACTGCAACGCCGCATGGGCGTTCCGGTTCACGTCAACATCGAAGAAATCCGCAAGCCGGAAACCGATGCTCAGCTGATCGCTGACTCGATCACGCAACAGCTCGAGCGCCGGATCATGTTCCGTCGCGCGATGAAGCGTGCGATGCAGAACGCGATGCGTCTGGGTGCCCAAGGCATCAAGATCATGAGCGCGGGCCGTCTGAACGGTATCGAAATCGCTCGTACGGAGTGGTATCGCGAAGGTCGCGTGCCCCTTCACACGCTGCGTGCTGATATCGACTACGCGACCTCGGAAGCGAAGACGACCTACGGGATCATCGGCGTCAAGGTGTGGGTTTACAAGGGCGATACGCTCGGCCGCAACGACGCACCGGTGGTGGAAGAAGTAGCCGAAGACAAGCGTCCGCGTCGCAATGCGCGTCCGGGCGACCGTCGTCCGCGCCGTGACGGCGAAGGCGGCGCTCCGGGTGCTCGTCGTGGCGCACCGCGCCGCGGCGCCGGCAAGCCCGAAGACGGCAAGACTGGAGAATAACGATGCTGCAACCGAAACGCAGAAAGTATCGTAAAGAGCAGAAGGGTCGTAACACCGGCAAGGCGACGCGCGGCAACGCAGTGTCGTTCGGTGAATTCGGCCTGAAGGCTATCGGTCGCGGTCGTCTGACCGCACGCCAGATTGAAGCGGCGCGTCGTGCAATGACGCGTCACATCAAGCGTGGCGGCCGCATCTGGATCCGGATCTTCCCGGACAAGCCGATTTCGCAGAAGCCGGCCGAAGTGCGTATGGGTAACGGTAAGGGTAACCCGGAGTACTACGTCGCCGAGATTCAGCCGGGCAAGATGCTCTATGAAATGGACGGCGTAACCGAAGAACTGGCACGCGAAGCGTTCCGTCTGGCTGCAGCCAAGCTGCCGCTGAAGACGGCGTTCATCGTGCGCCAGCTCGGCGCCTAAGGAGAAAATATGAAGGCTTCCGAACTTCTCCAGAAAGACCAGGCCGCGCTCAACAAGGAGCTGGCGGACCTGCTGAAGGCGCAATTCGGCCTGCGCATGCAACTCGCGACCCAGCAGCTCACGAACACGAGCCAGCTGAAGAAGGTTCGTCGCGACATCGCACGTGTGCGGACCGTCATGACTCAGAAGGCGAACCAGAAATGAACGATAGCGTGAAAACCTCGCTGAAGCGGACGCTGGTCGGTCGGGTCGTCAGCAACAAGATGGACAAGACCGTCACCGTGCTGATCGAGCACCGCGTCAAGCACCCGATCTACGGCAAGTATGTCGTGCGTTCGAAGAAGTACCACGCGCACGATGAAGCGAACACCTACAACGAAGGCGATCTCGTCGAAATCCAGGAAACCCGTCCTGTTTCGAAGACGAAGGCCTGGACGGTGTCGCGCCTCGTCGAAGCAGCTCGCGTCATCTAAGCGGGCAGCGCAGTAGGCAGTAACAGGCACTTCTCCGCGAAGTGCTTGAAATCGCAAAGTATTTGCTTGCGTGACCAGGATTATTTGTTATAATCCTGGTCTTCCCTCTTTATGGGAGCCCCGTCGCGGGCGAAGTTGGTGGGGGAAGCGGACTGGCGCCTGCCTGTCCGAAAGATTCACCGAATTGCGATGGCGGGTTTCGTTTGCCGTCGCTGCTGTTCCAACCCAAGCAGCCGATTGGCTGACGGGACCAAGACTGACCGAATGCATCATGGTGGTGCATCCGGATTAAGTTGGGAAAGACAAACCATGATCCAGACCGAATCTCGGCTCGAAGTAGCCGACAACACGGGTGCACGTGAAGTCCTGTGCATCAAGGTGCTCGGCGGCTCGAAGCGTCGTTATGCCGGCATTGGCGACATCATCAAGGTGAGCGTCAAAGAGGCAACGCCGCGCGGGCGCGTGAAGAAAGGCGAAATTTACAACGCCGTGGTGGTCCGCACCGCCAAGGGCGTGCGCCGTCAAGACGGCTCGCTGATCAAGTTCGACGGCAACGCCGCTGTGCTTTTGAATAACAAGCTCGAGCCGATCGGCACCCGTATTTTCGGGCCGGTCACGCGTGAGCTGCGTAGCGAACGATTCATGAAGATCGTTTCGCTGGCGCCGGAAGTGCTGTAAGGAGTCGCGATGAACAAGATTCGCAAAGGTGACGAAGTCATCGTCGTCACTGGCAAGGACAAGGGCAAGCGCGGCGTCGTGCTGGCTGTCGGTGCAGAGCATGTGACGGTTGAAGGTATCAACCTCGTCAAGAAGCATGTGAAGCCGAACCCGATGAAGGGTACGACGGGCGGCGTGGAAGCGAAGACGATGCCCCTGCATATTTCGAACGTCGCACTGGTCGACGCGAATGGCAAGGCGTCGCGTGTTGGCATCAAGGTCGAGGAAGGCAAGAAGGTTCGCTTCCTGAAGACGACCGGTGCTGTACTGAGCGCCTGACGCAGCGGAGTAAAAAATGGCTCGTTTTCAAGAGTTTTACAAAGAAAAGGTTGTGCCCGGCCTGATCGAGAAGTTCGGTTACAAGTCGGTCATGGAAGTGCCGCGCATCACCAAGATCACGCTGAACATGGGTCTTGGCGAAGCGATCGCTGACAAGAAGATCATCGAGAACGCCGTTGGCGACCTCACGAAGATCGCTGGTCAGAAGCCGGTCGTGACCAAGGCACGCAAGGCAATCGCAGGCTTCAAGATCCGCCAGGGCTACCCGATCGGCGCGATGGTGACGCTGCGTGGCCAAGCGATGTACGAATTCCTCGACCGTTTCGTGACGGTTGCCCTGCCCCGCGTGCGTGACTTCCGCGGCGTGTCGGGTCGTGCTTTCGATGGCCGTGGCAACTACAACATCGGTGTGAAAGAGCAGATCATTTTCCCCGAAATCGACTACGACAAGATCGACGCACTGCGTGGGCTGAACATCAGCATCACGACGACTGCGAAGACCGACGACGAAGCAAAGGCTCTGCTCGCCAGCTTCAAGTTCCCGTTCAGAAACTGAGGTTACCGTGGCTAAACTGGCACTGATCGAACGTGAAAAGAAGCGCGCCCGCCTGGTCGCGAAGTTCGCAGCAAAGCGCGATGCGCTGAAGGCGATCGTCGAAGACCAAAGCAAGTCGGAAGAAGAGCGCTACGAAGCACGCCTTGAGCTGCAGCAACTGCCCCGCAACGCAAACCCGACCCGCCAGCGTAACCGCTGCGCGATCACGGGCCGTCCGCGTGGCACGTTCCGTAAATTCGGCCTCGCGCGTAACAAGATTCGTGAAATCGCATTCCGTGGCGAGATTCCTGGCCTGACCAAGGCGAGCTGGTAATAGGAGAAACGTAAATGAGCATGAGTGATCCTATCGCCGATATGCTGACTCGCATCCGCAACGGGCAGATGGTCGAGAAGGTATCGGTGTCGATGCCCTCGTCGAAAGTCAAGGTTGCAATCGCGCAAGTCCTGAAAGACGAAGGCTATATCGACGATTTCGCCGTGAAGGCGGAAGGTGCGAAGTCCGAACTGAATATCGCGCTGAAGTACTACGCCGGCCGTCCGGTCATCGAACGCATCGAACGCGTGTCGAAGCCTGGCCTGCGCGTGTACCGCGGCCGTAACGACATCCCGCAGGTCATGAATGGCCTCGGTGTGGCAATCGTGTCGACGCCGAAGGGCGTGATGACCGACCGCAAGGCGCGCGCTACCGGCGTCGGCGGCGAAGTCATCTGCTACGTCGCTTAAAGCCGAGGAGAGAGAAACATGTCTCGAGTAGGTAAGAGCCCGATCGCGCTGCAAGGCGCGGAAGTCAAGCTGGCCGACGGTGCGATCACCGTCAAGGGCCCGCTGGGCACCATCACGCAAGCGATCAATCCGCTCGTGAACGTGGCGAACAACGACGGCACGCTGAACCTGTCGCCGGTGGACGAAAGCCGCGAAGCAAATGCACTGTCGGGCACGATGCGCGCGATTATCGCGAATGCCGTGCACGGCGTGACCAAGGGTTTCGAGCGCAAGCTGACGCTGGTTGGCGTCGGTTATCGTGCGCAAGCGCAAGGCGACAAGCTGAACCTGTCGCTGGGTTTCTCGCACCCGGTGGTGCACCAGATGCCGGAAGGCGTCAAGGCAGAAACCCCGACGCAAACCGAAATCGTGATCAAGGGGATCAACAAGCAACAAGTCGGTCAAGTGGCTGCGGAAGTCCGCGGTTACCGTCCGCCGGAACCCTACAAGGGCAAGGGCGTGCGCTATTCCGACGAGGTTGTGATCCTCAAAGAAACGAAGAAGAAGTAAGGGTGCGCAATCATGGATAAGACTCAATCTCGCCTGCGCCGCGCTCGCCAGACGCGTATCAAGATCGCTGAGCTGCAGGTCGCGCGTCTCGCCGTGCATCGCACGAACACGCACATCTACGCTCAAGTGTTCTCGCCGTGCGGCACCAAGGTGCTCGCCAGCGCGTCGACGCTCGAAGCAGAAGTGCGCGCAGAACTGGCCGACAAGTCGGGCAAGGGCGGCAACGTCAATGCCGCGACGCTGATCGGCAAGCGTATTGCCGAAAAGGCAAAGGCTGCCGGCATCGAATCCGTCGCCTTCGACCGCTCGGGCTTCCGCTACCACGGCCGCGTCAAGGCGCTGGCTGAGGCAGCTCGCGAAGCTGGGCTCAAGTTCTAAGGAAGGAATTCGTCATGGCAAAGATGCAAGCGAAAGTTCAGGCTGACGAGCGCGACGACGGCCTTCGCGAAAAGATGATTTCGGTCAATCGCGTGACCAAGGTCGTGAAGGGTGGCCGTATTCTCGGCTTCGCCGCACTGACCGTGGTTGGCGACGGTGATGGCCGCATCGGTATGGGCAAGGGCAAGGCGAAGGAAGTGCCGGTCGCTGTCCAGAAGGCAATGGAACAAGCTCGCCGCAACATGTTCAAGGTGCCGCTCAAGAACGGCACGCTGCAACACGAAGTGCACGGCAAGCATGGCGCATCCGCTGTCCTCCTCGCTCCGGCGAAGGCAGGTACGGGCGTGATCGCCGGCGGCCCGATGCGCGCAGTGTTCGACGTGATGGGCGTTCAGAACGTTGTGGCAAAGAGCCACGGTTCGACGAACCCGTACAACCTCGTTCGCGCCACGCTGGACGGTCTGCGCAAGCAGTCCACCCCGGCAGACATCGCGGCGAAGCGCGGCAAGTCCGTCGAAGAAATTTTGGGCTAAGCCCGGGTGGTCACCATGTCTGAAAAAACTGTCAAGGTTCAGCTCGTTAAGAGCCTGATCGGGACCCGCGAATCGCACCGCGCGACCGTGCGTGGCCTGGGCCTGCGCCGACTCAACTCGGTCAGCGAGCTTCAGGACACGCCGGCGGTCCGCGGCATGATCAACAAGGTCTCGTACCTCGTTAAGGTCATCGCGTAAGCGGCCCTACGGATCAAGGAGTTGATATGGAATTGAATAACCTGAAGCCGGCAGCTGGCGCCAAGCACGCCAAGCGTCGCGTCGGCCGTGGCATCGGTTCGGGCCTCGGCAAGACGGCTGGCCGTGGTCACAAGGGTCAGAAATCGCGTTCGGGCGGCTTCCACAAAGTCGGTTTCGAAGGCGGTCAGATGCCGCTGCAACGTCGTCTGCCGAAGCGCGGCTTCACGTCGCTGACGAAGGAATTCGTCGGTGAAGTGCGCCTGGGCGACCTCGAGAAGCTGCCGGTCGATGAGATCGATCTGCTCGCACTGAAGCAAGCCGGCCTGGTCGGCGAGCTGACGAAGAGCGCAAAGATCATCGCGACGGGCGAACTGAAGCGCAAGATCGTCGTGAAGGGTCTCGGTGCCACCAAGGGTGCGCGCGCTGCGATCGAAGCGGCTGGCGGTTCGTTCGCCGAGTGACACGCGTAGCGCGTCGTCACTTGCATTCATCGGAGAAGGTACTTGGCTAACAGCCCGAGTCTTGCAAAACCCGGTCGAAGCACGGCGAAATTCGGCGATCTGCGCCGGCGAGCAATGTTCTTGCTCCTGGCGCTGATCGTCTATCGCATCGGCGCGCACATTCCCGTGCCGGGCATCGATCCGGATCAACTGGCTAAGCTGTTCCAGAGCCAGGCGGGCGGCATCCTGGGCATGTTCAACATGTTCTCGGGTGGCGCGCTTTCCCGCTTCACGATCTTTGCGCTGGGGATCATGCCGTACATCTCGGCGTCGATCATCATGCAGTTGCTGGCGATTGTCTCGCCGCAGCTCGAGGCGCTGAAGAAGGAAGGGCAGGCAGGGCAACGGAAGATCACGCAGTACACGCGGTATTTCACCGTGGTGCTCGCGACCTTCCAGGCGTTCGGTATCGCGGCTGCGCTGGAAAACCAGCCGGGCCTCGTTACTGACCCCGGCATGCTGTTCCGTCTGACGACGGTCGTGACGCTGGTTACCGGTACGATGTTCCTGATGTGGCTCGGCGAGCAGATTACCGAGCGTGGTCTGGGCAACGGTATCTCGATCATCATCTTCGGCGGGATCGCAGCAGGGTTCCCGAATGCCGTCGGTGGGTTGTTCGAGCTGGTGCGTACGGGTTCGATGAGCATCATTTCGGCGATCATCATCGTCGTCCTGATTGCCGCGGTGACTTACCTGGTCGTGTTCATCGAACGCGGTCAGCGCAAGATCCTCGTGAACTACGCGAAGCGCCAGGTCGGCAACAAGATCTACGGTGGGCAGTCGTCGCATCTGCCGCTGAAGCTGAACATGTCGGGTGTGATTCCGCCGATCTTCGCATCGTCGATCATTCTGTTCCCGGCAACGATTCTCGGCTGGTTCAGTACCGGTCAGCCGACGGGAAGCTGGATTTCCAATACGTTGCATAACGTTGCGGAAGCGCTGAAGCCGGGCCAGCCGGTCTATGTGCTGCTGTACACGCTGGCGATCGTGTTTTTCTGCTTCTTCTACACCGCACTGGTGTTCAACAGCAGGGAAACCGCAGACAACCTGAAGAAGAGTGGCGCGTTTGTTCCGGGCATCCGCCCGGGCGATCAGACCGCACGATATATCGACCGCATCCTCACGCGTCTGACGCTGGCCGGTGCGATCTACATCGTCTTCGTGTGTCTGCTGCCAGAGTTTCTGGTGCTGCGCTGGAACGTGCCGTTTTATTTTGGTGGAACGTCGCTGCTGATCATTGTCGTCGTCACGATGGACTTTATGGCGCAGGTGCAGTCGTACGTTATGTCGCAACAGTATGAGTCACTGCTCAAGAAGGCGAACTTCAAGGGCGGCAACATCCCGATGCGTTGAAAGGACTATGGCCAAAGACGATGTAATCCAGATGCAGGGTGAGGTGATCGAAAACCTCCCGAATGCGACCTTCCGTGTGAAGCTGGAAAACGGCCATGTCGTGTTGGGGCATATTTCCGGAAAGATGCGGATGCACTACATCCGCATCCTGCCGGGCGACAAGGTGACGGTTGAATTGACGCCTTACGATCTGTCTCGTGCGCGGATCGTGTTCCGGGCGAAGTGATTTGAAAAAAGGGTATTATCATGAAAGTGATGGCATCGGTTAAGCGCATTTGCCGCAATTGCAAGATCATCAAGCGCAAAGGCGTCGTTCGCGTGATCTGCAGCTCGGATCCGCGCCACAAGCAGCGCCAAGGCTGACCGCGCGTTTGTTTGCGCTTTTTGTTTGAGGAAAAACAATGGCTCGTATCGCAGGGGTTAACATCCCGAATCACCAGCACACCGAGATCGGCCTGACGGCAATCTTTGGTGTCGGCCGCACCCGTTCGCGCAGCATCTGCGTGGCAGCTGGCGTCGATTTTTCGAAGAAGGTCAAGGACTTGACCGACGCAGACTTGGAAAAGCTGCGTGAAGAAGTGGGCAAGTTTGTCGTCGAAGGCGATCTGCGCCGTGAAGTGACGATGAACATCAAGCGCCTGATGGACCTCGGTTGCTACCGTGGTGTTCGTCATCGCAAGGGCCTGCCGATGCGCGGTCAGCGTACGCGTACGAACGCACGTACTCGCAAGGGTCCGCGTCGTGCAGCGCAAGCGCTGAAGAAGTAAGCGGAACTGACAGTTACAGGAAAACGTAATGGCTAAGGCTTCGAACACCGCGGCGCAACGCGTTCGCAAGAAGGTTAAGAAGAACGTCGCTGAAGGCGTGGTTCACGTTCACGCGTCGTTCAACAACACGATCATCACGATCACCGATCGCCAAGGCAACGCACTGGCATGGGCGACGTCGGGCGGTCAGGGCTTCAAGGGCTCGCGCAAATCGACGCCGTTCGCTGCCCAGGTCGCAGCCGAGTCGGCTGGCCGCGTCGCGATGGAATACGGCGTGAAGAATCTGGAAGTGCGGATCAAGGGCCCGGGCCCGGGTCGCGAGTCGGCAGTGCGCGCACTGCACGGCCTCGGCATCAAGATCACCGCGATTTCGGACGTCACCCCGATTCCGCACAACGGCTGCCGTCCGCCGAAGCGTCGTCGTATCTAAAGGTGTGCTGGCACGTTCGTGCTAGCACATTGCCTGTCGCCGCTTAGCGTCGACGGGCGTTGCTTTTTTGATTGACTAAGCCCACCGTTCGCCCCAAAGGGCGCGAACTAGCGCGGATTCAGATCTGCGTGACTGATTGATAGAGGAATGCAAAGTGGCACGTTATATCGGCCCGAAGGCCAAGCTGTCCCGCCGTGAAGGCACCGACCTGTTCCTGAAGAGCGCACGCCGCTCGCTCGCCGACAAGTGCAAGCTCGACAGCAAGCCGGGTCAGCACGGCCGTACCTCGGGCGCACGTACGTCCGACTACGGTACGCAGCTGCGCGAAAAGCAGAAGGTCAAGCGTATCTACGGCGTGCTGGAGCGTCAGTTCCGCCGCTACTTCGCTGAAGCCGACCGCCGCAAGGGCAACACGGGTGAAAACCTGCTGCAACTGCTCGAGTCGCGTCTCGACAACGTCGTGTATCGCATGGGCTTCGGCTCGACCCGCGCTGAAGCGCGTCAGCTGGTGAGCCACAAGTCGATCACCGTGAACGGCGTCGTTGCGAACGTCCCGTCGCAGCAAGTGAAGGCAGGTGACATCGTCGCGATCCGCGAAAAGGCGAAGAAGCAGGCGCGTATCGTCGAAGCGCTGTCGCTGGCCGAGCAAGGCGGCATGCCGAGCTGGGTTGCAGTCGATGCGAAGAAGTTCGAAGGCACGTTCAAGCAAATGCCGGAACGCGCTGAAATCGCAGGCGACATCAACGAAAGCCTGATCGTCGAATTGTATTCGCGTTAATCCGATTGACGGCCGAGGTACCCCGATTGCGTTGCGCAAGGAGGGGCCTCGGCTGTTTATTTTCTGGTTGTTACCGGTCAGCCTTATCGGTGTAACGAGCCGAGGGTATTGAAAAGGAAAGCCCATGCAAACCAGTTTGCTGAAACCCAAGATCATCGCCGTGGAATCGCTGGGCGAGAACCACGCGAGGGTGGTCATGGAACCGTTCGAACGCGGTTACGGCCACACCTTGGGCAATGCGCTTCGCCGCGTGCTGCTGTCGTCGATGGTTGGCTACGCGCCGACCGAAGTGACGATCGCGGGCGTGGTGCACGAGTACTCGACGCTGGATGGCGTGCAGGAAGACGTCGTCAACCTGCTGCTGAACCTGAAGGGCGTGGTGTTCAAGCTGCATAACCGTGACGAAGTGACGGTTACGCTGCGCAAGGAAGGTGAAGGCGTTGTCACGGCCGGCGATATCGAGCTGGCTCACGACTGCGAAGTCATCAACCCGAATCACGTGATTGCGCACCTGTCGAAGGGCGGCAAGCTCGACGTTCAGATCAAGATCGAAAAGGGTCGCGGCTATGTGCCCGGCAACGTTCGTCGCTACGGCGAAGACACGGCCAAGATCATCGGCCGCATCGTCCTCGACGCATCGTTCTCGCCGGTTCGCCGCGTGAGCTACGCTGTCGAAAGCGCACGTGTCGAGCAGCGTACCGACCTCGACAAGCTCGTGATGAACATCGAGACGAGCGGTGTGATCACGCCGGAAGAAGCGATCCGTCAATCGGCCCGCATCCTGGTCGACCAGCTGTCCGTGTTCGCGGCGCTGGAAGGCACGGAAACGGCAGCCGAAGCGCCGTCGCGTGCACCGCAGATCGACCCGATCCTGCTGCGTCCGGTGGACGATCTCGAGCTGACGGTTCGTTCGGCGAACTGCCTGAAGGCCGAGAACATCTACTACATCGGCGACCTGATCCAGCGCACGGAAAACGAGCTGCTGAAGACGCCGAACCTCGGTCGCAAGTCGCTCAACGAGATCAAGGAAGTACTCGCTTCGCGCGGTCTCACGCTGGGCATGAAGCTCGAAAACTGGCCGCCGGCTGGTCTCGACAAGTAAGCCTGGTTGTTGCTGTAGTTGGCAAAGATGCGGATTTTCCTTTAAAATCCGCATCTTGCTTTTTTTCGTTACCGGCCCGTGCACCCATCGAGGTGCGATAGAAGAGCTGGATCAAAACTTTGAATCAAGGAAACTGAAATGCGCCATCGTCATGGTCTGCGGAAACTGAACCGCACGAGCAGCCACCGTCTGGCTATGCTCCGTAACATGTCCAACTCGCTGATCGAGCACGAAGTCATCAAGACGACGCTGCCGAAGGCGAAGGAACTCCGTAAAGTCGTCGAGCCGCTGATTACGCTCGGCAAGAAGCCGTCGCTGGCAAACCGTCGCCTGGCGTTCAACCGCCTGCGCGATCGTGACTCGGTGGCGAAGCTGTTCGACGTGCTCGGTCCGCGTTTCGCGAACCGTCCGGGCGGCTACCTGCGCGTGCTGAAGTTCGGCTTCCGCGTGGGCGACAACGCGCCGATGGCACTGGTCGAGCTGCTCGATCGTCCGGAAGTCGACGAAACGGAAAACGTGCAAGAAGCTGAGTAAGCTTCCGGTACGCAGCAGTATCTGAAAGGGGCCGAGCAATTGCTTGGCCCTTTTTGTTTTTCCGGCGCCGGCTGCGATCGATTGTCGCAGGGCGGTGCCGGCAGCGTTGCGCGGGCTGCGCTACGATACGGGGCAGCCGGCGCGCGCTCCAGGTGGGCAATTCGCGTCGGCAGGAGCCGATAGACCAGCCAGGAGGGCGCGGATGATAGTGGTGCTGATGCTGACGACGGTGCCCGATGCCGAGACCGCCAAGACGCTTTCCGACGGTGCGCTCGATGGGCGGCTTGCCGCGTGCGTGTCGGAGCTCGGCGCGATCAAGTCGCGCTACCACTGGCAGGGCAAGGTCGAAACGGCCGACGAGATCCAGTTGCTGTTCAAGACGAGCCCTGTGCGGGCGCTCGAACTGGAGCGATTTATTCTCGCGCATCATCCTTACGAGACGCCCGAAATCGTCTCGTGGCAGACGACGGCATCGGCCGCGTACGGCCAGTGGGTGACGAGCGAAACTCAACGTCTATTTCATGTTTAACGGTATGGCGCTTCCCGTGCGCGTGCGCGCGCTGCGATTCCTCGCAGTCCTGTTGTCGTTCATGCTCGTGCTCGGCAGCCTGTCGGTCGCGCGCGCGGCCGACGATTTCCTCGATCCGTCAGTTGCGTTCAAGTTCAGTGCGAGTGAATCGCCGGGGCAGGTGGACGTCCACTTCAAGGTCGCCAACGGCTATTACCTGTACCGCGAGCGGTTTGCGTTCGCGGTGAAGAGCGGGCAGGCGACGCTCGGCGATCCGCAATTTCCGGCCGGCCACGTGAAGTTCGACCAGACGTTCCAGAAGGACGTCGAGACCTACCGTGACGAAGTCGTCGTGCATGTGCCCGTCAAGCAGGCGTCAGGTCCGTTCGAGCTCGCGGTGACGTCGCAGGGGTGCGCGGACGAGGGCATCTGCTATCCGCCGGCCGAGCACGTCGTGAAGGTCGATGGCGCCGCGCTGGGCGCCGCCTCGTCGTCGCCGTCGTCCGCCGATGCGGTTGCCGCGGGCAGCTGGTTCGACAAGGTCACGAGCGCCGATTTCGCGCAGTCGCTGCTCGAAGGGCATGGCTTCTTCACGATCGTCGGACTGTATTTCGTCGCGGGCGTCGTGCTGAGCCTCCTGCCGTGTTCGTATCCGATGATTCCGATCGTGTCGGCGATCATCATCGGACAAGGCACACGCGCGACGCATGCGCGCGGCTTCGCGTTGTCGCTGACCTATGTGGTCGGCATGGCGCTGGTCTACACGGTGCTCGGCATCGCCGCGGCGCTGGTGGGCCAGAGCCTCGGCGCGTGGCTGCAGAACCCGTGGGTGCTCGGCGCGTTCGGCGTGCTGTTGACCGCGTTTGCCGTCTCGCTGATCTCGGGCAAGGACATCGCGCTGCCCGCACGCTGGCAGAACGGCGCGGCCGAGGCATCGAGCGCGCGCCAGGGCGGTCATTTCGTCGCGGTCGCGGCGATGGGCGCGCTGTCCGCACTGGTTGTCGGCGCATGCATGACGGCACCGCTGTTCGCGGTGCTCGCCTTCATCGCGCACACGGGCAATGCGCTGCTCGGCGGCGCTGCATTGTTCGCGATGGGGCTGGGGCTGGGCGTGCCGCTGCTGGTCGTCGGTGTCGGGGCCGGGACGGTACTGCCGCGCGCCGGCGCTTGGATGGACGGCGTGAAGGTGTTCTTCGGCATCGTGCTGCTCGCAGCCGCGCTGTGGATCGTGTGGCCGGTGCTGGCCGGTGGCCTGAAGATGGTGCTCGCTGCGTTGTGGCTGCTGATCGCGGCCGCGGCGCTTGGGCTGTTCACGCCGAATGCTGGCGCCACGTCGATCTGGCGTCGCCTTGGCCGTGGCTTGGGCGCTGCGCTCGCGATCTGGGCGGCCACGCTGCTCGTCGGCTTGGCCGCGGGCTCGACCGATCCGGTCAAGCCGCTGGCGGTGCTGGCGGCACGCACGGTTGCGTCGGGCGGTACGGCGGCAGCAGGCGCGGCCGTTGCTCAGGACGGTCCCGCGTTCGCATCGGTGCGCTCGAGCGGCGAGCTCGACACGCTGCTGAAGACGGCGGGCCAGCCCGTGATGCTCGACTTCTACGCCGACTGGTGCGTGAGCTGCAAGGAGATGGAGCATCTGACGTTTACCGACGCGCGCGTGCAGGCGCGACTCGCGCAGCTTCACCTGGTGCGCGCGGACGTCACCGCGAACAACCCGGATGACCAGGCGCTGCTGAAGCGCTTCAACCTGTTCGGCCCGCCGGGCATCATCTTCTTCGATCGAAGCGGCAACGAGATCGGGCGCGTGGTCGGCTATCAGGCGGCCGAGACGTTCCTGCGCAGCCTCGACCGGGCTGCGGTCCCGACGGTATGACCATGCGCGTCGCGGGCGCGCTGGTGCCAACCGGCGCGCTTTCGTGGCATGAATTGACGATCGAGGCATACGGCCGCGATCGACAGCAAACAAAAAAACGGCGGGACACCGAAGTGTCCCGCCGTTTTTCTTTCCACCTGCCGGCAGGCGCTTAGCGCTGTGCTTTCAGCAGACGCGCGGCGTCGAGCGCGAAGTACGTGAGCACGCCGTCGGCGCCCGCACGCTTGAACGCGAGCAGCGATTCCAGCACGACCTTGTCGTGATCGAGCCAGCCGTTCATCGCGGCGGCCTTCAGCATCGCGTATTCACCGCTCACCTGGTACACGTAGGTCGGGAAGCGGAACTCGTCCTTCACGCGGCGCACGATGTCGAGGTACGGCATGCCGGGCTTGACCATCACCATGTCGGCGCCTTCGTCGATGTCCAGGCGCACTTCGCGCAGCGCTTCGTCGCTGTTCGCCGGATCCATCTGGTAGGTCATCTTGTTGCCCTTGCCCAGATTGGACGCCGAGCCGACCGCGTCACGGAACGGGCCGTAGAACGCCGACGCGAACTTGGCCGAATAGGCCATGATCCGCGTGTGGATATGACCGTCGCTTTCCAGCATTTCGCGGATCGCGCCGATGCGGCCGTCCATCATGTCCGACGGCGCGACGATGTCGACGCCGGCTTCCGCCTGCGCGCGCGCCTGATCAATCAGGATTTCGATCGTGTCGTCGTTGATCACGTAGCCGTTTTCGTCGAGCACGCCGTCCTGGCCGTGGCTCGTGTACGGATCGAGTGCGACGTCGGTCAGCACGCCGAGTTCGGGGAAGCGCTTCTTCAGCTCGCGCACCGCGCGCGGGATCAGGCCTTCCGGATTGGCTGCCTCGCGACCGTCAGGCGTTTTCACCGACGGCTCGATGGCCGGGAACAGCGACAGCACGGGCACGCCGAGTTCGACGCACTGCTCGGCGACCTGCATCAGCAGATCGACGGACACGCGTTCGACGCCGGGCATCGACGGCACCGGCTGCCGTTCGTTGGTGCCTTCGACGACGAACACCGGATAGATCAGGTCGTCGGTGGTCAGGCGGTTTTCGCGCATCAGGCGCCGGGAGAAGTCGTCGCGGCGCATCCGGCGCGGACGATGAAGCGGATGGAAGCTCATGGCGATTGGGTAGAAATCAGGGCAGTAAGACCTTACGGAACCCTTAGGTCATTTTCGGGAGCGTTGGTATATGATAGCGATCGAGCGGCACGCGTCGCGTGCAGCTCCCCGCTTCTCCTCCCTGAGCGGGTGCCTGTCGTTTTTCGATTAGGCTGTTTGACCCGCCGTTCAACGGCGGGTTTTTTTATGAGCCGGCCGAAACCGCAGGCGCCGTCAGGTGCGCGCCGCCGATCCCGGCCGCGCGTTGCCCGATCATTGTGCTACAGGCTCGCTTTTTTCGTCGGCGACGGACGGCCGCACCCAGCTTTCGATCAATTCGTGCGCCTCGTCGAGCCCAATGCGCTTCATCGCCGAGAACAGCTGGACCGTCAGCTTGCCCTGAACGCCCTGGTCACGATACGCATCGAGCCCCTTTTGCGTGGTCCGCAGCGCGTTGATGCTTTCCTGCCGCGTCAATTTGTCGCACTTCGTCAGCAGCGTGTGGATCGGCTTGCCGGTCGGCACGAACCACTCGATCATGCGGCGGTCGAGATCGGTCAGCGGACGGCGCGAATCCATCATCAGGATCAGGCCGCAGAGCTGCGAGCGGGTCGCGAGGTAGGACGACAGCAGCATTTCCCAATGCGCCTTGGCGGCGCCGGGCACTTCCGCGTAGCCGTAGCCGGGCAGGTCGACGAGGTTTGCGACGGGTTCGGCGGCCGGGCCGACGGAGAAGTAGTTGATATGCTGCGTGCGGCCGGGCGTCTTCGACGCGAAGGCGAGCCGCTTCTGGTTGCACAGCACGTTGATCGCCGTCGACTTGCCGGCATTCGAGCGGCCCGCGAACGCGATTTCCGGCTGGACCGTCGGCGGCAGGTCGCGCAGATGGTTGACGGTCGTGTAGAAGCGGGCTTGATGGAGCAGAAAGGCCATGGGAACCGGAAGGACGGGCGGCGCGAGCCGCTTGGTGGAGGCGGGGTAGCCCCGATAGGCGCCGGAGCTTTCAACACGATATTGTACAATACGGCGGTTTTACCGATGGCTACCGGGCGCCTGCCTCGCGCTTTTATGTAGCTTCTGCGGTAGACTGAACGCCGTCGTTTTTTGCAGAACCTCAAATTCCCACAAGACGAAACAGGGTGTGCGAATGAATCGACTGTGCAAGTCTCTGATGGTGCTTCAGGTTGCAGCAGGGTTCGTAGGTTTGGTAGCGGAGGCAAACGCGGCGGATGCGGCAAAGCCGGATCTCGACCGTGGCAAGGCGATTGCCGGGCAAGTCTGCGCGTCGTGTCACGGCGCCGACGGCAATAGCGCGTCGGGCAGTTTCCCGAAGCTCGCCGGCCAGCATCCCGAATATCTGGTCAAGCAGTTGAACGACTTCAAGACGCAGCCGGGCGCGAAGGGGCCGGTGCGTACCAACGCGGTGATGGTCGGATTCGCGAGTGCGCTGAGCGCGGACGACATGCGCAACGTCGCGGCGTACTACGGGTCGCAGACGACGAAGCTCGGCACCGCACGCGATGCGGCAACCGTGCCGATCGGCCAGAAGATCTATCGCGGCGGCATCGCGGAAAAGGGCGTACCCGCCTGCGCGAGCTGCCACGGGCCGACAGGGCAAGGGATCCCGGTTCAGTACCCGCGTCTGTCGGGGCAATGGGCCGATTACACGGTCGCGCAGTTGACCGCGTTCCAGCAGGGTGCCGGCGCGCGCAACAACAACGAGGCGATGCATCAGATCGCCACGAGGCTGTCGGACAACGAGATCAAGGCCGTCGCGGATTACATCGCGGGCCTGCGTTGAGCGGTCAGCCGCGAACGGAATGACCGGGCGCCCGAAGGGCGGCCGGAGTCAGAACAAGAAAAGGGTGGGGCGCCGCATCGTTGCGGTTGCCTCGCCCTTCTTTTTTGTCAGCGCGCCGGCCGTCACGAGCGTGCTGGCCGCCCCTTCGGGGGCAATAATCAAAGTGAGCGTTGGGGGCTGTTTCCCCTGAGTCGGAGTTTGAATGAGCGTTACCACGTCGGGGTTGCAGTCGAAGTCGGGTCAGGGTGCACCGAAGCGTGCGGTCGAGTTGCTGAGCTCGATGCGCTTCGCGATTGCGCTGCTGGTGGTGCTGTCGATTGCGAGCATCATCGGCACGGTCCTGACCCAGGACGATCCGTATCCGAATTATGTGAACCAGTTCGGGCCGTTCTGGGCGGACATCTTCCGCTCGCTCGGCCTGTACAACGTGTACAGCGCGTGGTGGTTCATGCTGATCCTGATCTTCCTCGTCGTGTCGATCTCGCTGTGCGTGATCCGCAACGCGCCGAAGATGCTCGCCGATGCGAAGAGCTGGAAGGACAAGGTTCGCGAAGGCAGCCTGCGGGCGTTCCACCACAAGGCCGAATACACGACGTCCGGCACGCGCGCGACGGTCACGGCGACGCTCGCGACGTTCGTCACCAAGGCCGGCTACAAGCACATCGTGCGTGAGAACGACGGCGCGACGCTGATCTCCGCGAAGCGCGGTGCAATGACCAAGTGGGGCTACATCTCCGCGCACCTCGCGATCGTCGTGATCTGTATCGGCGGCCTGCTCGACAGCAACCTGCCGATCAAATTCCAGATGTGGATGTTCGGCAAGAGCCCGGTCAACACGAGCGCGACGATCAGCGAGATCTCGCCCGACCATCGCCTGTCCGCGTCGAACCCGACGTTCCGCGGCTACGCGTGGGTGCCCGAGGGGCAGTTCGTGTCGACCGCGATCCTGAACCAGCCGAGCGGCTCGCTGATCCAGGACCTGCCGTTCTCGATCCAGCTCAACAAATTCATCGTCGACTACTACACGACGGGCATGCCGAAGCTGTTCGCGAGCGACATCGTCGTGATCGATCGCGAGACCGGCCAGAAGATCCCGGCGCGCGTCGAGGTCAACAAGCCGTTCACGTACAAGGGCGTGTCGATCTACCAGTCGAGCTTCCAGGACGGCGGCTCGCAGATGCAGATGACGGCCTACCCGATGACCGGCGGCAACGCGAAAACCTTCCCCGTGAAGGGGACGATCGGCAGTTCGGCGCCGCTGCAGATGCCGGGCAACGACGGCGACACGATCGAGTTCTCCGATTTCCGCGCGATCAACGTCGAGAACATGGCCGACGCGAACGGCAAGCCGGACGTGCGCGGTGTCGCGACGACGAGCTCGCTGAAGGAAGCGTTCGACGAACGCCTGGGCTCCGGCGCGAAGACGTCGAAGCCGACGCAGCTCCACAACATCGGCCCGTCCGTGCAGTACAAGATCCGCGGCAAGGACGGCCAGGCGCGCGAATTCAACAACTACATGCTGCCCGTCGACATGAACGGCGAGCGCGTGTTCCTCGCCGGCGTTCGTGCGAGCCCGAACGACCCGTTCCGCTACATGCGGATTCCGGCCGACAGCCAGGATTCGATCGGCGAATGGATGCACCTGCGTGCCGCGCTCGAGGATCCGTCCGCGCGCGCCGAGGCCGCTGCGCGCTTCGCGCAGCGTTCGCTGCCGGGCATGGACGCATCGCTGCGCAGCCGCCTGCAGGACAGCGCGCTGAAGGTGCTGACCCTTTTTGCGGCGGGCGACGACAGCGTCGGCCGTGGCGCCGATGGCCAGCCGATCGGCGGCTTCCAGGCCGTGGCGACGTTCATCGACCGCTCGGTGCCGAAGGCCGAGCAGGAGAAGGCCGCGAGCCTGCTGTTGCGCATGCTCGAAGGCTCGATGTGGGAGGTCTGGCAGATCGCGCGCGAGCGTGCGGGCGAGCCGGCGGCGCAGCAGGGCACCGACACGATCCGCTTCGTGCAGAACGCGATCAACGCGCTATCCGACAGCTTTTTGTATGGATCGCCGGTCTATTTGCAGCTTGACTCATTCAAGCAGGTGCAAGCTTCGGTATTTCAGTTGACGCGCGCACCCGGCAAGAATCTGGTGTATCTTGGCAGCCTGCTGCTGGTCGCCGGCATCTTCTCGATGTTCTACGTGCGCGAGCGGCGCCTCTGGTTCTGGTTGAAGGACGCCGGTTCGGGCGTCGATGTGGTGATGGCAATGTCCACGGCCCGCAAGACCTTCGATTTCGAGAAAGAGTTCGTGCAGACGCGCGACGCGGCCGGTGCCGCCTTGCACGCCGCACCTCGCGACGCCGCACCGGCCGGTGCGGTATCGACGGCCCGTCCGCCTGCCGGCGGCGGTTCCGATTCCGAGAATTCCACCCGGTAACATCATGGATCTCACGCAAGTCTCCTCTTCCCATCGGGCGTCGGCCCAGGCTCCGGTTACGGCGCCGCTGTTCGACGACCGTCCGTTCCTCGCGCGCCTGTCGCTGCTCGACTGGCTGTTCGCACTGGCGCTCGTGGTGGGCGCGGGCTATGCGCTCGTGCACTACAACGCGCACATGGATTACTACGACAAGGCGGTGATGATCGGCACCGTGCCGGCGCTCATCGCGCTCGGCTGGCGCTGGAAGCCCGCGCGACTGATGATGGCGTCGATCGCCGTGCTGGCGTTGCTGTCGATCCAGATCTACCAGGGCGATCTCGCGCGCGCCGATTCGGCGTTCTTCCTCAAATACTTTCTGTCGAGCCAGTCGGCGATCCTGTGGATGAGCGCGCTGTTCGTGCTCGCGACGATCTTCTACTGGATCGGCTTGCTCGCGCGCTCGGAGTCGGGCTCCGCGATCGGCCAGAAGCTCACGTGGGTCGCCGTGCTGATGGGCTTCACCGGCCTGATGGTGCGCTGGTACGAGTCCTACCTGATCGGTGCGGACGTCGGGCACATTCCGGTATCGAACCTGTATGAAGTGTTCGTGCTGTTCAGCCTGATCACTGCGCTGCTCTATCTGTATTACGAAGGCCACTACGGCACGCGCTCGCTCGGCGCATTCGTGCTGCTGGTGATCAGCGCGGCCGTCGGCTTCCTGATGTGGTACTCGGTCGCGCGCGACGCGCAGCAGATCCAGCCGCTCGTGCCGGCGCTGCAAAGCTGGTGGATGAAGATCCACGTGCCGGCGAACTTCATCGGCTATGGCAGCTTCGCGCTGTCGGCGATGGTGTCGGTCGCGTACCTGATGAAGGAGCGCGGCGTGCTCGCCGATCGCCTGCCGACGCTCGACGTGCTCGACGACGTGATGTACAAGTCGATCGCGGTCGGTTTCGCGTTCTTTACGATCGCGACGATCCTCGGCGCGCTGTGGGCCGCCGAAGCATGGGGCGGCTACTGGAGCTGGGACCCGAAGGAAACCTGGGCGCTGATCGTGTGGCTCAACTACGCGGCGTGGCTGCACATGCGCCTGATGAAGGGCCTGCGCGGCACGGTGGCCGCATGGTGGGCGCTCACGGGCCTGCTCGTGACGACCTTCGCGTTCCTCGGCGTCAACATGTTCCTGTCCGGGCTGCACAGCTACGGCAAGCTGTAAGATTTCCGCTGTTCGTCCGACTATGAGACCGCCGGTGCACTGCGTGCCCGGCGGTTTTCTTTTGTAACGGGCGGGCGGTCCGGGCGTCGAACGGCGCAAGACGGGCCGGGTCGAACGCTCATGAAACTGCGCGCGGCGCAGGCAGGAGGAGCAGCACGATGTGGATCAAACGCCCTTTGCGGAACGTACTGACCGGCGGCGATATTGCGCCCGGCGAAATCACGCCGCGAGCGGTGTTCGAGAACCGGCGGCGCGTATTGCAGGCGGCCGGCCTCGCGGCGGCGGGCGGGTTGCTCGGCGGCAGCGGCGCAGCATTGGCCGGCTATGCGTCGCCCGATGCGCGGGCCGCGAAGCTCGCGGCGAAGACGAATCCGAAGTTCGTCGCGGCCGACAAGGTGACGCCGTTCAAGGACATCACCACCTACAACAACTTTTACGAATTCGGCACCGACAAGAGCGACCCCGCGCAAAACGCGGGCACGCTGCGGCCGCGCCCGTGGCGGGTGAGCGTCGAGGGCGAGGTGCTGCATCCGAAGGTGTTCGATCTCGACGAACTGCTGAAGCTCGCGCCGCTCGAGGAGCGCGTGTACCGGCTGCGCTGCGTCGAGGGCTGGTCGATGGTGATCCCGTGGATCGGCGTGCCGCTGTCCGAGCTGATCAAGCGCGTGCAGCCGACCGGCAACGCGAAATACGTGCAGTTCGTCACGCTGGCCGATCCGTCGCAGATGCCCGGCCTCTCGACGCCCGTGCTCGACTGGCCGTACTCGGAAGGATTGCGGATGGACGAGGCGATGAATCCGCTGACGCTGCTGACAATGGGCGTTTACGGGCAGGTGCTGCCGAACCAGAACGGCGCGCCGGTGCGGATCGTCGTACCGTGGAAGTACGGCTTCAAGAGCGCGAAGTCGCTCGTGAAGATCCGCTTCGTCGACAAGCAGCCGAAGACGAGCTGGAACACGTACGCGTCGAACGAGTACGGCTTTTATTCGAACGTGAACCCGAACGTCGATCATCCGCGCTGGAGCCAGGCGACCGAGCGGCGCATCGGCGAGGACGGCTTTTTCACGCCGAAGCGCAAGACGCTGATGTTCAACGGCTACGGCGACCTGGTCGCGTCGATGTATCAGGGCATGGACCTGAAGAAGAACTTCTGAGGGCGATGGTGAGAAACGACATGCCCCCTTCGACGCTGACGGCCGCGCCCACGACCGGCGCCGGCCAGGCTGCACGTGCCGCACGGCGCGGCGCGGTCCGTCCCGCTGCGCCGCGCTGGCTCGCGCCGGCTAAGGTGCTGGTTTTCGCGGCCGGCCTTTATCCGCTCGCGCGACTCGTGCTGTTCGGGCTGACCGACCGGCTCGGCGCGAATCCGATCGAGTTCATCACGCGCTCGACGGGGCTCTGGACGCTCGTGATCCTGTGCATCACGCTCGCCGTCACGCCGCTTCGGCGCATGACGGGGTTCGCCACGCTGCTGCGCTTTCGGCGGATGATCGGGCTGTTCGCGTTCTTCTACGCGACGCTGCACTTCACGACCTACCTGTGGTTCGACAAGTGGTTCGACGTCGTCGCGATCCTGAAGGACGTTGGCAAGCGCCCGTTCATCACGGTCGGTTTCGCCGCGTTCGTGCTGCTGATTCCGCTCGCGGCGACGTCGCCGCGCGCGATGGTGCGCCGCCTGGGCCGCCACTGGGCGACGCTGCACAGCGCGATCTACGTGATCGCGCTGCTCGCCGTGCTGCACTTCTGGTGGATGCGAGCCGGCAAGCACAATCTGGCGCAGCCGAAGCTGTATGCGGGAATCGTCGCCGTGCTGCTCGGCTGGCGGCTCATCGCATGGGGATGGCGGCGCGTGCGCGCGTGACGGCGCAGCCTGAAAAAACAAAAGGCGATGACCGGGATGTCATCGCCTTGTTTCGTGAGCCGTGCAGGCGGCGCGTCGTTACTTCGCGGCCGGGCTCGACGCTGGTGCAGGCATCGACGATGCGCTGCTCGACAGTTCGGGTGACAGCGTGAGCGGCGTGCCGGACGAATCGGGCACACTGTCGGACGACGCGTTTTCATCGGTCGGCTTCACGTCCGACGGCGGGGTGTCCTGCTGCTGGAGTGGCTTGGGCATCGGAGGCACGGTGGGCAGATAGAGCGCGCCGCTTTGACCGCAGCCAGCAAGAATCGCCAAAGCCGCTACAATCGCGCTCATCCGGAAAACGACTCGCATGATCGTCCCTGAACAATTGAACCGATAGAGTTTAGCATGTCCGATACCGAATACCTGACCCGTGCCGAGGCCGTGCTGGCGGCCGTCGAGCGTACCGTCGACGACGCCAACGACGGCGATCACGACATCGATCTGGAGCGCAACGGCAGCGTCCTGACGCTGACGTTCGAGAACGGCTCGAAGATCATCGTCAACCTGCAGCCGCCGATGAAGGAAGTGTGGATCGCCGCGAGGGCGGGCGGTTTCCACTACCGTTTCATCGACGGCGAATGGCGCGACACGCGCACGGGCACCGAGTTTTTCTCGGCGCTCACCGAATACGCGACGCAGCAGGCCGGCCTGCCGATCACGTTCAGCGCGCCGTAACCGCTCCGGCCGAAGCCGGGGCTGCGCGTCGACGCGTCGTGCCAAGGAAAAAGCGCCCCGCGGGGCGCTTTTTTCATGTCCGGGCCGGTGGTCAGTGCGCGAACAGGTTCATGATGTCCTGCTTTTCCTGCTCGTCGACGTGCGGCACGGTGGCGTCGACGTTCTGCGCGGCCGGTGCCTGCGGTACGCCGACCGTCGACACGAAGCCGTGGCCCGGCGCGAACTCGGTGAAGTACAACTCGCCGCCGAGCGATTCGACACCGTCCGGCATCGTCGGCTTGAACTCGGGCACGCCCTTCAGCGCGGCGCCCATGTAGTCGATCCAGACCGGCAGCGACAGGCCGCCCCCCGTTTCGCGATCGCCGAGGCTGCGCGGATTGTCGTAGCCGATCCACGCGATCGCGGCGAGCGTGTGCTGGTAGCCGGCGAACCACGCGTCGTGCGAGTCGTTCGTCGTGCCGGTCTTACCCGCGAGGTCGGTGCGCTTCAGCACGTTGGTCCGTGCGCCCGTGCCGCGCTGCGCGACACTCTGCAGCAGGCTGTTCATCACGTACGCGTTGCGCGGGTCGATCGCGCGCGGCGCATTCTGCTCGGCGACGAGCGGCTGCGCACGCACGACGATCGCGCCGTTCGGATCGGTGACTTCGGCGATCAGGTACGGATTGACGCGGTAGCCGCCGTTCGCGAAGACCGAGTACGCGCCCGCCATCTGCAGGGGCGTGACCTGGCCCGCGCCGAGTGCCATCGGCAGGTAGGCCGGATGGCGTTCGGCGTCGAAGCCGAAGCGGGTGATGTACTGCTGCGCGTACTTCGTGCCGATGTGGTTCAGGATCCGGATCGACACGAGGTTGCGCGAGCGCTGCAGCGCGGTGCGCATCGACATCGGGCCTTCGAAGCCGCCGCCGTAGTTTTTCGGCTCCCAGGGCTGGCCACCCGTTTCGGCGGCGCTGAAATACAGCGGGCCGTCGTTGATCACGGTGGCCGGCCCGAGGCCCTTGTCGAGCGACGCCGAATAGATGAACGGCTTGAACGACGAACCCGGCTGCCGCCACGCCTGCGTGACGTGGTTGAACTTGTTCTTGTTGTAGTCGAAGCCGCCGACGAGCGAGCGGATCGCGCCGTCCTGCGGGACGATCGACAGGAACGCCCCCTCGACCTGCGGCAACTGCGTGATCGACCATTTGCCGGCGTCGTTCTTCACGACGCGGACGATCGCGCCCGGGCGGATGCGGCGATTCGGCTGCGCATTGGCCGACAGCGCGCCCGACGCGAAGCGCAGGTTGTCGCCCTCGATCGTCGCATTGCTGCCGTCGATGAATGCGACCGTGATCTGGCGCGGGCTGGCGGCCGTGACGACCGCGGCGATCAGTTCGCCGTTGTCGGGGTGTTCGAGCAGCGCATCGTCGATCGCCTGTTCGCGGTCGTCGGCACCGGCCGGCAGCTCGATGAAGCCTTCCGGCCCGCGATAGCCGTGCCGGCGTTCGTAATCCATGATGCCCTTGCGCAGCGCGGTGTACGCGACCTGCTGATCCGCGGAGTCGATCGTCGTGACGACGTTGAAGCCGCGCGTGTAGGTTTCCTCACGGTACTGCGCGTACATCATTTGTCGGACCATTTCCGCGACGTACTCGGCGTGCACGCTGAAATCGCGGCCCGGGCCCTTGACGACGAGCGGCTGCGCGACGGCCTCGTCATACTGCTCGCGCGAGATGAAGTTCAGCTCGAGCATCCGTTGCAGGATGTATTCCTGGCGCACCTTCGCACGCTTCGGGTTCACGACCGGGTTGTACGCGGACGGCGCCTTCGGCAGCCCGGCAAGCATTGCGGCTTCGGCGAGCGAGATGTCCTTCAGGTCCTTGCCGAAGTAGACCCGCGCGGCGCTGGCGAAGCCATACGCGCGCTGGCCGAGATAGATCTGATTCATGTAGACCTCGAGAATCTGATCCTTCGTCAGCGCACGCTCGATCCGGTACGCGAGCAGCATCTCGTAGATCTTGCGCGTGTAGGTCTTCTCGCTCGACAGGAAGAAGTTGCGCGCGACCTGCATCGTGATCGTGCTCGCACCCTGCGACGCATGGCCGTTCGTCAGCGCGACGATGCCGGCGCGGACGATGCCGGTGAGGTCGACGCCGCCGTGATCGTAGAAGCGTGCATCCTCGATCGCGAGGATCGCCTTCTTCAGCGAATCGGGCACGTCCTTGAAATGGACGACGTCGCGGCGCTCTTCGCCGAATTCGCCGATCAGCACGTGATCGGACGTATAGATGCGCAGCGGCACCTTCGGCCGATAGTCGGTCAGCGCGTCGAGCGACGGCATGTTCGGCCACGCAACGACGAGCGCGTAGCCGAGCACGAGGCCGCCGGCCACGACGAGCGCGACGCACATCGTGGCGAATCCGAGCAGGACTTTTTGCCACCAGGGCCGCTTCTTCGGCTCCGGGGCGGGAGGCGGGGACGTAGGAGTCGTGGATTGCATAGGCATACCGGAAAACAGTCTCGCGATTATAGCTGCCCGGTAAGACCGGTCCTGACGCGGGGGGCGCCCGCCGCGAAGACGCGGTCTGGCGTGCTTCCAGCATAGCCTGCGCATGGCCGTCGCGAGCGGATGCTGGCCGTTAGGCCGACTGTCGGCCGCACGCGCCGATTTGCAGAATCAGGTCTCGGAAACGCGGCATGGGCCGCGACGATTTCGGGAGGATGGGATGGCGGGACGATGGCGAGCGCGGTTTGCGCAGGGTGGGCATCGGTCGACGGGAATCGACGTCGGTGCAGACGAGGTGAGGGTGGCCGTGCTGAGCCGGTGCGGCCGGGGCGCGGAGGTGTGCGTCGAGGGGCTGGAGCGGGAGCCGGTCGGGTTGGCGGGCGGCCCGGAGGATGCGCGCTGGGCGGCGGTTGCGCGTGCGCTGGCCGCCGCCGTGTCGAGGCTGTCGGCGGCCGGGGTGCGGTGCGACGCGCGCGGCGTGATGGCGTTGCACGATGACGAGATGCGCACCGCGACGCTCGACCTGGCCGGGCGGGCCGATGTCGAGGACGCTGCGCGGCAGGCGGCCGAACGCATTTCGGGGCTGGCGCCGGACAGTCTCGCGTTCGACTGGCGGCAGGACGGCGGCGCGGGAGCCGGCGAGATCGAGATTGCCGTGGCTCCGCTGGCGCTGCTCGAACGGCGGATCGACGTGGCCGCCCAGGCCGGTGTCGACCTGACGGTGGTCGACGGCGAGTCGGCCGCGGCGCTGCGTGCGTTGCGCTATGCCGCGCAATTCGAACCCGACGCGCAGGCGGGCCCCTACGCGGCGCTCTGGTTCCATGACTCGGGCGTGCACGGCTGGCGGATTGACGGCCCGTTGGCCGTACCGGTGCTGACGCTGTCCGGCGCCGTGCCGGGGGCGTTCTCCGATGCATTGCGCCAGCGCGCGCTCGGGGCCGTGTGTTGCGTACTCGTGTCAGGGGACGAGCGGTGTATCGCCCGCTTCGACACGTCCGTCGCCGAGATTGGCGACGTGCTCGGCGCGGTTGCGGTGTCGTTCGACTGCACCGGCTGGAATGGGCAGCCATGCCTGCCCGCCGGCATGCCGGGCGGCCCGGCATGGGCGGTCGCATTCGGGCTGGCATTGCGCGGGGTGTGGGAATGACGGCCTGTCGTGCGGAGCCGGGCGGCTTCAACCTGCTGCCGTACCGCGAGCGGCTGGCGCAGGCGTTGCGACGTCGCCGCGCCGCGCAGTGCGGTGCGGCGATTCTGCTTGGTGTGCTCGGCGTCGGCCTGTGGACGGGCGCCGCCACCGGGGCGCGGTGGCGCGTGGATGCCGAGCGCGCGAGTGTGGAGGCGCGGCTGCGGCAGTTGCAGCCGCAGGTGGGGGCCGCGACACGCGCAGCCAAGGCTGCGGCCGTTGCCGCGCAACGCGACGCGCAGGCGGCCGCGCTCGCCGCGCCTTATCGGCACGTCGCAGGGCTGCTGGCCACACTGGCGCAGGTGCGCGACGGCACCGTCCGGCTCGATGCGCTGCGCACGACGTCGGCCGGTGCCGTGCTCGACGCGCGTGCCGCGAGCTACCGGGCGGCCGCGCGATGGCTCGGGGGGATGGCGCGCGAGCAACGTGGCTGGCGGATCGATATCGATGCACTGAAGCCTGCTTCCGGTGCTCCGGTCGTGACAGGCGGGATGCCGTTCCGGTTCTCGATCCAGCTGCGCTGGCTCGACGCGATGGCGTCCCGGAAAGCGTCGGGAGGTGGCGCATGACGGCGGTGCTCGCGCATCGGTCCGCACTGCGCAGCGACGGATGGCGAGGCGGCATGCGGCGCGTGTCGCCGGCGGCTGCGCACCTCGCAGGCTGTGGGCTCGCATTCGCGGCCGTGCTCGCGGGCGGCATTCATCTGGCGAATGCTGCCGACTGGAGCGGGCTCGCGCATGGCCGCGCGTTGCTCGCCGCGGCGCAGATGCGGGAGGCCGACGCGCGGCGTGTCCTGGCTGCCGCTGCACGGCAACGCGGCGTGCAGCCGGCGGCGGCACACGGCGATCGCTCGCCGCGTACGCCGGAATGGGCTGCGTTGATGCTGGAACTGGCGGATCGCGCCGCGTCGAGCGGGCTGCGCGACGTATCGATCGAACCGTTGCGCGCCGACGGCGCAGTGCCGGACGGCAGGCGCACGGTGCGCATCGTCGCGGAGGGCCGCTTTCACGCGTTGCTGCAGATGGTCGGCGAGCTGGCCCGCTTCCCGGTGCTGGCAGTGCCGTCCGCGCTGCGTGTCGAACGGGGAAAGGAGGCCGCGCGCGTTGAAATGTCCGTCGACGTGTTTCCGGCGTTGCCGGCGCCAACGTTCACAGGCGGGGAGGCGTCGGTTCTGGCCGGCGCACCCGGCGCCGATCCGTTCGGCGAGGCCGGTTCGTCCGAAGCGCACGGGGCGGCTGCCCGCCTGGCTGGCACGATTCGCGACGGTCATGCAGGTCTCGCGCTGTTCGACGACGGTGGCGGCGCGTTCACGGCCGTGGTTCCCGGCGATACCCTCGGGGCCGCGCGAGTGGTGCGCGTCGACCCCGTCACCGTGACGCTCGCAACGGCGGATGGCGCGTACCGGGTCACGCTGGACGACGGGAGGCGGCCATGATCAAGCACGGATGCCGGGTGCTCGCCGTTTGGGTCGGCTTGACCGCGGCCAGTGCAAGCGCGTCATTGCCGCCGCTGCCGGCCGTCTGGCCTGCCGCATCGTTGGATGCGCAGGTGCCGGGCCTTCCATTGCCACAAGGCGGGGTGGACGGGGCGGATCACGCCGTAGCGACGGAGGCCGGGCCGCCGCCGTTCGACCAGGCGGCTCGCGCGGCGTTTCAGGCGGAGGCCGCCACCTCGGCACCCGGGCTGGAGGGGCCGCCGATCCCGTTGGCGCCGCCGGCCCGGATGGGCGACGCTGCGGCCCGGCAACCGGGCGATGCGGACGACACGCGGCGGATCTCGCTGAATCTGCAGGGCGCAGGGCTTGCGGCCGCGTTCGACGCGTTCGCGCGGTTCACGGGGCTCAATATCGTCGTCAGCGAGCAGGTGCGCGGCACCGTCACGTTACGTCTGAACAATGTCCCTTGGCGCGATGCCTTCGACACGCTACTCGACACGCACGGGCTCGCGATGACCCGGCGGGGCAACGTGATATGGGTCACGCCGGCGGTCGAACTGGCCGCCCGCGAACGCGAGCGCTTCGAAATGCACGCGCGGGCCGCCGATCTGGAGCCGCTTGCGAGCCGGACGTTCGCGCTGCACTACCCGCGCGCGCAGGACGTGCAGCGACTGCTGGCCGGCGCGACCGGCCAGCGGCTGCTGTCGAAGCGTGGCGCAGCGGCGGCCGATCCGCGCACGAACCTGCTGTTCGTCACCGATCTCGCGCCGCGTCTCGACCAGGTCGCGAGCCTGATCGAGGCGATCGACCGGCCGTCGCGGCAGGTCCGGATCGAGGCCCGCATCGTCGAGGGCGAGCAGGGTTTTTCGCGCAATCTCGGCGCACGTGTCGCGCTGCGCGCGCAGGAGCGGCCGCCGTCGGGCGAGAGCGCCACGTTAGCGACCGGTGCCCGCAATGCGCTCGACCTGGCTGCACGGCCGCTCGGCGGCTTCGAAGCGGCAACCGCCGGCTTCACGCTGTTCGCCGCGCCGCTCAGCCGTGTGCTCGACGTCGAACTGAGCGCGCTCGAGGCACAGGGGCGGGGCCAGATCGTTTCGAGCCCGCGCGTGGTGACCGCCGACCGCGTCAAGGCCATCGTCGAACAGGGGTCGGAGTTGCCGTACCAGGCGAAGGTCGGGAACGGCGTGAGCGGCGTGCAGTTCCGCCGGGCCACGCTCAAACTGGAGGTCGAGCCGCAAATCACGCCGGACGGGCGCGTGGTGCTCGACCTGGACGTGACGAAGGACAGTATCGGCGAGCCGACGGCGGCCGGCCCGGCGATCCATACGAAGCACGTCCAGACGCGCGTCGAGGTCGAGAACGGCGGGACGGTCGCGATCGGCGGGATCTATGAACAACTGAACCGGAACGATGTGACGCGCGTGCCGCTCTTGGGCAAAATACCGTTTCTGGGCGCGCTTTTCCGGCACCGCGCGCAACGCGATCAACGTAACGAGCTGGTCGTCTTCATCACGCCGACCGTCGTCGATGCGCGCTGTAATGCGCGCGGCGCGGTCAGCACGGATGCCGAGAAAACGGGGCCGGAAGCCGCCGGCGCAGGCTCGACAAGGCAGCCGCTTTGCCAGTAAGCTGCGCCACACACCAGCAAGATTGAAGCAGAGGAAGCCGTTGCAAGCGCGGGACCCACATGCAAACGTATTTTTCGTCGGCCTTATGGGAGCGGGTAAGACCACCGTGGGCCGTGCGGTCGCGCGCCGTCTCGACAGGACGTTCTTCGACTCCGACCACGAAATCGAGGCCCGCACGGGCGCGCGCATTCCGGTGATCTTCGAGATGGAGGGCGAGGCCGGGTTTCGCGATCGCGAAACGCAGGTGATCGCCGATCTCACGCAGCGCGAGAACATCGTGCTCGCGACGGGCGGCGGCGCGGTGCTGCGCCCGGAAAACCGCGACTGCCTGAAAAACCACGGCATCGTCGTCTACCTGCGTGCCAATCCGCACGATCTGTGGCTGCGCACGCGCAAGGACAAGAATCGCCCGCTGCTGCAGACCGAAGATCCGAAGGGGCGTCTCGAAGCGCTGTACGAGGTACGCGACCCGCTGTACCGCGAATGCGCGGATTTCGTCATCGAGACCGGCCGTCCGTCGGTCAACGGTCTCGTCAACATGGTGCTGATGCAACTCGAACTGGCCGGCGTCATCGCCAAGCCGCTACAAGCATGATTACTGTCAACGTCGACCTGGGCGACCGCGCCTATCCGATTCACATTGGCGCCGGCCTGATCGGTCGCGCCGAGCTGTTCGCGCCGCATATCAAGGGCTCGTCCGTCACGATCGTCACGAACACGACGGTCGATCCGCTCTACGGCGACGCGCTGCGCGCGGCGCTTGCGCCGCTCGGCAAACGCGTGTCGACGGTCGTGCTGCCGGACGGCGAGGCGTACAAGAACTGGGAAACGCTGAACCTGATCTTCGACGGCCTGCTGACCGACCGCGCGGACCGCAAGACGACGCTCGTCGCGCTCGGCGGCGGCGTGATCGGCGACATGACGGGCTTTGCCGCCGCGTGCTACATGCGCGGCGTGCCGTTCATCCAGGTGCCGACGACGCTGCTGTCGCAGGTCGACTCGTCGGTCGGCGGCAAGACGGGCATCAACCACCCGCTCGGCAAGAACATGATTGGCGCGTTCTACCAGCCGCAGGCCGTGATCGCGGACATCGGCGCGCTGACGACGCTGCCCGACCGCGAACTGGCAGCCGGCGTCGCCGAGATCATCAAGACCGGCGCGATCGCCGATGCGGAATTCTTCGACTGGATCGAGGCGAACGTCGACGCGCTGAACCGTCGCGACCCGGCTGCGCTCGCGCATGCGGTGAAGCGCTCGTGCGAGA
Source organism: Burkholderia sp. AU31624 (assembly GCF_020420065.1). Lineage (NCBI taxonomy): Bacteria > Pseudomonadati > Pseudomonadota > Betaproteobacteria > Burkholderiales > Burkholderiaceae > Burkholderia > Burkholderia sp. AU31624. Next base: position 53,719 of record NZ_JAIZRT010000012.1, read on the forward strand.
TCAAGGCAAGCGTGGTGGCGGCCGACGAACGCGAAGGCGGCCTGCGTGCGATCCTGAATTTCGGCCACACGTTCGGCCATGCGATCGAGGCCGGGCTCGGCTACGGCGAATGGCTGCACGGCGAGGCGGTCGGCTGTGGGATGGTGATGGCGGGTGATCTGTCGGTGCGGCTCGGCCTGCTCGACGAAGCGTCGCGGCAGCGCCTCGATGCGGTGATCGCGGCTGCGCACCTGCCGACCCGCGGGCCCGCGCTCGGCGATGCGCGCTATATGGACCTGATGCGTGTCGACAAGAAGGCCGAGGCCGGCGCGATCAAGTTCATCCTGCTGAAGCGATTCGGCGATACGCTGATCACGCAGGCGCCGGACGAAGCCGTGTTCGCCACACTGGCGCAGACCACCCGCTAACGGCGGCCCGGATGCCCCGGCGCCCCTGACATGGAGGAGACGTGAGCGAGACATCCAGCAGCACACTGCCCGAAGCCGGCCACGCGTCAGTTGCGCCGGTGGCCGAGCCGCCGACGCTGGCGGCGCTGGAAGCCCATCTCGCTCCGTATGCGGCACATGCGTCGCAGTCGCGCGGCCGTCGCCATCCGGAAGCACCGCCGGCGGCGCGCACCGAATTCCAGCGCGACCGCGACCGCATCGTCCATTCGACCGCATTTCGCCGGCTCGAATACAAGACGCAGGTCTTCGTCAATCACGAAGGCGACCTGTTCCGCACCCGTCTCACGCACAGTCTCGAAGTCGCGCAGATCGCGCGCTCGGTCGCGCGCAACCTGCGCCTGAACGAGGATCTCGTCGAAGCGATCTCGCTCGCGCACGACCTCGGCCATACGCCGTTCGGCCATGCCGGGCAGGACGCGCTGAATGCCTGCATGCGCGAGCATGGCGGCTTCGAGCACAACCTGCAGAGCCTCGCGGTCGTCGACGAGCTCGAGGAGCACTACGGCGCGTTCGACGGGCTGAACCTGTGCTTCGAGACGCGCGAAGGCATTCTGAAGCACTGCTCGCGCGAGAATGCGCGCAAGCTCGGCGCGCTCGGCGAGCGCTTCCTGCAAGGCCGCCAGCCGTCGCTCGAAGCGCAGCTCGCCAACATCGCGGACGAGATCGCGTACAACAACCACGACGTCGACGACGGCCTGCGTTCCGGCCTGATCACGATCGAGCAGCTCGCGGAAGTCGAGCTGTGGCAGCGCCACTACGAGGCGGCGCTCGCCGAATTCCCGTACCTCGAAGGCCGCCGTCTCGTGCACGAGACGGTGCGCCGCATCATCAACACGCTGATCGTCGACCTGATCGACGAGACGACGCGCAATCTCGCGCGTGTCGCGCCCGCATCGCTCGACGACGTGCGCGCCGCGCCGCCGCTCGTGTCGCACAGCGAAACGGTCGCCGCGCAGGCGGCCGCCCTCAAGCGTTTCCTCTTCAAGAACCTCTATCGCCACTACAAGGTGATGCGCATGGCGAGCAAGGCGCAGCGGGTCGTCACCGGCCTGTTCGACGCGTTCATCGACGATCCGCGCCTGTTGCCGCCGCCGTACCAGTCCGACGACACCGCGCAGCAGCCGCGCCTCGTCGCGCACTACATCGCCGGCATGACCGACCGCTTCGCGCTGAAGGAGTATCAGCGCCTGTTCGTCATCGGCGACAACTGACTGTCACAAACGATCACTAGACTTCGCCGGTTCAATGGCGACGGGAATGTTGCACACGCTGTTGGTAACGTTTTCATAGGAGAGAGGTCGATGAAGAAGAAGCCTGCGGGGACACTGGTTCGTTCGATCGCGCTCGGCGGCGCGCTGATGTTCGGGGTACAGCACGTGGCGCTCGCCGCGACGGAAATCCAGTTCTGGCATGCGATGGAGGCCGCGCTCGGCGAGCGGGTCAATGCGATCGCCGACCAGTTCAATGCGTCGCAGAGCGACTACAAGATCGTGCCGGTCTTCAAGGGCACCTACGACCAGGCGCTCGCGGCCGGCATCGCCGCCTATCGCAGCGGCAACGCGCCGGCGATCCTCCAGGTCTACGAAGTCGGCACGGCCACGATGATGCAGGCGAAGAAGGCCGTCGTGCCCGTCTACGACGTGTTCAAGCAGGCCGGCGTGCCGCTCGACGAAAAGGCGTTCGTGCCGACCATCGCGAGCTACTACAGCGACGCGAAGACGGGCCATCTCGTCTCGATGCCGTTCAACAGCTCGACGCCGGTGCTGTACTACAACAAGGACGCGTTCAAGAAGGCCGGGCTCGACCCGAACCAGCCGCCGAAGACGTGGGCCGACGTGCAGGCCGATGCCGAGAAGCTGCGCAAGTCGGGGATGGCGTGCGGCTTCACGACCGGCTGGCAGGGCTGGATCCAGCTCGAGAACTACAGCGCGTGGCACGGGCTGCCGTTCGCGAGCCGCAACAACGGCTTCGACGGTACCGACGCGGCGCTCGAATTCAACAAGCCGCAGCAGATTGCGCACATCTCGTTCCTGCAACAGATGGCGAAGGACGGCACGTTCACGTACGCGGGCCGCAAGGATGAGGCGTCGGCGAAGTTCTACAGCGGCGACTGCGGGATCCTGACGACGTCGTCGGGCGCGCTCGCGAACGTGCAGAAGTTCGCGAAGTTCAGCTACGGCACGGGCATGATGCCGTACGACGCGAACGTGAAGGGCGCTCCGCAGAACGCGATCATCGGCGGTGCGAGCCTGTGGGTGCTGGCGGGCAAGGATCCGGCGACCTACAAGGGCGTCGCGAAATTCCTCGCGTACCTGGCCTCGCCGGCGGTCGCCGCGAAGTGGCACCAGGACACGGGCTACCTGCCCGTGACGACCGCGGCGTACGACCTCACGCGCCAGCAGGGCTTCTACGCGAAGAACCCGAGCGCCGAAACCGCGATCAAGCAGATGCTGAACAAGCCACCGCTGCCGTACACGAAGGGGCTGCGCCTGGGTAACATGCCGCAGATCCGCACGGTGGTCGACGAGGAGTTCGAACAGGTCTGGGCGCAGAAGAAGTCGCCGAAGGACGCGCTCGATTCGGCCGCGTCGCGCGGCGACGAACTGCTGCGCCGCTTCGAGAAGTCGGGCGGCTGAGCCCGCATCGCACCGTGCCGCCGGCCGCGTCGCATCCAGTGCGGATGCGCGTGCCGGCCGGCGGCACGCCCCCTTTCCGTTGCGCCTGACCGGATCTTCGCGATGCAATCCCGTTCCCGTTTCGGTACGAGCCTGCTGCCGTACCTGCTGATCGCGCCGCAGCTCGCGATCACCGCCGTGTTCTTCCTGTGGCCGGCCGGCGTCGCGCTATGGCAGTCGACGCAGATGCAGGACGCGTTCGGCACGTCGAGCGAATTCGTCGGCCTTGCGAACTTCGCGCACCTGTTCGCCGATCCGCTATATCTCGATTCGTTCCGCACGACGCTCGTGTTCAGTTCGCTCGTCACGGTGAGCGGGCTCGTCGTGTCGCTGGTTCTCGCCGCGTGCGCCGATCGCGTGATCCGCGGCGCGCGCGTGTACCGCACGCTGCTGATCTGGCCATACGCGGTCGCCCCGACCATCGCTGCCGTGCTGTGGGCGTTCCTGTTCAACCCGAGCATCGGCCTGATCACCTATGCGCTCGCGAAGAGCGGCATCGTGTGGAATCACGCGCTGAACGGCGGGCAGGCGATGTTCCTCGTCGTGCTCGCATCGGTGTGGAAGCAGGTGAGCTACAACTTCCTGTTCTTCTACGCGGGCCTGCAGGCGATTCCGCGCTCGCTGATCGAGGCGGCGGCGATCGACGGCGCCGGGCCGGTACGGCGCTTCTTCAACATCGTGCTGCCGCTGCTGTCGCCCACCAGCTTCTTCCTGCTGGTCGTGAACCTCGTCTACGCGTTCTTCGACACGTTCCCGGTGATCGACGCGGCCACTGGCGGCGGTCCGGCGCAGAGCACGAAGACACTGATCTACAAGATCTTCGCGGAGGGCTTCCAGGGGCTCGACATTGGCAGCTCGGGCGCGCAGTCGGTCGTGCTGATGATCATCGTCGTCGGGCTCACGGTGATCCAGTTCCGCTTCGTCGAACGCAGGGTGCAATACGCATGATCGAAAATCGCAAGGGCTTCGACCTGTTCTGCCACGCGGTGCTGATCGCGGGTGTGGTGCTGATCGTGTTTCCCGTCTACGTCGCGTTCTGCGCGGCGACGATGAACGCGCAGGAAGTGTTCACGGTGCCGCTGTCGCTCGTGCCGAGCACGCACCTGTTCGAGAACGTCGCGTACATCTGGGGGCATGGCAGCGGCGGTACGACGGCGCCGTTCGGCCGCCTGCTCGTGAACAGCTTCGCGATGGCGCTCGGCATCGCGGTGGGCAAGATCGCGGTGTCGATCCTGTCCGCGTACGCGATCGTCTATTTCCGCTTCCCGTTCCGCAACACGGCGTTCTGGCTGATCTTCATCACGCTGATGCTGCCGGTGGAAGTGCGGATCTTCCCGACCGTGCAGGTCGTGTCGACGCTGCACCTGACGAACACCTACGCGGGGCTCACGCTGCCGCTGATCGCATCGGCGACCGCGACGTTCCTGTTCCGCCAGTTCTTCATGACGCTGCCCGACGAGCTGATGGATGCCGCACGCATCGACGGCGCGGGGCCGCTGCGGTTCTTCTGGGACGTCGTGCTGCCACTGTCGAAGACGAGCATCGCGGCGCTGTTCGTGATCACGTTCATCTACGGCTGGAACCAGTATCTGTGGCCGATCCTGATCACGACGGAGGCGTCGCTGTCGACGGCGGTGGTGGGTATCAAGACGATGATCGCGAGCGGCGACGCCGCGACCGAATGGCAATACGTGATGGCGGCGACGCTGCTGGGAATGATCCCGCCGCTCGTCGTCGTGCTGGCGATGCAGCGCTGGTTCGTGCGCGGCCTCGTCGATTCCGAGAAATGAATGACGGACGGCAACCGGGAGAAAGACCAAGAATGGCTGCGCTGAGCTTGAAGGGCGTCAGGAAATCCTACGACGGCAAGCAGCACGTGCTGCATGGCATCGACGTGGAGATCGCCGACGGCGAATTCATCGTGCTGGTCGGCCCGTCGGGCTGCGGCAAGTCGACGTTGCTGCGGATGATCGCGGGGCTCGAGACGGTGACGGACGGCGAGATCGCGATCGGCGAGCGCGTCGTCAACGCGCTGGAGCCGAAGGATCGCGACATCGCGATGGTGTTCCAGAACTATGCGCTGTACCCGCACATGACGGTCGCGCAGAACATGGGCTACGGGCTGAAGATCCGCGGGATCGAGCGCGCGACGATCGATTCGCGGGTGGCCGCGGCCGCGAAGATCCTCGAGCTCGAGCCGCTGCTCGCGCGGCGGCCGCGCGAGCTGTCGGGCGGCCAGCGGCAGCGTGTCGCGATGGGGCGCGCGATCGTGCGCGAGCCGTCGGTGTTCCTGTTCGACGAGCCGTTGTCGAACCTCGACGCGAAGTTGCGCGTACAGATGCGGCTCGAGATCCAGCGGCTGCATGCGCGGCTCGCGACGACGAGCGTCTACGTGACGCACGACCAGATCGAGGCGATGACCCTTGCGCAGCGCGTGATCGTGATGAACCGCGGCTACGCGGAGCAGATCGGCGCGCCGGTCGACGTGTACGAGAAGCCGGCGACGGTGTTCGTCGCGGGCTTCATCGGCTCGCCGGCGATGAACCTGATGCACGGCCGGCTGTCGGACGACGGCGCGACGTTTACGGTCGCGGGCGGCGGCCCCGCGCTGCCGGTCGCGGGCGCCCCCGGCATCGGCCGCGAGATCGCCACCGGGCGCGACTGGGTGCTCGGCGTGCGTCCGGAACACATGACGCCGCAGCCGGGCGTCGCGCAGGCGACGCTGCCGGTCGACTCGTGCGAGCTGCTCGGCGCGGACAATCTCGCGCACGGCCGCTGGGGCAGTCACGACGTCGCGGTGCGCCTGCCGCACGCGGACCGTCCCGCGCGCGGCACGGCGCTGGCGGCCGCGCTGCCCGCGCACCGGCTGCATTTCTTCGATCCCGAGACCGGCAAGCGTGCCGGCTGACCCTGCTGACCTTGCCGAGAGACCGACGATGACGATCCGTACCGACTGGTGGCCTTATCCGCGCGTCGTCGCCCATCGCGGCGGCGGCACGCTCGCGCCGGAGAACACGCTCGCCGCGCTCGACGAGGGCGCGCGCCGTGGCCACCGGATGGTCGAGTTCGACGCGAAGCTGTCGGCCGACGACGTGACGTTCCTGCTGCACGACGACACGGTCGACCGCACGTCGAACGGTCACGGCGCGGCGGCGGATATGCGTTATGACGCGCTGGCCGCGCTCGATGCGGGCGCGTGGCGCGACGCGCGCTTCGCGGGCGAGCGGATGCCGACGCTCGAGGCGGCGGCGGCGCGCTGCCTCGCCCACGGGCTGGCCGCGAATGTCGAGATCAAGCCGTGCCCGGGGCGCGAGCGCGAGACGGGGCAGCGCGTGGCGGCCGACGCGGCCGCGTACTGGCGTGATGCCGCGGTTCCGCCGCTCCTGTCGTCGTTCTCGTTCGATGCGCTGCAACAGGCACGCGCGACGGCGCCTGCGCTGCCGCGCGGAATGCTCTACGAGGCCGTGCCGGACGACTGGCATGCGCAGGTCGTCGGCGCGCTCGGCTGCGTTTCGTTGCATGCAGACCACACCCAGCTCGACGCACCGCTCGTGCGCGCGATCAAGGCGGCCGGGCTGCGCATCCTGGTTTACACGGTAAACGACCTCGAACGGGCACGCGAACTCGCCCGCTGGGGCGTCGACGCGGTCTGCACGGACCGGATCGACCTGATCGGGCCGGCAGCGCTGGACGACATCGCCATCCCCTGACGGCGCGACAACGGCTGGCGAAACCGGCGTCAGGAACGTGCCTGATGCGAAAAAACGACGCCCCGACGGGATTCCCGCCGGGGCGTTTCGCATCGTGGAGACGTTACGTCACGAAAAATCCGCTACAAATTGCAGCAGGATTAACCATTCCCCAAATATTCGACTACGCTTAGAAGCGGTAGCCGAGGTTCAGGTACGTGACGATCGGGTTCAGCGAGATCTTCGCTTTCGACGTTTCGGTCAGGGTGCCGACCGGCGTCCGGCGGGCCGTCGTGAAGGTCGCGGTCACGCTGACAGGGATGTACGAGAGCGACAGCCCCGCGAACCAGTGCTTCGTGAAGTTGTACGTGAAGCCGGCGTTGAAGACGGGCGCCCACTGGTTGCTGGTCGTCGCGCTGGTCGGGCCGCCGAGCACGCCGTTCTCGAACGTGCCGTTGGTGATCTTCGCGCCGGTGAACCAGACATAGGTCGCGCCGACACCGACATACGGACGGAACTTCGCATTGGCGTCGTTGAAGTGGTAGCGCAGCAAGACGGCGGGGCTCCACTGGTACGCGCGGCCGAGTACGCCGAATCTATCGAACTGACCCTTGCCGGTAATGTCGAACTTCGGCGGTATCCCCATCACGAGCTCGGTGGAGATATGGTCGGTGACGAAGTAGCCCGCCGCGAGCCCCAGCGTGTCGGCGTCGTTGATGCCCGCGCCGGTGTTGGGAATGGATTGGTTGATGGGCGTGCCGCCTACGCGGTAGACGAACAGCGGGTCGCTGCTGTCCTGCGGCGAAAGGTGCAGCCAGCCGGTGCTGACGTAGAAATCACCTGCGGATTGTGCATGTGCCGTACCGCCCGCGAAAGCGAATGCGAGCGCTGCGGCCCCCGTAATGGCCAGTTTTCGTTTCATTGTGTCTCCTCCGATCAAAGGCGTGCTCATTATGACGACTGCGTTTAAAACCAAACAAGCTCGTAAGTTAGAGTTTTCTCCCTAGGTTTCGTACGACCGTACGCTTTCGCGCCCCGCGGGGACAGGCATTCTACGCAGGTGCGCACTTTCGGACCCCCGGGTATTTCCTAACGCGTTCAAACGGACATTCAGCATGGCACGGTTAGCACGACTCTACGTTCCCGACCAGCCGCAGCACGTGATACTGCGCGGCCTGGATCAGCAACCCGCGTTCGTCGACGACCAGGACTACGAACTCTTCATCGATTGCCTGAAGGCCGCCGCGCGCGATCATCACCTGTCGGTGCACGCCTATGTGCTGCTGCCGCGCCAGGTGCAACTGCTCGTGACGCCGAGCGACGAAGCGAGCCTGCCGAAAGCGATGCAGGCAGTCGGTCGCCGCTACGTCGCGCATTTCAACCGGCGCTATTCGCGGCGCGGCACCCTGTGGGAAGGCCGCTATCGCGCGACCGTGATCGAAGGCGAGCGCTATTTCCTGCTCGCGAGCCGCGTGGTCGAGATGAGCCCGGTGCGCGCGCAGCTCGTCGCGACGCCCGAGGCCTATCGCTGGTCGAGCTACCGGCACCACGTCGGGCTCACCGTCGACAGCCTGATCACCGACCATCCGCTCTACTGGGCGCTCGGCAATACGCCGTTCGACCGCCAGCGCGCGTACAAGGAGCTGTGCGAGCAGCCGCTCGACGAGCGCCAGGCCGACCAGCTGCAGCAGGCGACGTTGAAGGGCTGGGTGCTCGGCGGCGAGAATTATCGCGAGTGGGCGGCGCGTACCGCGAACCGGCGCGTGTCGCCGCTGCCGCGCGGACGCCCCAGAAAGGTGCGTGAAAACACGCCGCCGATCCAGCAGTAACGCAGGAATGGCGGTTCAGGAGGCGGCGCTGCGGGTGCCGCTTCTTTTTGCACCAAAACGATACGTCCCCAATAAAACGGCACCAGATCGAGGCATCCATTTTATTGGGGCTCGATCAAGCGGTTTTTGTTGCTATTCCTTTGATTCGTCGCGTATATTCCGAATTCCGGTGGCCCGGGCGAAGCATGCCCATCCACGGTCGGCCGTGCCGTCTCCCGTTGGGAGCGGGATCGACGGCAACAAGAAAATGGTTCAACGGCCTCCAGGCCCCCTTTACGACGGTGTCCCCATGAACGACCACCAGCAGCCGCTCGCCGCGGTGCCCGCCGCACAAGGTCTGTATGACCCGCAAAACGAACACGACGCCTGTGGCGTCGGCTTCGTCGCTCACATCAAGGGCAAGAAGAGCCACGAGATCATTCAGCAGGGTCTGAAGATCCTCGAGAACCTCGATCACCGTGGCGCGGTCGGCGCCGATCCGCTGATGGGCGACGGCGCGGGCATCCTGATCCAGATTCCGGACGCGTTCTATCGCGAGGAAATGGCGAAGCAGGGCGTGAACCTGCCGCCGGCCGGCGAATATGGGGTCGGCATGATCTTCCTGCCGAAGGAAAACGCATCACGTCTCGCGTGCGAGCAGGAGCTCGAGCGGACGGTGAAGGCCGAAGGCCAGGTCGTGCTCGGCTGGCGCGACGTGCCGGTCGATCATGCGATGCCGATTTCGCCGACGGTCAAGGCGAGCGAGCCGCTGATCCGCCAGATCTTCATCGGCCGCGGCAAGGACATCATGGTGACGGACGCGCTCGAGCGGAAGCTGTACGTGATCCGCAAGACGGCGAGCCACCGCATCCAGGCGCTGAAGCTCAAGCACGGCAAGGAATACTTCGTGCCGTCGATGTCGGCGCGCACGATCGTCTATAAGGGGCTGCTGCTCGCGGGCCAGGTCGGCGTGTATTACCGCGACCTGCAGGACGCGCGTGTCGTGTCGGCGCTCGCGCTCGTGCACCAGCGCTTCTCGACCAACACGTTCCCGGCGTGGGAGCTGGCTCACCCGTACCGGATGATCGCGCACAACGGCGAGATCAACACCGTGAAGGGCAACGTGAACTGGCTGAACGCGCGTACCGGCGCGATCGCGTCGCACGTGCTCGCCGACGATCTGCCGAAGCTGTGGCCGCTGATCTATCCGGGCCAGTCGGATACCGCGTCGTTCGACAACTGTCTCGAGCTGCTGGTGATGGCCGGCTACCCGCTCGTGCACGCGGTGATGATGATGATCCCGGAAGCGTGGGAACAGCACACGCTGATGGACGAGAACCGCCGCGCGTTCTACGAATACCACGCCGCGATGATGGAGCCGTGGGACGGCCCGGCCGCGATCGCGTTCACCGACGGCCGCCAGATCGGCGCGACGCTCGACCGTAACGGCCTGCGTCCGGCGCGCTACATCGTCACCGACGACGACCTCGTCATCATGGCGTCGGAAGCCGGCACGCTGCCGATCCCCGAATCGAAGATCGTCAAGAAGTGGCGCCTGCAGCCGGGCAAGATGTTCCTGATCGACATGGAACACGGTCGCATCATCGACGACAAGGAACTGAAGGACAACCTCGCGAACGCGAAGCCGTACAAGAGCTGGATCGACGCCGTGCGCATCAAGCTCGACGAGATCGAGCCGAAGGCCGAGGAAGTCGCGGCCGGCCGCACGCAGGGCGCCGCGCTGCTCGACCGCCAGCAGGCGTTCGGCTATACGCAGGAAGACCTCAAGTTCCTGATGGCGCCGATGGCGCAGCAGGGTGAGGAAGCCGTCGGTTCGATGGGCAACGACTCGCCGCTCGCGGTGATGTCGAACAAGAACAAGACGCTCTATCACTACTTCAAGCAGCTGTTCGCGCAGGTCACGAACCCGCCGATCGACCCGATCCGCGAGAACATGGTCATGTCGCTCGTGTCGTTCATCGGCCCGAAGCCGAACCTGCTCGACACGAACAACATCAACCCGCCGATGCGTCTCGAAGTGTCGCAGCCGGTGCTCGACTTCAAGGACATCGCGAAGATCCGCGCGATCGACCAGTACACGGGCGGCAAGTTCAGCGCGTACGAGCTGAACATCTGCTACCCGGTCGCCTGGGGCAAGGAAGGCATCGAGGCGCGCCTCGCGTCGCTGTGCGCGGAAGCCGTCGACGCGGTGAAGTCGGGTTACAACATGCTGATCGTGTCGGACCGCAAGACGGACGCCGAGCATGTCGCGATTCCGGCGCTGCTCGCCACGTCGGCGATCCACTCGCACCTCGTCCAGCAGGGGCTGCGCACGAGCACGGGCCTCGTCGTCGAGACGGGCTCCGCACGTGAGACGCACCACTTCGCGCTGCTCGCGGGCTACGGCGCGGAAGCCGTGCACCCGTACCTCGCGATGGAAACGCTCGCGAAGATGGCCGAAGGGCTGCCGGGCGACCTGTCGCCGGAGAAGGCTGTCTACAACTTCACGAAGGCAGTCGGCAAGGGCCTGCAGAAGGTGATGTCGAAGATGGGCATCTCGACGTACATGTCGTACACGGGCGCGCAGATCTTCGAAGCGCTCGGCCTGTCGAGCGACCTGGTCGAGAAGTACTTCAAGGGTACCGCATCGAAGGTCGGCGGCATCGGCCTGTTCGAAGTCGCGGAAGAGGCGATCCGCCTGCACCGCGACGCGTTCGGCGACAGCCCGGTCCTGCGCGACATGCTCGACGCGGGCGGCGAGTACGCGTACCGCGTGCGTGGCGAAGACCACATGTGGACGCCGGATTCGATCGCGAAGCTGCAGCACGCGACGCGCAGCAACTCGTACCAGACGTACAAGGAATACGCGCACCTGATCAATGACCAGACCAAGCGTCACATGACGTTCCGCGGCCTGTTCGAGTTCAAGGTCGAGCCGACCAAGGCGATCCCGATCGACGACGTCGAGCCGGCGAAGGACATCGTCAAGCGCTTCGCGACGGGCGCGATGTCGCTCGGTTCGATCAGCACGGAAGCGCACGCAACGCTTGCGATCGCGATGAACCGGATCGGCGGCAAGTCGAACACCGGCGAAGGCGGCGAGGACGAGAAGCGCTACCGCAACGAACTGCGCGGCATTCCGATCAAGTCGGGCGAGACGCTGAAGTCGGTGATCGGCGATGAAATCGTCAGCGACATTCCGCTGAAGGACGGCGATTCGCTGCGCTCGAAGATCAAGCAGGTCGCGTCGGGCCGCTTCGGCGTCACCGCCGAGTACCTCGCGTCGGCCGACCAGATCCAGATCAAGATGGCGCAGGGCGCGAAGCCGGGCGAAGGCGGCCAGCTGCCGGGCCACAAGGTGTCCGAATACATCGGCAAGCTGCGTTACTCGGTGCCGGGCGTCGGCCTGATCTCGCCGCCGCCGCACCACGACATCTATTCGATCGAGGATCTGGCGCAGCTGATCCACGACCTGAAGAACGTGAACCCGAGCGCGAGCATCTCCGTGAAGCTCGTGTCGGAAGTGGGCGTCGGCACGGTTGCGGCCGGTGTCGCGAAGGCGAAGGCCGACCACGTCGTGATCGCCGGCCATGACGGCGGCACGGGTGCGTCGCCGCTGTCGTCGGTCAAGCATGCGGGCACGCCGTGGGAACTCGGCCTGGCCGAAACGCAGCAGACGCTGGTGCTGAACCGCCTGCGCGGCCGTATCCGCGTGCAGGCCGACGGCCAGATGAAGACGGGCCGCGACGTCGTGATCGGCGCGCTGCTCGGCGCGGACGAATTCGGCTTCGCGACGGCGCCGCTCGTCGTCGAAGGTTGCATCATGATGCGCAAGTGCCACCTGAACACGTGCCCGGTCGGCGTCGCGACGCAGGATCCGGTGCTGCGTGCGAAGTTCAAGGGCCAGCCCGAGCACGTCGTGAACTACTTCTTCTTCGTCGCCGAGGAAGTGCGCGAGATCATGGCGCAGCTCGGCGTCGCGAAGTTCGACGACCTGATCGGCCGCGCCGACCTGCTCGACACCCGCAAGGGCATCGAGCACTGGAAGGCGAAGGGCCTCGACTTCTCGCGCGTGTTCTACCAGCCGGAAGAATGCGAGGACGTCGCGCCGCGTCACGTCGACGTGCAGGATCACGGCCTCGAGCGCGCGCTCGACCACGTGCTGATCGAGAAGGCGAAGGCCGCGATCGAGAACGGCGAGCATGTGTCGTTCATCCAGCCGGTGCGCAACGTGAACCGGACGGTCGGCGCGATGCTGTCGGGCGTGATCGCGAAGAAGCACGGCCACGACGGCCTGGCCGACGACGCGGTGCACATCCAGCTGAAGGGCACGGCCGGCCAGAGCTTCGGCGCGTTCCTCGCGAAGGGCGTGACGCTCGACCTCGTCGGCGACGGCAACGACTACGTCGGCAAGGGGCTGTCGGGCGGCCGGATCATCATCCGCCCGACCAACGACTTCCGCGGCAAGTCCGAGGAAAACATCATCTGCGGCAACACGGTGATGTACGGCGCGATCGAAGGCGAATCGTTCTTCCGCGGCGTGGCGGGCGAGCGCTTCTGCGTGCGCAACTCGGGTGCGACGGCGGTCGTCGAAGGCACGGGCGACCACGGTTGCGAATACATGACGGGCGGCACGGTCGTCGTGCTCGGCGAGACCGGGCGCAACTTCGCGGCCGGCATGTCGGGCGGTCTCGCATACATCTACGATCCGGAAGGCACGTTCGCGGCGAAGTGCAACAAGTCGATGGTCGCGCTCGAGCCGGTGCTGCAGCAGGCCGAGCAGGAGCGCACGGTCGACCGCGCGCTCTGGCACGAAGGCACGACGGACGAAGCGCTGCTCAAGGGGCTCGTCGAGCGTCATTTCCAGTTCACGGGTTCGCCGCGCGCGAAGTCGCTGCTGGAAAACTGGGACGCGGCGCGCCGCCAGTTCGTGAAGGTGTTCCCGCACGAATACAAGCGCGCGCTGGGCGAGATCGGTGCGAAGAAGGCGGCGAAGGAAGAGCTGGCCGCCTGAGCGACGAACGACATAGCGAATGCCGCGCGCGCATGATTGCCGCGCGCGGCTCCCCCACCCGATACACCGAACAGAAGAGCACCTTATGGGCAAGGCAACCGGTTTTCTGGAGTTCGAACGCCGCCACGAGGCGTACGAAGCACCGCTCACGCGCGTGAAGCACTACAAGGAATTCGTCGCGGCACTGACCGACGCGGACGCAAAGGTCCAAGGCGCGCGCTGCATGGATTGCGGCATCCCGTTCTGCAACAACGGCTGCCCGGTCAACAACATCATTCCGGACTTCAACGATCTCGTTTACCGCCAGGACTGGCAGCAGGCGATCGAAGTCCTGCACTCGACCAACAACTTCCCGGAATTCACGGGCCGCATCTGCCCGGCGCCGTGCGAAGCCGCGTGCACGCTCGGTATCAACGACGATCCGGTCGGTATCAAGTCGATCGAGCACGCGATCATCGACAAGGCCTGGGCGGAAGGCTGGGTGAAGCCGCTGCCGGCCGAGCACAAGACCGGCAAGAAGGTCGCGGTCGTCGGTTCGGGCCCCGCGGGCCTCGCCGCCGCGCAGCAGCTCGCACGCGCGGGCCACGACGTGACGGTGTTCGAGAAGAACGACCGCGTCGGCGGCCTGCTGCGTTACGGGATCCCCGATTTCAAGCTCGAGAAGTGGCTGATCGACCGCCGCATGCGCCAGATGGAAGCGGAAGGCGTGACGTTCCGCACCAGCGTGTTCATCGGCAAGGATCCGCTGCCCGAGTCGATCGGCAGCCTGGCAAAGGAAACCATCTCGCCGGACACGCTGAAGGAAGAATTCGACGCGGTCGTGATCGCGGGTGGTTCGGAAACGCCGCGTGACCTGCCGGTGCCGGGCCGCGAACTCGCGGGCGTGCATTTCGCGATGGACTTCCTGCCGCAGCAGAACCGCGTGAACGCGGGCGACAAGCTCGTCGACCAGCTGCTCGCGAAGGGCAAGCACGTGATCGTGATCGGTGGTGGCGACACGGGTTCGGACTGCGTCGGCACGTCGAACCGTCACGGCGCGAAGCAGGTCACGCAGTTCGAGCTGCTGCCGCAGCCGCCGGAAGAGGAAAACAAGCCGCTCGTGTGGCCGTACTGGCCGATCAAGCTGCGCACGTCGTCGTCGCACGAGGAAGGTTGCGAGCGCGACTGGGCGGTCGCGACGAAGCGTCTCGAAGGCAAGAACGGCAAGGTCGAGAAGCTGATCGCGGTGCGCGTCGAGTGGAAGGACGGCAAGATGCAGGAAGTGCCGGGCTCCGAGTTCGAAATGAAGGCCGACCTCGTGCTGCTCGCGATGGGCTTCACGCAGCCGGCAGCCCCCGTGCTCGAGGCATTCGGCGTCGCGAAGGATGCGCGCGGCAATGCGCGTGCGGCGACCGAAGGCGATCGTTCGTACTACACGTCGGTCGACAAGGTGTTCGCGGCGGGCGACATGCGCCGCGGCCAGTCGCTCGTGGTGTGGGCGATCCGCGAAGGTCGCCAGTGCGCACGCTCGGTCGATGCGTACCTGATGGGGCATTCGAACCTGCCGCGATAAGCGTAGGTCGGTAGCCGTCGTGGAAACCGGGCGTCCGAAAGGGCGCCCGGTTTTTTTCATTTCTGAAGCAGCGGAGGCTTGCGAGCTTGTCCGGCTGGGGCAACCGACTGCCCGTAGCTCGCAAGTTGCTCGTTGCAATCGATCATCGCGGTGTATTGGGTTTCGTCCACGCGCAGCGGGAATTCCCACACACCTAGCTTCCATGCGTGATACTGCGGCGCACCGTCGAACCGGACGCTGTCTGGCGGTATTCCGTGCTCATCGAGAAGACGGATCAGGACTTTTTTCCGTAGTGCATCGAGAGACATATCGGGGCAACTGCCTTCCGTTCTCTCATACCGGGAAGTCGCGACAACGATGAACAGGAGCGTATAGGCGCAGATCACTGCGGTAACTAGCCAAAGAACTAGCCAGAGAACTCTGCGCATGGCTCTGGAAATCATGACGTGCTCGATGTGGACGTAAGCAAACATGCGGGGTTGTCCCGGGCAGCCAATTGACTGGATCTGCCCGGGAGCATGCTAGCGAGGTGGTCGCATCAGTCCACCGAGTGATGGCCTATGGACTGCCTCAGGGGGGCGTGTGCCTGCGTTCTTGACCGGTCGTTGGCCTGAAAACGAGAGGCTCTTTTCACCGAAAAAATTAATTTGATAGTCCTTGTGTCCCAAGATGGCTCCGAGCTTGGCTAGAAACGTAGTCGCAGTCTCCTGCAGGAACGGCCGGTTGGAAGGGTCTGCATCGAACTTGTCGGGATTGAGCGAGTAGTAACCGTCAAACCTGTATGTATCGTCTTCAAGCATCACAAGCGTGCCACGTATCCTGCCGGATACTCGCCCAAAGACCGAGGCGCTCCAGAGATCTTGTGTTCCGTGACTGAATATGTTGGTGCTGAAAGCAGTGTCGAACGAGTAAGTGCCAGGGCCATACCCGGGATTTTCAATGGCCTTCGTTATTTCTCTGAAATCGGCGACGCCCATTTTCAAGTTGAGCGATTCAATGTTGACCGTTCGTTGGGTTCCATCGCCGTGTATCCAGTGATTGATTGCTTCGACGAACATCAATGGATTGCCGTACGATGCGAATGTGCTCGTTGGAGGGATGCCATGTGACTGACCAACGTATATGCCAAATAGCGCGGTGATGTTGGCATATTGTCCCGGGTCGAAATTGAATCCGTATTGGTTGGCGCCTGGCAAATATTTGTAGCCGCCGATGGCCAGCCACGGGGTGAAGCCGCCCACTAGCGTTAATTGATTGCGCCAGAATGCTGTGTCATTTCCGCCGAAGATCTCGAGATGTTTGAGAAACATCTTGGTGGCCATGACCATGTTTCCCATGTTTGCAAAAAGCAACATGAAATTCGATGTGCAGTACTGATTGAAGCAAACGGAAGGAGCCGGAATTCCGGCTCCAGGGCTGGCACCGGGAATTTCGTTTGCCTTGATACCGAAATCGCCAAAATTGAAATCCGGCGGCTTCGGCGCTGTGATCGTGATAGGTGGAAGAGTATTGTTCTGAGCCATGGCCGTCGTGTGCTTCAGCAGCGCGCCGATCGGGAGTGCCGTCGACGCAACCAGAAAACGTCGTCGCATCAAAGGCTGTTGTTCTTCTTCGGAAGAGTGGTTTATCTGTTTCAAAGGATTACGCGTCGTCATTTCATACCCCGTGCAGTGATGATTGAATGATTGATTCGCATGCCTGAGAGTGAGACGGTTGTGTTTTTCCGTGAGACTTGCAAGGAATTTGTTCGGAATGTGTCCGCGACAGCGTCATCTGGAAGGATTCTGAGAGGCGATTTCAAAGGAAATTTTCGAGCGCACGTAATCGTGCCTCCTGTCTTGGTATTCACCGGGCATGGCCTCTGGATGCGGGAATGCCGAAGATTCATGGTCGGTGGGTCGATTGACCGCCACTGCATAACCTTCGGACAAGAGTCGAGAAAGATCGAAACGCGGAAGCGCTTTCTCTGCATGTTCTGTCGGCGCAGTAATGTGTCCAACAGTTACGGGTTGTCTAAGGCGAAGGGGGCTGCATCGGTCGATGCGTATCTGATGGGGCATTCGAACCTGCCGCGATAAGCGTAGGTCGGTAGCCGTCGTGGAAACAGGGTGTCCGAAAGGGCGCCCGGTTTTTTGCACACGCGATTCGGTGATCGTGCGGCGCGCGCCGTGCGTTCCGTATCGAGCGACCGGCTGGCGTTGCGGCGCGTCGGCCACCGCTCCGGACGCGCCACGACACGGTCCCATGTCGCGGCTTCACGATCCTGGCACCCCCGCATTTTCGTTAAGCGTCGCCTAATCTGATCACATCCGGCAGCAATTTCCCGCCATCCCGAACCTTTCGTTTTGTAATAATCCTTGCAAACTGTCATATCATGTCGCCCCTCGGGCCGCATTTGCGGTGACTGCATGTGACTGACCCTATTTACAAGGACTCTGGATGGAAGCACTCGTGCAAGGGCTGATCGACGCCGTCAACGGCGTGTTGTGGAACTACGTGCTGATCGCGCTGCTGCTCGGCGTGGGCCTGTGGTTCACGCTACGGTTCCGGATGATCCAGTTGAAGGCGCTGTTGCTCAGCGTGAAGCTGGTCGGCAGCAAGGGCGAGCCGGGCAGCATCTCGTCGTTCCAGGCGTTCGCGACCGGGCTCGCGAGCCGCGTCGGCACCGGCAACATCGCCGGCGTCGCGGTCGCGCTGACCGTCGGCGGGCCGGGCGCGATCTTCTGGATGTGGATGACGGCGCTGGTCGGGATGTCGTCCGCGTTCGTCGAGGCGACGCTCGCGCAGATCTTCAAGGTGTCGCATCCGGACGGCAGCTATCGCGGCGGCCCCGCGTACTACATCCAGACGGGCCTGCGCTCGCGCGGCTTCGGCGTGCTGTTCTCGCTGTCGCTGATCCTCGCGTTCGGCTTCGTGTTCAATGCGGTGCAGGCCAACGCGATCGCCGATGCGTTCGACACGTCGTTCGGCTGGAGCCGCGCGACGGTCGGTCTCGGGCTCGTGCTGCTGACCGCGCCGATCATCTTCGGCGGGATTCGCCGGATCGCGGCGGTGGCGCAGGTGATCGTGCCGCTGATGGCGATCGGCTACCTCGCGCTGGCGGTCTATGCGGTTGCGACGCATATCGCGCTGGTGCCGGGCGTGATCGCGCTGATCGTGAAGAGCGCGTTCGGTCTCGAGCAGGCGGCGGGCGGCCTGACGGGCTATGCGGTCAGCCAGGCCGTCGCGATGGGCGTGAAGCGCGGGCTGTTCTCGAACGAGGCCGGCATGGGCAGCGCGCCGAATGCGGCGGCAACCGCCAGCACGCGGCATCCGGTCGTGCAGGGGCTGATCCAGATGCTCGGCGTGTTCGTCGACACGATCGTGATCTGCAGCGCGACCGCCTTCGTGATCCTGCTGTCGGGCCAGTACGAACTCGGCACCGGCATGGAAGGCGCGGCGCTCACGCAGCGCTCGATCGCGAGCCACGTCGGCGACTGGGGCGGCATCTACATGGCGTTCGCGATTTTCTTCTTCGCGTACTCGTCGGTGATCGGCAACTACGCGTATGCGGAAGGCAACGTCGAATTCATCACGAAGCGGCGCGGCGTGCTGCCGCTGTTCCGCGTCGCGGTGCTCGCGATGGTGATGTTCGGCAGCGTCGGGCAACTGCCGCTCGTGTGGGCGATGGCCGATACGAGCATGGGGCTGATGGCGATCATCAACCTGATCGCGATCCTCGCGCTCGGCAAGTACGCGCACGCGGCCTGGCGCGACTATCGCCGCCAGCGCGCGGCGGGCGTGGCCGATCCGGTGTTCACGCGCAATACGATCCCGGAACTCGCGAACGTGCTGCCGACCGACGTGTGGGGCGAGCATGGCCCGCTGCCGCAACGTCCGGCCGCGGCTGATCCTGCGCGCGCGCCGCGCGTGGCGGCGAGCGAGTCATGAACGGCGACCGGCTGCGCGTGTTCGTCGCGCTGATGCCCGATGCGGCATCGCGCGACGCGCTGCACGCGTTGCCGGTTACCCGGGGCGCGCGGCGTCCGCTGCCCGCGCAACTGCATGTGACGCTTGCGTTCGTCGGCGCGATCGAGCGGGCGTGCTGCGACGCGCTGGCCGCGTGCCTGCCGGCGCTCGCGGCCGCGCATGCACTGCCGTTGATGCCGGTCGAACGGATCGCGTGGTGGCCGAGCCTGCCGCGCGCGCGGCTGATCGTCGCCGAGCTGGCCGCCGAGCCGGCGTGCGCGGCGTTGAATGTCGCGCTGTCGGCGAAGCTGCGCGAACTCGGCGTGCCGGCCGACCGGCGGCCGTTCCGCCCGCACGTGACGCTCGCGCGGCTGCCGCACGATGCGGTCGGGCAGCCGGCGCACGGCGGTGCGGTGAAGCGGCCGGTCGCGCTGCGGTTCGACGCGCTCGCGCTGTTCGAAAGCCGGTTGTCGCACGAAGGCGTGTCGCATCGGCCGATCGTGTCGGCGCCGATTGCGCGGGCGGACGGCGAGGCGGGCGGCCAGGCGGCGCAGTGAGCGGCTTGTGAGCCGCGTTGCGATTGCCGGCTGCCATGTGTATCGCGTCAGCGCATCGCGTCGACGATATCGGCGGGCCTGCCGGGCCTGCCGGCCCTACCGGGCGTAGCGCTCGAGCGTCAACCCCGACAGATCGATCTCCGGCTCTCGCCCCGTGACGAGATCCGCCACCACCTTCCCCGACCCCATCGACATCGCCCAGCCCGTCGAGCCGTGGCCGACGTTCAGCCAGAGTCCGTCGATCCCGCTCGCGCCCAGCAGCGGCGGCCCGTCGGGCGTCATCGGCCGGCGGCCGACCCAGAAGCGCGCCGACGCCCGATCGGCCGCGTGCGGGAACCAGTCGTCGAGCACCTTCATCAGCGTATCGAGCGCCTGCTGGCGCAGCGCGGCGTGCCAGTTGCCGAGTTCCGCGGTACCCGCGACGCGCAGCGTCGGGCCGAAACGCGTGATCGCCGTCTTCAGCGATTCGTCCATCAGCGCGGCGTGCGGCGATTTTTCGTCGTCGACGACGGCGAGCGTCGCCGAGTAGCCCTTCACCGGATACAGCGGCACGTCGATGCCGTGCGGCCGCAGCAGGCCGGCGCTGTCGACGCCGAGCGCGACGACGATCGCATCGGCGGCGAGCCGCAGGTCGCGGTGCTGGCCGTTGGGGTTCGATGCGCGCGGATTCGGTCCGCCATCCTCGTCGCCGGTGCCGACGATCCGCACGCCGCGCACCCGGCCGGCTTCAACGTCGAGCGCCCGCACTTCCGTGCGAAAGCGGAACGTCACGCCGCAGGCTTCGCACAGTGCCCGCAGTTCGCGCGTGAAGCGTGCACAGTCGCCGGCTTCGTCGTCGGGCAGGTAGATGCCGCCGACGGGCGCCTGCCGCGCCCAGCGCAGGCCCGGTTCGATCGCGGTGCAGCCGGCCGCGTCGAGTTCGCGGAACGCGATGCCCGCGTCGCGCAGCACCTTCAACGCGGGCTGCACCATCTCGACGTCGAACGCGCCGCGCAGCAGTTGCAGGTAGCCGCGGCTCGCGCCGTAGTCGAACGGATGGCTGTCGCGAAACGCGTGCAGGCATGCGCGGCTGTAGTACGCGATGCGCTGCATCCGCTGCTTGTTCACACGGAACCGCTCGAACTCGCATTCGCGCAGCCAGCGCGCGATCCAGCGCCACTGCGCGGCGTCGAGCGTCGGCCGGAAGATCAGCGGCGAAGCGGGCTTGAACAGGTACTTGAGGATCTTGCCCGGCATCCCGGGCGCGGCCCACGGCGTCACGTAGCCGGGGGCGATCACGCCCGCGTTGCCGAGGCTCGTCGCCTGCGCGACATCGGCTTCGCGTTCGATCACGGTGACGTCGCAGCCTGCTTCGCGCAGGTGCCAGGCCGTGGTGACGCCGATCACGCCGGCGCCGAGAACGATCACGTGCATGCGGTTTCCCGAACGAAGAGGCCGATCATGACGCGACGGCCGGATCGTCGACGAGCGACTTGCCGCGCGTTTCCGGCAGCACGAGCGCGGCGACGATCACGAGCAGGTAGCCGCCGCCGGCCACGAGGCCGATCGCCTTCACGAGCGACATCGACTGCGACAGCGCGCCGACGAGAATCGGGAAGAACGAGCCGAGCCCGCGCCCGAGGTTGTAGCAGAAGCCCTGGCCCGAGCCGCGGATCGCGCCCGGATACAGCTCCGACAGATAAGCGCCGACGCCCGCGAAGATCCCCTGCACGACGATGCCGAGCGGGAAGCCGAGCAGCAGCATCGCGGTGTCGGTGATCGGCAGCATCGTGTACGCCATGCCGAGCGAGAACGAGCCGATCGCGAACAGGATGAACGACGCGCGGCGGCCGAGCCGGTCGGACAGGATCGCGCCGACCACGTAGCCGACGAACGAGCCGACGATCAGCACGACGAGATAGCCGCTCGTGTTGAACACCGACAGGTGGCGGACGGTTTTCAGGTAGGTGGGCAGCCACGTCGTGATCGCGTAGTAGCCGCCGAGCATCCCGGTGCACAGCGCGCTGCCGAACAGCGTCGCGCGCAGGTGCGGCGGCGAGAAGATCTCGAGGAAGTGGCCCGACACGCGGCCTTCGTCGCGCGCGCGGCGGGTGGCCGTGTAGATGTCCGGATCGCTGACGTTGCGACGGATGTACAGGATCCACAGCGCGGGCAGGATGCCGATCCAGAAGCACGCGCGCCATGCGACCTGCTCGGGCAGCAGCGCGAAGAACGCCCAGTAGAGGATCGCGGCCGCGCCCCAGCCGAACGACCAGCTGCTCTGCACGGTGCCGACCGCTTTCCCGCGATGCTCGGGCGAGCGGATCGTCTCGGCCATCATGATCGTCACGACCGACCATTCGCCGCCGAAGCCGAAGCCCTGCAGCGTGCGCGTCGCGAGCAGCTGCCAGAACGAATGGGTGAAGCCGGACAGGCAGGTGAACAGCGCGAACGTCGCGATCGTCCACTGCAGCACGCGTACGCGGCCGTAGCGGTCGGCAAGGATGCCGGCGACCCAGCCGCCGAGCGCCGACGAGATCAGCGAGCTCGTCGCGATCATCCCGGCCTCGCTCTTCGTCATGCCCCAGGTGGCGATCAGCGTCGGAATCAGGAACGAATAGATCATGAAGTCGAACGCATCGACCGCGTAGCCGCCGAAGCCGGCGTACAGCGTCCTGCGCTCGCGCGTCGACAGTTCGTTGAACCACTGGAATGCCTGCATGCTTGCCGCCCCCTCTTTTGTCTCGTCTCGCGCTGCCGTCTGGCGGCTATTTTACGGGCGGGATGCGGGGTGCCAAAAAGGGGAGTGCCGGTGTGTGGCGGCGCGGTGAACGGTGAGGGCGGAGGGTGTTCGTCCTGGAAAGGCAGGATGGCCGATCCGATCGCGCTTGGGCGACAGGCAGGCCCGGGCAACGGTGACGGTCCACGCGCCGGCACGGCGCGCGGGCACTTGCTTCAGAGCGTCAGGCCACCGTCGACATGCACGACCTGGCCGGTGATCTGCCGCGCGGCGTCCGACAGCAGGAACGCGATCAGCGCAGCCACATCGTCGGGTTCGGCGATCCGGCCGAGCGGTGTCGCCTGTTCGGCCTGCGCCCATGCGGCGGCGTTGCCGGCGCTCGGCCCGTGGTCCTTGCGCGTGAAGCCGGGCGCGACCGCGTTGACGGTGATGCCGCGCGCGGCGAATTCGGCGGCGGCGGAGCGCACGAGCGATTCGAGCGCGGCCTTCGCAGCGGCAGTGGCCGCGAACGGCGCGTCGGCGCGGTAGCGGTGTGCGACGAACGAGCTGACCGCGACGATCCGCGGCGCAACCGACGCTTCGAGCAGCGGCCGCGCGCGGCCCGCGAGCGCGGAGAACGCGCCGGGCATCGCCGCGAAGGCGGACGCGAGCGCGTCCGCGGAAAGACCGGAAAAGGATTGCCGCGCGGCGAATCCGGCATTGGCAACGAGATGATCGAGCCCGCCGAAGTGCGTGGCGGTCGCATCGACGAGCGACGCGGCGACGCCCGGCTCGCCGAGATCGCCGGTGAGCGTGACGCACGCCGCGCCGGCCGCCGTGCATGCATGAGCAACTTCGGTGAGCCGGGCGCGCGCCGCTTCGTCCGCGCCGCGCGCGTGCAGCGCCAGCGCGATACCGGGTGCCGCGAGCCGCCGCGCGAGCGCCGCGCCGATCCCGGAACCCGCGCCGGTGATCAGCGCGATCCGTGCGATGTGCGCGGCGCGTGCGCTCAAGCCGCGACCTTGTCGCTGTCGTTCACGCGCTCGACGTTGATCGTGCCGACGTGGAACGCGGCCAGCGATTCGCGGTGCGCGATGCTGACGATCGCGGCCTTCGGCAGCCGTTCGGCGAACAGGTGGTACAGGCGCGCTTCGTTGTCGGCGTCGAGCGCGCTGGTCGCTTCGTCGAGGAACAGGAAGTCGGGCTTGTGCAGCAGCACGCGCGCGCCGGCCAGGCGCTGCTGTTCGCCCGGCGACAGCACGCGGGTCCAGTGCGCGGTCTCGTCGAGGCGGTCGACGTAATCCTCGAGGCGGCATGCGCGCAGCGCGTCGCGGCAGGCTTCGTCGCTGAACGCGTCGGCCGTCGCCGGATAGGTGAGCGCAGCCTTCAGCGTGCCGATCGGCAAGTAGCTCGTCTGCGGCACGAACATCATCCGCGCGCCGACCGGCGCGTCGATCGCGCCGTCGCCGAACGGCCACAGGCCCGCGAGCGCGCGCATGAACGTGCTCTTGCCGGAACCCGACTTGCCGATCACGAGCCAGCGCGAGCCGGGCTCGATCGTGACGCTGCCGATGTTCGCGAGCGCGTTGCCGTTGGGCAGCGCGAGCTTGAGCGACGACGTCGACAGTTTCGCGCCGTCGACGTAGTGCAGGTTGATGCCGCCGTGCTCGGTCGCGGGCGACAGGCTTTCCTTCAGGTGCGACGTGCTCATCACGCGCTTGAATTCGCGCAGACGGTTGACGGTGGCGCGCCATTCGACGAGGGTCGAGTAACTGTTGATGAACCACGAGAACGAATCGCTGACGGTGCCGAACGCGGACGAGATCTGCATCAGCACGCCGAACGAGAACGCACCCGCGAAATAGCGCGGCGCGGCGACGACGAGCGGGAAGATGATCGCGATCTGCCCGTAGAAGCTCAGCACGAACGTGAGCCGCTTCGTGTACTTCATCACGCGCCACCAGTTGTCGCGGATGCGCATGAAGAGGTTTTGCGCGTTGCCGGTCTCGGTCTGCTCGCCGTCGTAGAACGCGATCTGCTCGGCGTTCTCGCGCACGCGGATCAGCCCGAAGCGGAAGTCGGCCTCGACGCGCTGCTGCTGGTAGTTGATCGACACGAGCGGATGGCCGACCTTCTGGATGATCAGCGAGCCGACCACCGCGTACAGCGCGGCCGCCCACACCATGTAGCCGGGGATCGCGATCGGCGTCGCGCCGAGCGAAATCGTCAGCGCGCCGGCGAGCGACCACAGGATCGTGATGAACGACACGAGCGTGACGACCGTCGACAGCAGGTCGAGCGACAGCGCGAGCGTGGTCGTCGCGAACGACTGGAGGTCGTCGGTGATCCGCTGGTCGGGGTTGTCGGCGAGGCGGTCACGCTCGATCCGGTAGAACGCGCGATCGCCGAGCCACTGGCCGAGAAAGCGGTCGGTGAGCCACTGGCGCCAGCGGAAGCCGAGCATCTGCCGCAGGTAGCGGCCGTACACGGCGAGGATGATGAAGGCGAACGCGAGCGCGGAGAACTGCATCAGCAGGTTCGGGAAGTCGTGGACGTCCTTCGACTGCAGCGCGTTGTAGAACTCCGCGTTCCACTTGTTCAGCCGGACGTTGATCCAGACCACGCAGAGGTTGATCGCGATGATCGTGACCAGCAGGCCCCACGCGATTTTCCATTCGGACGATACCCAGTAGGGCTTGATGAGGCTCCATGCGGATACCGGGCGCTCGTCCTGCGGCGCGTCGGAGGCGGAGCGGACGGGATCGATCGATTGGGTCATGTGCTTCCTGATGAGTAGCCGGCGCGCGGGCCGGGCGAAGCCGGGCGCGCGCCGCGATACGGCATGCCGGGACGCGGCGCCGACTGACGGCGGGCGTCCGGATGGTCGCCCGCGCGTCTTAAACGGCACTTAAGGCCGGCGGTGACGCGGCAACCGGCCGCTCGCGCGGCCGGCCTGCGGGCATTGTGCCAGAGCGGCGCGGCACGTCGGCGAATTTGCCGCAAGGGGGACAGTTTGCGGCGCTTTCCGCTTTTATGGTCTAATGGCCGACGACGAAACAGGGGTGCTTCGTGGCGCGGCCGGCAGATGTTCCGGACAGCGCGATGAGGCTGAGAAAGACCCTTCGCACCCGATCCGGGTAATACCGGCGAGGGAAGTTTCTGATCCCGCCGGGTCGCGCTGGCTGCCATCCCACATGGTCAGCGCCCTTGTCCCGCCCGGCCGGCCTTTGCTGCCGGTTTCGTCCTTTTGGGTACGCGCCTTGCGCGTTACGGAAGGAATGATGACCGCACAATCTTCAGTCTTTTGCATGATTCCCGGCCCGATGCCGCGTGCGTCCGCATGCGGCGGCGCGTGCGCGTCGACACTCGTCGTGCGTGCTCGCGCGGAGGGCGCGCGATGAACGTCCGGGATTCCCAACCCGATTTCGCGGTGCTCGGCGGCGGCCTCGTCGGCCGCCTGATCGCCTGGCGGCTCGCGGGCGACGGGCATCGCGTCGCGCTTTACGAGCGCGGCGGCCCGGACGGCGAGCAGTCGGCCGCGTGGATCGCGGCCGCGATGCTCGCGCCGCTCGCGGAAGCGGCGAGCGCCGAGCTGCTGATCACCGAGCTGGGCGCCGCGTCGCTCGCGCGCTGGCCGCAGTGGCTCGCGGAACTGCCCGAACCCGTCTTCTTCCAGCAGCACGGCACGCTCGTCGTCTGGCACCACGCCGATCGCGCGGAGGCGCCGCTGTTCGAGCGGCGCGTGCGCGCGAACGCGCCGGCCGACCTGTTCGACCGCGGTTTCGTGACGCTCGCCGGCGCGCAGGTCGACGCGGCCGAGCCCGTGCTCGCGGGCCGCTTCGCGCGCGGCCTGCTGCTGCCGAACGAAGGCCAGCTCGACAATCGCCAGGCGCTGCACGCGCTCGCGGCCGGCCTCGTCGAGCGCGGCGTCGACCTGCACTGGCACGTCACGATCGACGAGGCGAACCTGCCCGCCGCGCACTTCACGATCGATTGCCGCGGGCTCGGCGCGAAACCCGCGCTGCCCGCGTTGCGCGGCATCCGCGGCGAAGTCGCGCGCGTGCGCGCGCCCGGCATCGGGCTCACCCGGCCCGTGCGGCTGCTGCATCCGCGCTACCCGCTGTACATCGCGCCGAAGCAGGACGATCTCTATGTGATCGGCGCGACCGAGGTGGAGGGGGAGGACATGTCGCCCGTCAGCGTGCGCTCCGCGCTCGAACTGCTGAGCGCGGCGTTCTCCGTGCATCCGGCGTTCGGCGAGGCGCGCATTCTCGAACTCAATGCGCAATGCCGGCCGACGCTGCCCGATCATCGCCCGGCGGTGATCTGGGACGGCGCGTCGACGCTCGCCGTCAACGGCCTGTACCGGCACGGCTTCATGATCGCGCCGGAAGTCGCGCACGCGGCGGTCGCGTTCGCCGAAGCCGCGCTCGGCGGCGCGTTCGGCGATGCCGATGCGTTCGCCGCGTGGCGCGACGCCGAGCGCTGGCCGACGCTCCTTCATCACCGCAACGACGCGCGTCAGCCGGCCTGACGCGCGCTGCCGACCGAATTCGACGAAGCCCCATGGACATCCAGATCAACCAACAGAACCTGACGTTGCCCGACGGCGCAACGGTGGCCGACGCGCTCGCCGCGTACGGCGCGCGTCCGCCGTACGCGGTCGCGCTGAACGGCAACTTCGTCGCGCGCACGCAGCATGCGGCGCGCGCACTCGCGGCGGGCGACAAGCTCGACGTCGTGCACCCGGTCGCGGGCGGCTGAGCGCCGCCGCGTTGTTCACGCTTCGTCCCCGCTCTTTCAGGAAAACGACATGACGTCCCTCACCTCCGCCGACGCGCTGACGCTGTACGGCGAAACCTTCGCAAGCCGCGTGTTGCTCGGCACGTCGCGCTATCCGTCGCTGCAGTCGCTGTCCGATTCGATCGCCGCGTCGCGTCCCGGGATGGTGACGGTCGCCCTGCGCCGCCAGATGACCGGCGGCACGGCCGAAGCCGGCTTCTTCGACCTGCTCAAGCGCCACGCGGTGCCGCTGCTGCCGAACACGGCCGGTTGCCAGACCGTCGCCGAAGCCGTGACCACCGCGCATATGGCGCGCGAGGTCTTCGGCACCGACTGGATCAAGCTCGAACTGATCGGCGACGACTACACGCTGCAGCCCGACCCGGTCGGCCTGATTGAAGCGGCCGCGCAACTGGTCAAGGACGGCTTCAAGGTGCTGCCGTACTGCACCGAGGATCTGGTGATCGGCCGGCGCCTGCTCGATGTCGGCTGCGAGGCGCTGATGCCGTGGGGCGCGCCGATCGGCACGGGCAAGGGCGTCGTGAACCCGTACGGCCTGCGCGTGCTGCGCGAGCGGCTGCCGGACGTGCCGCTGATCGTCGACGCGGGGCTCGGGGTGCCGTCGCATGCGTGCCAGGTGATGGAGTGGGGCTTCGACGGCGTGTTGCTGAACACGGCCGTGTCGCAGGCCACGCATCCCGAGATCATGGCGCGCGCGTTTGCGCAGGGCGTCGAGGCCGGCCGTGCCGCGTATCTCGCCGGGCCGATGGATGCGCGCGAGACCGCGCATGCGAGCACGCCGGTCGTCGGGATGCCGTTCTGGCACCAGGACGGAGGCGCCGCATGAGCGCGCGTTTCGCCGATGCATTCTGGCCGCCGGCCGACGAACTGGCCGAAGCGGCCGAGCGGATTCGCGCGCGGCTCGGCGACTGGCCGCGCGGCGCTGCGCCTTGGCGGCTCTGCGTCGCGGTGCCCGATGTGCCGGCCGATGGCGACGTGCTGATCGTCTCGGCTGGCGACCGCGCCGCGCAGGCGCGCGTGTCGGCCGCGTCGCGGCCCGCGGCGCCGGGCGCCGTCGCGATCGAATTCGACGAGCAGGGCGCGGTGTTTCACACGGCGGGCGCGCGTTACGCGCTCGACGCCGCGCATCCGCTCGGGGACGACTGGATCGCCGCGCTCGCGGCGTTCCTCGATTGCGGCTTTGCGCCGATCGACGCGCTGGTGCTGGCGCTGGCCTGGCGCGACGGCGATGAAACCCGCGCCGCCGATGCGTGGCCGGTCGACGCCGCGCGGTTTCCGCGGGTCGCCGGGCTGCCGGCCGCGCCCGAACCCGCGTTCGCGCCGTGTCCCGCGCAACTCGGCCTGTATCCGGTCGTGCCGGACGCCGAATGGGTCGAGCGTGTGCTCGATTGCGGCGTGCGGACCGTGCAACTGCGTGTGAAAGGCGCGACGCCGGACACCTTGCGGCGGGAAATCGCCCGCGCGGTCGCGGCCGGGCGCCGCTATTCCGATGCGCGCGTGTTCATCAACGATCACTGGCAGATCGCCGCAGAAGAGGGGGCGTACGGCGTTCATCTGGGCCAGGAAGACCTCGAGACGGCCGATCTGGCCGCGATCGCGCGCGCGGGCCTGCGGCTCGGACTTTCGAGCCACGGTTATTACGAAATGTTGCGGGCATTGCACGAGCGCCCGAGCTACCTCGCGCTCGGCCCCGTGTACGCGACCGCGACCAAGGCCGTTGCTGCGCCGCCACAGGGCCTCGCGCGGATCACCCGCTATGCGCGCTTCGCTGGCACCCAGGCGCCGCTCGTCGCGATCGGCGGGGTGGGGCTCGACGCGCTGCCGGGCGTGCTGGCAACGGGCGTCGGCAGTGTCGCGGTGGTCAGTGCGGTGACGGGCGCGACCGACTATCGGGCCGCCATTGCTGCGCTGCAGCAATGTTTTCCCGGACAATTTGACAATCGTTGACCGCAGGGCCCGGAACGGCTTCACGACATCATTCCAATGCAGGCCCTATAATTCGGCGTTCTGCGTAAAAGGACTGTCAGCTCCGTGAGCCCCACTCCTACCGAGACACTGCTGGAACTTCGCGACGTCGACTTTGGCTACGGCGACCGCCTCGTCCTGTC
This sequence comes from Burkholderia sp. AU31624, assembly GCF_020420065.1. NCBI lineage: Bacteria > Pseudomonadati > Pseudomonadota > Betaproteobacteria > Burkholderiales > Burkholderiaceae > Burkholderia > Burkholderia sp. AU31624. The sequence continues at coordinate 83,017 of NZ_JAIZRT010000012.1, forward strand.
CAACCTGAACCTGCGCTTCGGGCGTGGGCAGGTGGTTGCGGTCATGGGCGGGTCGGGTTGCGGCAAGACGACCGTGCTGCGCCTGATCGGCGGCCTCGTGCGCGCGCGCCGCGGCCAGGTGCTGTTCGACGGCGCCGATGTCGGCGCGCAAACGCGCGACGGCCTGTACGCGCTGCGCCGCAAGATGGGCATGCTGTTCCAGTTCGGCGCGCTGTTCACCGACATGTCGGTGTTCGAGAACGTCGCGTTCGCGCTGCGCGAGCACACCGACCTGCCCGAAGACCTGATCCGCGACCTCGTGCTGATGAAGCTCAACGCGGTCGGGCTGCGCGGCGCGCGTGACCTGATGCCGTCCGAGGTGTCGGGCGGGATGGCGCGCCGCATCGCACTGGCACGCGCGATCGCGCTCGATCCGCAGCTCATCATGTACGACGAGCCGTTCGCAGGCCTCGATCCGATCTCGCTCGGCATCACCGCGAACCTGATCCGCACGCTGAACCAGGCGCTGGGCGCCACGTCGATCCTCGTCACGCACGACGTGCCGGAATCGTTCGCGATCGCCGACTACGTGTATTTCCTGGCCAACGGCGGCGTGCTCGCGCAGGGCACGCCCGACGAGCTGCGCGCGTCGACCGATCCGAGCGTGCGGCAGTTCATCGACGGCGCGCCGGACGGCCCGTTCAAATTTCATTACACGAGCCCGCCGCTCGCAGCGGATTTCGGGCTCGGCGGAGGGCGCGCATGATCAGCGCGATCGGACGTTACGTCATCGGCGGCCTCGAACGCGCGGGCTACGGCACGCGGCTGTTCGTGCGCCTCGTGCTGGAATTCTTCCCGCTGCTGCGCCGGCCGCGGCTGGTCACGAAGCAGATCCACTTCCTCGGCAACTATTCGTTCGTGATCATTGCCGTGTCGGGGCTGTTCGTCGGCTTCGTGCTCGGCCTGCAGGGCTATTACACGCTGAACCGCTACGGTTCCGAGCAGGCGCTCGGCCTGCTGGTCGCGCTGTCGCTCGTGCGTGAGCTCGGGCCGGTCGTCACCGCGCTGCTGTTCGCGGGGCGTGCGGGCACGTCGCTCACGGCCGAGATCGGTCTGATGAAAGCCGGCGAACAGCTCACCGCGCTCGAGATGATGGCGGTGGACCCGATCAAGAACGTGATCGCGCCGCGCATGTGGGCGGGCATCATCGCGATGCCGCTGCTGGCGGCGATCTTCAACGCGGTCGGCGTGCTCGGCGGTTACTTCGTCGGCGTCGTGCTGATCGGCGTCGATCCGGGTGCGTTCTGGTCGCAGATGCAGGGCGGCGTGCAGGTCTGGGCCGACGTCGGCAACGGCGTGATCAAGAGCATCGTGTTCGGGTTCGCCGTGACCTTCATTGCGCTGTATCAAGGGTATGAAGCGAAGCCCACGCCCGAGGGCGTGTCGCGCGCGACCACCAAGACGGTCGTGTTCGCGTCGCTCGCCGTACTCGGCCTCGATTTCCTGCTGACCGCGCTGATGTTCAGCTAAGCCTCAGCCAAGCCAAATTTTGGGATGACGATGAAAAAGACTGCTCTCGACTTCTGGGTCGGCCTGTTCGTGGTGGTGGGCTTCCTTGCGGTGCTGTTCCTGGCGCTCAAGGTCGGCAACATGAGCTCGCTGTCGTTTCAGCCGACCTATTCGGTGAGGATGAAATTCGACAATATCGGCGGGCTGAAGCCGCGCGCGGCCGTGAAGAGCGCGGGCGTCGTGGTCGGCCGCGTGAAGTCGATCGGCTTCGACACGAATACGTACCAGGCCCTTGTCACGATCGATGTCGACGGCCAGTATCAGTTCCCGAAGGATTCGTCGGCGAAGATCCTGACGTCGGGCCTGCTCGGCGAGCAATATATCGGCCTGGATCCGGGCGGTGACACCGAAATGCTGAAGTCGGGCGATACGATCACGATGACGCAATCGGCGATCGTGCTCGAGAACCTGATCGGCCAGTTCCTGTACAGCAAGGCCGCCGATGCGGGCGGGGCGAAGCCGGCAGCCGGCGCGTCGGCCGTCGCGCCCGCCGCGCCCGCACCGGTGGCGGTGCCGGCGTCGGCGGTGTCCGCTGCGTCCGGTTCGGCGGCCCAATAACCACACGAGAGAAAACAAGAGGGAATGACCATGCAGACGATCCGCATCAGGCAGGCCGCGCTGGCGGTAGCGGCAGTCGCCGCGTTGAGCGGCTGCGCGACCGTGCAGACGCCGACCAAGGGCGATCCGCTCGAAGGCTTCAACCGGTCGATGTACAAGTTCAACGACACGGTCGACACGTATGCGCTGAAGCCGGTCGCGAAGGGCTACCAGTACGTGGTGCCGCAGCCGGTGCGCGACAGCGTGACGAACTTCTTCTCGAACATCGGTGACGTCTACATCGCGGCGAACAACATCGTGCAGCTGCGCATTGCCGACGGCGTCGGCGACATCATGCGCGTCGTGATCAACACGGTGTTCGGCGTCGGCGGCCTGTTCGACGTCGCGACGATCGCGAAGCTGCCGAAGCACACGGCCGACTTCGGGATCACGATGGGCCGCTACGGCATGCCGTCGGGCCCGTATCTCGTGCTGCCGCTGCTCGGCCCGAGCACGCTGCGCGACACGGCGGGCCTGGGCGTCGACTACGTCGGCAACCCGCTCACGTACGTGAAACCGGATGGCCTGAGCTGGGGCCTGTTCGGCGTGAACCTCGTCAACACGCGCTCGAACCTGCTCGGCGCGGGCGACGTGCTGGATGCCGCGGCGCTCGACAAGTATTCGTTCGTCCGTAACGCATACCTGCAGCGCCGCCAGATGCTGATCAGCAACGCGCGCGGCGAGGCGGCCGCGACGTCGAGCAACGATGCGCTGCCGAAGTACGACCTGCCGGAAGACGGCGCGGCACCGGCGGCAGCTGGCGCGGCCGGTGCGGCGGGCGCCGCGGCGGTGGGCGGTGCAACGGCGCCGGCAGGCGCATCGGGCGCGGCGGTGGCCGCGCCGGCTTCGGGCACGGCCGAATCGCCGAACCCGGCCAGCGAGACGAACGTGCCGGCGATGCAGGTGGCGCCGCCGTCGCCGGGCGGGTTCCGGTTCCCGAGCATCCGGCTGCACTGACGGATTTACATTCGTTACAGCCGGAAACGATTCAGTCGGTAGCGTATGCGAACTTGCGCGTAAGCTACCTGCTCCAACCTTCGCATCGACTCATTCATGCAGGCCACTATGATGAAAAAACTGTTCCTGATCCCCGTTTTCGCGGCGCTGTTCTCGTTCGGCAGCGCAGCCCACGCGCAAGTCGACCAGTCGAACCCGCAGGCGCTGATCAAGACGGCGACGCAGCAGGTGCTCGACGAAGTCAAGCAGCAGACGATCAAGCAGGGCGACACCAACCGCATCATTACGATCGTCAACAAGGACATCCTGCCGTACACCGATTTCCGCCGCACCACGCAGCTCGCGATGGGCCGCAACTGGCGCACGGCGACGGCCGAGCAGCAGCAGCAGGTTCAGGAGCAGTTCAAGCTGCTGCTGATCCGCACGTACTCGGGCGCGCTGGCGCAGCTGAAGCCGGACCAGCAGATCCAGTACCCGCCGTTCCGCGCCGATCCGGCCGATACCGATGTCGTGGTCAAGACGGTCGCGATGAACAACGGCCAGCCGGTCCAGATCGACTACCGCCTGTACAAGACGGCCAACGGCTGGAAGGTGTATGACCTGAACGTGCTCGGCGCGTGGCTGATCCAGACGTACCAGCAGCAGTTCAACGAGAAGATCCAGCAAAGCGGCGTGGAAGGCCTGATCCAGTTCCTCACGCAGCGCAACCAGCAACTTGCCGCCGGCAAGCAAGCGTCGTGAGCGGCTTCGAAGCCGGCTCCTCGCTGACCGTCGCGAGCGCGAAGTCCGCGCTCGCGGACGGTCTTGCGCGCATCGGCGCGGGCGCGACCGCCGTCGATTGCGCGGCGCTGACGCAGTTCGATTCGTCCGCGCTCGCCGTGCTGCTCGCATGGCAACGTGCCGCCAAAGCGCGCGGCGCGACCCTCGACATCCACAATCTCCCCCCGAAGCTCGCCAGCCTCGCGCGCGCGTACGGCGTCGACGCGCTCATCGACGGCACCGGGCGACATTGACCCTGTCCGACCGGAGCCTGCCGCGCCGCCCGGCGCGCGCAAGCTTCAGGCCGCGTGCCTCCGGCACCGGCTCCCCCAGCCGGTTTGCCCTATAATCAAGCGTTTTGCGGGGCAGCCAATCGGCGTCCGGCCCCCATTTTCATACGCAGCAAGCACAGAATAGGCGTCGCGGCCCTGGCGTCGCGCACAGTCATGTCAGCCATAGAAATCCGTCACGTCAAGAAGCGCTACAAGTCGCTTCAGGCGCTCAAGGGCGTCAGCCTGTCGGTCGAGGAAGGCGAGTTTTTCGGTCTGCTCGGCCCCAACGGCGCAGGCAAGACCACGCTCATCAGTATCCTCGCCGGGCTCGCCCGGGCCGACGAAGGCAGTATCTCGGTGCGCGGTCACGACGTCGTCAAGGACTTCCGTGGCGCGCGCCGTGCACTCGGCGTCGTGCCGCAGGAACTCGTGTTCGATCCGTTCTTCACCGTCCGCGAGACGCTGCGGATCCAGTCCGGCTATTTCGGGCTGCGCCGCAACGACGACTGGATCGACGAAGTGATGGCCAATCTCGACCTCACCGAGAAGGCCGACGCGAACATGCGCGCGCTATCGGGCGGGATGAAGCGCCGCGTGCTGGTCGCGCAGGCGCTCGTGCACCGGCCGCCCGTGATCGTGCTCGACGAACCGACCGCCGGCGTCGACGTCGAATTGCGCCAGACGCTGTGGAAATTCATCTCGCGCCTGAACCGCGAAGGCCACACGATCGTGCTGACCACCCATTACCTCGAGGAAGCCGAGTCGCTGTGCGACCGCATCGCGATGCTGCGCCGTGGCGAAGTGGTCGCGCTCGACCGCACCGATGCGCTGCTGCGCCGCTTCGCGGGGCTGCAGCTCTACCTGCGCCTCGCGACCGGCGCGCTGCCGTCCGAGCTGCGCGGGCTGGAGTCCGACCCGGCCGCCCGCGCGCCGGGCGAGCACCTGCTGCGCCTCACGAGCTATGACGATGTCGAGCGGATCCTCGCGCAGTGCCGCGCGGCGGGCTGCACGTTCGACGAGATCGAGGTCCGCAAGGCCGACCTCGAGGATGTGTTCGTCCAGGTGATGAACGGGGCCGAGGTCATCGAGGGTCTGGCATGAATCAACAACCCCCACGCGAACTGCGTTCGCTGCCCCCCGAGGGGGCGCCCGCCACTCTTGGGGCGGCCCGGCGAGTGTCGGGAAGCGGGTTTCAAACGCTGTTCTACAAGGAACTGCTGCGTTTCTGGAAAGTGTCGTTCCAGACGGTGTGCGCACCGATCGTCACGGCGCTGCTGTATCTGACGATCTTCGGCCACGCGCTGTCGGGCCGCGTCGAAGTCTATCCGGGCGTCGAGTACGTGAGCTTTCTCGTGCCGGGCCTCGTGATGATGAGCGTGCTGCAGAACGCGTTCGCGAACAGCTCGTCGTCGCTGATCCAGTCGAAGATCACCGGCAACCTCGTGTTCATGCTGCTGCCGCCGCTGTCGTACCGCGACATCTTCGGCGCGTACGTGCTCGCGTCCGTGGTGCGCGGCCTCGCGGTCGGCGCGGGTGTGTTCGTCGTGACGATCTGGTTTATCCCGATGCATTTCGCGGCGCCGCTGTTCATCATTGCGTTCGCGCTGCTCGGCTCGGCAATCCTCGGCACGCTCGGCCTGATCGCCGGGATCTGGGCCGAGAAGTTCGACCAGCTCGCCGCGTTCCAGAACTTCCTGATCATGCCGCTGACGTTCCTGTCCGGCGTGTTCTATTCGACGCACTCGCTGCCGCCCGTGTGGCGCGAGATCTCGCGTCTCAATCCGTTTTTCTACATGATCGACGGCTTCCGTTTCGGGTTCTTCGGCGCGTCCGACATCAACCCGTTCGCGAGCCTCGCGATCGTCACCGGTTTCTTCGTGCTGCTCGCGCTGATCGCGATGCGGCTGCTCGCGACCGGCTACAAACTGCGTCATTGATATCGACAGGCAGCGGCCGCCATCCGGGCGGCGCGCGCCGACAGGAGCCTTACACCATGTTGCCGACTCCCGAACAGGTCAAGCAATACATCGCCGGCGGTCTCGCCTGCACGCATCTGGAAGTCGAAGGCGACGGCCAGCATTTCTTCGCGACGATCGTGTCGGCGGCCTTCGAAGGCAAGCGGCCGATCCAGCGGCACCAGCTCGTCTATGCGGCGCTCGGCGACCGCATGAAACAGGAAATTCACGCGCTCAGCATGAAGACGCTGACGCCCGCCGAATGGCAGAACGCATAAACGGAAATCACTGAGTGCAAGTCACCGTCAACGAGCGCGACGCCGTCCAGAGCGTCGCCACGGCACACCCGGCCGCCAACGGGGAAGCGCATGGCCATGGGATGGACAAGCTCGTGATCGAAGGCGGCCACCGCCTGTCGGGCGAGATCGTCGTGTCGGGCGCGAAGAATGCCGCGCTGCCGATCCTGTGCGCGGGGCTGCTCACCGGTGACCCGGTCGATCTCGACAACGTGCCGAATCTCAAGGACGTGCGGACCACGCTGAAGGTGCTGAACCAGATGGGCGTGAAGAGCGAGACGGACGGCTGCCGCGTGCAGCTCGACGCGTCGCGCGTCGACAACCTCGTCGCGCCGTACGAGCTCGTGAAGACGATGCGCGCGTCGATCCTCGTGCTCGGGCCGCTGCTCGCGCGCTTCGGCGAGGCAAAGGTGTCGCTGCCGGGCGGCTGCGCGATCGGCGCGCGTCCGGTCGACCAGCACATCAAGGGCCTGCAGGCGATGGGCGCCGAGATCAGCATCGAGCACGGCTTCATCGAAGCCCGCGCGAAGCGCCTGAAGGGCGCGCGCATCGTGACCGACATGATCACGGTGACGGGCACGGAAAACCTGCTGATGGCCGCGACGCTCGCCGACGGCGAGACCGTGATCGAAAATGCCGCGCGCGAGCCGGAAGTGAGCGATCTCGCACACTTGCTGGTCGCGATGGGCGCGAAAATCGACGGCATCGGCACCGATCGCCTCGTGATCCAGGGCGTCGAGCGGCTGCACGGCGCGCGCCATTCGGTGATCCCCGACCGCATCGAGGCCGGCACGTTCCTGTGCGCGGTCGCGGCGGCCGGCGGTGACGTGACGCTGACGGGCGTGCGCCCGCACATTCTCGACGCGGTGATCGACAAGCTGCGCGAAGCCGGCGTGTCGATCGAGGAAGGCGACAGCTGGCTGCGCGTGAAGATGGACCGCCGCCCGTCGGCGGTGACGATCCGTACGTCGGAATATCCGGCGTTCCCGACCGACATGCAGGCGCAGTTCATGGCCCTCAATACGGTCGCGACGGGCACCGCGCAAGTCGTCGAAACCATTTTCGAGAACCGTTTCATGCACGTGCAGGAGCTGAACCGGCTCGGCGCGAACATCACGATCGACGGCAACACCGCGCTCGTGACGGGAGTCGAGAAGCTGTCGGGCGCGAACGTGATGGCGACCGACCTGCGCGCGTCGGCGAGCCTCGTGATCGCCGGGCTGCGTGCCGACGGCGAAACGCTGGTCGACCGCATCTATCACCTGGACCGCGGCTACGACCGCATGGAAGCCAAACTGACCGCCGTCGGCGCGAACGTGCGCCGCCTTTCCGGGAGCCAAGCATGACCGCGCCGCTGACCCTTGCCCTGTCGAAGGGCCGGATTTTCGAGGAAACCCTGCCGCTGCTGGCCGCGGCCGGCGTGCAGGTGACCGAGGATCCGGAAACGTCGCGCAAGCTGATCCTGCCGACGACGAACCCCGACCTGCGCGTGATCATCGTGCGCGCGAGCGACGTGCCGACCTATGTCGAATACGGCGCGGCCGATTTCGGCGTGGCCGGCAAGGACGTGCTGGTCGAGCACGGCGGCTCGGGCCTGTACCAGCCGATCGATCTGAACATTGCGCGCTGCCGGATGTCGGTGGCCGTGTCGGCCGGTTTCGACTATGCGAGCGCCGTGCGCCAGGGCGCGCGCCTGCGCGTCGCGACGAAGTACGTCGAAACCGCCCGTGAGCACTTTGCCGCGAAGGGCGTGCACGTCGACCTGATCAAGCTATACGGCTCGATGGAACTGGCGCCGCTGGTCGGGCTGGCCGACGCGATCGTCGACCTCGTCAGCTCGGGCGGCACGCTGAAGGCGAACAATCTGGTCGAGGTCGAGGAGATCATGGCGATCTCGTCGCGCCTCGTCGTGAACCAGGCTGCGCTGAAGTTGAAGCGCACGGCGCTCAAGCCGATCCTCGACGCGTTCGAACGCGCGTCGCAGAATGGCGGTTGAGCGCATCACCGTAACGGAACTCCCATGTCCATCACCATCCGCAAGCTCGATTCGACGAGCGAAGGCTTCGGCGCCGAGCTGCGCGCGCTGCTCGCATTCGAGGCGAGCGAAGACGCGGCGATCGAGCAATCGGTCGCGCAGATCCTCGGCGACGTGAAGTCGCGCGGCGACGCCGCGGTGCTCGAGTACACGAACCGCTTCGACCGGCTGAGCGCGACGAGCGTCGCCGCGCTGGAGCTGCCGCAGGACGCGCTGCAGACGGCGCTCGACGGCCTCGCGCCGAAGGCGCGCGCGGCGCTGGAAGCCGCTGCCGCGCGGGTGCGTGCGTACCACGAGAAGCAGAAGATCGAGTGCGGCACGCACAGCTGGCAATACACGGAAAGTGATGGCACGGTGCTCGGCCAGAAGATCACGCCGCTCGACCGCGTCGGCCTGTACGTGCCGGGCGGCAAGGCCGCGTATCCGTCGTCGGTGCTGATGAACGCGATTCCCGCGCGCGTCGCGGGCGTCGGCGAGATCGTGATGGTCGTGCCGACCCCGGACGGCGTGAAGAACGACCTCGTGCTCGCCGCGGCGCTGCTCGGCGGCGTCGATCGCGTGTTCACGATCGGCGGTGCGCAGGCGGTCGGCGCGCTCGCCTACGGCACGGCGACGGTGCCGGCCGTCGACAAGATCTGCGGCCCCGGAAATGCGTACGTCGCGTCGGCGAAGCGCCGCGTGTTCGGCACGGTCGGCATCGACATGATCGCCGGGCCGTCGGAAATCCTCGTGCTGTGCGACGGCACGACCGACCCGAACTGGGTCGCGATGGATCTGTTCTCGCAGGCCGAGCACGACGAACTCGCGCAATCGATCCTGCTGTGCCCGGACGGCGCGTTCCTCGAGCGCGTCGCAAAGGCGATCGACGAGCTGCTGCCGTCGATGCCGCGCCAGGACGTGATCCGCGCGTCGCTCGAAGGCCGTGGCGCGCTGATCAAGGTGCGCGACATGGCCGAAGCCTGCCGGATCGCGAACGACATCGCGCCCGAGCACCTGGAAATCTCCGCGCTGGAGCCGCAGCAATGGGGCCAGCAGATCCGCCATGCGGGCGCGATCTTCCTCGGCCGCTACACGAGCGAGAGTCTGGGCGACTACTGCGCGGGCCCGAATCACGTGCTGCCGACGTCGCGCACCGCGCGCTTCTCGTCGCCGCTCGGCGTGTACGACTTCATCAAGCGCTCGAGCGTGATCGAGGTCAGCGCGGAAGGTGCGCAGACGCTCGGCGAGATCGCATCCGAGCTCGCGTACGGCGAGGGGCTGCAGGCGCACGCGAAGAGCGCCGAATTCCGGATGAAGAACTGACAGCACGCTGCTTGAGGCCGTGGCCGGCGCCGATGTGCCGCCCGGCCGGCCCCCGACGGTCGGGGCGGGAGACACCTGTGCAGGGCGGCAGCCGCCGCTTTGCCGACTTATTGACGCCGGCGCGACGTACGCCGGCTTGAGACCATGACGACGCCACAAGACATCATCCGCCGCGACGTGCTCGCGATGACGAGCTACCCGGTGCCGGACGCGAGCGGGTTCGTGAAACTCGACGCGATGGAGAACCCGTACCCGCTGCCCGAACCGCTCGCCGCGGCGCTCGGGGAGCGTCTCGCGCAGGTCGCGCTGAACCGCTACCCGGCGCCGCGCCCGGCCGCGCTGCTCGACAAGCTGCGCCATGCGATGGGCGTGCCGGCCGGCTGCGACGTGCTGCTCGGCAACGGCTCGGACGAAATCATCAGCATGATGTCGATGGCCTGTGCCAAGCCGGGCGCGAAGGTGCTCGCGCCGGTGCCGGGCTTCGTGATGTACGAACTCTCCGCAAAGCTCGCGCAGCTCGAATTCGTCGGCGTGCCGCTGAAGGCCGACCTGACGCTCGACGTCGACGCGATGCTCGCGGCGATCGCCGAGCATCGGCCCGCGATCGTCTATCTCGCGTACCCGAACAACCCGACCGGCACGCTGTACGACGATGCCGACGTCGAACGGATCGTCGCGGCCGCGCGGCACAGCCTGATCGTGATCGACGAGGCGTACCAGCCGTTCGCCGAGCGTTCGTGGCTGCCGCGCGCCGCCGAGTTCGACAACGTCGTCGTGATGCGCACGGTGTCGAAGCTCGGCCTCGCGGGCATCCGCCTCGGCTATCTGGTCGGTTCGCCCGCGTGGTTGACCGAATTCGACAAGGTGCGCCCGCCGTACAACATCAACGTGCTGACCCAGGCGACCGCCGATTTCCTGCTCGACCACCTCGACGTGCTGGACGCGCAGGCGGCCGACCTGCGGGCGGAACGCACGCGTCTCGCACGGGAAGTGGCCGCGCTGCCGGGCACGACGGTGTTCCCGAGCGCCGGCAATTTCCTGCTGGTGCGCGTGCCGGACGCGGCCGCCGTGTTCGACGCGCTGCTCACCGAGCGGGTGTTGGTCAAAAACGTGAGTAAAATGCATCCGTTGCTGGCTGAATGCGTGCGGCTGACCGTCGGTTCTCCCGACGAAAACGCGCGCCTGCTGGCCGCTTTGAAACTCGCGCTGCCCGGTTGAGCCTCTGGGCGCCGCAGCGCGAAACGATCAATCCCCATTTACATCGACTCAGTCAAGGAATTGCCATGCGTGTGGCGGAAGTCGTTCGCAATACCAGCGAAACGCAGATCCGTGTGAAGCTCAATCTCGACGGCACGGGCCAGCAGAAGCTGGCCACCGGCGTGCCGTTCCTCGACCATATGCTCGATCAGATCGCTCGACACGGTCTGGTCGATCTCGAGGTTGAAGCGCATGGCGATACGCATATCGACGACCACCACACGGTCGAGGATGTCGGCATCACGCTCGGCCAGGCCGTCGCGAAGGCGATCGGCGACCGCAAGGGCATCCGCCGCTACGGGCATTCGTACGTGCCGCTCGACGAGGCGCTGTCGCGCGTCGTGATCGACTTCTCCGGCCGGCCGGGCCTCGAATTCCACGTGCCGTTCACGCGGGCGCGGATCGGCACGTTCGACGTCGACCTGTCGATCGAATTCTTCCGCGGTTTCGTGAACCACGCGGGCGTCACGCTGCACATCGACAACCTGCGCGGGATCAACGCGCACCATCAGCTCGAAACGGTGTTCAAGGCCTTCGGCCGCGCGCTGCGCGCGGCGGTGGAGCTGGACGAGCGTGCGGCGGGGCAGATTCCGTCGACGAAGGGCAGTCTCTGAACCTGAACTGACCGGACGGCGCGTCAAGGACAACCTCACGGCTTCGGCGCGCGGCGCCGGCTTGCGATGGATCTGCTCAAATCGTTCATATCGCTGCTGGCGCTGATCAACCCGGTCGGCGCGGTGCCGTTCTTCCTGAGCCTGACGGCGCAGCAGACGGATGCCGAGCGGCGGCGCACGATCCGGATCGCGTCGGTGTCGGTGTTCTGCGTGATCACGGTGACGACGCTGCTCGGGCAGCAGATCATCGACTTCTTCGGCATTTCGGTCGGGTCGCTCGAAGTGGGCGGCGGGATCATCATGCTGCTGATGGCGATCAACATGCTGAACGCGCAGATCGGCAACACGCGATCGACGCCGGAGGAGCGCCACGAGGCCGAGCTGAAGGACAACATCGCGGTCGTGCCGCTGGCGATTCCGCTGCTCACGGGCCCCGGCTCGATCAGCACGGTGATCATCTATGCGGCGAACTCGCATCACTGGTATGAGCGGGCCGGGCTGGTCGCGATCGGCGCGGTCCTGGCTTTTCTGTGTTTCGTCGCGATGCGGCTCGCCGAGCCGATCGCGAACTGGATCGGCCGCACGGGCATCAACATCGCCACGCGGCTGATGGGTCTGATGCTGTCGGCGCTGGCGGTGGAATTCATCGTCAATGGACTGAGGGCGCTACTGCCTGCACTGAGATGAAAACTTCGATTGCGATTGTGGATTATGGGATGGGCAACCTGCGCTCGGTCGCGCAGGCGCTCAAGAAGGCCGAACCGGCCGCCGACGTGGCGATCGTCGACACGCCGGCCGCGATCCGCGCGGCCGACCGTGTCGTGCTGCCCGGCCAGGGCGCGATGCCCGACTGCATGCGCAGCCTCGGCGAATCGGGCCTGCAGGAGGCCGTGATCGAGGCCTCGCGCACCAAGCCGCTGCTCGGCGTGTGCGTCGGCGAGCAGATGCTGTTCGACTGGAGCGCGGAAGGCGACACGAAGGGCCTCGGCCTGTTGCCCGGCAAGGTCGTGCGTTTCGCGCTCGACGGCCGCCTGCAGGACGACGGCTCGCGCTTCAAGGTGCCGCAGATGGGCTGGAACCGCGTGCGCCAGTCGCAGCCGCACCCGCTGTGGGACGGCGTGCCCGACGACGCGTATTTCTACTTCGTGCACAGTTATTACGTGACGCCGGACAACCCGGCGCATACGGTTGGCGAAACGGCCTACGGCGCGCCGTTTACGTCCGCGGTCGCGCGGGACAACCTCTTCGCGACCCAATTCCACCCCGAGAAAAGCGCGGAGGTCGGGTTGCGTCTGTATCGCAACTTCGTACACTGGAAACCGTGAAACGTGGTGCGCGAGCCACAGTCGATCTGGCCGAACGGCCTGTCGCACGGCGCGCTCGCGCCTAAGCGCCGAAAGAGTTGTACTAAACTAGCGAGACGGCGCGGTACCGGATTGGCCGGTACGCGCCGGATTCTTTTCTTTTTCCACGACGACACCCGATTGCTATGTTGCTGATTCCGGCCATCGACCTCAAAGACGGTCAGTGTGTGCGCCTCAAACAGGGCGATATGGACCAGGCCACGATTTTTTCCGAGGACCCGGCGGCGATGGCCCGCAAGTGGGTCGATCTCGGCGCCCGGCGGCTCCATCTCGTCGACCTGAACGGCGCGTTCGCCGGCAAGCCGAAGAATCTCGAGGCGATCGAAGCGATCCTCGACGAGGTCGGCGATGAAATCCCCGTCCAGCTCGGCGGCGGCATCCGCAGCCTCGAGACGATCGAGAAGTATCTCGACGCCGGCCTGTCCTACGTGATCATCGGTACGGCCGCGGTGAAGAACCCCGGCTTCCTGCAGGACGCGTGCACCGCGTTCTCCGGCAACATCATCGTCGGCCTGGACGCGAAGGACGGCAAGGTCGCGACCGACGGCTGGAGCAAGCTGACCGGCCACGAAGTGATCGACCTTGCGCGCAAGTTCGAGGACTACGGCGTCGAATCGATCGTCTACACGGACATCGGCCGCGACGGGATGCTGCAGGGCATCAACATCGAGGCGACCGTGAAGCTTGCGCAGGCAGTCGGCATCCCCGTGATCGCCAGCGGCGGCCTGTCGAACCTCACGGACATCGAGAACCTGTGCGAAGTCGAGGAGCACGGTGTCGAAGGCGTGATCTGCGGCCGTGCGATCTACTCCGGCGATCTCGATTTCGCGGCCGCGCAAAGGCGCGCGGACGAACTGAACGGCGAACTCGACAACGCATAAACGCGGTTGTCCCGCTCGCCGGGGCTGCCTGCAGGCGGCCCCGACCGGAAGCCTCGCGCGAGGCTTTCCGCAACCGGCCGTCCCATCGCGGCATTTGGCGCAACATCATGGCTCTAGCTAAACGCATCATCCCCTGCCTGGACGTGACTGCCGGGCGTGTCGTCAAGGGCGTCAACTTCGTCGAGCTGCGCGACGCCGGCGATCCTGTCGAGATCGCACGCCGCTACGACGACCAGGGCGCCGACGAACTGACGTTCCTCGACATCACCGCGACGTCCGACCAGCGCGACCTGATCCTGCCGATCATCGAAGCCGTCGCGTCGCAGGTGTTCATTCCGCTGACCGTCGGCGGCGGCGTGCGCGCCGTCGAGGACGTGCGGCGCCTGCTGAACGCGGGCGCGGACAAGGTCAGCATGAATTCGTCGGCGGTCGCGAACCCGCAGCTCGTGCGCGACGCGGCCGACAAGTACGGCTCGCAGTGCATCGTCGTCGCGATCGACGCGAAGCGCGTGTCGGCCGACGGCGAAGCGCCGCGCTGGGAAGTGTTCACGCACGGCGGCCGCAAGAACACGGGCCTCGACGCGATCGAGTGGGCGCGCAAGATGGCCGAGCTCGGCGCGGGCGAGATCCTGCTCACGAGCATGGACCGCGACGGCACCAAGTCGGGCTTCGACCTCGCGCTCACGCGCGGCGTGTCGGACGCGGTGCCGGTGCCGGTGATCGCATCGGGCGGCGTCGGTTCGCTGCAGCATCTGGCCGACGGCATCAAGGACGGCCGCGCCGACGCGGTGCTGGCCGCGAGTATCTTCCACTACGGCGAGCACACGGTCGGCGAGGCGAAGCGCTTCATGGCCGACCAGGGCATCCCGGTGAGGCTGTGATGAATACGGAAACGAATGCATTGCCCGCGTGGCTCGACAAGGTCCGCTGGGACGACAACGGCCTCGTGCCGGTGATCGCGCAGGAAGCGTCGACGAACGACGTGCTGATGTTCGCGTGGATGAACCGCGAGGCACTGGCGAAGACGATCGAGACGCAGCGCGCGGTCTACTATTCGCGCTCGCGCAAGCGCCTGTGGTTCAAGGGCGAGGAGTCGGGCCACGTGCAGCACGTGCACGAGATACGGCTCGACTGCGACGAGGACGTCGTGCTGCTGAAGGTCGAGCAGGTGTCCGGCATCGCGTGCCACACTGGCCGGCATTCGTGCTTCTTCCAGAAATTCGAAGGCACCGTCGACAGCGGCGATTGGGTCGCGGTCGAACCGGTGCTGAAAGATCCCGAACACATCTACAAATGACGCAATCGACCGAAGACACGCTGCTGCGCCTCGCGGCCGTGATCGATAGCCGCAAGGGCGGCGATCCCGATCAATCGTACGTATCGCGCCTGTTCCACAAGGGCGACGACGCGGTGCTGAAGAAGATCGGCGAAGAGGCGACGGAAGTCGTGCTGGCCGCGAAGGACGTGCGCCAGGGCGGCGCGCCGACCGCGCTCGTCGGCGAGGTGGCCGACCTGTGGTTCCACTGCCTCGTGATGCTGTCGCATTTCGACCTGAGCCCGGCCGACGTGATCGCCGAGCTCGAGCGCCGCGAAGGGCTGTCGGGGATCGAGGAGAAGGCCCTGCGCAAGCGTCGCGAGCGCGAGGAAAACGGCGGTTGACAGGCCCTTGTCGCGGGATGGCCACAGTGCGGTAAGCTGTAAGAATTGTCATCTAACGGGGGTAGCATCATGACCGATACGCCAAGCCAGTTTCCGCCGCCGTCGGTGCCGGGGGCCGCGGACGCCGAGCGCCTGAACGGGCTGCGCACGCTGACTCACGTGCTCTACGGCCTCTATGCGTTTCATTGGCTGACGGGCGGCGTCACGGGCATCATCGCGATCATCATCAACTACGTGAAGCGCGACGATGTGGCCGGCACGCCGTATGCGGCCCACTTCGAGTGGCAGATCCGCACGTTCTGGCGCGCGCTGATCGCGTATGTGATCGGGTTCGCGCTGATGTTCGTGGTGATCGGATTCGCCGTGATGTTTGTCACATGGATCTGGACGCTGTACCGTATCATCAAGGGTTGGCTGTACCTGAACGACAACAAGCCGCTCGATCCGCAGGCCTGGTTCTGACCGGCCGCGCTCGGGCGTCTGCAGGAGCAACATGAGTCACGATCCGAATTGCCTGTTCTGCAAGATCGCGGCAGGCGAGATCCCGAGCACCAAGGTGCACGAGGATGACGAATTCGTCGCGTTCCGCGACATCCGCCCGGCGGCCGAGACCCACGTGCTCGTGATTCCGCGCCAGCATCTGCCGACGCTGTCGGCGGCGAGCGACGCCGATGCACCGATGCTCGGCCGGCTGATGCTGCTCGTCTCGCGTCTCGCCGGCCAGCTCGGCGTCGCGTATACGGGCGGCGAAACCGGTTTCCGTACGGTGATCAACACGGGCCCGGGCGGCGGGCAGGAGGTCTACCACCTGCACGCGCATATCCTGGCCGGCCCGCGCCCCTGGCAGCGGATGGGTTGACGGCGCGGGGCGTTTCCCCGCATCGATGGTCGAAGCCGGCGCGTTGCCGGCGATTTACGCCGCATCGCGGCGTGGTTGAGGAGAGGTTTCATCATGGGTGGATTGAGCATTTGGCACTGGCTGATCGTGCTGCTGATCGTCGCGCTGGTTTTCGGTACGAAGAAGCTGCGCAACATCGGCAACGATCTCGGCAGCGCCGTGAAGGGTTTCAAGGACGGCATGAAGGACGGCGAAGCACCGGCGGACGCGCAGCAACTGCCGCGCTCGGGCTCGGTCGACGTCAACGCGAAGGAAACGACGCGTTCCGACTCGAACAAGGCGTAACGCCGGTACGCTGACAGGCATTCGCGATGCTGGATCTCGGTCTTTCGAAGATGGCGCTGATCGGCGTCGTCGCGCTCGTGGTGCTCGGCCCCGAGCGCCTGCCGCGCGTTGCGCGCACGGCAGGCGCGCTGTTCGGCCGTGCGCAGCGGTACATCAACGACGTGAAGGCCGAGGTCTCGCGCGAAATCGAACTCGACGCGTTGCGCACGATGAAGACCGATTTCGAGTCGGCCGCGCGCAATGTCGAGACGACGATTCACGACAACCTGCGTGAGCACGAGAAGGACCTGAACGACACGTGGCATTCCGCGGTCGGCGGTCTCAACGAAGCGGCGGGCGACGCCGGTTCGACGGGGTCCGATACGCCCGCCATGCCGTCGTGGCGCGGTAGTTCGGCCGCGCTCGCGCCGAAGCGCCGCAACTGGCGCGTCAAGCAGGCGGCTGCGCCTGCCTGGTACAAGCGCGCGACCACCCGCCGTACCCACGTGCAGTCGGGCGCCGCGCGTGTCGCGCGTCACCAGCCGGCCAGCCTGCGCCGGCCGACGCGCTTCTTCTGAGCCGAGCGCATGCTCGCTCGTCAATCCTACCGAGGGCCGGTGTGAGCGACCCCCAGCAGAACCCGGGCGACGCCCCGGAAGAAACCTTCATTTCCCATCTCGTCGAGCTTCGCGATCGCATCATTCGCGCGGGCGCGGCCGTGATCGTCGTGTTCCTCGGGCTCGTCTACTGGGCGCCCGACATCTTCCGGCTGCTCGCGCGGCCGCTGATGGAGAACCTGCCGAAGGACGGCAAGATGATCGTCACCGACGTCACCGGCTCGTTCTTCGTGCCGATGAAGGTCACGATGCTCGTCGCGCTCGTGATCGCGCTGCCGATCGTGCTGTACCAGATCTGGGCGTTCGTCGCGCCCGGGCTGTACCAGCACGAGAAGAAGCTCGTCGCGCCGCTCGTCGGCAGCAGCTACCTGCTGTTCCTGTGCGGGATGGCATTTGCGTACTTCCTCGTGTTTCCGACGATCTTCCGCGTGATGGCGCACTACAACGCGCCGCTCGGCGCGGAAATGACCACCGACATCGACAACTACCTGAGCTTCGTGCTCGGGATGTTCATCGCGTTCGGGGTCACGTTCGAGGTGCCGATCGTCGTCGTGCTGCTCGTCCGGATGGGCGTGCTGTCGCTGAAGAAGCTGAAGGAGATGCGTCCGTACGTGATCGTCGGCGCGTTCGTCGTCGCGGCGGTCGTCACACCGCCGGACGTGTTCTCGCAACTGATGCTCGCCTTGCCGCTGGTCGTGCTGTTCGAGATCGGGCTGCTGGCGGCGCGGTTCTTCGTGCCGAAGAAGCCCGCCGAGGAAGGCGAGGCGGAGAACGGCGAAGCCGCCAGTTGACGGCAACGCGCCGGGCGGCGCGTCGGTGGCCGGACTTCCGGGCGCCGGGCTTGAGCGAAACCCGGTAGCGTAGTCGGTCGGAAAGCGGAGGGCGGGGCCATCTGCCCGGCAACACGGGTCTTTCGATACAAAGCAAAAGGGCAGCCAACCGGCTGCCCTTTGTCATTTCCCGACGGTGTCCGGGCATGCGGCGGTGCGCCGCTCGCCCGACGTCACTCGGTATCGCTGTCCTGCTCGTCGAGCGCCTGCTTCGGCGGCGGCGGGCGCTTGCCGATCACCACGTTCAGGTCGAACGCCTTGCCCTTGCGCACGACGTGCACCTTGGTCGCCGTGCCGGGCTTGATTTGCGCGACGGTGTTCAGCAGCTTCGTGGTGTCGGTGATCTCGTCGCCATTGACCGAGATCAGGATGTCGCCCGGCTTGATGCCGGCCTTGTCGGCCGGGCCGCCCTGCAGCACGCCGGCGACGATCGCGCCCGATTTCTGCGTCAGCCCGAACGACTCGGCGATCTCCGGCGTGACGTCTTGCGGCTCGACGCCGATCCAGCCGCGCGTGACCGAGCCCGTCGTGATGATGCTTTCCAGCACCGTGCGCGCGGTCGACACGGGGATCGCGAAGCCGATGCCGAGCGAGCCGCCCGAACGCGAGTAGATCGCGGTGTTGATGCCGAGCAGGTTGCCGTTCACGTCGACCAGCGCGCCGCCCGAGTTGCCGGGGTTGATCGGCGCATCGGTCTGGATGAAGTTTTCGAACGTGTTGATGCCGAGGTGGTTGCGGCCCAGCGCGCTGATGATCCCCATCGTGACCGTCTGGCCGACGCCGAACGGGTTGCCGATCGCGAGCACGACGTCGCCGACCCGCGACTGGTCGGAGCGGCCGAGCGTGATCGTCGGCAGGTTCGTCATGTTGATTTTCAGCACGGCGAGATCGGTTTCGGGATCGCTGCCGATCACCTTCGCGGTGCCCGTGCGCCCGTCGGCGAGCGCGACTTCGATCTGGTCGGCGCCGTCCACGACGTGCTGGTTCGTTAGAATGTAACCTTCAGGGCTCACGATAACGCCCGAGCCAAGGTTGGCGGCCGGTTCGTCCTGCTGCTTGCGGGCGTTGCGGTCGCCGAAGAAGTAGCGGAACAGCGGATCTTTCGCGCGCGGGTCGGGCGGCAGCGAGCCGTCCTTGCTGGAGAACACGTTGACGACGGCCGGCATCGCCTTTTGCGCGGCTTCGGCGTACGACGTGGTCGCCGGTGCGCCGCCGATGCCCGGCGCGACTTCCCGCAGCGCGACGATCGGCGTGGCGAGCTGCTTGCCGAGCTGTCCTTGCCGTTGCAGCCATTGCGGCTTGAGCGTCACGACGATGAACATCAGCGCGAGCAGCACGGTAACCGCCTGCGCGAAGAACAGCCAGAAGCGTCTAAGCATCTGAATGGATTAGAGGTTTATATGGATCGGATCGAACTTGAATTGTACTTGAACAATACCCTTGAAACCGCGCGCTTCAAGGACTATTGCCCGAATGGCCTCCAGGTCGAGGGGCGCCGCAAAATCGACAAGATCGCTACCGGCGTGACGGCGTCGGTCGCGTTTCTCGAAGCCGCGCTCGAATGGGGGGCGGATGCCGTGCTGGTCCATCACGGCTATTTCTGGCGCAACGAGCCCCCGCAGATCACGGGCCGCAGGTATCAGCGCCTGAAGCTGCTGCTCGCGAACGACCTGAATCTGTTCGCGTTCCACCTGCCGCTCGACGCGCATCCCGAATTCGGCAACAACGCGCAGCTCGGCGACCGGCTCGGCCTGATCGGCGAGCAGCGGTTCGGCGAAGGCGACCTCGGCTGGATGGCGACGCTGCCGATGCCCGTCACGCTCGAGCACTTCGTCGCGAAGGTCGAGCGCACGCTCGGCCGCACGCCGCTCGTGCTCGGCGATCCGGACATGCAGCTGCGCCGCATCGCGTGGTGCACGGGCGCCGCGCAGAGCTATTTCGACGCGGCGATCGACGCCGGCGCGGACGTGTTCCTGACGGGCGAGGTGTCCGAATACGTGACGCACACGGCTGCCGAGAGCGGTGTCGCGTTCGTTGCGGCAGGGCACCATGCGACCGAGCGCTACGGAATCCAGGCACTTGGCGCCCACTTGTCCGAAGAATTCGATATCGAACACCTTTTTATCGATATCCATAACCCGGTCTGAATGCCGGATTTGCGGCAGCGCATCGAAATTTCGCAATGTAGCAGATGCTTAAAAGTGAAATGATTTAATCGCTCCGATAGTGGGGGAAAACCCTTAACTATCAATCACTTCGAAGGGATTTTCATCTCCGGGCCTTGTAAATGGCGACTCCATTCGCGCAAACTAGCGGCGGAATGAAAAGTCGTGACGGAAAATCCAACTCAGAAGTGGGGCGTGTGATGCGAGACAAGGAAGAGAAACGCGTCGACAGCGGCCGCCGTACCTGGCTGATTGCGACATCCGTAGCAGGTGGCGTGGGAGGCGTAGCCACCGTCATACCTTTCGCGGCGTCGCTTGCGCCGTCCGCGAAAGCGAAAGCGGCCGGTGCACCGGTCGAAGTCGACATCAGCGGGCTGAAGCCCGGTGAAATGGTGACCGTGCCGTGGCGCGGCAAGCCGGTGTGGATCCTGAACCGCACCGACGCGATGCTGGCCGACGTGGTCAAGGCCGACAAGGAAGTGGCCGATCCGACCACCGAAAAGCCCTATACGATGCCGTTGCCCGCGTATTGCGCGAACGAATATCGCGCGCGGGCCGATCGCAAGAACATTCTCGTCGTGATGGCCGTGTGTACGCACCTCGGCTGCACGCCAAGCCAACGCTTCACGCCGGGTCCGCAGCCGAACCTGCCGGACGACTGGCCGGGCGGTTTCCTCTGCCCGTGCCATGGTTCGACCTACGACCTCGCCGGCCGTGTGTTCAAGAACAAACCGGCGCCTCAGAATCTCGACATCCCGCCCTACATGTTCACGTCGGCAACGACCCTCGTGATCGGCAAGGACGAGAAAGGAGAAGCGTGATGGCCGACAACAAGGAAGTCTCCACGACAGGTCTCACCGGCTGGATCGATCAGCGCTTCCCGCTCACGTCCACCTGGAAGAAGCACGTTTCCGAGTACTACGCGCCGAAGAACTTCAACTTCTGGTACTTCTTCGGCTCCCTCGCGCTGCTGGTGCTGGTCAACCAGATCGTCACCGGCATCTTCCTGACGATGAACTACAAGCCCGACTCCACGCTCGCGTTCGCGTCGGTCGAGTACATCATGCGCGAGGTGCCGTGGGGCTGGCTGATCCGCTACATGCACTCCACGGGCGCGTCGATGTTCTTCGTGGTCGTCTACCTGCACATGTTCCGCGGGCTGCTCTACGGGTCGTACCGCAAGCCGCGCGAACTCGTGTGGATCTTCGGCTGCGCGATCTTCCTGTGCCTGATGGCCGAGGCGTTCTTCGGCTACCTGCTGCCGTGGGGCCAGATGTCGTTCTGGGGCGCGCAGGTGATCGTGAACCTGTTCTCGGCGATCCCGTTCGTCGGCCCCGACCTGTCGCTGTGGATTCGCGGCGACTACGTCGTGTCGGACGTCACGCTGAACCGCTTCTTCGCGTTCCACGTGATCGCGATTCCGCTCGTGCTGGTCGGCCTCGTGATCGCGCACCTCGTCGCGCTGCACGAAGTGGGTTCGAACAACCCGGACGGCATCGAGATCAAGGCGAAGAAGGACGAGAACGGCGTGCCGCTCGACGGCATCCCGTTCCATCCGTACTACTCGGTGCACGATTTCCTCGGCGTGTGCGGGTTCCTGATGGTGTTCGCGCTGATCGTGTTCTTCTCGCCGGAGATGGGCGGCTACTTCCTCGAGGCGAACAACTTCGTCCCGGCGAACCCGCTGCAGACGCCGCCCGAGATCGCGCCGGTCTGGTACTTCACCGCGTTCTACGCGATGCTGCGCGCGACCACCGACCCGTTCAAGATCGTCCTGATGATCGTGATCGCGCTGCTCGGCGTGCTCGCGCTGATCCGCGCGCGCGGCAAGTGGAAGGTCGGCCTGCCGGTGCTGGCCGCGGCGATCGTCGTGTTCATGTACCTGACGGAGTCGAAGTTCTGGGGCGTCGTCGTGATGGGTTCCGCGGTGGTCTCGCTGTTCTTCCTGCCGTGGCTCGACCGCAGCCCTGTGAAGTCGATCCGCTACCGGCCGCTATTCCACAAGGTGTTCCTCGGGATCTTCGTCGTGGCGTTCCTGACCCTCGGGTTCCTCGGCACGCGGCCGCCATCGCCGGCCTCGACGCTGATCGCGCAGGCCTGTGCGCTGATCTACTTCGCGTTCTTCCTCGGCATGCCCGTCTGGACGCCGCTTGGCACGTTCAAGCAGCCGCCGGAGCGGGTGCGCTTCAAGCCCCATTAACGTGAGCGAGGAGAGAACGACATGAAGAAACTGCTTTCGACACTCGCGCTGATCGGGGCGACCGCGTGTGCGCTGCTGGCGGCGCCGGCGGTTCGGGCGGAAGGTAATTTTCCGCTCGACCGGGCGCCCGATAACACGGAAAATCTCGTTTCGCTTCAGCACGGCGCGCAATTGTTTGTAAACTATTGCCTGAACTGCCACAGCGCGAACCTGATGCGCTACAACCGTCTGACGGATCTGGGCATATCCCAGAAGGAGATCGAAAAGAATCTCCTGTTCACGACCGACAAGGTCGGCAACACGATGTCCGTCGCGATGCGGCCCGAAGACGCGAAGAACTGGCTCGGCACCTCGCCGCCCGACCTGTCGGTCGAGGAGCGTGCGCGCGGCCGCGACTGGTTGTATACGTATCTGCGGAGCTTCTACCGCGACGATACACGGCCGAGCGGCTGGAACAACGCGGTGTTCGAGAACGTCGGCATGCCTCATGTACTGTGGCAGCTGCAGGGGCAGCGCACCGCCAAATTCGAAGACAAGACGGACGAGGAGACGGGCGAGAAGGTCCATACGCTCGTCGGCTTCCAGCAGGTCACACCGGGGACACTGTCCGCGGTGGATTATGATTCTGCGGTTGCCGACCTGGTGGCGTACATGACCTGGATGTCCGAGCCGGCTCAGCAGACCCGCAAACGCCTCGGCGTATGGGTGCTGATCTTTCTCGGTGTCCTGACTTTCCTGGCCTGGCGGCTCAATGCCGCGTACTGGAAAGATATCAAGTAATCACGCCTGACCGGCGTGGGGCCGGCGCAAGGTGGAACCCCGGAAGGGGCTCGCCGCGTGCCGGCCCTCGGCTTTTTTGAGGAAACGCAAACATGATGGTTCTGTATTCCGGCACAACTTGCCCGTTCTCCCAGCGTTGCCGGCTGGTGCTGTTCGAGAAGGGCATGGACTTCGAAATCCGTGACGTCGACCTGTTCAACAAGCCGGAAGACATTTCGGTGATGAACCCGTACGGTCAGGTGCCGATCCTGGTCGAGCGCGACCTGATCCTGTACGAATCGAACATCATCAACGAGTACATCGACGAGCGCTTCCCGCATCCGCAACTGATGCCGGCCGACCCCGTGCAGCGCGCACGTGCACGCCTGTTCCTGCTCAACTTCGAGAAGGAACTGTTCGTCCACGTCAGCACGCTCGAGAACGAGAAGGGCAAGGCAGCGGAGAAGAACCACGAGAAGGCACGCCTCGCGATCCGCGATCGCCTGACGCAGCTCGCGCCGATCTTCGTGAAGAACAAGTACATGCTCGGCGAGGAATTCTCGATGCTCGACGTCGCGATCGCGCCGCTGCTGTGGCGTCTGGATCACTACGGCATCGAGCTGTCGAAGAACGCGGCGCCGCTGATGAAGTACGCCGAACGGATCTTCAGCCGTCCGGCCTACATCGAAGCACTGACGCCGTCCGAAAAGGTCATGCGTCGTTGATGGTGCAATGAGTGCATGACGGAGAGGGCGGCGCGGCGTGCCGCGCCCCCGCTCCGGGTTCGAGGATTGTGATGCAAGAGATTTCAACGAAGCCTTATCTGCTGCGCGCGTTGTACGAGTGGTGCACCGATAACGGTTACACGCCGCATATCGCGGTGAGGGTCGACAACTCGACGCGCGTGCCGCGTCAGTTCGTGCGTGACGGCGAGATCGTGCTCAACATCAGCTTCGAGGCGACGAGCCAGTTGCAGATGGGCAACGAGTGGATCGAGTTCACGGCCCGGTTCTCCGGGAAGGCGCACAAGATCGAGATTCCGGTTGCCAACGTGCTCGCGATCTATGCGCGCGAGAACGGGCAGGGCATGGCGTTCCAGGTCGATGCGGTTGCGGGTGAAGGCGCGGATTCGGGTGCGTTCGATGATGAAGCCGTGGAGGCGGATGAGGCGCAGCGCGACGAATCGCCAGCGGTGTTGACGCCGGTGGCCGACAGCGGTGCGAACGAGGAGCCCTCCGAAGGCGCCGACGAACCGCCGAAAACCGACGGCGATGGCGACGGTTCAAAAGGTGGCAGCAGACCTCGCCTCAAGATCGTGAAATGAGGTAGAATCTCGCGCTACGCCGGCTTAGCTCATCTGGTAGAGCAGTTGATTTGTAATCATCAGGTGGCGGGTTCGAGTCCTGCAGCCGGCACCACATATCCATCCGCTGACGTACAGCGGTGACCAGAAAACCCCGTAAGATCGTTGATTTTGCGGGGTTTTTTGTTTTTCGGTGTCCGTGGTCGTGCGCTGATTGCTGGTATCGATGATGGTATATTGGTTGGTATCGACACTCAAAATGTTGGTATCAATAAAATGTCCCTTACAGATACTGGAGTTCGGAACCTTAAGCCTTCTGACAAGCCGTACAAGCTTGCCGACGGCGGCGGCATGTACCTGCACGTTACGCCGAACGGCGGCAAATACTGGCGGCTCGCCTTTCGCCTGCATGGCAAGCAGAAGATCTACGCTCTCGGTGTCTATCCGCAGGTGTCGCTAGCCGAAGCGCGGCAGATGCGCGACGAGGCGAAAAAGCTCATCAAACAGGGGATTGATCCAGTTGTCGAGCGAAAGCAGACCGTCCGACGCAGATCCGACGAGCAGGCGACGACGTTCGAACTCATTGCCCGTGAGTGGCACAAGACGAAGCGATCGGCGTGGACTGAATCTCATGCCAAAAAAATCATGAATTCGCTTGAGGCCGATATTTTTCCGAAGCTGGGTGACCGCCCCATCGGCTCGATCAGCGCCCCTGACTTACTGATGGCGTTGCGTGTAATCGAGAAGCGCGGGGCTTTGGAGATAGCGGGGCGGGTTTTGCAGCGTTGCAATGCGGTCTTTCGATACGCGGTCGCAACTGGGCGAATTGTTGCTAACCCGGCGGCTGAATTGCGGGGTGCATTGAAAACGCCGGAGCGAAAGCACCATGCCGCACTGTCGCACGACGAATTGCCGGAGTTTTTGGCCAAGCTGGCTGGGTACGACGGTGATCCCCAAACTAGGCTCGGGCTTCAACTGATGGTTCACACGTTCGTCCGCACAGGCGAACTACGCGCAGCCAACTGGGCCGAGTTCAACTTGGAACTTGGCGAATGGCGCATCCCTGCCGAACGCATGAAGATGCGCGAAGAGCACATCGTTCCGCTGTCGAGGCAGGCAGTTGCTTTGCTTCGTCAGTTGCAGACCGTCGGCGGTGGTTCAGATCTCGTGTTTCCTTCGGGCAACGGGCGTCGCAATAAGTGGATCAGCGAGAATACGCTGCTCTACGCGCTGTACCGGCTGGGCTACCACTCACGCGCGACCGGACATGGGTTTCGTGCCACGGCGTCGACCATTCTAAATGAAATGGGATTTCATCCCGACTGGATTGAGCGGCAACTCGCTCACGCCGAGCGGAACAAAGTACGGGCCGCGTATAACCGCGCGCTGTACTTGGCCGAGCGGAGGCAGATGATGCAGGTCTGGTCCGATTATCTTGATATTGCGGCCAGCGGAAAAGAGGTCGTGCTCAGCGATTTTCGCCGGAATTGGGCCGGCAATTAGTCGATTTTCGCGTGCCTGACCAAAGTTAAATCGCCGTTGAGGGCGTGATTTGACCCTGATAAAATGATGATACGGCTGAAAAACCGACCAAAAACCGGTTTTCGGCTCGCCGCTCGCGCCGCAGCGCATGCCTGAGCGAATCCGCAGGAAATTTGCCGGATTTTCGCCTCACTTTTCTCCTCTGATTTGCCCCGAATTGTCCGATGCCACCAGGCAGGCGTTGCTGCGCGCTTCTTTTTTGCGTTTTCAGGAGCCTGATCCATGCCTGTCCTTCCAACCGGAGTCGAGAGCACGCCGACGACCTTCAACCCAGCGTTTCCGTTCGCGGCGCAGACCACCGATTTCGATGACGTTTTCGCGTGCGCCGCGATGCTCTCGGGCAAGAAGATCGAGGAGGTGAGGGAGATTGCCATCGCTAAGACGAAGCATCCAGCACGAGGGCCGTACTACCTCGGGGAGACGCACATCGCGGCGCTCATGGCGCAGCTGGGACTCGTTGCAACCGTGTACAAGGAGGTTTCCCGCGTATCGGATATCCCCGATGTCGCGCTGATCCTAGTCGACTACAACGACGAGATGGAGGTTGGCCGGCACATCCTGTTTCACCGGGCGAAGGCGAGCCACGCCTCGGGCACGACGATCGAGTACGCCCTTGATCCGGCGCCATGGTGCAAACCTGCCGACCGCGTCCGTACCAACTTCAAGAACATCGCCGGTCATTGGGTGATCGGCATCCACGCCATGAACGGCAAAGCAGGGACCGGCAAGTAACCGAAGCCGGTACATCAGCCGGTCGGGCCGAACGGCTTAGCGGCCGTCAGGCGTCGTTTCAGCGGCCGGTTCCTTAGCAGTCGCCGGCTCGCTGAATTCGAGCAGCGCGGAAGGCGGCACGCCAAGCGTATGTGCCAGCACGCAGATGTTGATGAGCGCGATGTTGCGCTTGCCTCGTTCGACCCCGCCCAGATACGAGCGGGCAAGGCCGCTTTCGAGGGCAAGTCGCTCCTGCGACCAGTGGCGCCGCTTGCGAAGTTCAATGAGGCGCTTTCCGAACAGCGCAAGGGGATCGTAATCCATCGGGGTTTCGTAATGAAAGAACCCCTAGCGTATGGGTTTGACCGGTTCAGGGACACGCTCTATGATTACCCGCTCTATGAGTGACAATTCGTCGAATGGAGTGTCGCTCGAAGGGTCATGGCTGCGGGGAATCGGCATCGGCGAAGCGACGCGCGCTGGCTGATGGCAGGGACAGATGGAGCTGGTACCGGGCGATATGTCCGGCAGCCGGCGATGGTCATTCCGGTCGGGGCAGTAATCGGGGTGGCGCACAACCAGACACAAGAACATGCACGCCAAACAATCAAGAAGAAGCCTTTGCCTGATCGCGCCGGTTTTCGCTGTCGGTGCCCTTCTAGGCGGGTGCAATCACGAAGACCATTCGAAGCCGGATCTGAATGACGTCAAAACCGCGTTGCAGGAGCGGTACGGGGAGTGCCCGCTCTGGACACTCGGCAATGTCCGACGCATCGACGGCGCACCGAATCCGGATGGCTACGAAGTGTCGTATTCGTTCGTCCTGACCTTGAAAGATCCGGGTGAGCTGATCGGGCACGGTGCGAATGTGAGCGAAGAGGATGCCCGGCACATCGCAGCCGTCACGATGGGCGACGTGAGCGACCCCTGCTTTTACGGTGCGTTTCCTCTTGCCGCAGTGATCAGCCAGGAGCAGGCGCCTGTCCCACGCAGCTATCAGGGCACCGGCGACCGGGTTTTTGTTCAAAGCGAGCAAGGCTGGCACCTGAACACATCGCCGCCCAATCCACGAGACCCGTCGACCTACGATCAGTTCACCTCCGTCGACGATGCCACGGCTGCCGCGTTGCAGGCCAGTTCGGCTGTTGCTGACTCGGGCCAGTCGGCCGAGAACGGGGAGGCAGGCGGGACGCAAAGCATCTTCCATCGCCTCAACCTGCTCGTCGTGTCGCTGTTCCGGGGTGGCGGTTCGCATTCGGATGACGTGGTCAGCGTTCAGGCTCCGGCGACCATTGCCGGCTCGGCGTCGGCAACGAGCGCGCCAGCCCCGATAGCCAGCGCGGTCGAAGATGCGTCCAGCGCTGCGGCTGGCGACGCGGCTAGGGAGGCGAGCGCGACAGCGGTTGCAGCGTCGGCGCCGGCCCCATCGCAGCCAGTGCCATCGGCGGCAGCGTCAAGCGTCCCCGCGACTGGTGCGATCGAGGTGTCGCCGACGCAGGCCGGCACCGGTCAGGCCGCCAAACTGCAACTACTGCTGCGGAAGGCGCAGGACGAGTACCGCCACGCGCAGTACAACGATGCCGTTGCGACCGCCGAAGCCATCCTGCTGCTCGATCCCGCCAACACGCAGGCGCAACAGCTCCGGGCGAGCGCGCGACGCGCCCGGCAGGAGGCAACAGCCAGAGTGTCGCCGCCGCCAGCAACCGCGCCAGCGCAGACGCCGACATTGGCGACAACGACTACGCCCGTGCCGCAGCCGGTGAGCCGGGCGCTGGTACTCGCGGACCTTGAAGGCGACTGGCACGGCACCTATCAATGCGGTCCCTACAGTGGCTCGGGTTCGGTGCCCGACACGGATGCCTGGTCCCATCGAGTCACGCTCACCATCCACAACGGACAGGCGCAGCTCGTCCGTCTGTCGCACGGCGAGCATCCCTACCGCGAGGTTCTCACCGGTACGGTTGCAGCCGATCTGACGGTGCAGTTGGACGGCACCGGGCAGTATGCGGACGCCCGGCACGCGTGGACCACCGCCTTTACAGGTCGGTTTGGCGGTACGACGGAGCAGCCGGCGTTTCAGGCTGATGGCGCATTGACGAACTGGCACGGCGAGAAGACCCGCATTTGCCGCCTCGCGCTCGGTCGCTAACCCGCACACGCCCATCTGACTGATGCGCTGCCATCCGGCGGCGTGTCACGATCAATTAGGAGACCACCTTCATGGCATTTTGTGAGCAATGCGGGACGCAGCTTGGTGCGAGCGCCGCTTTCTGTAGCGGTTGCGGCAAGCCGGCCGCCGTACCCGCTGCGACGCTGGCCGTTACACCGGCGAACCCGCCGACACGACCGGAGTTTGTGGCACCAGCACCGGCCCCCGACAATTTGGCTGGACTATCGGACAAATGGCGGCGGCGCTTTGCCGCCATCGAGAAGGCGGGCGGCGAGCGCACGCGTTGGTGGCGCTGGCCGGAGGCGAAGCAGCTTACCGGCAAGGAGAAACGGCTGATTACCTCGAACCTCTGGGCGTTCGTGTTCGGGCCGTTCTACTACCTGTACCTTGGCATGTGGCGCAAGGCCATCACGCTATCGCTCCTCGCGCTGGTGATCGATGTCCTTCTCGGCATGGCCGGTGACGCGCTGAGCGTGCCCGTCGACAACTTCCTCTGGATTGTGTCGGCCGTCATGTTCAAACAATGCGCGAACGTCGATTACTACCGGAAGACCGTGCTGAACCGGAGGGAATGGTGGTGACGGGCGCGCCGAAGCATGACGGATAGACAGACTCCTTGATACCCGGCGCACTGCGCCATCCCATCGACGCTGTTACGGCTCGACCAACGTCCTGCCGCAAAAGCCAGAGCATCGCGCTCTGGCTTTTTGCATTTCTGGAGTTGGTTGCCGTGACGGATCGTCCTTCACTTCACTAGAGAAATCTCATGGCCTGCTCAAACCTGGACGGAAACCTGCTCTACCGATCGTCAAGCCGGCGTGCGCTACAGCCTGCACTGCCGCTTTTCAGGCTCGGCCAGATCGTCGCAACGCGAGGCGTACTGACCCATCTCGAACACCACGGCATCGCCACCGACCATTATCTCAAGCGCCACATGTGCGGCGACTGGGGCATGGTACCGCCCGAGGACGCGCGGGCGAACTGCCTTGCGGTTCAGCACGGCACGCGCATCCTGTCGACTTACGACATTGGGGGAAGGCGCGTGTGGGTGATCACCGAGGCGGATCGCAGCGTAACGACGCTCCTTTTTCCAGAGGAATACTGATGGGAAGCTTTCCTGTATCGCCCGCCGCAGCCTCTATGGACCTGATTCGGCGACCACTGCGAGACTTATTACGGCAACTGCCGTCCTTGGCCGTTACGGCGTCCGGCGAGCCCGATTACGCGGAGACCGATCCCGATTTGCTCGTGAATCTCGCGGAGTCCGCCGAGCCTGCGTTGCAGATCGTACATGGTGGGTTTTCGGCAATCGGCCTGCTTCAGGCCAGCACGGCGCGGCAGATCCAAGGCGGCGAGGTCGGCGCCACACACGCGGCAGCGCTGGGCCGGCTACTCGTTGAACTGGGGGAAATGCTGTTGCACGTCCACGGGCTGTCGATCGAATGCCGGCGTTACACGGCGGATTACGTGCCCGACGGCACGGGGCGCTCCGACAAACCTCTGCCCGGAGTGTGCGATACATGAGGCCCATGACGAATTCTCGGAAAGTTCGGTTTCTTGACCGAATGATGGCGCGTCGGTACCGAGAGACGCGCTCCCGCTACACGAAGTCATCGGCGCGCCGCCTGCGAAAGCACGTCAAGCGTTCCCGTTTCGAGGGCAAGGCTTCCGAAGCTCGACGAGAGCAGGTGCTGTACGTTCAGTGTCGCCGGACGTTCCTTGCGTGGGCGAATCGGCTCGACGGAATCCTTGGCGCGATCACGGTAGTCGGGCGGACCCGTACAAGCATGGAAGTGCGCTTTGGCAACCTGAACCCGGTACTGTCGTTCTCCGTTTCGGTCATGGGCGTCGGTGTTTTTGTCACGGTCGGCCGGTATCACGACTGGAATGTCGAATTCGACTCGGCCCCACGCTGGCGATCCGGCGGCTATGTGTGCGATCTGGTTATGCCGGAGTATGTCGTCGTCTATCCTGACCGGTTCGCGCTATGGCGAACAGAGGTCTTCGACCGCTTCCAGCAGTGGTTCGCGGGTGGATTCGCGGCGACCGCACTGTATCCCGGAAAGCATGTCCTGAACCGGGACGGGTATATCTGTTTCCCGGTTTTTGTGAACGCTTCGGAAACGACATCAAGGGAGGGCACCGTATGAGCGTCGTAGCCTATCTGAGGGTATCCACGGCCGCGCAGTCGGTCGAGAATCAGCGCCAGGCTATCGCCGCCGCTGGCTACATAGTTGAAAAGGAGTTCGCCGACGAGGCGACCAGCGGCACGACTGCCGCCGACAGTCGCAGCGGCTGGGCCGCATGCACCCAATATCTACGGGACGGCGATACCCTCGCGGTCTATGCGCTCGATCGCCTCGGCCGCAGCACGGTCGACGTGCTCTCGACCATCAGTGCGCTGGATGCGCGGGGCGTGCGGTTGGTGATCCTTCAACAACAATTCGACACCGGCACGCCGGCGGGCAAGCTGGCGCTGACGATGTTCGCGGCGTTCGCCGAGTTCGAGAACGGTATCAGGGTCGCGCGTCAGCGAGAAGGGATTGCCCGCGCTCGCGCGGAGGGCGGCAAATATCGGGGGCGCAAGCCTAAACTTGCGGCCGAGCAGCAAGCCGCCTTAAGGCAGCGTTTCGAGGCTGGAGAGAACCGAAGCCAGCTTGCTCGTGAGTTCGGGATTGACCGTGTAACGGTCCATAGATATTGTTCGCGCACCGATGGCTAATATTCGTTGCCACTATCGGAACGGTTGTGACCGCACGCGCTGAGGGGCCTTCGTAGGCTATGATCTGATCTTGACCGTGAGCGCGCTGGCGGGGAGCGTACACGCGAGAAGCGTAAACGAAAGAGTTGCGCTGAAAAATCTTCAGCCATAGGGGAAGCCGCTGTAAGCTCTACCTGTTCATGGATAGCTCAGCGATACATTGCAAAGATGGCGCGAATCAATCTTCGAAAATTTATTGCCGAGCACTATAGAGGTGGGGTTACCGCTCGTGACGTGATTCGTGAGGCAGTCACGAATTCTATTCATGCTGGCGGAAAGATCGTGTCCGTCGATCTCCACTTCTCGGAGAGGCAACAAGAATTGACTCCCGGTAGTGAGGAAAGAAGGGTTCTAGAGCAGATCACCATAGTTGATGATGGTGAAGGCTTCACGACCGAAAATCTGAACTTCTTCGATGAAATCTGTACCAGCCACAAAGACGATATTGGTGGCAAAGGTGTGGGGCGGCTGGCATTCCTTAAATATGCTAATAAGGTTGAAATTACCAGTCAGCTCCCGACTGAGCTGGTTGAGTTCACTTATACCCCGGATTTCAAACTCGATGATGTTAAGAAATCGCCGATCGTTGGCGCCTCAAGTACCAGCATCACCTTGCGGGACCTGAAGGACAGAATCAACACTCAGGTAACCAAGCTGATTAGTTCGATTTGCGATGATCTGCACCTTCTGCTCTTCCTCAAGCATCAGGCGGGGCGCAGCATAACCTTAAAGTTCACTCACAATTCGAGGCAACCGTTCGATGATGTCTATATATTTTCGGGAGATAGCATCAAGGCGGAATTGACTAGGGAGTTTGAATTTCAGGGTGAAAAATTTAATTGTTATCTTTTCAGGGATGAGCCTCCCAGAAAAGGTATTTTCGCCATGCTCTGTGCTGATGAGCTCTGCATCGAAGAATACGTTATCAGTAAGAGGTTCGACGTATGCAGGCATCTGATTTTTGTCACGTCGGACTACTTTAATAAGCGCTCCAATATTGAGCGGCAACGATTGGAGCTTCCGAGGACGGATAATGATGTCGACATGGTTTCTCCCATCAGTCGTGAGAAGCTAATGCCGCGCATTCATGAAGAATGCTTGGCAATGATTGATGAGTCTGCAGAAGGTGATATTGAGCAATTCAAGACGGATAATATCGAGAAGCTCAAGAGGTACTATCCATTTATCAAAATCGATTCGCTGGATGGCAACGCTGCTCTGCTAGATGCTGATGAGGTGGTGAAAACCTATAGGGCTCAGCAGGCCAGAAAAGAAGATCAAGTGGTCGAGGCTCTGGAGAGTGGGAAACCCGTCTCTTGGGATGACGTTTCACACCTTGCGAGTGAAGATTTAGCTAGGTTCATCGTTCATCGGGCGTTGGTTATTGACTCGTTAGCGAACATGCCATCGGATAGCGCCGAAGATGCAATCCATAACGCTATTCTCCCAAAAAGAAGTGATGGCTCGGAGATTAGGGAAAATAATGTCTGGTTGGTTGACGATAAATTTTTGTCGTATTCCAGTATTTATAGTGAGCAGGCGCTAGCTACGATCATCCAAGAGGTTGGAGAGGCCATCGAGGCAAAGCAGCAGCGACGGCCAGATGTCGCAGCCTTCTTTTCGAAAGATAATGAAAATCATCCTAACAAGCTGGTTATTATCGAATTTAAAAAACCCGGCGCGGATATTTTCGAAAACAATAAGGCGCTAATGCAGTGTAGACTGTACGCCAGCGAGCTTGCCGATCGAATTCCAACGGTGCGAGAAGTTTTTGCGTTCTCGATCGTCGAAATCGATTATGAGTTTTATAGGGACATGAAACAGACGGGCTTCAAGGACGTTTTTTCGCTAACTGAACGAGTGGTATATAACGATTTCTTGATTGGTTCGAAAGATGAAATTCCACTGCATCTATACGTAATGCCCGCGTCGGCGCTTATAAAGGATGCGAAGGCCAGAAACAAGGTCTTTGAGGAGGTTCTTCAATTCGATTTGAAGGGATAGAAACCGGACCGGCATCACCGGTCCGTATAGCTACTCGCTGCGTGAAAAACGTGCCATCAACCCTGGCAGGGTGGCGCTACCGATAACCTGATCATCGCCGATGAGGACATAAGTCCACGGTTTTGTCCTCGATTCCTCCGCGTGCTGCGTGGCGGCGCGGCACCATTTCACGGCGGCTTTTGCCTTGGCAAGAACGACGGGATCTGTAAGTTCGTCCCGGTTCTTCACCTCGCATATCACCATCGCGGTATCAGTTTCAATCACGAAGTCCGGCTCGTAGTTGTCCCCGGAGCGATACTCAATCTGAAACTGTGCTCGACCGGGTTTGAGCCACTTTTCAACGACCGGATCGGCATCGACAAGAACGGCGAAGCGGCGCTCCGGATCGGAGTCGAATTTTTGGAGCGAGTAGCAGCATTTTCTGAAGCCACCGAAAACCTGTCGCTTCGTGTCGGACATCGGAGTCACTACTTTTCGGAAATCGCGGACCTTTTGTTCCGGCACAACATTGAAAGCCTGAGGTTCAAGAAGAGAGAATCCCCGCGTTACGCGGACTTCATAATCATCATCTCCCAGCGGAGTCTCGACATAGTTCTGCATCATCTGGGCGAAGATGAATTCCGCGAGCTGACGCCCGTTGCGCAAGAGAACGTTCTCGACTTCCGCACGAGTTTCTAGATACGAGCTGATGCGATCCACAACTTGCCCGGCGAGCTTGTACAGCAGATCCGCATGGGCGTCGTAGTCGATCTCGTTGCGCTCGATGAGGAATCGGACAAGGTAGTCTTCCAGACGTTCTTCGCGTGGGTCGTCAACGGATTTCGCGAGGTATGTGCGCGCCTCGGTTCGCAGCGTCTGGATGATCAGGCCGTCGTCTATGGGGCGGACATTGACCGACGAGAGGTCCTTGAGGTCGAAATCGGCAAACTCGAACGTGGTTTGTCGCTTCGGCAGGACGAGGATCTGCGGAATCGACATCGTGCGCTCGGCGACCATCTGCGTGACGGCCGCCACGATCTCCTCAACGCGCGGAGCAGCAATGATGCCTTCCAGCGTACTTTGCGCCGGGCGGACAATCTCTCGAACTGCGTCAGCGATCTGGCGCTGCACGTCCGCCGAACGCAGTTCGTCGGCGCTGCCGAGCTTTCTTTCGAATTTCCGGATGACCTCAAGCGTGACCTCTGCGGTCCGCGTTTCCTCCGGCGTCTGTAGGGTAATCACCTGAACGGCGGGAGGCTCATCGAGTCCCGGCAGGGAAGGGCTGGAACCCGTGATCATGATTTCGACAATCGACGGAGCGGTCACAAGCATCGCGCCGTCTGAGGAAACGTCGCATCCCTCGCCGATCTCAATATGCTTCATGACAATCGAACCTGGCTCGCGCGCCTTTTGAATGATCTCGTCGAAACGGTCATGGGCGATGACGGTGAGCCGGTCCACCGCAGCGAAGTCTTCGTCGTCACGGTGCGTCACGCGCTCACCATATGGCAAGCGAAGGCCGCGACCGAGCGTCTGCTCGGTCAGGATGTCGGAAGCGGAGGCGCGGAGCGGAACAATTGTGTAGAGATTGGTAACGTCCCAGCCTTCCTTCAGCTTGTTGACGTGAATGACGATTTCGGTGCGCCCATCCTGTTCCAGTGAAACGAGGCGCTGGGTCGCTTCTTCACTCTCTTCGCCGCGCAATGCCGAATGGACCTCGGCCACCTTGTCCTTGAACCGTCCTCGGAAGAAATCCTCCGACTCGATGTATGTGCGCAAACGGCGAGCGTGATCCGTGTCTTGCGCTACGACAAGAATAAACGGATGCACCTTTGGGCGTCCGGTCACGCGATGATAGCGATCCAGTTCCACAGCGACATGATCGTGGTTGTGAACGGCATCTTCCAGCTTGATCTGTTCAAGCCGTTCTTCCGGGACAGATTTCGGATCGAAATCCTTCCGCGTCGCAACGGCAGGTTCTTTAACGAAGCCGTCCGCCATTGCCTCACCAAGCCCGTAGCTGTAGATGACGTTGCGAAAGGCGACAGAGCGAGCCCCGACCGTTTTAGGTGTCGCGGTCAGTTCAAGACCGAGGATCGGTCTAAGACCATCGATCGCCTTTGATCCGGCGCTGGCGCGATAGCGGTGCGCTTCATCCATGACGACCACCAGATCGTCGAGTCCGGAGAGATAGTCGTAGTAGCTCTCGCCGATGGTCTCCTGCAACTTCTTCATCTTCGGGGTGCCACGCGGTCCCTCTTCCTTGTTGATCTTATCGATGTTGAAGATGTTGATGTGAACGTCGCTTCCAAACAGATCGGAGGCGCGCCCATCGACATGCCGGACACCGCGACCGCTTTCGTAGTTGTCGCCCGTGATGATGAGCGGCGGATTGGTCGCGAACTCGGCAATCCCCTTGAAGACGTATTTCGGATGTCCAGGCGTGAAATCGTTGATTAGCTTGTTATAGATCGTCGTGTTCGGCGCCAGCACGAAGAAATGGCGGCTTTGTCCCGTGAGGTAAAGATAGGAGATAAAGGCACCCATCAAGCGGGTCTTGCCGACGCCGGTCGCAAGAGCGAAACAAAGCGAAGGGAAGTCGCGCTCGAAATCCTGTAAAGACGACCATCTCTCACGAACGGCCGCAAGAGCCTGGCCGTCGGCAATGTCCTTTCCGAGCGGAATGCGTTCAAGCACTTCGGCCAGGATTTCGAGCGAATCCGCTTGTGGCTTGCGGAGGGACAGTCGTTGGATGATGCTTTGAAGTTCGCGATTCATTCTTGTAACTATTCCTTTTCCGCAAACAGGTCTGCCTGTTCTTTCGATGTCCGGCGCTTCGGCGTTGGTGCAGGTTGCGCATCGTGCTCCGTCTCGGCTTCCGGCAGATTCTGGACCGTCAGACTATAGTCGTCTCTGCCCCATTCACATTTGCGCAGGACCGCGAGCGGGATTTTCTTGATCGTCAGATTCAAGAAGGCATCCGGCTTGGCGTTGAACGCCTTGCAGCAAACCAGCAGGCTCCGTTCGTCGCCGACTTCTTCCGAAATGGCGCGCAATTGGTCGTGCGTCAGACTCTGTGTGGTGACGTAAATGAAGTCGTGCTCGGAGGAGTGCCCGTGCATCCAGTAGGATTGCTCGCTCGGTGCATAGGTGAAGCCCATGAGCTTGCAGACGGCCTCGGCGAGCATGGTCGGATTGTAGTCGGACTGAATGACCCAATTGCCCCATTTGTCTTTTTCAAGAAGTGAGGGCGCGAGCTTGTAATATCGGAACCCACCACCGCCTTTCCAATTAACTATCTCCGTTATCCCGCCTGAATCATCGCCATCAATAACCTTGGTCAGCCGCGGGATAATATGTGTATGGCAATGCTCACCGAGCTCGGCCATGATCCATCGGCGGCCCATCTTATGAGCAACTGCGCCAGTCGTGCCGGACCCTGCAAATGAGTCAAGAACCAAGTCGCCGGGGTTCGTGGCGAGGGTCAGAATCCGCCAGATTAATTTTTCCGGCTTCGGGTTTTGGAATACATCGTCCCGATCCCCGAACATGCGCTTCAGGTCGATACTGGCTTCTTTGTTACTACCAACCTCTTCGTGGGTCCACCAGGTGTTAGCAGTCAGTCCATCTTTCATCTCAGCGAGGAACTTTTTCAACATGGGTCTTCCCTCCCCGCTTTTGCCGAACGTTATTCGGCCATCTTTGAGCCATGCCTCATACTGCTCTTGATTGCAGCGCCAATAGCGACCTTTCGGAGGTAAAAAAACTTCCCCTTTGGGTCCGGTGATCGGGAATTGACCTGCAGAATAGAACTTGCCTGCTGATAAATTCTCGGCTTTCCAATCCCCTCTGGGGTCGTTGTCGTGGTTGCTGAACGATTTTTTTTGTTCTTCTGTTCGAGAGATTTTTCCTATTTTGAATTTCGTTACATCTTTCGCGTACACAAGGATGTGGTCGTGTGTATTCGAAAGATGCATAGCAGTCTGATTAGACGTGTAGGCTTTTTGCCAAACTACGTTTGCTATAAAATTGGACCGACCAAATACCTGATCGCACAGAACTTTAAGATAATGGGCCTCATTATCGTCAATGGTTATCCAAAGGGAACCGTCATCCGATAGCAGCCTCTCAATCAGTTCAAGTCGATCACGCATGAGTGACAGCCACAGGGAGTGCTCGATTCCATCGTCATAGTGGGTGAAGGCACTTCCGGTGTTGTAAGGCGGGTCAATGAATACGCACTTTACTCGACCCGAGAATTCAGTTTCGAGAGCTTTAAGTGCGAGAAGATTGTCGCCGAAGATCAGCCGGTTATCAAAAATATCATGTGAACCGACTCGTTCCGAAGCATGGTAGGACTTTGCGGTGTCTTCTACCAGAATACGAGGTTCGAGATGGACTCGAGCATCTTTGCCGAGCCAAGTCAGCTCAAGGCGCTGCTTCTTCATGCCACCTCCCACCGGAGAGTAAACAGAGGCGTCAGTTCAGGAGATGCCCTCAGGTTCTCCTGAATCTTGTCGAGCAACGACTCCACTTCGGCACGAATCTCCGCTTTGCGATCAAAAAATGCAGCTTTCATCTTGTCCCGTTTTCCTTCCTGCGCACTGATACGGCGCTTCTCTGCGAGCTTTTCGCTCATCGCCAGATTGGAGCCTCGTAGGGCTTTCTTGGCAGCTTTGATTTCCACATCCATAGCCTTCACGTCTGCCTCGAAAGCTCGTTCGAGGTCTTCCGCATAGGCGTCCAGTTTTTCGCTCTCTTCTTCAAGCCAAGCATTGTTTTGCTCTTCCGCCAGCGCAAGCAGATCGTCTTTCCGTGAGGCTTCGATTGTGTCGAGCTCGGCAAGCGGTGGCACATCGGCCACCATACTGATGACGTGTGCGGGAACAGCCAGGAGCCGCTCAATCGTTTCGGGATGCGGCGCTTCGCCGTCGTCGGCTGTAACCGACAGAACCAGATATTCGCGATTGAGTGCGGCGGTGTTCACCCGAAGCTTGGCGACACGCAGCCATCCGCTTCGGCTGCGTAGCGGATTCACATCTGCAAGGACGCCCGGGTATGCCGAGAGATCAAAGCGGACGTGACTGATCTCCTTGAACTCGCGCTTTTTCGCGTCGGCGATCACTTGCTGCGCAAGGGTGCCTTCCGTCAAACGGAAGAATTGCCAGCCGCGCTCGTCTGCGATGGGCCACTCTGTAGTGTAGGTATGTCCGCGATAATCGAACCGGCGCTCATCATCAGTATGGAAATCTGCTTCGGGCAACTCGGCACGCGCAATACGTAAAAGATCGCGATCAAAATCAGAAAGATGCTTCCGGATCTCGCCATTGCGCGTTTTCAGTTGACGCGTCACTTTCTCGTCGACGTTTTCGAGGAGCCGTTTGCGGGCGTCGAGCACCTGTTCGCTGATCTGCGCTTGCAAGTCCGACTGTAGCTGGTCGAATGCACTATTGATCTCGTCTTCATTGCGCGCCGCCTGCACGATTTCCAAGATACGGCGCTCGATATCGACTCCGCGCTCGATTGCTCCAAGAACCTCGTCGCTAGCGCCGAATACGCCATCGAACAGCCGGAATTTCTTATCGAGCAAATCGAAAACGCGTTGCTCGGCACGATTCTTCAGATTCAGGAAGTTGACGACGGTGACATCGATCTTCTGCCCATATCTGTGGCAGCGCCCGATACGTTGTTCCACGCGTTGCGGATTCCATGGCAGATCGAAGTTGATGAGAAGCGAGCAGAACTGCAGGTTGATACCTTCGGCGCCCGACTCAGTTGCGATGAGGATCGACTTGTCGTCGCGGAATGCCTCGACAATTGCCGCCTTCATATCGGCTGTCTTCGATCCCGAAATCGCGTCCGAATCCTTATGACGGGCCAGCCAGTCGCGGTAAATGGCCGCGCTGGCTGGGTCGTTGTTTTGACCGTTGAGCAGAGCGATTTGATCACCGTAGCCGTTTGCCGTCAGTAGGTCAGCGAGATAGCGTTGCGTGCGGACCGATTCTGTGAAGATGACGGCCTTGCGAAGCCCTTTCTTGGATTCGATGGTATCCAGCGCGGCAGGAAGCGAATTGACGAGCATGCCGCCTTTGGCATTCTCGCCGATTGAGAGCGCAAGAGCACGAAATTCCTCCAACTCTGCGATTTCCGCAGCGAGCTTGGCAGGATCGATTTCATCGTCTTCGCTTTCTTCGTCGTCGAATTCTTCAACCGTATTGTCTATTGCATCGTAGTCGACGAGCGCTTCAATGGATGGGCGCTGTTTGTCACGCAGCCGTTCGATGATCTTGGCAAGTGTTTCGGATAGCGCAAACGTGGAGGAACCGAGGATCTTCCGGACTACGAGCGTAACAAGCGCATTGGGCCGGTCTCCAAATGCGATTGTGCCAGGACGTTGAAGGTATGCCGATACGCCCTCGTAGAGACGGGCTTCGTCATCCGAGGGTTCGAAAGAGAGCGTCAGCGGGCATCGCGCCGTGTACTTGATCAAACCAGCCTGCTGCACTTGGCGACGCAACGTTCGTTTGCACACCGCTTCGAGACGCTTGCGCAGGAACAGGAAGGCGTTGTTTGACGAACTGGCTCCCACATAGGACGCGCGAAAACTCTTCTCGTCCCCGAAGAAATGCTCATCGATCACGGAGACGAGGCCAAAGAGTTCCATCAGGGAATTCTGGAGCGGCGTTGCCGTGAGTAGGATCTTAAAGTATGGCGCGGTTGCCTCGCGAAGGCGTTTGGCGCGCAGTCCGGTCCCTTGTTTGTACACGTTGCGAAGCCGGTGCGCTTCGTCATAGACAACGAGGTCCCATTGGACACGCGCAACGTCTTCAGCCTTGGTTGCCGCAAACTCGTATGAGGTGATCAGGACTGTATCAGGCAGATCGAAGGGGCGCGCGTTACCGTTCTTTTTCGCAAGGTTATAACTCTTGCTTTCGATGATCGTTGACGGTAGCGAGAATTTATCGGATAGCTCCTGACTCCATTGCTTCCGCAAGGAGGCGGGCACGATCAATAGGATTTTTCGCCGCCGCTCAGCCCATCGCTGGGCAATCACTAGGCTAGCTTCGATCGTCTTGCCAAGGCCAACTTCGTCGGCAAGTACGACGCCTTTTG
This sequence comes from Burkholderia sp. AU31624, assembly GCF_020420065.1. Taxonomy (NCBI): domain Bacteria; kingdom Pseudomonadati; phylum Pseudomonadota; class Betaproteobacteria; order Burkholderiales; family Burkholderiaceae; genus Burkholderia; species Burkholderia sp. AU31624. The sequence goes on from NZ_JAIZRT010000012.1 coordinate 123,829, forward strand.
ACAGCGGCGACGATAACGCGAAAAGAGCCGCATCAACCTGATGCGGGTTCATATCGACGCGCGCGGTAGAGAGCGATTGTGTGATCGCTTCGTCGCCAATGCCGTCAAGTGTGAGGCGGTGCGCAAAAAAGCTACTTTGATGCGGGGTGAATGCCGATGGGCTCGATGCGGTTGTCATTGTGTGGAAAGCTATTTTGGATGCCGTTATACCCGATGCTTCGAGCAGACCCAAGCCCGAACCTGGGCCACGTAACCACGTAAGGCGTATTCGAGGTGGGAGCCGTCAGTCGGAGCCGGGCTCACTCGGGGCACGGACCGTGCCGCTACTCGCATCGATATTCGGCGGGAGGTCCCGTTGGTCACGGGCAGCCATCAACCTCAGCGCCTCCCGGACGACTTCGCTGGCGTTGTTGTAGAGGCCGCTAGCGACTTTGGCTTTCACCATTGCCTCGAGATTTGGGGTCAGATTGACATTCATCGGCACGCGTGTCTTTTTGAGATATCCGGCGATGGTATCAAGGATTGTCAAACATCGACAAAGCTTGTGAATGTGCCGCGAGACGATGGTGGCTGATGTTGGTCGGTTCGCTGTTGCAATAGGGTCGTCCGAATTTCCGCTACGGCGTCGTACCGTTATGCAACAACCAGCGACACGTAGATCCGGCCAGTTTCGAGCGCCGCGTGTGCTGCGATAGCTATTAGCCAACTGCAACGGCTGCGCTCGAATCGACCGGCGGTAGTCGGCCAGGGTCCGGCCATTCTCGACTGCGCGGCGACGAACATCCGACCGACCGGTCCCTTTTGATCATCGGCATTACCGGCGATCAAAAAAAACCGGCCGCAGCCGGATTGGGTTGCGCGCCAGCACCCTTAGCGCTTCGGCTTGACCTCCACCATGTAATCGTCCCAGTCCTGATACTTCGTCACGTACAGGTGGTAGCTGTCCGTCCCCATGCCGACACTCGCAAGGTTGCGGCTAATCACGTACAGCTCGCGATCGCACGTCTTGCCATCGGGCTTGAAGGAGTCGGTGAAGCCGACAACGACGTTGCGGCCGTAGATGGCCGGCGAGGGCTCTCCGTGGCTCTTGCCGGGTTTGGCGCTCCAGATCTGGTTCGTGCTGCTCCAGTGAGCGATTTGGTGTGCGAGCTTGTACTGCTCCCGCTGCGCCTCGGTCTCGCGGATGTGGCGATCGAAGTCGGACTCCATGACAGGCTTCGAGAGCGGCATCTTGCTCAGGTCGGCCGTCTTCAGGTACTGCGCCAGTGCGAGACTCGCGATGGTGTTCTTGGTATGTCCCGTGGCCTGAGACAGATATTCGAGCTGCGCCTCGAGGTCGGGCGGCGGTCGGAAAGTGAACATAAAATTTTCCCCGTATAGGTTCTATGGTTGACAACGTGAACCGTTATGGTTGCATGTGAACCACTTCTTGGCAAGAAGAATTTTCATTAGTCCGTCTTGCACGCAGAGGTAGCTACCGCCCTGCATCGGCACGAGAGTGCAGTTGACGGGGCTATCAACTAGGGAGCAAGTTTTCGTGCGCCGCGCAGTTCGTGGGGCAGTCATTCCCCTTCGGACCTCATTCCCGCTTATGCTGGCGATTCCAAAACCCATCCCAGTGGATCAGGCCGGCTACCCATCACGACATGGCGAAATACGACGCCCTTGGAGCGCATCTGCGCAGCCTGCCCGGCGACACCGTCCGGCTCACCTTTGAAGAGATCAACACGATCCTTCCCAAGGGGCTACCTGCCTCGGCTTACGAGCACCCGCCGTTCTGGAGCAATACCGACTCACACGTCCATGCTTTGGCGTGGCAGCGCGCGGGATGGCGGACGGTGGGGCACGACCTCGAACAGCAGTACGTGGATTTCCGCCGCTTCGCGTCGGTACCGGCGGATGGGCCACAAGCCGATGTCAAGGCCGGAACCACCGCGCCAGCGGCGAGGCACGATGTGGCATCTGACGGCCCCGCCGGAGACAGTGAGAATCGGCAACTCGTCGCCATCAAGACGCGCCGTGGCCAGCCCGAGTTCCGCGACCGGCTTCTGCGCGCCTATGGCTGCACCTGCGCCGTCAGTGGCTCAACGGTCGAGCCGCTGCTCGAAGCGGCTCACATCGTCCCCCATTCACTGGAAACGAACTACGCCACCTCCAACGGGCTTGTGCTGCGCGCAGATATCCACACACTGTTTGATCTACACCTGATTGCCGTTGATGCCGAAGGGCGGGTGGCCGTTTCGCGGTCACTGGAATGCACCGAGTACGCGCAATACCGCAGCCGCCGCCTCGTTGCGCTTCCCACCGATCTGAATGATCAGCCGTCCCCGGCTCAACTGAAGCGCCACCATGACCTGTTCCTGGCGCGCGAAGACGTGCTAGATGCCTGAAGATCCGCCGTTTATGGAAAACAAGTCCTTTTTTTGCTCGACCGCAACGGTGTCCCGCTCATTAGGAACGCCGTTGCCGGCAGCGGAGTGTGCGTACCCGACGCATCGTGGATGCTGCTTCATGGGTGTCAAAAAAATGAAAATCAAACTCCCCGATCATGATGTTTCGAAAGGCTTGATTATCGGCGAATGGATGCTGTTTCCGAAGCCAGAAGATGACGATTTGAGAAGGCTATATCGTTCAGCGGTCAAACACGTTCGCATTATGCGCGATCTGAAGGGCGCGGGGCAGCCAGTTGACCCGTCAAGTCAAAAGTACAAGTGGGTGAAATCCGGAAATGAGATGCACGCGGTCGAGCATCTTCCCTCGCTGACGGACCAAAACGAAAGGGGAAGCGTGTTAATTGCGTCGCCTATAGAGATCGTTGAATTTCATGATGATTATGAGAAATTTCTGCGGAAAGCTGGTGTAGATCTTCGCTTTAAAAAGGGATTTGTCTCGGGCTTAGTTTTGCTCGGTTGTTGTGTTTTTCAGAATGCCTCGAAAAGGCGATATGGTGATGGAAAGGGTGGTGCCGAAAAAGCTGCGGCCGAAATGATTGCTCTCAAACAGAGTTCGATCAGGGGCTATTTTAAAGAGTTCGCGGAATCGGCTCACCTGTGGGCATCTTGGTTGTTGCAGATCATGCCGTCAAAGAATTTGTCAGCAAGCGGCGAGGCGTTAAAAGGTATGGAGCAGTGTGTCTCTCTCGACCTTATGGAGAATATAAATATCGGCGTCTTGATCGAGAACGCAAAATCTGCTCTCGATTTTGGGCGAGGGGAGATTAATACGGGAATTAGTCTTCTAGGTGGCGCTAAGTCTATCGAATTCGATTGGCCCAAGGATTCCAGCAAGCTGATTGAGATAATACCGGAAGCGCTGGTTTCCGCGTTCGGTCACTTCAGGGTGAAAAGCAAGATGGATCGATAGAAATTTTGGTGTGCAAGCGTGTTTGCACAGGTGACAGGGGTGTCCTCGGGGAATATCGTGTGTCTTGTGCGATCTGCACAGATAACTTGAAAAGGAGATGTCCCTGTATGAAAAAAGATTGGTTCACCCTCATAAAGAAGCCGGAGGTCAAATCCCTAACTGGGATGAGTCCTGCTTATATGTACGCCCTTGTGAAAAAGGGGCTTTTTCCTGCTCCGGTGAAAAATGGTCGATCGAGTTACTGGGTTTACGGGGAGGTCATTGAGTGGATTGAGCGCCGCCGTAAAGAGCGTGGCTTGATGCACTAACCGAGATAATATCGGAACGATTGGAGCTGATTATCCACCGAATCGACTTCGCCCGGCTGAACAGCGCGCACAATCGCGGCCCACTTTTCAGTCCGGGTGATGCTGAAAAATGCTCGTCGAAGCGGCGAAATTTTCGCGGCCTACATGTCCCGGAAGGTCGGGCTCTGTGTGGCACGAGGTGCTTTCGTGACTTGAGTGCGAGGTTCGTTAGCCGCAGGCGCAAGAGGCTGCCGCGCGGCCTTTCGTGCCAGTTAAGATGGCCTACTAGAACTGAAAAACGCGCCAATAGTAACTATTACAGCTATAAGCTAAACGGTTGATAGTATGTAGCCTATACATATGCGCTACTTGGCCGTATGTTGCTTGGCTGTATGGACATATAAGCCTAATTGGCTTGTGTGTCGTCCTAAAGCATGGCTGCATGTGTAGCCTTCGGCTGAGCCAGCGATGAAGATTAGTGATCGATGAAGATAATCAGCATGCAGTCGCCATTGTCGATAATGGAGGTCGCGTGTGTGATTCAATACAGATTTTTGTTTCGTTGAAGTCCGACATATCCGATGATGAGTATGCGGAATGTTGTTTTCCGTGGGAACCCGATGATGCAGATGGCAGGCGTGGAGAGTTTTACGATTTTGAGGTAAAAAGCCCTTTGACCGGTGCCGGATTTGTGGTGAAGGCGGTTGGCGTCGGTGGGATTCGGTACGGTCGAATAGGAGGTTATTGGTTAAGTGTGAATATCCCTGCCTGTTCCGTCGGACACAACCGAGAACTTGTCAATGGCGTGTATTGGGCGGCAAGTATTGCTTGGGCATTGCTGCGACATTTTCTTGCTAGTCGTGGCTGTACTGAAAAGGGGCTGACTTGTTTGCCGTGGGAGAATGTAGAGATCGGCCCGCTTACGTTGACGTTTCTAAAGGAATGCGCGAGTTCTACGGAAGCACTTTTCCTAATTGACGATGTCCGGCAGCACGCCGAGTCGGTCCTCAATCGCGGCCCGCACTCGTTGCCGGGAGAGAAAAAGGTTTATGTCAAGCCGGAGGGGGCGGAGTGGCCCAATGATGTGTTTACCTTGTATATCAGGGATCGGGCATTTGGAGCGACTCTTTATGTGAAACAACCCGGCGTGGAGAAGGCGTTTCTGAAGAAAATAGACGATCCTGAACTGGAATCTGAGGTGCAGGAGCGATCTGAGCGCACCGTTCGAATCGAAGTAACTCCGCATGGGGCATGGTTGGCGGAAAATGGTCTTAATCGACCGGATGAGTGGCTTAATAATCCGGGTGCCTATGAGAAAGTATTTAATTTGCTCAAGGAGAGGTTGCAACTAGCAAGAAAATGGAGGGTTAGCCGGATACGAAAAACGACTATCTTCAATCTCGCGTTGCCAAACGAGGATCGGCGGTGCCTATCCCTGCATATTGCGGGTACGGAGTTCGGCGACTATCCGGTGCTGCGCGAGTATGAGGATGAAAAGGCCAGAAGTAAGCGCCTTTCTGCGATTCGTAGCCGGGTTTTTGACGCAACCGGCATCGATCTGAGGATTCCCTGGAAGGTTCAGCAAAACGGGATACGGCCGGGGCTGGCTGAAGTGTTGAAGTACACGGGGCAGTTCGTGCCGCGCGAGCACCTCCAAGAGGTCGTGTATTCGCGTTGCAGCGCTCCGGCTGCGTATGATCAGTTGGAGGCGTTGACGGCCGAATTGCTGGCCCGTAACGCTGGTGCCGGTCGGGATGCGATTCAGGCTCCGGACAGCATGCGCGACGACGGGGATGAGTGGCCTGATTCCCCGCTGCGGGTGCGGGGCATGTTCGACGAGTGGCCAGATGACTGACGCCGGCGTGGAATCGCGGTCATCGCGTCCAGCGATTCCACGCCAATGTGCCCTCTATGGGACGCTGCAATCGGAGCTGGCGGAAAGTAGCCTGAGGTGGGGTAGACTTTGGCATCCCGGCTGAACTGAACGCCAAGGCTGGACATGGGTGAAACGAGCCTACCTCGCTCATCATCCATGTCCGCAATTCCGCGTTGGCGAGCTGGGGCCGCATAAACAATCAAGGACAATACGAAAATGGCCGGCTCGACCTTTCAGACCAACCCCTACGATCTCTACAAGTTGCTGGACGACTGTCATCGTGGCGTGCTGCAACTGCCCGACTTTCAGCGGAGTTGGGTGTGGGATGAGGATCGCATCAAAAGTCTGATCGCGTCGATTTCGCGCGCCTTTCCCGTGGGTGCGCTCATGACGCTTGAAACCGGCGGCGAGGTGAACTTCAAGCCCCGGCCGGTGGAGGGGGCGCCAATCGAGGCGAAAAACGTTACGCCGCATTCACTGTTGTTGGACGGTCAGCAGCGTATGACTTCGCTGTATCAGGTAACGATTCGCGGCAAGGTCGTGGAGACAGTAACGCCGAAGAACAAGAAGGTGAAACGCTGGTTCTACATCGACATACGTAAAGCCTTGGATGATACCGTTGACCGAGAAGAGGCCATTATCGGCGTGCCCGAGGACAGGGTAATTCGTACCGATTTCGGTCGCGAGGTTGCGCTAGACCTCTCCTTGCCCGACAAGGAATACGCGGCGTTGATGTATCCCGTATCGCGGGTTTTCGACTGGGACCGGTGGCAGGATGGCTTCGATAAGCACTGGCGTGGAGATGAGCATGAAGCAGTCCGCGAGGCTTTCCGTGCATTTAAGCGCCAAGTGCTGGAGAACTTCAAGTATTACCGCGTGCCCGTGATTTCGCTGGACCGAACCACATCGAAGGAAGCAGTGTGCGTTGTATTCGAGAAGGTAAACACTGGCGGCAAGCCGTTGGACGCGTTCGAGCTGGTGACGGCAATGTACGCCGCGGACGGTCATGAGCTTCGCAAGGATTGGTACGGCAACGACGAGCACAGGGGCCGGCACCGCAGATTCGTGGACACTCAGCGGCCAGCCGACTCCGAGGCCGGAATCATCGCTAACGTTAGCAACACCGACTTTCTGCAGGCGATCTCGTTGTTCTATACGCGGGACCGCCGCCGCGAAGCGGAACGCGCCGGCAAGACTGGCAAAGAGCTTCCTGCTGTGATCGGCAACCGTCAGGCGTTGCTGAATCTGCCGCTGGCGGCTTATAAGCGGTACGAAAAGCAGGTCGAGCATGGTTTCGTGCAAGCCGCGAAGTTCTTGCATATGCTGCATATCTACCGGATCTTCGACCTTCCCTATCAGTCGCAGATAGTGCCGCTTGCTGCGATCATCGCCGACATCGGCGACGCTTGGGAGCATGAGGCAAATCGCGCCAAACTTGTGCGCTGGTATTGGAATGGTGTATTTGGGGAACTGTACGGCTCCGCAGTAGAGTCGCGTATTGCTCGCGATTTCATGGAGGTTCCGCGCTGGCTTCAAGGCGGCCCTGAACCCTCTACCGTAAGCGAGACCCTTTTCCGTGCCGACCGATTGAAGACGATGCGCATGCGTTTGTCGGCAGCCTACAAAGGCGTGAACGCGTTGCTGATGAAGGAAGGCGCGGAGGATTTTCGCTCCGGGCAGAAGTTTGACCACACCGTGTTCTTTGGGGAAAACGTCGATATTCACCACATCTTTCCCCAAGATTGGTGCAAGAGGCAAGGCATCAAGCCGGCCGTTTACGATTGCATCATCAACAAGACGCCGCTGTCGTTCCGCACCAACCGTATCATCGGGGGTGTTGCGCCTTCCGAATATTTGGCCAAGCTGGAGAACGGGGATAAAAATACGCCGGCGATCGACCCGAAGCGGTTGGATGGCTATTTGGCTTCGCACATGATTGACCCTGCGCTCCTGCGCAGCGACGCGTTCGAAGCTTTTATGGTCGACCGGCAAAAGCGTTTGCTGACCTTGATAGAGCAGGCGACTGGCAAAGCAACATACACGGAGACTGGAGATGAGCAGGAGGAGGGCGAGGACGTCTCCGTCGATGAGGAAAATATCGAGGCGGACATGGTCATAGCGCCGTGAAGATGTCGGATACAAGCTGCCTTGCCTGCGAAGCAAGGCGGATCCACCTCTAGCGCCGGGTGTCCATAACCATCTTTCAGTGAATGACGGATTCCATTGCCGGATATGGAAATCCGAGAATTTTGTTGGTATTCTTGTTGGTACTTTTTCGGTATTAGAAAATCAGCCGCTTGATTTTAAACCGTTTTTGTCGACGATTCGAGTGCTGCAGCCGCACCAAATTGAACGAAGGGCCGGGAGGTTTTGCCTCCCGGCCCTTTGTCGTTTCTGCGTTCACTTTCCCGGCTCGCGCGTTGTCGCTGGTTCCGTGCGGCGACATGTAGCCCGGTTCATCGTTTCGGCATCGAATGTAGCGGCACGTTCGTGGGCGAATGTTGCCGGCTTCGTGAGAGTCGACTACATCCTCGCAACACATTTCACAACAAAGGGCGACGCGACGTTTGCGTCGCCCTTTGTCGTATTCAGGTTTTCTTTGCCTGGGACCATTCTGGCAGCGCGTATCGGATATTCGTGCTGATTTTTTGGAGGGTCTCATTTTTAAATTCGTTGCTTGGTGTTGGTGACGCTCTTGTAACGAGCGGGCAGTTAAATCCGGGCTGATTTCTCTCTTTTCCTGCAGGTGGATTTTCACCATGGGTATCATGTGCGGCTTGAGTGCTTTATCAGCACAGATGCCTTATGGCGAATCGGGCGCAGGAGACTGGATGAAGCGACTGTTGACAGCACCGTCCTTGGTAGCAAACTTGGCGTTGGTTGTATCGACCATCATGACGATGACGCCTGCGCATGCGGATGCCGTGATACAGAAAGATACCGCTGCGGCGAATGCGAACGAAAATACTCAACCGTTCGTCGCGCAAGTCGTTGGACTGGAGTGGCTGAACCCGTTGCAGCGGCGCGACTATCCGACGCAATGGCAGGTTCTCTGGACAATGGGGCTTGTTCAGCCGAACAAGAACGACGATATGGTTCGGACGATGCCGCAGAAATTTGCGAAGCTCCAGTCAATTGGTGCGCTCGTATACGGCAACCAAGGAGCGGAAACCTTCAAAGGCTTCTATCACAAATACGTCCGTAAAGTGCTCGGACTGTTCGGTGATCGCTATGTGATGAACGCCAAGTATTTCTACACGGTCAAGTCCAAGAAAAAGAGAGACTGGCGTGAACTGGCCGGCATCCATGTGGAGTTTGCGGTGCCGGATAGACTGGATGCTGACGAGGCGCAGAGGTATCTGCAGGAAAGCATCATCGATGAGTTTGAGATTGGGAACAAATATGCGGTCGATCTTTGGAGCAAAGACACGCCTCCCGACGTCCACGTCAACCAAGGTGGCGCAAATGCAGGTTTCACGTCGCTGAACCGCGCACTGGAGTATCTGCAGGCGAACCCCGACAAGAGCGCCTGGGTGATGAACTGGGACGCGCCGAGCTTCCCGCCGAAGGACGCGCAGATCAACGAGAACATGGTGGTGCTGTTTCTCGTTGGGCCGAATTTCAAGACGGAGCGCGAACCGCTGGCGTGGATCGGCCGAGCGGCGACGGGCAACGTCAAGGACTACGAGACGAAGGCCGGCGCCACGCGAGCGGTGCAGGCGTGGAAAGCCACCATCGACGGTGCGGCGCGCAATGCGGGCGTGACGGTGCGATCGTTGAACTTCGTGGTGCATGACGCGGGCCGCGGTGGCGAGGCGGCGTCGGAGCGGATCGGCGCGTTGTCGCAGACGCTGACGGAAGTGCTGCCGGACTACGACTTTCGGGAGCAGACATTCAATACGCCGGCGCTGCTGGGCCCGATGGGCGCCGGTACGGCATTGACGGACGTGGTGCTGGCGATCGGGCGGGCGAATCACCTGGATGAGAAGGTGCTGGTGGCGGGGACGACGGATGCGGAGCATCCGACTGCGGTGGTGGTGATTCCGCCGTCGAGAATCACGCCGATCGACCCGGACAAGGACTGGTTCCGCGCGCGGGGCGAGAACAATGCGTATCTACCGTGGTGGGGGCGTCGACACGACACCGACTACGGCATGCAGGGCTTTTCCTACTGACCGGGGATTTAGCCACGCGAGGTGTCATTTTCCTGCACACGCATCTCTCGCAGCAACCAATGGTGAAGATTGGGAACCGGGCGGCAGCATAATTCGCTGCTGTCGCCGACGGGCATCTTCTCTCTGGTCCGACTCGCCTCAATCCGGGCGCGCCGTTCGTAGCGTTAAACGATCAACTTCGGCATGCAGAAGGCCTCAGAACTGAAGGGGTTCTTCGTGCCCGCCAGTTATCTGGTTTACGCAGGACCGTTTGGCCAAGGGCATCGAGCTCGAAAAGAGCACAACGCAAGACCTCAATAACGAGTTTCACATTACCTTTGCCAAGAAAAAGAAAAATGCAGATCGTTAAGACGTGGTGCGTCACCGTCCTGGTTTCAGTGCTGGCCGGTGGCAGCGCTGTCGCATTTTCCCAACCGTCGGCGCAAGACTGCCTGACGCAAGCCGAGGTCCGGCAGATGGATCGCGACTTCTGGGCGACATTCCCGTCGCCGGACGGTTTCGCCGCGTATGCAGCGCCGAAGTTTTCGCTCGGCACGAACATCACGGAGCTATCGCGGTCGCTTGCGGCCACGACGAGCGGTCCGGCACGGGCGCGCGCCGTTGCCACATTCCTTGCGCAGCATCCGGACGTGTTCGGATCGTTCAAGAACGCGCATGACGCGGCCTATCTGTACTATCCCGGACGCGACCACAGCCCCGATGCCGTGCGTACGTCGTCGACGTTCCCCGTCGGGCAGTGCGTTTCCGAATTCAATTACTCGATCGATACAAGCCGTGCCCAGTGCGTCGCCGGGCAGCGCATTCGCGCATACAGTCTGTCGTTCATCAAGGACAAGGGACGTGTGATGCTGCGAACAGGTGTGCTCGGGCTCGACGCCTGTAATTGATCCGTGCGCCGGCGAACGACATGGCGGCAGTGTCGTCCCACCGGGGACAGCGCATGGAGGCAGATAGCATCACATCTGCCTGAACAACCCCGCATAAGCACGACTGACCGGCAGCATCTCCCGCTGCCCATGCACGCGGATCCGCAACCGTCCCAACAGATCGCGCTCGACGCGATCGATCGCTGCGTACGCAACGATCACGCCGCGATGCACCTGCGCGAACCGCTCCGGATCGAGCCGCTGCATCAGTTCCTTCAGCGGCGTGCGAATCACGAGCCGTTCGCTGGCCGTCACGATTTCCGTGTATTTCTCCGACGCCTGGAAGTACAGCACGTCGTCGACCGAGACGAGCCGCGTCGCATCCTTCACGCCTACCGTCAGCCATCGGATCGGCGCCGCGTCCCGCGCTTGCGCCGCCTGCGCGAGCGCATCGCCCTGCGCAAGCGCAGGCCCGCCGCGCTGCAGCTTCGCGATACAGCGCAGCAGCCGCTCGTCCGTCACCGGCTTCAGCAGATAGTCGACCGCCGCACGATCGAACGCGTCGACCGCGTATTCGTCGTAGGCCGTGACGAACACGACATGCACGTCGGGCGCCAGCGCCGCGAGCTTCAGCCCGTCGATGCCGGGCATCCGAATATCCAGAAACGCGATGTCCGGTCGCGGCGACGCGTTCAGCGCGGCCAGCGTTTCGATGCCGTTGCGCGGCATCGCGACGATGTCCAGTTCGGGCCAGAGCTGATTCAGCCGCTGCGCGAGGGACGCGGACAGGTTCGGTTCGTCGTCGGCGATGAGGGCGGTCGGCATGTCAGTCGATCGGAATCAGCAGGGTAGCGGTGACGCCATGCGCGGCGGCGGCATTCGTTTCGACGGAGACGCGACCGCGCTCGCCGTGCAGCGTCCGGATGCGCGCCGCAACGTTGGCGAGCCCGACGCCGCCGTGCAGGCGCGAGTTGCCTTTGCCGAGGCCGACGCCCGTATCGATCACGTTCAGTTCCAGGCTGTCGCCACGCATCCTGCCGCGAATCACGATCACACCGCCGTCGATCGACGGCTCGATCCCGTGCAGCAGCGCATTCTCGACGAGCGGTTGCAGCAGCAGCGGCGAGAACGGCAGCGCATGCAGATCCGCCGGCACGTCGATCGCATAGGAAAGCCGCTCGCCGAGCCGGATCGACGCGATCTTCAGCAACGCGTCGACGAGCTCGAGCTCCTCGCCGAGCGTCGACGTCGCATCGCGCGTGCGTCGCAGGCTCGCACGCAGGTAGCGGTTCAGGCTGTCGAGCATCGTCGACGCGCGCGCCGGATCGCGCTCGATCAGGCTCTGCACGTTCGCGAGCGTATTGAACAGGAAGTGCGGCTCGATCTGCGCCTGCAGCAGCGCCAGGCGCGCGGCCGTCTCGGCCTGGCGCGCCTCGGCGGCTTCGCGGCGCTCGGTCTCGAGCGTCGCGCGCATGCGCATCGACTGCAGGAACAGCGACACGCACACAAACAGGATCGCCGAGATGAGAAACGACGGCCCGTAGTTGTCCCACGTGCCGATGCGGGCACGCCCGAACACGTGCGGCACGTTCCCGCTGATGATCGCTGCCGTGATCTCGAAACCGATGAGCACGCTGGCCGGTGCGATTACGATAGCCTTGAGCGCGAGCCCCGGCTTGCGCGGCAGGAGCCAGTCGGCGGCGTGACTGAGCAGCAGCGCGGAGAAACCGATCGCGTTGGCGACGACGAGGTCGGGCAACAGCGGTTCCTGGAAATGGAGTGCCCAGAAACCCAGGCCGACGACCGAGTTGAAGCACGCGAACGCGAGCAGTGCGGCCGGATCGCGCAACAATCGCGGCGCCGCGCTGGCGGGTGGCGGCGAAATCGGCGAAGGGTCGGACGTGGCTCGCATGATGTCGGGTGAGGAGGGCGCGCGATGCGCTGATGGTCTTGACCTTACTGCCGGGCGGGCCGACTGCGCACGCATTGCGACGAACGGTGCGCGGCCGCGACGAAGCGCGTCGGCTGCCGACGGTTGGCCGGTTTCCGTCACGAGTGTAGTGGAAGGGGCTGCGGAAGGACACCAGACGCGGCAGGTGTCGTGTCGAGCATGAAGCGCCGGCCTTTCGGTTCGGAAGTCACCGGCCGCCGGATTCGCGGGCATATCGGTCTTCCCGATCAGCCGAGCGATCATCGCCGCGACGCGCCACTCGTCCGCGAATTCCGGCCGCCCGTCGCAAGCCCCCGCCGCCTGCCGGGATCCGGCAGTACGGTGTTGCCGTGTCCACTCCGATCAGGCGACTCCGACCATGTCCGCGCTCCTTCACCTGAAGCCTTACGTCTACGTGATGTTCTGCGTGCTGCTCTATATCGGCATCAAGCGCTGTTTCCCGCGCGAGGTACCGGCTGCCCGACCGCTGATCTCGCCGGTCGTGTTCGGGATGCTCGGCATCGTCAGTCTGAACGAACGCTTTCCGCATGCGGGCATCGACGCGAACGCAGTCGCGCTGGCGGCCGTCCTGGGCGGCGCGGCGCTGGGCTGGCTGCACGCAAGCCGGTGGCGGCTCGCGTTCCGTCCGGCCTCGTCGGGCCTGCGCGTGCGCCTGCCCGGCGATGCGAGCCTGCTCGTCACGCTGATGCTGACGTTCGTCGCCGAAACGGGCATCCATTACGCAGTCGCCGTGCATGCGCCGTGGGCGGCGACGGGCGGCTTCGTGATGTTGTCGTTCGCGGTATGGGGCGTGCTCATCGGGATGACGCTCGGGCGCGCGGTGAACGTAGTCGTGCGCTGCATGCGCCATGCGAACGGATCGAAGCAGGGGAGTTTCCCGTATTCGGTCGATCCGCGATGAAGGGGGCGAAACGGCCCGCGAGTGGTCAGTGGACGGCCTGACAGGCGATGCGGCCCGTCTTCGTCGATCGTGGCGGCATCGAACCGAAAGCGGTGTGTGACGCGCCCCGTTTTCCTGTCACGGTCGCGTCATGGGGCGCCCATAACGTTGCACGTTCCCGTCGCGGCGGCACCGCCGAACCGGGAACGTGCGCAACCCGCTCGCGACGACGTGCTCGCGTCGCAGGTGGGGGCCGACCGGGATCTCGCTCCCGGCGCCGCAGTGGTCATGCATCGCGCCATTTCATTCGAAAATACGATCGACGACGGTTCGAACCGGACCGCGGACGATCAGGAGACAGGGACCATGCTGAGTCCGCATGAATTCTCGATGCTGTTGCGCGTTGCGCGTGCGCCGGACAGCGTCGATCCATCGAATCCGGCCTTCGCCGTGCTGGTCGAGAAGCGGCTGGTCGACGATACGCAGGTGCGTATGAATGCCGTGGCCGCGCGCCCGGCGCTGACACCGATCGGCCAGATGCTGCTGGCGCGCTTCGACGAAGCGGCTTGAGGGGAAGCGTCACGCCTTCGTCGAGACGAAGGGCGTGACGCATTGAAGCGCCGGGCCGCTTACTGCGCGACCGGCACGGTCACGTCGCTGCCGAACCAGTGCATCGAGATCTTCTTCAGCGTGCCGTCCTTGTGCAACGAATCGAGCGCGTCGTTGATCGCTTTCTCGAACTTCGGGTTGCCCTTGCGGAACGGGATCGCCATTTCCTGCTTGCCGCCGTTCAGCACCGCGCCCGCGCGCAGCGGCAGGTTCGACGTCTTGATCATGTACGGCAGCATCAGGCGGTCGTCGAGCGTCGCCTCGATCCGGCCCGCGGCGAGGTCGCGCAGTTTCTCCGGCGCGCCGGGATACGTCTGCACCTCGATGCCCGGCACGGTGCGCGCCATCTGGTCATAGTTGGTGCCGAGCGTCACGCCGAGCTTCTTGCCCTTGAAGTCGTCGAGCGACTTGAAGTTGCGCGAGTCGTCCTTGCGCTGGATCAACTGCGCGGCCGAGTACGTGTACGGCTGGCTGAAGTCGAGCGCTTCCTTGCGCTGCGGCGTGATCGTGACCTGATTGACGATCACGTCGAACTTGCCGGCCTGCAGGCCCGCGATGATGCCGCTCCATTCGGTCGGGACGAACTGCGTCTTCACGCCGAGCTTGCCGGCGACCGCGTTCGCGACGTCGACGTCGAAGCCTTCGAGTTGCCCCGACGTGCCGCGCGAGTTGAACGGCGGATACGTGCCTTCGAGGCCGACGCGCAGCACGCCGGCTTTCTTCACTGAATCGAGCAGGTCTTCCGCGTGCGCGGCAACGGCCGTGAAGCCGAGGGCCGACGCGAGCAGCAGGCCCGACAGCAGGAATTTCGAACGTTTCATCGCAGATCTCCAGTGGTCAGCGTGGTGTGGGTTGGCGCCGGCGCCGGGTGGGGGCGCGGCGGGCCGCAAGACGGGCACGTAGACACTACTCGCAACCGGGCCGCGCCGGAAGTCGAATTGGCCCTGATTGAAAGCGATTTCATCGATGTGCGGGACGGCGGGCATGGTTGCCGTCCACCCGCGTGGCACGCGGACTGATCTGATTCTGCTCGTTTAAATCAGGTCAGATTTGAGGGCGTGCGAGGTTTTGTCTGTAAAATCGCGCGAGCAAAATCGAATGCTCGCGCCATCCGAGGGCGTGTCAAAAGAAAAAAGGCCGTTCATGAACATGCAGAACACAATCGCCGCATTGCGCGGCGGATTGCTTCAGCAGGACCGGTTGCTGAAGCTCGATACGCCATTGGGGGCCAACGTCCTGACCGTTCAGCGGGCAGTCGGTCGCTCACGTATTGGGCGCGCATACGAGTTCACGCTCGACGTGCTGTCGATCGACAGCGATGTGGAACTTAAAAAGCTGATCGCCCAGCCCGTCACGTTGTGGATCCAGCAAGGCGATCTTGGTTACCGGCCGATCAATGGCTATGTGCATACCGCGCGCCGGCTCGGTGACGACGGTGGGCTCACGACCTATCAGCTCGCGTTCGCCGATTTCACCCACTTCCTGAAGTTTCGTCGCGATCAGCGGCTCTGGAACGACACGACCGTCGACCAGATCATCAGCGACGTGCTGAACCAGCACCCGCAGGCGCAGGGGCATTTCCGCTTCGCGCTGACCAAGCCCTTGCCGAACCGCTCGTACACGCGCCAGCACGATACCGACTGGCATTTCGTGCATCGGCTGATGGAGAACGAGGGGCTCTATTGCGCATGGCAGCAGGCCGACGACGGCAAGTCGCATACGCTCGTGATCACCGACAACCTGCAGGCGTTCGCCCCGCTGTCGCCGGAAACCGTGCGCTTTTATCGCGGCGACGCGGCCAGCGAACCCGACGCGTTCACGCAATGGTCGGGTACGCGCACGCTGCAGAGCGTGACGCGTACGACGCGCACGTTCGACTACAAGAATCCTTCGCAGCCGTCGAACCCGAAAGGCACGTCGTTGCCGACGATGGGCGGCCAGGGCGAGTTGCCGGATCAACTCGAAGTTTACGAGTACACGGGCGCCTACACCTATCTCGACCAGACGCGCGGCGACCATCTGACGAAGATCAAGATGGAGGAGTGGGAGTCGCGGGCGAAGCGTTTCCATGCCGCGGGCGGAGTGCGCGCGATCGATGCCGGCCGGCGCTTCACGCTGGCCGACCATCCCGAGCACGATCGTGATCCCGCCGATCAGCGCGAATTCGCCGCGATCGAGGTGGCGTGGTGGATCGAGAACAATCTGCCCGTCGCGAGCGACAGCGCGGACTTTCCGTACAGCCTGCGCGAAGCGTTGACGCAGGCACAGGACAACTACGGTACCGATCCCGCGTTTCGCGTGCAGCACGACGACGGATCGGCCGGCTTCTATCTCGTCGAAGTCGAAGCGCAGCGCGTGAGCGTGCCGTACCGCAGCCCGTTCGAGCATCGTAAACCGGAGATGCACCTCGAGACGGCGATCGTCGTCGGGCCGCAGGGCGAGGAGGTCTATACCGACGAGTTGAACCGGATCCGCGTGCAGTTCGTGTGGGACCGGTTGAATCCGGGCAACGAGAACGCGTCGTGCTGGGTACGCGTCGTGCAGTCGGATACGGGCGGCGGCTACGGCGGCGTGCATGTGCCGCGCATCGGCGAGGAAGTGCTGATCGACTACGTCGGCGGCGACTGCGACCGGCCGCTCGCGGTCGGGCGCGTGTACAACGGCGCGAACCAGCCGCAATGGCATACCGACGGGATCCTGTCCGGGTATCGGTCGAAGGAGTATTCGGGCGGCGGCTACAACCAGCTCGTGATGGACGACGCGACCGGGCAGAACCGCGTGCAGCTGATGAGCAGCAGCGCGAACAGCCTGCTGCATCTGGGCTACATCATCGACCAGAACGGCAATTCGCGCGGGTCGTACCTCGGCAGCGGGTTCGACCTGCGCTCGGATGCGTATGGCGCGGTGCGGGCGAGCCAGGGCCTGTACGTGACGACGCACCCGAAGGCGGCGAACAGCCAGCCGCTCGACGTGAAGGAAGCGCAGCAGCAGCTCGTGACGGGCGAGAGCCTCGTCGAGGCGATGTCGGGCGTGAGCGAGCAGCATCAGGCGGAAAGCCTGAAGGACGCGCAGGACACGATGCGCGCGTTCACGGATGCGACGCAGGACAGCGCATCGGGTAGCGCGTCGGGCGGGCGTACGGCCGGCGGCGGCACGGGTAACGCGAACGCGTTCAAGGAGCCGGTGATGCTGTTCGGCAGCCCGTCGGGGATCGGGATGTCGACGCAGCAGTCGGTACATGTGGTCGCGAACGATCACGTGAACGTGGCGAGCGGGCAGAGCGTGCATGTGGCCGCAGGAAAGTCGCTGATCGGGAGCATCGGGCAGAAGCTGAGCCTATTTGTGCAGAACGCGGGGATGAAGCTATTCGCAGGCAAGGGCAAGGTGGAGATCCAGGCGCAGTCGGACAACATCGAGGTGACCGCGCAGAAGGCGGTGAAGGTGGTGTCGGCGACGGACCGGATCGAGATCGCGGCCGATCAGGGGATCCTGCTGACGAGCGGCGGCGGGTATATCCGCATTCAAGGCGGGAACATCGAGATTCATACGCCGGGTGCGGTGGATGTGAAGGGGGCGTCGCATACGTTCGCGGGGCCGGCGAGCATGGGGTATCCGTTGCCGAGCCCGCGGCCGGATCAGCCGGGGCAGTTGGAGTTGTTGCATACGTACGGGAACGGCCAACCGGTGAAGGGCGGTTTGTTCTCGGTGTTTGATGCGAATGGCGGGCTGTTGAAGAAAGGAGCGCTCGACAACAACGGGCACATGATCGTGAGCGGCCTGCCACCGGGGGCGGTGCAGGTGAAGTTCGGGGAGGATCCCCGCTCGCAGGATCAGCAGTCGAGCCGTTTCGACGTGGCGTCATGGCCGGCCAATCCGGCGCCGGCGGCAGGCGCCGCGGAAACCGCGCAGGCGCAGCTCGGTTCGTTTTTGCCGGCAGCAGGCGGTGCCGCCGGCGCGCTGACGGGCCTAGCCGGTGCGGCGACGCAGGGTGGCGCGGCGCTGGCGAAGGCCGCCGTTGGTCAAGGCATGGGCATGGCGCAGCAGGCGGTAGGCGGCATGTTGCCGGCGGGTGCGTCGAATGCACTGGGTGCGGCGAAAACGGTCGCGGGATTGGCGAGCTCGGCGTCGCAGGGCGGAGCCGCGTTGGCGAAGGCGGTGGCAGGCCAGGGCCTCGGTATCGCACAGCAGGCTGCGGCCAATATGCTGCCGGCGGGAGCGCAGGCGGCGCTGTCGCAAGCGGGCCAGTTGAGTGCTGCCGCTCAGCAGGTCAGCGGTCTCGCGCAGACGGCGCGTAGCGCCGCAGCCGTGCTGAAAATGAGCTGAGCGTCGCCCCTTTCACCTATTCGAGAACAGAAAAATCATGACCGCTGCGGGCGTCCTTCAACCCAAACCTACCGATGTGTTCGTGTCTCCGATCATGAAGATCACGGAGGCCGACGTACAGGCCGGCATCGATTCATTCGACAAGTGGCTGATCAAGGTCAGCGGCGGCGTCGTCAACGTCGGCCGGCTGAAGACGGTCGCGGAGAACGTGCCGGTTCTGGCCAATATCTTTGCGGCAGTCGATGCGGTGCTCGATATCAAGGCGATGATCGAGCATGGCGACAAACCGATCGACATGTTCGACTGGGTCAACCTCGGTCTCGACCTGATCGGGGTCGTGCCGCTGCCGCCGGCTACGGCCGAGCTTCGGCTTGGCGCGCGCCCGGTGCTGAAGCTGATTCGACAGAAGGTCGTCGAGAGCGGCAAGGCAGCGGGGGAGGCTGCCATGCTGGCGCTGCGCGATTCGATCATCTCGGCGATGGTGGCGAACGTGCAGGAGCGTTACGCGGGCGAGATCGAGAAATTCCTGAAGGTGATACGTGACGGGCTGAAGGAACTGCTCGACCACTGCGCCAAATTCATCGGCGATCTGATGAAGGCGATCGCCGACGTGTTCGCACACGCGGCGGGGAAGAAGTACGAAGTCGGGCACAACGTGAAGTCGGCCGGGTCGCATCTGAAGGGTGTCGGGGCGGCTATCGTTGCGTATGACGGCAGGAAGGTTCTCGACAATATCGGGGGATTCCTCTCGGATATCCGCAAGGTCGAGGGGAAGATCGCTATCAACACGGTGACCTCGGCCGCCGATTTGATCGACCCGAATTCGACGAAGAAGCTGCAGCTCTTCGCTGACGATATCTACAAGCGGATTCCGACGGTTCAGAAGTGCATTCGCGAGCTCGATGGGAACGATGCGGGCAAGATCGGGTGGATCATCACGATCGGTGAAGACGGCATGCGGAGCTGGCACAAGCGCAATCCGAAGCCGCAGACGACGGGGATTCAGGAACACACGACGGCGAAGGTCAATGAGACGCGTGCGCAGCATCGAATTGACGAGGTTCAAAAAACCACTGAAGCGCATCATCCGGGGCCGAATTGCTGCCTGACACATACCCCGGTGAAGACGCCACCTGCCGCCACCCTGAATTCAATCGGATTCGCGCTCGGCGACGAGCAGATCAATCACGAAGATTTCACGATCGACGGGCCGTTGCCCATTGTCTGGGCGCGTACCTATCGATCGTTCTTCGACGCGAACGACGAGCATGGCGAACTGGGCGCACGCTGGATTACGCCGTATACGACTCGTTTCGATATTGCCTCAGAAAAGCTCGTCTATCACGACGCCGCCGGACGAAGTATCGAATACCCGCTGCTCCGCGTCGGAAGTGCGCATGATGATCTTTCCGAGGGGCAAACGTTGTTGCGGCTGGACGAGCAGTGGCTGACCGTGACGCGCGGGCATGTGTTGCTCGAAGCGTACGAGCGGCACGGTAACGTGTTCCGTCTCGCATTCGTCAAGGACCGCGCCGGCAATCAGGTGACGCTCGACTACGATGCGGAAGGGCGGTTGCATCGCCTGATTGCACCGCACGTTCAGGTTGCGTTCCGACATGACATGCGAGGGCGGATCGTTGGCGTCACTCATCATGACGCACAAGGCGAATACGTCGGCACGCTTGCGAACTATGAGTACGACGACGAGAACGACTTGATCGGGGCGACGGATCGCTACGGTAATCGCCGCGAATACCGTTATCGACATCACCTCGTGACGCGATATACCGATCGCACCGGTCGAGGTGTGAACCTCGAGTGGAACGGTGACGGGCCGAAGGCAAAATGCTTCCGCGAATACGCCGATGACGGCAGCGATGAGGTTCGCCTCGCGTGGCATCCGGACTTCCGGATGGTCAGCGTGACCGATGCGCTTGGCAATGTCACGCACCACTACTACGACAGCAAGGGTTATTCGTTCCGTGTGATTCATCCGGACGGTAGCGAAGAGTGGATGTACCGGGATGCGAACGACAAACTCGTTCAGTACATCCATCGCGACGGTACCGTTGAGCGCATGGAATACGATGCGCGCGGCAACTTCGTCCGCCATCAACGTACCGACGGCAGCGTGGTCGAGATGGCGTATGACCAGAAGGACCAACTCGTCCGCGTGACCGATCCGCTTGGGCACCCGTGGCTGCGTGAATATGACGATGCGGGGAACATGGTTGCGGAGGTCGATCCGCTCGGCCACAAGACCGAGTATGCGTACGACGAGCGAGGGCTGCTTACCCGGATCAAGGATGCCAAGGGGGGCGTAAAAGCGCTGAAGTATGACGACGTCGGCCAGTTGATCAGCTATACCGACTGCTCGGGCAAGACATCGCAGTGGGCGTATGACGCTCAGGGTCGCCTCTCGGAAGCGAAAGATGCCGAGGGTGGGGTAACGACATACCGTTATGGCGCGAATGGCCAGTTGATCGAAGTCGTGTCGCCGGCGGGGCGCGAGCAGTTGAGCTACGACGCGGAAGGGCGTCTGCTGACGCATATCGATCCGCTGAACCGCAACACGCGTTACGGATACGACGCGAGCGGGCGTATCAATATCCGCACCGATGCATTGGGGCAATCGCTGTCGTATCGCTATGACCGGCTCGGTCGGATCGTCGGACTGACCGACCAGAATCACGCGAATTACACGTTCCGCTATGACGCAACAGGCCGATTGATCGAGGAGATCGATTTCGACGGGAAGGCCACGCGCTATTCGTATGACGAGGCGAGCAGCCGTCTCGAGTCGGTCGACGAGGCGGGACAGGTCATGACGATGTCCTACGATCGCGGTGGGCGGCTTGATGGCCGGTCGGTCGGCGAAGAGGCAGAGCGTTTCGCCTACGATCCGCTGGGACGATTGATCGAGGCCGGCAATCGATATAGCCGCGTTCAACGGTTCTTCGACCCGGTCGGCAATCTGGTGCGTGAGCATCACGCTTACGACCTGTTCGGCGCGAGCCGGAGTTTCGTGTGGCATCACCAGTACGACGAAATCGGCAACCGCATCAGAACGGTCCGGCCGGACGGCCATGCTGTCGACTGGCTCACGTATGGCTCGGGACATGTTCACGGACTGATGTTGGACGGCAAGGAACTCGTTCAGATCGAGCGGGATGATCTGCATCGCGAGATATTACGTACCCTGCCGAGCAAGATCGATCAACACACTGGATACGATCGCGCAGGCAGGTTGGCGCAGCGCACGGTACAGCGTGCGAATGCACCCGCGCCGCTGGCAGAGCGCCGGTATCGCTACGATGCGGCCGGCCAGCTCGTGCAGATTGAAGACAATCGCAGAGGGTTGACGGACTATCGTTACGATCCGGTCGGACGGTTGCTGGAGTCGATTGGTCCGGCGGGCAAGGAGCGGTTCGCGTTCGATCCGGCGAGCAACATCATCGACCCGGTACGTGTTGAGCCGCCTCGCACGGAGAGCCGGCCGAGTCCGGTACGTGCTACGGAGAGCACGTTCCCCGCGGAAGTGCCCAAGGTGTTGGGCAACCTGTTGAAGCAATACGCGGGGGAGCATTTCGCGTACGACGCGCGCGGCAATCTCGTTCATCGCAGATCGCCAGCGGGTGAGCAGCGTTACGAGTGGAACGCGTTCAATCGGATGACTGCAGCGACGGTTGACGAGGTGGCTCGCCGGAGCGAGTCGCGGTACTACTACGATGCGCTGGGCCGTCGGATTGCGAAAGAGGTGAACGGCGAGCGCACGGTGTTCGGGTGGGATGGCGATACGCTGGCGTATGAGAGCGGGGAGCAGGGCAGCACGCATTACCTTTACGAAGCGGGTTCGTTCGTGCCGATGGTGCAATACGTAAGTGCATCGGTAGACGGGTTCGAGACGCCGTCACGCCGTGAGACCGATCGCTATGTACCGGAAGACGATCCGTTGCAACGGTTGCCGGAACGGGTGGGTGAGGCGCACGCGTTCTATTACCACTGCGACCAGATCGGCACGCCGCAATTGCTGACGGATGATGAAGGCGATGTGGTGTGGGAGGCGTCGTATAAGGCGTGGGGAGAAGCGCGGGAGGTGATCGCGCGGGCGTCGAAGGCGGCGGGGATTACGCCGAGGAATTCGCTGCGGTTTCAGGGGCAGCAGGTTGATGATGAGACGGGGCTGCACTATAACCGGTATCGGTATTATGACCCGCAGAGCGGTAGATTCGTATCGAAGGATCCAATTGGACTTGCGGGTGGGCTGAACGTCTATCAATACACGCCAAGTCCAGTGCAGTGGGTGGATCCTTTGGGCTTGAGTGGCACCCTTGCGGGCCGGCTTGCAGATAAAGCACAAAATCTGCCGGCATCGCAGCGACCGAATACCGTTGCTGTGATTGTTTCCAAGGATGGGCGTATCGTTATTGGGCGAAATCAAGGTGGCGTTACTAATCCAGAGGTCGGGGACGCATTGAAGGATATTCCGCCGAATGAGTTCGATGCTCAATGTGCTGAGGTGAATGCGATCGCAAGAGCAAGAAACAAGGGTGTTGACTTGGATGGTGCGACGATATCTGTAGCCAACGTGCGTGGTAAAAATAGTACGAGTGGAATTCATGGCACTGACAAGACGCCGTGTACGGTGTGTAATCCGTTGCTCAGGAAATTTAATATGAATTTAATTCAACGATGTGGACATCATGGATAGAGTGAAGCTGCTTGAAAAATTGGAGAGCTGTCCTTCTGAAGGGAAGCAGCTCTATGCGTCTTTGTGCTTGCGGCGGTACTGTGAAGCCAAGGGGATTTCTCATCCAGCTATCGACGCCTTGTTGAATCATCTGGATTCGATAGTTTCCAGTCGAAGCTTGGTGGAGTGGGATTCGCGAGGCGCATTGCTTGATCTAAATGGGCGGGGTGATCCAATGCCAGATGATCTTAAGGATGCGCTGTCTAGTAGTGATTTAATAAATGAATTTTCTAATTTGGTTGATAGTGTGGTGGAGGTTGGGATTGTTGATCTTTATGGGGAGAAGACGGGTCTTCCTTTGAGGTTCTTGGATAGGGCAATGTCTATACTGGATAGAAATGGTATTTCTCTGCCGGATTTGGCTGTCGGGGCCTGATAGGAGAGAATTCTATTTATAAATTTAAGGCGGTGATTTTGAGTGGGGGAAAGTGCTTGCCAACCACTCTTGAAGGTTGGCGACTGCAAACCGAGCAACTATGCGAGGCAATCTCGTCCACTGCAGATCGCCAGCGGGTGAGCAGCGTTACGAGTGGAACGCGTTCAATCGGATGACTGCAGCGACGGTTGACGAGGTGGCTCGCCGGAGCGAGTCGCGGTACTACTACGATGCGCTGGGCCGTCGGATTGCGAAAGAGGTGAACGGCGAGCGCACGGTGTTCGGGTGGGATGGCGATACGCTGGCGTATGAGAGCGGGGAGCAGGGCAGCACGCATTACCTTTACGAAGCGGGTTCGTTCGTGCCGATGGTGCAATACGTAAGTGCATCGGTAGACGGGTTCGAGACGCCGTCACGCCGTGAGACCGATCGCTATGTACCGGAAGACGATCCGTTGCAACGGTTGCCGGAACGGGTGGGTGAGGCGCACGCGTTCTATTACCACTGCGACCAGATCGGCACGCCGCAATTGCTGACGGATGATGAAGGCGATGTGGTGTGGGAGGCGTCGTATAAGGCGTGGGGAGAAGCGCGGGAGGTGATCGCGCGGGCGTCGAAGGCGGCGGGTATCGCGCCGTTCGTCGCTAATCCCGTATATCCATCAGGATCCTAACGAAATGGACTTCAGATTCTTCGCGAATATCGTGACCTACATGTTCGAGGAGGGCGTCCACATCGTCGGCCTCGCGGACCACGACCCACCGTCCAGTTACGTGATCCTGCAGCGCGGAACCGAAGACGACGAGCAGGACGAGGCGCTCGGTCTCGACACCTACTACATGGAAGTCGATGGCGTGGCCGGATACGGTGGCGTCGCGTCGGTTTCGCTGCAGGGTGAAATGCTCAACATCGAACTGTCTCGCGATGTCGCATGGCCGGGAGGGCTGGCGTTGGTGACGATCGAAGTGCGTGCAACCGATCGGCTCGAGCACTTGAAGCAGGGGCTGACGGCGATCTTCGCGGGTCAGAGGATCACGCTGCACCTCGATTGATTTGCGGCCGGGCATGAGGCAACAACGGTCGCAGGACCAACCTCACGCGTGCGGAATTGGCATAATCACGGCTCGCTGACACGAGCGCTGCAGCGCATGCATATCGTTGCGCCCGCCGCATTGCCACGCGGGCCCATTTACCTCTGTTATCACCGCAATACCCCATGTCGACCACCCCCGCGACCGTCGTGTCGCTGAAACACATTCTCGAACGCCCGGGCGATTTCTCCGGATGGCTCTATCTCCCTCCGATGCCATGGACGCTTGACACGGAGGGTGCATTCTCCGAAGACGCGAACGACGCTGAAGACGAAGCGTTGCCTGCCATCGCTTGCCACCCCGGTTGGCAAGTGACGCTGGACAGCGCGACGATCGAGGACATCGTGATCAACGCGCATGACCAAGTCGACGAACCGAGCGTCGCGCAATTATTCGACGCATTTGTGTACTACGTCGACAACGACGAGTTCATTCTGCTCTGACGAGGCATGTGCCGCGCGCCACAGTAAAAAAGGACCGCCAAGCGGTCCTTTTTTCATGAAGCATCAGCGCCGGAGCGACGCCCACCCCTCAAGGCAACGAAATCGTCAAATTAGCCGACTCCGGCCCGACCTTGATGACTTGGGAATAAGGCGCCAACGCCTGCAGCGTCTTGTCCTTCAGATACGTATTCAGCCCGAGATACCCAAGCAGCGCAACCAGCGCAAAAACCGCCCCAATCGCCCAAACCGGCACTTCACGCTTGAGTCGATGCGCGATCTGATCCGGCAGCGGCCAATGCGGCGCGAACGCGGCCCGCTTGCCCTTCATATGCGCGATCTCGTCCCCCAGCCGCGCGGTGAGATAAGCCAGCTTCTCCGGCCCCTCGAGCAGATACTTCCCCTGGAACCCGAGCAGCAGGCACATATGAAACACCTCGAGCGACTGCAGCCGCGCCGCACCCTGCGCGCGACAATCCTCGAGATACTGGAAGAACTTCTCGCCCGCCAGCTGCTCGCCGAACAGCACGAGCTGCAGCGGCCGGCGTTCCCACTCCGTGCGGATCTTGAACTGCGACGACAGCACCATCTCGTCGATCGCCGCGCAGAACGCGAACTTCGCGCCGTACACGTCTTCAGCGGCGATATTCAGCTTCTTCGCGCCGCGCTCGAAGTCCGACAGGAATTCCTGGATGCGCGTGCCGAACTCGCCCGCGCTCTCCGGCTCCCGCCCGTTCTTGAGCAGGAACAGCATGAAGAACCCGTCGTACAGCAGGTCGAGCAGCGAACGGGCCTGGAACGAGGCGTCGGTCGACGCCGGCGTATGCAGGGGTGCCGGCGCGTTGTCGCCGAACAGGGAAGGCGCGTAGCTCATGATGTGACCGCGATCAGTTCGAATTTCAGGTCATTGATGCCAGTCGGCGCGTAGATCATCGCGGACTGGGCCTGCAGCATGCGCTCGTACAGCGGGCTACGCGAATCGAGCGCGAAGTAGCATGCGCCGGGGCGCACCGGAATCGCGGGCGGCACCTGCGGCGTGTACGAGAGCCGCACGCCGGGCATCGCCGACAGCACGAGCTTGTCGACGTCGTCGGGCGCGCCGACCTTGAAGCGGGCCGGCACCGCATCGACGAGCTCGACGCTCGGCATGTCCGCGGAGACCGCCAGGTAGAACTCGGTCTTGTCGTCGATCTTGCCGGAGTCGAGGCGACCGAGGTGAAACGACGGGCGCACCTCGTCGAGCGTGATCGCGAAGTAGCGCGTCGAGATCACGGTGTCGAGCAGTTCGCGCAGCATCAGGTCGAGACGCGCGAAGCTCGGGCCCGGGTCGTCATGGCGGTACACCGGCAGGTCGGCGAGCGTATAGCCCTTCGAGAACGTCATCAGCTGGCCTGCGAGGCGCAGCAGTTCCTGGAACAGCCGCTCCGGGTGCAGCGCCGAGTGCTGGTGCAGGTGCGCGAGCGTCGCAAACGCGGCGTTCGCGGTGTGCAGCAGCCAGAACGACGCGATGTCGCCCGAGCGGAATTCGATGATGTTCTTCGACGGCTCGCGGTGGAAGCCGTACAGCGCGTTCACCTTCGCCTGCAGCGCGTCGACGAGCTGGCGCAGCCGCTGGTGGAGGATCGGCGACGCGTCGATCGCGAGGCACGGTGGCACGAAGCTGTCGTCGATCTCGAAACCGGACGTCGCGGTGCGGCGCACGCGCACGAGCGGCACCGACAGCAGCTGGTCGCGCGGTTCGCTGTGCGCGATCAGCTTGACCTGCGTCTTCAGGAACGTGATGTCGGCTTCGGCGGCGTCGGTGAAGTTGTCGCCGACGCTCGTCTGCTCGCTGACGAAGCGCGTCATGAAGCCGGCGGCCGGATCGTCGCTGTAGTTGGTGCCGTTCTCGCGCAGCGGGTGCAGCGCAAGATAGAACACGAATTCGTTGATGCCGTCAGGCAGCGTGTCCAGCGCGATCGGCGGCGGCAGGTCGTCGGCCTGCGGCGCGGCATACAGCGCGCCGTCCGGGAACACGAGCGCAAGCTCGGCCACCCGCAGCACGTTGCTGCCGAGCGCATCGCGGTCGATGCGCACCGAGCGCACGCCCCAGTTGTACGGCTGGATCGCCTGGATCGATTCGAACAGGCGCGCTTCGTGGTACGCGTCCTGTCGCTGAAAGTGTTGAGGCCGGAGGAACAGCCCTTCCCCCCACAGCACCTTGGCCGAATAACTCATGTCAAATCCGGTTAATGTCGCGTTGCGATGTAATCGATTTGTTCGTGCCCGAATTAAATCGCCAATTGTTAACTCTTGTTAATTGACATTCGTGCGTCATTGTTTAACCGCAGGAGACCGAAGAAAGCAAATTCAGCGGTTGTGAAGGCGCACCCTGTTGCGGTGCGATGACAGTGCCGTCGGTGACCGTCATCGCGCAATTATGCAGGCCGATGATTATGCCGGATTTCTCCGACTTCACCGGGTCGAACGTCAGTTTCCATCGTTGGAGTGCGGGATCGCGGAACAGCGCGACGACGCCGAATGCCTGCGCCTCGCGCGAAACCTTCTCGGTTGCCGTATAGCGCTGGCCCGGAATCAGCGTGATTTCACGCACGTTGAGCAGATCCGCGCCCAATGCGGCCTTTTCCTTGGTCGGATCCGTGAATGCGTCGAACGGCGCCTGCTGGAACGACGTCGGGTCCTTCAGCGTATAGAGCCGCACGACGAGCGCGAGCGGCTTGTGGTCGGTCGCGGCATTGAGGTTCGGCGCGGCGGCGAGCGTGATGCCGAGGTTGCGCGGCGGCTTCTGCGCGTCGGGCACCTCGGGCTTGCCGATGCCGGCCGCGGACATCACGGCGCTCGCGGCCGAGCCGAGCAGCGGGGCGGCCGCGCATCCGGCCAGAAGGGCGCAGGCAACCAGTGGCAGCGCGTAGCGAATCATCAACGATCTCATCGTATTTCCGGCGGGCTGCCTTTTATCCCTGTCAAATCTGCCGGGTATTTCCGCGTTCGCTGCGTATCCCCGGCATTGCACTGTTCAACTATTAAGCACGCCCGCGTCGAGGCAGGCGCCCGGAAAATTTTGCCGCCGTCCGGGCGGCGCGTCGCGAAACCAGTAAAACTTGCCCGTTCCGGCCGAAAGAAAAATCGCTGCGAGCCCGCTGCGAGAGGCCATTGGAGGGGGTAGCGCCCGGTTTTAAAAGGAATTACTCTTCACACGACGATTGAATTATGAAAAATTGATCGGTACTATACCCGCGCGCTTCTTGCAAAGCAAAAGAACCAGATTCTCAACGATTTAAAACTCACGCGCCGGTGGATATAACGATGAAAGACCGTCTCTTCGCAAAACTGTCTGGGGTAGTAGTGGCTTGCGGCGTGATCGCCGGTTGTGCGAGCCAGCCTCCCGCGCCGCCGACCGCCGACGTGTTCAACAAGTCGCTGGCGGATGCGGACGCAGTTGCGAAGGCAGGGGATCAGGACAAGGCCCTCGGCCTGTATCAGCAGCTCGCGAAGTCGGATCCGACGCGCGAGGAGCCGTGGTCGCGCATCGCGCAAATCCAGTTCGCCCAGAACCATTACGGTCAGGCAATCGTTGCCGCGCAGGAAGCGCTGCAGCGCGACGCGACCGACCGTCAGGCGAAGAGCGTGCTGGCCGTGGCCGGCCTGCGGATCGCGACGCAGTCGCTCGGCGAGCTGCGCCAGGATTCGTCGCTCGCGGGTGACGCGAAGTCGGATGCGCAGGCGCTCGCGAAGCAGCTGCGCGATACGCTGGGCGAATCGGCGCTGTTCCCGCCGGAAACGAAGGTCGTGAAGCCGCGCCAGCCGCGTCGTGTCGTCCATCGTCCGAAGGCCGGCGCTGCACCGGCGGCCGAAGCAGCGGCGACCAGCACGCCGACGCCGCCCGCCACGCCGCAGAAGGGCGGTGCGGACCCGTTCGGCGCACTGCGCAACTGACCGCAAAACTGACGCGATAACCACAACTAACCTGGGAGCCGTCGAGATGGCCAAGAAAGAAAGCATTCAGAAAAGCTTGCAGAAAATACGGCCGCCGCGCGTCCAATTGACCTACGAGGTCGAGAAGGGCGATGCGATCGAGGTGAAGGAACTGCCGTTCGTCGTCGGGGTCGTCGGCGATCTGGCGGGCCAGTCCGAAATCGAGCAGCCGAAGCTGCGCGACCGTAAATTCGTCAACATCGATCGCGACAATTTCGACGACGTGATGAAGGCGATCGAGCCGCGTGCCGCGTTCCAGGTGGAAAACCGCCTGAGCCCGGAAGGCGGCAAGTTCGCGGTCGACCTGAAGTTCCGTTCGCTGTCGGATTTCAGCCCGGACGAAGTCGTCGAACAGGTCGAGCCGCTGCGCCGCCTGCTCGAGGCGCGCTCGAAGCTCGCCGACCTGCGCAACAAGCTCGCCGGCAACGACAAGCTCGAGGATCTGCTGTCCGAGGTGCTGAAGAACACGCAGCAGCTGCAGGAGCTCGCGAAGGGCACGGGCAGCGACAAAGACGGCGAATGACGACGGAGTGTTGAGATGAACCAGCAAACGGCTGCGGCCCAAGCGAGCGGCGCGGACTACGCCGCCGGGACCTCGCTGCTCGACGACATCGTCGAGAAGAGCAAGGTCGCGAAATCCGATTCCGAGCATGCGCGTGCGAAGGACCTGATCGGCGAACTCGTGCACCAGGTGCTCGACGGCACGGTGATCGTGTCGGACAACCTGTCGGCCACGATCGACGCGCGCGTCGCGGAACTCGACCGCCTGATTTCCACGCAGCTTTCCGCGGTGATGCACGCGCCGGAATTCCAGCGCCTCGAAAGCACGTGGCGCGGGATGGACTACCTGGTCAAGGAAAGCAACACCGGCCAGACGATCAAGATCAAGGCGCTGCACGCACCGAAGCGCGACCTCGTGCGCGATTTCAAGGGCGCGAGCGAGTTCGACCAGAGCGCGCTGTTCAAGAAGGTCTACGAAGAGGAATTCGGCACGTTCGGCGGCTCGCCGTTCGGTGCGCTGATCGGCGATTACGAGATCTCGCGCCAGCCGGAAGACATGTACTTCATCGAGCAGATGTCGCACGTCGCGGCGGCCGCGCATGCGCCGTTCATCGCGTCGGCATCGCCCGAGCTGCTCGGCCTCGAGTCGTTCTCCGACCTCGGCAAGCCGCGCGACCTGGGCAAGGTGTTCGATACGGTCGAATATGCGAAGTGGAAGTCGTTCCGCGATGCCGAAGATTCGCGCTACGTCGGCCTGACGCTGCCGCGCTTCCTCGGCCGCCTGCCGTTCAATCCGAAGGACGGCCAGACCGCGGAGAACTTCAACTTCGTCGAGGACGTCGACGGCACCGACCACGACAAGTACCTGTGGTGCAACGCCGCGTGGGCGTTCGCTGCGCGCCTGACGGCCGCATTCGACGACTTCGGCTGGTGCGCGGCGATCCGCGGCGTCGAAGGCGGCGGCCTCGTCGAGGACCTGCCGACCCACACGTTCAAGACCGACGACGGTGAAGTCGCGCTGAAGTGCCCGACCGAAATCGCGATCACCGATCGCCGCGAGAAGGAGCTGAGCGACCTCGGCTTCATCCCGCTCGTCCATTGCAAGAACTCAGATTACGCCGCGTTCTTCGCTGCGCAGTCGGTGCAGAAACCCAAGAAATACAGCACCGACAGCGCGAATGCGAACGCCGTCCTGTCCGCCCAGCTTCAGTACATCTTCTCGGTATCGCGCGTCGCGCACTACCTGAAGGCGATGATGCGGGACAAGATCGGCAGCTTCGCATCGGCGCAGAACGTGGAGACTTTCCTCAACCGGTGGATTTCGCAATACGTCCTGCTCGACGACAACGCCTCGCAGGAACAGAAAGCGCAATTTCCGCTGCGCGAGGCATCCATACAAGTGTCGGAGATTCCGGGCAAGCCGGGCTCGTATCGTTCGGTCGCGTTCCTGCGCCCGCACTTTCAGCTCGACGAACTCTCGATTTCTCTGCGACTTGTCGCTGATCTGCCCAAACCGGCAAATTCATAAGCGAGTAAATCGCCCGGGCGGGCCGCCTGGGTAGGACGTTAAAACCACCTCTTTGGGGAGTCGAAGGGCCATGTTACATATGCACTTGCAGTTTGGTAGTCCCGCGGTGAAGGGCGAATCCGCGGACAAGGACCACCAGGGCTGGATCGAACTGAAATCGTGGGATCACTCGATCGTTCAGCCGCGTTCGGCAACCGCATCGACCGCTGGCGGTCACACGATGACGCGTTGCGAACACGGCGACATGATCTTCACGAAGGAAATCGATTCGTCGAGCCCGCTGCTGTACCAACACGCTTCGGGCGGCACCACGTTCGACGAGGTGACGGTCCATTTCTCGCGCGCTGACGGTGAAGGCAAGCGCGTGCAGTATCTGGAAGTCAAGCTCAAGTACGTGATCATCTCGAGCATCGCCCCGAGCGTTCGCGAAGAAGGTCTGCCGCTCGAGACGTTCTCGCTGAAGTACGCAGCTGTGCAGTGGAAGCAAACCCAGCAGAAGATCGGCGGCAACCAGGGCGGCAACACGCAAGGCGCCTGGAGTCTGACGAAGAACGACAAGACCTACGCGGTCTAAGGTCGGTTGCGGCAACGGGGCGCTCGGCGTCCCCGTTGCCGTTTTCGCTGTACATACCGGCCGATGAAACGATTCGAACCCAGTTTTCTCGACAAGCTGTTCGACGACGAACCGCACCTGCCGGCCTCGGCAGCGATGCGGCAATTGTCGCTGGACGAGCTCAAGAACACGGTCGCCCGCGACGTCGAGGCGATCCTCAACACCCGTATCGCCCACACCGAGAACGAGCTGGCCACGCTGCCGGAGTGCCAGAAGTCGGTGCTGACCTACGGGCTGAACGATTTCGCGGGGCTGAGCCTCGCGAGTCACTACGATCGCGCGTTCATCTGCAAGTCGATCCAGCAGGCCATCGCGCGCCACGAGCCGCGCCTGCAGCAGGTGCAGGTGACGTTCGAGCTGAACGAGCAGGCCACCAACGCGCTTTACTTCGCGATCCAGGCGCTACTCGTCGTGCACCCGGCCGAGGAGCCGGTGAGTTTCGACGCGATGCTGCAGCCCTCGACGCTGCAGTATTCGGTCACGCGCGCACGCGCCGCAAGAATGCAGTAAATCAAGCCGCCGAGCGGGCCGGACCGCCCGGTGGTGGATCAGGGTCCGGCAGGAAATATTGAGGTTCGGGGTCGTCGATGGAAGAATTGCTGCCGTATTACGAGCGCGAATTATCGTTTTTGCGGCGCTATTCGCGAGATTTCGCCGAACGCTATCCGAAGATCGCGGCGCGGCTCGCGCTGTCCGGCGAGCATTGCGAGGATCCGCACGTCGAGCGGATGATCGAGTCGTTCGCGCTGCTCGGCGCGCGCATCAACAAGAAGCTCGACGACGATTACCCGGAATTCACCGAAGCGCTGCTGGAAGTGCTGTATCCGCACTACCTGCGGCCGTTCCCGTCGTGCTCGATCGCGCAGTTCACGCCGGCGTCCCCCGGCCAGCAGACCGAACCGGTCGTGATCGATCGCGGCACCGAGCTGAAGAGCCGCCCGATCCGCGGCGTGCAGTGCCGGTTCCGCACCGCCTATGACGTGACGCTCGCGCCGATCCGCATCTCGGAAGCCCGCTATACGCCGGTCGCGCTCGCGCCGAGTGCGACGGTGCTGCCGTCGAACGCGACGGGCGTGATCTCGATCACGTTCGAATCGCTCGCCGCGCAGCTCGATCTCGGCGCGCTGAAGCTGCCGACGCTGCGCGCGCACCTGCACGGCGAGCAGTCGTTCGTCGCCGCGCTGACCGACTGCCTGTTCGTCAACGTGCTCGGCGCGTATGTCGAGCCTGAGCGCAACGGCCGCTGGACCGCGCTGCGCAAGCTGCCGATCGCGCATGCCGGCTTCGACGAGGACGACGCGCTGATCGACTATCCGGCGAAATCGCATCCCGCGTATCGCCTGCTCACCGAATACTTCGCGTTCCCCGACAAGTTCGATTTCGTCGACTTCGACATCGCGGCGATCGCGCGCGCGAGCGGCCGCTGCCAGCGCGCGACGCTGCATCTCGTGCTGCAGGACGTGCGCAGCGATTCGCACGTCGCGCGGCTGCTCGAACTGCTGACGGCGAGCCACTTCCGGCTGTTCTGCACGCCGATCGTCAACCTGTTCCGCCAGCACGGCGAACCGATCCGCATCACGCACCGCGCGGTGTCCTACCCGGTGATCGCCGAGGCGCGGCGCGCGTTCGCGTACGAGGTGTATTCGATCGATTCGGTGAAGCTCGTGAGGCAGCAGGCGCACGAGGAGTCGGTGATCGAGTTCCGGCCGTTCTATTCGCTGCACCACGGTGAATCGGCGCGGATCGGCCATTACTGGTTCGCGCGCCGCAACGACTGGGTCGCGCAGAAGAGCCCCGGCTACGAAACCGAGATCTCGATCGTCGACATCGATTTCGAGCCGACGTCGCCGCAGACCGACACGCTGAGCCTCGACCTCACCTGCACGAACCGCGACCTGCCGGCGATGCTCGCGTTCGGGCTCGAAGGCGGCGACCTGTTCCAGGAAGGCGGTGCGCAGACGAGCGGCATTTCGCTGCTGCGCCGCCCGACGCAGAGCGTGCGCTTCGAGCGCGGCCGCGCCGCGCACTGGCGGCTCGTGTCGCATCTCGCGCTCAATCACGTGTCGCTGGTCGCGCACGGCCTCGCGCCGCTGAAGGAAATGCTGACGCTGTACGACCTGCGGCGCACCGCCGTGTCGATGCGCCAGATCGACGGCCTGGCCGGCATCGAGCAGCGCGGCGCCGTGCAGTGGCTGCCCGGCAAGCCGTTCGCGACCTTCGTGCGCGGCATCGAGATCCGCCTGACGATCGACGAGGAACACTTCGTCGGCGCGAGCCTGGCCTCGTTCGTGCGCGTGCTCGACAGCTTCTTCGGGCTGTACGTGCACCTCAACAGTTTCGTTCAACTAGTCGTCGTGTCGAAGCGCACCGGCGAGGAGATCATCCGATGCAAGCCCCGGACCGGCGAATCGATCCTGGCGTAGTCGACGCGCTGCTCGACGAGCCGCACCGCTTCGAGTTCTTCCAGGCGGTGCGCGTGCTCGAAGGGCTGTTCGCGCGGCAGGCGTCGGACGCGCCCGGCGCGTGGCGGCAGGGCGACGTGGTCGCGCAGCGCATCGAATTCCGCAATACGCTGTCGCTCGGCTTTCCGCCGAGCGAGATCGAAGGCGCGCGTTCGTTCGACGACGATGGCACCCACCTCGACACGGGCGAGGCACGCGGCGCCGCGCTCGCGGCCGGCGAGCTCGGCCACGTCGAGCTGACGCCCGCGTTCTTCGGGCTGCTCGGCGGGCAGGGCGCGCTGCCGCTGCATTACACCGAGCAGATCGTCGCGCGCGAGCACCTGAAGCGCGACCATGCGGCGCGTGCCTTCTTCGACGTGTTCTCGAACCGCGCGACCGCGCTGTTCTATGCCGCGTGGAAGAAATACCGGCTGCCGTTCCACTACGAGCTCGACCGTGACGAGCGCTATCTGCCGCTGTTGCTCGCGATCGCGGGCGTGCCGAGCGACGAGGTGCGCGACAGTCTCGCGGCCGGCGTGGGCGGCGTGCTCGACGAGGCCGTGGCCGGCTATGCGCTTGCCGCGCGGCACCGGCCGATGTCGGCCGCCTACCTGCAGCGCACGCTGTCCGACTATTTCCGCGTGCCGGTGAAGATCGACCAGTTCGTCGGCAAGTGGTACGACGTGCCGCCCGACCAGCTGAGCGTGCTCGGCGAAGTCAACGCGGTGCTCGGCGCGACGGCGCTCGTCGGCGAACGCGTGTGGCAGCGCGACATGCGCGCGCGGATCGTCGTCGGCCCGCTGTCCAAGCGCGACTACGAGGCGTTCCTGCCCGGCGGCGCGCACGCCATCGCACTGGAGCGGATGCTGACGCTGCTCGCCGGCGTCACGCTCGAATACGAAGTGAAGCTCGTGCTCAAGCGCACCGAAGTCGGCGCGAGCGTGCTCGGCGCGGGCTCGCGGCTCGGCTGGGACGCGTTCCTCTGCACGCGCGACGCGATCGACGACCGCTCCGACGCCCGCTACGAACTGCACGTGATTCATTGATTCACTCATTCCAAACGACAACAAACACGCAATCGAACCTGAGATCGACGCCATGAGCACGCCTCTGAAGACCCTGATCACGAAACTGAACCCGCTGTGCCGCCACGCGACCGAGCGTGCGGCGAGCGCATGCCTGGCGCGCGGCCACTACGAGGTCGATCTCGAGCACCTGTTCCTCGCGTTGCTCGACGAAGCGACGGGCGACCTGCCGCTCGCCCTGCGCGCGAGCCGCGTCGATCCGCATGCGCTGCACGCCGATCTCGAGCGCGAACTGACGCGCCTGAAGACGGGCAACACGCGCACGCCGGTGTTCTCCGTGCACCTGATCGCACTGTTCGAACAGGCCTGGCTGATCGCGTCGCTCGACTCGCAGCTCGGCCGCATCCGTTCGGGGCACCTGCTGCTCGCGCTGCTGACCGCGCCCGATCTCGCGCAATTCGCGCAGCGGATGTCGTCGCAGTTCGCGGAAATGAACGTGACGGACCTGAAGCACAAGTTCGACGAGATCATGGCCGGCTCGAGCGAAGCCGAGCCGCGTCAGGCGGACGACGAAGGGAGCGACGTCGCGCCGGCCGCCGACGGCATGGCGCCCGCATCGGGCCCGTCGAAGACGCCCGCGCTCGACACGTACACGACCAACCTCACGCAGCGCGCACGCGACGGCAAGATCGACCCGGTGATCGGCCGCGAAGCCGAGATTCGGCAGGCGATCGACATCCTGATGCGCCGCCGCCAGAACAACCCGATCATGACCGGCGAGGCCGGCGTCGGCAAAACGGCGGTCGTCGAGGGGCTCGCGCTGCGCATCGCGGCCGACGACGTGCCGCCGCCGCTGCGCGGCGTCGCGCTGCACGTGCTCGACATGGGGCTGCTGCAGGCCGGCGCGAGCGTGAAGGGCGAGTTCGAGAACCGCCTGAAGAGCGTGATCGACGAGGTGAAGAAGAGCGCGCATCCGATCATCCTGTTCATCGACGAGGCGCACACGATCATCGGCGCGGGCGGCCAGGCCGGCCAGAACGACGCGGCGAACCTGCTGAAGCCGGCGCTCGCGCGCGGCGAGCTGCGCACGATCGCCGCGACGACGTGGAGCGAATACAAGAAGTACTTCGAGAAGGACGCGGCCCTCGCGCGGCGCTTCCAGGTCGTGAAGGTCGAGGAGCCGAGCGAGCCGCTCGCGGCCGCGATGCTGCGCGGGATGTCCGGCCTGATGGAGAAGCACTTCAACGTGCGGATCCTCGACGATGCGATCACCGAGGCCGTGCGCCTGTCGCACCGCTACATCAGCGGCCGCCAGCTGCCGGACAAGGCAATCAGCGTGCTCGACACCGCGTGCGCGAAGGTCGCGCTCGCGCACAGCGCGACGCCGGCGGCGATCGACGACACGAAGAAGCGCATCGAGCGGATCGACGCGGAAATCGCGTCGCTGGAGCGCGAGGCAGCGGGCGGCGCGTCGCACGACGAGCGGCTCGGCGAGCTGCGTGGCACGCGCGACACGGCGCTCGAGCAACTGGCGAAGGACGAAGCGCGCTATGAAGCCGAGCGCGTGATCGTCGCCGAGATCACCGAACTGCGCGAAGCGCTCGACAAGGCACGCGGCCCGTCGGAAGACGGCCAGCCGGTCGACGTGCAAGCCACCCGCGACAAGCTCGCCGAACGCGTCGCGGCGCTGCACGCGCTGCAGGACGGCGAGCCGATGGTGCCGCTGCAGGTCGACGGCCACGTGGTGGCCGAGATCGTCGCCGCGTGGACGGGCATTCCGCTCGGCCGGATGGTGAAGGACGAGATCGACACCGTGCTGAACCTGCAGCCGCTGCTCGCCGCGCGCGTGATCGGCCAGGATCACGCGCTGGAAGCGATCGCGCAGCGCGTGCGCACCGCGACCGCGAGCCTCGAGGATCCGAACAAGCCGCGCGGCGTGTTCATGTTCGTCGGGCCGTCGGGCGTCGGCAAGACCGAGACGGCGCTCGCGCTGGCCGACATCCTGTACGGCGGCGAGCGCAAGATGGTCACGATCAACATGAGCGAGTACCAGGAAGCGCACAGCGTGTCGGGCCTGAAGGGCTCGCCGCCGGGCTATGTCGGCTACGGCGAAGGCGGCGTGCTGACCGAGGCCGTGCGCCGCAACCCGTATTCCGTCGTGCTGCTCGACGAGGTCGAGAAGGCGCACCCCGACGTGCTCGAGATGTTCTTCCAGGTGTTCGACAAGGGCGCGATGGACGATGCGGAAGGCCGCGAGATCGACTTCCGCAACACGCTGATCATCCTGACGTCGAACGTCGGTTCATCCGCGGTGATGCAGGCGTGCCTGAACAAGCCGGCCGAGGAGCTGCCCGATCCGGACGCGCTCGCCGAGACGCTGCGCCCGCAGCTGTACAAGACCTTCAAGCCCGCGTTCCTCGGGCGGATGAAGGTCGTGCCGTACTACCCGATTTCCGACGACGTGCTGGCCGAGATCATCGAGCTGAAGCTCGAGCGGATCCGCCGCCGGATCGAGGCGAACCACAAGGCCGTGTTCGAATGGGACGAGTCGCTCGTCGAGGCGGTGCTCGCGCGCTGCACCGAGGTCGATTCGGGCGCCCGCAACGTCGACCACATCCTGAACGGCACGCTGCTGCCGGAGATCGCGGGCCACGTGCTCGGCCGGATCGCCGACGGCGAGGCCATCGCGCGCATCGCGGTGCGCGCGGACGAGGCCGGCGAATTCACGTACACCGTCGAATGAGCGCGGCCGAGCAACGCAAGCATCTGATGAACTGACCGAACCATGCCGATCAATCTCCCCGAGCTGCTGACGCCGATCAGCGATGCGTCGCCCAGCGGCGACGACCTGCTGTTTTCGAACGAATTCGACGCGATCCAGGATGCGCGGCGCTACGACGATCCGACGCTCGACCAGGGCGAGTGGGTGACCGAGATCAAGGAGGCCGACTGGGGCTTCGTGGTGGACCATGCGGGCGAGCTGCTGCGCACGCGCACGAAGGACCTGCGGCTCGCCGTGTGGCTGACCGAGGCGCTCGCGCTCGAGGACGGCATCACCGGCCTCACCGAAGGCTATGCGCTGCTCGAGGGCCTGTGCCGCGACTTCTGGGACACCGTGCACCCGCTGCCCGAGGACGGCGATACCGAGCACCGGCTCGGCAACGTCGCGTGGTTGTCCGGCCGCACGGCCGAGCTGCTGCGCGCGGTGCCGATGACGGACGGCGCGTCGAACGCGTTCAGCACACTCGACTGGGAAGTGGCGCAGCACGTCGCGCAGGCCATCAAGCGCGACCCCGAACATGCGGACGACATCGCGCGCGGCAAGCCGTCGATCGAGCAGATCGATTCGTCGCGACGCGTGACGTCGATCGCGTTCTACACCGCGTTGCTCGCGAACCTGAAGGCGTTCGAGTTCGCGCTCGATGCGTTCGAGGAGCGGCTCGTCGAGCGCGCGGGCGATTCGGCGCCGAGCTTCCGGCAGGCGCGCGACGCGTTCGAGACCGTGTACCGGCTCGCCGAGCGCTTTGCGCGCGAGCAGGGCTATACGGGCAGCGCGCCGCACACGCAGGCGGCGCAGCAGGCGCAGCCCGAGCGCATCGAGCCGGTGTTCGGCAACCCGATCCAGACGGAGGAGACCCACGTGCAGCCGCAGCCCGTTCCGCGCGCCCCGGTGACGCAGATGATCGCCGGCATCCAGAACCGTGCGCAGGCCGTCGACCAGTTGCGCGCGGTCGCCCGTTACTTCCGCCAGACCGAGCCGCACAGCCCGGTCGCGTATCTCGCCGACAAGGCCGCCGAATGGGCCGACATGCCGCTGCACAAGTGGCTCGAGAGCGTCGTGAAGGACGACGGCTCGCTGTCGCATATTCGTGAGTTGCTGGGCGTGAGGCCGGACGAGCAGTCGTGAAGACGATGTGGTGGCGGCGCGCGTGACGCGTGCCCGGACGCCGTCGTGCGGTGAGAGAAGGGCTCTTTCCTGAGAGCGTGGACCCGGGCGGGTCCGCGGCAAACAAGAAGATGAGTGACGCATGAACATGACAGAACTGGCGCAGGCGATTCGCGGTGGCCTGATTCAGCAGGATCGCCTGCTGAAGACAGACATCCCGTCGCTGCCGAACAACGCGCTGGTGCCGCGCCGGGCCGTGATCTGTTCCGAACTGGGCCGAGACTTCAGCGTGACGCTCGATCTCGTGTCCAGCGCGAGCGACGTCGAGCTCAAGACGCTGATCGCGCAGCCGATGACGCTGTGGATCCAGCAGGTGGACCGGTCGTATCTCCCGATCAACGGCTACGTCCATACGGCGCGCCGGCTCGGCACGGACGGCAGCCTGTCCGGCTACCAGCTGACCTTCGCGTCGTGGATGCACTTCCTCAAGTTCCGCAGCGACATGCGGTACTGGCAGGACAAGCCGGTCGACGCGATCCTGGCCGACGTGTTCGATATGCATCCACAGGCCAAGGGTCGCTATCAGTTTGCGCTGTCGAAGCCGCTGCCGTCGCGGTCCTACTGTCGCCAGAGCGAAACCGACTGGAACTTCGTGCATCGCCTGATGGAAGACGAAGGGCTGTTCGGCTTCTGGCGGCACGCCGAGGACGGCAGCGCGCACACGCTCGTCATCACCGACGACCTGCACGCGCTCGACGAAGTGTCGCCGAATATCGTCCGGTTCGACCGCTCGGGAGCCGGGAGCGAAGCCACCGGATTCACGCAGTGGGCCGCGTCGCGCACCTTGCAGAGTTCGCAGCACACCACGCGCACGTTCGATTACAAATCGCCGTCGACGCCCGGCAATCCGAACGGCACGACGTTGCCCACGAAGGCCGGCCAGGGCGATCTGCCGGGCCAGACGGAGATCTACGAATACACCGGCGCATACACGTACGCGGGGCAGGACCGCGGCGAGCATCTGTCGAAGATCCGCCTCGAGGAATGGGAGTCGCGCGCGAAACGCTTCTTCGGCGTGGGCGGCGTGCGGGGGATCGACGCGGGGCGGCGCTTCACGCTGGCGGACCATCCCGAGCACGACCGCGATTCGGCGCAGGACCGGGAATTTGCGGCCTTGAAGGTGTCGCGGTACATCGAGAACAACCTGCCGATCTCGGACCACGAAGCGAACTTCCCGCACAGCCTGCAGGCGCGGCTCGCGCAGGCGAAAGCCGGTCACGGTTCGGCTGTTTCGTTCGAAGTGGGTCATGACGACGGTTCGGCCGGGTTCTATCTCGTCGAGGTCGAAGCGCAACGTGCGGCGGTGCCGTATCGCAGCCCGTTCGAGCACAAGAAGCCCGTGATGCAGCTCGAGACGGCCGTCGTCGTCGGGCCGAAGGGCGAAGAGGTGTATACGGACGAGCTGAACCGCATCAAGGTCATGTTCGTCTGGGACCGGCAGAACGAGGGCACCGAAACCGCATCGTGCTGGATGCGTGTCGTGCAGTCGGATACCGGCGGCGGCTACGGGGCCGTCCATATTCCGCGGGTCGGCGAGGAAGTGCTGATCGGTTACATCGGCGGGGACTGCGACCGGCCGATCGTGATGCATCGCGTCTACAACGGGGCAACTAGGCCGCAGTGGCATAGCGACGGCATCCTGTCGGGCTTCCGGTCGAAGGAGTACGCGGGGTCGGGGCACAACGAGATGGTGCTCGACGACGCGACCGGCCAGAACCGTGCACGCCTGTTCAGCAGCAGTGCGAATTCGCTATTGCATCTCGGCTACCTGATCGAGCAGAACGGCAACACGCGGGGCGCGTATCTCGGCTCGGGGTTCGACTTGCGCACCGATGCGTATGGTGCCGTGCGTGCCGGGCAGGGGCTGTACGTCACGACGCATCCGAAAGCGGCGAATAGCCAGCCGCTCGATGCGAGCGAGGCGCGGGACCAACTCACCGATGCAGACGGGCTACTGGAAGCGATGTCGCAGGCCAGTGAAATGCATCAGGCCGAAAGCCTCGGCCCCGGTCACGACGCATTGAAGCAGTTCGCCGATGCGACGAAGAACAGCGTGACGGGGGCATCGTCGGGCGGCAGGACGTCGGGCGGCGGGACGGGTGACGCGAATGCGTTCAAGGAGCCGGTGATGCTGTTCGCGAGCCCGGCGGGGATCGGCGTGTCGTCGCAGCAGAGCGCGCACGTGGCAGCGGACCGGCACGTGAACCTTGTCAGCGGTCAAAGCACGCATCTCGCGAGCGGCAAGTCGCTGGTGGCGAGCGTCAAGGACAAGCTCAGCCTGTTCGTGCAGAACGCGGGCATGAAGCTCTTCGCCGGCAAGGGGCCGGTCGAGATTCAGGCACACAGCGACAACGTCGAGATGATTGCGCAGAAGGCGATCAAGGTGTTATCGGCGACGGCATCGATCGAAGGCGTCGCGAAGCAGGAGATCCTGCTGACGGCGGGCGGCGCGTATGTCCGGATCAAGGACGGCAACATCGAGATCCACGCACCGGGCCAGATCG
The DNA here is from genome assembly GCF_020420065.1 of Burkholderia sp. AU31624. Classification (NCBI taxonomy): domain Bacteria; kingdom Pseudomonadati; phylum Pseudomonadota; class Betaproteobacteria; order Burkholderiales; family Burkholderiaceae; genus Burkholderia; species Burkholderia sp. AU31624. The sequence goes on from NZ_JAIZRT010000012.1 coordinate 165,349, forward strand.
ACGTGAAGGGCGGGCAGCATGCATTCAGCGGGCCGACGAGCATGCACAAGACGTTCAAGGCCGAGGGCCGCAAGGCGGACATGCGGATTCGCTATGTCGACGCCGACGGCAACGTGCCGCACGGGGAACCGATCAAGTTCGCGACCGAGGACGGGACCGAACATAGCGTCGCGCTCGACGCGGAAGGCCGGGCGGAATTGAAGAACATCGATTTTGACGAGTTCGTTGCCAGTCAGGTCAAACGGACGGGAGAGTGAAATGGGCAGGCCGCTTGTTCAGCATAATGTTTGTATTGATTTGCCGGGGGAGGCAGTGAGCTGCCGAGCCGAGACGGATCTGACGGTGCTGTTGCGCAAGCATCGGGACGTGGTGTTCGACATCAAGCTTCATGCTGGCGCGACGTATACCGTCACGACGACGCATCCCGATCGACCGACTGGGCGCTTTTATGACACGAAGCGAAAGGTGAATACCGGTGAGACGACGTTCAAGGACGGGGAGTCGTGTCACATCTGGATCGGCCGTAATTTCGAGGGGAGCCTGATTCTCAAGCAGGGCCAAAAGGTACTGGGGTGCTATCCAATTGCCAAGATGGACTGTACAAAGGGTTGCACTGACGACCCGAAGGACAAGCCGGCGCCCTTGTTGATCGTCTTGCACAACAGTCAGTCTGGTCAGACGCTAGCGAATGACCTGGAGCGGCTTGGTAGCGCGTCTACCGCTGGTCAGCAACCCGTGCCAGCCCTCGATCACTCCCGAGCGGGGCGATCGGGGCTGAAAAATGCGGCCGTGGCGGAAGGCAGGACTCAATTCGCATCTGCACCGGTTCCGCGTTCAGAAGCAAGAGCGACCAAGCCCAGGGGAGGGTTGCCGGCTATCCATGCATTTAAGGTCACGCAGACCAGCGGTTCAGAGGTTCCAGAGGAGCTTACTGCGTTTTTTAAGAGTGGTACCCGAGTGTTCAAATGGGATCCTACGGGGACGATCTCGCGGAACTTTCTTATCGGAATGGTCACCGGATCGGCCGGATTCGGATACGCATGGGATGCATTCGGTCCGAATGGACCGCTTAGGGAGTTCTGGAACCGCGAGTTCCTGATGCATAGAAATTCGGCCGGTGAATTTAGTCTGCTGTTTTCGACGTCCGCGAAGGAGCGCAAGCTCTTCGGCTGGCTCCTGGCTACTTATCAGGCACGAGCTAATGACATGCGTGTCATGACGTTGGCTGCGGGTACGGGCTCTCTGACCGCGCCGTTTCGAGCTTCGTGGGAAAGCGTAAAAGGAGGATTGAGTATCAAGACGCTAACCGGCCGGATGTTCTATTTTGCCCTCGCAGTAGATACGATGGCCTGGGCTCACGATTACTGGTTCGAGCCAGTTGGCAGTCCGGCGCATAAGGACATAGTGGACTTGCTGGCAATACTGATATCCGATGGGCTGCAGGCAATATTTACGACGATATTTGCAACGATTGCATACGCCCTAGTCTTGGCTTTCGTCGCAAGTGGGACGGCGATCGCCCTTCCGGTTACGGTCATTGCCCTTGGGTTGTTGGCAGTCACATGGGTATTCGGCATAGGTGTCGCCATGGCATTTAACCATTTTGGCGTGGCCGAAGGGTTGGCGTCGGTGATCCGGGAGGCTGGTGCGACTATGGAGAAATTTAACGAATACGTATCGAATCTCATTCGCGAAGCCGGAAAGCTGCTGGAGCAGCAAATTCCTGCTGATTATGGGAGTTCATACTCCGAATCGTCGTGGGTAATATTTCCGGCGCAGTGACGTCATGAATTAGGATGCAAGGGAAGTTTGACTCAGTGGGGATGGTGTGGAAAGAACGAGAATTGACGATAATCTTAAAACGGCGATGTTAGGTCTGGTGATCGGCATTGGTCCTGTTGGTATCTATTGGATCATGTTTGGAGACAGCGGATCGCCATTTCAGCCGTGGAAGATTGCACTTACTGTTCTGGTTATTTCCTCGCTGGTACTGATTGCAAATTATATTTTCAATCGCCAATCGAAGCGACTCGTTTGGGCAGGCGTTGCGACGTGCATCGGCATGTTCGGGCCGATGTGGTTGATGTTCGGGTCATGGTGTTTTTTCTATTTTGGATTTGCTCCTCTGCCAACTTGGTTGCGATATCTCGGTTTTTCGACCTGTACTCTGATTGTTGCTTGGTGGGTAGTGCTTTCATGGTGGAGTTATCGGCGTGCGACTGTCCGATTTGATTTGACTAAAAAACTCTACATGGTAAGGGGCGACAGGATCATTTATCCGGCAGGAGCTTCTGATGCGGAAGTCTCTGAGCTTGAGGGGCCAGGCCGCTCCTGGATCATGCCGATGTGGGTTGTTTCGATATTAGGTCCTATCGGTGGGGGATTTGCGATATCGACGATACATATGGGTACCGGCAATAGCACCCTGCACGTTCCACTTATTTTTCTATCCGTTTTTGCGCTTCCGGCTACGTGCTGGTTGTTCGCTAAAATGATTGCGCGAATTTTCTTTTTTCATGTGTATCTTGCTTGGAAACTCGAACGACAGACCGGTAAGAAAGTCATACTTGCTCCATAAATATAGACTTTCTGCTTCCTCGGAGTGACGCCATGAAACCTGATGTGATGCGCGGCTCAGGCGATAAGAGGAAAGGCAACAGAACCCGGATTGATGATCATCCGTTGGCCGCCAAAATCGGATTGGTAATTGGAATCATCCCTATAATCATATATTGGCATGCATTCAACGGTTTTTGGTCGTCTAGGCTACCCTGGGTCATTGCCTTGGTGCTGGAGATCGGGTGTCCCCTGTTTTTGTATGTGCATTATTTTCTGAATCGGCAATCGAGGCGGCTGATTTGGGAGGGGGTTGCAGTGTGTGTCGGATTTATCCCGACATGGATGCTGCTCGGTTCGTACTGGTTGTTTTATTTTTGTTTTGCGCCGATGTCAGTTGCAATTCGCTCGATTGCACTTTTGATGTGCTTGGCGGTGACGGCAACTTGGGCCTGGCTCTCATGGGCTGCTTTTGCTCGGGAAAATGATCGGCTTGGATTGCTTGAGCGGCTTTTCAAGAACGAAAGTGATCGTATTGTGTATCCAGACGAATCTGATTCTGTTATTGGAAAGCTGGACGGGCCGGGAAAATCGATCGCAGTCCCATATTGGCTGGTCTCGGTGGTCGGTCCGATTCTTATCGGATATTCTATGTTGTCAGCCCGGCTTTTTGAAGGGAATGGTGGGCCGCATGGGATGTTTATTATCTTGTCGGCGATAGGGCTTCCTATCACTTGCTGGCTCATGATGAAATTCTTTGTGAGATTTGCTTATTTTCATATTTATATCGCTATCAAGCTAGAGCGAAAAACCGGGAAGAAGGTCATTCTTGGATCATGAGCGTCGATCATCTGAAACCGAGGGTTGCCAGCTTTTTGAACCGTAAATAATGACAATTGACCTTGATGATGCTTCACCGATAGATTTTCACGGAAAATTGGCGGTTCTTGAGCTGGTGGTGAGTTCGCTCGTGGCCGGTGGGTATTTCGTGTTTTCACAATTTGGGGTGGTCGCGGCCTCGTTGTGGAAGTTAGTGCTGGCCGCTCAGCTCTTCGTGTCGACTGTAATGATTTTGCACTATGTGATGAACCGACGGCCACGTAGGCTCTGGGTGGAAGGCATTGTCTCAATGCTGATGCTGTTCCCGTTTTTGATGATTGCATTGCTCTGGCTGTTTTATTTGCTGTCCATCCCGATTCCGCTCGTATTGAAGGTTTCGGTGATAGCGGCTTGTTTCGCGCTTATCGCGCGTCATGCCTTCTTGGTTCTTTCGGACTTTCGTCGTGCGGCAAAGATAGAGTCAGTCGTGCAGACGATTTATCACGACAATGGAAAAAACCTGGTCCTGCGTCATTCTTGTGGTGGGTATATCGATGGTTTGACAGCAAGAAATCCATTGAAACCGGGGGTGTTGTCGGTGGTTGCGTATTTGACGCCGCTCGCAGCTGCGTTAGGGGGGAATGTGAATCATGTTTTTGGCGAGAACATCGGTCCCCATGTGTTGTGTATCGCTTTTTCGCTTCTTGCGTTTCCAATGACGCTCTCACTTGTCGGGAATTTTTATGTACGGCAGCTGTTCTTTCGTGTGTATTTGCCGTTGAAGCTTGAGAGGCGAACCGGCAAGAGGGTCATCCTCGCGCAATGACCGGCAATTCGTTGCCGGTCGTACCGGCCACATATCGCCCCGCATGCAGCGGCGTCTGCTTCGCAACGCTCCGATTCCCGTGGCACCGCCACAGCCTGAAAATACGTGACGGCATTTGACTCAATACCGCCAATGGAAACGACGGAACCCTGCACCATCCACGATCGATATCTCGCAATCTTCAAAGCGAATCTGCTCGCCGGCGCATTCCTGATCGGATGTGCGGTTATGATCGGATCGCCGCTGTTTCTCGACGATTCGCTGCCGTGGAAGATCGCCGGTGGCGTGGCGCTGGCCACCAGCATCGGCCAGGCCGCCGCATGGCGAGTCGACGACGGGCGCGGGCGCCTGTGGCTATACGGCGTGGCTGCGGTTCTCGTGAGCGCGTCGATCTACGTGTGGACCGCGGGTATCTCATGGATGTTTTATGTTTCATCCGTGCCGATGCCATCGGCGCTTCGCGCCATGTGCATTGCTGTGGCCGTGACGGGGACCCTTCTCTGGGTGGTCATGACGGCCCGCCAGGTATCCGCCGTTCTCGGGAAGCCCGAATTCATCGTGCAGGCCTTCAGAGATGCCGGCAGCGAGATTCAGTACAGCCTGTCGGCAATGCAGCAGTTGAGCACGTTGTCGAACCATCGTGGCCCGATTGCCCGGATCGCTCAGGGGCTCGTCCTGTTCGCCGCGCCGGCCGTGTTCCTGGCTGTGAGGATGCGGGCACCTTTGCCGGCGTCAGCGGATTTGTTGTTGTTCTCGACGGTGTTGCTGACCCCGTGCTCGCTGTTTTTCGCGGGCCTTGCCGTCAAGGGCATCCTGTTGATGATTGTCACACCCCTTCGGCTGGAGCGCGTTCACGGGAAGCCGGTCACATTGATGGACGATTGAAACAGCGAGGCTGGCGGCCGGTCACGATTCGACAGCAGCCAGCGAGCGCTTAGAGGGCCTGCCCGCCGACAGCCCCGCGCGACCCGCATCCAACGACGCGATGCGAACACCGCCCCGCGAGGCGGCAAAACGCGCCGCCTACTGCCCCACCCGGAACTCGATCCGCCGATTCCTTGCCCGTCCATCCGCCGTATCGTTCGGCGCGATCGGCTGATCCGGCCCGACGCCCGTCGTCGTCATCTGCTGCGGCGGAATGCTCTTCGTGATCAGGTAGCCCTTCACCGAATCCGCGCGCGCCTGGCTCAGCGCGATGTTCGACGTGCGGTTCCCCGAGTTGTCGGTGTGGCCGATGATGTCGACCGTGCGGTTCTGCATCTTCGCGAGTGCGGCGGCCATCTGGTCGAGGATCAGCTTGCCCTGCGGCGTGAGCGTCGCGCTGCCCGTCTCGAACTCGATCGTCCGGTTCGCGAGCGTCTGGTCGAGCACGCCCTGTTCGGACGCCGACACGCGCAGCCCGTTCTTGATCGTATACGTCGGGTTCAGCGTGTTCGCCATGTCGCTCGCGAGCTGCTGGCGTTGCGCCTCGTTGTGCACCTCGCCCTTCATCTCGATCTGCGTGCCGTTGATCTTCAACTGCCCCTTGCTGATCTGCTTGAGCTGCGTGCCGAGCAGCTTCTGCACGTTCGCGCTCCAGTTCGGCGGCGTTGCGACATCGCCCACCTCGATCTGGTCGACGACGTTCGTCGCGCCGTAGGTATCGCGCAGCTTCTGCAGCACGGCGGCCTTGGTCGCCTCGTCGGGCACCTTGCCGCCGACGACCACCTGGCCGGGCGTCGCGGTCGCGGGCGGCGGCGTGACAGTGTTCGCGGTGCCGGCCGTGCCGTGCACGACGGCGCCGGACGCCGTCCCCGGCGCGGCGCCGGGGTTCGCGGACAGCGCGGTGGTCGCGACCGTGCCGTTGCCGACCGGTGTGACGGTCGCGCCGGTGTTCTGCGCGAAGGCCGCGCCGCTGGCGAAGAGCCCGGCGGCGAGGAGGGCGGCGACGGCGGGCGAGAGCGCGGCCGAAAAGCGCGCGCGCCGGGCTTGAATCGTGCGATGCATCCCGTCAGCCTCCGATGAACGCTTCGCGGAACGCGTCGATGGCGACACGCAGCGAGAGTTGCGGTTGGTCGAGGTAGCTGACGAGCTTGCTGATCTGGTGATCGTTTTGCGCATGGGCGTCGATCCACTCGGGATCGTCGATGTCGATGTTGTGGGCGGCGTAGGTCTGCGGGTCGACGACGCTCAGCAGCGTCTTCGCCGACGCGCCGTTGAAGCCGATGATGAGCCGTTCGCGCTCGGCGATCGTGCCGATGAAGATCGCGAGCTCGAAGTCGGCCTGCGCGACGAACGGCGCGATCAGTTCGAGCCAGAACGCGGCGACGAGGCTGCGGTAGAACGGATCGACCGGCAGCGGCAGCGTGAGGCCGCGCTCGATGTGCGACGAGCCGCTCTGCATCACCGGCCGCAGCAGCGAGCCGAGCGCGAGCATCGCGCCGCGCAGCCGCACCGGATGACCGCTTTCGAGCAGCATCTCCTGGAGGCCGTGCAGCGTCTGGTGCTCGACGAAATCGTTGAAGGTGCCGTCATGCGACGTGCCGGGGCCGCCGATGTCGATCGGCACCTGCGTGTCGCCGAGCGCCTGCAGCGCGCCGGGCGGCTCGTCCTTGCCGAGCAGCGGCGGGATCTGCGTGGCGACGCGCGACCACAGCCGCGCGAACGCGAGCGGGCTGCGCGCGAGGAACGCGAGCGGCCGGTCGACCTCGAGCGCGGTCGCGCCGAGGAACGGGAAGCGGCGCATCGACACGTCGTGGCTCGCGACCATGTGGCCCGCGATCGCGAGCTTGCTGCGCGAGCCGAGGAACGCGAAATGCATCGGCTTCGCATCCTCGTAGACGAGCTTCCAGCGCGGATCTTCCGCAAGCAGCTCGAGCGCCTGCGCGATCCAGCGATCGAGCGTCTGCAGCAACTGCGGGTTGTGCGGGCTCTTCACGAAGTCGCCGCGCGACGGAATCTTGCCGAAGTAGGCGATCTGCGCCTGTACGGTTTGCGTCATTGCGCCCCCTGGGCATGCGTTGCGTTGGCGGCCGCGACGGCCGGCGCTGCGGCCGGCGTGCCCGTGCCGGCGGTCTGGGTTGCGTTCTGCGCGGCGCCCGCGCTCGCGTCGGCGACCGACGACGGCAGCTGCAGGCCACGCAGGCTCTGCTGCTGCGGCTGGTCACCGCCGCCGCCGGACGGTTGCGACGTGCTGATGATGCGCATCGTCACCGACACGTTCACGCTGCCTTGCGCCCACGTCAGGTCGAAGGTGCCGTCCGGACGGCGTTTGCGCTGCGCCGAGTTGATCAGCTTCTCGAGACCGTAGCGGCCCGGCTCGTTGACGAGCTGCACCGTGCGGCCGTCGAAGGTCGTCGCGGACAGCGTCGCGCCCGGCGAGCCCTGCGGGTTCGGCCACACGAAGTTGGTCCACTGCGGCGGCGTGTTGCGGTAGCGCAGCTGCTGGCCGTCGATCGCGATCGTGTATTCCGTCGTGCCCGTGCTCGGCTGCGGCAGGATCTGGAACACGGTCTGCGGCTCGGACGACGCGGCGGCGCTGCCTGCCGCACCGCCGGCGAGCGGCGCGACCCAGCGTGCGAAGCCGTTCGTGAAGTCCGGCGTGAGGCCGATGCCCATGTCGCCCCACGTGCGGGCGGCGAGGGTGTCGCCGCGGCGCACCGCGAGCGGCCCGAGCGTCGTGCCGACGAACTTCGCGATCGAGCCGTCCGGACCGAACACCTGCGCGATTTCACCGGCGCCGGCCTCGACCTTCGCGCTCGCCGCGAACGGGTACTTCGTCGCGAGCGAGTTCTGGAACGGCTGGTAGACCTGCGCGTTCCACACCTTGTTGACTTCGGCGCTGGCCGGCTGGATCACGACCGCGAACGCCTGCATCAGCGGCCGCACCAGCAGCGGACGCAGCGACTTGCGTTGCGAATCGGTGAGGCCCGTCAGCATCTGCTCGTCGACGAGCTTCAGCGAATCGGCGAGTTCCGAACCGTTGCCGTCGAGCGTCTGCTGCATCAGCTGGCGTGCGCCCGGGCCCGGGTCGCCCTGGTTCTTGATCACGTTGAAGCGCGTGCGGACCTTCGACAGCGATTCCATGTAGCCCTTGAGCATCGACGTGCCGTCATGCAACGCGACGATCCGCGCGAGCCCGATGAACTCCTGGCCGATCGGACCCATCGGCACCTCGGCCGGATTGCCGTTGATGTCGATGTTGGCGGCCGCCACCTGGCCGGCCGGCGAGCGCGAGAACAGTTGCTTGACCCAGTTCACGACGCCCGTCTGTGCCTTCTTGATCGTCACGTTCGCGAGCGACGGGTTGTCCCACGAGGTCTGGTCGTACGCGGTCTCGAGGATCTTGCGGATCGGCGAATCCTGCGGGTCGCCGAGGCGGTTCATCCCGTCGACGGCCTGGCCGAAGCTGCTGAAGCCCTGCACCGCGATGCCCTGCATGAACTTCTGCCAGTGCTGCGCGTACTCGGTCTTGTACATGCCGACCAGCGTCTTCTGGATCTGCTCGGGGCTGCCCTCGAGCGTCAGGTCGTCCTGCGTCGACGTGTTCAGCACCCAGTCCTTCGCCTGCAGTTCCTTGGTCGCCGCGTCGCGGATCGCCGGCTGCACGTAGTCGAACCACGCTTCGCGCGTGAACGTGCCCGGAATCGCGTAGCTGCCGGCCACGAGCCCCTGGTTGCCGTCGCCGACGATGCGCGCGATGGTCATCGGCGCGAAGCGGGTCGACGCGCGTGCCTTGATTTCCTCATAGACGCGCTGGCGGGCCGGCATCCCGCGCACGACGTGGCGCAGGTTCTCGCGGGTCTGGTCGACGAGCGCGAGGTTCGCGTCGATCATCGGCCAGTTGTCGTCGTTCACGCGGGCCAGGTAGAACGAGATCATGCGTTCCGCGCTCTTGATCATCTCGTCACGCGGCATGTTGCCGCGATTCGTCTCGAGCCAGCCGCGCCAGAAGCGGGCGAGCTGGTCGGTCAGGTGCGCCTGCTCGACGTGACGCTTGTCGGACAGCATCAGGTACGTCTTGAGCGCGTTGTATGCGTCCTGCACGTTGGTCGGCGACGCATCGCTGTAGAGGCCGCCCTGCGGTGCGGCCGGCTGCTGCGCTGCGGCCGGCGCGGCGCCAGACGCGGCCAGTGCGGCACCGGCCTGCGGCGCGGCGCCCGCCGCGTTCGTCGAGACCGGCATCGTGCCGCCCTGCACGGCGCCCGATTCGGGCGGGCGCGTCATCGGCACGAGCTGTTCGGGGTGCGCGTTCACGTCCTTCATGAACGACGCGAGGTTTTGCGACACCGGCGCCAGCAGGATCTGCCGCACGCCGTTGTAGTACTCGGTCAGCAGGTGCTGCTCGAGACGGTCGCCCTGGTACAGGCCGAGCGACACCGAAATCGGTTTGTCGCGGCGGAACTGCTCGAGCTGCTCGATCCGGTCCTCGAGGATGTCCATCGCCTGCAGGCGCGACTGCAGGTCGTTGCGGCCCTGCTGCAGGCGCGTGACGTTGTCGAGGTCGGCCTGCACGTTCGCGACGAGCTGCTGGTTGCCGATCGTCGACCAGGTCCAGCCGCCCAGCGCGAGCGCGAGCGCCGCGACGAAGCCGAAGAAGGTCGCGTAGCGCAGCCGCGTCTTGGTCGGGCTCGCGAACTGCCGCACCGTCTGGCGGTCCGCGAAGATCACCTTCGAGAACAGGTCGCGCAGGAAGAAGCCGTTCTTCGAGAACGCGCTGTGCGGCTTCGGCAGCGCGGCGCCGTCGAGGCCGAAGCGATGCGCGATGCGCTGCGCGGCCGCGCTGTTGGTTTCGCCTTCCTGCAGCGCGCTGGTGAAGTAGAAGCCGCGGAAGATCGGCTTGTACTGGAACGGGTTGTTCTCGAACAGCGTCGCGAGGAATGCGCGCAGCGACGGCTTGATCGTCGAGAATTCGAGCGGGAAGCTCAACTGGCCCGGCGACAGCTGGTTGCCGCGCGACAGCGACAGCTGCGCGACGCTGATCTCCTTCAGCCCTTCGTAGAGTTCCTCGAAGTGCGTGTCGAACTGCGCGACGACGTCACGCTTGTCGTCGGGTTCGTAGGGCAGGGTGGCGCCCCACACGCGGTCGTACTCGTGCTTGTCGCTGCTGCTGAAGAATTCGGTGAAGCCGGTGATCAGGTCGGCCTTCGTGAACATCACGTAGACCGGCGCGAACACTTCGAGCTTCTCCGTCAGCTCCTGAACGCGCTGGCGGAGGTTTTTCGCGAGGTTGATCGCGAATTCGGGGCGGTTGCCGGTGAGTTCGGCGATGCTCGCGGTGACGATGATGCCGTTGATCGGCGCTTTCGGGCGGTAGCGCTTGAGCAGGCCGAGGAAGCCGAGCCACTCGCTGCGGTCTTCTTCATGCACCGAATAGCGGCCGGCCGTATCGAGCAGGATCCCCTCGGTCGTGAAGAACCAGTCGCAGTTACGCGTACCGCCGATGCCGTGGATCACGGCGCTGTTCTTGTCCGCGAACGGGAACTGCAGGCCGGAATTGAGCACGGCGCTGCTCTTGCCCGCGGCCGGGTTGCCGATCACGATGTACCACGGCAGTTCGTACAGGGCGGAGCCGCCCGACACCTGGCCGATCTTCGACGTCTTGATCGTCTTCACCGCGTCCGACAGGCGCGTGCGCAGCACGTCGAGGTCGGCCGTCTTCGCGTCGGAGGCGAGCGCGGCGGCGGCGGGCGCGGCGATCTTGCCGGTTTCCGCCTGCTCTTCCAGCACCTGGCCGAGCTGCTGGTTCGCGCGCTTCACGCGCCAGCGGCGCCACAGCGCGACGACGAGCCACAGCGCGAGGATCGCCGCGAAGGCGATCGCCGCCCATAGGAGCGGCAGCTGCAGCATGTCGGCGACGATGAAGAGAATGGCCGCTAGCGCGACGATCCCGACGATCGAGAGCGTACGCGGATGAGTCAGCACGTTGAGGATGCGTTGCATAGGACGTTCAGGTTCCGGTGCGATTCGATGAGGCGACGCAGGCGCGCCGAGCGGCAAGGGTGGCGCCGCGATGTGTCGCCATGCTGTCAAACGGGATGAAGGGGGCTGGCATCAATGCGCCCGCGGCATCGGAGAAGGCGCGCGCATTAACGAAAGGACGCTGTGAGATTTAAAACGGAAGCGGCGGCCGGAAAAAATCGCGCACCGGAATGCATGATTTTTTGCGCCGCCCATATCGTTTCCTGCCGGGATATTAAAAAGCCCCATGCCGCCCTCATTATTTCCTGTCCGGCAGCCCTGGCTAGCTGCCGCGTCCCAGTTTAAAACCGGGTTTATGGTATTCCACGTGCCCGAGATCCATCATTTTCCAGCGGCCCCCCCAGGTCAGGCCAACCTGTTCGGCGACCTGGCCATACAACTGGTAGCCGCGCATCGCCCACGGATCTTTCTCGGAGATGACCAGCTTGCCGTCGCGCAGGAATGCGTTGTCGGCCGCCAGCCCGAATTGGTGATAACTCTGGAAGGCGGCCGCGTTGGTCACGTTGGTGCCCATCTGCGCCAGCCGGTTCTGCCGTTCCGGGCTCCGGTAACCTTCCAGCAACGCCATTTCATAACCATATTGTTCGTGCATGATCTTGTAGACCAGCAGCAAACGCGTACGGAAATCCGGATCCAGCAGGTTCCAGTCGCGGCTCGCATCCTTCAGCGCCGGGCGCACCTGTTCGACTTCCTTGGTGGCGAAGACTTCCGGCGGCAGCGGCGGGGGCGGCACGAGTTGTTCGCCCTGCAGCAGCGCGGCGATCTTCTCGTCGGGCACGCGCGCCGTGTCGTCGTACTGGAACAATTGCCGGCCGCGTAACGCAATGGCGACCAATGGCGGCGTCGCAAGAATACCTGCCGATACCATAATCATCAAGCGCCGGCGAACCAGTAAATTTTGCACGTCGTTTAAAGCACCGCGCGTAGCGCTTGCCGATTTAACAATCTGACTTCGCGTACGCGAGGCACGATCGTTCGCGCGGCGCGTTAGACGGCCGTGAAACTGGGCGACGGATTCGAATACGGTCGCGCGGATACCCGGTAAAAGCAACAGTGCCGCAACCGCGACGGCAAGGGCGAAATAGGCGACGAGTGCGACGGCAATCAAAGAAATCCCCGGAAATTGGAATTGATTGTGTTTTGCAATGCTTGCTCTTAGAATCAGGCTGCTTCGAGAGGCCGGGCTATATTATCGCGGTGAATTAAACCAGGATTCAATGAGACGCTGAATGAGTGCGCCGGAAAATTCAAATTCGAAATCTCCGCCCAGCCTGCTGTCCGATACCAAACCGGCAGGCGACGGAGCTCAGCAGTCGCGCATTCTCGCGAATCTGGAAGGACGTGTCACGCCGCCGGCCGAGCCGCCGCGCCGTTCGCTGAAGGCGCCGATCGCCGCCGTCGTGGCCCTGGTGGTCGCCGTCGGTGGCTGGGGCGCATGGCGCATGCAGCATGCGGGCGAGCAGGCCCCCGCCGTCACGGCCGAGGCTGCGCCGACAGCCGCCGCGCCGGCGAAGGCCGCGGCGGCCAGCGATGCCGCCGTGCAGGTCGCGCAGAATGCCGCGTCCGCCGCATCCGCCGCGCAACCGGCCACGATCGTCAACGACGACGCGGCTTCCCGAACCGTTGCATCCGCATCGTCCGCGTCCGCCGCGGACAACAGCCGCCTGTCGCGTGCGCTCGCCAATGGCGCCGACGACGCGTCGGGTGCGGCCACGGCCGGTGCGGCCGCCGCCGCTGCCGCGACGACCAAAACCGCGAAGGCCGACGCCGCGAAGGGCGCGAAGGTCGCCGCGCACGGCAAGACCGATACGAAGGCCGACACGAAAGCCGAGGCCCGCAAGCGTCACAAGGAACAGCAGGCCGAGCTCGCGCAGGCGAAGAAGCATCGCGACGCGACGCCGGCCCGTACCGCGAAGGCTGCCGGCAAGGACGATCCGGATGCGGACCTGCTCGCGGCGCTCGTCGCGCGCACGAAGCCGGCCGACAAGAAGCTCGCCGCGCAGAAGGCGCAGGCCGTGCCGACCAAGACGGCCGCGACGACCGGCTCGCTGGCGTCGCGCGTGAAGGAGTGTTCGGAGCGCGGTTTCTTCGAGGATCAACTGTGCCGCTGGCGCGTCTGCGATGGCCACTGGGGCAAGGACCCCGCGTGCCCGAGCGCCGCGCAGTCGGAGACGCGGCAGTAACGCGTCCCGCGCGTGTCGACTCGCCGCACCTGCGCCGCCCGTTGGGCGGCGCGTTGCTTTTGGGGGCCGCGGAACCGGGCGGTATGATGCGGCGTGACGCTGTCACCGGCGCGTCACGCCCGTCGGGCATACGTCTCCTTTCCTTTTCCGGCGCGGGTGCGCGACCCGCTATGCGCGGCGCGCCGTGCGCCGCACGACCTTCGACACGATGGACCTGATCGTACAGACTTACGGCGCCGATACGTCCGGCATGGTGTGCGGATTCCGCTTCGTTCCCGGCGGCTCCGGCGCGACGCTCGATGCGGACACGGCCGCCGGGTGGCTGCGCACGTGCCGCGAGCACGATGCCGCGTCGGGCGATTTCGTCTGGCTGCACTTCAATCTCGCGCACGGCGCGAGCGAGCGCTGGATGCGCACGCATCTCGGGTTGCCCGACAGCTTCTTCGAATTCCTCCACGAAGGCTCGCGCTCGACGCGCATCGAGCAGGAAGACAGCGCGCTGCGCGCGATCGTCAACGACGTGATGTTCAACCTCGAACTGACGCCGTCGGAGATCGCGACGCTGTTCGTCCACGTCGAGCGGCGCATCATGGTCACCGCGCGGCTCAAGCCGCTGCGCTCGGTCGACACGCTGCGCGCATGCGTGCGCGACGGCGAGCAGTTCAGGTCGCCCGCGGAACTGCTCGTGCACCTGCTGCGCGACCAGGCCGACCTGCTGATCCAGATCATGCGGCGCACGAGCGTCGACGTCGACCGCATCGAGGATCGCTTCCTGTCGCAGCGGCTCACGTCGAGCCGCATCGAGCTCGGCGCGATGCGCCGCACGCTGACGCGCCTGCAGCGCATGCTCGCGCCCGAGCCCGGGTCGATCTTCCGGCTGCTCGCGAAGCCGCCCGCGTGGCTGCATCTGGAAGACGTGCAGGAGCTGCGCGAATCCACCGAAGAGTTCTCGCTGGTGCTGGCCGATCTGGCGGGGCTCAACGAGCGGATCAAGCTGTTGCAGGAAGAGATCGGTTCGCGTCTCGACGAGCAGAACAACCGGACGCTGTTCACGCTGACGCTCGTGACCGTGATCGCGCTGCCGATCAACATCGTCGCCGGCTTCTTCGGGATGAACGTCGGCGGCGTGCCGTTCTCGGAGAACAAGCACGGCTTCTGGCTGATGGTGCTGCTCGTCGCGGGTTTCACGGCGCTCGCCGCGTGGTGGGCGTTCCGCCGGCGCAACGACCGCTAGCACCACCGGCGCCGCATCGACACGTCAGCGCAGCAGCGCGATCGCGCGTTCGCCGATCACCATCCCGAGCAGGCCCACGAGCGCGACGAGCGGCGGGGCGGGCGAGCGCACGTGCAGCAGCGCGTACACCACGCCGACGCCGAGGCCCACCGCGAGCGAAGTCACGTAATCCATCATGGCAGTCTCCCGTGTGGTCCGGCGTCAGGGCTTGAGGATGACGCGCTCGCGCGCACCGGCCAGCACCGCGCGATACGCGTCGTGTGCGTGCTCGAGCGGGTATACGTAGTCGTCGCCGATCGGGAACGGGCGCAGCGTGCCGTTGCCGAAGCCGGGCGCGAGCGTGTCGAGGATCTGTGCGACCGTGGCGCCGCCGAGCTGCAGCGAATCGACGCCCACGAACGTGTGCTGGCCGCGATAGAACGCGAAGATGTCGAACGGCACGCTGCGGTCGATCGTCGAGATGAAGATCTGCCGCGCGCCGATCGCCATCGACGCGTTCGCCGCTTCGAAGTACGGGCTGCCCACCGTGTTGTAGACGATGTCCGCGCCGTGGCCGCCGGTTGCCGCGCGCACCGCGTCGGCCACCGGTTCTTTCGACGCGTCGATCATGTGCACGTCGCCTGATGCGTGGCCGCGATAGCCGCCGGCGCTGCGCTCGACGCCGATCACGGTCGCGCCGTGCGCGCTCGCGAGCTGGATCGCCGCCTGGCCGACCTTCCCGTTCGCACCGAACACGAGCACGACGTCGCCGGCCGTCGGCATGCCGGCGCGGCGCAAGCCCTCATAGGCGGTCACGAACGGCACGCCGACGCCGGCCGCTTCGTCGAGCGTCAGCACGGCGGGCTTGCGGCGCACCAGGGCCGCGTCGAGCACGAGCCACTCCGCATGCGAGCCGTCGCGATGCACGCCGAGATCGCCACCCGAGCCCCACACCGGCGCGCCGATCCAGCCGTCCGGGCCGCTGCGCACGATGCCGGCCCAGTCGCGCCCGGGCGTGCGCGGCCACACCGCGTGCGGCATGCGGCCGAGCGCGGCCTTCACGTCGCTCGGGTTCACGCCGGCCGCGCGCACCTCGATCAGCATCTGGCCGTCGGCCGGGACGGGCGGGTCGATTTCCCTGACCCGCGCGTCGAGCGACTCGATGTCGGCGGCGGGGGCGTCGAAGCGGATGCTGCGCATGATGATCTCCGTGGCGGATGGCTGGCGCGCGGCCCGATGGGGCGATGCGCGCAGCGGGTGAAAAGGATGCATGCAGTCTAGTCGGCCCGGTTTGACGCGGAAACGTGCAAAGGCGGATGATTGCTTTGCGCCAAACGCATAGCCAACTCTGAAGAACCGAATGGACGACTTTCTTTCCCCGCATCTGGCGCTGTTCGTCGACGTGGTCGACCAGCAGAGCTTCTCGGCGGCCGCGCGTCGGCTGGGCGTCGCCGCGTCGTCGGTCACGCGGCGCATCGACCGGCTCGAGACGCAGCTCGGCATCCGCCTCCTGCATCGCACCACGCATGCGCTGCGGCCGACCGAGGCCGGGCAGTTGCTGTACGGGCGCGCGACGCGGATGCTGGCCGAGCTGCGCGGCCTGCAGGAAGACCTGCACAGCCAGCACGACGAGCCGAGCGGGCTGCTGCGCGTCGACTGTCCGGCGCCGTTCGGCCGCCGGCACCTGATGGCCGCGCTGGCTGCCTTCATGCAGCGTCATCCGGCGCTGCAGGTCGACCTGGTGCTGACCGACAGCATGGTCGACCTGCAAGGCGCGCGGCTCGGCTCCGACGTCGATCTCGCGGTGCGCATCGGCCCGCTCGAGGACACGCGCTTCGTCGCGACCGTGCTCGCGCCGCAGCGGCGCGTGCTGTGCGCGAGCGCGGCGTATCTCGCGCGGCGCGGCGAGCCCGAGTCGCCCGACGCGCTCGCCGGTCACGACTGCCTCGCCTGGCACGGCGCGCCGCCGCCGGGCGCATGGCGCTTCGGCGAGCGCCGCCACGTGCCGGCGCAGCCGCGGTTTCGCAGCAATCATTCGGAAGCGTTGCTCGAAGCCGCGATCGACGGGCTCGGCCTCGCGCACCTGCCGACCTGGCTCGCGGGCGATGCTCTGCGCGACGGACGCTTGCGCGCGGTGCTGCCGGAGTTCGCGGCCGCGCCCGAGCCGGCGACGATCCACGTGTTGCGCCAGCAGGCGCGAGGCACCGCGCGCGCGTCGCGGCTCGTTGCGTTTCTCGCGACGTGGTTCGCGCAGCCGGCATGGGATGCCGCGTGGGCATGACGGCGGCCGAGCGCCCGTGCCGAAAGAAAAAAGGGCCTCGCAAGCGAGGCCCGTCAAAGGTCGGAGAAGCCGGCACGCCGGCCGGCAGCCGCAAACTGCGCGGCGCCGGCCGGATGCGCACCGTTACTGCGTCACTACCTTGCGCGGCTTGAAGATGCCCTGGTAGTGCAGTGCCGGGCGTTCCTTCGTCACCGGCTCGAGGCCGCCGAAGGTCGGCGTCTGGCGCAGCTTCATCGCGGCCGGCGAAGCGACCGAGCCGATCGACGTCGAGCGCGAGGCCGGTGCGAGGTTGTTCGCGACGAGCAGTGCGGCCTCGCTCTTCAGGTTCGCGAGCAGGACCGGATCGGTCGAGCCGTTGACCTGCGTGAGCAGCCCGCTCCAGGCCGCGTCGCTGTAGTTCACGACGTAGTAGTCGAGCCCGCTCGGGTCGGCGACTACGCCCGTGCAGCCGTCGACGCGCGTTTGCGTCTGCGTGTCCTTCAGCGCGAGCGTCGTGCGTTTCGCGAGACCCTGGCCGTACGCGAGCGTGATCGGCACCGTCCATTGCAGGCCCGGATACGCGTTCTTGTTCGGGAACGGCTGCTGTTTCAGCGTGATGACCGTCTGGTTCTTCGTCAGGTCGCACTGCGTGTCGAGCGAGATCAGCGGCACGCCGGTCTGGCGGACGTAGCTGTCGCCGATCGCGCCGATCGCCTGGCCGCTTTCCTTCGACAGCGCATCCCACAGACGCTTCGGCGTACCGTTGCCGAACGAGTAGTCGACCAGGTACTGCTGCAGACCCTTACGCAGCGTCTGTTCGCCGAGATAGTTCTCGAGCGTCTTCAGCACGTGGCCGCCCTTGTCGTACGTGAACGCGCTGGCGCTCAGCACGAAGTCGTTCGACGCCCAGCCGTTGAAGTTCGGTGCGACCGGGAACGCGTTCGGGCCGATGTCACGATTGATCACGCGGTACTTGTTCTTCACCTGGTCGAGCCAGCTGAACTCGTTGGGGAAGAACTGGATCGTCGTCTTCGTCTCGAAGAACGTCGCGAACGACTCGTTGAGCCACACGTTGTCCCACCAGTCGGTCGTGACCAGATCGCCGAACCACTGGTGCGCGACTTCGTGCGTCAGCACCTCGTTGCCGTAGTGCGACATCGGCTGGCCCGGCTGCGGCAGGATGTCGTCGGCGAACTCGAGGATCGATCCCCAGTTCTCCATCCCGCCGAAGTTCAGGTCCTTCTGCTCCTTGAACGCGTCGTTCGCGGCCACCGTGTCGAACTTCGTCAGCGGCAGCGCGATGCCCGTGTAGCGGTAGTAGAAGTCGAGCGCCTGCTTGGTGCGGTCCATCGCCGGCTTCGCCCAGTCGCTCATGCCCGGCGGCGTGAACACGCGCAGGTGCAGGCCGCCCTTGCCGCCCGGCAGCGGGCTCGAGAAGTCGTCCTCGTAGGTGTCGAACAGGCCGCCGCCGAAGAACAGCAGGTACGACGGCATCGGCGGGGTCTTCTCGAACTGCACGAGCTTGTAGCCGCCGCCGACGTTGGTCGCCGGCTTCTCGGCCGCATTCGACACGACCCGCCAGCTTTGCGGCACTTCGGCCGTCACTTCATAGGTCGGGCGGAATGCCGGCTCGTCCCAGCCGGGGAACCACTGGCGCGACAGGTTGGTTTCGCCTTGCGTGAGGATCGCGCCGCTCGTCTTGCCGTCGGTGCCCTTCAGGTCGACGCGGAAGATGCCTTCCGCGGCCGAGCAGCCCGGATACGGATCGTCGCCGCAGCTGCCGCCGGTCTTTGCGACCGGATCGTCATACGACTTGAAGTTGATGATGCCCGACCATTCCATGTGCAGCGAATAGTTGCCCGGCGAGATCGTGCCGCTCACGGGGCGCAGCTGGTAGAAGTCGCCCTTGTCCTGCGGCGTCGCGATCAGCTGGATGTTGCCCGGCTGCAGCGTGATGCGGCCGTTCGTGAACTTGATCCGGTGGCCGGCGATCACGATGTTGTTGACCGGCTTCAGCACCTTGATCTCGACGTCGGCACGGCCGTCGAACGCGTTCAGCGCGTCGTTCGGGCGGAACCACAGCCGGTAGTTCACGGGTACCACGGTGTCCGGCAACTCGACAGGCGAGACGCTCTTGTCGACATTGGATGCGCTCGGCGGCGCGGTGACGGTGGGCGACGAGCCCGAGTGCGGCGCGCCGGCGGAGCTGAGCGCGGACGCCGAGCCCACGCCGCCGTCGTCGCCGCCGCACCCGGCTAGCGCGAGCGCGGCGACGATCGGCAGATAACGCATCTTGCGAATGTTGATCGACATGACTGAAACCTCGATTGTTGAAAGAATCGTTCAGTGCTGCGAAAACGCCGGCAAAGACAATCCCCTCGCCGTTAATCAACAGCGATGAAAATGCCAATGACGGATTATTCGAAAAGACGGCGGCCGACTACGTGAAGGTAATCATGGTTTACTGCCCCCTCTGGATTTCCGGATGTCGGTTAACTTGCCGGTTCAAAATGGCCGGCGCGTGTTGTACTGAATTGATTTCGCGCGCACGACACGGAGCCGCACGCCCTGGGCGGGCGTGCTTTCCCCTTTGAACAGACGACCTACGGGGCTGGCCGGGCCTCGTCGCAGGATGGCAGGAAGGCGTGTCGCCGTTCCGTAAAATCACCGTCATGCGGCTTCAAGGTTTGTCGGCTTGCTCGAAGGATGCGTAAATATACTTGATGGTTTTAGGTAAAGGAAACGAAAAATTTAGAAATTGCATCTATTGAATTCGCCGTGCTTCATTGAATGCTGGGAAGCATTAATGCGCTTTCCGTCCGGATGTTATTTTCGTAGTTTTAATCTATTAACGATCTCGCGTGGCTGCGAAAACTACGAAACCCGGCGTACCGGGGCGTGCTCGGTACAATGCAGCGACGACAAGCTCACCGATTGCCGCGAGGAGGTTCTCCCATGCCACGCACCCTGTTCCGTATCGCGCCGCTGCGCGCCGTGCTGCTGCTGTTCGCCGCCGTGCTCCTGCTCGGCGGCTGCGCGGGGCTGACGCGCGACCCGGTGCGCGTGACGGTCGCCGGGCTCGACCCGCTCGTCGGGCAAGGCCTCGAGATGCGTTTCAGCCTGAAGCTGCGTGTGCAGAACCCGAACGACGCGCCGATCGACTACGACGGCATTTCGGTCGCGCTCGACCTGAACGGCACGCCGTTCGCGAGCGGCGTCAGCGATCGCTCGGGCACCGTGCCGCGCTTCGGCGAGGCCGTGCTCGACGTGCCGGTTTCCGTGTCGGCCTTCGCCGCCGCGCGGCAGGCGTGGAACCTGCCCGGCGCGGCCGCGAACGGCGAGCTGCCGTATGCGTTGCGCGGCCGGCTCGCGGGCGGCGCGCTCGGCACCGTGCACTTCAACGATGCCGGGACGCTGCGCCTGCCGGCGATGCCGGGGTGGGGCGGCTGAACCCGGCGAAACCGGCGGCGCGCGGCAAGGGCCGGCCCCCGCGCTTTGCCGCGCGGGCAAAGCGCGGTATGGTGTGAGCCGCGCGGCGCCCGCCATACCGTCGCGCCGCCCGTTGAAGCCAACCGTAACCGAGTTCGCGTGACCGATTTCCCCGTTTTCCACTGGACCGACGCCGACGGCGCCGATCATGCCGTGCGCTGGCGCTCCGAAGCCGGCGTGCAACCGCCGAAGCGCGCGGTGCCTGCCGACGACCGCCTCACCGCTGACGCGGCCTACCGTCTCGCCTGCGAGGGCACCGCGCTCGTCTGGCAGGGCGATTTCCAGAATGCGCGCCAGCTCGTGCAGGCGATGGCGCGCCGTGTCGAGCGCAAGCCGAAGAAGGCGAAAGCCGCGGCTGGCGTCGACGCGTTCAACCTGCATCGTCTCGCGCAGTCGCAGCGCGCCCGCACGCTCGGCATGCTGCTGATCCCGCTCGAGGCCGACTACACGATCCCGCTGCGCCGCGCGCCCGACGTGCGTGCCGCATGCGAGGAGGCATACGGGCCCGGCGGCGCGCCGTCGGTCGTGTCGCTGCGCGAACTGCTCGGCCTCGTCGGCGCGCACGAATGGCGCAAGAAAGGGGTGCCGATCCCGGCGCTCGGCGGTGCGCCGATCCACCCGCACTACGGCGTGTTCTCGCCGGTGCGCGGCGAATACGTCGAACTCGTCGCGCGCGCGCCGCTGCCGGCGACGTCGCTCGCGTTCGATATCGGCGCCGGCACCGGCGTGCTGGCGGCCGTGCTGGCGTCGCGCGGCGTCGAGCGTGTCGTCGCGACCGACCAGGATCCGCGCGCGCTCGCCTGTGCGCGCGAGAACGTCGAGCGGCTGGGTCACGCGGATCGCGTCGAAGTCGTCGAGGCGGATCTGTTTCCGGCCGGCCGTGCGCCGCTCGTGGTCTGCAACCCGCCGTGGGTGCCGGCCCGGCCGAGCGCGCCGATCGAATACGCGGTCTACGATCCGGACAGCCGCATGCTGCGCGGTTTCCTCGCGGGGCTCGCCGCGCACCTCGAGCCGGGCGGCGAAGGCTGGCTGATCCTGTCCGATTTCGCCGAGCATCTGGGCCTGCGGCCGCGCGACACGCTGCTGCAATGGATCGACGAAGCCGGCCTCGTCGTGCTCGGTCGCGACGATATCCGTCCCGCGCATCCGAAGGCGATGGACGCCGACGATCCGCTGCACGCGGCACGCCAGGCCGAGGTCACGTCGCTCTGGCGGCTCGGCGCACGAGCCTGACCGCGCATTTTCGGTAAACTGTCGCCATTCCTCACGAATTCCCGCCGCCGGGCCGTGGTCGACCGACCGTGGCCCGGCGCCGCATCACGATGTCGAACAAGACCCACGAAATCCGCCCGGAGCAGTCCGTCGAGCTGCTGAAGGAACTGCACATCCTCACCCGCGACGGGAAGCTGAACCAGGACAGCCGTCGCAAGCTGAAGCAGGTCTATCACCTGTTCCAGTTCATCGAGCCGCTGCTCGCCGGCGTGCAGGCCGAGCGTGGCAGCGTGACGCTCGTCGATCACGGCGCCGGCAAGTCGTATCTCGGCTTCATCCTGTACGACCTGTTCTTCAAGCAGCAGCCGGGGCACGGCACGCCGGCGTTCGCGTCGCACGTGTACGGGATCGAGACCCGCGAGGAGCTCGTCACGCGCTCGGCCGAGCTTGCCGCGCGGCTCGGGTTCGGCGGCATGTCGTTCCTGAACCTGTCGGTCGCCGATTCGATCACGTCGCCGAAACTGCCTGAAACGGTCGACGTCGTTACCGCGCTGCACGCGTGCGACACGGCGACCGACGACGCGATCCGCTTCGCGCTCGCGAAGCGCGCGCAACACATCGTGCTGGTGCCGTGCTGCCAGGCGGAAGTCGCGGGCGTGCTGCGCAAGAACAAGGGCAAGTCGCTCGCGAACGCGCTGACGGAAGTGTGGCGGCATCCGCTGCATACGCGCGAATTCGGCAGCCAGATCACCAACGTGCTGCGTTGCCTGCAGCTCGAAGCGCACGGCTACCAGGTCAGCGTGACCGAGCTGGTCGGCTGGGAGCATTCGATGAAGAACGAGCTGATCATCGCGCAGTACAAGAACCTGCCGCGCCGGCGGCCCGGCGAGCGGTTGAACGAGATCCTCGGGATGTTCGGGCTGGCCGAGCTGAACGCACGCTTCTTCGTGCCGGAGGCCGCGGCCGCGGGCGGCGAGGTCGTCGAACCGGCCGCCGGTTGACCTGCGCGTGGGCGGGCGCGTCGCACGTTGCACGCCGTCCGTTGCACGTCGCGTCAGACGTCGTCGCCCGGCCGGCGCATCCATTCGCGCCAGCCGTCATGGCCAAGGCGCCGCAGCGTTTCCTGATTCTTTTCGTAGATCGCGGACGCGTCCGGGAACGCGTCGACCGCGCGTGCGATGCTGTCCTCGCGCAGCAGGTGCAGGATCGGGTACGGCGCGCGGTTCGTGTAGTTCTCGATGTCGTCGGGCTCGCTGCCCTCGAACCGGTAGTCCGGATGGAAGCTCGCGATCTGCAGCACGCCGTCGAGCCGCAGTTGCCGCACCAGTCGGTCGGCAAAGAACAGCGCATCGTTGTAGTCGATGAAATCGGCGAACGCATGCGGGAAGATCACGAGCGTCGTGTCGACCTGCCGCGGGTCCGCCGCGTCGAGCGCGTGCAGTTCCGTTTCGAGTTCGGCGAGCGCGTCTTCCAGCGTCGTCGCCTCGCTGATCGCGTAGCGCACCTGTTCCTTCACATAGACGCTTTTCGCGAACGGGCACAGATTGAGCCCGATCACCGCGCGCGCGAGCCAGTGCCGCGTGGCGGCGAGGATGTCGTCGTGCGATTCGGGGCGGGTGTCGGTCATCGTGAAACCAGTCGGGCGGAAGGGCGGCGAGGGCCGCATTGTAGCGGGCGCGCCGTCACGCGCAGGCGGCCTCGATCAACTGCGTGACGAGTGCGGGCGCGACGCCGATCGGCGTTTCGCCGTGCCGGTAGGTCTGGCTTGCCGCGTAGATGCCTTCGATCACCAGCGCGAGCGAGTCGGCGAGCGCCTGCGGCTGCCGCGCGCCGGCGTCTTCGCATAGCGCGACGAGCCGCTTCATCAGCTGTTCCTTGTTCTGCGCGACGCGCTCGCGCGCCGGGTGCGACGCATCCGGGAATTCGGCCGCGACGTTGACGAACGGGCAACCGCGGTAATCCTTCTGCGTCGCGCGCTCGGCGAGATCGACGAAATACTGGATCAGCTGCGCTTTCGGCTGGCCCGGGTGCTTCGCGACGCTCGTGTTGAAGCGGTCGAAGAAGCACGCATCCATCCGCTCCAGGTACGCGAGGATCAGCTCGTCCTTCGACGAGAACTGGCGATACAGGCTCATCTTGTTGACGCCCGCGCGCTCCACGACCGCCTCGACGCCCACCGTCCGAACGCCTTCCTTGTAAAACAGCTCCTCGGCGGCGCGCAGCAGGTGCTCCTGCGCGGTGGCGCCGTCGATCGGCCGGCGCGTGCGGCGCGGCAGCGGTTTGGCGATCTCGATGCCCGACATGATGACCCTCGACTGCATATTGGATTGCTTGACATGTTACCGATTGGTCACTACGATCGCAACACACTTGTGACTGGTCGGTAACAATGCCGGCCGGATCGACAGACAAATGCCAAGCGTCGGCCCGGGTCAGCCGATGCAGTGTGCGGCGGAGGTGGCCTGGCAGGGCGGGCGGCGCGGGTGCGGAGGCACCGGAGCCGCCAACTGGAGAACGCGAAGATGAACTGGGCGGTGACACGAATCGGCGGGCGCTTCCACTACGGATGGCTCGCGGCGGCGGTGGTATTCCTGATCCTGCTGGCGGCGGCCGGCACGCGCGCGACGCCGAGCGTGCTGATGGTGCCGCTCGAGCGCGAGCTCGGCTGGAGCCGCGCGGCGATTTCGCTGGCGATCTCGGTGAACATCGCGCTGTACGGACTGACGGGCCCGTTCGCGGCCGCCGCGATGCAGCGCTTCGGGCTGCGTCCGACCATTCTCACCGCGCTCGTGACGATGAGCGCGGGCGTCGCGCTGTCGTCGATGATGACGCAGAGCTGGCAGATGGTCGTGATCTGGGGCCTGATGGTCGGCTGCTCGACGGGCGTCGTTGCGCTGACGCTGTCCGCGACCTTCGTCACGCGCTGGTTCCATGCGCGGCGCGGCCTCGTGATGGGGATCCTGACCGCGAGCACGGCCACCGGCCAGCTCGTGTTCCTGCCGATGCTCGCGGCGATCGCGCAGCGCCATGGCTGGCGGCCGGTCGTGTTGGTCGTCGCGGTCGCGGCCGCGATCGTGATTCCGCTGGTTGCATTCCTGTTGCCCGAACGGCCGGCCGACGTCCAGCTGCGCCCGTATGGCGAACCGGCCGATGCGCCGGCCGCGCCCGAGGCGGCGAAGGAGAACCCGCTCACGGTCGCGTTCCGCACGTTGCTGACGGCGAGCCGTTCGCGCGATTTCTGGCTGCTGTTCTTCAGCTTCTTCATCTGCGGCGCGAGCACCAACGGTTACGTCGGCACGCACCTGATCGCGATGTGCAGCGACTACGGGATGACGGAAGTGCAGGGCGCGTCGCTGCTTGCGGCAATGGGCGTGTTCGACCTGTTCGGCACGACGCTGTCGGGCTGGCTGTCCGACCGCTACGACAATCGCATGCTGTTGTTCTGGTACTACGGGCTGCGCGGGCTGTCGCTGATCTACCTGCCGCACGCGTTCGGGATCGATTTCTTCGGGCTGCCGCTGTTCGCGATGTTCTACGGGCTCGACTGGATCGCGACCGTGCCGCCGACCGTGCGCCTCGCGACCGACGTGTTCGGCAAGGCCGCGGCGCCCGTCGTGTTCGGCTGGATCGTCGCCGGCCACCAGCTCGGCGCGGCGTTCGCGGCGCTCGGCGCTGGGCTGCTGCGCGCCAGCCTCGGCACCTACACGATCGCGTCGATGATCTCGGGCGGCCTGTGCATCGTCGGCGCGCTGATCGTGCTGCGGATCAACCGCGGCCCGTCGCGCGCAGCCGCGCAGGCGGCCTGAGCGCGGCAATCCGATGGCCCGGCCGGCCGCGCGGCGGTCGGCCGGGCAATGCACGCCCGGAGATTTGCATAGCGCGGGAGGATCGGGCGCGCATCGGCTCAAGCGGGTATGCTTTCGGTTCGCGAGGCGTTCGCGCCCCTTCATCGATGTCAGCGAGGAACCGCATGTCCGTCAAACCTGCTCCCACCACTGTTTCGATTCACGATCTGATCGCGGGCCGCTGGAGCCCGCGCGCGTATTCGGATGAAGCCGTCAGCGCCGGCGATCTGCACGCGGTGCTCGAAGCCGCCCGCTGGGCGCCGTCCGCGTACAACGCGCAGCCGTGGCGCTTCATCGTATTCGACCGCACGCAGGACGAAGACGCGTTCAAACGCGCGTTCGCGACGCTGGTGCCGTTCAACCAGGGCTGGAATGCGCCGGCGCCCGTGCTGATCGCGGTGACCGCGCACACGCTCACGCCGAAGGGTGAGCCGGCCCCCACCGCGCTGTACGACGCGGGTGCCGCCGCGATGTCGCTGGTGCTGCAGGCGCACGCACTGGGCCTGGCCGCCCACCAGATGAGCGGCTTCGACGCGAAGGCGTTCCGCGATGCATTCGCGATTCCGGCCGACGTCGCGATTCCGGCGATCATCTCGCTCGGTCACTACGGCAACGTCGACAAGCTCGATCCGGTGCTGCGCGATCGCGAGAAGGCGCCGCGCACGCGCCATGCGATCGGCGAGGTCGTCTATGCGGGCGCATGGAAGAAGGGTTTCGACGCGGCAGCCTGACCTGCGTGGCGGACGGGCTGCGTCGCGCATCCCGCCCGCATCGCTCTCCAGCGCGCCAGGTTGCGCGCCCCCGCCTCCCGGGCCCGTTGCGCGGGACTGGTGGCCGGCCCCGGTTGTGATCCCGCGGGCTTCATGTTAAAAAGCCCGTCCTTTCCGTTTTCGCGCCGGCCCTGCTGCGGCAACTTCCCATGACTTACTGCGCGATCGATTTCGGCACGTCCAATTCCGCCGTGGCGCTGCCCGACGGCGACGGCATGCGCCTCGCGCCCGTCGAGGGCGACCACCTGACCCTGCCCACCGCGATCTTCTTCAACAACGACGAAGAGACGGTCGAATACGGCCGTGCGGCGCTGGCTTCCTATATCGACGGTTTCGACGGCCGGCTGATGCGCTCGATGAAGAGCATCCTCGGCTCGCCGCTCGCGGAAACGACGACCGATCTCGGCGACGGCAGCGCGATCGCGTACACCGAAATCATCGCGCGCTTCCTGACGCACCTGAAGCGCAAGGCCGAAGCCCGCGCGGGCGCGCCGATCGGCCGTGCGGTGCTCGGCCGGCCGGTGTTCTTCGTCGACGACGATCCGCGCGCCGACCGCCTCGCCCAGGATCAGCTCGAGGCCGCCGCGCGATCGGTCGGCTTTGCGGACGTGCAATTCCAGTACGAACCGATCGCGGCCGCGTTCGACTACGAGTCGCGCCAGCAGGCGGAGCGCCTCGTGCTCGTCGCCGACATCGGCGGCGGCACGTCCGACTTCTCGCTGGTGCGCGTCGGGCCCGAACGGATGGCGCGGCTCGAGCGCAAGGACGACGTGCTGGCCCACCACGGCGTGCACGTCGCGGGCACCGATTACGACCGGCGTGTCGAGCTGGCGGCGATCCTGCCCGCATTCGGCTACCGTTCGCTCGACCCCGAAGGGCGCGAGCTGCCGAACAAGATCTACTTCGATCTCGCCACCTGGCACCTGATCAACACGGTCTACACGCCGAAGCGGCTCGGCGAGCTGAAGCTGATGAAGCACCTGTACCGGGACGTGCAGCAGTACGACCGGCTCACGAGTGTGGTCGAGCAGCGGCTCGGGCATGCGCTGATGGCGCGTGCGGAAGAAGCGAAGATCGGCGTCGCGGCGGGCGGGGAGACGATGATCGACCTGAACGACGTGGAAGAGGATCTGCAGATCGCATTCGATGCCGACCGGCTCGTCGACGCGAGCCGCGACGACACCGCACGCATCGTCGACGCCGCGCGCGAGACGGTGCGGTTGGCGGGCGTGGCGCCGCGCGATGTCGGCGCCCTGTATTTCACCGGCGGCTCGACGGGGCTCGCGTTCCTGTCGGGCGCGCTCGCGGGCGCATTCCCGGATGCACAGCCGGTATTCGGCGACCGCCTCGCGAGTGTCGCGACGGGCCTCGGCATTCACGCGCAGCGATTGTTCGGCTGAATGCGGGCGGCTGAAAGGCCGCGATGCCGGTCGACCGGCGCCGAAAAACAAAAAGCCCCGCCGAAGCGGGGCTTTTTTTCACGAATTATCGCGCCAAGCTTAGACCGGACGGATGTTCGCAGCTTGCAGACCCTTCGGGCCCGTCTTCACTTCGAATTCAACCTTCTGGTTTTCTTGCAGCGTCTTGAAGCCTTCGACGCGGATTTCCGAGAAGTGCGCGAACAGATCGTCGCCGCCGCCTTCCGGGGTGATGAAGCCGAAGCCCTTTGCGTCATTGAACCACTTGACGGTACCGGTTGCCATGTTACTTGTTCCTAAAAAGATAAAACGGGGCCGAGGCCCATGGGGTGCGGAAAATCAAGGAAGGGGTAATAGGACCAACCGGAGTACCGTTGATGGGCGAACTACGAAAGAACCAATTCACTCGCCACTTGAAATCCTGCGAAGTCCTTTATACGGCTTATCCAGCGCGTGGTCAACCGTATTTCCATGGACTCAGGGTTATTGCGGAGATGAGGTTTACAAAGCTTGCAAACGATGCGAATTTTTTGTAGGGGCCGAACGATTTTGGCGCCACGTTTGAGGTGCAACCGTTAAACTACGCGCCGCGTGGACGGGTTGCCCCGATCGGGTGACACGCCCCCCCAAAATTGCGTGCGCGGTGCTGTCCGAGCCGATCCCGGACCGCGAGCCGACCATGCTTTTTGAGACACAGGAGAGGATGTGAAGAGTTCTATTCAACGGAACATCGGCCCGTTTGCATTGATGCTGACGGGGCTGGGTTCGATTATCGGCTCGGGCTGGCTGTTCGGCGCCTGGAAGGCCGCGAAGATTGCCGGTCCGGCGGCGATCTGCGCTTGGATCATCGGCGCTGTCGTGATTCTCGCCATTGCACTGACTTACGCGGAATTGGGCGCGATGTTCCCCGAGTCGGGCGGCATGGTGCGCTACGCGCGCTACTCGCACGGTTCGCTGGTCGGTTTCATCAGTGCGTGGGCGAACTGGATCGCGATCGTATCCGTGATCCCGATCGAGGCCGAAGCGTCGATCCAGTACATGAGCACGTGGCCGTATCCTTGGGCGCACGCACTGTTCGTGAACGGCGAATTACAGACGCTCGGCCTGCTGTTGTCGGCCGTACTGGTCGTCATCTACTTCATGCTGAACTACTGGGGCGTCAAGGCCTTTGCGCGGGCGAACACCGCGATCACGATCTTCAAGTTCCTGATCCCCGGCCTCACGATCCTGGGCCTGATGCTGACGAGCTTCCATGCGGAGAACCTCGGCACGGCATCGAATGCAAGCTTCGCGCCGTACGGCTGGTCGGCGGTGCTGACCGCGGTCGCGACGAGCGGTATCGTGTTCGCGTTCAACGGCTTCCAGAGCCCGGTGAACCTGGCCGGTGAAGCGCGCAACCCGTCGCGCAGCGTGCCGTTCGCGGTGATCACGTCGATCCTGCTCGCGCTCGTGATCTACGTGCTGCTGCAGATGGCGTATATCGGCTCGGTGAATCCGGCCGACGTCGCGAAGGGCTGGGCGCACTTCAACTTCTCGTCGCCGTTCGCGGAACTCGCGATCGCGCTGAACCTGAACTGGCTCGCGATCCTGCTGTATGTCGACGCGTTCATCAGCCCGAGCGGCACTGGTACGACCTACATGGCGACGACCACCCGCATGATCTACGCGATGGAGCGCAACAACACGATGCCGAAGATGTTCGGCAACGTGCACCCGATCTACGGCGTGCCGCGCCAGGCGATGTGGTTCAACCTGCTCGTGTCGTTCATCTTCCTGTTCTTCTTCCGCGGCTGGAGCTCGCTCGCGGCAGTGATCTCGGTGGCGACGGTGATTTCGTACCTGACCGGCCCGATCAGCCTGATGGCGCTGCGCCGTTCGGCGACCGACATCGAGCGTCCGCTGTCGATTCCGCTGATGAAGTTGATCGCACCGTTCGCATTCGTCTGCGCGTCGCTGATCCTGTACTGGGCGAAGTGGCCGCTGACGGGCGAAATCATCCTGCTGATGATCGTCGCGCTGCCGGTGTACTTCTACTTCCAGGCGAAGTCGGGCTGGACCGGCTGGGGTGACGACCTGAAGGCCGCCTGGTGGCTGGTCGCGTACCTGCCGACGATGGCCGTGCTGTCGCTGATCGGCAGCAAGGAGTTCGGCGGCCACGGCGTGCTGCCGTACGGCTGGGACATGGTGGTCGTCGCGGCGATCTCGCTGGTGTTCTACTTCTGGGGCGTAAATACCGGCTACCGGACCAAGTATCTCGACGAGCGCGAGTCGCACGACGAGATCCTCGAAGGGGTCGGTGCCTGACGCGTGACCTGCCGCCGGATCCGGCGGCGGCAGCAAGCAGCGTAAAAAAACCCGCCCGAGCGATGCTCGGGCGGGTTTTTTGTTGGGCGGTCGGCGGCTGCCGCGCGGCCGCTCAGGCGGTTGTGCCGGCGAACACGTAGTTCGTCATCGCGAGCACGCGCTGGTACGTGCCGAGCGACTGGATGCCGAGCTGGTAGTCGTCGTCCGCCGCGCCGAGTGCCGTGAACACCGGCAGCAGATGCTCGTCGGTCGGATGCATCAGCGCCGCGTGCGGCGCCTGCCGGCGGTAGTCGAGCAGCGCGTCGACGTCACGCGCGGCCAGCTTCGCCTCGAACCAGTCGGTGAACTCCGTGACGCGCGGGTCCGCATCCTCCGGTGCCGCACCGAAATCGGCGGCGCGCAGGTTGTGCGTGATCTGGCCGGAGCCGATCACCATCACGCCCTCGTCGCGCAGCGGTCGCAGCGCGCGGCCGAGCGCGAAGTGGTGGGCGGCATCCGCGCGCGGCTGGATCGACAGCTGCGCCACCGGCACGTCGGCTTCCGGGAACATCAGCAGCATCGGCACCCACGCGCCGTGGTCGAGGCCGTGCTCGGTCGTCGCGGTCTCGATGCCGGCCGCATTCAGCAGCCCGGCCGCGCGCTCGGCGACGTCGGGCGCGCCGGGCGCCGGGTAGCGGATGTCGTACAGCGCCTGCGGAAAGCCGTAGAAATCGTGGATCGTTTCCGGATGCGCGGCGATGCTGGAAACGGGCCGCTGCGTGCCCCAGTGCGCGGACAGCATGAGCACTGCGCGCGGGCGCGGCAATTCGGCCGCCAGGTGCGTGAACGCGCCGGACGGCAGCGTCGGGTCGATCGGCAGCGTCGGGGCGCCGTGGGACAGGTAGAGCGAAGGCAAGCGGTTCATGGTGGTGGCCTGCAAGGGGATTTGCCTGTGACTATAGGCGCGCACCGGATATTGATAAATCTGCGATCGGGAATTTGATTGACGCTTGTTTGTTGATAATCCGGGCGCGGCGCCGTGCGCTTCACGGCAGCTGGACGCCGTATGCGCGAAATTGAACGAATTTCAGTGAAAATCGGCGAGGATGTGCGACGAACGGACCGTGGGGTGCTCGCTTACTGCGCGTGCCGGATACCGGCCCACGGCGTCGTCAGTGGTGCGCTGAGCGCGAACAGGTCGAGCACGCGCGTGACGGTCTGGTCGACGAGTTCCTCGATCGTCTTCGGCATCGCGTAGAACGCGGGCAGTGGCGGGAAGACGATGCCGCCCATTTCGGTGACGGCCGTCATGTTGCGCAGATGCGCGAGGTTGAACGGCGTTTCGCGCACCATCAGCACGAGGCGGCGGCGTTCCTTCAGCGTGACGTCGGCTGCGCGCGTGATCAGGTTGTCGGACAGCCCGTGCGCGACGCTCGCGAGCGTCTTCATCGAGCAGGGCGCGATCACCATGCCGTCGGTCGCGAACGACCCCGATGCGATCGTCGCGCCGACGTCGCGCACCGAATGCACGACGTCCGCACGGCTTTCGACATCGGCCTTCGACAGCTTCAGTTCGTGCTGGATGTTGAGCCAGCCGGCGTTCGAAATCAGCAGGTGCGTTTCGACGCCGCCGGCGGCGCGCAGCAGGTCGAGCAGCCGTACGCCGTAGATCGCGCCGGTGGCGCCGGTGATCGCGACGATCAGCCGGCGTGGCGGCGCGCTGGGAGAGGCCATCGAAAGGAGGGGCGTATTACGCGGCGGCGAACAGTTGCTGCAGTTCGCCCGACTGGTACATCTCCATCATGATGTCCGAGCCGCCGATGAATTCGCCCTTCACATAGAGCTGCGGGATGGTCGGCCAGTTCGAGAATGCCTTGATGCCCTGGCGGATCTCGTCGTCTTCGAGGACGTTGACCGTCTTGAACTGGTCGACGCCGCAGGCTTTCAGCACCTGGATGGCGCGGCCCGAAAAGCCGCACATCGGGAATTGCGCGTTGCCCTTCATGAAGAGCACGACCTGGTTTTCGTCGACGATTTGCTTGATACGTTGTTGGGTGTCCATGACTGACCTTGCGTTTGCGGGGCGTTAGATCGAAATGATAGCGGATTTCAACCGGGCGGGCCGGGCATCAGCCCGGCAGGCGGCCGCCTGTCGTGCGTTCGATGGCGGCCAGATCGGCAAGCGATTCGACCGCGACGAAGCCGTGGGAGGCGAGCACCGCGCGCACGGCCTCGGCCTGGTCGTAGCCATGCTCGATCCAGAGCGTGCCGCCCGGTTTCAGATAAGAGCCGGCGCCCGCGACGATCGTGCGGATCGCACTGAGGCCGTCGGCATCGTCGGTGAGTGCGCCGCGCGGCTCGAAACGCAGGTCGCCCTGCTCGAGGTGCGGATCGTGCTGCGCGATGTAAGGCGGGTTGCTGACGATCGTGTCGAATGCGAGTGCCGGATCGAGTGCCGTGTACCAGTCGCTCTGCAGCCAGTGCAGCGGGCCGCCGGGGCGGCGCGCGTCGAGAAGCTTGCCGGCGTTGCGTTGTGCGACCTCGAGGGCGGTCGGCGAACGGTCGAGCGCCCACACGCGCGCATCGGGACGCTCGGCGGCGATCGAGACGGCGATTGCGCCGCTGCCCGTGCCGAGATCGAGCACGGCCGGATGCGGCAGCCCGTCGATCGCATCGAGTGCGGCTTCGACGAGCAGTTCGGTTTCAGGGCGTGGAATCAGCACGTCGGGCGTCACGTCGAACGGCCGGCCGAAGAATTCGCGCATCCCGACGAGCTGCGCGACCGGCTCGCCGGCCAGGCGGCGCGCCTCGAGCGCGCGATAGCGTTCGACCGCGGCCATGTCGAGCGGCGCGTCGCCGCGCGTGATCAATTGCGTGCGGGTCCAGCCGAGCGCGTGCGCGAGCAACACGCGCGCATCGACCGCGTCGAGCGGCGACGCGCGCAGCAGTTCGTCGGCGGTGGTGTCGGGCATTGCGGTCTCAGTCGGCATCGCCGAGCGACGCGAGCAGTTCGGCCTGGTGTTCGCTGACCAGCGCGCTGATCAGTTCGTCGAGGTCGCCGTCCATGAGTGCTTCGAGCCGGTACAGCGTCAGGTTGATCCGGTGGTCGGTCATCCGGCCCTGCGGGAAGTTGTACGTGCGGATCCGCTCCGAGCGGTCACCGGAGCCGATCAGGCTCTTGCGCGTCGCGGCTTCCTTCGCGTGCTGCTCGTGATACTGCTTGTCCTTGATGCGCGCGGCGAGCACCTTCAGCGCGCGATCCTTGTTCTTGTGCTGCGAGCGGTCGTCCTGGCACTCGACGACGATTCCGGTCGGAATGTGCGTGACGCGCACCGCCGAATCGGTCTTGTTGATGTGCTGGCCGCCCGCGCCGGACGCGCGGAACGTGTCGATCCGCAGATCGGCCGGATTGATCTCGACCTCGCCGATTTCGTCGGCTTCCGGCATCACCGCGACCGTGCACGCGGACGTGTGGATGCGCCCCTGCGTTTCGGTGGCCGGCACGCGCTGCACGCGATGGCCGCCCGATTCGAACTTCAGGCGCGAATACGCGCCCTGGCCCGCGATCCGCACGATCACTTCCTTGTAGCCGCCGAGATCCGACGCGCTCTCCGACATCATTTCGACCTGCCAGCGCTGGCGTTCCGCGAAGCGCAGGTACATGCGCAGCAGGTCGCCCGCGAACAGCGCCGATTCGTCGCCGCCCGTGCCCGCACGGATTTCGAGGAAGATGTTGCGGTCGTCGTTCGGATCCTTCGGCAGCAGCATCTTCTGCAGCTCGGTCTCGAGGCGGGTCATGCGCTCGCGTGCGCTGCGGATTTCGTCTTCCGCGAAGTCGCGCATCGACAGATCGCCGAGCAGTTCCTGTGCAGCCGTCTCGTCGCTGCGCGACTGGCGCCACAGCGCGTACTGTTCGACCACCGGGCCGAGTTCCGCATGTTCACGCGTGAGCTTGCGGTACTGGTCGAGGTCGGCCGTGACGTTTTCGCGGCTCAGCAGGTCGTTCAGTTCGGCCAGCCGTGTGGACAGCTGGTCGAGCTTGCGTTGCATGCTCGTTTTCATGGTGTGGAGCGGCGCTCCCGGGCAAGGGGTATTCGGAAAGGATAGGCCGGCGCGCGGCCGGCGGCAGGGCGATTGGCGGCGCTAGTGGCCGGACTGGTCGTTCGAGCGCGGGGCGTGCTGGTAGAAGCCGCGCATCAGGTCGATCAGCGAATCGCGATCGGCGCCGTTCACGCGGTTGAGCGCGCTCGTCGGGCCGTGGATCAGCTTGTTGGTCAGCGCTTGCGACAGCGCTTCGAGCACGGCGGCCGGATCGTCGCCGCGCGCGAGCAGCTTCTGCGCCTTGTCGACTTCGGCCCGGCGCAGTGCGTCGGCCTGCGTATGCATGTGACGGATCACCGGCACGACGCTGCGCGTGTCGAGCCATTGCATGAAATTCTGCACGCGCGTTTCGATGATCGTTTCGGCCTGCGCGACCGCGGCCTGGCGCGATGCATTGCCTTCGCGCACGATCGCGCCGAGATCGTCGACGGTGTAGAGGAACACGTCCTTCAGCTTGCCGACTTCAGGCTCGATGTCGCGCGGCACCGCGAGGTCGACCATGAAGATCGGCCGGTGGCGGCGCGCCTTCACCGCGCGCTCGACTGCGCCGAGGCCGATGATCGGCAGCGTCGACGCCGTGCACGACACGATGATGTCGAACTCGTGCATGCGGGTCGGCAGATCCGCGAGCGGCATCGCACGGCCGTTGAAGCGTTCGGCGAGCCGCTGGCCGCGTTCGGCCGTGCGGTTCGCGACGACGAGTTCGCGCGGGCCTTGCGCGGCGAAGTGCGTCGCGCACAGCTCGATCATTTCGCCAGCGCCGATGAACAGCACGCGCTGATCCGACACCTTTTCGAAGATCCGTTGCGCGAGGCGCACCGCGGCGGCGGCCATCGACACCGACTGCGTGCCGATTTCGGTCGTGCCGCGCACTTCCTTCGCCACCGCGAATGTGCGCTGGAACAGCTGGTTCAGATAGGTGCCGAGTGCGCCGGCTTCCGTCGCGGTACGGACGGCGTCCTTCATCTGGCCCAGAATCTGCGTTTCGCCGAGCACCATCGAATCGAGGCCGGAGGCGACCCGAAATGCGTGCCGGACCGCTTCCGACTGCGGCAGCGCGTAGACGTGCGGCGCGAGTTCGTCGACCGGGATCCGGTGATACTCCGACAGCCAGCGGATCGCACCTTCGCGTGCCGCACGATCGTCGGTCGCGCAGTACAGCTCGGTGCGGTTGCAGGTGGAGAGGATCGCCGCTTCGGGCGTATTGGGCGCCTGGGGGCCGAGAAACACGTTCTTGAACGTGACGAGAGCCGGCTTGATCTGCTCGAGCGGAAACGCCACGCGTTCGCGCAAGGCGACAGGCGCAGTGTGGTGATTGATTCCGATCGTGAGGAGTTGCATATCGAGGGCTATCGTTTAGCCCCATATTATAGCGTTTCAGCGATTTCCTCACTCGCTGCATACCGGGCATCGGCGTGGCGGGGCCGGGAATTTGGGGGCTCGATCGGCACGCGGTCGAGCTGATAGCCGTAGCCGTAGAGCGGCAGCAGCCGGTAGCCGCGCTCCGGAAGCAGCCGTAGTTTGCTGCGCAGCCGGGACGCATGGGTATCGAGCGTGCGCGACTTCATGTCGCGGCGGCGCGCCCACACCGTTTCGAGGATATGGGCGCGCGACACCGGCCGCGACAGGTTCGTGAACAGCAACTGCGCGAACCGGAACTCCTTCGGCGTGAGTGAAACGATTGCGTCGTCGAAGCGAACGAGGCAATGCGTGGCGTCGAAAACGTATTCGCCATACATTTCGCGCGAGCGGTTGGGCGGCCGGCGGACGCCGGCGCGCCGGCTCAGCGCGTTCACGCGCGCGAGCAGCTCGGGCCCGCTCACGGGGCGTACGAGGCAATCGTCGGCGCCCGCGTGCAGGCACGATACGATTTCGCTTTCGCGCGGCAGCAGCATCACGGCGATGGCCGGCAGCCCCGGCAGGACCGTCTGCGCACGCGGGATGACTTCCTCGGCCGGCTGGTCGCCGGCCCAGTGGCCGGTGATCAGCATGTCGCACGTGTTGTCGGTGGCGAGCCACTCGAACAACGCCGCGCTGGACGGAAACGCGTGGCACACATGACCGCCCGCAAAGAGCAGGCGGTTCAGGAGCGCGGCATGGCGCGCGTCCGGATCGATCAGAGCGATTCGCATGAGAATTTCTTCAATACGGCAGCCGGCGCGCGCTTGCCATAACGTCGAGTCGGCCCCTACACTCGAATGTTGGCGGCACCCGGCTGGTCTCGGGTTCGATGGATGAATCGATGCTAGCCGCTGGCAACGTTCACGCCTATGGGACGAATCTGAATTTATAGAAGGCGTCGAATGAACTGGTTTGGAATCCTTGTCCTGGGAGCGGCCGTCGGGCTGTTCGGCCGATGGCTGCATCCGATGCGGCGCACGGGCCGGCCGGCATGGTGGATCGCGGTGCTCGCCGGCATCGTCGGCGCGGGCGCGGCCCGCATGGCCGGCAATCTCTCGGGACTGTTTTACGATGGCGAGACGCTCGAATGGCCGGTCTGCACCGGTGTCGCGTTCCTCGTCGTAGCCGTGACGGTTACGCTGTCGGCCCGTCGCTGAATGTTCTCAGGTGAAATCATGAATGCCCGTCTTCCCGAAGTCTCGCCGGTGCCGGCCCGCCTCGCGCTGCTGCGTGGCGCCATGGCCCGCGAGGACCTGGCCGCCTATCTCGTGCCGTCCGCCGATCCCCATCTGTCCGAGTATCTGCCGGAGCGCTGGCAGGCCCGCCGCTGGCTGTCCGGCTTCACGGGCTCGGTCGGCACGCTGGTCGTGACCGCGGATTTCGCGGGGCTATGGGTCGACAGCCGCTACTGGGTGCAGGCCGATGCCGAACTGGCGGGCACGGGCGTGCAACTGATGAAGATGACGGGTGGGCAGCAGAGCGCGCCGCACGTCGACTGGCTCGCGCAGAACGTGGCGGCCGGTGCGACGGTCGGCGTCGACGGCGCCGTGCTGGGCGTCGCGGCCGCACGCGGGCTGACGGGTGCGCTGAATGCGCGTGGCATCGCGCTGCGCACCGATCTCGACCTGCTCGACGCGATCTGGCCCGAGCGGCCGGGGCTGCCCGGCGACGCGGTGTTCGAGCACACGGCGCCGCAGGCCGACACGACGCGCGCGAGCAAGCTGGCCGAAGTGCGCCGCGCGATGTGCGCGCAGGGTGCGCAATGGCATTTCGTCTCGACGCTCGACGATCTCGCATGGCTGTTCAACCTGCGCGGCGCCGACGTCAACTTCAATCCCGTATTCGTTGCGCACGCAATGATCGGCGCCGATCGCGCGACGTTGTTCGTCGCCGACGGCAAGGTGTCGCCGGCGCTGACCGCGTCGCTCGCGAAGGATGGTGTCGACGTTCGTGCCTACGACGCCGCGCGCGCCGCGCTCGCGTCGCTGCCGGACGGCGCGACGCTGCTGATCGACCCCCGCCGCGTGACGTTCGGCACGCTCGAGGCCGTGCCGGCCGGCGTGAAGCTCGTCGAGGCCGTGAATCCGTCGACGTTCGCGAAGTCGCGCAAGACGTCCGCCGAGATCGAGCACGTGCGCGTGACGATGGAACACGACGGCGCCGCGCTCGCGGAGTTCTTCGCGTGGTTCGAGCAGGCGGTGAACCGCGAGACGATCACCGAGCTGACGATCGAGGAAAAGCTCACGGCCGCCCGCGCCCGGCGCCCCGGCTATGTGTCGGCAAGCTTCGCGACGATTGCGGGCTTCAACGCGAATGGCGCAATGCCGCACTACCACGCGACGCCGGCGTCGCACGCGACGATCGCCGGCGACGGCCTGCTGCTGATCGATTCGGGCGGCCAGTACGTGACGGGCACGACCGACATCACGCGTGTCGTGCCGGTCGGCACCGTCAGCGACCTGCAGCGGCGCGATTTCACGATCGTGCTGAAGTCGATGATGGCGCTGTCGCGTGCCCGCTTCCCGCGCGGCATCCGCTCGCCGATGCTCGACGCGATCGCGCGCGCACCGATGTGGGCGGCCGGGCTCGACTACGGCCACGGCACGGGGCATGGCGTCGGCTACTTCCTGAACGTGCACGAAGGCCCGCAGGTGATCTCGCACTACGCGCCGGCCGAGCCGCACACGGCGATGGAAGAGGGCATGATCACGTCGATCGAGCCGGGCGTCTACCGTCCCGGCCAGTGGGGCATCCGGATCGAGAACCTGGTCGTGAACCGCGCGGCCGGGCAAACGGAATTCGGCGATTTCCTCGCATTCGAGACGCTGACGCTGTGCCCGATCGACACGCGCTGCGTGCTGATCGAGATGCTGCACGACGACGAGCGCGCATGGCTGAACACGTATCACGCGACGGTGCGCGAGCGTGTCGGCCGGCACCTGAGCGGCGATGCGAAGGCGTGGCTCGTCGCGCGCACGCAGCCGATCTGACACAACACGCGATAACGGCCGGACAACGGCCGAACGACACAACCGAGGGCAGGCAATGGCGGACACCGCAGTGATCGTGGTCGACATGCAGCGCGGGCTGGTGGAGCGGGCGCGGCCCGCTTACCGGCTCGACGACGTGGTATCGGGCATCAACCGGCTGACGGCGGCGGCGCGTGCGGCGAACGCGCCCGTGTGCTTCGTGCAGCACGACGGCGATGCGGACGACGACATCGTGCCCGGCACGCCGGGCTGGGAGCTGCATGCGGGGCTGGTCGTCGGGAACGACGACTGGCGTGTGCGCAAGCAGGTGAGCGATTCGTTTCACGACACGCCGCTCGCGGCGCAGCTCGACCGCCACGGCGTCCGTTCGGTGCTGATCTGCGGTTATGCGACCGAGTTCTGCGTCGATTCGGCCGCACGCCGCGCGGCGCTGCTTGGCTACCGGACGACGGTCGTGTCCGATCTGCACACGACGAACGAGCGCACGCACCTGTCGGCTGCGCAGATCGTCGCGCACCATCACTTCGTATGGCAAAACAATTCGCTGTCGGGCAACCCGGTGACGCCGCGGCCGCTCGCGGACGTCCTTTCGACGGAGTTCGCATGACGATCAAGGCCGTGGTGTTCGATTTCGGCGGCGTGCTGATCGACTGGAGCCCGGAGTACCTTTACCGGGAGCTGATTCCCGACGACGCGGAGCGTCGCTGGTTCCTCACGCACGTGTGCGCGATGGACTGGGTGATCCGTCAGGACGGCGGGCAGACGATCGAAGAGGGGACGGCCGAGCTCGTTGCGAAGTTTCCGGAGCACGAGGCGCTGATCCGCGCGTTCTACGCGCGCTGGCACGAGATGATCGGCGGTGTGCTCGAAGAGGGCGCCGCGCTCGTCGATCGACTTGAAGCGCAAGGGATGCCGCTTTTCGGCCTGACGAACTGGTCCGCGCAGACGTTTCCGTATGCGTGGGACAACTTCCCGGTGCTGCGGCGTTTCAAGGAGATCGTCGTGTCGGGTCGTGTGAAGCTCGTGAAGCCCGATCCGGCAATCTACCGCGAGATGCATGCGCGGATCGAACCGCACCTGCCGGGCATCGCGCCGCACGAACTCGTATTCATCGACGACAACGCGAAGAACGCCGCGGCCGCGACGGCGCTCGGCTGGCACGGCATTCATCACACGAGTGCGGCGACGACCGAGGCGCGGCTGCGCGAACTGGGCGCGCTCGCGTAAGCGGCGGGCGAGCAGCCTGCCATCGGATAGAAAAAGCGGGCCAGCGGCCCGCTTTTTTGTTGTGACGTGACCCGTCCTGAAGCGGCCGCCCTCGGCGACGGCCCCGCGTTGCCGCGGCGCCGGGCACCCGGGTCGTGCCGGTCAGCGGCTGATCGGCTTGTAGCGCAGACGCTTCGGCTTCGCGGCTTCCTCGCCGAGGCGTGCACGCTTGTCGGCTTCGTATTCCTGGTAGTTGCCGTCGAAGAACGTGACCTGCGAATCGCCTTCGAACGCGAGGATGTGCGTCGCGATCCGGTCGAGGAACCAGCGATCGTGCGAGATCACCATCACCGAGCCCGCGAATTCGAGCAGCGCGTCTTCCAGCGCGCGCAGCGTTTCGACGTCGAGGTCGTTCGACGGTTCGTCCAGCAGCAGCACGTTGCCGCCCGAGATCAGCGTCTTCGCGAGGTGCAGACGGCCGCGTTCACCGCCGGACAGGTTGCCGACGATCTTCTGCTGGTCGCCGCCCTTGAAGTTGAAGCGGCCGATGTACGCACGCGACGGCGTTTCGTACTTGCCCACCGTCAGCACGTCGGCGCCGCCCGAGATTTCCTCGAATACCGTCTTCGTGCCGTCGAGCGCGTCGCGGCTCTGATCGACGTACGCGAGCTTCACCGTCGGCCCCATCACGACTTCGCCCGAATCCGGCTGTTCCTTGCCGGTCAGCATCTTGAACAGCGTCGACTTGCCGGCGCCGTTCGGGCCGATGATGCCGACGATCGCGCCGGCCGGGATCTTGAAGCTCAGATTGTCGATCAGCAGGCGGTCGCCGAACGACTTGCTGACGTTCTTGAACTCGATCACTTCATTGCCGAGGCGTTCGCCGGCCGGAATGAAGATTTCCTGCGTTTCGTTGCGCTTCTGGTATTCCTGGCTGCTCAGCTCCTCGAAGCGCGCGATACGGGCCTTCGACTTCGCCTGGCGGCCCTTCGGGTTCTGGCGCACCCACTCCAGTTCCTTCTTGATCGCCTTCTGGCGCGCCGATTCCGACGCTTCTTCCTGCTTCAGGCGCTCTTCCTTCTGGTCGAGCCAGCTGCTGTAGTTGCCCTTCCACGGAATGCCGTGGCCGCGGTCGAGTTCGAGAATCCACTCGGCCGCGTTGTCGAGGAAGTAGCGATCGTGGGTGACCGCGACGACGGTGCCCGGGAAGCGCACCAGGAACTGCTCGAGCCAGTCGACCGATTCCGCGTCGAGGTGGTTGGTCGGTTCGTCGAGCAGCAGCATGTCGGGTTTTTCGAGCAGCAGCTTGCACAGCGCGACGCGGCGCTTTTCACCGCCCGACAGGTGTTCGATCCTGGCGTCCCACGACGGCAGGCGCAGTGCGTCGGCGGCCACTTCGAGCTGCTGCTCGGGGCTGCCGCCGTCGCTCGACGCGAGGATCGCCTCGTACTTCGCCTGCTCGGCTGCGAGCGCGTCGAAGTCGGCGTCCGGCTCCGCGTACGCCGCGTAGATTTCCTCGAGCTTCTTGTTGGCCTGGAACAGGTCGCCAAGGCCTTCCTCGACGGCTTCGCGCACCGTCTTCGTCGGGTCGAGCTGCGGTTCCTGCGGCAGGTAGCCGATGTTCAGGTTCGGCATCGGCGTGGCTTCGCCTTCGATGTCCTTGTCGACGCCCGCCATGATGCGGATCAGTGTCGACTTGCCCGAGCCGTTCAGGCCGAGCACGCCGATCTTCGCGCCGGGAAAGAACGACAGCGAGATGTCCTTCAGGATCTGGCGCTTGGGCGGCACGATCTTGCCGACCCGGTTCATCGTGAAAACGTATTGGGCCATTTCGGTGTGAAAGTCAGAAGTGGTTGAGACTGCCGCGCAGCGCGCGGGCGTGGCGGCGTCGGGTGATTCGGTACGGAGCGTGCCGCGCAGGGCGCGGCGGCGTCGCCGCATGTGGGCGGCGCGAGCGGCTATTGTACTTCGCCGCCGAGCGTCGCTGACAGCGGCGGGGGGCTGCAGCGGTCCGGATTGGCCATTCGGCCGAGGCTACAGCCACGCGGCGACGCCGCCGTGCCCCGAGCACGTGCCGCGCCGGTGGCGGCTGAAGCTGTACGTGCCGTCGCGACAGCGCGCGCTCGCGCCGTCGGGCACGCGGCCCGATTTCGAATGCGCGGGGGCGTGCACGGTTTCGCCGTCGCGGTTGCGATACGTGTCGTGGCGGTCGAGATCGGCTTCGTTGCTGTAGCCGGTCGGTGCGCGATACGCGTGTGCCGGAAGGGGCAGCGAGGCGCACGCGACGAAAAATGCGGCGGACAGCGTCGCGACGCGTGTCGCGCGGCGGAGCAGGGCGGGCATGGTCTCTCTCGGTCTGTTGTTATCGGTGCCGGGCCGCATGTTAGCCGATCGGCAGAAGAAGCGCGCCGTGACGGAGGGCACTACGCCGCGCCGGACATCGATGCCGCGCCGTCGGCCAGTGCGGCGTCGAGGATCCATCGGCGAAAGGCGGCAACTTTTGACCGTTCCGCGTGATGCGGCGGATAGACGAGGTAGTACGCGAAATCGTCGAGCCACGCGACGTCGGCGAGCTGCACGAGTCGGCCGCTCGCCAGCTCGCCGCGCACCATCGCGGCCGGCAGCAGCCCGGCGCCCTGGCCGGCGACGATCGCCTGCAGCAACAGGCCCGAGTCGTCGAACGCGGGGCCGCGCGGCGGGCCGAAGTCGTCGATCCGCTGTGCGCCGAACCAGATGTGCCAGCCCTTGCGCTCGGCGTCGTGCAACTGCGGCCAGCCGACGAGCTCGGCCGGCGTCGCCGGCATGCCGAGCCGCGCGACGAGTTCGGGCGACGCGAGCGCGACGATCTCCACCGTCAGCAGGCGCTCGCTGCACAGCCCGATGTAGCGCCCGAGGCCATGACGGATCGCGACGTCTACACCGTCGCGCGAGAAATCAGCCGGTGCATGGCTCGTGACGACCTGCAGGTCGACGTCCGGGCAAGCCTCCCGAAACTGCGCGAGGCGCGGGACGAGCCACGCGGATGCGAAAAACGGCGTGACGCTCACCGTCAGCACGCCGCTGTCGGCCGCACCCGACACGCGCTGCGACGCATCGGCGATCTGCCGGAACGCGTTGCGCACCGGCGGCAGGTAGTCGCGGCCGGCGGCCGTGAGCAGGATGCCGCGGTTGACGCGCTCGAACAGCTGTACACCGAGATGCGTCTCGAGCGTGCGGATCATCTGGCTTACCGCGCCGGGCGTGACCGACAGCTCCTCGGCAGCCGCCTTCACCGACAGGTGGCGGGCGGCCGCTTCGAATGCGCGCAGCGGGTTGAGAGGCGGCAAGCGGGAACGATTCATTCAGTTTTTCTAAATCGAAAGTCCGACGAAATATCGTTTGAGACGATGCGTATGCACGAGTACCGTTGACGCATCGGATCGTATGCTTCGCGACTGCCTGTCGGCAGCCGGTGCGATCAACATAGTTCAACTATATCCATGAGGCAATCCGGACGCCGCCCGGCAGCCGGCGGAACCTGAGAGGAGCATCGTCATGAACCGCCAGGGCGCATCGCGCGTTTTCTACGGCTGGTACGTGGTGGCGGCCGCGTTTGCCGTCACGTTCGTCGGTTTCGGCAGCGCATACACGTTCAGCGCCTTCGTCGAGTCGCTGCAGCAGGATTTCGCCGCGTCGCGCGGACAGATCTCGCTCGTGTTCTCGCTCGCCGGCTTCCTGTATTTCGGCTTCGGCATCGTCAGCGGGCCGCTGGCCGACCGCTTCGGCTCGCGGCGGCTCGCTGTCGCCGGGATGCTGCTGACGGGCATCGGGCTCGCGGCTGCCGGCGCCGCGCATACGCTGGTGCAGGTCTATGTCGCGTAC
Organism: Burkholderia sp. AU31624; assembly: GCF_020420065.1. Lineage (NCBI taxonomy): Bacteria > Pseudomonadati > Pseudomonadota > Betaproteobacteria > Burkholderiales > Burkholderiaceae > Burkholderia > Burkholderia sp. AU31624. Next base: position 208,742 of record NZ_JAIZRT010000012.1, read on the forward strand.
GGGCTCGGTGTCGGTCTCGGCGTCGGCTGCGCGTACGTGCCGGCTGTCGGCGCCGTGCAGCGCTGGTTCGTGCGCCGGCGCGGCTTCGCGTCGGGGCTCGCGGTCGCCGGGATCGGCGTCGGCACGCTGGTGATGCCGCCGCTCGCGTCCGCGCTGATCGCGCACGTCGGCTGGCGCGGTGCGTATTTCGCGCTGGCCGTGATCGCGGTCGTGATCGGCGCGGGGATGGCGTTGCTGATCGAGAACGATCCGCGCGGGCGGGGGCTGCTGCCGGACGGGGAGGCGGCGCATGAGTCCGTCGAGGGCGGCGGCGCGAAAGCCACCGCGCGCGATGCGGGGGCTTCGGTGTCCGGTACAGCCGCGAGTCGCAAGCCGGCTGCCGGCGCGACGGTGCGCGAAGCCGTTACGTCGCGTTCGTTCGCGAGTCTCTACGCGGCATGCCTCATCTGCTCGTTTGGCGTGTTCGTCCCGTTCGTTCATCTCGTGCCGTACGCGCTCGATCATGGCGTCTCGTCATCGACGGCCGTGCTGCTGCTCGGCGCGATCGGCGTCGGCAGCACGGCCGGCCGCTTCTTCCTCGGCGGCCTCGCCGACCGCTTCGGCCGCCGCACGTCGCTGCTCGCGATGTTCGCGGGCATGGCCGTCGCGCTCGTTGCGTGGGCCGGCGCCGGCACCGTCCCCACGCTTGCCGCGTTCGCACTCGGGTTCGGCGTGTTCTACGGGGGCTGGGTCGCGGTGCTGCCGGCGGTGGTGATGGACTATTTCGGCGGCCGCAACGTGAGCGGGATCATCGGCGTGCTCTATACGAGCGTCGCATTCGGCACGCTGATCGGGCCGACCGCGGCCGGCTTCATCTATGACGCGGGCGGCGGCTATCTCGTTCCGATCCTGGCCAGTGCCGCCGCGAATGCGATCGCGTTCGCGATCGTCGCGACGACGGGGCGTGCGTCGACGGCCGCGCGTGCAGCGCGCGGATAAGCGCACTGCCCACGGCACGGCTTCGCGAATTCCGGTAGGGTGGCCGGATCGTGAACCGAAGGCATCCAGCCGGGAGGCTCCATGACATTCGACGAAGTCCGGCAGATCGCGCTGGCGTGGCGCGGCGTCGAGGAAGGCACGTCATACGGCACGCCCTCCCTCAAGGTGAAGGGCAAGATGCTCGCGCGGCTGCGCGAGGACGGCGACACGCTCGTCGTGAAAGGCGTCGGCCCCGACGAGCGCGCGTGGCTGATCGAATCGGAACCCGACGTGTATTACGTGACGGATCACTACGTCGGCTGGCCGATCGTGCTGGTGCGGCTGTCGGCGGCCCATCCGGACGCCGTGAAAAGCCTGCTTCTGCGAGAATGGCAGGCCGTCGTCCCCGCCAAATGGCGTGACGAGATGGCGAACGGCACGCGCTGACGCGCCGCCGGTTGCGACTGACTGACCCGATGTCGCCGGGCGCTTTCGGCGCGCTCGCGAGTCGCCACGGACGGTACAAGCGTTGCATCGATCGATGTCGATGCAACAAGTGGTTCCATCGAAATTCTTCAATTGGTTCTTAGTGAAGAACCGTTTGATGCTTACACTCCTTCGCTTCGAAGGCAGCTGACGAAAGCCGACGGAAAGGGCGCACGCGATGCGCCGGCGCCCTGCGTGCCGCATCGCACCCGCAGCTTCGCAGACTGCGTCGCGACCCGTTCCGGAACGGCCCCCGATCCGGCTGCGCGCCTGCATCCCGTGCAGGCGCCGCATCCGGCCCGGCTCAAGAACCACAATCCCCCGTGCTGCCTTCACGCGATACCCGGCCATACCGGAACCGTTTTTTGGAGAGAGACAGATGAGTGGAAGCAACACAGGCCTGGGTACGGGCCTGAAGCAGCGGCACGTGACGATGATGTCGATTGCCGGCGTGATCGGCGCGGGCCTGTTCGTCGGCTCCGGCCACGCGATCGCGGAAGCCGGCCCGGCGTCGATCCTCGCGTATGCGATCGCAGGGGTGCTGGTCGTGCTCGTGATGCGCATGCTCGGCGAGATGGCAGTCGCCCATCCGGACAGCGGTTCGTTCTCCACCTATGCCGATCGCGCGATCGGCCACTGGGCCGGTTTCTCGATCGGCTGGCTGTACTGGTGGTTCTGGGTGCTGGTGATCCCGATCGAGGCGACCGCCGCCGCGACCATTCTCAACGCATGGTTCCCTGGCGTCGCGACCTGGGTCTTCGCGCTTGGCATCACGCTGGTGCTGACGGTGACCAACCTCTTCTCGGTCAAGAACTACGGCGAATTCGAATTCTGGTTCGCGCTAATCAAGGTTGTCGCGATCGTCGTGTTCCTGTGCATCGGCGGTGCGGCGATCGTCGGCATCATCCCGGCGCCGGCTGTGTCGGGCGTGTCGAACCTGTTCGTGCATGACGGCTTCATGCCGCACGGCGCCGGCGCGGTGCTCGCGGCGATGCTGACGACGATGTTCTCGTTCCTCGGCACCGAGATCGTGACGATCGCGGCCGCCGAATCGGACAACCCGCAACGCCAGATCGTGCGCGCGACCAACTCGGTGATCTGGCGTATCACGCTGTTCTATCTCGGCTCGATTCTCGTCGTTGCGGCCATCGTGCCGTGGAACGACCCGCTGCTGCCGAAGCACGGCTCGTATCAGCGCGCGATGGAGCTGATCGGCGTCCCGAACGCGAAGGCGATCATCGACGTGATCGTGCTGGTGTCGGTCGCGAGCTGCCTGAATTCGGCGCTGTACACCGCGTCGCGGATGCTGTTCTCGCTGTCCAAGCGCAAGGATGCGCCCGCGTTCCTGCACCGCACCGATTCGACCGGCACGCCGCGCGCGGCCGTGCTCGCGTCGACCGCGTTCGGTTTCCTGACCGTGATCGCGAACTATCTGATGCCGGAGCAGGTGTTCGGCTTCCTGCTGGCAACGTCGGGCGCGATCGCGCTGCTCGTGTATCTCGTGATCGCGATCTCGCAGCTGCGGATGCGCAAGACGCTCGAATCGACCGGTGCGGACCTGACGCTGCGGATGTGGTTGTTCCCGTGGCTCACGTGGTTGGTGATCCTGTTCATCTGCGGCACACTGACCGTGATGCTCGTGAGCGAGGATCACCGGATGGAAGTGGGGGCGACGGCCGTGCTGGCGCTGATCGTGTTGCTGGCGTCGTGGCTGAACAAGCGTGGTCGCGATGCGCAGGCGAGCGAAGGGCGGCGCGTGTCGGCGACTTGAGTGGGTGAAGTGATGGCGGGCGGAAAGCCCGCGTCATGAAAAATGGCCCGACCGGCGTTTGCCGGTCGGGCCATTTGCTTTTGTCGCATCCAATGCGGCCGAAAATGCCGACGCGCGACGCGTTGCGAGAGGCAAGAAGCAACTAGCTCGCAATAATCGAACTCGTCTGATTTCGTCAACAAAGACATGCTCGTACATTGATTGCTTCGATTACCGAGGTGAATCGATGGATGAATCAATTTGGCATCCTTTGTTGATGATCGGCATTATCAGGAAGCACCTGATATCCAATTGCGCGATCGATACGCCTTGTCGTTTGTCGACTGTATCGAGGTCGCAACAATGACTGAGCGTTCGACTGCTCGCGTCGGCATAACTTTCTCCGCCCGCGACGGATTCCAGCTCAAGGGAACCTATTTCCCGGCGGCCGAGGGTGATCGTTCCCCGGTGCTCATCTGCCCTGCGACGGGAATCCGACAATCCTTTTATTTCCCGTTTGCAGATTGGCTAAGCAAAGGCGGTCATGCAACGGTCGTATTCGATTATCGGGGGATCGGCGCGTCGCTCGGTACGGATCACGTCCGCCAGTCCCGGGCGCGAAAACAGGACTGGGGGCAACTCGACATGCCCGCAGCGCTCGACTGGCTCCTTGGCAAAACCCGGGCGCGCGACGCGCACTTGATTGGGCATAGCGCGGGCGCACAGCTGGTCGGTCTGATGCCGAATCACGCGTCGATTCGCTCGCTATGCGCCATCTCGGCGTCTTCCGGGTATGTCGGCAATATTCGCTGGCCAAAGCGTTTCGCGGCCTTGCTGCTTGCCCATCTGTATGTGCCGATTTCCGCTCGACTGCTCGGTTACGTTCCGGCCAGGGTATTCGGCTGGGGAGATGATCTGCCGCCGTGCGTCGGACGTCAGTGGGCCCGATGGTGCCGTCGGCCCGGATATGTGGCGAACGAATTCGGAGCAGAGGTGGTGCGCCACTACTACGACGAATTTATCGCTCCCGTCACCGTTGTGGCCGCAACCGACGACCCGCTTGCCACGCCGGCCAATATTGCAGATTGGCTGCGCCTGCTGCCGAGCGCCAAGTCCGACGTCCACTTCATCCATCCAGAAAATCCCGACGGCCGAGCAATTGGCCACGTCGGCATGTTCCGCCGCGAGCATTCGTCGCTGTGGCCGGAACTCACCAGAGGGTTGCTGCGCTGACGGCGCGTGTCGTTCGCATCCTCACATCAGGAGACCATGATGGATGATTCAACAGAAATGAAATCGCGCTTCAGGGCCGTCAGAAATGAGGCGAAGGAGACGCGCGCGTCGCTTTACCATCTCACGAATCAATGCAACCTCCGTTGCAAGGGCTGCTGGTTTTTCGAGAACGAATTCGATACAGCATCGCAAGAGTTGAGCGATGCGCGTCGCCTTGAGCAGCGTGTGACGGAGGAGGCTGCGCGCGGGGTCAACGCGCCGCTATTGATTGGCGGCGAGCCTGCATTGCACCTCGATCGGATACGGATGTTCAGGAAATACATGCCGAAAGTGTCAGTGTCGACGAATGGACTTCGAAAAATCCCGTCTGAAGGATTCGAGGACATCACCATCGCGATCTCCGTATTTGGCGGCGGGCCACTCGACGATGAATTGCGTGCGATTGGTCCGAACGGAAAACGCTTCACCGGCTTATTCGACAAGACGCTGGCAAACTATCGCGACGACGAACGTGCGGGTTTTGTCTATGCAGTGACGATTGACGGTATTGCGTACATCGAGGAAACGGTGCGCAAAATTCGAGATAACGGGAATCGGTTGCTGTTCAATTACTACAGTCCCTACGACGTTGACGGCCCGCTACGTCGACGAGGCGAGGAGCGGTTGCTGGACGTCCTGCTCGACTTGAAAGCGAAATACCCTGAAACCATTGCAAGCCATCCCTATTATCTGACGGCCCTGATGCGGGGTGAGACCGCCTGGGGAGCATTCAATGGTGCTAGTTGTCCGAGCGTCAGCGAAGATCATCCGCAAAACGTGGATCGGTTCGCGTCGGGGTGGCCCGCGCTACCCAGGTTCAATGCGTATCGTGCCGATTTTGTCTCGCTTGCGCGCTGTTGTACGTCAGGAGAATGCGCGAAGTGTCGCGACAGCCAGGCCGTGATGTCCTGGTTGCTGGTTAACGCGAGGCACGTACTGCAGGAAGACGACGGACTTCGGACATGGACGGAGGTTGCTGAAAGCTATTTCAGTCAGTTTGTCTGGTCGAAATACCATCCGCGCAACCGTATGGAGCGCGCGTCGATTTGCGCAATGCAATGAGACGGCACAGGGGGGGGCACCATGCAGCTATGCATAGCCGGATCTAAATCGGACACGGGCGGCTCCGGTCGTGACTAGGCAGGTACACCGAAAAGTGAAAAGCCCGCAGAAGCGGGCTTTTCACTGAGGCGATAACGCAACGCTCAGACGTTGAACAGGAAGTTCATCACGTCGCCGTCGTGCACGACATATTCCTTCCCTTCCGCGCGCATCTTGCCGGCTTCCTTCGCGCCTTGCTCACCCTTGTACGTGACGAAATCGTCGAACGCGATCGTCTGCGCGCGGATGAAGCCGCGCTCGAAGTCGGTGTGGATCACGCCGGCTGCCTGCGGCGCCGTGTCGCCGATATGGATCGTCCATGCGCGCACTTCCTTCACGCCCGCGGTGAAGTACGTCTGCAGACCGAGCAGCTTGAAGCCCGCGCGGATCACGCGGTCGAGGCCCGGCTCTTCCATGCCCATGTCGGCGAGGAACGCTTCCTTGTCCGCATCGTCGAGATCGGCGATTTCCGCCTCGATCGCCGCACATACGGCCACGACCGGCGCATTCTCGCTTTCCGCGTACTTGCGGACCGCGTCGAGATGCGGGTTGTTCTCGAAACCGTCGTCCTTCACGTTGGCCACGTACATCGCCGGCTTCGCGGTGATCAGGCAGAACGGCTTGATCAGCGCCGCTTCGTCGTCCGACAGTTCGAGGCCGCGCACGGCCTTGCCCTGGTCGAGTTGAGCGCGCACTTTTTCGAGCACCGCGACGAGCTTTGCCGCTTCCTTGTCGTTGCCCGACTTCGCGGCCTTCGAATAGCGCGTGAGCGCCTTCTCGACGGTGCCGAGGTCGGCGAGCGCGAGCTCGGTGTTGATCACTTCGATGTCGTCGATCGGGCTGACCTTGCCGGCGACGTGAATGACGTTCTCGTCCTCGAAGCAGCGCACGACGTGCGTGATCGCGTCGGTTTCGCGGATGTTCGCGAGGAACTGGTTGCCGAGGCCTTCACCCTTGCTCGCGCCCGCGACGAGGCCCGCGATGTCGACGAATTCGACGACGGCCGGTACGACACGCTCCGGCTTGACGATCTCGGAGAGCGCCTTCAGGCGCGTATCGGGCACTTCGACGATGCCGACGTTCGGCTCGATCGTGCAGAACGGGTAGTTCTCGGCGGCGATGCCGGCCTTGGTCAGCGCATTGAACAGGGTGGACTTGCCGACGTTGGGCAAGCCGACGATGCCGCATTTGAGACTCATGGAATCCTTCGGACGGGTAAGGCGGCGCGGCCGGACAGGGCACGGCGGCGCGGGAAAAAAGGGCGGCCGGCGCGTGGGGCGCGGCGGGCCGACGGTCAAAGTCGCTATTGTACCGTGCCGACGCCCCGGATTCCGGGCAGGCGCCGAATGGCCGATGCGGCGGGCCGCTGCGTTGCCGCATCGCCCTGCGATTCTGCTGATTTCCCGCAAAGTCCGGCCGCGTAAGGGTTTGGCCCCGCGGCTATAATGCCCGCCATGACTGCCCACCACACCTTCGACGTCGCCGTGGTCGGCGGCGGGCTCGTCGGCAAGACGGCCGCGCTCGCGCTGACCCAGTCCGGCTACAAGACAGCCTTGCTCGCCCAGCCGGCCACGCCGCGCCCCGCCGATCTCGCCTTCGACACGCGCGTCTACGCGCTGTCCTCCAGTTCGCAGGCGCTGCTCGAGCGGCTGCGCGTCTGGCAGGCGCTCGATCACAGCCGGCTTGCGCCGGTCTACGACATGCGCGTGTACGGCGACGCGCACGCGGAACTGCATTTCTCCGCGTACCAGGCGTCCGTGCCGCAGCTCGCGTGGATCGCCGAATCGTCGCTGGTCGAGGCGTCGCTCGACGCCGCGCTGCGGTTCCAGCCGAACCTCACGTGGTTCGATGCGCGCGCACAGGGCTTCGACGTGCGCGACGACGCGGCCGTGCTCACGCTGTCGTCGGGGCAGGTGCTGGAAGCGGACCTCGTCGTCGGCGCGGACGGCGCGCATTCGTGGGTGCGCTCGCAAATGGGGGCCAAGGTCGAGCGGCGCGACTACCGGCAAACCGGCGTCGTCGCGAACTTCAAGGCGTCGTTGCCGCACCGCGAGACCGCCTACCAGTGGTTCCACGAAGGCGAGATCGTCGCGCTGCTGCCGCTGCCGGACGGCCATGTATCGCTCGTCTGGTCCGCGCACACCGCGCATGCAGACGAATTGCTCGCACTCGATCCGGCGCAGCTCGCGGCCGAAGTCGAGCGCGTGTCGCACGGTCAGGTCGGCACGCTCGACTGCGTGACGCCGGCTGCCGGCTTCCCGCTGGCGCTGCAGACGGTCGACAAGCTGATCGCACCGCGCGTCGCGCTCGTCGGCGATGCCGCGCACCTGATCCACCCGCTCGCGGGGCAGGGGATGAATCTCGGCTTGCGCGACGTCGCGGCGCTTGCCGACGCGATCGCGGGCAAGGAAAGCTTCCGCAACCTCGGTGATACGGTGCTGCTGCGTCGCTACGAGCGTTCGCGCCGCGAGGACATCCGCGCGCTGATGGTCGCGACCGATGGGTTGCAGCGGCTGTTCGCCGTGCCGGGCTCGCTCGCGAAGGTCGTGCGCAACGCGGGCATGGCCTTCGTCGGCGCGCAGCCGCTCGTGAAGCGCTGGCTCGTATCGGCCGCGCTCGGCTGATCGATCGAACCTTCGGCCGCTTCGCCGGTCGGACACGGTTCCGTTACGGCGTACACTGTGCCGTGCACTCCGATTGAGCTGAAGGAAGATTTCGATGAAAAAAACGATCCGCATCGCGTCGCTGGCGCTGGCCGTCACGATGGCGACGCTTGGCTGCACCGCGCAGGCCGACCAGACCACCGACAAGCTGAAAGCAACGCTGCAGGCCCGCCTCGGCAGCGACGCACCGATCAAGAGCGTGTCGAAAGCGCCGGTCGCCGGCCTTTACGAAGTCAACCTCGGCTCGCAGATCATCTATAGCGATGCGGCAGGCGATTACGTGCTGCTCGGCGATCTCGTCGACACCAAGACGCACAAGAACCTGACCGACGCGCGCCTGTCCGAAATCAACAAGATCGACTTCGCGAGCCTGCCGTTCGCGAATGCGATCAAGGTCGTCAAGGGCAACGGCGCCCGCAAGATCGCCGTGTTCTCCGATCCGAACTGCCCGTATTGCAAGAAGCTCGAGACGACGCTGCAGTCGGTCGACAACGTGACCGTCTACACGTTCCTGTACCCGGTGCTGTCGCCGGATTCGACCGCGAAGTCGAAGGCGATCTGGTGCGCGACCGATCGCGCGAAAACGTGGCAGGGCTGGATGCTCGACCACCGCGCGCCGTCCGGCGCCGGTACTTGCGACACGACCGCGCTCGACAAGAACCTCGCGCTCGGCCGCGGGATGAACGTCACGGGCACGCCGACGATCTTCCTGCCGGACGGCCGCCGCCTGCCGGGCGCCGTGTCGGCCGACCAGCTCAACCAGGCGCTCGCCTCGAGCAAGTAACCGACACACGCCGGGCCGTATGGCCCGGCCAGCGAGGGGCGCCCGCATCTGCCGGCGCCTCTCTTCGTTTCCGCCGCCGTATTCGACCGACCGATTGCCACGATGACCCAGCCGATCCGCTATTCGATAGTTCCGAAAGATCTTGCCGCGCACCTGTTCGAAGTGTCGGTGACGGTCACCGATCCCGACCCCGAAGGCCAGCGCTTTTCGTTGCCGGTGTGGATTCCGGGCAGCTACCTGGTGCGCGAGTTCGCGCGCAACATCGTGACGCTCGGCGCGTTCAACGACGCAGGCCGCAAGGTGCGGATCGCGAAGACCGACAAGCACACGTGGCAGGCCGCACCCGTGAACGGCACGCTGACGCTGCGCTACGACGTGTATGCGTGGGACCTGTCGGTGCGCTCCGCGTATCTCGATGAATCGGGCGGCTTCTTCAACGCGACGGCCGTGTTCCTGAGCGTCGCGGGCCACGAGGAGGCGCCGTGTGAAGTCGATATCGCGAAGCCGGCCGGTGCGGCGTTCCGCGCATGGCGCGTCGGCACGTCGCTGCCCGAGGCGCGCGGCACCAAGCGTTACGGGTTCGGCGCCTATCGCGCAGCGAACTACGACGAGCTCTCCGACCATCCGGTGACGATCGGCGAATTCGCGCTCGCGACGTTCGACGCGCACGGCGTGCCGCACGACATCGTGATCGCGGGGCGCGTGACGCAACTCGACCTGGAGCGCCTGCGCGCCGACCTGAAGCGCGTGTGCGAAGCGCAGATTGCGCTGTTCGAGCCGAAATCGAAGAAAGCGCCGATGGACCGCTATGTGTTCATGACGCTGGCGGTCAGCGACGGCTACGGTGGCCTCGAGCACCGCGCGTCGACCGCGCTGATCTGCAACCGCACCGACCTGCCGGTGAAGGGGCGGCCCGAAACGACGGAAGGCTATCGCACGTATCTCGGGCTCTGCAGCCACGAGTACTTCCATACGTGGAACGTGAAGCGCATCAAGCCGGCGGCGTTCGTGCCGTACGACCTGTCGAAGGAAAACTACACGTCGCTGCTGTGGCTGTTCGAGGGCTTCACGTCGTATTACGACGACCTGATGCTGGTGCGCAGCGGGCTGATGTCGCAGGACGAATATTTCGCGGCGCTCGGCCGTACGGTCGGCGGTGTGCTGCGCGGCACGGGGCGCCTGAAGCAGAGCGTCGCCGAAAGCTCGTTCGACGCGTGGATCAAGTACTACCGCCAGGACGAGAACGCGACCAACGCAATCGTCAGCTACTACACGAAGGGTTCGCTCGTCGCACTCGCCTTCGATCTCGCGATCCGCGCGCAGACGCGCAACAAGAAGTCGCTCGACGACGTGATGCGCCTGCTGTGGCAGCGCTACGGCCGCGATTTCTACCGCGGCAAGCAAATGGGCGTCGAGGAGAACGAAGTCGAGGCGCTGATCGAAGCGGCGACGGGCGTCGCGCTCGGCCGCCTGTTCGCCGATGCCGTGCACGGCACGCGCGACCTGCCGCTCGCCGAACTGCTCGCACCGTTCGGCGTGACGCTTGCGCCCGATGTCGCGAACGGCGCGATCGCGAAGCCGACGATCGGCGCGCGCCTGCGCGGCGGCGCGGACTGCACGCTCGCGGCCGTCTACGAAGGCGGCGCCGCACATCGTGCGGGGCTGTCGGCCGGCGACATGCTGATCGCGGTCGACGGGCTGCGCGTCACGGGCACCAACCTCGACGCACTGCTCGCGCGCTACCGGCCCGGTGACAAGGTCGAGGTTCACGCCTTCCGTCGCGACGAGCTCCGCACCGCGAAACTGAAGCTCGACGGCCCGGAAGTCACGCGCTACCGGCTGACGGCGGCCGCGAAGCCGGCCGCGGTTTCGAAGGCCCGGGAGGCCTGGCTGAAGGGTTGAGCGGTCTGAAGCGGGTATCGGGGCGCGATCAACGATTGTTCTGCTGCTGCAACAATCCGTCGCCCTGAACCCGCTTTTTCGCGGTCGTGCGGCCACGCACAATGGCGTCACTCGCGCTACCCAAGCGCAACCCTACTGGAGCCTGACATGACGACCATTCTGCAAATCAATTCCGCCGCGCGTTCGCAAGGTGCGCAATCCACGCTGCTGGCCAACGAACTGACGGCAAAGCTGCAACAATCGAACCCCGGCGCGAACGTCGTGGTTCGCGACCTGCTGGCCGACGCGCTGCCGCACCTCGACGAATCGGTGCTCGGCGCGTTCTTCACGCCGGCCGACAAGCGCACCGCGGAACAGAATGCGATCGTCGCGAAGAGCGATGCACTGATCGCCGAACTGCAAGCTGCCGACATCATCGTGATCGGCGCACCGATGTACAACTTCGGCATCTCCTCGCAACTGAAGACGTACTTCGACTGGATCGCACGTGCAGGCGTAACGTTCCGCTACACCGAGAACGGTCCGGAAGGTCTGATCAAGGGCAAGAAGGTTCACGTGGTGACGGCCCGTGGCGGCAAGTACGCCGGTACGCCGAACGACAGCCAGACCCCGTACCTGCGTACGTTCCTCGGCTTCGTCGGCATGACCGACGTGAACTTCATCTTCGCGGAAGGCCTGAACCTCGGCGCGGATGCGCAAAGCGCAGCGCTGGCTGGCGCACGCGAAGCGATCGCCGCCGCGTAAGGTCGATGCGGGTGCGCCGCACCCGCCGCATCGCCCGATAAAAAAACGCCGCGACCCGAAAGGGGCGCGGCGTTTTTGCATGCCGGCTGGCGTGGCGAACGAACGGCGGCGCGGCGGTTACGCGAGCGTTTCCGCCACTTCAGGCAGGCGCCAGTCGATCGGTTCGCGGCCTGCCTCGACCAGATAGTCGTTCGCGAGCGCGAAATGGCGGCAGCCGAGGAAGCCGCGGTGCGCGGACAGCGGCGACGGATGCGGCGCCTCGAGCACGCAGTGCGCGCTGGCGTCGAACAGCGCGCGCTTCGCCTGCGCGTGGGCGCCCCACAGCATGAAGACGAGCCCCTGATGGCGGCCGGCGAGTTCGCGGATCAGCGTGTCCGTGCACTGCTCCCAACCGCGCTTCGCATGGCTCGCGGCGGCCCCGCGCTCGACCGTCAGCACCGTGTTGAGCAGCAGTACGCCCTGGCGCGCCCAGGTGTCGAGGCAGCCATGGCGCGGCGTGTCGTGGCCGAAGTTCGCGGCGATTTCCTTGAAGATGTTGCGCAGCGACGGCGGCGTGCGCACGGCCGGCGGCACCGAGAACGCGAGCCCGTGCGCCTGCGGCGTGCCGCGATCGTCGCCGTGGTACGGGTCCTGGCCGAGGATCACGACTTTTACGTCGTCCGGGCTCGTCAGGCGCAGCGCGCGGAACACGTCGGTCGGGTAGACCGTCTTGCCGGCCGCACGCTCGTCATCGACGAAGCGGCACAGCGGCGCATACGCGTCGCTGTCGGTAAAGGGTTTCAGCACGTCGCGCCAGACGGGCGGCAGCGCGTCGAATTGCGCGGCGAGGTGCGGGACGTCGGCGGCAACGGGCTGCGGTGCCGTCGGGGCCGCAGCCGGAGCCGCGGCTTTCTTTGCGGGCTTGCGTCCGGCCGCGGGCGCTTCGGGCGCCGGGGACGGGGTATCGGCCGGTGCCGTTTCCGGCACGGGATCATCGAACAGCGACGCCTGTTGCGGCGCGCGGGAAGTCTTGCGGGTTGCCATGCGTGATGCGGGTTATTGCGCGCGCAGCCGGTAGCCGCGCTGCGCCTTGCTGATGTTTTCGGGAACGAGGCCCGGCAGCGCTTGCTGCAATTCGGCGGCGAGCGTTGCGAGCGCCGCCTCCGGGCCGTCGATCAGTTCGAGTTCGATTTCGCTGATCGGTTCGCGGCGCGTTTCGTGTTCCGCCTGGACGACGATCTCGCCGAGGTCCACCGCGGCTTCGACGGTTGCGCCGCCGATTGCGATGCGCCACAGCGTACGCGAAAAATCCGTGCGAAACAGCGCCGACAGCGAGCCGGCCGCGTCATTCAGCGCGGCGGCGGCTTCCGGCACGTCGCAGGCCGCGACGAGCGCGTCGATTTCGAGCGCGTCGCCGGCGACCGGCAGCTCCCACTCGTGGCGGCGATGCAGGCCGCCTTCCGCGCTGCCGACCGTCTTGAACGTCTGCAGCCAGCCTTGCGGCGTGCGGCGCACGCGCACCGCGCTCTTCGAGCGGGCCAGCGCGAGATCGGGCGTGTCGTAATAGACGTTCGCGAGCGTGATGTCGCGACCGGGTTCGCCGGTCAGCGTCTCGAAGAAGCGTCGCGCGGCGTCGGCCTGGCCGGCCGGCAGCGCAAGCTTGATTTCCTTTTCGATCGCCATCAGAAGAACATCCGTGCGAGTTCCTCGCCCGGCTGCTCGGCGCGCATGAACGCCTCGCCGACGAGGAACGTGTTCACGTTTGCCGCACGCATCGTGTCGACGTCGGTGCGCGACAGGATGCCGGATTCGGTCACGACGATCCGGTCCGCCGGAATCATGTCGAGCATGTCGAGCGTGGTCTGGATCGACGTCTCGAACGTGCGCAGATTGCGGTTGTTGATGCCGAGCAGCGGCGTCTTGAGCGTCAGCGCCTGCTCCATCTCGTTGCGGTCGTGTACTTCGACCAGCACCGCGAGGCCGAGCGAGTGCGCATACGCTTCGAGATCCTGCATCAGCGGCGTGTCGAGTGCGGCGGCGATCAGCAGGATCGCGTCGGCACCCATCGCGCGCGCTTCGATGATCTGGTACGCGTCGACGATGAAGTCCTTGCGCAGCACCGGCAGCTCGCAGGCCGCGCGCGCTTGTTCGAGATAGCGGGCGCTGCCCTGGAAGAACTGCTCGTCGGTCAGCACCGACAGGCACGCGGCGCCGTGCGCTGCATACGAACGCGCGATGTCGGCCGGCACGAAATTCTCGCGCAGCACGCCCTTCGACGGGCTGGCCTTCTTGATTTCGGAAATCACGGCCGCGTGGCCGGCCGCATGCTTCGCGCGCAATGCGCCGACGAAGTCGCGCAGGTCGCGCGCGGACGCTTCCAGTTTCAGTGCCTCGAGCGGCGCGCTGCGCATGGCCGCCGCGACTTCTTCGCGCTTGACGGCGATGATTCGGTCGAGAATGTCGCTCATGTGGATTCCTGCTTGATTCGTAAGGGGAGTCAGCGCTTGAACTGCTGCGTGAAGCGCACGAGTTCGTCGACTTTGGCGCGGGCCTTGCCGCTCGCGATCGCTTCGCGGGCGAGCTGGATGCCGTCCGCGATCGACTCGGCGACGTTCGCCGCATAGAGCGCGGTGCCGGCGTTCAGCGTGACGATCTCGCGCGCGACGCCCGGCTGGTTGTCCAGCGCGCCGAGCAGCATCGTGCGCGATTCGTCGGCATTTTCGACCTTCAGCGTGCGGTTCGACACCATCTGCAGGCCGAAGTCTTCCGGATGGATCTCGTATTCGTGCACCTTGCCGTCGCGCAGCTCGCCGACGAGCGTTGCCGCGCCAAGCGATACCTCGTCCATCCCGTCCTTGCCGTACACGACCAGCACGTGCTGCGCGCCCAGGCGCTGCATCACGCGCACCTGGATGCCGACGAGGTCGGGGTGGAACACGCCCATCAGCTGGTTCGGCGCACCGGCCGGGTTGGTCAGCGGGCCGAGGATGTTGAAGATCGTGCGCACGCCGAGCTCGCGGCGCACGGCCGCGATGTTCTTCATCGCCGGGTGATGGTTCGGCGCGAACATGAAGCCCATGCCCGTTTCGGCGATCGACGCGGCAACCTGGTCGGACTGCAGGTCGATGTTCACGCCGAGCGCCTCGAGCACGTCGGCGCTGCCGGACTTGCTCGATACGCCGCGGTTGCCGTGCTTCGCGACTTTCGCGCCGGCCGCGGCCGTGACGAACATCGACGCGGTCGAGATGTTGAACGTGTGCGAGCCGTCGCCGCCGGTGCCGACGATGTCGACGAAGTTCGAATTGTCCTGCACCTCGACGTGGTTCGCGAATTCGCGCATCACGGTCGCGGCGGCGGCGATCTCGCCGATCGTCTCCTTCTTCACGCGCAACCCGGTGATGATCGCGGCCGCCATCACGGGCGACATGTCGCCGCGCATGATCAGCCGCATCAGGTGCAGCATCTCGTCGTGGAAGATTTCGCGGTGTTCGATCGTGCGCTGCAGCGCTTCCTGCGGGGTAATCGTCATCGTGAGGCTCCCGTCAGGCGGCTTGCGCGGCCGCGGCGCGGGCCTGTTTCAGGAAATTCTCGAGCAGCGCATGGCCATGCTCGGACAGGATCGATTCCGGGTGGAACTGCACGCCTTCGATCGGCAGCGTCTTGTGGCGCACGCCCATGATTTCGCCGTCGTCGGTCCAGGCGGACACCTCGAGGCAGTCGGGCAGCGATTCGCGCTCGATCGCGAGCGAGTGATAGCGCGTGACGTCGAAGTGCTTCGGCAGGTCGGCGAACACGCCGCGGCAGTCGGTTTCGATCTTGCTCACCTTGCCGTGCATGATGGTCTTCGCGCGCACGACGCGGCCGCCGAAGGCCTCGCCGATCGCCTGATGGCCGAGGCACACGCCGAGGATCGGCTTCCTGCCCGCGAATTCCTTCAGCACGTCGAGCGTGATGCCCGCGTGCTGTGGGTTGCTCGGGCCGGGCGACAGGCAGATCGCATCGGGATTCAGGCGCGCGATTTCGTCGAGCGTGATTTCATCGTTGCGGTAGGTGCGCACGTCCTCGCCGAGTTCGCCGAAGTACTGGACCAGGTTGTAGGTAAACGAGTCGTAGTTGTCGATCATGAGCAGCATGGTCAGTCTCCGGTCAGAAGTCGCTATCGAGGCCGTCCTGGACCTGTTCGGCCGCACGCAGCACCGCGCGCGCCTTGTTCTCGGTCTCTTGCCATTCGGATTCGGGCACCGAATCCGCGACGACGCCGGCCGCCGCTTGCACGTACAGGTTGCCGTTGTGGATCAGGCCCGTGCGGATCGCGATCGCGAGATCCATCTCGCCCGAGAACGACAGGTAGCCGACGGCGCCGCCGTACAGCCCGCGCTTGACCGGCTCGAGCTCGTCGATCAGTTCCATCGCACGGACCTTCGGCGCGCCGGACAGCGTGCCAGCCGGGAACGTCGCGCGCAGCACGTCGTAGTTCGTCATGCCGGGCTTCAGCTTGCCTTCGACCGAGCTGACGATGTGCTGCACGTGCGAGTATTTCTCGATGACCATCTGGTCGGTCACGTGCACCGAGCCGATTTCCGCGATGCGGCCGACGTCGTTGCGCGCGAGGTCGATCAGCATCACGTGCTCGGCGATCTCCTTCGGATCGTTGAGCAGCTCGGTCGCGAGTTCCGCATCGCGCTCGGGCGTGTTGCCGCGCGGGCGCGTGCCGGCGAGCGGGCGGATCGTGACGATCTGGTCTTCGCCCCGCTTTTCCTGGCGCACGAGGATTTCCGGCGATGCGCCGACCACGTGGAAATCGCCGAAGTTGTAGTAGTACATGTACGGCGACGGGTTCAGCGAACGCAGCGCGCGATACAGCGACAGCGGATTGTCGCGGTACGGCTTCGTCAGACGCTGGCCGACCTGGATCTGCATCAGCTCGCCGGCCGCGATGTATTCCTTCGCCTGGCGCACGGCGGCCAGATAGTCGTCCTTCTTGAACTCGCGGAACGTCTCGGTGCGCACGCTTGCCGACGTAACCGGCGGCTGCACGGTCGTGCGCAGGCGTTGCTTCAGTTCGCGCAGGCGCTGTTTCGCCTTCGTATAGGCTTCGGCCTGGCTCGGGTCCGCGTAGATGATCAGGTACAGCTTGCCGGCGAGGTTGTCGATGACCGCGACTTCCTCGGTCAGCAGCAACTGGATGTCGGGCAGGCCGAGATCGTCGCGCGGTGCGGTGTTCGCGAGCTTCTTCTCGATGTAGCGCACCGCGTCGTAGCCGAAATAGCCGGCGAGACCGCCGCAGAAGCGCGGCAGGCCCGGGCGCTGCGCGACCTTGAAGCGCGCCTGGAACGATTCGATGAACTGGAACGGGTCGCCGTCATGCGTCTCGACGACCTGGCCGTCGCGCACGACTTCCGACACGCCGTTGCGGGTCCGCACGAGCGTACGGGCGGGCAGGCCGATGAACGAATAGCGGCCGAAGCGTTCGCCGCCGACCACCGATTCGAGCAGGAACGAGTTGGCGCCCGAGCGTTCGGGCTGGGCCAGCTTCAGGTAGAGGGACAGCGGCGTTTCGAGATCGGCGAGGGCTTCCGCGATCAGCGGGATGCGGTTGTAGCCTTCGTTCGCGAGCGATTGAAATTCGAGTTCGGTCATGTTCCGGTCCTGTTCGGGACGAGCGGCGCGTGCGCCAGGGATCACTTGACGCTGCGCGGGTTGCCGTCGGCGAAAGGGCGGTCGATCGAGAAGTGCCTGTTGCCGGCCGGCACTCCGGGCGTGAACGTCGCGAGCCTGCGGCCGTGCCTGAACGCAAGCGTTCGGACGCGGTAGAACTCGAGGTGGTGCGACGATCGGCGCGCGGATGCGCAGCGAGATAAAAAACGGCGCTGAAGACGTGCTTCAGCGTACCTCATCGAAGAGGTTAGCGCGACCAGCGACGCCAGGGCCAGGCTCCCCGGTCGATGCTGCTCAGACTCCGTTTTTTATTCAGAAACATGCAGATGGAAGAAATGATCAGAAGGTTGGCCGGCCGGCGTTGTGCGCGGAGATCGCGCGAGCTGCGACCAGCAACGAATCGACTATACCATCCGAATTTATCGTTTGTATAGCTTTGCCATGGTTGTAGCCGTACGGCACCGTCAGCGTCGCCATCCCGGCCGCGCGGCCTGCCAGCGCATCGTTTTCCGAGTCGCCGATCGCGACTGCCACATCCGGTGCGACGCCGAGCGCGTTGCAGGCCGTCAGCATCGGCAGCGGATCGGGCTTCTTGCGCGCGACGCTGTCGCCGCCGAGCACGATGCCGAAGCAATCGGCCAGCCCGTATTGCTCGAGCAGCTCGACCGCGAAGCGATGCGGCTTGTTCGTCACGCACGCGAGCCGGATGCCGGCTGCGCGCAACGCGTCGAGACCGGCGGCCACGTCCGGGTAGAGGCGTGTGTGGCGGCCGTTGATCTTCGCGTACTCGGTCTGGTAGATCGCGAGCGCGGCGTCAAAGCGCGCGTGCGCCTCGTCGGCTGCGAAGCGCGGCTTCAGCACGCTCTGGATCAGGTGTTCGGAGCCCTTGCCGACGTAGCCGATCACCTCGTCGCGCGACGTGGCTGGCGCGCCGAGCTGCGCGAGCATCCCGTTCAGGCCGGCCGTGAAATCGTCGGCCGTATCGACCATGGTGCCGTCGAGATCGATCAGCGCCGCGTCGATGCTGCGCGACGTGGCGAAGCGGATCGGAGCGGCTTCCGGTGCGGCTCCGGCCGGCGCATGGCCGGTGAGCGACGAGTCGGCCACGGCGTCAGCTCCGCTCGACGGTAGCGAGCGCGGCGCGCATCTCGTCGATCACCTTGCGGTAGTCGGGCTTGCCGAAGATCGCCGAACCCGCGACGAAGGTGTCGGCGCCGGCCGCCGCGATTTCCGCGATGTTGTCGGTCTTCACGCCGCCGTCGACTTCGAGCAGGATCTCGCGGCCGGTGCGCTCGGTGTACGCGTCGATGCGTGCGCGTGCTTCGCGCAGCTTGTTCAGCGTTTCCGGAATGAACGACTGGCCGCCGAAACCCGGGTTGACCGACATCAGCAGCACGAAGTCGAGGCGGTCCATCACGTGGTCGAGGTAGTTCAGCGGCGTGGCCGGGTTGAACACGAGGCCGGCCTTGCAGCCGTGGTCGCGGATCAGCGACAGCGTGCGGTCGATGTGATCGGAGCCTTCCGGGTGGAAGCTGATCAGGTTGGCACCGGCCTTCGCAAAATCGGGCACGATCCGGTCGACCGGGCGTACCATCAGGTGCACGTCGATCGGCACCTGCACGTGCGGGCGGATCGCTTCGCACACGAGCGGGCCGATGGTCAGGTTCGGCACGTAATGATTGTCCATCACGTCGAAGTGGATCCAGTCGGCGCCGGCGGCGACCACGTTGCGGACTTCTTCGCCGAGCCGTGCGAAATCGGCCGACAGGATGCTGGGAGCGATGCGGAATTGGGTCATGGCAGGGGAGCGGGGACGTTGCGGCGCAAAACCGCCATTCTACCGTCCGGCGACCCGGTGCGCGGCCGCAGGCCGTGCGGTCGAGGCCGGATTGCGCATAGAATGCCGAACCAATGCGGCGCGCCCGCGGCCCCGTTGCCCATGCCGGCACGGGCAGTCATCTTCCAGCGGAAACACCATGAGTCAGTATCAATTCACCGTTTCGGTGAAAACCAGCTACTTGCCGGAACAATCCGACCCCGATCGCCGTCAATACGCATTCGCGTACACGCTGACGATCCGCAACACCGGGCAGGTCGCGGCACAGCTGATCGCGCGTCACTGGATCATCACGGACAGCGAGAACCACGTGCAGGAAGTGAAGGGGCTCGGCGTCGTCGGGCACCAGCCGCTGCTGCAGCCGGGCGAGCACTTCGAGTACACGAGCTGGGCCGTGATCGCGACACCGGTCGGCACGATGCGTGGCGCGTACTTCTGCGTGGCGGAGGACGGCGAGCGCTTCGAGGCGCCGGTCGACGAGTTCGCCCTGCACATGCCGCGCACGCTGCATTGAGCGTGCGGCGTGCGTCAGGGTGTTAGCGCGGCTTGCGGGTGTGCTTCTTTCTGCCCGACGACGTCCACACGACGATGAAGATCAGCAGGGCGAGCGCTACGAAGGCTTCGAGCGCGAAGATGAGCATCGGATATTGGTCGAGAAAATCTGACATGGCGGTTTCCATCAAGAACGGACATTGTATGTGGTTTGGGCCCCGGGTGGCCGGGTGGGTTGCGGCTGCAGCCGCGGCGGCGCTGCTGGCGGCGTGCGGTGGCGCGCCGACGCGGACGTCGTCGCTGAAACCGCCGACCGGCGCGGCGATCGTGCCGGGCCAGGTTGCCGCGAAGCGGCTCACGCCGGTCGCGTGGCAGCAGGTGCCGGGCTGGCAGGACGATTCGCTGCTCGGCGCAACCGCCGCGCTGCGGCAGAACTGCGTGCGGCTCGCGCGCCAGCCGGCCTGGGCACGCGCGTGCGCGGCCGCCGACAGGCTCGACGAGCTCGACGTCAGCAGTGCACGCACGTTCTTCGAAACGTATTTCACGCCGTTCCAGCTCGCGAACACCGACGGTACGCTCGACGGGCTCGTGACCGGCTATTACGAGCCGCTGCTGCACGGTTCGCGCGTGCGTCGCGGTCCGTATCAGTACGCGCTCTACCGCTGGCCGGCCGGTTATCGCGCGGGCGCCGCGCTCCCGGCACGCGCGCAGCTCGAACGCGCCGGCATCCTGAACGGCAACGAACTCGTGTGGGTCGACGACCCGATCGAAGCGTTCTTCCTGCAGGTGCAGGGCTCGGGGCGCGTGCTGCTCGACGACGGTTCGGTGATGCGGGTCGGCTTCGGCGGCACCAACAACCAGCCGTACCGCTCGATCGGCAAGTGGCTGCTCGATCGTGGCGAGCTGACGCCCGCTCAGGCGACGATGCAGGGCATCAAGGCGTGGGCAAAGGCGAACCCGACCCGGGTCGACGCGTTGCTCGACACGAACCCGCGGTTCGTGTTCTTCCGCGACATGCCGACCAAGGAAGATGCACCGCACGGCGGTGCGGACGGCCCGATCGGCGCGTTGGGCGTGCCGCTGACGCCGGAGCGTTCGATCGCCGTCGACCCGTCGTCGATCCCGCTTGGCACGCCCGTGTTCCTGCAGACGACGCGCCCGCTGACGAATACGCCGATGAACCGGCTCGTGTTCGCGCAGGATACGGGCTCCGCGATCAAGGGCGGCGTGCGGGCCGACTATTTCTGGGGGCTCGGCGACGATGCAGGCGATCAGGCTGGGCGGATGAAGCAGGTCGGCCGGATGTGGCTGCTGTTCCCGAATTCGTGATGTGACGCGGCGCGGGTGGCTGGGGTTCCTCGGGTCACCGCCGATGCGGCAGACGCTGCATTCGTAGAAGCGGCTGTGCGCGTGGGGCACGTTGCTCTGATCGTGAGGGCGGACGTGCAGTGTCAGATTTCGTGATGCGCTTGTTGCGTCGGCGGATGCCCAAATGCATCCCGGAATGAAACAGCCCGATCGGTGTTGGCCGATCGGGTTGTTTCATTTGCAGCCACGGATTCACCGCGCGTCATTCACGCGCAGCGACTTTCGTCAGCCCCTGCGCTTGTCGACGACGCGTCGCGCCTTGCCGACCGACCGCTCGATCCCGTTCACGGGCAGCACGTTGATCACGGCCGTCACGCCGATCAGCGACTTGATGTCGTAGGCGAGCGCCTGTTTTGCCGCATGGATCGCCGCCGTATCGGGTGCTGTCTCGGGGCAAGGCTCGACATTGAGCGTCATCACGTCGAGCGGGCCTTCCTTCGTCAGCACGATCTGATAGTGCGGGGCGAGCGCGTGCTGCTTGAGCAACTGCTCCTCGATTTGCGTCGGGAACACGTTGACGCCGCGCACGATCATCATGTCGTCCGAGCGCCCGGTGATCTTCTCCATCCGGCGCATCGTGCGGGCAGTGCCGGGCAACAGCCGCGTGAGGTCGCGGGTCCGGTAGCGGACGATCGGCAGCGCCTCCTTCGTCAGCGACGTGAACACGAGCTCGCCGAGTTCGCCGTCCGGAAGCACTTCGCCGGTTTCGGGGTCGATGATTTCCGGATAGAAGTGGTCTTCCCAGATGGTCGGGCCGTCCTTGGTCTCGACGCATTCGGACGCGACGCCGGGGCCCATCACTTCGGACAGCCCGTAAATGTCGACCGCATCGATGCCCATCCGCTGCTCGATCGCGACGCGCATGTCGTTGGTCCAGGGTTCCGCGCCGAAGATGCCGATGCGCAGCGAACTCTGCACGGGATCGAGACCCTGGCGCTCGATTTCGTCGGCGATCGACAGCATGTAGCTCGGCGTGACCATGATGATGTCGGGTCGGAAATCCTGGATCAGCTGCACCTGCTTCTCGGTCTGGCCGCCACCGAACGGGATCACGGTCAGCCCTGCGCGTTCGGCACCGTAGTGCGCGCCAAGCCCGCCCGTGAACAAGCCATAGCCGTAGCTGACGTGCACCTTGTCGCCGCGGCGCGCACCGGCGGCGCGGATCGAGCGCGCGACGAGATTCGCCCACGTGTCGATGTCGCGGGCCGTATAGCCGACGACCGTCGGCTTGCCGGTCGTGCCCGACGACGCATGAATGCGCGAGATCTGGTCCTGCGGCACCGCGAACATCCCGAACGGGTAACTGTCGCGCAGGTCGCTCTTCGTCGTGAACGGGAAGCGCGACAGGTCGGCGAGCGTCTTCAGGTCGTCCGGATGGACATCCGCGTCGTCGAACTTGCGACGATAGACGGGGCAGTGGTCATACGCATGCCGGAGCGACCACTTGAGGCGCTCGAGCTGCAGCGCGGTCAGCTCGTCGCGTGAGGCGGTCTCGATCGGCTCGAGCGGTAGCGGGGTAGTCATGCATGTCTCCAGTGTTTGTTATGTGCGAGCCGTCGACGTCAGCGGTCTTCCGGGATGACCGTGCCCTTGATCTGGGCGGATTTGCCGCGAAACATCGCGACGGTTTCGCCGGTCTGGTTCGTGACGCGGATGTCGTAGATGCCTTGGCGGCCGGCGCGCGCCTGCTCGATCGCCTCGGCCGTCAGCACGTCATCGCCGTGCACGGGGCGCAGGAATTCGATCGAGCAGCCGGCCGCGACGGTATTCACGTTGTACGAGTTACACGCGAACGCGAATGTCGAATCGGCCAGCGTGAAGATGATTCCGCCGTGGCAGGTCTGATGCCCGTTCAGGAATTCGGGCCGCACGCGCATCTGCAGGCGCGCGTAGCCGGCGCGTACTTCGGCGATTTCCATCCCGAACGCACGGCTGCATGCGTCGGCATCGTACATGGCCCGCGCGGTGGCGCGGGCGAGCGCATCGGGGTCGAGCGTGGCAGTGGCGTTCGTCATGTCAACGCCCCTCGAAGCGCGGCGCGCGCTTCTCGATGAATGCCTTCACGCCTTCTGCGTAGTCGTGCGACTGGCCGAGCCTGCGCTGCAGGTCGCGTTCCATGTCGAGTTGCTGGTCGAGCGTGTTCGTGACACTGGCACGCATCGACTGCTTGATCGATGCGATCGCGAGCGTCGGCTGCTGCGCGAGCTGGGTGGCGAGCTGGCGGGCTGACGCAGCGAGCGCGTCGTCGTCGACCGCGCGCCAGATCAATCCCCATTGCTCGGCCTGTTCGGCGCCGAGCTTGTCGCCGGTCAGCGCGAGCCCCAGCGCGCGTGCCATGCCGACGCGTTGCGGCAGGAACCACGTGCCGCCCGAATCGGGCACGAGACCGATCTTGACGAAGGCCTGGATGAAGCTGCTCGAGCGGGCGGCGAACACGAGATCGCAGGCGAGCGCGAGGTTCGCACCGGCACCGGCCGCCGTGCCGTTGACGGCGGCGATCACCGGAATCGGCAGACGCTGCAGGCGGCGGATCAGGGGATTGAAGTGCTCGTCGATCAGCGCGCCGAGATCGGTGGACGCACCCGGCGTGAAGTCGAGATCGGCCAGGTCCTGGCCCGCGCAGAAGCCGCGCCCCGCACCTGTCAGGATCAGCGCGCGCGCGCCGGCCGCCTCGACATCATCGAGTGCCGACTGCAACTCGCGATGCATCGCCCGCGTAAAGCTGTTCAGCTTATCGGGGCGGTTGAGGGTAATCGTGGCTACGTTCGAGGCCTGATCGATTTCCAGCTGAATCGCCTGATAGGACATGCAGTGTCTCCTTCATGACTTCGTTATAGGCGCGCTATGCGTCGGTTACACGCGTTCGATCGCAAGTGCGATGCCCTGGCCGACGCCGATGCACATCGTACAGAGCGCAAAGCGGCCGCCCGTACGCTCGAGTTGGTGGAGCGCCGTGGTCACGAGCCGGGCGCCCGATGCGCCGAGCGGATGTCCCAGCGCGATCGCACCGCCGTTCGGGTTCACGCGCGGATCGTCGTCGGCGACGCCGAGCATGCGCAGCACCGCGAGACCTTGGGACGCGAACGCCTCGTTCAGCTCGATCACGTCGAACTGATCGATGGTCATGCCGAGCTGATGCAGCAGTTTTTGCGTGGCCGGCCCGGGGCCGATGCCCATCACGCGCGGCGCGACGCCGGCTGTCGCCATGCCGATGACGCGTGCGCGGCGGCGCAGGCCGTACTGGTCGGCTGCCTGCGCATTGGCGAGCAGCAGCGCGCACGCACCGTCGTTGACACCCGAGGCGTTGCCGGCCGTCACCGAGCCGTCCGGGCGCACGACGCCCTTCAGCTTCGCGAGCGCTTCGAGCGAAGTCTCGCGCGGATGCTCGTCGCGCGAGACGACCACCGGATCGCCTTTCTTCTGCGGAATCGTGACCGCGACGATTTCGCCAGCGAGCGTCCCGTCCTGCTGCGCACGCGCGGCCTTCTGCTGGCTGCGCAGCGCGAACAGATCCTGGTCGGCGCGGCTGATGTTGTAGTCGACTGCGACGTTTTCGGCCGTCTCGGGCATCGAATCGACGCCATAAAGCTGTTTCATCAGGGGATTGATGAAGCGCCAGCCGATCGTCGTGTCGAAGATGTCGGCCTGGCGTGCGAACGCGCTCGGGGCCTTGCCCATCACGAACGGCGCACGCGTCATGCTCTCGACGCCGCCCGCGATCATCAGACGCGCCTCGCCGGCCTTGATCGCGCGCGCGGCGGTGCCGACCGCGTCCATCCCGGAGCCGCACAGCCGGTTCAGCGTCGTGCCGGGCACGTCGGTCGGCAGACCCGCGAGCAACGCCGACATGCGCGCGACGTTGCGGTTGTCCTCGCCGGCCTGGTTCGCGCAACCGTAGATCACATCGTCGATTGCCGTCCAGTCGACGTCACGGTTGCGCTCGACGAGCGCCTTGAGCGGCACCGCACCGAGGTCGTCGGCACGGACGTCTTTCAGGGCGCCGCCGTAGCGGCCGATGGGAGTGCGAATCGCGTCGCAGATAAAGGCGTCTGTCATGGGCGTATCGATGAGCAACGAACCCGCCGGGTGGCGGATTCGTTCATGGTAGAGAACGTGGCGGCGTTTGCACGTCGGCCATTCGGGTTATACCGGTTGACCGGCTTCCACGGGGGCTGCTTTCGGCGCAACATGGACGCGGCTTTGCACTACACGGAACCGGTTGGCGACGAACGCCGGGTCGGCCAACGCCGCGTTGGCTGCCGGATTCGCGCCCGTGCCGTGGAAATCCGAGAACGCGGCAGACTGGTTCACGAACACGCCGCCCGTCAGGTTGATCGACAATGCGACGCCACCGCGTACCGCCGCGTCGTGGGCGGCGTCGACGATCGCGTCGTCGGTGCTGTAGACGGAGAGGGTCAGCGCGCCATGTTCGGCCGCGATTTCCCCGGCGAGGTCGAGCGACTGCGTGGTCGAGTCGGTCGCGATCACGAACGAGATCGGGCCGAACCATTCCTGCGTGAATTTCTCGCGATCGGCCACGTCGAGTTGCAGCACGAGCGGCGTGCGCACGCGGGCATCGGGGAACGCAGGGTGCTGGAGGGTCAGGCTATCGGCGAGCACGCGGCCGAGCTCGCGGGCGTTGTCGATGCGTGCGGTCACGCTTTCGTTCTGGATTGCGCCGATCAGTTCGACCGAGCGTGCCGGGTCGCCGGTGAGTTTTTGCACGGCAACGGCGATGGCTTGTGCGACCTCGTCGAAGCTCGCATGGCCGTCCGCCGTCCGGATGCCGTCGCGCGGCACGTAGATGTTCTGCGGTGCCGTGCACATCTGGCCGGAGTACAGCGCTAGCGAGAACGCGATGTTCTTGGCGACGGCCTTCAGGTCGTCGGTCGAGTCGATCACGATCTGGTTGACGCCAGCCTTCTCTGTATAGACCTGTGCCTGGTGGGCATGGCGTTCGAGCCACGTGCCGTTTTGCGTGCTGCCGGTGAAGTCGATCAGCTTGATCTCGGGGCGCAGCGCGAGATCCTGGACGAGTGCGCCGTCGTTGGGTTCGGTCGCGAGGAGCGTGACGACGTTCGGATCGAAACCGGCTTCGCGTAGCACGTCGCGAGCGATCCGGACGGTGATGGCGAGCGGCAGGATCGCGCCCGGATGCGGCTTGACGATCACGGTGTTGCCGGTTGCGAGATCGGCGAACAGGCCGGGATAGCCGTTCCAGGTCGGGAAGGTGCAGCAGCCGAGCACGAGCCCGGTGCCGCGCGGGACGATCGTGTAGCGCTTGTGCATCGCGAGCGGCGGGTTCTTGCCTTGCGGTTTTTCCCAGTGCGCGTCGGCCGGGATGCGGCGCAGTTCGTCCCATGCATAGGCGACTGCTTCGAGCGCACGATCTTGTGCGTGCGGGCCGCCGGCCTGGAACGCCATCATGAATGCCTGTCCCGTGGTGTGCATCACGCTGTAGGCGATTTCGAAGCTGGCGCGATTCAGGCGCGCGAGGATTTCGAGACTGACGCCGATCCAGGCGCTTGGGCCGGCTTCGCGCCACGAGCGTTGTGCTGCGGCAGCGGCGGCGATCAGTTCGTCGGGCGTCGACTTCGGATACCGGATGCCCAGTGCAATGCCGTACGGCGACCGCTCTGCGCCGACCGTTTCTCCGGACGCCGGCTGGTCGAGCGCGAACGTCTTGTCGAGGTGCGACTTGAACGCGGCCTCACCATCTGCGTTCGCGCTTTCCCCGTACACTTTGGGACTTGGCATTTCGGCGAACGGGCTCCAGTACCCGCGGCTCTCGATGGCGGCGAGTGCGTGTTTCAGCGTGTCTTCGTGCTTCGTGAACAGTGCATGGGTCATGGCGGCAGCCTGATGGACGTTGAGAGGGGTTGGATCGATTAATTAACCGACCGGTTGGTCGGAGAATGGTAGCATCAAACTATTCGCATGTGCGAGGCGTTTCTCATTTCATTGATCGAGGAGAAATAGATGGCTTACGAGAACATCCTGGTGGAGACCCGGGGGCGTGTCGGGCTGGTTACGCTGAACCGCCCGAAGGCGCTGAATGCGCTGAACGATGCACTGATGGATGAGCTGGGCGACGCGCTGAAGGCGTTCGATGCGGACGATGGCATCGGCGCGATCGTCGTGACCGGGAGCGAGAAGGCGTTCGCGGCTGGCGCGGACATCGGCATGATGGCGACCTACTCCTATATGGATGTCTACCGGGGCGACTACATCACGCGCAACTGGGAGACGGTCCGTGAGATCCGCAAGCCGATCATTGCGGCGGTTTCGGGCTTTGCGCTGGGCGGTGGTTGTGAGCTGGCCATGATGTGCGACATCATTTTTGCAGCGGACACGGCCAAGTTCGGCCAGCCGGAAATCAAGCTGGGTGTCATGCCGGGTGCGGGCGGCACTCAGCGTCTGCCGCGCGCGGTGTCGAAGGCGAAGGCGATGGATATGTGCCTGACTGCCCGTTTCATGGATGCTGCCGAAGCGGAGCGCGCGGGGCTCGTGTCTCGCGTGCTGCCGGCCGACACGCTGCTCGACGAGGCGCTTGCCGCCGCGGCGACGATCGCCGAGTTTTCGCTGCCGGCGGTCATGATGGTCAAGGAGTCGGTGAACCGTGCGTACGAGACGACGCTGGCCGAAGGCGTCCACTTCGAGCGTCGGCTGTTTCATTCGCTGTTCGCGACCGAAGACCAGAAGGAAGGGATGGCGGCATTCGTCGAGAAACGGAAGCCGGTGTTCAAGCACCGCTGATCGAGTTGCTGGGGTAGTTGGCCGGCGACGTGGCGGTATCGGTCGTCTGCATGATTGCCCGGCCCGTCGAGCCCCAAGCCCCCGTGCGCGCCAGCGCACGGGGGCTTTTTCAAAATATTTTCACAAAGGGCTTGCGGAGACGGGGGCGGGTGCTTAGAATCACGCCTCTTTCGCGCTAACGGAAACGCGGCGCGGAAGAGGGAAGCAGGGTTGGCGGTGTGCTGGAGTCTGGAGCGCGCAACTGGCCTGGAAGTTGAGCCCCGCAGTCGCAACGATGTAGTGTAAAAAGTTGTTGACGAACTGCGAAACACGGTTCATAATCTCGCTTCTCTGCTGCTGAAAACGCAGCGCTGCTGAGAAACACGAAGTTCCTCGCAGAATGCTCTTTAAAAATTAACAGCCGATAAGTGTGGGCGCTTGATGGAAG
>NZ_JAIZRT010000013.1:0-200340 GCF_020420065.1 Burkholderia sp. AU31624
TCGGTGGGATGCCTGCTTCGGTGGGATGCCTGCTTCGGTGGGATGCCTGCTTCGGTGGGATGCCTGCTTCGGTGGGATGCCTGCTTCGGTGGGATGCCTGCTTCGGTGGGATGCCTGCTTCGGTGGGATGCCTGCTTCGGTGGGGTTGCAGCGTCGGTACGCTGCCTCGCAGGCTGGCCGCCCGGCACTGGATTCAGGCGCGGCGGCCGGGAGGGGACCTTCGTTACTCGCCGTCTATCGCTGGCGGTTTATGCGCATAAACGTGGCGCCAGGATAGCGCGTTGGGTCGACGCACGTAGGGCAAATGGCACACCTCGATGCTGCATACCCAGCGAGGGTGTACCACTCACAACCTACGATCAGAAGCACCGGCCCTCCCGGCACGATCGCGCGCCATGCTTTCCGCGGAGAGTTTATGCGCACAAACTCTCCGGCTCTCAGCCGAGGCTACCCCATCGAACGCTAGGGCAGTGCATGCGACACGCGCGGTAGCTCGCGACTCACACCGACGTCACCGCACGCAATGCCACCGAGTCGCTCACCGACTTCTCAGGCATCTGCTACACCATCCGATCAAGTCATCTGCCATCGTCGCTTCGTTTATGCGCATAAACCGATAGCCCAAATGGCCAATGCGTAGTTGTTGAACGACAATTTCATTGAAATCCAAATATCGTCCTGTAGAATTCCAACGACCAAAATAGGAGTGAAAATTGGCCGCGGAAATCATTGCAGTCACTCAACAAAAAGGTGGCGTCGGCAAAAGCACGATTGCCATGCACCTCGGTGCCGCGTTCCATGAAAAAGGGAAGCGCGTCCTCGTCATCGACGCCGACCGTCAAAACACGCTGGTTCACTGGTCGAGCGCATCCGGCGACAGCGACACCGGCATTCCGTTTCCGGTCGTCAACCTGGCCGAAGCCGATGGCCAGATCCATCGCGAGATCAAGAAGTTCATCAACGACTACGACATCATCGTCGTGGACTGCCCGCCGTCGATCACCGAGAAGGTATCGGGCGTGGTCCTGCTCGCCGCATCGATTGCCGTGATCCCGACGTCGTCGTCGCCGGCCGATTACTGGTCGAGCGTCGGGCTGGTCAAACTGATCCAGCAAGCGCAGGTCATGAACGAAGACCTCCGCGCCGTCTTCCTGCTGAACAAGACCGAAGAGAAGCGCATGCTGACCCGCGAGCTCAAGCGTGCGCTCGAAGAGCTCGGCTTCCCGTTGCTGAAAACGCAGATCCCGACCCGGGAGGCGTACAAGCAGGCGATGGCGCTCGGTCAGACCGTACTGCAGATGAACGATCGCGGCGGCAAGCTGGCCGCCGCCGAAATTCGCGCATGCGCCGACGAAATCGTCGCCATGCTGCCCTGACTTTATGCGCACAAAGGAGTCACATGAAACCCTCCCAATTTGCCAAAGGATTCCAAGCGCGCCCGGATATCACGACGAGCGAGAAGCGCACGGCGCTTGATCGACTCAATGCGATCGACGGCATCGTCAAGTCCGAGACCCCCACTCCGGTGCCGACCAAATCCGCGAAGAAAGACATCGCGCCGTCGCCTGCTACCGAACTCACGCTCGACCCGTCGATCGATGAATCGGCGCAATATCGCGCGTGGCGTCTCGAGAACCGCTATGCGCCGGGGCAGGTGATCGAGCTGCCGCTGAAGGCGATCAAGCATAGCCCGTTCAATCCGCGGCACTTCTATCTGAAGTCGTCGATTGCCGAACTCGCCGTCAACCTCGCCAAGCAAGGGCAGCAGCAGGCGATCCACGTGATTCCGGACTACGAGAACCCGGGCACGTATTTCGTCAGCGACGGCGGCCGCCGCGTGCGGGCACTGAAGGAAGCGAACAAGGAATCGGTCAAGGCGATCGTGATCGACGTGCCGATCGGCATCCAGAGCTACAAGCTCGGCTACGATCTCAACGTCCAGCGCGATTCACAAACGGTGTTCGACAACGCCGTCGTGTGGCGCCGCTTCCTCGACGACAAGCATTTCCAGAGCCAGAAGGAGCTCTCCGAGCACCTCGGCCTCGACGAATCGACGGTGGCCGTCGCGCTGTCGATCGGCAAGCTGCCGGAAGCGATCATGCAGGAAATGGTCGCGCGCCCCGATCGCTTCGGTTCGAACATGGCGTATCAGGTCGGCCGCTATCACAATGCGCGCGGCACCGAGGCGACGCTGCGGCTGATCAACAAGATCGTGTCCGACGATCTCAGCACGCGCCAGGTGTCGGACATCGTCAAGGGCCGCGTCGCGGCGCAGGAAACGCCGAAGACCGCGGGCCGTCAGCGCTATGCGCAGCGTCTCGAGATCAAGCTCGGCGGCAAGTCGGTCGGCGACCTGAAGTCGTATGGTGAAGATCGCATCGAATTGCGCCTGCGCGGTCTCCCGAAGGACAAGCGCGACGCGATCCTCGAGCAGCTCGAGCGGATGCTGTTGTCGGAGTGATGGAAACGGCCGGCAGGGCCTGGTAAGGACGCCGGGCCCGCCAATCGAGGGCGGGGCCGGCGGCGGCCCATCAGCGGGCCTGAGCGGGCCTCAGGCGGCCCGCGACTGATTCAGCGTGAACGACAGCAGGTCGCCGTCCGTCGGCTCGCCCCAGGTCCTCTGGGCCAGCCAGTCGAAAAAGGCCGTCTCGGCCAGCTTGGAATCGAGGCCGCGCTTGCGCCAGTCATCGCGCAGATGCGTGCCCATCGTCGGCAGCGCCTCCGATTCGAACGACTCGCGCGCCACTTCGCGCTCCGCATCGCCCTGCTCTTCGTACAGCACCTTCGCTTCCTTGCGGCGGAACGCCGCGAACTCGCTCAGCAGGCGTGCCTTCAGATCGTCCGGCTGGGCCGCTGCAATCTTCGGGGACGGCGTGCCGGCAGGCAGCGCGTCGACCGACTCGACCGGCGGCGCATACCCCTTCTTCAGCGCATCCTTGAACAACGCCGGCGCGCTGCGCACCGGCGGCAGCGTCGTGCTGCGCATCCGCTGCTCGGTCATCTGCAGCGCCGCACGAATGCGGTTCTCCTCGCTATCCGCGTAGAGCGTCTGCGCTTCCTTCAACGGGATCCCGAGCTTCACCATCCGGTCGACCAGAGTGCTGTCGAACACGTTCGGGTGTTCGTCGAGCGCGAGCATCGGCTGCTTGCGTTCGGTCACGCGGAACTGGATCTCCGCGACCCGGCGCCCTTCACGATGCTCGATCAGCTCGACGAAGATGTTGGTGACCGCGTTGACTTCCGCGATCGCGGGACGCAGATAGTCACGCTTGAAGTACTTGTACTCGCGCTTCGCCTCGTCGCCGGCTTCCGTGTCGGGCGTGCCCGACAGGATCGGCCGCCACCATTCCCACGGCTCGCGCATCGTCAGGTGGCTTGGGTTCGTCAGGTAGCGCACGCAGATTTCGTACAGCGCGAGACCGGCGCTGCTGCGCAGCTGGCTCTGGAACTGCAGGCTCAGGCGCGCGTACTGGACAGGATCGAGCAGCTTCTTCTTGATCTTCGGCGCGAACGAGAATTCGACCCACACGCGGCGGGTCGCCGGATCCTCGAGAATTTCCGCGTCGGCAATCAGCGTCGAGATCCCCCACTTTCGGCCCGGCTTCTGGCTCGACGTCCCCGTGCTCCATTCGACCTGCACCGACACCATGCGGCGCAGGTGTTCCTTCACCAGCGCGGTGTCGTTCGAATCGAAAGCGGAGTTGGCGACGATGTCCGACAGCAGCGCGCGATACGTATCGCCCGAATCGTCGGCCTGCTGCGCCACGGCCAGCAGGACATTGAACAGCTTGCGAGTGAGGAGCGTGATCTTGCCGCTCTTCGGCTGAATTGCGATCGCCTCGACGGCCTTCCGCAATTCGGCTGAACTGGCACTCACCACATCCACATCGGTTTTCTTGGCGCGCTTCGTCGTGGCCATACGTCGGGTCGGAGGAGAAGTTTTCCGGAAGGATAGCGCCTGCGGTGAAGTGCGTCCAGAACGACATGCTCACCATAGCGGGTGAAGTGCGCGTGCAAAACGGCACTCACCCCAGACGCTCCCGAAAACCCTCACCGCTCCGGATTTGCAGCGTTCCGGACTCGTCCAGACGTGCTGCGGGATGCGCCGATTCACAGAATTTCGCCTGTGCACGACACGTGCGGAATGAGCTCCCGTATCGGCTCACCTTTCGATTTGTCGTAATTTTACGACTGCGCTGCCGTGCGTTCGGCACAGGGTTGCGATCCCACGTCGATGCGCCTCCCGATCACCCTCCATCGGCCTGTATGCATGTACAGGCGTGACTTGCCGGGAAATCGGAATCGGATCCGACATCTCGAAAGACGCCTGCGAAACCGGCCCGCGCGACCCGATCAGGCGTGCTTTGCCGGCCCGGGCGCGCATTGTACAGCGCACAAACCGTATCGGGTCCCGAAAATACTCACCTCGAGCACAGTGACTTCATTCGTCCGGATCTCGGCGAATGCCCGACACGCGGGGGATTCCCTACCAAGGCCTCCCGAAAACGCTCACCTTACCTAAAAATCGCTGTGCCGCCCCAGGCAGGGAAACGACTCCCGAAAAACCTCACCGTAACCGCCTCGGTATCAAAAATCCCAATGCCTTCCGATACTTATGCACAGAAGGCATTTGGCTGTGCGCCGCCGACATCCCCCGAAAAACCTCACCTTTCGATGGAAATCCTTCATACGACAACCTCATGTCGGGCCCCGAAAAATCTCACCTGTGCCAAAAAGTGGCACAGCAAAAACGAGATTTCTTCCAGTCCTGGCGGGCTTTTCGACGAATTCAGCCGTTCACAGGTCCCGAAAAGCCTCACCTTTGACCATTTTTCGGGCAAATTCCATTCCCGAAAAGTCTCACCTGTAGCCGGCATCACAGCCTGTAATCGGGGCCCCGAAAAATCTCACCTCAAGGGGATACGGGCAGGAAAACCCGGATTTCCCTCCCGAAAAACCTCACCTTTACGGCTTCACAGGCCCCTACGGGCGCTTTTGCTGTGCAAAATGGCGTTCGTTTCCCGGAAATCCTCACACCAAACGCCCGTGGAGTCCCGTGAAACCTCACCTTTCAGAAAAACTGCCTAAAAGATGGGCAGAATCGGGGCACGAAGAAGGTCCCGCAAATTCTCACCTATGTCTGCACAGGCAGAAAACTGTGCAGTGAGGCACAGCGCGGGTTCTGTGGCTGTGAGGCCCCGAAAAACCTCACCTTTGGTAAATCTCGTGTTTCACTGTGATCCCGAATCCGCTCACGACCTTTCCCGCAACGGCTCACGCAGCTCCCTGAACCCCATCACGTCAGCTCCCGCAGAAGATCACCTTGGCTCCCGTAAAACTTCACCTTGTCGGCCGGAAAGCCTTGCAGCATAAGGCTGTGCCGTGGCGTTAACGTTTTTAACTAAGGGTTCAAGGGTGTTTACTTCTAATACTCTCAAGACATCGGCTGACGAGTTTTCCACAGACACCCCAACCCCTGACCACCGACTGGCAATCGGATGCGCTGTCATGTGAAACAAATGCCAAAATTCGAGGTCTGCAGGAAAATGCTTACGAGACAAGGACTTGGCTATCTTTCTTCGCTTTGTTTCACGGAATCCTGGACCACAGTCGACCGGATTGGCTCACAGACCAGATTTCTGTGCAAAGCGATGTAAATTCACAACGGCAAGCCGAAATAAGTATCGATAGATACGTATTTCGTTATGATTGCCACATTTCAATGTCTGTGAGCACAGCGATGACCCTGGACGAAATACGCCAAGCCATTCGGGACGAACTGGAATCGCTGCGGGCGAACGGTGCACGACGGCAGGAACTGTCGCTGCACGCCTGCAAGCGGTTGTTCTTCGATCTCGGCATCCGGCCGTCGGCTGCCAATGTCCGCGATCTCACCCAGACCGGGAGCGCCAGCGATATCCCGAAAGACATCGACCATTTCTGGGAGCGCATCCGTTCCGCCTCCAAAATCAGGCTCGACGGTGCCGCAATTCCCAAAGCCGTCGAGGAAAAGGCAGGTGCGTTGCTCGGCGCACTCTATGAAGAAGCGTTGAAAGCCGCACGGGACAGTCTCGATGCAGATCGCGAGCAGGTTCGCGCCGGCATTGCCGACGCCGAACAGCGGTTGCGCGACGCAACCGTCCGCCAGGAGACGCTCGAAGGCGCGCTCGCACGTAGCGAAGCGAAAAACGAGCAGTTGCAGGCTCGCGTGACCGAACTCGAGGTCCAGCTCGCGTCGCAAACGACGCATGGTT
Source organism: Burkholderia sp. AU31624 (assembly GCF_020420065.1). Lineage (NCBI taxonomy): Bacteria > Pseudomonadati > Pseudomonadota > Betaproteobacteria > Burkholderiales > Burkholderiaceae > Burkholderia > Burkholderia sp. AU31624. Next base: position 6,255 of record NZ_JAIZRT010000013.1, read on the forward strand.
CGGCCAGTGAAGCGACGTTGCTCACCACAGTCGCCCGACTCGAGAAGGAACTGGCGGCCGCCGCCGGCCGCGTCGAAGCCGAGCAGACGCAAAATGCGGCGCTGCGCGATCGCATCGATGCGCTGCAGGCCGAACTGCAGCAGCGCACCGAGCACTACGCGCAGCAAATCAAGGACGCAGTGGCCGAAGCCGAACGCCGCGTGAAGCCGATGCTGGTCGAGCTGGATTCGTTGCGCAGCATGGCGTCGACCTACCAGAGCGGTTTGCGCGACGTTCAACGCAAGGAATTCGATTTCCTGCAGCAACTGAGTTCGGCCAAGGCACGTGCCGACCGGCTCGAAGAACAGTTGCGCAGCCAGAGTGATGAACTGGAACGTGCGACGCGCGATGTGAGTTCGTTGCGCGCGAGCCGCGGCATGAGTCCGGAAATCGCCGCGCTGATCCGTCGCCTGGCCGATGCCGGGCAACTGGATGCGGAGGCGTTTGCCGCGATCGGCACCTCGCTGGATCAGGAGATTCCGGTGCCGGCTCATTGTCCGCGTTGCGGCGGTGAGCCGGAGCTGTCACACGGCGAAGAAGGTTTCGAAGTGGCCTGCCCCGAGTGCGAGCATGCTTCGGGCGCATGGCCGTCCCGATTCGAAGCGGCCGCGCGATTCGCGCATACGTGACGCCCGCATTGGCCGCGCGGCACAGGTGAGACGATCCGGGGAGCTTGAGGTGAGGTTTTTCGGGAGCTGTGAAACGGTGAGGCTACGCCACACAAGGCTGCTCACGGATCGCTTCGCGTGAGCAGCCCATTCGTGATCAGTGAGTTTCGTCGCTGTCGGACACGTCACCGTTGCTGTCGGCGAGACCGTCACGCCAGTTCTTCCATGCACGATGCAGGCGGTTCGACGAGATCGGCCGCATGAAGCCCAGCCATTTGCCGACCCGTTCGGGCGGCACGTCGTGTTCGAACAGTTCAGCCGCATAGGTATTGCGCAGCGTTTGCGGGCTCGCGCGCGCGGTGCGCGACGACGTGAGGCCGGCGGATTCGACGATCGCGTCGATCGCGCGCAGCATCGTCGCCTTGTGCATCGGCCGCCCGGCATGGGATGCCGGGAACACGAGCTCGCCCGGAATCTCCTGGCGCTTGCGCTCGGTGAGCCACGCTTCCAGCAGCGCGATCGCGAACGATGCCAGGTGGGTTTCGCGTGCGAAATCCGGATGCGTCGACTCGATCCGCAGTGACGTTCCACTCGTATTGATGCAACTAATCGTAAGTGCACGCGCTTCGCCGGTTTTGATGCCGGCACCGAGAAAGGCGGCAACGAGTGCGCGGTCGCGCCGCTCTTTCCAGTATGCGGAACCGGACACGCCGATCGGCGAGAACAGGTACGCGAGCAACGTCGCGCGCTCGGCCGGCGTGAGGAAACCGGTCGGTTCGTTGTCGCGCGCCTTGCGCCAGTTCGCTTCGCCATCCTGAGCAATGAACCGGGCCGGGTTGGTCGACGCGTATTCGGTGCGCCGGATGTGGTCGAGCACGCGCTCGATCAGCCGCAAATAGCGCATTCGCTGGGTTTTCCGGATCGGCAGTTCGCCGACGAAATTCGCGATGGTTGCCGTATCGACCGTTGCCAGATTCTTCTGGTGCGCGCGCATCCACGTGAGAAACGCGCCCCATTGCGCCCGATAGACATCGGCTGACGAACGGCGATAGTCCTGCATCGCGAGCCACGCATCGAATGCGGCTTCTGGCGAGACGATCCAGTCGGATGCGCCGCGGTCGAACAGATCTGTTTCTTCCGGGCGTGCGGGGGTGTCGGGAGAGGCGGGAAGAGACATGTGATTTATTCCGTTAGTTGCGTGTATGGTAGCCCTTTCCGCAACGTCTCGGGCAGCAAGAGGCAGGACAAGGCCGCCATACACGGCGGCCCGGGCTGGAACTCAGTCGCCCCATGCCTTGGCCGGGCGATGAACGCGCGCGGGCGGCATCGTGTCGTTCGACGCGGTTGACGCTGCTTCATAGGCGAGAACCGCGAACGAAAAGACGGCGGGCAGCGCATTCGAGCGCCCGAAGTCGATCGGATCGTCCGTTTCGGGAAACGTCATGTCCAACTGTCGCTCGAACAATTGACGCATGCCGGCCTCATGCCGGCTGGCAAAGCCGAGATCGGCAAGCGCCTCGGCCTCGATGGCGTGCAGCAGCCGCCACGTCAGCGGGACGCGCTGGTGGATGTAGCGCCCGGCGATATGCCGGACGATCAGCTCGAGGTCGTGCGCGGCAGCCTTGAAGCTGAGCGCGGCCAAATCTTGTTCTTCTGTCATTGCAGGCTCCTGTCGACCGGGCTGGCGCCTCGGTGCGCCGGCTCCGGCCCATGCATGGCGGAATGTCCGTATACTGTACAAACATACAGTACTTTCCGCAACTGGCCTGCAACAGGTCCTTTGGCCGTTTGGCCAGCTATGCGCGCCGTCAGCGATGGATCACGATCAGCAATGCCCGCGCTTCGGTCTTGCCGGGGTTGCGGATTGCGTGCGGCTCGTCGGCCGGGTAGCGCGCGGTGTCGCCCACCTTCAGGCGCCGGCTGGCCGCCGCGGCTTCGATTTCCATCGCGCCCTGCAGCACGGTGAGGTGCTCGCGCGTGCCGGGTTCGTGGGCGTTCGATACCAGTGCACCGCCGCCCGGCAGCGTCAGCTCGTACCACTCGAACTTGCCGGCGAGGTCGATCGGGCCCCACACACGCAACTGGTAGCGGCCGTCGTGGCCGGCGAGTGTCGGGATGTCGTGCGGGCCGTCTACGCGGATCGTCTCGGGCGCCTTCGGCTGCGAGAACAGCTCGTCGAGCGTGATGCCGAGCGCGTTCGTCAGCCGCCACGCCACGGCGATCGTCGGGTTGGCCTTGTCGCGTTCGATCTCGGAGAGCATCGATTTCGATACGCCGGCCGCGCGCGACAGGTCGTCGAGCGTCAGCTTGCGTTCGTTGCGCAGCCGCTGGATCTGCTCGCCGACACGCGGCGGCGTTGCGGCCGGCGGTTGCGGGGCGGCGCTGGCGGGCGTGCGCCGCGAACCGGAGGAACTTGCCATTTGGATTCCGTTCGCTTAGAGTTGTTCGATATTTCGAATTCTAGTTCGGAATATCGGATAAATGCGGTCAACCGAACGACCGACTATAACAGTAGCAGGCCATTGCGCCGCCGCCACGAGCGGCGCGTTGCGGAATGCGAAACCCTGTCAGGAGCTTTGCGATGCGTGATGCCTTTCTCGCCCAGGTGCGCGGGACGCTGGACCAGATCCGCGCGGACGGTTTTTACAAGACCGAGCGCGAGATCGCGAGTCCGCAGGCGGCGGACGTGCGGCTCGCCGGTGGTGCCGGCGTGCTCAATTTCTGCGCGAACAACTATCTGGGTCTGGCGAACGATTCGCGCCTGATCGACGCGGCGAAGGCCGGCCTCGACCAGGACGGCTTCGGCATGGCATCGGTACGCTTCATCTGCGGCACGCAAACCGTGCACAAGCAACTGGAAAGCGCGCTGGCCGCGTTTCTCGGCACCGAGGACAGCATCCTCTATTCGAGCTGCTTCGACGCGAACGGCGGGCTGTTCGAGACGCTGCTCGACGAGAACGACGCGGTGATCAGCGACGAGCTGAACCACGCGAGCATCATCGACGGCGTTCGCCTCTGCAAGGCGAAGCGTTTCCGCTACAAGAACAACGACCTGGCCGACCTCGAGGCGAAGCTCAAGGAAGCCGACGCGGCGGGCGCGCGCCACAAGCTGATCGCGACCGACGGCGTGTTCTCGATGGACGGCATCATCGCCGATCTCAAAGGCATCTGCGATCTCGCCGATCGTTACGGCGCGATCGTGATGGTCGACGATTCACACGCGGTCGGCTTCATCGGCACGCATGGCCGCGGCACGCCCGAGCACTGCGGCGTGGAAGGCCGCGTCGACATCATCACGGGCACCCTCGGCAAGGCGCTCGGCGGTGCATCGGGCGGCTATGTCGCCGCGCGTCGCGAGGTCATCGAACTCCTGCGCCAGCGCTCGCGCCCGTACCTGTTCTCGAACACGCTCACGCCGAGCATCGCCGCGGCATCGCTGAAGGTGCTGGAGCTGCTCGGCAGCGACGAAGGCGCAAAGCTGCGCGAGCGCGTGCGCGAAAACGGCGCGCGGTTCCGCCAGCAGATGACCGAAGCCGGCTTCACGCTCGTGCCCGGCGCGCATCCGATCATCCCGGTGATGCTCGGCGACGCGCAGCTCGCGACGAACATGGCCGACAAGCTGCTCGACGAAGGGGTCTACGTGATCGGCTTCTCGTTCCCCGTCGTGCCGCGCGGCCGCGCGCGCATCCGCACGCAGATGAGCGCCGCGCATACGCCCGAGCAGATCGACCGGACGGTCGCCGCGTTTGTGCGCGTCGGCAAGTCGCTCGGCATCATCTGACGGAGGCGCGATCATGAAAGCACTGGCAAAGCTCGAGCGCGGCCCCGGCCTCACGCTCACGCGCGTGAAGCGCCCCGAAGTCGGCCACAACGACGTGCTGATCAAGATCCGCCGCACGGCGATCTGCGGCACCGACATCCATATCTGGAAGTGGGACGACTGGGCGCAGAAGACGATTCCCGTGCCGATGCACGTCGGTCACGAATATGTCGGCGAGATCGTCGAGATGGGGCAAGAAGTGCGCGGCTTCGCGATCGGCGATCGCGTGTCCGGCGAAGGCCACATCACGTGCGGTTTCTGCCGCAACTGTCGCGCGGGGCGCCGGCATCTGTGCCGCAACACCGTCGGCGTCGGCGTGAACCGCGAAGGCGCGTTCGCCGAGTATCTGGCGATTCCCGCGTTCAACGCATTCAAGATTCCGCCGGAGATTTCCGACGATCTCGCATCGATCTTCGATCCGTTCGGCAACGCGACGCACACGGCGCTGTCGTTCAACCTTGTCGGCGAAGACGTGCTGATCACCGGCGCGGGCCCGATCGGCATCATGGCCGTCGCGATCGCGAAGCACGTCGGCGCGCGCAACGTCGTCATCACCGACATCAACGACTACCGGCTCGAACTCGCGCGCAAGATGGGCGCGACGCGTGCGGTCAACGTCGCGCGCGAGTCGCTGCGCGACGTGATGTCCGACCTGCACATGACCGAAGGCTTCGACGTCGGCCTCGAAATGTCGGGCGTACCGAGCGCCTTCACGAGCATGCTCGAGGCGATGAACCACGGCGGCAAGGTCGCGCTGCTCGGCATTCCGCCGGCGCAGACGGCGATCGACTGGAACCAGGTGATCTTCAAGGGGCTCGAGATCAAGGGCATCTACGGTCGCGAGATGTTCGAGACCTGGTACAAGATGGTCGCGATGCTGCAGAGCGGCCTCGACCTGTCGCCGATCATCACGCACCGCTTTGCGGCTGACGATTACGAGAAAGGCTTCGCCGCGATGTTGTCGGGTGAAAGCGGGAAGGTGATTCTCGACTGGACGGCCTGAGTGCCGAGAAGGGGCGGTGCGGCGTGTTTGCCGCCTGCCCCGTTTCTGTTTTACGTCTGCGTGTGCGAGTCGAAACACGCGAAGCCGCGCTCAAGGTGAGATTATTCGGGAGCTGTGTTTGCGCGCCGAATCGCGACACCGTCGCACATCGGTGACCTGCAATCGCACGTTTACTTCACCTATCGGCAGTCGTCCCGCTGCGCGCCATCACGCCGTTCGGCACTTGCTTCCCCTCTTCCTGGCACTTCCCTTCTGGCTTGCCGAGGGATCGTTCGCTACGCACGCCATGCGATGCCATGCCGAACCGCACCATCAACCGTGAGCCTTCACGTGTCGTTGCGACTCACTGATGCGCAAAGCGATCGACATCGATGGATATCGACCGGTGCGCAGGCCGCTACTTGATCCGCTCACCCTTCGCCCCTCGCGGGTCGAGCTGAAGACTCAACATGACGAGCCAGCGCTTCGGGCATTGCGGCGCGATGTCGGCCGGATCGCCGTGCGCGCCGGGAACGGTGACGAACCCGTGTTGCGCCGCGTATTGATAGGCGCGCAACGCGTCCGCCTGCAGCCAGAAACTGACGAGCGCGCACGTGACGAAGCGGAACAGCAGCACCGTCGCGGCATCCGGCGCGAAGCCGGCCATCACCAGCAGGCTTTCGAACGCGAACGCCAGCACTTGCGCGACCGCGATCGTGAGAATCGTCAGCTTCAACACACCGCGCAGCCGCCGCGCCGCGCGCACCCGTGCCTGCCGGACGTCGAGCCCGGTGTGATCGTCGCCGCCGTCGCGCTTCGGCATATCGTGTTTCATGACGCTGCCCCGACGTGCCGCGTGACGTCGAACTGCGCCGTATCGCCGGCAACGATGCGACCGCTCCCGACGCTGACGGATTTGCACAGGATCGTGCTGTCGTAGTTGTGTCCCGGAAAGCGCATCACGTCGACCGGTTGAAACCCTTCGCGTCGATAGAAATCGATGAGCCGGACGGCCGCATACGGCGCGTCGAGCGCGAGGTGCGTCGCGCCGCGCGCGGCGGCCCGCCGTTGCGCGAACGCGAGCAGCGAACGGCCGATGCCGCGATCCTGCCAGACGGGATCGACGGCCAGTTGGCCGAGCGTTGCAACGTGCCGGCTGCGATACGGATCGCAGCGGGAATCGGGATCGTGCGAACGCATCGTCATCGTCGCGACCAGGTGCGCGTTGCCGAGCGCGACGAAGCACTCGCCGGTGAGCACGCATTCGCGCGTCGCCGAGGCCGGCTGATCGACGCCCGGGCAGTTGAAGCCCAGTGCGCCAAGCGGTGCGAACGCGCGATGCAGCAGCGCGGTCAACGCGTCGTACGAATCGCTGCGCGGGTCGAAGCGCCGCACGACGACGCGGCCGTCGAGCCGCTTCGCATAAGCCGCATAGGCGCGCGCGGGGCGCGCGGATTCCGGTCGCTGCATGATGTCCTTTCGCCCAGACAGGGTGACCGAAGTGTAGTGAGCGTCGCGCGTCCGCTTCAAGAAAAAATGTCGTAAACGCGGCGGGCCACGTCACGCGGCCAAGTCTCGATTCAGCCCTCTCGCCGACAGGGCTTTTTCATGCGGGTGTTGACGACGGAGAACGATCGTTCTACTGTAAACCCATGAACACACCTCACGACTCCTCCGCCGAACCGGGCGTTCGCGACCGGCTGCTCGATGCAGCCGAAGCGCTGATCTATTCGGGCGGTATCCATGCAACCGGCGTCGACGCGATCGTCAAGCGATCCGGCGCGGCCAGAAAGAGCTTTTATTCGCATTTCGAATCGAAGGAGGCGCTGGTCGTGGCCGCGCTCGAACGCCGCGACGAGCGCTGGATGCGCTGGTTCGTCGATGCCACGCTGGCGCGCGGCAAGGCGCCGCGCGCGCAACTGCTCGGCATGTTCGACGTGTTGCGCGACTGGTTCGGGCAGCCCGACTTTCACGGCTGCGCGTTCCTGAACGCATCGGGCGAGATTCCCGACGCGGACGACCCCGTGCGCGTCGTCGCACGCGAGCACAAGGCACGCCTGCTGGCATTCGTACGCGAGCGGTTCGATGCGTATGCCGACGAAACCGGCATCGAGCGACGCGGGCTCGCGCGTCTGGCGCGCCAATGGCTGGTGCTGATCGACGGTGCCATCGGCGTGGCACTCGTAACCGGCGATGCAAACGCTGCGCGCGACGCGCGCGCAACGGCCGAACTGCTGCTCGACGCGGTGTCCCGCTAGTCGAAGCAGCGAATCCGAACCGGCCGCGATTGTCCGCGGCCAGAACCTGAACAGGAGCAACCCATGTCCGCCTCCCCCGAAGTCCGTCCGCCCGTTCCGCCCTTCACGCTCGAAACGGCGCGCCAGAAGGTGCGCGCCGCCGAGGACGGATGGAACACGCGCGACCCGCAACGCGTGTCGCTCGCCTATACGCCGCAAAGCCGATGGCGCAATCGTGCGGAATTCGTGATCGGCCGCGACGAGATCGTCGGGCTGCTGCAGCGCAAGTGGACGCGCGAGCTCGACTACCGGTTGATCAAGGAGCTGTGGGCGTTCGACGGCAATCGCATCGCGGTGCGCTTTGCATACGAATGGCATGACGACGCCGGCAACTGGTTCCGTTCGTACGGTAACGAAAACTGGGAGTTCGACGAGAACGGCCTGATGGCGCATCGTCACGCGAGCATCAACGACTTGCCGATTCGCGAGCAGGATCGTCTCTATCACTGGCCGCTCGGCCGACGTCCGGACGATCATCCCGGGTTGTCCGATCTCGGGCTGTGACGCGCACGTCGGCTCGATTCGACGGATCGACGAACGCATCACCGGGATGCAACGGTGAGGAAATTCGGGACCTGGTGCGCTGAGGGTGAGATTTTTCGGGAGGAGGTGAAATGTCGCGTCGGACTGTGCGCAGTGAGCGGTTCGACGCGGCATCGCATCGGGCAAGGCCGAGCGCCGCACCCGTTGGCCTCTCGTGATGCACGTGTTTGCACGCAACGGTGTGCTTCACCGCGTGATGCATCTCACCGATCGCTCAGCACCGGCAGTGGATTGACGATCGGTGTGCACGCGCGCGATGTGCAACTCACCGATCGGGTCGACGTCGACGACGGATAGCGAGCGCCGGGCGCGTTGCGGAGCGGTGTTGCTCACCACTCGACTTCACCGTGCAGGCGACGGTACGCGCACGAGTGCGCAAATGCGTTGCGTGTTGCTCACCGCACTTCGCTCACAGCTCGCCGAGTCGCGCAGTCACTACCCGGCGCGTGCGAACGCGCCGGGCATGATCGTCAGCCCGCGATCCGCGCGGCGATCGCCTCACCTACTTCCTGCGTCCCCGCATTGCCGCCGAGATCGCGCGAATGCGGCCCCGTGCGCAGCACGTCCTCGATCGCGGCGACGATCGCGTCGTGCGCTTCGCGTTCGGGGCCGGCGCCGTTGCCGAGGAAGTCGAGCATCAACGCTGCCGACCAGATCATCGCGACCGGGTTCGCGATGAATTGCCCCGCGATGTCGGGCGCGGAGCCGTGCACGGGTTCGAACAGCGACGGAAACTTGCGGTCGGGGTTCAGGTTCGCCGACGGCGCGATGCCGATCGTGCCCGTACAGGCCGGCCCGAGATCCGACAGGATGTCGCCGAACAGGTTCGACGCGACGACGACGTCGAAGCGGTCAGGCTGCAGCACGAAGCGCGCGCACAGGATGTCGATGTGCTGCTTGTCGACGGCGATGTCGGGATAGCGCTCGGCCATCTCGGCCGTGCGCGCGTCCCACCACGGCATGCTGATCGCGATGCCGTTGCTCTTCGTCGCGACGGTGAGGCGCTTCGCGCGCCGCTGGGCGAGGTCGAACGCGAATTTCAGCACGCGCTCGGTGCCGTGACGCGTGAAGATCGACTGCTGCATCACGATCTCGCGTTCGGTGCCTTCGAACATCGTGCCGCCGACCGACGAATATTCGCCCTCGGTGTTCTCGCGCACGATCATGAAGTCGATGTCGCCCGCGCGGCGGCCGGCGAGCGGTGACGGCACGCCGTCGAACAGGCGTGCGGGCCGCAGGTTGATGTACTGGTCGAACTCGCGGCGGAATTTCAGCAGCGAGCCCCACAGCGAAATGTGATCGGGCACCGTCGCCGGCCAGCCGACCGCGCCGAACAGGATCGCGTCCATGCCCGACAGTTGCGCCTTCCAGTCGTCCGGCATCATCTTGCCGTGCTGCGCGTAGTAGTCACAGCTCGCCCAGTCGATCTGGACGAAGTCGAAGCGGACGCCGAAGCGCGCGGTCACGGCGTCGAGTGCGCGCAGGCCCTCGGGCATCACTTCGCGGCCGATGCCGTCGCCGGGAATCACGGCAATCTTGTAAGTCCTGTCGGTCATGCAAATCTCCTTGGCTGGGCGGCCGGCTGCCTGGGGCGGTAGCGGCGCGTTACATCATTCTATTTATTTCCATTCAGATTAAAATCGTGCGAAAGGTTAATCGACTTTCCACGAATCGTGAACAAATCGCCGAATCTGGACGACCTGCGCGTGTTCAGCCTGGTCGTCCGCCTGACCAGCTTCAGCGCGGCCGCCGAGCAGCTCGCGGTATCGCCCGCCTATGTCAGCAAGCGCATCGCGTTGCTCGAGGCGCAGCTCGGCACGCGCCTGCTGCATCGCTCGACGCGCCGCGTGACGGTGACGGAAGCCGGGGAACGCGTGTACGCGCGCGCCGAGAAGATCCTCGACGACGTCGATCATCTCGTCGAGGACGTGTCGACCACGCGCACGGTGCCGCGCGGCACGCTGCGCATTTCGAGCAGCTTCGGCTTCGGGCGGCACGTCGTCGCGCCGGCGCTGCTCGACTTCACCGCGCGCTTTCCGCAGCTGAACGTGCGGCTCGATCTGTTCGACCGGCTCGTCGACGTTGCGGGCGAAGGCTACGACCTCGACGTGCGCATCGGCGACGAGATCGCCGATCACCTGATCGCGCGCCGCCTCGCCGCGAACTATCGCGTGCTGTGTGCAGCGCCCGACTATCTCGCACGACGCGGCACGCCGCGTTCGCTCGCGGATCTCGCGTCGCACGACTGTCTGGCCATCAAGGAGCGCGATCACCCGTTCGGCGTGTGGCGGCTCAACGTGCGCGGCGAAACGGCAACGGTGAAGGTCGGCGGCGCGCTGTCGACGAACCATGGCGAAGTGGCGGTGCAGTGGGCACTGGCCGGCCGCGGCATCGTGTTGCGTTCGATCTGGGAAGCCGCGCCGCTGATCGAACGCGGCGCACTGTGTCGCGTGCTGCCCGACGCAATCCAGCCCGCGAACATCTGGGCTGTGTATCCGGAGCGCGTTGCGGCGTCGGCGAAAGTGCGCGTGTGCGTGGACTTTCTGGTGGAGACGCTGGCCGGCTTGAATGCCGTCGCGGGTGACGAAACGGCCTGAAACCGGCTAAAGGTGAGCTTTTACGGGGGCATGTGCGGAGCATCGGCAGCCACTTGTTTCCGGCTCGCAATCGCGTCGCGAGCCGGTAGCGTCCACCTTGCACCGACGCATTGGCGGCCGCAATGTGCAGGGCCGGCCGACGATGATGCCCGCACGCGGCTTACGCCGCCTGCGCCACGCTTGCCGCGCCGAGCATCAGGTCGAGATTCTGCACGGCCGCGCCGGATGCCCCTTTGCCGAGATTGTCGAATACGGCGGACAGCAGCACCTGGCCGTGATCCGCATTGACGAACACGCCGAGCCGCAGGTCATTGGTGCCGTTCAGTGCTTGCGGATCGAGATGCGTGATCGCGTGTGTTTCCGCGAGCGGCGTGACGTCGACGTGACGCGTGCCGGCGTAATGGTGCGCAAGACACGCATGCAACTGCTCACCGGTGACGCCGGCAGGCAGCAGGCGCAACTCGATCGGCACGGTGAGCACGATGCCTTGCCGATAGGCACCGTAGGCCGGCACGAACATCGGACGATTCGTCAGACCGGCATGCAGCTGGATCTCCGGCACATGCTTGTGCGCGAGTGCGAGGCCGTAGACCTGTAGCGGTTTCGCGTGCGAAGCATCGTTCGACTCGAATGCGTCGACGGCGGCCCGTCCGCCGCCCGAGTACCCGGAGACGGCATGGATGCTCACCGGGTAGTCGCGCGGCAGCAGGCCGGCCTGTTGCAGCGGTCGCAGCAGCGCGATCGCGCCGGTCGGATAGCAGCCCGGATTGGTGACGCGCCGTGCGTGCGCAATCGTCTGTGCGTGCCCGCTCGCCATCTCGGGAAAGCCGTAGACCCAATCCGGCTGCGTGCGATGGGCCGAACTCGCGTCGATCACGCGCACCGCCGGATTGCGGATGAAGCCGACCGCCTCGCGCGCGGCCGCGTCGGGCAGGCACAGGATCGCGATGTCGACTGCGTTGATCGCTTCGGCGCGCCGCACGGGATCCTTGCGCTCGGCATCCGGCAGCGTGACGAGCTGCAGGTCGGTGCGCCCGCGCAGGCGTTCGTGGATCAGCAATCCGGTCGTGCCTTGATCGCCGTCGATGTAGACAGTGGGCTGGCTCATGAGGGTCGCGTTCCTTCGGTTCGGTCGTCGGGAAAGCCGTATCGTCCGCCGAACACCTAGAATAGGAAAAGTTGAATTTGCTGACTGCGAGATTCAGTTTTCTTGAACGAGAGGTGAAGGATGCGAGAGATCAGCCTGGACCGCCTGCGCACGCTGGTCGCGATCGCGGACCACGGGTCCTTTGTCGCGGCGGCGCAATGGCTGCATCTCGCGCCGCCAACCGTCAGTCTTCACATTGCCGAACTGGAAAGCCGCATCGGCGCGCCGTTGCTGTCCCGCACGCGTGGCAACGTGCGGCCGTCGCCCATCGGCGAAGTGCTGGTGGAACGGGCGCGCCGCCTGCTGGCCGAGGTCGAATCCACGCTGGACGATGTGCAGCGGCAGGTGCAGGGGCTGTCCGGGCGCGTACGCCTTGGCGCATCGACCGGGGCGATCGCCCACCTGTTGCCGCAGGCGGTGGCCCGGTTGCGCGACGCGCATCCGGATATCGATGTGCAGATCGCGGTGCTCACGTCGCACGACACGCTGGCGCGCATTGCGCAGGGCACGCTCGATGTCGGACTGGTGGCGCTGCCGCAGACGGCGGTCGCGGGGCTGTCGATTCGCGCGTGGCGGCGCGATCCGGTGATGGCGTTTCTGCCGGCGGACTGGCCGCTTCCGGCGCGCGTGACGCCCGGCTACCTGGCCGCCCGCCCGCTGATTCTCAACGATGCGACCACGCGCCTGTCGCGGCTCACGACGGAATGGTTCGCGCTCGGCGGCCACCGGCCGGAGCCGCGGATCGAACTCAACTACAACGATGCGATCAAGAGCCTGGTCGCGGCGGGTTACGGCGCGACGCTGTTGCCCCATGAAGCGGGCGCCCCGCTACCCGATGCACGCATCGTCATGCGGGCGTTGCGCCCGGCGCTGTGGCGTGAACTGGGTATCGCGCATCGGGCGGGGCCGGTCGAGCGGGCGACCCAGCACGTGCTCGATGCGTTGTGGGCGCTGAAGGCGCGCTAGCGCGCGCACGACGGGACAGCCTGCGCGGCGGTTCGTGCCGGGCGCACGTGCGCATTCGCCGAGCGTCGTGTCAGAGCCGGTTGTCCTTCGCGAGCGTCAGCACGCGCGCCCAGCGCTGCGCATCGCGCTTGTCCGTCATCGGCAGCTTCCATTCGCTGCGCACGGCGTCGCGCACGCGCACGACGAGATGCCAGCGGCCGCCGATCGGTGCGGCCTGGCAGCCGTCGAGCTGCGACAGCGTATAGCGGCCGTCCGCGCCGTCGTGCGACAGCCACAGCAGCCCCTGCGTCGCGGACACCCGCAGCTCGCCCCACGCGCGATGCACGACGTGGGTCCAGCCTTCTTCCTTCGTATTCGGTGCGATGTCGCGGCGCCGCTTGATCCACCAGGCGACGAGCGCGATCAGGATCGCGGCGGCGAGCACGGCGGCCGCGATCGCAACCGGCTGGCCGAACTGCGCGGCGATGACGTGAAACAGGTGAACCGCGCCCCATCCGAGAGCGATGAGCGCGAAGAGTGCGATGAAGATCGGCATGGCGAATCGGAGAAGAGGACGGACCGGCGCATGCATCGCGCCGATCCGTCGCACACGGCATTACCGCTTGCGGTGAATGTCGTGCGTCACGAAGCCCGCGTCGTTGTTGGGCAGCGCGAGGCCGTCCTTGACTGCGAGCGTCTTGCGAATGTCGTCGAGACCCGCGGACCAGTGGTCACGCATCGTCGACAGACCGAACTGATAGTCCTTGTAGTGATGCTCGTACGCCTTCTGCTGGTAGATCAGGTGCTGGATGTTGTACTTCTTGCTGCACGACATCGCATCGGCCTCGATGCACCACGGATCCGCCTTGCGCTGCTCTTCCGGCACCTGGTCGAGCACGTGGCGCAGCACGTTGCGGTAGCGCTGTTCGCGCTGCAGCGTGTCGGTGACGAAACGCGTGCGGCTCGAATACTGCACGTCCTTCGTGCGTTCCGCGACGTCGGCCATCGTGCGCGGCAGCGGCCCGCGTGCGCTCCACAGATCGACCTGGAACGCGAGCGTGTCGCGGCGCGGCCGGGCGCGGAGCACTTCCATCAGCGGCGTATTCGACACCACGCCACCGTCCCAGTAGTACTCGCCGTCGATCTCGACCGGCGGGAACGCGGGCGGCAGCGCGCCGGAGGCCATGAAGTGCTCGGGCGCGAGACGGATGCGCGAGTTGTCGAAGTACACGAAGTTGCCGGTACCGACGTTGACCGCGCCGACCGACACGCGCGTTTCGCCCGAATTGATCCGGTCGAAATCGCACAGCTTCAGCAGCGTCGCGCGCAGTTGCGACGTGTCGTACCAGCTGATCTTCTCCGGATGATCCGACACGCCCGGCAGCGGCGGCGGGAAGCGCGGCACGAAGAAGCCCTGCTGGCCCTGCATCATCGCGCTCGCGGCCTGCGACGCGGTGAAGAAGGTGCGGACCTGATCGATGCTGTTGAACAGCGCGAACTCGAATGCGGCCGGAATCGTCGGGAAGAACGCCGGCTTGCAGATCGTTTCCCAGAACTCGCGCAGCCGCTCGACACGATGCTCGGGCGCATTGCCCGCGATCAGCGCGGTGTTGAGCGCGCCGATCGAGATGCCCGCGATCCAGTCGAGCGGGATGCCCGCCTCGTGCAGCCCTTCGAACACGCCGGCCTGGTACGCGCCGAGCGCGCCGCCGCCTTGCAGCACGAGCGCGATCGTCTCGTACGGCAGCGTGCGCGCGGCGGCCGGTGCGCCGGCCTCGTGATGCAGGTCCGCCGCATCGCCGGCCTGCTTTTCGGTGCGGGCGTGCGGCTTCATTGCATGAACCAGCCGTGGCTGACGATGAACGACTGGCCCGTGAGCGCGGCGCTCGGGAACGCCGACAGGAACAGCACCGTCTGCGCGACGTCCTGAACGGTCGTGAACACGCCGTCGACCGTATTGCCGAGCATCACCTTCTTCACCACCTCCTCTTCGCTGATCCCGAGCTCCTTCGCCTGCTCCGGAATCTGCTTGTCGACCAGCGGCGTGCGCACGAAGCCCGGACACACGACGTGCGAGCGCACGTTGTGCTTCGCGCCTTCCTTCGCCAGCACGCGGGCCAGGCCGAGCAGGCCGTGCTTGGCCGTCACGTACGCCGACTTCAGCGGCGACGCTTCGTGCGAGTGCACCGAACCCATGTAGATCACGACACCGCCGCGATCGTCCTTGTACATGTGCTTCAGCGCGGCCTTGGTCGTGAGGAACGCGCCGTCGACGTGGATCGCCTGCATCTTCTTCCAGTCGGCGAACGAATAGTTCTCGATCGGGTTGACGATCTGGATGCCCGCGTTCGACACGAGGATGTCGACCGAGCCGAACGTTTCGGCCACCTTGTCGATACCGCTGTTCACGGCTTCCTCGTTCGTCACGTCCATCGCGACGCCGATCGCCTTGCCGCCCGCCTTGACGATTTCGTCGGCGACCGCGTTCGCGCCGTCCTGGTTCAGGTCGGCGATCGCGACGGCCGCGCCCGCTTTCGCGAGCTCGAGTGCGATTTCCTTGCCGATGCCGCTCGCGGCGCCCGTGACGACTGCGGTCTTGCCATTCAGGTTGCTCATGTTCGAATTCCCGTGGTGAAAGGATTGACAGGGAGAAAGGACTGCGGACGTGTTACTGAGCCAGGTAATCGTAGACGACTTCGCCGAGGCCCAGTGTCAAATCCGCGACGATGTGGCGGGCTTCGACGATTTCGAGCACGGGCAGGTCGGCCACCGGCGCGAGCGCGTGCGGTGCCAGCTCGAGCGATGCGGGGCCCGTCCACGCGCCCTTCATCTTGATGTCCTGCATGTAGTAGCGCACCAGTTCGCAGACGCGCGCGGTGCCGTCGACGTGCGGAATGATCTTCAGCAGGAAATTGGGGCCGGCGAGACGCCTGGTCTGCTCGTCGATGTCGAGCTCCTTGTGCTTGTAGCCCATCGTGCCGGTGGCGACGCGCACCTTGCCGTAGTCGAGCGTGCCGAGGAGGTGGTCGGTGTTCACGTGCAGCGTGGGCGACGCGAGCTTCTTCGGGAAGCCCCACAGTTCGCGGCCGCCGGCGATCGGCGGGTGGTCGTCGAGATACATCGCGAGCGTATAGCCGCCCGGCTGGCCGTTGTATTCGACGGGAATCACCTGACCGCTTTCAGTGTAGTCGCCGAAGCCGGTCGAATCGGCCATGCGGATGAATTCGTAATGCACGAGCGGCTCGGTGACCTGCAGCGGCTCGGGGACGATTTCGCGGAGACGGTCCGGATCGGTGCGATACGTGATGATCAGGAACTCACGATCGACGAAACGGTAAGGGCCCATCGGGAAGGCGGGGCTGGTCAACGGCATCGCAAACGCTTTCGATCGGACATCGCTGGGTTTCATGCGGACTCCTTGTTGTTGATCGCTTCGTGGATGAGTGCTCGTAAGCTCGTAATCCTATGCCTGTGCGTTACCGTTGTGCGATGCCGCATATGGAATTAATTGTTGCCGATTTCGCAGCATTCGCCGAGTAAATATTGAGATGAATGACGTAAACGGTCTGGACGGCACCCGGCGTCCCGATGTTTGCACGCGTCGATGACGCCACGATGTGAAAAAGGTGAGTCTTTACGGGATGCCAGGTGAGCCTTTCCGGGAGACGGTCGCGCGCGAATGTGACAAATGTGTGAACTTGTGTTGCAGTGCAGGCTCTAAGCGCGTTCGCGGTAGCGGGCTTCGTCGCGCGCGGCCGTCTTATTAAGCATCGCTTAAGCGGGTGCGCCTTAGCATCGTTCGTAGCAGGCCGGGCAACCGGCCGATTTTTTACGCCCCACGCAACCGGATTCATGCAGACCCTCAATCTCACCCTCTTTTCCGCCATCAACGCCGGGGTCTCGCCCCAGCCGGGCGTGGCCCGCCTCGCCATCTTCGCCGCCGACTGGCTCGTCTATGCGTTGCCCGCGATGCTGTTGCTGACCTGGATCTTCGGTGCGCGCCCGACGCGGCGCCAGGCGATCGAAGCCGGCGTCGGCGTGTGCGTGGCGCTCGCGCTCGCGCAGGTCATCGGACATTTCTGGTTCTCGCCGCGCCCGTTCATGGCGGGCGTCGGCACACAACTGATTCCGCACGCGCCGGACAGCTCGTTTCCGAGCGATCACATGACGTTCGCGTGGAGCATGGCGGTCGGGTTGATGCTCGGCGGCACGACCCGGTTCACCGGGTTCGTGATGGTCGCGATGGCCGCGGCGATTGCATGGGGACGTATCTATGCGGGCGTGCACTGGCCGTTCGACATGGCAGGCGGCGTGCTGGTCGGCACGGCCGGCGCGCTGGCCGCGCACCTGTATGGGCAACGCGTGATCGCGCTGCTCGAGCGGCTCGGCGATTCGGTGCATGCCGCCGTGATGGGCCGCCGGCACGCGCCGTAAGTAGCAGGAGATCGGGCAGGACGCCGTCAGCCGGGTGTCTTGGCCGATTCGGCCGAGGCGGACGGGCCAGCGCCCGCATCGTGCAGATCAGCGGTATCGGCCGGGTGTTGCGCGGCATCGAGGTCGAGTGCGCTTTCCTTCAGGATCGCGCACATCGCGACGAACAGCGCGAGTATCACCGCGGCAAGGCCGCAATAGCCGACGATCTTCAGGTTGCGAAGGAACGGCGACGCGTGGCTTTCTTTTGTCATGACCGGGCGCTCCTGGGCGGGCTGCGGCGGCTGTCGCCCGACAGCGGCGTCGCACCCACAGATATATACCAGTCGCGATCGCGGTGCCAAGCCCGCTGGTGCGCCGACGCCACGATTGTGTCATCGGCCGGCCAACCTCAAGCGGATACCCGTTTTCCGGGCACCCGCATCCATCAGTCTTCCAGCGTTTCGTGCACGGCCGCCGCGCCGCGCTTCCAGTAGGCCGCCGCACGGATGCGCGACTTGTCGACGCCGCGCTCGCCGGTCAGGTGCTGGCGGACCGCGCGCATCGACAGCGCTTCGCCCGCCGCCCACACATAGCCGTCGCCGGACGGCGGCAGCGGCAGGTCGCGCACGGCATTCAGCAACACGTCGCCGTCCGCCGCGTCGGCTTCGGCGCGGAAGCGCCAGATTTCATGCACGTCGGCACGCGTGTCGAACGCGATCTGCGCGGTGCGATCCGCGACTTCCATCACGACGGCTACGCGCGCGCCGGCCGGCAATTCCTCGAGACGCCGTGCGACCGCCGGCAGCGCCGTATCGTCGCCGATCAGCAGGTGCCAGTCGAAACCGGTCGGGACGACGAACGAACCGCGCGGGCCGCCGATGCCGAGCCATTGGCCGACACGCGCCTGGGCGGCCCACTGCGACGCGGGGCCCGGGTGGTTCAGCACGAATTCCAGATCGAGTTCGCCGGCGGCGCGGTCGAAACGGCGCGGCGTGAAGTCGCGCGCGACCGGCTTCGGTTCGCCTTCCGGAAACTCGGGACCGTTCGCGCCGAGCGTCGGCAGCACGGGCCGTTCAGCGCCGGGCGGCGGGAAAAATACCTTCACGTGATCGTCGAACGACGCGGATTCGAAATCCGCGAGATCGGGGCCGCCGAGCGTGACACGCAGCAGGTGCGGCGTGACGGTGTGCACGCGCAGGACCTGCAGCAAGCGGAACTTGAGGGTGTGGCGCACGCGGGTCACGGTGCGGTCGGATGTGTTCTGCATCAATCCGTTCTCCTTAGGGTTTGACGGGGCGGCGCGGATTACGCACCGCTGCCGCCTTCGATTTCAGCCGTCGCGCGGCGCATGATGGCGGCGATACGGCGCTGTTCGTCGGCGTCGGCGGCGCTCTTGTGCAGCAGCGCCCGCTTGAGTGCGAGACGCGCCTCGACGAACTCCGGCAGCCAGCCGGCTTGCGCTTCGTCCGGCGTTTCGTTGCCCGCCGCTTCCCCGGCGAACGCGCGGCGCATGAATTCCATCTTGCGGGCGAGGTGCGTGAGGCGCGCGAACAGCGTGTCGACGCGTTCGCGTTGCGCGTCGAGATGCGCGCGGCCGGCGTCGGTCAGCGCATACCGCTTGCGGTTGCCTTCCGCCTGCGACGCGACGAAGCCGACTTCTTCGAGATACGTGAGCGCCGGATACACCATGCCGGGGCTCGGGCTGTAGAAGCCGTTCGAACGCGTGTCGAGCGCCTTGATCAGCTCGTAGCCGTGGCTCGGCTGCTCGGCGACCAGCGCGAGCAGCAGCAGCTGCAGATCGTCGGAGCTGAACTGGCGGCCGCGCGGCATGCCGTCGTCGCCGAAATCGCCAAAGCCGCCGCGCCCGCCACGGCCACCGAACGGGCCGCCACCGAACGGATCGTGGCCGCGACGATGGCGGCCGATCGCATACCAGAGACCGGCGAATCCGTCAGGGCGGGCATGCGCACCATGACCGTCGCATCGGGCATGGCCGCGGGAAGGGTTGTGTCGCATGTTCGAGTCCTATATGTCGGAAAACATATCTAAAGATATATATCGAAAGATAGGCCGTCAAGGGGATTTATTGGGGCTGGATAGTGGGCGAGGGTGGAGCTGGCAGCGTGCGGCGGGGACTGCCGTCGATGCGCTTCATGTGATGCGTAGCGCGAGCCGGCCACGACGATCGGACGGTCGATGCATTGCCAGCTTCTGCAGCCTGCGCCAGGCGTTGATCGTGAGGCAGCGGCGTGCAGGCATGTATCCGCGTGTCGATGACATCGCGAGAAAATGGCCGTGACACGCCTGAACTTCGCGGTAATTCATGTAATGCAATCTACTAAAACACCGGCAAACATTATTTAATTAGCTTGAATTGTTTTAATTTATTTTCTTTTGATCAAACAAAAATTCCGCGCCGGCAAAGGTATTTAAATGCACCCCGTCATTCAATGTGGTGTTTCCGCTTGATGCAAGCCTGTCATGGGTTGCGAGGCAGTGAAGATTTTCGACCCTTTATATTTGAAGTGAGGAATTCGTCGAAAATGTAAAGCATTGCAATATTAAAGCGGGATTTGAGTATTTCGATTGCGGCGCATGATTTTGTTTGGCAGGATTTTCATCAAGTTGCTCGGTTTTAAAACAACAAAACAACAAACCATTCAATCGGTCGCAATAATACACGCCGGACGAGCAACGATCCGAAAGGAAGCTGACGAAGAAACTGGTAACGAGGCGGCGAATGGTCGACACCGTTCGCGATCATTGAATCAATCGCTTTCCCGGGCGTCGACGCGTCACTCGAGCGATCCGGGCGAATCCGATACGGGGCGGCCATGGCGATACTCAAGAACGATTCTTCCGGGCAAGCGTGCCTGCTCCGCGCATATCACGTGTTCGGCCGCGATGCCGCGCGCTGCGATACGGTCATCCGCGACGCGTCGGTGTCCCGGGTCCATGCCCATATCCGCTGGGTCGGCGGCCGATGGGAGCTCCATGATCACAGCAGCAACGGCACGTCGGTGTCGGGCGTGCCATTGCGCGACGGCGAGCACGCGGTGCTGCAGCGAGGCGACGTGATCCGGTTCGGCAGGGCGGGTGTCGCGCCCTGGCGCGTCGAGTCGATCGACGATCCGGCCGATACGCTATGGCCGGTACGGGGCGCCGTGCACCCGATCGTCCTCACGCCGCGCCAGATCCTGGCTGCCCACGCCGCGCAGCCGGTCACGATCGTCCGGTCGCCGGCCGGCGATTGGCTGTGCGACGACACGTTGCCGCCGCGCGCGCTTCATGACGGCGATGAAGTGTCGACGGGCGACGTCACATGGCGCGTGGCGCTCGTGCGCCACGGCTCGACGATGACGCTGCGCGCGCCGGCCGATCCGGCCGTGCCGGCCCGATTGCTAGAATTCTTCGTCAGCCGGGACGAAGAGCATGCGCGTGCGCTGCTGCATGTTCGCGGCGGCGTGGTCGATCTCGGCGAGCGCGCGCATCACTACAGCCTCGTCACGCTCGCCCGCGCACGTTCGGCCGACATGCAGGCCGGCTACGACGCCGCCACGCAAGGCTGGATCGAACTCGACCGGCTGGCGCGCATGCTCGGTATCGATACGTCCCATCTCAACGTGCAGATTCATCGCGCCCGGAGCCAGTTCGCGGCGCTGCCGGGGCTGGACGCGAGTCAGCTGGTCGAGCGGCGGCGCGGCAGCGTCCGCTTCGGCGATTTCCCGTTCCGCGTCATGCGCGGCGAGCGCCTCGAATGCCAGTCGGTGCCGGGCGTCGAGCCGCGCATCGGCATGCATCGTCCGGCGCCGGATCCGGTCGTCCATTGCTCGTGAACGCGAAACGACAGCCCGGGTTGCCGACCGCGGCACGCGCACGCGTCGTGTCTCACGCGCATGAATCGCAGCAGGCCGTCGCGCCTTTCGCGGTGCTGGCCGGCAAGCGGCATTACCGGCTCGGCGCGTTGCTCGGCGAAGGCGGCAGCGGCGTGGTGTTTCGCGCGACTTGCGGCGAGACGGGGCAAGACGTCGCGCTCAAGCTGATGCGGGACGATGTCGCGTGGACCGAAGCCGAGCGCGCCCGCCAGCGCATGCGCTTCCGGCGCGAGACGAGCCTGTCCGAGGCGCTGCGGCACCCGAACATCGTGGCGCTGCTGGACCAGGGGGAAGCGCCCGACGGGCGGCCGTTCGCCGTATTCGAGCGCGTGCAGGGCCGGACGCTGCATGACTGGCTTGCAATGCAGGGGCCGCTGTCTGCCGTCGACACCGGACGGCTGATGACGGAGGTGCTCGATGCGCTCGCGGCTGCACATCGCCGCGGCATCGTGCACCGGGATCTGAAGCCGCAAAACATCGTGATCGAGATGGCCGACGACGGGCCGCACGCGAAGCTCCTCGATTTCGGGATCGGCGCGCTGTTGCCCGGCGCGACCGAGATCGCGCCCCAGGCCGCGACGCTCGCGGCCGGGGTGCTCGGCTCGCCGTCATACTGCGCGCCCGAGCAACTGCGCAACGAACCGCCGACGCCCGGAAGCGACCTGTATGCGTGGGGCCTCGTCGTGATCGAATGCCTGACGGGCGAAGTCGTGATGCAGGGCGCCAGCGTGGCCGACATTCTTTATCAGCAACTCAGCCCGGTGGATGTCGCGCTTCCTCCGGCGATCGCGTCGCATCCGCTCGGCTCGGTGCTGAGGCACGCGTTGGGCAAGCATCCGGCACTGCGTGCCGCCTCGGCCGACGAACTCGCGGCGCGGTTTCGCGCGCTCAATTTCGCCTCGCTCGTCGGCCCGTTCGATGCCGGCCGCGCAAGCCGGCGCACGCGGCCGCACCCGTTCGCGCCATGCAGCGACGCGGTCGCAACGGCTGGCGAATACCGGCAGGTCACCACGCTGTGCTGTTGCGTGACGATCGCCGGAGACGGCTGGCAACGCCATGCGGGAACCGATCACGGCGCCCTGCTCGACCGCTACGAGGCGCAGTGGCTGACGAAGTGCGCGGATATCGCCGTCGGCTATGGCGCGCAGGTCGACGAGCGGCTCGGCGACACGCTGCTGTTCCATTTCGGCCTGCAAGGCGATATCGATCGGCCCGCGCGCCGCGCGGCACGTGCGGCACTCGACATGGTGCGGGTGGCCGGGGGCGCGCGGTTGCCGGTGCCGGCCGAAGCCGGCTGTACGGACAGCGGCGAAGGCTGGCGCGTCGAATTGGCCGCCGCGATTCACGTCGGGCAGGTTCTCGCGCATGCGGCGCAGGGGGCGGGCGGATCGACGCCGGCCGCCGCGTCGCGGCTGTTGCGGCTGGCCGGGCCCGGGCAGATCCTGATCAGCGACGATGCGCGGCTCGCGCTCGAACGGCATGCCGACTTCCGGCCGACCGGGTTGCGGCTGGCGCGGGCGGGCCTCGCGCCGCAGCCGGTGCATGAACTGCTCGGCGAGCGTCGGGCCGATACGCCGTTCGATTCGCTCGACGGCGGCATGCGGGCACCGATGATCGGCCGTACGCGCGAACTCGATGCGCTGCTGCGCGCGTGGCAGGAGACGCTTGCACGGCATCGTCGTGTAACGCACGGTGTGCCGCCGCGGCTCGTCGTCGGCGACGCGGGAATCGGCAAGTCGCGCCTCGTACACGGGCTGTGCGAGACCGTGCGGGCACAGGGCCACGCGTTCGCGCATTGCGGATGCCAGCCGGAGCGGGAGAATCATGCGCTGTTTCCGATCCTGCGGTTCATCGGCGCGCATTGGCAACTCGACGGCGACAGTCCGGCCGACATCACGCACGCGGCGACGGACGCAATGCTCGCGGCGCTCGACTGCGATCGTGCGGCGGCCCGTGTCGCGCTTGCGACCTGGCTGGGGCTGCCCTGCGATGCGAAGGCGGCGAGGCGGCCGAGCGCGGGCGAACAGGACGCGCTGTTCGATGTGCTCGCGCAATTGATCGTGTCGCTCGGCAATGGCGCGCCGGTGTTGCTCGTCGTCGAGGATGTCCAGTGGATCGACCGCGCGACCGAGGATTTTCTGGCGTACCTGCAGCGCTCGCCGCGCGCGCCGGTGCTCATCGTGCTCACGTCGCGACCCGCCAGGCTCGCGCGCTGGCGTGGCGCGACCGAGCGCCTGGTATTGCGCCGCCTGCCGCGCGACGATGCGCGGCGCTTGATGTCTGCGCACCTGGGCCAGGGCGCGCTCGATCCGGCCTGGATCGATCCGCTCGTCCATCGTACGGCGGGCATTCCGCTGTTCATCGAGGCGGTCGCGCGCGAACTGACGATGTGCGGGGCGGACGGCTCGCTCGCGGGGCTGCGGACGATGGACCCGTGCCCGCTTCCGGTCAGTCTCGGCGGAATGCTCGGTCGCGCGTTCGACCGGATCGACGATGCGCGCGATACCGCGCAGCTCGCCGCGACGATCGGGCTCGAGGTGGATGCGCAACTGCTGGCCGCGGCATCGCCGCATGATCGCGTCACGCTCGACGCGCACCTGCAGCTGCTGCTCGAAGAGCGGATCATGTATGCGCAACATCGGCGCGATCGCGTGTTCTATTCGTTCCGCCATGCATTGATTCGCGACGCGGCGTACGCGTCGATGCCGCCGGCCGTGCGGTGCGCCAACCATGCGCGAGTCAGCCAGGCGCTGGCCGCGCACGCCGATCGCGGCGCGGACGCGCATGCGAACGGCGCCGACGAACACGCCACGCGCTTGTGCATCTGAATCCTGCACTCGATGCACGGATGTCCCAGCGGTGCCGCCACCCGCGTCCTACAGTGGGCCAGATAGGCCGATACGGCTTTCAGCGCCGGGTCGGCTTTCGACAATCTGGAGACAACCCCATGACAGCCGAGTACACCCTTCAACACCGGATCGCGGGCGACGCGTGTGACGCCGCGCAGGGCGAGTGGTTCGAGAAATTCGAACCGTGCACCGGGCACCTGCTTGCGCGCGTGGCGGCCGGCACCGGCGCCGACGTCGACCGGGCCGTGCGCGCGGCCCGCGCGGAATTCGACGGCGGACACTGGCGTCGGTTGCCCGGCGCGGCGCGGGCGAAGCTGCTGAACCGGCTGGCTGACCTGCTCGAGCATGACGCGGAACGCTTCGTCGAGTTGCTGGCGCGTGAACAGGGGCGCCCCGCGATGGAAGTGCGCATGATGGACCTGCCGATGTCGATCGACACACTGCGCTACTTCGCCGGATGGGCGGACAAGCTTGAAGGCCGCCAGATTCCGACCGGCGGCTTCATGGGGCGCCCGACCGTCAACTACACGGTACGCGAAGCAGTCGGCGTCGCCGGCCTGATCGTGCCGTGGAATGCGCCGCTGATGATCGCGTGCTGGAAGCTGGCGCCCGCGCTCGCGGCCGGCTGCACGGTCGTGATCAAGCCGTCGGAGGACGCGCCGCTCGCGGTCGGGGCGCTGGTGGACCTGGCGGTGCAGGCTGGTTTTCCGCCAGGTGTCGTGAATCTCGTGCACGGCATCGGTGCGTCGGTCGGGGCCGCGCTGGTCAATCACCCGGGCGTCGACAAGATCAGCTTCACCGGCAGCACCGAGGTCGGCCGCACGATCGCGCGCGAAGCCGGCGCGCAGTTCAAGCGTCTGACGCTGGAACTCGGCGGCAAGGCGCCGCAGATCATCTTCGACGACGCGAATCTCGAGCAGGCGATCGCCGGCGTCGCGATGGGGCTGTTCGTCAACCAGGGGCAGACGTGCGCGGCCGGCACGCGCGTGCTGGTGCAGCGCCGTCACTACGACGACGTCGTCGGCGCGCTCGCGCATGCGGCGCGGTCGGTCAGGGTCGGCACGCCGTTCGATCCGGCGACGCAGATGGGCGCGCTGATCAGCGCCCGCCATGCCGACCGCGTGAAGACGCATATCGCCGTGGCGCTTCACGACGGCGCGACGATGGTCGCGGGCGACGAGCCGGTGCCGTCGCAAGGCTTCTTCGTGCGGCCGACGGTGTTCGCGAATGTCGATCCGGCGATGCGCATCGCGCGCGACGAAGTGTTCGGGCCGGTCGGCACGATCATGCCGTTCGATACGGAAGACGAGGCCGTGGCGCTGGCGAACGACACCGTCTACGCGTTGTCCGCCACGCTGTGGACCCGCGATCTCGCGACCGCGCACCGTACTGCCGCCCGTCTGCGGGTCGGCGCGGTCGCGGTGAACGCGTGGAGCCCGCTCGACGCACGGCTGCCGTGGGGCGGCTTCAAGGAGAGCGGCGTCGGGCGCGACCTGTCGCAGAGCGGGCTCGATGCGTATTTGGAGGAGAAGGTCGTCACGATCGCGATGTAACCGTGCACGTGCCGGCTCGGAGACACAACAACAAGATCGCGGGCATTGCTCGCCCGCCTATCCCATTCGACAGACACATGACTACTCAAGACCTGACCTTCGATTACGTCGTCATCGGCGCGGGTTCCGCCGGTTGCGTCGTGGCCGCGCGGTTGATCCAGCAGAACGCCGGTTCGGTGCTGCTGCTGGAAGCCGGCACGCGCGACGACAATCCGTTTCACCGGATTCCGGGCGGCGTGATGCAGGTGTTCCAGAAGAAATCATGGCCCTACATGACCGACCCCCAACCGAACGCGAACGGCCGCAGCATGATCATCGCGCAGGGCAAGGTGTTGGGCGGCGGCAGTTCGGTCAACGGGATGATTTACATCCGCGGGCAGCGTGACGACTACGACGACTGGGCGACGCAGTGGGGCTGCTCGGACTGGCGCTACGACGACGTGCTGCCGTATTTCACGAAGGCGGAAGCGAACGAAAGCCTGGGGCCGGCGTATCACGGCCAGACGGGCCCGTTGCCGGTCAGCGAGAACCGTTATCGCCATCCGTTGACGGCTGCGTTCATCCGGGCCGGGCAGGAGATGGGGCTGCGCTACGTCAACGATTTCAACGGCGAAGTGCAGCAGGGCATCGGCTATTACCAGACGACGACGCGCAACGGCGAACGCGCAAGCACCGCGCAGACCTATCTGGCGTCGGTGCGCGACGACGCGAAGCTGAAGGTGGTGACCGGCGCGCTCGTGCACCGGATCCGGACCGATGCGGGGCGTGCGGTCGCGGTCGAATTCAGCGAAGGCGGCCATGCGCCCGTGTCAGTACGCGTGCGCAACGAGGTCGTCGTGAGCGCGGGGGCGATCGGGAGTCCGAAGGTGCTGATGCTGTCCGGCATCGGGCCGGCGGAGCATCTCGCTGCGCTCGGGATCGATCCGGTTGTCGCATTGCCGGTTGGCCAGAATTTCCACGATCATCTGCACATGTCGGTGCAGGCGTCGATTCGCACGCCTGCGAGCCTCTACGGCGAGAACACGGGACTCCGGGCGATGCGCCATTTCCTGCAATGGAAGTGCTTCAGGAGCGGGCTGCTGACCAGCAACATCCTCGAAGGCGGCGCATTCATCGACACGCAGGGCACCGGGCGGCCGGACGTTCAGTTCCATTTCCTGCCGCTGCTCGACAACTTCGACAACACGCCGGGAGAGACGCCGCCGGCGAGCGAGCACGGCATGTCGGTCAAGGTCGGCCATCTGCAACCGAAATCGCGCGGGCGGGTGGCGTTGCGCAGCAAGGATCCGTCGGACCTGCCGAGGATCGATGCGAACTTCCTGAGCGACCCGGCCGACCTCGATGGCCAGATCCGGGCCGTTCAGGCCGGGCTCAGGATCCTGTCCGCGAAGGCGCTGCAGGCGCACGTGAAGGAAATCGTCGCGCCGGCCCGGATCGATCCGGACGATCTGACGGCGATCGAGCGATTCGTGCGGCAGGACATCAAGACCGTCTATCACCCGGCCGGCACCTGCAGGATGGGTACGGACCCGCGGACGTCGGTGGTCGACCAGAAGACGTTGCGCGTGCACGGCTTCGCCAATCTGCGCGTGATCGATTGCTCGATCTGCCCGCAGGTGCCGAGCGGCAACACCAACGCGCCGGCAATCATGATCGGCGAACGCGGCGCTGATCTGCTGCTTGGTCGGTGAAAGAGGCGGCGCAGGGCTGACCTGCGCTGACTTCGCGTCGGGCGATGCCGACGCGGTTTCGTTCGCATCAGAGCGGAAACACGGCCTTGAGCCAGAACGCCGCGCCTTCCGGGCGGTTTCGCACATCGGTTTCCATCTGGTATTTGGCGGTCACGAACCAGCCCTTCCCGCTGTCGTACTTGATCGACGGGCCGATCGCGAACGCACGGCCGCGATTGCCGGCGATGGTTTGCCCGGCCTGTGAATCGTCCGTCATCTGCCGGTAGACGTAGCCGCCCGCGCCGATCGTCAGGCCGTTGCCGAAACCCCAGCCCGCCGAATAGTCGACGATGAATTCCTGGCCGGACTGGTAGTCCGTCGCGTGGTTGCGCTGATTGAAGGTCCACATCAGCTTGGCATCGAACACCGGCCCGGTGCGGCCGCCGTACGACACGCCGGCGATCGGCTGGATCGCCCAGACGTTCCGGCCGATGTTGGCCAGGTCGCTTTTGTCGTACCGGCCAGTCGGCGCGAAGACATCGACGGCGAGCAGCGTGTGAAGCGTCGGCGTGACGTGCCAGCCGAGCGCCGGCCCGAACGTCATGTCGCCGGCGCCGATCCGCCGCTGCGATTGCCCGCCCGCGTGCACGTCGAGCGTGACGAGCGGAAGCAGCGCGTGCATGGCCAACGATGCGCCTGCAAATGTGTAAGGCGTGACCCATACGATCCGCGGCGTCACCGAATACGCGGTGATGCTGAAATCCGGCGGCGCGACGTTGCGGCCGTCGTTGTCGTGCAGCTCCCCGGCGTGGTAGCGCTCCGCGTAGATCAGGGCATAGAGCCCCGGCGGCGGCAGTGCGCAGCACAGGTAGCCTTCCGCCCCGGTCGGGTAGACGGAGCCGCCGCCTTCGGTTGCGTGAGCGCCGTGCGCGACGACGAGCGCGGACAGCATCACGGAAAGGGAAAGTCGTTTCATCGGTTGTCTCCTCCTGCGGCGCACGAGCGGCCGCCGTTTGTCTTCGGGCGGCTTGCGTGACGGCATGGGCCACGCACGTGAAGCCCGGCCGGAAGCCGTCTTTCCGCCCGTCAGCAGGGTGCCGCGCCAGTTTTTCGCTCGCATGTGTTTGCGTGCAGAGCCGTCAGGAGTGCGGTGCATCTAGGGGAAATCTTTACAGCGTCAGGTAGCGCTCCGGCCACGCATGGGAGTTATGCGAATGTTCTTTCGCATCGATGCGCCGTACGCTACGAGCCGATCCCCTCTCATCGATGCTGGCCGGGCGCGTGTCGTCGCACATGACCGGAAGTCGGGCGAGTTGATCGTCGCGCCCGCTGCACGCGCACGAAGGCAGCCACGCAACGGACGTACTTGAAAGCCGGATTTTTCTGGAGGCGAACGTCATGATCGATTCGGAAGCGCGTCCGCCGCTGCAGGCGGGCGGCGTGTCGTGCTGGTCGGAGCAGATCCGGCATCGGTTCTTCCCGCTGGAGCTGAACGCCGGCGCGTCCGGCGAATTCGACGCGAGCGTCGACGTGTTCGATCATGCGCGCTGCCGCGTGGCGCGCATTGCGGCCAGCGCGCATAGCGCCTCCATCGGTCGCACCGCCTGCAAGACGCTGAAGCACCGCTACGTCAAGGTGATCTGGCAACTGAGCGGCGTGGCGAGACTCGAGCAGGGTGCCAGCGAAGTGATCGTGCCGCCCGGGCATTTCACGCTGTACGAGGCGAGCAGCCCGTACTGGATTCAAAACGACGCACACGGAGAATTCGTCACGATGCTGTGCGAAGTGCCCGACCACGACGCGCTGCTGGGGTTGGCCCGGCACGCGATCGGCCGCGCGATGCCGACGACGGGCGGCGCGGCCGTGGCGCTCGCGAG
The DNA here is from genome assembly GCF_020420065.1 of Burkholderia sp. AU31624. NCBI lineage: Bacteria > Pseudomonadati > Pseudomonadota > Betaproteobacteria > Burkholderiales > Burkholderiaceae > Burkholderia > Burkholderia sp. AU31624. The sequence goes on from NZ_JAIZRT010000013.1 coordinate 35,470, forward strand.
CCTGCAGGCGATGATCGCCGAGGGCCGGCGCATGAATCCGCGCAGCCGCTTCGGCGTGCTGGAACTGGTGGCGACGTTGCTCGCCGAGACCATCGATTTCACGGACGGCACGGCGCCCGCTTCGCGACGCAAGATCCGCGAGACGTTGCTGCGCGATGCGCAGCAATACATCCATCGGCATCTGGACGACGGCGAACTGTCGCCCGATCGCATTGCCGCGGCATTGAAGGTGTGCCGCCGCACGCTTTACCAGGCATTCGAATCGATCGGCGAGCGGCCGCAGGCGATGATCCAGCGCCTGCGGCTCGAGAAGTGCCATGAAGTGCTGTCGCAAACCGGTGCCGACGGGGCGAGCATTACGCGCCTCGCGCTGCAGTCGGGGTTTTCCGATCCGGCGTATTTCGCGCGCCTGTTTCGCCGGCGCTTCGGGGTCACGCCGTCGCAGTGTCGGGATGCGGCGATGCGGGACGGGGGCGGTGCGGGATCGTCGGGTTAGTCGCGGCGTGCATTCGTTGCGATTCGTACCGACTCGATCGGAGGATGACCGGCAGCGTGTGACGACGAACGCGGCCGCGCGGGCCGGCACCGCGCCTGCGTCGTCAGGCGATCCGTACGTGGGTCCGCCGCCAGAATCCGCCGAGGCTGCAGCCTAGAACCGCGTGCTGAACCCGATCCTCGCGATCGACTGCAGCGCGCCGCTCGACGCGCCGTTTGCATCCATCACGCCGTTGATCTGCGCGCTGCTGCCGTGGTTCGCGCGCTGATGCACGCCCGCCACGTACACCATCGTGCGTTTCGACAGCCAGTACTGGACGGCGGCCAGGAACTGGTGCGCGTGCGCGTTGTCGAGCGTGTCGTTGCCCTTCATGTACGTGTAGCTCGCGCCGATCACCCACGCCGGTGAAGGTCGCCACGCGGCGCCGGCTTCCGCCGACCATGCGCCCGCGCCGTTCCGCGCGTTGCGTACGGTCGTGAAGAGCGCTTTCCCCGTGACCGTGCCGAGCGTGTAGTGCACGCCCGCGCCCCAGTTGCGCACGCTGGTCGGCAGCAGCTCGTCCGTCGCGCCGTACTTCTGGTTCGTATAGGCCGCGCCCGCGCCGAACGGGCCGTTGTCGTAGCTCGCGCCGACGCTGACCGTGTTGTTCGCGCCGACCGACCCCGCGACGTTCCCGAAACCGTACAGCGCGCCGAAGGTCAGGCCCGACAACGACGGGCTCGTGTACTTGACCGAATTCGCGACGCGATTGCTGCCCGCGACACGATCCCAGTCGAAGGCGCCGGTCGGGTTGTTCGGGAGTGCGAGCTTGTCGAACGGCCCGTTGCGAAAGCCGTACAGGCCGACGAGATCCTGTGCGATCTCGTTGCCGCTCGCGGCCAGCGCGTCGACCATGAACTCGTACTGGTTGCCGAGCGTCAGCGTGCCGTACCGGTCGTTCTGCAGCCCGACGTAGGCCGTGCGTGCGAACAGCCCGCCGCCGATGATCGAGCCGTTGCCGAGCGAATACTGGTTGACGAGCCGGAAGATCGCGCGCGTGCCCGCGTCGAGATCCTCCTTGCCTTCGAAACCGAGCAGGTTCGGGAAAAAGATGTTGTCGTCGAACTTCGCGGCGCCGCGGCCGCCTTGATTGCTGACGTAGCTGATGCCGGCATCCATCAGCCCGAACATCGTCACGCTGCTTTGCGCGAACGACACGGTGGGAATGGCGCATGCCGCGAGCGCCAGAACGGTCTTTTTCGTCATCTCCAATGTGCGCCTCACATATTCCGATCGAGTCGGATATTTTTTGATGGGATTACTGATTGATATGAACAAAGTTGAGCCGGACGAATCCCGGCTCAGTGCCAACTAAAGGAAATCGGCGTGTGACGGGCATCGGCAGCAATCGCGGGCGTGCCGATGCCCGCTCGGTAGCGCGCTAGACCGTCGAATACCCGCCGTCGACCGGCACGACCGCGCCGGTCACGAACGACGCGCTGGGCGAGCACAGGAACAGGATCACGCTCGCGACTTCGTCGGCCGTGCCCCAGCGCCCGAGCGGCGTGCGTTCGAGGATGCGTCGCGACGCCTGCATGTCGGCCATCAGGCCACTGCTGAGCGGCGTATCGATCCAGCCGGGTGCGACCGCGTTCACGCGAATGCCGCGATCGGCCCACGCCTGCGCGAGCGAGCGCGTGAGCTGCGCGATGCCGCCTTTGCTTGCGCTGTACGCGGGCCGGTCCTTGCTGCCGAAGTACGTGTACATCGACGCCACATTGACGATGCTGCCGCCGTGTGCCGACAGCGCCGGCCGCGCGGCGTCGGAGGCACGCATCACCGACGTCAGGTTCACGTTCAGCACGAGTTCGAACTGGTCCATCCGGTATTCGTCCGCGTGCCGGCTGATGCCGACGCCGTTGACGAGCACGTCGAGCCGCGGCAGCGCCGCGATCGTGCGCGTCAGCGCATCGCTGTCGGTCACGTCGAGTTCCACGCAGCGAACGCCCGCATGCACGGGCGCATGCGGGCCGGCCGCATTGAGCCCGAGCGCGACGACCGACGCGCCGGCCTCCGCGAACCGCATCGCCGTGCGCGCACCGATGCCCGACGTGCCGCCCGTCACGACGACGGACCGGCCCTCAAACGCCCACTGACGACTCATGCTCGACGCTCCCGATGGCGTGTGCGCGACCGGCCGACCGTTGCGCGGGTGAAACGAGGATCTTGATTTGCGCGCGGTCGGCGAGCAACGCGTCGAAGCCGTCGACGACGGCGTCTTCGAGCGACACGGTGCGCGTGACGATCGACGTGAGGTCGAGCGAGCCCGACGCGACGATGCGCAGCAGGTCTTCGTACGCATGCCGGTAGCCGACGCTCGCCGTGAAGGTCAGCTCGTCGTTGACCGCGCGAAACGCGTCGAAGCCCGCATGCGGCATCAGGCCGACCATCACGACGCGGCCGCCCTTGCGCAGTGCCTGCATCGCCGATTCGAACGTGGCCGGCAGCCCGGCCGCTTCGAAACTCGCATCGACGCCGAGCCCGCCCGTGGTCGCGCGGATCGCCTCCTGCAGCGCGGATGCACCGAGTGCGCGTGCGTCGAACGTATGCGTCGCGCCGAAGCGCGCGGCCGCCGCGAGCCGTTCGGGCGAGACGTCGACGGCCACGATCGTGGTCGCCCCCTGCAGTTTCGCGAGCATGATCAGCAGCAGGCCGATCGGGCCGAGGCCGAACACCGCACAGGTCTCGCCGAGCCGCAGTTCGCCACGCCGCAATGCGTGCAGCGCGACGGCCGCCGGCTCCATCACCGCGGCCTGTTCGAGACTCACGCCGTCAGGCAGGCGATGCAGCATGTATGCCGGCACGACCGCGAAGTCGGCCATGCCGCCGTCGCCCATCAACCCGGCGAAGCCCATCGACACGCACAGGTTGTACGACCCCGCGCGGCAATACGCGCACTGGCTGCAGCGATACTCGGGCTCGACCGCGACGCGATCGCCCGCGCGCAGCGCCGTCACGCCGTCGCCGACCTCGACGACGGTGCCGCAGAACTCGTGGCCGAGCGTCAGCGGCGCGGTGCGGCGCGACAGCGAATGTGGCGTGTCGACCGGAATCGCGTGCGGGCCGTCCGCATATTCGTGCAGGTCGCTGCCGCAGATCCCGCAGTACGCGACCGCGATGCGCACGTCATCGGGGCCGACGCGCGGCGTGTCGATTTCCACGAGACGGACGTCGCGCGGGCCATGCCATTGAAGTGCCCGCATGTCAGCGACCTCCGAGGTTTTGTGGATCGAGATGGCTCGCGGCCGAGCCGGCGAGTGCGCGCTTGCGCAGCACGGCGGGCGCGGTCTCGACGAGGCCAAACGACAGCACGCACGCGAGGATCGCGCCGGCAGCCGACGTCCACATCGCGAACTGCAGGCCGTACGTGTCCGCCGCGAAGCCGGCGACGGTCGGTGCAACGAAGCCGCCGATCAGCTCGCCCGCGCCCATGATCAGGCCGAGCGCGCTGGCGATCGCGCGCGGCGGCACCGTTTCGGCCGGGATCGTCGCCATGAACAGAGTGAAGCAGCCGAGGCCCGTGTACGTGGCGAACACGAGCGCGCCGAGCGCCCACAGCGAGCCGGCATGGATCATCACGACCGGGCACGCGGCCGCGATCAGCGCGAACGCGATCATCGTCGGCTTGCGACCGATCCGGTCGGAGATCGCCGGCACCGCGAAGCCCCAGAACACCCACGCGGCGCCGAGGCAAGTCATCACGACACCCATGTCGGATGGCGACAGATGGCGGCTTTCCACGAGGAACACCGGCGCGAACGAGATGATCACGACGAACCACGTGAGAAAGAAGCCGCTGATCAGCACGCAGAGCAGGATGTTGCGCTCCTTCAGCAGCGCCCATCGGCTGACTGCCGCGCCGCTCGCGACCGGTGCGCCGGCGGGTTCGGCCTGCGCGTGCCGCACGCCGCCGGGGGGCGCTTCGCGCACCCAGCGCCAGATACAGAACGCGATCAGGAAGCCCGGAATGCACGACACGTAGAACGCCTCGCGCCAGCCGTACGTGGTCGCGATGCCGATGACCACCGGCGGGCCGATCATCGCGCCGAGCAGGCCGGCGGCGGAGCCTTGCAGCAGGCCCATGTTCAGCCCGCGGCGGCTCGGCGTCGAGCTTTCGACCATCAGCGATTGCGACAGCGGCAGCACGGGGCCTTCGGCGATGCCCATCAGCGCGCGGAACGCGATCAGGCTCGCGAAGCCGCCGACGAGCCCCGACAGCGCCGAGCACACGGAAAAGCCGAGCACGGCCGCGACCAGCAGCGGCTTGCGCGTGCCGCGGGCGTCGGACCACGCGCCGGTCGCGGCGCCGGACAATGCCCACGTGAGCGCGAGCGCGGACGACACCATGCCGAGCTGCGTGTTCGTCAGGTGCAGCTCGGCCGACATGAACGGGAACAGGAACGACAGCGCGAGGCGGTCGAAGAACACGAAGCCGAACGTCATGAACAGGATCAGCAGCAACCTGTTCTCGTACGTCCAGGTGGATCGGGAGGCGGACGGGGATGTCATGGTGAGCCTCGCCGCGCGTCAGCGGAACAGCTTCTCGATCGCTTGCGCGCCGAGGCCGACCTGCTCGTAATGCGCCTTGCACATCGCGATGTACGAATGCACGTCGAAGTAGCCGTCGGGGTTGCCTGCTTCGTCGAGCCAGATCAGCGGCCCCTTGACGATGAAGAACGCGCGCATCGGCTCGGGGTGATCGAACGCGACGAGCGTGTGGCCCTCGCCCGGCGTCTCGTACACGAAATCGCCGCGCGTCGCGGTCCATTCGTGCTCCAGATAACCCCACTTTCCCGACAGCGTGTAAGCGAACACCTCGTGCGGGTGATAGTGCCGGTTCACGAGCCCGGCTTCCTTCGCCATCAGGATGTCGCACCATTTGTTCTGCGACGGCGAGATCCACAGCGGCCGCGACGAAACCGTTTCGGTGAACGGAACGTAATAGCGCTCGTCGTCGGTGGCCGCGTTCGCGATGTACGCTTCGGGCAGCGCATCGGGCTTGAACGGATTGGCAATCGGCGGGATGTTTTGCCAGAATTCGGCTACGGCTTTGTCGACCACGGTTTGTCTCCTTGGGTATCGGTTGTCGTGGGCTCGACTTTAGCCAGCCGGTGCGCGCCGCTCTTGACTGGGCTGGACGCATTGCTTGACCGCGCCGGACATTGCATCGCACCAAAATCCAGGCGAACCATCCCCCAATCCGTGCCGCTCCGCACGACAGGCGCCCGCAGGAGGCGACGTGACGAATTCGACCGTTTTTTCCCGCACGCGAGGCTCGACGGCCGACGTGCCGGCGCGCGACAGGATGGCGTACTGGGATGCGTTCAATGCGGCGACGCTGGTCGGGCTGCGCTGCTCGTCGCTGTCGCCGGCCGGGCTCGAGGTCGAGAAGACCGACATCGCGCTGCCGGGCCTCGGCATCGCGGACATCAGCGGCCAGGATCACGTGATCGAGCGCAGTCCCGCGCTGGTGCGCCAGTTGCCGAAGGAGTCGCTGTTCGCGTGCCAGATCCTGAGCGGGCGCGCGTATTTCATCCAGCGGGACCGCTGCCTGCTCGCGGACGCCGGCGATGTCGTCGTCTACGACACGCGCGTGCCCTATCTGTTCGGATTCCTGACGCCGATGCGGCAGCTGCTGATCGATATTCCGATCACGACGTTCGACGACCGGCTCGACGCGGAACTGGCGGCGCTGCCGCTGCGGATCGCACCGAAGCCGGGCGCGGGCGCGATGCTCGGCGCGACGTTGCGCGCGAGCGTCGAGCGCTTCATGAAGGATCCGGTCGAGCGTGACGCCGTACAGTTCGCCGAGCGCACGCGCACGCTGATCGCGGAACTCATCGATGCGGAGGTGAACGGTGCGGGCGCTTCACGCGCGTCACTGTCGTATCTGCTGACCGCGAAGCAGTACATCTCGACGCATCTGGGCGACCCCGAACTTGGGCCGCAGGCCGTCGCCGATGCGGTCGGGCTGTCGCTACGGCATCTGAGCCGGCTCTTCGCGGCCGAAGGCGAGTCGATCACGCAGCACATCTGGTCGGAGCGGCTGTCGCATGCGTATCGCGAGCTGACCGATGCGCGGCTGCGCAAGACGAGTGTCGGCGAAATCGCGTTCCGCTGGGGCTTTTCGAGCCAGGCTCATTTCAGCCGTGCGATTCGCGAGCGCTATGGCGCGTCGCCGATGGCGCTGCGCGAGGCGGCGCGGACGGACGGGGCTGATTCCGGTAGGTGATGCAGATGGAGCCGTGGCGCGTATCTCACGCGCCGCTTTTTTGTCGTGAACGAAAGCGCCCGCGCGCCGTGTTGCGTTACTCCGCCAGTATGAACTGGGCACAGCGCTCCGCGATCATGATCGTCGGTGCGTTCGTATTGCCGGACACGATGCGCGGCATCACGTACGCATCGCAGATTGTGCGGCGGGCCGCCCGGCCCCGCGCCATTGTATCCACCCGCCGCTCACGAATGACCCGCCCCGCCGAATGCTGTAACCAGAGCGCGCGCATGGCACCGGCCGGTCGCGGAACCGCGCAGACTGCGCGGTCCGATCGACCGGCTCGCTGCCACCCACTTCAACCCGCGCTCGCCTCGTCGATCCGGCGAATGTCATCCTGATCGAGCTGAACCCGGATCGCTTCGCCGAGCGATGCCAGCTGCGCCAGCGACGTCGCGCTGGCGATCGGCGAAGTGATCGTCGGCCGCGCGATCTGCCATGCAAGCGCGATCGCGGCCGGCTGCGTGCCGTGCTTCTCGGCTACCGCATCGAGTGCCGCAAGAATACGCAGCCCGCGCTCATTGAGATACCCGGCGACGCGATCGCCGCGCACGCTCTTCTTCAGGTCGGCCTCGCTGCGGTACTTCCCCGACAGGAACCCGCTCGCGAGCGCGTAGTAGTTGACGACACCGAGCTTCAGGTCGCGCACGACCGGTTCGAGATCGCGTTCGTAATCGGCGCGGTCGAGCAGGTTGTACTCGGGCTGGATGACCTGGTACGCGGGCAGCCCGTCGCGCTTGCTGATGTCGGCCGCTTCGCGCAGCCGTGCGCCGCTGTAGTTCGATGCGCCGATGATCCGCACCTTGCCCGCGTCGATCAGCGTTTGATAGGCGCCGAGCGTTTCTTCGAGCGGGGCCGTATCGGCGAGGTCGCGATGCGAGAAATACAGGTCGATGTAGTCGGTCTGCAGGCGGCGCAGCGAATCGTCGGCGGCTTTCAGGATGTTGTCGCGGGTCAGCCCCGCGCGCGCGGCCAGCAGCCCGACCTTGGTCGCGATCACGACCTGCTCGCGCTTGCCGGACCGCTTGAGCCACTTGCCGATGATCGTTTCCGATTCGCCGCCGTGGTTGCCGGGTACCCAGGCCGAATAGACGTCGGCCGTGTCGATGAAGTTGATGCCGGTGTCGGCGAGCGCGTCGAGCAGCGCAAACGACGTGTTCTCGTCGACGGTCCAGCCGAAGACGTTGCCGCCGAACGCGAGCGGCGAAACCTGGATGTTCGACGTGCCGAGGGTGCGTAGTGCCATGTTTCTCTCCGGGTGTTGCGAGGTGAGGGGATTGGACTGCGGGAGATGAAGCCGGTCGCGTTGAGACGGCCGAGCGCAGCATGAGGTTCCGCCCACCGTGCGCAAAACGGCGTGTCCCAAGGCCGTGTGTCGGGATGCCGGATCAAGCGACGTCATCGTGGATACATCATCCGTTCGAACGCCGCCCGGTATGCGGCAAGATATTGTATTTATTACCGATTTTATGGTGCGATGAGAATAAATTGCCGGGCGGGTCGGCGTTGTCGCCGGTCGGTGTCTACGATATCCTTTCATCCCAAAATTATGGGAGGCAGCAGGCCGCTGCCATACGAACGAAAAAACATTCTGAGGCGGTCATGGCTGACCTTGCGGCATTCATTCGAACTCCGTTTTTCCTGCAAGACAAGCGCCTGCTCACGCTGTCTTTCCCTCACGACGACGCACCCTCGGTCACCGACTCGTACGGCAGGCATCGTCCGGCGCGGCTGGTCGTCGAACGGCTCGTCGCGCATGAGGGGCTCGGGATCGACTTCACGTTCGAACTGACGCTGTTGTCCGGCGAGGCGGGCGTCACGCTTGCCGACATGCTGGGCAAGCTGCTCGCGGTGTCGATGGTGCGCCCCGATGGCGGCCTGCGTCATTTCACCGGCTATTGCACGGAGTTTTCGCTCGTCCGCAACGACGATTCGGTCGCGCAATATCGTGCCGTGCTGCGCCCGTGGAGCCACTTCCTGCGGACGCGCGTGAACAACCGCCTGTTCCTCGGGCAGTCGCTTCAGCAGCAGATCGGCGCGCTACTCGCCGATTACCAGGGGCTCGCGCCGTCCTGGGAATGGCGCGTGCGCGGCGACGATCCGGCTCGCACGATGAACGTTCAGGGTGGCGGCCTCGGCGAAAGCGACTGGAACTACATCGTTCGTCATCTGGAAGCCGTCGGCTACCTGTACTGGTGGGAGCACGACGAGAAGGGGCTGAAGTTGATCGTCGGTGACGACAGCACGGTGCAGTGTCCGGCGATCGACGGCCGCTCGCCGGAGATCCGCTTCCAGACGCATGACGGCCCGATGGCCGCGGACGCCATTTCGCAATGGTCAGCGGTACGGTCGCTGTCCGCGGGCAGTTACAGCGCGACGGCGTTCGACTTCAAGGCGCCGCATGCCGCCCATGCGCAGATTCCGACGCTTCACCCGCCGGGTGTCGCGCCGCAGGTCGAGCACCACGAATACGTCGGGCACTATGGTTTCGTGAAGGACGCGCGCTCCGGCGATGCGCTGGCGCGTGTGCGCATGGAAGAGATCGAGGCGGCGGCATCGCGTTTCGACGGGGCCGGCAATCATCACGGCATCCTGCCCGGGCGCTGGTTCCAGCTGTCCGATCACTTCAGCGTGGCGTCGGGCAGCCCGGAGGATCACCGCTACCTGATTCTCGAAGCCCGGCACGAAGCGGCGAACAATTACCTGCAGGCCGACGGCAAGCCGGAGTATCGCAACCGCTTCGTCGCAGGCCTGCGGCACACGCCGTGGCGCCCGGGCCGCGGCTTCAACAGCGAACCCGTGCGCGTGCTGGCACCGCAAACCGCGACCATCGCGGGCGCGAAGGGCGCCGGCAGCGTCGACGTCGACGAGTACGGTCGGGTCTGCATCGTGTACCACTGGGATCGTGCGGCGCAGACCAGCGCCCGGATTCGCGTAGCAGCCGGCTGGGCCGGCGGCGAGAAGGGCATGATCGCGCATCCCCGCGTGGGCAGCGAGGTGATCGTGATGTGCCTCGACGGCAATCCCGACCGGCCGATCGTGGCGGGCACTACATACAACGCGGAACGGATGCCGCCGTGGGCGCTTCCAGACCAGCAGGTGCTGACGGGGCTGCGCAGCCGCGAGTTGTCGGGCGACAGCGGCAATGCTGCGGGCGGACGTTCGAATCACGTGCTGCTCGACGACACGCCGCAACAGCTCCAGCTCAAGCTGCGCAGCGACACCGACGCGAGCGAACTGACGCTGGGGCACAACGTCCGCATCGACAAGACGCAGGGGCGCACCGATCAGCGCGCGCGTGGTTTCGAATTGCGGACCGACGCGCATGGCGCGGTGCGGGCCGCCAAGGGCCTGCTGGTGACCAGCGAGGCGCGTTACGACGCGCGGGCCCATGCGACCGACCTCGACGAGACTGCCGCGCGCCTCGAGAAGGCACACGATCTGCACGAATCGCTGTCGGGTGCCGCGCATGACGTGAAGGCGCAGGCGTCCGGCGACCAGGATGCCGTCCACCAGGCGCTCAGGACGCAGAACGACGGCCTCAGAGGTAGCGGCGGGAATCCGCAGCAGGGCGAGTTTCCGGAGTTCGCGCAGCCGTTCCTGGCGCTTGCCAGCCCGGCCGGCATCCTGGCCACGACGACGGGGTCGACCCATGTCGCGAGCGACCAGCACGTCGCGCTGACGAGCGGCGCCCATACGAGCGTCGCCGCGGGCAAGAGCATGCTGGTCAGTGCGCAGGAGGCAGTGCGCGTCGCCGCATTCGAGAAAGGCATCCGGCTCGTGGCCGCCGCCGCGGACATCGACATCCAGGCGCTGAAGGACAGCGTCAACGTGCTGGCCAAGCTGGACGTGAAGGTGGATGCGAACCGCATCACCATCACCGCAAAGGAAGAAGTCCTGATCAATGGCGGGACCAGCTATACGCGCTGGAACGGCAGCGGCATCGTCCATGGGACCAAGGGCGAATGGACGGCGCATGCCGCGTCGCACACGTTCATCGGGCCGGACAGCCTGCCGGTGCCCGCACAGGCGTTCCCGGGAACGGCATGCGCACCGTGCATGGTCAATGCGGCGTCGATGGCGTCGCCATTCGCGGCCAAGGCTTGAGGCAGGGCAACGCATGACGAACGAGTTGAAGGCCGCGCAGGCGGTCGAGGTGCTTCAGGCCGCATTGTCCTCGCAGGACGGGCTGCGAGCTTACGTCCTGGTCGACGGTGCATTGCTGAATGCATTGCCGGATGAAGAAAAGGCGTCGTGGCCGGCGTTTGTCGGGGCATCGCTGCTCGACAATGCCGACGACGAAGCGAGGATCGTCGGGCCGCTGCTGTTCGAATGGCAGCCCGCCGATGACAGGGCCGATGCGGTGGGCGAGACCGGTCCGCGTCACATTCCGTGGCAGGCGGCGAGCGTGCTGGTTTCGCCACTGACGCTCGCGCAACTGGCTGCGCATCTCGCACCGATGGTGGATGTTCAGCTCGAGCAGATGGAGAGCGCGATGCTGATGCGCTTCTTCGATCCGCGCGTGCTCCCGTTCTGGCTCGAGATTCTGCCCGCGGCGCATCGCGCGCATCTGGCGCAAGGCGTGCGGCACTGGATTCATCTGGATACCGAACTGCAGATCCGGACGGCGGAAATCGCCGCTCCTGCCAACGTCAGGCAGGCTGCCGAGTTTCCGCTGCAGTTGTCCCAGGCACAGGAGGACGACTTGCTGGCTGCCTGTTATCCGTACACGATGATCGAGCGGCTGCGCGCCGAGAAGCCCGCGCTGCTGGCGTCGTTGCCGGCTGCGCAGCACTACGGTTTCGTGCGCGATCAGCTTGCGCGGTGCCGGGCGCATGGCACGGAAAGCGCGGTGTCGCTGCTGATCTACTGCGAACTGGCGCTACGGTACGGCCCGCGCTTTGACGAGCATCCGGCGATGGCTGCCGTGTTCGACGCGGTGGCGCAAGGGCAGGATTTTCCGCAGGCGCTGGGGCTTGTTCCGGCCGAGGGCTGGCAGCAGATGCGGGAAGCGGCGGGTTAGCGGCGCAGGCGCGGTGCGTTGCTTTTATCGGGTTGGTTGGATGGACGTAATCGGCCCCGGAATGAAATCGATTGGGAAAGAAGGATGTTCAACATGAACCGCTGCTGGATCACCGTGCTGTCCGTGATGGTTTTTTCCACGGCCGCATGCAGCAAGACCACGGGCGATGCCGAAAAGGAAAGCCTGGCACCCGGCGACGCGAACAAGTGGAATGACCCGAACTACGACGTCATTACGGCGGGGTCTTTCAACTATACGGACTACGATATTTACGGCGTCTACCTCCTGCCGCCCGACAAGAACAGCCTCGACGATGCGGCAAGCGCAGATGGGGCGAGTGCCACGCCGCGGAACGCGACACGCTGGACAGGCGGCGGCGGGCAAAGACCGAGCCTCGCATGGGATCTTCGCTGGACAACCCCCCGCAAGTTCAAGGTGTGGTGGGAGCGGGTAGTCGACAAGCGCGCACTGGAAGCGTCGTCTCCGGATTACGACGAATATACGCATCGCGAAACCCGACCCGGGATGGCATGGTGTGAAGGCGAGATCACGATCACGCGTCCTCCCGTCAAGGGCAAAAGCGGCGGTATCGTGTTGCACTTCTTCCCCGATGGCCATGTGGAAGGCGACATGAATTTCCAGGTCGATGGCCCGGATCCGAAGGTGGCGCTTTCAATGCGCGACGAGCAGCGCAAGCTGGCCGGCCGTGCCTGCCTGAAGGAAATTTCCAATCCGTTCTATGGGCGCAAGAAGCCGACCCAATGGAATTGATGTCGGACGCATTGCCGGAACAGGAGCGAAACCGCCATGAGCAATCCCCCCATCATCAGACGCATCTCGGATCTCACGCCGGCCGAGGATGCTATCCGAAGTGCCCAGCGCGAGATTCTCGATCCGCTGCTGATCGAGCAATGCAAGGAGTGCCCGAAACCCGTGTGGTTCACGGCCTTCTTCGACGGAACGGGCAACAACTTCGACCTGGACGGCCGTGGATTGAAGGACGTCAGACTGACCAAATACAGCAATATCGCGAAGCTCTGGCAGTTTGCACACGCCAAAGACAACGCGTTTCCCCGGACTGTCGCGCGTTATGTCGAAGGTGTCGGCACGCCGTGCAGCAAAGTGGGGGATAGCGGAAAAGGTCTCGACAATGCGCTCGGTATGGCTGCCGCGAGAAAAGGCGAGTTGCGTATCCGATGGATGCTCGACGAGCTCGACAAGCACGTGACCAACCACATGCCGGCGGTGAGTCAGATCAACCTGGCGGTATTCGGCTTCTCTCGCGGCGCGACGGAAGCACGCGCCTTCGTTCGCATGCTGACCGAACAACTCGCCGAGAATATCGGCGGGCGGCTCTGGTGGAACAAGAAGAACATGAAGGGGCATCGCCCCGAATTGGTTGTCTACTTCCTTGGAATTCTTGATACGGTGTCGTCGACGGGCTTTGGCGGCAGCCGCCTCGAGAGTGCGGCACCCATCCTCGTCATGCCTTTGCTCGGACCGTTCGGACCGTACGCCGGCGGTTACCTGGCCTACATCGACAAGGGAGGTCACGCTGAGTGGGCGAACGATATCCGCATACCAGGCTATGTCCGACAGTGCGTTCACTACGTGGCTTCGCAGGAGGTCCGGGAAAAATTCCCCAGTGACTCGGTGCGGGAAGATCAGAAGATTCCGGCGAACTGCTGCGAAGTGTACTACCCGGGCATGCACTCGGACGTAGGCGGCGGTTACGAGCGCAATTACCAGGAAGGTCGAACCAACGAGCTGGCCAACGTCGCGCTGAACAATCTCTATATCGAGGCCTGGAAAGCCGGCGTCCCGTTCCGGTCACCGCAGGAGGTGATGGCGGACGCCGGGCAGCTGTTCGAGATTTCCAAGGACCTTGAGGCTGCTTGGAATGTCTATATGGGCCAGGGAGGTGTCAAAAGCGCGGGCGTGGCACCGAACAGCGACAGGCTCGAGGCGCAGATCATCTGGCACATGAACCGCTATTACCAGTGGCGGGCCAGCAGAAGCCGACGGTTGAAGGACGGACGTCTGAAACCGCCGGGTGGCGTGGACGATCATATGGCCATTACCGATCGCGAGTGGGATTACGATACGGATTGCCTGCGTCATGCGAACGGTGGATATCTGACCGTATCTGTTTCGGAGCAGGAAAAAGCCATCGATGCGGCTGTTCGGGTCACGGGCAACTGGCTGGGGGGGATCGATCCGGCAGCGCGCGCGATCTTCGACAAGTTCTTCGATCACTACGTGCACGACTCGATTGCCGGTTTCAAGAAGCAGATGGAAGACGGATACGTTGGCCCTGCCGAGATGAGCCGCTGGACGGTCAACCGACAGTACTTCATGGGTAAGCGTGGCAACAGGTTTCTTTACTGGCGCTACGCCGGCGACAAGGCCGAGCATGCCGCTGCGCAATTGGCCAGGACCGATCCGGCCAAGCAGCAGGAGCCGACGGCGGCCAACGAGCCTCAGCTGGCCAGCAACCAGCCCGCGACGGCCGGCGGCAATACGCTGCCCGATGCGACGTCGAACGCCTGACGCCGCACGCGACACCGCTCGCAACAGCGAGCGGACAACCCGACGTCGCGGCGGATCGGATCTGCCGCGACCCTTCCCTCCTTACCGCAACTGCACCGCCGCGAGAAACAGCACCATGCTGCCGATCGCGCCATCCAGCACGCGCCACGCCGTCGCCTTGCGGAACCACGGCGCCAGCAGCCGCGCGCCGTAGCCGAGCCCGAGGAACCACACGACGCTGACCGACATCGCGCCGATCGCGAACGCGAGCCGCGCGCCTTCCGGCTCGCGTGCGCCGGCCGTGCCGATCAGCAGGAACGTGTCGAGATACACGTGCGGGTTGAGCCACGTGAACGCGAGCGTCATCAGCACGATCGCGAGGCCGCTCTGCGGCGGCGGCGCGACCGCGTCGCCGCGCACGTCGAGCGTTTCGTGGCCGGGCTTGAACGCGCGGCGCAACGCATTGATGCCGAACCACGCGAGATACGCGAGGCCGACGTACAGCACCGCATGGACGAAGGTCGGATAGCGTTCGACGAGCACCGACGCGCCGCCGACGCCCGCGCCGATCAGGATCATGTCGGACAGTGCGCACAGCAGCACGATCTTGCCGACGTGCGAGCGCATGATGCCCTGCCGCAGCACGAATGCGTTCTGCGCGCCGATGGTGACGATGAGTGAGCCGCAGAGTGCGGCGCCGTGGGAAAAAGCGAGCCAGTTCATGATGGGTGACAGCAGTGGAAGCAGTAGACGGATGAATCGGGTAGCGCTAGTCTGCGGTCAGCCTGAAAATAAGAGAAGCTAAATCACCTAATGCCGATTAAGGAAATCTAATGCTCGACTACGCGTTGCTCGATGCCCTCGCGGCCGTGATCCGGCACGGCTCGTTCGAGCGGGCGGCCAAGGAGCTGAACGTCACGGCGTCGGCCGTGTCGCAGCGCGTGAAACTGCTGGAGGAGCGGGTCGGCAGCGTGCTCGTCAAGCGCGGGCAGCCATGCGTCGCGACGACGTCGGGTGCGCTGCTGTGCCGGCATACCGAGCGCGTGCAACTGCTCGAGGCCGAGCTGGGCGGCCGGATGCCCGCACTGCCGGGCCAGATCGCGAGCACGTGGCCGACGTTGCGCGTGGCCGTCAACGACGACAGCGTCGCGACGTGGTTCATCGACGCGGTCGGGCCGTTCTGCACGGAGCGCGAAACGTTGCTCGACCTCGTGATCGACGACCAGGATTACACCGCGTCGCGCATTCGCGACGGCAGCGTGCAGGGCGCGGTGACCGCGCAGGCCGAGCCGATCCAGGGGTGCCGCTCGGAGCGGCTCGGGCGCATCCGCTATCGCGCGGTGTGCTCGCCGGCGTTTTACGAGCGCTACTTCGACGCGGGCATCACGCGCGATGCGCTGCGCCGCGCGCCGTGCGTGATGTTCAATCCGAAGGACGGGCTGCAGGCGCGTTTCATCCGGCGCGTGACACGCGCGGATCTCGATCCGCCGCAGCACTGGATACCGCACGTCGCGGGCTACCTGCGTGCGTGCGAAACGGGATTGGGATGGGGGATGTGTCCGGACCGGATGGTCGACCGCCAACTGGCGGCGGGTGAACTGGTCGACATGTCGCGCGGGCGAACGATCGACATCGACCTTTACTGGCAGAGCTGGCGTTTGTCGATCGGCTGGCTCGACGATTTCAGCGCGGCGCTGAAGGCGCGCGCCGCGCTGTTTCTCGATTGATCGATCGCGTGACGCAGGCGGCGCGAGAGGTGCGCGCCGTGCGGCATCACATCAAACGTGATGCAGGCCGTCGAAATCGACGATCTGGACGTGGCGGCCCTGCATTTCGATCAGGCCGCGCTTCTGGAATTTCGACAGCGTGCGGCTGACCGTTTCGAGCGTCATGCCGAGGTAGCTGCCGATGTCTTCGCGCGTCATCCGCAGGTTGAATTCCGACGGCGAGTACCCGCGCTTCAGGTAGCGCGACGAGACGTCGAGCAGGAACGCGGCGACACGCTCTTCCGCGTTCAGCGAACCGAGCAGCATCGTTTGCGACGTTTCGCGCACGATCTGTTCGCTCATCAGCTTGTGCATGCGCAACTGCATCGAACCGGCTTCCGAGCACAGCGCCTTGAGCGCGCTGTACGGAATCACGCAGACGGAGCTGTCTTCCAGCGCGACCGCGGTGCGCGGATGCGTGTCGTCGCAGATGCCGTCGAGGCCGAGCGCTTCGCCGGCGAGATGCAGGCCGGTGACCTGCTCGCGGCCGTCGTGGCGCGTCGCGACGGTTTTGAGCGAACCCGAGCGCACGGCGTACAGGTTGTCGAATGCGTCGCCTTCGCGGAATAGCGCTTCGCCGCGCTTGACGGGGCGCGCCGCGCAGATGACCGACTCGAGGCGGCTGAGCGCTTCGGGCGCCAGGCCCTGCGGCATGCACAGGTGCCGCATGGCGCACGTCGAGCAGTGCGCGGCCTGGCGAGGCGCCCAGCTACCGGCATGAGGCGTGGCGGCGGGACGTGTGGCGACGGGCGTCAGCATGATCGTTTACTCCGGCGTTGAATCGACGGAATCATTGTCCCACCGCAACTTGCCGCTGTCGGGTGACAAAACGTCGCGACTGCCCGCGCATGCCGAACGCTGCTTACGCGGCCGTTTCGTCGATGTTGGCGGCCGCCGGAATCAGCAGCACGGGCAGCGTCGCGTGGCGCACGCACTGCTCGGCGATGCTGCCGAGCACGAGACGGCGGAACCCGCGGCGGCCGTGCGTGCCGAGCACGAGCAGATCGGCATCGAACGCTTTCGCGCCGTCGAGGATCAGCGACGACACGTCGTTGAGCGACGTTGCTTCGCCCAGCTTCGTCTCGCCTTTCACGCCCGCTGCCTGCATCAGCGCGGTGAAATCCTTCGCGAGTGCGTTGCCCTGCGCGACGAGCTGATCGCGCAGCACGGACGGATCGTAGCCGGGCACGTTGTAGTAGATCGCGGCGTTCTCGACGACGTAGAACGGTTGCAGCTCGGCACCGTGCGATTTCGCGAGCGCCAGCGCGGCATCGAACGCATGGCGGGACGTGTCGCTGCCGTCGACGGCAACCAGAATACGCTTGTACATAGTGTCTCCGAGTGGCGGGTTGAAACGAAGTCGGCCGGATGGCCTATCGGGCTGGGCAATGCGCAATGCTGCGAGGCAGAGTAAACCAACGGCCGTGGCTTTGCAGTGAGGTGCCGTTCGCGCCGCGCGGCGGCGCCGCTTCCGTTTTCGCGGCGCAGGCCAGGCACCTACGCATGCTGCGACACGTGTTGCGTGTCGTGCGACGGGGTGGCCGCTGTTGTCTGCATCGTCGGCGGGAAGGCATGCGCGCGCATCGGCGTCGCGTGTGGCGCACGCACGCATCGACACGACACGACACGACACAACAGGACGGTCACGCGGATGTATCGCCCGCATCGCCATTCAATCGCAACCGCGCGGTTTCGACATGACCTCGATCAACGCATGTGCGT
Source organism: Burkholderia sp. AU31624 (assembly GCF_020420065.1). Classification (NCBI taxonomy): domain Bacteria; kingdom Pseudomonadati; phylum Pseudomonadota; class Betaproteobacteria; order Burkholderiales; family Burkholderiaceae; genus Burkholderia; species Burkholderia sp. AU31624. Next base: position 53,316 of record NZ_JAIZRT010000013.1, read on the forward strand.
CAGTGCAATTCAGGGCGTGCATGGCGCCGCCCGCGCCCCTGCGCGGAATCATTCGTTCGTGCATCGTGCATTGTGCGGTTGCCGGTGCACGATCGGCGCACGGTCGCGTACGCCGATCCCCAGCCATCGGCTAGTTGGCCGATACCGGGTCGCAAACGAACGATCGATTCAAACGCCGCGCCGGCTATCTCGGCACGGGCGTCAGCTCGAAGACGCGCTCCGGCCGACGCTGGTGGCCGGGCCAGTACGTGCTGCCGTACATCCGGTGGACGGGGCCGAACAGCGCGTCGCTCAGGGGCGGCGGCGCGTCGAAGCCCTTCTCGATCACCATGTAGCCGGCACGCAGCGCGAACGCCGGATGATTGCCGCCGGGGCGGCTGTCGAAACCGGCGAAGCCGTCGCCGGCTTCCGGCATCGCGTTGACGAGCGACGCGTTGCTGCGCGTGATTTCGTCGGGCGAGATCGGCCCGCCGCCGGCAAGGCGCGCCGCCTCGCGGTTCTTGCCATCGGTGTCGACCGTGCTGTCGTGCGTGTCGTCGTTGTCGAGCTCGATGCTGCGCGGACGCGAACGCTCGGTTTGACTGGATGATTCCATCGCGGCTCTCCTCGCGGCGAAGCGTTCCGGATCGAAGCAAATCCCGTTCCGGGCATGACGGGAAAAGGCGCGCGGGCGATCGCCGCGGTCGCGCGACGCGCACTGATTTGTCGTGATTTATTTCAGCTAGAAGACGCGTTTTCTACAGAGTATGATTCTTTTCCTGCGAAGCGGCGACAGGGGATTCAGTCGCGCCGCCTCTGCCCGCGCCGGGGGGCCGCAGCACCCTTAAAGACGGGTAGTGAACAACAAAGCAAGGGACTAGAGGTGGCGGATTCATGCAAGCGACTACTGCCTTCACGCACCGCGGTTATCTGTTGAACTGCGCGCCCGCGCGCGCCAGCGACGGGTCGTTCAAACCCTACGTCGTGATCTCCCGATCGAGCGACGGGGAACTCGTTGCGAACCGATTTTTCCCGATCGAACTCCAGTTCAACGACGAAGGCGACGCGATCGCGCACGCGCGCGACTGGGCCGTGCGATGGATCGACGCGAGCAGCATCACGATCTGACGCCGTCGCGATCCCGTGCCATCGGCCGTCCGGCCGAGCCCCGGCGGGCCGCTCCCGGACAAAAAACGCGGTAATCTTGCGGAACCCGTCACTTTATTAGCGGCCGTGCGACCGAGCGCGGCCGCCTGCATTGGCATATGTCGACATCACCCGCCCGTCAGTGGGGCCTTGAAGAAATCGTCGCCGGCTTGCGCGAGTCGCGCGAGGAACTCCATCGCACGCGCCATCCGCGCGGCATTCGCGAACTGCCGTCGCGCGATGCAATCTGCAAGATTGTGACCGGCCTGCGCGCGTCGATGTTTCCGACGCATTACGGCGCAGCGGATCTGACCGACGAAAGCGTCGACTTCTACGTCGGCCACACGCTCGAGAGCACGCTGCGCATTCTGTCCGAACAGATCCGCCGTGCGTTGCCGTTCCTGCCCGAGCATGCCGATACGCCGTTCGCCGAGCTCGACGAACGCGCGTTCGAAATCGCGCGCGAATTCGGCCGGCAGTTGCCGGCGGTCCGTGCGCTGCTCGTCAGCGATATCCAGGCGGCCTATGCAGGCGATCCGGCCGCGCAGCACATCACCGAGATCCTGCTGTGCTACCCCGGCGTGCTGGCGATGATGCATCACCGGCTCGCGCATGCGCTGCACCAGCTGGGCGTGCCGCTGCTGGCGCGGTTCATCAATGAAATCGCCCACTCGGCGACCGGCATCGACATCCATCCGGGCGCGCAGATCGGCCCGAGCTTCTTCATCGACCACGGCACGGGCGTCGTGATCGGCGAGACGGCGATCATCGGCGAGCGTGTGCGCGTGTACCAGGCCGTCACGCTCGGCGCGAAGAGCTTCCCCGCCGATGGTGACGGTGCGCTGGTCAAGGGCAATGCGCGGCACCCGATCGTCGAGGACGACGTGGTGATCTACGCGGGCGCGACGATTCTCGGCCGCGTGACGATCGGGCGCGGCTCGGTGATCGGCGGCAACGTGTGGCTCACGCACAGCGTGCCGCCCGGCACGAGCGTCGCGCAGGGCAAGGTGCGAGAAGGCGGGAGCGCCGACAAGCCGTAACGCGGCGCGCGGCCGACGGCCGCCGACGCGCGCACCGGTCAGTGCTTGCCGTCGGGCGCGCGGTGCTTGTACAGCACGTCCTGGTCGACGCGGATCAGGTTCTGCCCCGCATCGACGACGAAATCCACGCCGTTGTACGCGTTGCCCGTCAGCATCAGGATCGCGCTCGCGACGTCGTCGGGGCCCGCGATGCGCGCGAGCGGCGTCGAGGCGCGGCTCGCGTGTTCGAAGTCGGCCTGCGTCTGGTCGTCGCTCGGCAGCATCAGCCCGGGGAACACCGCATTCACGCGCAGCACCGGCGCGGACGACAGCGCGAGCATCTGCGTGAGGTTGCCGAGCGCGGCCTTCGCGACCGTATAGCTGAAATGGTCGCGGTGAAAGTTTTCCTTGATCTTCTGGTCGACCACGTTCACGACGACACCCTGCGCGCCGGCCGCGCGGGCCCGTTCGTAGAACGCGCGCGTGAGCAGGATCGGCGCGCGGCAGTTGACGGCCCACGCCTGATCGAACGCCGCGAGGTCGAAGCTCGGGAAATGGTCCTGCCAGAACACCGACGCGTTGTTGACGAGCACGTCGAGGCGCCCGAAGCGCGCATACACCTGGTCGATCAGCGCGGCGATCTGCGCGGCATCCGACAGGTCGGCCTGCAGCGCGACCGAATCGTGTCCGCGCTCGGCGATCGCACGGGCCGCCGCCTGCGCGGCATCGGCCGAACGGTCGTAATGTACCGCGGTGCGATAGCCGTGCGCGGCGAAATACTCGGCGAACGCGCGCCCGGCCCGGCGCGCGGCGCCGGTCACGAGCACGACGGGCGCGTGCGCCGCTTGCTTCGTCTGCTCCATTACGTATTCGTCAGATTCACGGAAGAAGGATTCGCGACGATCGACAGGAATTCGCGCCGTGTCGACGGATCGGTGCGGAACGTACCGAGCATGCGCGACGTGACCATCTCGACGCCCGGCTTGTGCACGCCGCGTGTGGAAATGCACTGGTGCGCGGCCTCGAGGATCACGCCGACGCCCTTCGGCTGCAGCACGTCGAACAGCGTGTCGGCGATCTGCACGGTCATCTTTTCCTGGATCTGCAGGCGCTTCGCGAAGGCGTCGACGAGGCGCGCGAGCTTCGAGATGCCGACCACGCGATGATTCGGCAGATACGCGACGTGCGCGCGGCCGATGATCGGCACCATGTGGTGCTCGCAGTAGCTCTCGAAGCGGATGTCCTTCAGCACGATCATTTCGTCGTAGCCGTCGACTTCGCTGAACGTGCGCGCGAGGATGTCGCGCGGCTCCAGCGCATAGCCGGCGAAGAACTGCTCATAGGCGCGCACGACCCGCGCGGGCGTGTCGATCAGGCCTTCGCGCGCGGGATCGTCGCCGGCCCAGCGCAACAGCACGCGAACGGCGTCTTCCGCTTCTTCGCGGCTCGGTCGGGATGCGGCCGGCTCGGGCCGCGCGGACTTCTTTTTAGCCATCTATCTGCTCCATCGAATGCCGCCGCCGGGGCGGCGCGGAATCCGGGCATTGTTTCATGCTTTCGCGGGGCGTGTGTGCGGCCTGGGGCCGGGCACTCACTTCGGCCATTCGTCCTGCTCGTCGTTGAACAGCGACGCGACGACGCCGCGCAGCCACGCGGTGCGCGGATCGTTGTGATACTTGCGATGCCAGTGCTGCTTCAGGTCGAAGCGCGGCAGCGCGAGCGGCGGCTCGACGGGCACGATGAACGCGTGCTCGGCCGCGTACGCATAGCCGATCGCATGCGGCACCGTCGCGATCAGGTCGGTGCGGCTCAGGATGAACGGCAGGCTCATGAAGTGCGGCGTCTCGAGTACCGCACGGCGCTGCATGCGCTGCTTCGCGAGATATTTCTCGAGCACTTCCTGGCTGCGGCCTTCGGCGCGCACCACCGCGTGCCCGCACGTGAGGAACTGCTCGACCGTGAACGGCGGCGCCTGCTCGAACGGATGGCCGCGCCGCATCAGGCACACGAACCGGTGCGTGAACAAACGCTGCTGGAAGAAGTTGTTGCCGTCGAGATCCGGGAAGTAGCCCACCGCCAGATCGATCGAACCGGCTTCGAGCCCACGCCCGACTTCGTCGTGCGCGAGCGAGACCGAGCGCAGGTTCGCGTGCGGCGCGCGCGTCGCGAACGCCTGCAGCAGCTTCGGCAGGAACACGATCTCGCCGACGTCCGACAGCGCGATCGAGAACGTATGCGTGCTCGCGGCCGGGTCGAAGTCGTGCGGCGCGACGAGGCCGCGCTCGATCTGCGCGAGCGCGTCGCGGGCGGCCGGCAGCAGCGCGAGCGCGCGCGGCGTCGGCTCCATCCCGCGCGACGTGCGCACGAACAGCGGATCGCCGAAGTACTCGCGCAGGCGGCCGAGCGCCGTGCTCACGCGCGGCTGGCTGACACCGAGCAGATCGCCCGCGCGGCTCACGTTGCGCGTGTCGTCGAGCGCGACGAGGTAGGGAATGAGGTTCAGATCGAGCGCATCCATCGCCGGGCCAGTATCGTCAAAACGTATACAACATATCTCCTGAATCGCGTTGCCGCATAGTCGGGAAAGCGCTCAAATGTGTTCAACGATTCGAATTAATGTTCAGGAGACGAACAATGCGCACCCAAGTCGCGATCATCGGCGCCGGCCCGTCCGGCCTTCTGCTGTCCCATCTGCTGCGCCTGCAAGGCGTCGATTCCATCCTCGTCGAAGCGCGTTCGCGCGAATACTGCGAGAACCGCATCCGCGCCGGCGTGCTGGAGCAGGGCACGGTCGACACGCTGAACGAAGCCGGCCTCGGCGACCGGATGCGCCGCGAAGGGCTCGAACACCACGGCATCGAGCTGCTGTTCTCGGGGCAGCGCCACCGCATCGACCTGTCCGAGCTGACCGGCGGGCGCGCGATCACCGTCTACAGCCAGCACGAAGTGGTGCGCGACCTGATCGCGGCCGGCGTCGAGCATGGCCACGCAATGCACTTCGAAGTAAGCGACGTCGCGCTGCACGACGTCGAGGGCGAGCACCCGTTCGTCACGTTCAAGCACTCCGACGGCCGCGAAGACCGCATCGACTGCGACTACATCGCCGGCTGCGACGGCTTCCACGGCATCGCGCGCCAGACGATTCCGGCCGAGCGGCTGAACACGTTCGAGCGCGTCTATCCGTTCGCGTGGCTCGGCATCCTCGCCGACGCGGCGCCGTCGCTCGACGAGCTCGTCTACGCGCATCACGACAATGGTTTCGCGCTGTTCTCGATGCGTTCGCCCACGGTCACGCGCCTGTACCTGCAGTGCAAGCCCGACGAAGACCTCACCGAATGGTCCGACACGCGGATCTGGGACGAATTGCACACGCGCTTCTCGAACGACACGGGCTGGACGCCGACCGAGGGCCGGATCACGCAGAAGAGCGTGACGCCGATGCGCAGCTTCGTGTCCGAGACGATGCAGCACGGTCGCCTGTTCCTTGCCGGTGACGCCGCGCACATCGTGCCGCCGACCGGCGCGAAGGGGATGAACCTGGCGGTGGCCGACGTCCGCGCGCTGTCCCGCGCGCTCGGTGCGCGCTACCGCCACGGCGACGCGACGCTGCTCGACACGTATTCCGCGACCTGCCTCGAGCGCGTGTGGCGCGCCGAGCACTTCTCGTACTTCATGACGAACATGCTGCATTCGTCGCCGGAAGACTCGCCGTTCGTCAATCGCCTGAAGTTTGCCGAGCTGAAATACGTGACGCGCTCGCAGGCCGCCGCGCAGGCGCTCGCCGAAAACTACGTCGGCTTGCCGTTTGACGACGCAGCGACCCCCGAGGCAACCCGCCTTGACAATGCGCTGTGCACGACTCTATGATCGGCCCATCGTTCGCTAATCGAATCTCGGTTCGAATAGCGAACAAAACCGGGATCGACATCGGCCCCGGCGCGGCACGCGGCACGCGCGTGTCCCCTCGACAGGCCGCGCATCGAGCCGCGGGTTCGTATCAGGAAGAGACATGGTCAACAAGATTTTCGAATCGCTTCAGTCGGCGGTGGCCGACATCCACGACGGCGCGACAATCATGATCGGCGGCTTCGGCACGGCAGGCATGCCGTCCGAGCTGATCGACGCGCTGATCGAACAGGGCGCGCGCGACCTGACGATCGTCAACAACAACGCGGGCAACGGCGAGACGGGCCTCGCGGCGCTGCTGAAGGCGAAGCAGGTGCGCAAGATCATCTGCTCGTTCCCGCGCCAGAGCGATTCGCAGATCTTCGACGGGCTGTACCGCGCTGGCGAGATCGAGCTGGAGCTCGTACCGCAGGGCAACCTCGCGGAGCGCATCCGCGCGGCGGGCGCCGGGATCGGCGGCTTCTTCACGCCGACCGGCTACGGCACCAAGCTCGCGGAAGGCAAGGAAACGCGCGTGATCGACGGCAAGCCGTATGTGTTCGAGACGCCGATCCACGCCGATTTCGCGCTCGTGAAGGCGTACAAGGGCGATCGCTGGGGCAATCTCGTGTATCGCAAGACGGCACGCAACTTCGGGCCGATCATGGCCAGCGCCGCGAAGGTGGCGATCGTGCAGGTGTCGGAAGTCGTGCCGCTCGGCGCGCTGAACCCGGAACACATCGTGACGCCGGGCATTTTCGTCCAGCGCATCGTCGAGGTGCCGCAGGCCGCGCACGCGGCCGAGCTGGCCGCCGAACACGCCACGTCCCAAGCCGCCTGAGGAGACCCGACATGAAACGACTGACCCGCGATGAAATGGCCAAGCGCGTCGCCCAGGACATCCCCGAAGGCGCGTACGTGAACCTCGGCATCGGCGTGCCGACGCTGGTGGCGAACCACCTCGACCCGAGCAAGGAAATCTTCCTGCACAGCGAGAACGGGCTGCTCGGCATGGGCCCCGCGCCCGCGGCCGGCGAGGAAGACGACGAACTGATCAATGCCGGCAAGCAGCACGTGACGCTGCTCACCGGCGGTGCGTATTTCCACCACGCGGATTCGTTCGCGATGATGCGCGGCGGCCACCTCGACTACTGCGTGCTCGGCGCGTTCCAGGTGTCGGCGAACGGCGACCTCGCGAACTGGCACACGGGCGCGCCCGATGCGATTCCGGCGGTCGGTGGCGCGATGGACCTCGCGATCGGCGCGAAGCAGGTGTTCGTAATGATGGAGCACCTGACGAAGCAGGGCGAGAGCAAGATCGTCGCGCAATGCTCGTATCCGGTCACCGGCGTGCAGTGCGTGAGCCGCATCTATACGGATCTCGCCGTGCTCGACGTGACGGCCGACGGCCTCGCGGTGAGCGAGATCTTCACCGACCTGTCGTTCGACGAACTGCAGAAGCTGACCGGCGTGCCGCTGATCGACGCGACGCAAAAGGCCGCTGCCTGAACCCCGAGCGTGCCGGCGCGTGCGCTTGCGCGCAGGCCGGCACGCTTGGGTGGACAATAGGCGCACGCCGTTTCCCCAATCTGATGCCATGCTCGAAGACAGCGCCCGCCTCACCTCCCTCATCTGCGGCACCGAGCCGCTCAACCGGATCTGGTCGCCCCGCGCGACGATCCAGCGGATGCTCGACGTCGAGGCCGCGCTCGCGCGTGCGCTCGCCGCGCAGCAGGTGATTCCCGCCGCCGCGGTCGCACCGATCGAACGCGCGTGCGATGCGAGCCGGCTCGACGCCGACGCGCTCGCGCACGGTGCGGCGCTCGGCGGCAATCTCGCGATTCCGCTCGTCAAGCAGCTCACCGCGCAGGTGAAGGCCGACGACCCCGAGGCCGCGAAGTTCGTGCACTGGGGCGCGACGAGCCAGGACATCATCGATACCGCCACCGTGCTGCAGTTGCGCGACACGCTCGACGTGCTCGAACCGATGCTCGACGACGCATGCGCATCGCTCGCGGCGCTCGCGCGCACGCATCGCGCGACGCCGATGATCGGCCGCACGTGGCTGCAGCAGGCGCTGCCGATCACGCTCGGCCTGAAATTCGCGCAATGGCTCGATGCGCTGCTGCGCCATCGCGCGCGCTTCGCCGAATTGCGCGAGCGTGCGCTGGTGCTGCAGTTCGGCGGCGCGGCCGGCACGCTCGCGAGCCTGCGCGAGCACGCGGCCGGCGTCACGGCCGCGCTGGCGGCCGACCTGAAGCTCGCGGCGCCGGCCGTGCCGTGGCACACGCAGCGCGACCGCATCGCGGAAGCCGCGTCCTGCTTCGGGATGCTGACGGGCACGCTCGGCAAGATCGCGCGCGACGTGTCGCTGCAGATGCAGACCGAAGTCGGCGAGCTCGGCGAGCCCGTTGCCGCCGGCAAGGGCGGTTCGTCGACGATGCCGCACAAGCGCAACCCGGTCGGCTGCGCAGCGGTGCTGACGGCTGCCGTGCGTGCGCCGAACCTCGTCGCGACGGTGTTCGCGGGGATGGTGCAGGAGCACGAGCGCGCGCTCGGCGGCTGGCAGGCCGAATGGGATGCCTTGCCCGATCTCGCGCGCCTGACCGGCGGCGCGCTGGCGCAGATCGCGCAGATCGTCGCGGGCCTCGACGTGAACACCGAACGCCTGGCCGCGAACCTCGACCTGACGCGCGGGCTGATCCTCGGCGAAGCGGTGATGCTCGCGCTCGGCGACAAGATCGGCCGGCTCGACGCGCATCACGTCGTCGAACACGCGTCGAAGGAAGCCGTGCGCACGGGCGCGACGCTGTTCGACGTGCTCGCCGCCGATGCGACCGTGTCGGCCCACCTGTCGCGCGACGCGCTCGCGCGGCTGCTCGATCCCGCTCATTACGTCGGCGAGGCGCAGGCCTACGTCGACGCCGTGCTCGCGCTGCATGCGGGCGCGCAATCACCAGGAGAACATTGATGCCTTTCGCCACTGTCAACGGCGTGAAACTGCATTACCGGATCGACCGTGCGGCGCGCGACGACGCGCCGTGGCTCGTCTTCTCGAACTCGCTCGGCGCCGACCTGCAGATGTGGGCGCCGCAGATCCGCCCGCTCACGCAGCACTTCAACATCCTGCGCTACGACACGCGCGGCCACGGCCATTCCGGCGCGCCGGCCGGTTCGTACACGATCGAGCAGCTCGCCGGCGACGTGATCGGCCTGCTCGACCACGTCGGCATCGCCCGCGCGCATTTCTGCGGGATCTCGATGGGCGGGCTGACGGGGGCAGCGCTGGTCGCACGCTTCCCGTCGCGCATCGTTCGCGCGGTGCTGTCGAACACCGCCGCGAAGATCGGCTCGCCGGAAGTGTGGGCGCCGCGGGCACAGAAGGCGCGTGCCGAAGGGATGGCCGCGCTCGCCGATGCCGTGCTGCCGCGCTGGTTCACCGACGTGTTCGTCGAACGCGAGCCGCGCCTGTTCGATGCGATCCGCGACACCTTCGTGCATACCGACAAGGACGGCTATGCAGCGAACTGCGACGCGCTGAACGCGGCCGACCTGCGCGAAGAGGTGAAAGGCATCGCGCTGCCGGTGCTCGTCGTGACCGGCGCGAAGGACATGTCGACGCCGCCCGACCAGGGCCGCGCGCTGGCCGCCGCGATTCCGGGTGCGCAGCACGTTGAATTCGACGCCGCGCATATTTCGAACATCGAGTGCACCGACGGCTTCAACCGTGCGCTGCTCGATTTCCTGACCGCGTGAGGCACCGGCGATGGATGACCAGGAACGTTATGAAGCAGGGATGAAGGTGCGCCGCGCGGTGCTTGGCGACCCGCACGTCGACCGTTCGCTCGAGAACCGCACCGAGGTGACCGACGAGTTCCAGAACCTGATCACGCGCTATGCGTGGGGCGAGATCTGGACGCGCGACGGCCTGCCGCGCCATACGCGCAGCCTGCTGACCATCGCGATGATGGTGGCGCTGAACCGCGGCGAGGAACTGGCGCTGCACCTGCGGGCAGCGCGCAACAACGGCGTGACGCGTGACGAGATCAAGGAAGTGCTGCTGCAGACCGCGATCTATTGCGGGGTGCCGGCGGCGAATTCCGCGTTCCATCTCGCGGACAAGATCTTCAAGGAACAGGATGCGGCCGGTTAAGTACCGGGTGTAGTCCGATGTTGAGTCGAGGCCCGCGGATGGTTCGCGGGCCTCGGCGATGAATGAACGTGCCGGCAGAGCATCGGCGCGCGGCGCACCGGATGGCCGGTGCGCGAATAAAGGCAAGACGTGGTTCCGAGGCCGCGTCGCTTGTATATATCAGGAGACTCGCGATGAATCGCACACCCGTGGTCGATGTCCAGACCTTCATCAACGAGCAGCCGTTCGGCGGTTTTCAATGGCTCGTATTCCTCATGTGTTTCGTGATCGTGCTGCTCGACGGCTTCGATACGGCTGCGATCGGCTTCATCGCGCCGTCGCTGCTCGGCGAATGGAACCTCACCAAACCCGATCTCGCACCGGTGCTGAGCGCCGCGCTGTTCGGTCTCGCGTGCGGCGCGCTCGTGTCGGGCCCGCTGTCCGACAAGCTCGGGCGCCGCTCGCTGCTGCTCGGCTCGGTATTCCTGTTCGGCGTCGCATGCCTGATGTCCGCCTTCTCGACGACGATCGGGCACCTGACGATCCTGCGTTTCATCACCGGCGTCGGGCTCGGCGCGGCGATGCCGAACGCGGTCACGATGATGGGCGAGTTCTGCCCGGACAAGCGCCGCGCGACCGTGATCAACCTGATGTTCTGCGGCTTCCCGCTTGGCGCCGCGTTCGGCGGTTTCCTCGCCGCATGGATGATTCCGCATTTCGGCTGGCGCAGCGTGCTGATCCTCGGCGGCGTGACGCCGCTGCTGCTCGGCGTGCTGTTGCTGCTGAAGATGCCGGAATCGGTGCGCTTCATGGTCGCCAACCACCACGCCGTCGACAAGGTTCGCGCGACGCTCGCGCGCATCTCGCGCGATGCGCAGAACGCCGGCTCGTTCGCGCTGACCGAAGCCGCGCCGCAGACGGGCAGCAAGGGCCTCGGCGTCGTGCTGTCGCGCTCGTACATCGTCGGCTCGGTGATGCTGTGGCTCGCGTACTTCATGGGGCTCGTGATCTTCTACGCGTCGATCAACTGGATGCCGATCCTGCTGAAGGATGCCGGCCTGACGCCGAAGAGCGCGACGCTGATCTCCGCGCTGTTCCCGCTCGGCGGCGTCGGCGCGGTGCTGTGCGGCGTGCTGATGGACCGCTTCAACGCGAACCGCGTGATCGCGGTGTGCTACGCGCTGACGGCGGTGAGCGTTTATGCGATCGGGCAGGCGGCCGGCAACGTCGGGCTGCTCGTGCTGGTCGTGTTCGTGGCCGGTGTGCTGATGAATACCGCGCAATCGTCGATGCCGGCGCTCGCCGCCGCGTTCTATCCGACCGAGGGGCGCGGCACGGGTGTCGCGTGGATGCTCGGCGTCGGCCGCTTCGGCGGGATTGCAGGATCGTTCCTCGTCGCCGAGCTGACGCGCCGGCATTTCTCGTTCGCGGGCGTGTTCGCGACGATCGCCGTCGCGGGCTTGCTCGCGTGCGTCGCGCTGCTGATCAAGCAGATGGCGCGGCCGCATGGCGTGACGCAGCCGGCAGGCAAGATCGAATCGCTCGGGCATTGAGCGAAGCGCGGGCCGGTGCGATGCGCCGGCCCCCTGATACGGTGGCCGGCGGGCCGCCGGCTATTCCTCCGTGTCGTGTTCCCTCACGAAGTTGCGCAGATACGCGCGCAGCGCGGCCTCCCGGCCGCGATGATCGGCGAGGTTCGCGGCGCCCATGTCTTTCTCTTCACCGAACATCGTCGGCGGCGCGCTGTAGATACCGATCTCGATGTCCTCGCGCAGCACGCGAATCTCGTGCGTGAGCGGGTGATACTCGGCGATCCAGTGCATCCCTTCGATGTGTTCGCCCGCCCTCAGCAATGGCTTCATCGGCACTCTCCCGGCAGCAGCGGCGCAACCGGCGAAACGGCTGCGCGCGCCCGTAACAAAAGGGTACGCCTGCATCGGGCGAATCTCAACGGGTGCGCGGTGAGCACTCACTACGCCAGCAGGTGCGCGACCAGCGGATACAGCGACAGGATCAGCAGCACGGCCATCGTCATGTTGAACATGCGCAGCGCGCGGGGGTTCGACAGGAAGCGGCGCAGGCCGAGGCCGAAAGCGGCCCACAGGCAGATGCAAGGGAAGCCGATCAGGATGAACACGACGGCCATCCAGGCGGCGTTCATCCCGTAGTCGGCGGACAGGCGGACCGTCGTCGCGGCGGTCAGCACCATCATCCAGGCCTTCGGGTTGATCCACTGGAACGCGGCGGCTTCGATGAACGTCATCGGACGCGGCTTGCCGCCGTGCGCCTTCACTTCGCCCGACGTGCCGATGCGCCACGCGAGGTAGAGCAGGTACGTGACGCTCGCGACTTCGAGGATCGTGTACAGCAGCGGCAGGCGCTTGAACGCTTCGCCGAGGCCGAAGCCGACGCAGAGCATCAGGATCGCGACGCCGATGCTGATGCCGAACAGGTGCGGCATGGTGCGGCGGAAACCGAAATTGACGCCGGATGCGAGCAGCATCGTGTTGTTCGGGCCTGGCGTGATCGACGTGACGAGCGCGAACAGCATGCCGGCGGGCAACGCGCTGAGGGTGAGGAATTCCATCGCGGATTCTCCGTTCGGTTCTGGACTGGGATGGAGATCAGTTTAGCGACGGTTTTCTGTACAGTACCGGTACAGTTGGGTTGACGAATACCGGTACGGGGATGGGTGGGGTTGCGGGCTTGTGTTGGCACCCTTATCACTCACTCGCCAAAAATTGCTGTTGACTGGCAATTAGTGCGGCGCTGCACGCCGTCTTCATATCGTTCAGCGCGACAGGTCGGTAAGCGCCTTAGTCGTAGTACGCGTCGTCGTAGCGATGCTTGTTGCGACGCATCCTGCGCATGTTGTCGCGGTCCCGTGCGTCGTCGCGCTCCCGTGCGTTGCGGCCGAGGTTGCCCCCCAGCGCCGCGCCGCCGCCACCGCCGAGCGCCGCGCCGAGGAGCCCGCCGTTGCGGCCGCCCATCGCATGGCCGGCCGCGGTGCCCGCGCCGCCGCCGAGTGCGCCGCCAATGATTGCGCCGTCGCGCTCGTCGCGGTTCGCCGCGATCGCGCCGCCGGCGCCACCACCGATCGCGCCACCCACCACCGCGCCGGTGCGGCCGCCCAGTGCGTCGCCGACGGTTGCGCCGGCGACACCGCCCAGCGCACCGCCGAGCGCGTTGTCCCAGTTGTCCGCCGCGGCTGGCAGTGAAATCACCGCGGCCGCGGTGACGATGAATGCGGAGGCGATCTTCTTCAACATGCGAATGCTCTTCCTTGTGCTCAATCTGAAGTCCGGTTTCTTGCGTTGCTGCCGATTCGTTTCAATGAACCATTTCAACGAAAGGCCGGCGAAAGATAGCACTCCGATCAAAAGAAGGGTCGCCATTGTCGTAACAGATTGTGTGCACCTGGAAAGCTAGCCCGACATCGCAATTTTCTTAACCGGGCTCCACTATTTTTCCATCAAACCGCACAAAAATGTCCATCGAAGCCAGGCTCTTGCGGCAAGTCGTTCTCCGACCGAACGCTTGGAAACCCACCTTTTCACCAATCCCATGCGCGACGCCGACAGCTATCTCAAACACATCACAAGCACATCGGCATCGACGTCGTGAACGCATCCACCAGAAACTCGCCGTCCGCCAGTCGACGGTGACGAAATAAATCGCGCTGCGCGGATTCGACCATCACCGGCACGCCGCATGCATACACCTGGTGGTCCGACAGATCGTGCAGATCCTCGATCACCGCGCGATGGTCGAAGCCGGTGCGGCCCGTCCGCCGTCCGGGGATGGATCCTGTTTATGGGAATCGCGCTGACCGGTCTGCTTGCATTCCGCAGGCAGCGGCCGAAATAGCGTGAACTACCCGCGCCGCTGAACCCGCGCCTTCGCACACTTGAACCACAGCCGCATCGCGCCGACCCCACCCGCGACCGTCATCCGCGGCAACAGGAACCGATCGTCGTTCACATCGGCGCAGCCGCGCCGGGTCGTCGTCGCGTTGCGGTAACCCGCGGCGGCGACCTGATCGCGCACGCGCGGGTCCAGGTCGCCGTACGGGTAGCAGAACGACTCGACCGTCTGGCCGCTCAACGCCTCGAGCCGCTGCTTCGATTCGACGATCTGAACCTCCGACACATGCGCCGGCACGTGCGACAGCGCGACGTGATCGAGCGTATGCGAGCCGATTTCATGGCCGTGATCGCGCCAAGCGAGCATGTCCGCGTGCGTCATCAGCGGCGAGCGTGCGGTATCGGCGGCCGCATCCCAGTCGTTCTCGCCGCCGAACCGGCCGGCGACGAAGTAGCAGGTCGCAGTGAAGCCGAGCGCGTCGAGCACGGGCATCGCATGCGTCCGCACGTTGAGAAAGCCGTCGTCGAACGTAATGCCGAATACCTTCCCGCTGCGCTCGCCGCGCAGGTACGGCTGCAGTTCGCGCACGCTCAGGCCACGGTAGCCGAGCCGCCTGAACAGCGTCATCTGACGGCGGAACGCATCGGGCGCGACGCTCAGGCTGCGCAGCCGGTCGGGCGGTGGCGGCGGCGTGCGGACCTGGTGATACATCAGGATCGGGTAGCGCGTGGCGGGCAGCAGCATGAGCGGGTCGCGGGAACGGGGAATTACGCGGCCTTGCGGAAAATCCGCAGGGTCTTGAAGTCGCCGATTTCGACGAAATCGGCATTCGCCGCCCATTGCTCGATGATCGGCTCGGCCTTCCGGTACGCCGACGAGCCCTTGTAGAACAACAGGTGGCCGTCGCGCGCGGTGTGTCGTGCGAACAGGTCGAGCACTTCGGCGTCGGTCTTCGCGCCGTAGCGGCTGTTCGACTCGTCGCGGAATTCGCACAGATGGAACAGCGTGACGACGTCGAAGGCCGGCAGCAGGTCCGAATTGCTCGTATAGATGTCGCCGAAATAGGCCAGATAGGTCTTGCTCACCTCCGGTTGCCGCGTGACGAGATCGACGTACGACTTGTATTCCTTCGGCGACGCCGTCACGCCGAAGACGGTGTTGTTCAGGTGCGGCCGCGCGCATTCCACGCCGACATGATGATGGCCGCCGGTGCCGAAGTGATAGATGCGGATGCCGTTGAGGCGCGCGGTTTCCAGCCATTCGACGAAGTGCACGTCACACGGGCACTCCTGCGTGCGCAGGTCCCAGTACTTCTTCCAGATATTCATTGCCATTAAACGGACCTCATGGATGTCACCCGACGATACGGGTTGTGGCGAATCGATTTCTGATAGACGGACAACGTCGCGTCGATGAATCGTTCGAACGAGAATTCACGCTTGCCCTTCAGCCGCGCACTGCGCCCCATCGCGCGCACGCACCCGGGCTCGCGCACGATCGAGCGCAGGATTTCCCCGATCGCTTCAGGCTCGCGCGGCGGGACGACCCAGCCGTCCACGCCCGGCTCGACGTTCTCGGGCAGCCCGCCCACGCGGGTCACGATCGCGGGGCAGCCGAGCGTCATCGCTTCGCGGCACGCATACGACAGGCTCTCGTGGTACGACAGCACGAACGACACGTCGATGATCGAGAACGGTGTCCGCACGTCGTCGAGCCGGCCGGTGAAAACGGTGCGCGCGGCCATGCGGTGGTGTGCGATCTGTTCGCGTTGCTCGGCGGTCGGCTCCGCGCCGACCAGCAGCACGCGAAACCGCTCGCGCTCGTGTTCGGGCAGGCGGCCCAGTGCCGCGATCAGGTCCATCCAGCCTTTCTCCGGCGCGGTGCCGGCGCTGCTGCCCAGCACGATCGCGTCCGCGGCGGACGGCCCGAACAGCGCGATCTTGCGGCGACGGATTTCGTCGCTGGCCAGTCGTTCGGCGGCCTGCCGGCGCACGCCGTGCTTGACGACGGTGACGTTCCCATACGGCGACCGGAGCGCGAGCATGCCCGCGACATAGTCGCTGACCGCGATGGTGTGGTCGGTGGCGAGGCGTGCGCGCAGCACGTTGCCGAAGCTGTCGGCGCGGTAGGTGTTGTGCTTGGTGAGCACGACTGCGGGCCGATACCGGCAGCCGAGCAGCGCGAGCATCACCTGCCGGTGATCGGCGGAGCCGTTCACATGGATGACGTCGAAGCGCTCGGCTGCGATCCGCTGGCGCAGCCGGAGGATTTCCTGGCACAGCCGGTTCCAGCGCGGTTTGAATTCCATGTCGAAGATGGCCACGTCGGGACTGTCCTTCAACAGTCGCGACAGGCGGCTGCCCTCCGGTGACGCGACGGTCACGCGATGATGCCGGCTCATCGCGGCGGCGAGATCACGGACGTAGGTGTCCTGGCCGCCGCCGTAGTCGCCGTGGAAGTTGGTATACAGAATGTTCATCACGATGCCGCCTTTCCCCGATCATTCATTGGGCAGGACTGCTGAGAAAATGAGCGTGTCCGCTTGTTGAGAGCAATGACTCGAACCTGGTCCCGCGTGGTCGATGCGGGATCGCGCATCGACGCCCGGGCGGGGCGTCACCGCGAATCGTTTCCAAATATTACAGAAGCATTACGTACCGTAGTGTCAAGGTCTGCGCATCTTTGTGAACATGTGTCGCGATCGTTCACCGTGTCGTCACGCGGTGCGATGCCGCCGGGGAGGCGGGGAGTCCGGCGATAGGGTTCCTGTCGCCGGTGCGTGGAGCGTGGCGAGCCCGGTGCGACCGGTGAAGCGGCCCGATTACCCTCGTTGGCGGGGCAGGAAGCGGGCTGGATCGCGACAAAACCCGACTTTTCGACGGCATCCGGACGCAGATCAACCCCCTCGACTTTCAGATTCGAAAGCCGGACGGCCATTTGCGTTAGAATGCCCCCCCTTGTCCGCCATGGCGACTGCCAAAGGCGGACTCGTCGCACCCAGAGAGACGTGGGTTTCGATTCGTAGCCGGGCGCGGAAGATGTGCCAGCCGTTAGCAACATACGCTTTGTGATTTGGATTACTAATGAAGAAGAAGCACAACATCACCAAGTACATCGTTGTCGCGATGATTCTTGGAATCGCAGTGGGTTACGCCTGTCATAGCGCGTTTCCCGACCCGAACATGGCGAAGGAGGTCGCCGGCTACGTATCGTTGCTGTCCGACATATTCCTGCGCCTGATCAAGATGATCATCGCGCCGCTGGTATTCGCGACGCTGACCGTCGGCATTGCGCAGATGGGCGACGGCAGTGCCGTGGGCCGCGTCGGCGTCAAGGCGTTCGGCTGGTTTTTCATCGCGTCGTTCACGTCGTTGCTGCTCGGCCTGCTGACCGCAACGATCCTGCAACCGGGCAGCCATTTGAGCCTGCCGCTGCCGGCGTCCGATGCGTCCCTCGGGCTGAAGACGGGCGCCTTCACGCTGAAGGACTTCGTGGTCCACCTGGTGCCGAAGTCGATCGCGGAAGCGATGGCGAACAACGAAATCCTGCAGATCGTCGTGTTCTCGATCTTCTTCGGCACCGCGCTGTCGGCGCTCGGCGAGTCGGGCAAGCGCCTGACCGGCGTGATCGACGATCTCGCGCAGGTGATGCTGAAGGTGACGGGCGCGGTGATGTGGTTCGCGCCGGTCGCGGTGTTCGCGGCGCTGGCGTCGACGATCACCACCCAGGGACTCGGCATCCTGCTCACGTTCGCGAAGTTCATGGCGAGCTTCTATCTGGCCCTGGCGCTGCTGTGGGGCGTGCTGACGCTCGCCGGCGTGACGTTCCTCGGCAAGCGTGCGTTCACGCTGATCCGGCTGATCCGCGAGCCGTTCCTGCTGTCGTTCGCGACGGCGAGCTCCGAAGCCGCGTATCCGAAGCTGCTGGACGCGCTCGACCGTTTCGGCGTGAACCGCAAGATCTCGAGCTTCGTGCTGCCGATCGGCTATTCGTTCAACCTCGACGGCTCGATGATGTACTGCACGTTCGCGGTACTGTTCATCGCGCAGGTGTACGGCATTCATCTGCCGCTGGGCACGCAGATCACGATGCTGCTGATGCTGATGGTCACGTCGAAGGGGATGGCGGGCGTGCCGCGCGCGTCGCTGGTCGTGATCGCGGCGACGCTCAACCAGTTCAACCTGCCCGAAGCCGGGTTGCTGCTGATCATGGGCGTCGACATGTTCCTCGACATGGGGCGCTCGGCCACCAACGCGGTCGGCAACTCGATCGCGGCGGCCGTGGTCGCGAAATGGGAAGGGCAGCTCGACGACCCGCGCGACGACAACGATCCGGGCAACGGCCGTGCGATGAAGGTGAAGGTGCCGGAGACCTCGGCATCGGCATGATGTGCAGCAGTGCGGCAGCGCAGCGATAGGGGTGCGCTGCCTGCTTTCCGGTAGTGGATAATCGCCGGCCTGGATTCGAAATGGATCCAGGCCGGCGATTTGTTTTGGGGAGATGATTCCGTCTTGAATGCGGTCGTTTTCCCTTATTCCCGGATTACCCGATTGATACCTGGCGCTCGACGTTTCAATCCGTCGTCGTTGAACACACGGCGATATTCCCGCAGGCACGCGCAAGCCTGATTTTCCCGATCCCCGATTCGACGTGTAAGTGATCATTCACTGTCGCGCTGTCGTGCGCGCCTTCAGCACGCTTGGGTGGCAGCGGCAATGCCGTCAAAGCCGATTCCTTGAAAAGCGCAATGACGCGAGCGATTCGCAATTTTTTTCGATTTATATAACGCTATTCTCGCGCTGCGCATTATCGAACGCATGCTGCACGTAATGCCGACTGCGCCGGATGATTCAGGGGAAGTATTTACGCATTACGGTTTTCGAGCCATCCGGCCGGCCCTTCATGTGAATGTTCGCACCATTCAGGAGAGCATCCGTCATGGTCGCCAGACGACGCTTTAAGGCTGCGCTTCTCGCCGCAGCGATCGCCGCGATGACCCCCGCCGTTCACGCAGGCAACACCACCGACTGGCTGGCGAATACGTACGGCACGCTCGCGGCCCACGTCGGCAACGTCGCGCGCGCGATGTGGGTCGCGCCCGAAGGCGTGATCTATACGGCGTCGATGTGGGACGAGGACGAGGGCGGTGTCGCGATCTACCAGAACGGCAAGAGCATCGGCTCGATCGGCACGCACTCGGAGTTCCAGGGCAGCGCGATCACCGGTAACGCGACGTCGCTGTTCGTCGCGCTGCAGCCCGGCAAGACATACGGCAGCGGCGCAGTGGGGCGCTACAACCGCGCGACGAAGTATCGCGACCTTGTCATCCAGGTCAGCGCGGCGACCAACCAGCCGCGCATCGACGTCGTCACCGGGCTCGCGACGGCCGGCTCGCTGCTCTATGCAAGCGATTTCTACGGCAATCGCGTGCGCGTATTCACCACCGACGGCGTCTGGCAGCGGGACATCAGCGTATCGGCGCCCGGCGCGCTCGCGGTGGATGGCGCGGGCAACGTGTGGGTCGCGCAGAAGAGCACGGGCGCGATCGCCGGCTTCAGCCCGGCCGGTGCGTTGCTGAACACGATCCGGATGCCGGCCGGGTCGCAGCCGTCGGCGCTGGTTTTCGATGCGGCGGCCGGCCAGTTGCTGGTGGGCGACGAGGGCCCCGACCAGAACATCAAGCGCTATACGGTGTCGGGACGGCCCGCGCTGGCCGGCACGTTCGGCGTGCGCGGCGGCTTTCTCGACACGACCACGGGCATCAAGGGGCAGGTCGGCGCGCAGCGCTTCACGCGCATCGCCGGGCTCGGCAAGGACACCGGCGGCAATCTCTATGTGCTCAACAATCCGTGGGGCGGTAGCTGGGATCTCGGCCGCAACGGCGCGACCGACATTCACGCGTACAGCAGCACCGGCAGCCTGCGGTGGACGCTGCAGTCGCTGAACTTCGAAGGGATCGCCGCGCCGGACCCGGTCACGGACGGCGCGCTGTTCTACGGCGGTACGCATGTGTACAGCGGCGGCGCGGGCGGCACGTTCGTCGCGAACACGGTTGACCCGTTCACGTATCCGGCCGATCCACGCATCAACATGAGCGATACCCAGCGCGACGAGCATTTCGGGTTGCTCACGTCGGTGGGCGCGAACCGGATTCTCGTCGCGGCGGGCCAGAACCCGCCGATCTTCTACTTCTTCCACTTCAACGCGGCGAACGGCTATATCGCGATCCCGGACGGCTCGATCCCGGGCCCCGCGTTCAACACCACGCGGCGCGTGACGAGCGGCTTCAGCATCGACAGCAAGGGCGGCGTGTGGGCCGGCCTCGACAAGACCGGCGCGATTACCCACTACCCGCTGACGGGCTTCGACGCGAGCGGCAAGCCCTCGTGGGGGGCGGGCGTCGCGACCCGCGTGCCCGACAGCATCCAGCCGCTCACGCGCATCGTCTATCTCGCGGACAGCGACACGATGGTGCTCGCGCAGGGCGCCATCGGGAGCAACGACTGGACGTCGATCGGCACGCGCATCGAGGTGTATCACGGCTGGAGCGCGGGCAACACGACGAAGCCCGACCCGGTGATCACGCTGCCGCACAGCGGCGCGAAATCGATCGACGCGGTGGGCAACCATCTGTTCGTCGGCTACTGGTTCAGCAGCAGCGGGCCGCTGTGGCCGAACGTCGACGCGTTCAACCTCACCACCGGCAAGCTCGACACCACGCTGGTCAACGCGAGCCCCGCGACCGTGGATACCAGCAGCGCGATCGATGCGATGTACAGCATCCGCGCATACCGCCGATCGAACGGCGAGTACGTGGTGATGAAGAACAACGTGAAAGGGAACAGCATCACCGTGTATCGCTGGACGCCCTGACTTTGATGAGGCATGCGCGGCCGCCTCGACCTCGGTCGGCGGCCGGGCTCGCGACGCCATGGTGTGATTCATCGCGGTTTCGCGGGATTTCCATGCCGCTTCCACAGAATTTCCACATCCCGCGTTCGTAATGGCCGGCGTGCGCAACGCGCGCCTCACCGCCCGCCGGGCGGCTGTCCTGAACCTCCCGACACGGAAAACCCGATAAGGGCACAATGACAGCGGCGTCGGCGGCACTGCGTGTGCGCACGACGATGAACCGAATCGACTGACGGGTTGCACCGGCGCATTGCCGCGCCGGTGAATTTGCGTGGCAACCCCTGCCGCGTTTTTTGAGCCGAAGTGACGAAAAGATGAAGACGAAAACCACCCCGAACCGCCTGTTGCTGATCGCCGTGCTGGCCGGCGCGCTGAGCGGGACTGCCCACGCAGAGACGGCGCCGGCCGTCGCGACCGTCGCGACGGTCAACGGTACGCCGATCACCCAGGCCGACGTCGATACGCTGCTGCGCGCGTCCGGGCAACCGGACTCGCCGCAGATCCGCCAGGCGATCAAGAATCAGCTGATCACGCGCGTGCTGGTTCAGCAGGCTGCCGAGAAGGCGAACTATGCCGACAAGCCCGAGGTCAAGGCGGCGGTGCAGCAGGCGAAAACGAACGCCGAAGTGCAGCTTTACCTGCGCGACAACGTGAAGCCCGAGCCGGTAACCGAAGAACAGGTCAAGGCGCGCTACGACGAACTCGTGGCCGCGCTCGGCAAGAACGAGTACAAGCCGCGCCTGATCATCGTCCAGGATCCGGTGACGGCCGCGACGGTGCTCAGTGAGCTGAAGGCGGGCAAGTCGTTCGAAGGGCTGGCGCGTCAGTACAGCATGGCGCCGAGCCGCGATGCCGGCGGCGAGCTGCCGTGGGTGAGCTTCCACACGCCGGCGACGGAAGGCAAGACGTCCGGCTTGCCGCTGCCGGTCGCGCAGGCGCTCGAGAAACTGAAGGTCGGCGCCGCGACGAACGATTCGATTCCGGTCGACGGCGTGCGGGCGATCGTGAAGCTGGATGCGAAGCGGCCGACGCAGGTGCCGGGCTTCGCGACCGCGAAGCCGGGGCTTCAGCAGCAATTGCAGGCGGCTGCGGTGGAGAAGGCGAGTGCGCAGATGATCGGCAACCTGCTGAAGGACGCGAAGATCACGCAGTAATGCAGTAATGCAGTAATGCAGTAATGCAGTAATGCAGTAATGCAGTCACGCGGCGGCGTCGAAACGCCGGACGTCACGCGCGCCAGATCATGCTCGCGCTCGTGTCGGATTCCGACTCGCTGCGGAAGCCGAGCCGTTCGTAGAGCCGCCGCGCCGGGTTGCCGTGCAGCACGCTGAGCGACACCGGCACGTGCGCGCGTGCCGCGTCGTTCAGCAATGCGTTCAGCACGACTTCACCGACGCCCCGGCCCTGGTGCGCGGGGAGGATCTGGATCTGGTGTACGTGCCACGCGTCGGGGGCACGTGTCACCTTCAGCAAGCCGATGGCTTCATCGCCTTCGCAGACGATCATCGCATCGTCGAAATGCGCGCGGATGCGCCGGTCGTGCGCGTCGTCGTCGGTCGGCATGCCGGCGCGTTGCAGGTGCTCCGTCATCGTGAGCTTGCGAAGCGTCAGCAGGAACGGCAGGTCGGCGGCAGACGCCGGGCGCAGTCGGATTGCGTGTGTCATCGGGCGGACTCGTTCGTTCGGGAAGGCGGGATCGTCGACGGCAAGGTCGATCCCCGCAGCGCATCATTCCCGATGACGGGCAGCGGGTCAAAGGGCGCAGCGCCCATCCGGCACACCTCCGTGGCCGATCATGCGGCGCGCCGGCCGGACACCTTCCGCGCATCCGCGAGATTGGCGATCAGCGTGTCGACCACGACGCGTTTCAGGCTCGCGAGCGCGGAAGGCGCATCGCCTCCACCCGCATGGAGGCACACGTCCACTGAAGGCAGCGGCGGCAGGCCGTCGCGCTCGCCAAGCTGCCGCAACGTCTGCGGCACACCCACCATCGTTCTCGCCGTAATCCCCAGCCCGCCCGCGATGCCGGCCCACAGGCTTTGCAGGCTGCCGGTCGTGTAAGCGAGCCGCCACGGGATCCCGGCCTTGTCGAGCGCATCGGTACCAGCCTTGCGGAACAGGCATGGCGGCTTGTACAGCGCAAGATCCAGCGGCATGCCGGCGCGTGGACGCACATCGACGCCCTGCGGCCCGATCCACGCCATCGACAGCGTGACCAGGTGTTCGGCGTCGGCACGATGCCCGCGGCCCATCGCGAGTACGACGTCGAGTTCGCCGCCGTCGAGCCGGTCGAGCAGCGCGCCGTTGCCGTCGACGACGATGTCGACGCGCACGCCCGGGTGCGTGCGCTTGAACTGGCCGAGCGCGACGGGCAGCCACGATTCGGCGAAGTCGCCCGGTAGCCCGAATCGCACGGCCCCCTCGATCGCCGCGCCGCGGATCGCGCCCACCGCCTCGTCGTTCAGCTCGAGAATGCGGCGCGCATAGGACAGCATCAGTTCGCCGGCCTCGGTCGGTACGAGGCCGCGCCCCTGGCGGCGAAACAGCGGCTGGCCGATCTGCGTTTCGAGCTTGCGCATCTGCTGGCTGACCGCCGACTGCGAGCGGCCGATCCGGTCGGCGGCGCGGTTGAGGCTGCCGAGCCGATCCGCAGCGATCAGCGTGCGCAGCGCATCCATGTCGAGATTCGGGAGCGTCATGATTCGGTTTTTCTTATAAGTTGATGTCGAATTACCGTATTTATTGCACGTTCCCGTCGCTACCATCAAGTGAACCGGTCGTTCCGGTTCACGGGAATGCGCGCGATACGCCGCTGCGGATGCCCGTGAGGTTGCTTCCCTTTTTTCTCACGAGGACCGTGAATGAACATCCGCTCGATATTCCGCCAAGGCTTTCCCGGCATGCTGTTGGCCGCATCGATGATTCCCGGCGACGCATCGGCCGCGCCGTCGCTCGCGGGGACATGGACGCTGGTCGCGGCGGACGTACAACATCCCGACGGCACGGTTGGCCGCGACTATGGCGCCGATCCGAAGGGGCTGCTGCTGATCGACGTGCACGGAAACTATTCGCTGCAGATCTTCAAGTCGGAGCGCCCGCGCTTCGCGTCGAACGACAAGGCGACCGGCACGCCGGACGAATTCCGTGACGCCGTGCTCGGGTCGAGCACTCACTACGGCACGCTGACCGTCGATCCCGCGAAACACAAGCTCGCGTTTCACATCGTCAATTCGTCGTACCCGAACTGGATCGGGCAAACACAGACGCGAAGCTATCAATTGAAGGACGGCGAGCTGAGCTACCGCGTGCCGCCGCGTGCGAACGGCGACATACCGATCTCGGTGTGGCGGCGAGTGGATTGAGGCGGGCGGGCGTCAAAGCCCCGGCGGCTGAATCTGCAGGCCGGCCGGGCGATGTTCGAGCACATTCGTGACTTCGTATTCGGTTTTTGCGCCGTCCGAGGTTTGCCACTGCTGCATGCGGACATTGCACACGAGCACGTCTCCCTTGCTGAAACTGATCTGGCTGTTGTTCACGCGCGACAGGAAGCCGGTGTCTGTGATCGCTGCGTGAATCGTCGACGTGCCGTCGTATAGCCGCCACTTGTTGTCGTCCTTGAATGCGAGCGACACGATCGAGAACGCCATCTTGCAATTCTCGTCGAGGATGAGCGAGTCGGCCGGTTCGGGCGCGTGAAACCATGCGATCTCGCTCCGGTCGACCGTTTCGACGATTTCCGTATCGGTGCCGACCGCAAACACCACGATGCCTTCGCGCGCGAGCGGGGCAAGCACGTGCTCGGTGGCGCGGCGAACGCCGACGTCGCGCAGCAGCGTGAGGACGGGCAGGTCGATTTCGAGGGTGTCGCCTTCGACATGCAGGATGGCGGTGTGGTCCTGCATCTGCACCTGCAGGATCTCGCGCCCGCGCAGCCATTTGAGGACGGCGAAGAGCCCTTTTCCCGCCTTCGGTGCGGCGATGCCGAGCGCGGTCAGGATCGTGACCGCATTGGCGAGCGCCGTGCCTTCGTTGCCGCTCAGCAGGTCGCGCATGCGGCCGAGCAATGACGTCGCGAGCGTGACGTCGATGCCGAAACTGCCGGTCTTGAAGCTGCCGCGCACGTTCACCTGCGGCCGCACCTGATCCCCGCACAGCGCGCGGGTCGAAGCGTCGAGCAGATCCCCGATGGCAAGCAGCGCGGGCGCGAGTTCGCGCACGTCCCTTTCCGACGATTCGAGCGCGGGCCCGTCGTAGGTGGCGCGAAAGCGGCTCATGGTGCGGAGGGGGCCGGGATCGGCCGGGCCGGTACGGTGTTCATGGCATAGGGTCATGTGGAAAGTGGGCGGATGACGTGGACGATACTGGAAGCAGATGCTTTCGAATATCTTTCATGCTAGATGCGATCCACCGGCCGCGGACGATTTTGGCCGTCCGGCCAAGACGACGTTCTGACGTGCCGCAGCCGAACCCGGCACACACCGAACTTTTCTGATCCTGGCCCGGTCACAACCGCCAGCGCGCGGGCGCGCCGGCGCCCCGCACGTGGTTCCGGCCCCGGTATTCCCCGGCCCGCCCCGCCCGCATATCATTCGCACATCGCGCGCTTGCCGACCGCAGGCGCAGCACACAGGGATTCTCGATGGACACCAAACGATCGCGGCCGGGCCTCGTCGCCGCGCTGCTCTGGGCGGCGCTGTATCTCGCGACCGGCTACATCTCGCACCAGTTCAACGGCCCCGTCCGGCTGACGGGCTACATCTGGCTGCCGGCCGGCGTGACGGTCGGCGCGTTCATGCTGCGGCCGATGCGCGAATGGCTGACGCTGGCCGGCGCATTCCTGGTCGGGCAGCTCGCGCTGAGCGCCATCGAACAGGCCAGCCTGGTCAACGCGGTGCTGTTCACGGTCGACGAGGTCGGTGCGGCCGCGCTCGCGGTGTGGCTCGTCCAGCGCGTGCGCTTCTCGCTCGAAGGGCTGTATTTCCTGCGCTCGGTAATCCTCGCCGGCCTGATCGCGGGCGTGGTCGGCGCGATCGGCGGCGCGGCCTGGTACACGGCGGTCAAGGGCGCGCCGTTCTTCGACGTGTGGTCGGTGTGGGCCGCGTCCGATTTCGTCGGCGTGCTGCTGGTCACGCCGGTGCTCGCGTCATGGTCGCGCTTTCGCGCGCATCGCTCGGGCGATCACGAGCGCTTCGACCTCGTGCTCGGCATGGTCTCGTTCGTGCTGGTCGTGGGCGTCGCACTCGTGATCTTCGACGGCGACACGTCGCAGAAATTCGGCACCGGCGCGGGCTTCGCGCTGACGTATATCCCGTTGTTCCTCACCGTCGCGGTGACGCTGCTGCTCGGCGGCCGGGCGGGCTCGTCGTCGGTGCTGGTGCTCGCGCTGATCGTGATCGAGCAGACCGCGCAGGGCGACGGCCCGTTCGCGTCGTTTCACGAGCATTACGGCAGTGCATTGCTCGAAGCGCAGCTTTATCTGGCGGTCGCGTCGCTGCTGGTGCTGACGGCGAGCACGCTGAAGACGACGCGCGAACGCGTACATGAGCATGCGGCAGTCCTGCAGAACAACATGGAGCTCGCGCTCGCGAGCGCCGGCCAGATCGCGTACGTGCTCGACCCGGAATCGGGGCGGATCGAGTGGAGCGGCGACGTCGAGCGCGTGTTCGGCGTGGGCGTGGATGCATCGCAGATCGCGAGCGTGCCGCTCGTGCTCGAACGCGTGCAGCCGGGCGACCGCGATGCGCTGCGCGACTACTGGGATGCGGAGATCGCGGGCGAGGATCGCGCGTCGCTGTCGCTGCGCATCGTGCAGCGCGACGGCGGCACGCAGACGATCACCGACCATGGCGCTCCGCTGCTCGATTCGAATGTCGACGTGACGGTGGTGGCGGGTGTCTGGCAACTCGAACGCGTGTGGCCGACGGCGGACGAATGAGCGGACGCACGTCATGACGGGCCGCACGGGCGTCCTGCTGATCCACGGGCTCGGCGGCACGCAATACGATCTCGGTTCGCTGCACAAGGCGATGCGGCGCGCGGGCGCCGACACGCACATGATCACGCTGCCGGGGCACGGCACGCGCCCCGAGGATCTGGTCGGCGTGCGCGCGGAGGCGTGGCTCGACGCGGTGACCGAACAGTATCGTGCGCTGGAAAACGAGTACGACACGCTGCATGTCGCGGGCATGTGCATGGGCGCGCTGGTCGCGCTGCTGCTGTGCCACCGCGTGCAGCATGCGCGCGGCCGGCTCGCGTTGCTGGCCACGCCGGTGTTCATCGACGGATGGTCGACGCCGTGGTACCGCGCGCTGCGGCACGTGCTGTACCGCGTGCCGGGTGTGGCCGAGCGGATGCGTGTGGAGGAAGGCGAGCCGTTCGGCATCAAGAACGCGACGATCCGCGCGATCGTGAAGAAGAAGTTCGAGCGCGAGGACAGTTTCCACTACGCATGGGTGCCGCTCGCATGCGTGCGGCAGGTCGACCGGATGCGCGACTGGGCGCTCGAGGCCGCGGCCGGCACGCCGTGCCCGACGCTCGTGCTGCATGCGCGCGAGGACGAACTGACGAGCCTGCGCTCGGCCGATTTCCTGCTGGAAAAGATGCCCGACGCGCGGGGGATCGTGCTCGAGAACAGCTATCACATGATCTGCGCGGACAACGATCGCGACGACGTCGCGCGCCACGTGCTCGACTTCTTCGGGTTCGATCCGGTGCATGCGGTGAGCCC
Source organism: Burkholderia sp. AU31624 (assembly GCF_020420065.1). Classification (NCBI taxonomy): domain Bacteria; kingdom Pseudomonadati; phylum Pseudomonadota; class Betaproteobacteria; order Burkholderiales; family Burkholderiaceae; genus Burkholderia; species Burkholderia sp. AU31624. Next base: position 80,980 of record NZ_JAIZRT010000013.1, read on the forward strand.
GGCGATGGCGCGCCGGATGGGACGGCTGGAATCCTGACGGCGACCTGCCCGGCCCGGGATGCGCGAGATCCGCTGCCCCCGGTACGCATCGGGTCTTGCATGCGTACCGGGGCGTGGCGAATTCATGCCGTTTCCGTTTCCGTCGCGCGTCGCGCCAGCAGAGTCGATGCGGCCAACTGGGCGCGTACCGCATCGATGGCTGCGTCGCTCGGCGCAATGCCTTCGAGGTAGATGAAATCGACCGTCGACAGGCCGATGACGGACAGCACCTGCTTCAGGTACGGGGTCAGGAAATCGGGCTGCCGCGCCGCCGCGCCGGTGCAGATGCCGCCCGAGCGTACCAGCACGAGCACGGGTCGATCGGCGAGCAGGCCGAACTTGCCTTCCGGCGTGGCCGTGAACGTGCGGCCGATACGCAGCACGAAATCGATCCACAACTTCAGCGCGGCAGGTATCGTGAAGTTGTGCATCGGTGTGCTGATCAACACGCCGTCGCTGTGTTCCACTTCCGCGATCAGTTGTTCGGAGTACGCCAGCACGGGATCGGCATCCGGCTGCCTCGCGACCACGGCATGCGCATAGTCGGCCGATAGCGAAGGCAATCCGGGTTGACCGAGGCTGCGCGACACGACCCGCGCATCGGGGCGGGCCGCCCGCCATTGCGCGACGGCTTCGTGCGCAAGGCGTGCGCCCAGCGAATGACTGCCATGCGGACTGGCATCGACAAAAAGAAGGTTGTTCATCAGAGCGCCCGTAGTGACTGACTGAAATGCACGCCGCGGGACAGCAGCCCCTGGCGGAAATAGAAACGCTGCGCGAGCGCGTTGGAGAGCCCGGTATCGAGTACCAGGTGCCGGCAGCCGTGTTGCCGCGCGTCGTCGCGCACCGCGTCGAGCAGCCGCTCGCCCAGCCGTTGACTGCGCGCGTGTTCGGTTGCGACCAGGTCGTCGACATAGACGAAGCGCCCGTACAGCGTGTTTTCGAGGTGACGGTATCCCGCCAGCGCGACGACCGCGCCGTCCGGGCTGCCGTGCCGTGCGGTCAGCAGCACATAGCCTTGTTCGGCCTGGCGGCGCATCTGTCGCACGAACGCATCGGCATCGGTCAGGTGCGGGCGTAGTTCACGCATCACGTCGAACGTCGACCGGTAATCCGCGTCCGTCACGGCGCGTTTCAAATGGATCTCTGGCATCACGATTGCTCCACGGTAACGTCGTTACTGTACGAATCGGATGGCGTATCCTGAAGGTCCAAAAAGTGACTATTTGACTGGGACATGAAATTCGACGATCTGATGCCGGACCGTCATCTCGACATGCCGGTCTATCGGCAACTGGTCCGGCGCTTCCGCGAGGCGATCGAGACGGGCAAGCTGGCGCCGGGCAAGCGCGTGCCGTCGGTACGGAGCCTGGCCAGCGAACTCAATCTGGCACGCGGCACCGTCGAAGCGGCCTATCAGATCCTCATCGGCGAAGGGTACCTGGTCGCACACGGGCCGGCCGGCACCGTCGTGTCGCCCCAGCTGCCGGATGGGCGGCAGCCGCGTGCCGCGGCGCCCCGGCCGGACGAACCGCCGCGCGGCGATTCGACGGCGAGCGGGCCGAAGCCGTTCCAGATGGGCATTCCCGCGCTCGATGCGTTTCCGCGCATGCCGTGGATACGGCTCACCGGCCGTCATGTGCGGGCGATGGCGACCCCGTCGCTGGACTACGCGCCGCCGCAAGGGCACGATGGGCTCAGGCGTGCGCTGTCCGCGTACCTCGGCGTGTCGCGCGGCATCGACTGTTCGGCCGGGCAGATCTTCATCACCGCGGGGTATCGCGGCGCGCTGGACCTGATCTGCCGGACCTTGCTGCGTCCCGGCGACGCCGGCTGGTTCGAGGATCCCGGGTATATCCACGCACGCCGCCTGCTCGAGCACGCGGGGATGCGGCTCGTGTCCGTGCCGGTCGACGACGACGGCCTGCGCGTGGAAGCGGGGCTGCGCCGGGCGGCCGATGCGCGTTTTGCCGTGGTGACGCCGACCCATCAAAGCCCGCTCGGTGTCGCGCTGTCGCTGCCGAGACGTCTTGCCTTGCTCGACTGGGCCCGGCAGCAACGGGCTTGGATCGTCGAGGACGATTACGACAGCGAGTTCCGTTACCACGGCCGCCCGTTGCCCGCGCTCAAGAGCCTGGATCGCTACCAGCGCGTGCTTTACACAGGATCGTTCAGCAAGGTGCTGTATCCGGGCTTGCGGCTGGGGTATCTCGTTGTTCCCGACGAGCAGGTCGCGGCCTTTCGCGACACCGCCGGCTGGCTCGGCGGTAGCGGCCAGATGCTGATGCAATCGGTCGTCGCTGATTTCATGGAGCAAGGGCATTTCGCGCGTCATCTGAAGAAGATGCGGGCGCTTTATGCCACCCGCCGCGCGTGGCTGATCGATGCGTTGGGTAAGGTCTTCGGTGATGCGCTGCACGTTCCGCCCCGCGCGGGCGGCCTGCACGTGGTGGCCTATTGGCGCACGGCGGTCGACGATCGCGCCGTCGCACGCATGGCCGACCTGCAGGGCTTTTCCGTTCAGCCGCTGAACAACTGGAGCCCGGGCGGCCGGATGCCGCCCGGCATGTTGCTCGGGTTCACGAACCTGACGTCGGCGCAGCAGGCGTTGACGTTGGTTCGACGCTTGTATCGGCTCGTTCGTGTGTGAACCGGGCGTGGTGGATGACGAACCCGCGGGGCGCCGGAGTACGTGCGGCTGGCGCCACGATTTTGCGATTGTGTGACAGAGTTACCGCGACTGTTCTACGCATGGTCGATAACACCCCGTGATGTCGTCGTCCGAGTTCGTGCCTCATGGGTGGCTGGCACCATGCTTTCCGCCTTTCGACCGAGCTGACTTAACTGGCCTGGTTCGCATCATCGGCGGCGGCTCTCGGCCACAAGCGGTCTTCCAACAGTTGGGGCTAGAACGTTGACACCAGGGCTCCACGGACGCATGCTCCAACGCAATCGCCCGCGATGTTCCGGTGAGAACCATCCGCGTTGCGATGCGACTGATCCTGCGAATCGGGAGTGGCAATGGCAAAAAGTCGGAAGCGGGTCTCCCAACGACGCACTGCGATACACGCGGGATTATGGGTGCCGCTTTATTTTGCGCTCGCACCTTGGGCGTCGCTCGCATCCCCTTGGCAAGACCTCGAAGTACTGGGAAAGAGGTTTCGCATTGAAATCGACAAGGCGTACCAGAAGGTCCCCAAAAGCGGCTCGACCCAAGAGATAGATAAAGCCGGGGACATTACTTGGCTCGCAGTGCGCTACATTCCGCTCGGAAGTTCATTTGACGACGCCGAAGTTATTCTTCGCGCCGCCGGATTTGCAGTCGGAGCACGGCCGGGACCAAACCAGCCGGGGAATCTACCGCATAGATATGATGTTGTTGCGCGGATAGAGCAGTACCGTACAAGCTTACTTTTCTCGCGCACCGACGTGTCCGTACTTCTTTCGCCCAAAGCTCCCGGCGATTTTCAAGATGGTGTTTCGGCGGTTTTCGCATCGTTTACGACGAGTTATTTGTAGCGAAATTGCGATGCCGCTACCCCGCCTCCGGTCGCCGTGCGATCCGCGCACGGGTGGCGGGCGACGCAAGACACGTAGCCACCGCTTCGTAGCCCGGCGCACCGGGGTACGGTGCGACGCGTGCCGGAGGGCTATGGTTCGCGGGACACAGAATGATCGCTTCGTCGGGGCCGACGGCCGACAGGTCCAGGATCGCCGACGAGCGGGTCAGCATGAACAGCGGCCGCATGCCGTCGGCTCTGGCGCGGTGGCGAAGGCACGCAATCAGCGCCGCCTGCGTCGGCTGGTCGAGATCCTGCTCGATCATGTCCACGACGAAAGCGCCAGCGCCGTCCGCCTCGAGGCCTACGAGCAGCACGGTCAGCGCCGCAGACGCCGTGGCGCCTTCATCCGCAAGCCATGCCGCCGTGCGTTCGACGCGCGCCTTCAGCGCCGGATCGGCGCGCAACGCGGCGAAGGCAGCCGCGCCGCCGTCTTCCAGCCGGTCCAGCCCGATGAATGCGGCGCCGGGCAACGCGTCGGCGAGCCGATGCGCGAGACGGGTCTTGCCGCTGCCCAGCGAACCGATGATGTAGTTCAACGGACGGATATCGCGAAATTCGAACCATTCACCGTCCCACGGCCAAGGGAGGTTGAACGCAACGCCCGCGGCGGCCGGAGCGAGCAGGCGCGTCAGTTCGCCGTCGTCGGGCATGCGGCCGGGGGCAAGATCGGCGCGGATCGCGCGAACCTTGTCGACCTTGCCGACCAGATCCTGAATGTCGCGCCCGAGCGCCGCCTCATGCGTCGCCAGGGCGTCGCTCAGGCTGCGGGCGTCGCCGCCCAGCACGTTCGCGACCTGGGCCAGGCTCAAGCCGAGCGCGCGAAGCGCCGCGACTTCGGCCGCACGCGCCAGATCGTCCGGGCCGTAGGCGCGGTATCCGGCCACCGTTCGCCCGGGCGTGACCAGTCCTTGCCGCTCGTACAGCCGCAGCGCCTTGGCCGATACGCCAAGCCGCATCGCGGCTTCCGATGCGCTCAGGCCGCGCGTGACATCGCTCATGGGTCACCTTCGGGTCGTCGATTCGTTGCGCCCAGCATAAAGGCGATCCCAAGGGCCGGGTCAAGCGCGTTCGCGTGTTGACGTGAATCGACGAAGACGCCGGCCGCGCCGCGCGTCAGTCAGTCGGCCGCCGCGAATTCGTCGCGCAGCGCGTGATACAGCCGCCGATACCGCGCCAGCCGCCCCGCCAGCAGATCGACCATGGCGGCATCGGGCGCGACCGTCTCCGTGACGGGCGGCGCGACGCAGACTTCCGCGAGCGTGTCATCGGTCGCGGCCAGGCGCGCCAGCCGCGCCGCGCCGAGTGCCGCACCGACCGCGCCGTCCGCGTGGCGTTGCATCCCGAGCCCGGTCGCATTCGCACACAGCCGCGCCCAGAACGCACTCTTCGACCCGCCGCCGATGAACGACACCGCGTCGAGCGTCGTGCCGGCCGCACGCAGCGCGTCGTAGCCGTCGGCCATCGCGAACGCGACGCCTTCCATCACCGCGTACGCGAGGTCGTATGCATCGTGCTCGTTGGACAGCCCGAAGAACACGCCGCGTGCGTGTGCGTCGTTGTGCGGCGTGCGCTCGCCACCGAGATACGGCAGGAACAGCGGCGCACGCGCCGGCTCTGCACGTTCGGCGCGCGCGGCCAACTCGCCGGCGGTGGTGCCGTGCGCGCGGGCGAGCCAGTCGAGGCTCGCGGCGGCCGACAGGATCACGCTCATCTGGTGCCAGCGCCCTTCGATGCAGTGGCAGAACGCGTGCACGGCCGCATCCGGGTTCGGCGCGAAGCGGTCGTTGCCGGCGAACAGCACGCCCGACGTGCCGAGCGACAGGAAGCCGCTGCCGGCGCCCGTCACGCCCATGCCGATCGCGGAGGCCGCGTTGTCGCCGGCGCCGCCGGCGATCGTCACGGGCCCCGCGATGCCCCATTCGCGCCGAAGCGCGTCGCGCAGCTGTGCGGCCGGTGCGTTGCCCTCGACGAGGCGCGGCATCTGCACGCGCGTCAGCTCGGTCGCGGCGAGCATCCGGTCGGACCAGTCGCGGCGCGCGCAGTCGAGCCACAGCGTGCCCGACGCGTCGGACATCTCGGACACGAATTCGCCGGACAGGCGCCAGATCAGGTAGTCCTTCGGCAGCAGCACCTTGTGCACCGCGCGGAACACGGCGGGCTCGTATTTCGCGAGCCACAGCAGCTTCGGCGCGGTGAAGCCGGGCATCGCCATGTTGCCGGTGATCGCGCGCGATTCCGGCACCAGCGCCTCGAGCTCGACGCACTCGGTGCCGGCGCGCGTGTCGTTCCACAGGATCGCGGGGCGCAGCACCTGGTCCGCGCGATCGATCAGCGTCGCGCCGTGCATCTGCCCCGAGAGCGCGATGCCGCGCAGCGCGGCGAAGCCGGCCGGGTGTGCGGCGCGCACCGCCGCGATCGCGTCGAGCATCGCGTGCCACCACGCCTGCGGGCGCTGTTCCGACCAGTGCGGATGCGGGCGGCTGATCGACAGCGCGGCCGAGCCGGTCGCGAGCGGGGCCGAACGGGAATCGGTGAGGAGTACCTTGACCTCGGACGTGCCGAGATCGATGCCGAGAAAAGTCACGTGTGAAGCATCCTGTCTGGGGCGCGCGGCGGCGTGCGTCGCGGGGGCGGCGCGTCATCGCGGCCGTGCGGTTCGTTGAGCCGGTGCAGCGCGCGGAACCTCGACGGCGGCACCTGCTTCATCGCGAGAAACTGGCGGTTGAAATTCGACAGGTTGTTGAAGCCAACCCGGTAGCAGATGTCGGTCACCGTCAGGTCGGAAAACATCAGCAGCTCGCAGGCCTCGTTGATGCGCAGCCGGTTCAGGTAGCGCACGAACGACGAGCCGGTATGGCGGCGGAAAAACCGCGTGAAGGTGCTGACGCTCATCCCGGCGAACGCGGCGACGTCGGTCTCGCGCAGCATGCCGGGCAGGTTCTGCTGCAGGTACGACAGCACCTGGTTGATGGTCGACGACATGTAGTGCTGCGCGTCGCTGCGGTAGCCGGGGCCGGCGAGCACACGCCGCTCGCGGCACGACGACAGCCGGTCGAACAGCGACATCAGGATCTCGACGCGCCGGCAGCCGTGCGCGTTCGCGAGTTCGAGCATCAGCGGCGCGACGTCGCGGCCGACGCGGTCGGGAAACTGCACGCCGCGCGCCGCATCGTCGATCAGGTCGATCACCGGCTGCAGCTCGCTGAACGCGCCGACCATCTTCTCGATCGCATCGCGCGAGAACTGCAGCACGACGTCGCGCGACGGCACGCGTTCGCCGTCGGGGAGTTCGCTGACCCAGTTGTGCGGCAGGTTCGGCCCGGTGACGATCAGGTTGCCCGGGCCGAAATCGCCGATGTGATCGCCGACGAACATCTTGCCGTGCGACGACTGGATCAGATGAATCTCGTACTCGGGATGAAAGTGCCACTTCGCGACCGAGTGCGGATAGTCGTGGATCCACGCGCGGAACGATTCGTCGCGGTGGGTGGGAACGATCTCGAGATCCGGGTTCATCGTGTGCTCCGTCGGGGGCGTGCCGGCGTGCTACGAACGGGACATCGACCAGCCCGTCGCGGCGGGCGGCGTGGTGCGCGTCGCGGCCGCCGGCGGCGCCGCGTGCGCGGTCGGGTTCGCGTCCGGCAGCGTGACGTTGCGCTCGGTACCGGCGTCGAACAGATGCAGGGCTTCTTCGTCGAAGCGGAACGCTACCACGGCCCCCGGCGCCGGGGCCATCGGGGCCGGCACGAGGGCCGCGCACGGCTGGCCGTGCCAGTCCAGCGTGACGAGTGCCTCGGCGCCGAGCAGCTCGACGAGCTCGACCGTGCCGGTCAGCGCGAGCGTGCCCGGGGTCGGATCCGGTTCGGTGACGAGCCGCAGGTGGTTCGGCCGGATCGCGGCCTTCACCTGCTGACCGTCGTGCAGCGGGGCGAAGCGTGGCGACGCGAGCGGCCAGCGCGCGCCGTTGCAGTCGAGCAGCACGTTCGCGCCGAGGCGCTCGATCGTGCCCGCCGCGAAGTTCATCGCCGGCGTGCCGACGAAGCCGGCGGCGAACACCGTGTGCGGCTGCCCGTACAGCTCGGCCGGCGTGCCGATCTGCTCGATGTGGCCGCCGCGCATCAGCACGACGCGATCGGCGAGCGTCATCGCCTCCAGTTGGTCGTGCGTGACGTACAGCGTGGTCGTCTTCAGCCGACGATGCAGCCGCTTGATGTCGCCGCGCAACTGCGTGCGCAGCTTCGCGTCGAGGTTCGACAACGGCTCGTCGAACAGGAACACGGCGGGCGTCTTGATCATCGCGCGCGCGATCGCCGCGCGCTGCTGCTGGCCGCCCGACATCGCGCGCGGGCGGCGGTCGAGCAGCGCGTCGAGGCTCAGGATGCGCGCGACGTCGCGCACGCGGCGGTCGATCTCGTCGGCCGGCACCTTCAGGCGCCGCAGGCCGAACGCGATGTTGTCGTACACCGTCATGTGCGGGTACAGCGCGTAGTTCTGGAACACCATCGCGACATTGCGCTCGCGCGACGGCAGGTCGTTGACGACCGCGTCGCCGATCACGAGCTCGCCGCCGGTGATCGCCTCGAGGCCCGCGATCATCCGCAGCATCGTCGACTTGCCGCAGCCGGACGGGCCGAGCAGCACGATGAATTCGCCGTCGGCGATCTCGAGGTCGAGCGGGTGCAGCACGGCGGGGCCGCCGTCGTAGTGCTTCGACAAAGCCTTGCAGGTGATCTGGGCCATGGTTTAGGGCGTGTCCACGCTAATAACGGGCTTGCGCTGGCCACCAGAAGGGCCGAGCGCGAGGATTGCGACGAAGCGAATACTCGACGTATTCGCGAGGAGCATGACGCGGCGCTCGGCCCTTCTGGTGGCCAGCCCCACGAATGCATTTTTCAAACAGGGGAACGTGCCTTTCCGCCCACATTGCGGCGTCGTGCGTCGCTTGTTTGGCACGGCCAAACGGCGCTCCTTACTCCTTGCACTGCGGGCGGAAAGGCACGTTCGCAAGCCCGTTATTAGCGTGAACACGCCCTAATCCATTTCGATCTGAATCTTGACGTCGCGCGGGTGGCCGCTCGCCGCTTCCTCGAACGCGCGCACGCCTTCGGAAAACGGGAACGTGCGCGAGATGAACGGCTTCACGTCGATCGCACCGGACGCGATCAGCGCGAGCGCGCGCGGAAAGATGTTCGCGTAGCGGAACACCGATTCGATGCGGCCTTCCTTCGCCTGCAGCGCGACCACGTCGAGCGGCACCGGGGCGACCGGCATCCCGATCAGCACCGCGCAGCCGCCCGGGCACATCAGGTCGACGAGGTTCGCATACGCGTTCGCGCTGCCGCTGGCCTCGAACACGACGTCCGCGCCCCAGCCGTCCGTTGCCTGGGCCACCACGTCGGCGAGCGACTGTGTGCGCACGTCGACGGTCGTGACGGCACGGTTGTCGGCGAACAGCGCGAGCTTGTCGGGCACGACGTCGGCGAGGATCACGCGCGCGGCGCCGCCGGCGAGCGCGGCGAGCGCCGTCATCGCGCCGATCGTGCCGGCGCCGATCACGACCGCGAGGTCGCCCGGCTTCATCGCCGCCTTCTTCGCGGCCTGCAGGCCGATCGACAGCGGCTCGACGATCGCGCCTTCGGCGAACGACACGGTGTCGGGCAGCCGGTACGTGAACGCGGCCGGATGCACGACGTACGGCGTCAGGCAGCCGTGGATGGGCGGCGTCGCCCAGAAGCGCACGTCGGGGTCGAGGTTGTAGAGCCCGCGCAGCGTCGCGGGCGAATCGAGGCGCGGCACGCCGGGCTCCATGCACACGCGGTCGCCGACGCGCAGGTGCGTGACGCCGGCGCCGGTCTCGACGACGGTGCCGGACGCCTCGTGGCCGAGCACCATCGGCGCGTCGACGCGAAACGGGCCGATCCCGCCGTGCACGTAGTAATGCACGTCGCTGCCGCACACGCCGACCGTATGCACCTTGATCCGGACGTCGCCAGGGCCGACCGCCTGCGGCAGGTCGATGTCGCGCAGCGCGAGTTCGCGCGTGCGTTCGAGTACGAGTGCTTTCAACACATCCTCCTTATTTTCCCTTGACCATCGAATTGAGCAGGCGGCTCAGCATGCCGACGAACACGAGCGGCGGCAGCGCGAGCAGCACCGTCGACGCATTGATCACGCCCCACGGCACTTCCTGGCCGAGCGACGTGAACGCGGACGCGACCACCGGCAGCGTCGCGCTGCGCGACGACGTCAGCGCGAGCGCGATCATCAGTTCGTTCCACACCAGCACGAAGCTGAACACGATGCCGCCGAGCAGCGTGCTCGCGCACACCGGCAGCGCGATATGCCAGAACACCGCGTACGGGCCGTAGCCGTCGAGCGCGGCGGCTTCCTCGATCTCGCGCGGCAGCCGGCGGAACACGGGGATCGACAGCCACGTGATGGTCGACAGCGTGACGAGCAGGTACGTGACGATCATCGACAGCTTCGTGTCGTACAGCCCGAGATCGACCCAGATCGCGATCAGCGGCAGCGCGACCGCGACGGGCGGCAGGAAGCGCAGCGACAGCAGGAAGAACTGGATGTCGCGCTTGCCGCGTATCGGGTAGCGCGCGATCGCATACGCGGCCGGCACGCCGAGCACCGCGCCGATCAGCACGGCCGCGCCGACGATCGCGATGCTGTTGCCGAGGCCGATCAGCACCTCGGGGCTCGACAGCACCTGCTCGTAGTTCGCGAGCGTCGGCGTGAAGATGAAGCGCGGCACGGGCGTGACGATGTCGAGCAGGTGCTTGAGCGAATTGAGCACGGCCCAGAACAGCGGGAACGCGGCGACGAGCAGGATCGCGCCGGCGATCGCGACAGTCGTTGCGGTCGAAACGGTCGCGGCGGTGCCGCGGCGGGCCATCAGTCGTCCCATTTGTTGACCCTCTTCCAGATGAGCGTGAAGACGAGCGTGGTCGCGACCATCATCAGCACGGCCATGCCCGACGCATAGGACACCTTGCCGGCGAGGCCGATGCCCTGCTGGTACGCGTACAGGTCGAGCGTTTCGGTCGCGATGCCGGGGCCGCCCTTGGTCATCACGTAGATCAGGTCGAACGAGCGCAGCGATTCGACCATCTTGATGAACACGAGGCTCACGAGCGGCGCCTTCAGCATCGGCAACGTGATGTACGCATGCACCTGCCACGTCGTCGCGTAGTCGAGCCGCGCGGCTTCGAGCGGCTCGGGCGGCAGCGTCTCCAGCAGCTTCAGGATCACGACCGCGAAGAACAGCCCCCATTGCCACACGTCGACCAGCGCGACCGCGTACAGCGCGAGATGCGGATCGGCGAGGAACGCGGTGTTCTCGATCCCGAGCATGCCGAGCAGCCAGCTCAGGATGCCGGTGAGCGGCGCGTACATGAACTTCCAGATGAACGCGGCCGATACGCGCGGCAGCAGCACCGGCATGATCAGCACCAGCGACGCGAGGCGGCGCCAGCGGCCGTGCACGCGCTCGAACAGGAACACGGCCAGCGCGACCCCGACCAGCACCGCGCCGGCCACCGTGACGACTTCCCACAGCACCGACACCTCGATCGCGTTCAGGAAGCGCCGGTCGGACGCGAGCCGGATGAAGTTGCGCAGGCCGACGTATTCGCTGTCCGGATAGCGCAGCACGCGGTTGCGCAGCGCGAGATTGATCGCGGCGACCGTCGGGACGAGGCTCAGGACCGCGAGCAGCGCGAGCGTCGGCGCGAGGAACACCCACGGCAGGCTCGTGCGGTCGCGGCGTGCGCGGCCGCGCCGGGCGGACGGTGCGGAAGGCGGGGCAGGGGCCGGACGGACGCCGAGCGCGCGTCCGTCGGCGCCGTCATTTGCGAGCGCCATGTTCGAGCGCGTCCTTCGCGTACTGGTCCGCGTCGTCGAGCGTGCCGCGCACGTCCGTCTGCGTGCCGGTGAACACCTGCTCGAGCGCGATGCCGAGGTTGTCGCCGATATCCGGCCACTGCGGCGTGCGCCAGATCGTCACCTGCGTGACCGGGTTGGTGTCGTTCAGCCCGGCCTGGATCTGCGGCGCGACGTGTTGCTTGAAGTACGGGCTGGCGATCGTGCTCGACCGGTTGTAGTCGCTGAACACGCCGTTGCGCAGCCGCGCCTGCTCCTGGTCCTTGCTGGTCGCCCACGCGATGAAGCGGCCGGCGGCCATCCGCGTGCAGTCGTCCTTCGCGCCGACCGCCGAGATCGCGAAGCCGTGGCCGTAGGCGGCCGACGGCAGAGGGGCGGGCGGGCGCGTGTAGCCGACCTTGCCGGCCACGCTCGACTTGCTCGCATCCTCCATCCAGTCCGCGAACGGCGTCGATTCGATCATGAACGCGACCTTGCCCGAGCGGAACGCTTCGAGCGCGTTGCTCCAGTCGTAGGTTGCCGCGCCCGGCGGCGCGTACTTGAACAGGTCGCCGTAGAGCTGCGTGGCCTTCACGGCGGCCGGCGAATTGAACGCGGGCTGGCCGCCCTTGTCGGTCCAGGCGCCGCCCATTCCGAGCATGAACGGCGACCAGCGCCACACGTTCATCCCCGAGCCGCGCTGGCCGCGCGCGACCCAGCCGTACAGCTTCGGCGGCGCGTTGAGCTTCTTGATCGCGGCGACGAGCTCGTCGAGCGTCTTCGGCACCGGGATGTGCGCGGCGTCGAGCAGGTCGCGGCGGTAGAACAGGAAGTCGCCGCCGCCGATCAGCGGCGCGAAGTACGCGACGCCGTTGTAGCTCGCGACCGCGCGGCGGCCGGGCAGGAAGTCGTCGTAGTCGTATTCCTTCGGGTAGTACTTGAGGAGCGGGACGATCCAGTTGGCCGACGCGAATTCGGCGACGTTCGCCTCGTCGACGTAGTAGATCTGATACGAGCCCGCGCCGGTCGACGCGTCGAGCCGCGATTTCGCGCGGCGGTCGTTTTCGCCGAAATAGCTGATCTCGACCTTGGTGCCGCTCTTCTTCTCGTAGTCGGCCAGCGATTTCTCCATCACCGACAGGCCGAGGCTCTTCTGCGCGAGCACCCGAAGGGTCGGCACCTTGCAGACCTGCGCGGCCGCGACGCCCGGCAGACAGGCGCCGAGCAGCAAGCCGGCTGCGACGATTCGCATCTTGTTCACCCGTGTCTCCTTGATTCTGCTTGTTCGAATGCCGTCGATGACGGCAGGAACAATGGTGTGACGGGGGCGATGCGGGCACCACATCAAAAGAAAACGTCAACCGATACTTTTTGCTCAAGGTTGGTCGTGCGATGCACAAAATGTGGTGGTGGGGGGTGGGCCGGCTGGCGGCGCGGCGCAGGCAGCGTCGCGCCTTCGCCGATGCCGAGCAGCAGCCGCGCGGCGAACAGCAGCCCGAGGCTGTGCACGAGCCCGGTGGTGAAGGTGGAGACGACCCAGATCAGCCCGCAGCCGATCAGCGTGATGCGGGCGCCGAACCGGTCGGCGATCCAGCCGCCGCCGATCTGGCAGATTGCATACGAATACGCGAACGCGGAGAATGCGACGCCGAGTTCGGTATTCGACAGGCCGAGTTCGGCCTTGATCGCGCCGGCCGCGGTCGCAGATTGACGCGGTCGACGTAGAGGATGAACGAAAGCGCGCACAGCAGCCACAGCGTGTGGCGCCGTTGACGGTGGTCGTTGGGCATGTGTCTCACTCCATTCTCGTGCGCGGCGTGACAATGACACCGCGTTCACTGGCCGGGCCAGCATCGCGCGGCGGCGGAGACACTGTCTAATGAATCTTTGGGATCAATCGATAACCCCAGGTATTCATTCCCGTTTCAGCGGCATCAGCCGCATCAGCCGTACCCGACGCAACGGAGCACCACAGGTGAAGAATTGACCGACGACGAAGAACTTTCACTCCGCCGCGAGAGCCGCTTCTGGGACCTGCCGCCGGTGAAATGGTGGATCCGCGGGCATGGCCGCGACGGCTATTCGTTCCGTCTGCTGCTGTGGCCGCCGGTGATCGTGTTCGTGCTCGAATTCGTCTGCGTGCTGTTCGACGCGCTGTACACCGCCATCGGCATCAGCGCCGTCGCGACGCTGTTCCTCGGCTTCGCCGGATACCACGGCGCGCGGCGCGAATGGCTGGTGCCCGCCGCGACCACGCGCGCGCTCGTGAAGGCGCGCATGAAGAAGGCGGCCGAACGGTTCTCGTCGCTCGGCGTGGGCGCGACCGTGCTCGCGATCTTCGTCGCGGCGACCTCGCTGTCGCTCGTGCTGTCGGGTCAGCCGGTGCTGGACACCGCCTGGAAGGACGCGGTGTCGATCTTCATCGCGCTGGTGTTCCTGCCGGTGTACGTGTCCGGCGCGGTGCGCAAGCTGGCGATCGCGCGGATCGAGGAACTGGAGGCGCTGCGCAACGCGACCCTCGGCACCCGCCTGAAATTCGACCGGGCCGGTGCGGTGCGCGCGGTCGTCGTGCAGGGCGCGGCGGGGAACGGAACCGTGTCCGTGCGGGAGTACACGGTGCTCGGGTTCAGCCCGCCACTCGAACAGGTCGGGCGCGAACCGGGCGCGTGACGGTTGAAGCGGACATAAAGGTGCAGTAAAGGCGGCGTCTCAAGCCGGAAAGCGCGCGTGGTCCGGCGCCGGCACGAGGTTGTCGGGCCACTGCACTTCGAACCGCGTGCCGCCCGCGCCGGTCGGCACGCAGACGGCTTCGCCGTGATGCGCATGGGCGATCGCCGCGACGACGGCGAGCCCGAGGCCGCTGCCGCCGGGCTGCGACTCGTTGGCGCGCCGAAACGCCTTGAACACGTGCGGCGCGAAATCGGCCGGGATGCCGGGGCCGTCGTCCTCGACGCGCAGCCGGCACATCCCTGCCTCGATGCACGTCTGGATCCGGATCGTGCCGGGCACCGCGTGGCGGCGCGCGTTTTCCAGCAGCGCGAGCAGCGCCTGACGAATCCGCACCGGGTCGCAGCGCATGCGCCGCGGGTCGAGATCGAGCACCGGATGCTGGCCGGCGGCCTGCAGCGCATGGGCGAACACGTCGACCACGGCGCGCACGTCGGCGGCAAGGTCGACGTCGCGGATCTCGATGCTCAAGTGGCCACCATCCGCGAGGCTCACCACGCGCAGATCCTCGATCAGCCGCGACAGCCCATCGACCTGCGTGAGCAGGCTGCGGAACTGCGCTTCGTCGGGCTTGAACACGCCCTCGGCGAGCCCCTGCAGGCGCCCGCGCAGCACCGTGACGGGCGTGCGCAGCTCGTGCGCGATCGCGGCATTCCAGATCGCCTGTTCGTTGGTCACGCGTTGCAGTTCGTCGGCGAGCGCGTTGAAGTGGTCGGCGAGCAGTGCGGCTTCATGCAGCGAGCGGTCGCCTGCGACCGCTCGCGCGTCGAGATCGCCGCGCGCGACGCGGCGGATACTGTCAGTAACCGAATTGAGCGGCACGAGGATGCGGCGCGCGAGATTGACGGCGACCGCGACCGACAGTGCGAGGCCGACCGACGTGGTCGCGATCAGCCACAGCCATTCCGGCGCGCTCGGCAGCAGGTTCTTCGTGTTGAAATGCGCGGGCCAGTAGTTGAACGCGACGTAGTAGAAGAGGGTGGCGGTGAGCACCATCAGCAGCGTCACGCCGAACACCATCCCGGCCATCGTCAGCGCGATCTGCCGGCTCAGGCCGTCGAGCTTCACGTCAACTCCAGAGCTTGTAGCCGACGCCGCGCACGCTGACCGGCACGCCTTGCACGCCGAGGTCGTCCAGCTTCTTGCGCAGCTTGCTGACGTGGCTGTCCACCGTGCGTTCCAGCGCGTCGCCTTCCGGCAGGCAGGTGGCCATCAGCTCGGCGCGGCTGAACACACGCCGCGGCGCGCGCGCGAGCTGCGCGAGCAGCTTGAACTCGGTGAGCGTCAGCACGAGCGTGTGCCGTTCGCTGCCCACTTCGAGCGTGGCTTCGTGGCGTTCGAGATCGATCTCGAACGGCGCGACCCGCAGCACGCGCTGCTCTTCCTGGCGGGAGCCGGCCATCGAACGGCGCAGCACCGCCTGCGCACGCGCGACGACTTCGGCGGGATTGAACGGCTTCACCACGTAGTCGTCGGCGCCGATGCGCAGGCCGGTGAGCTTGTCGATGTCTTGGTCGAGCGCGGTCAGCATGATCACGGGCGTGTCGCCGCGATGACGGATTTCGGCGAGCACCTTCCAGCCGTCGACGTGCGGCATCTGCACGTCGAGCAGCACGAGGTCGGGCTTGAGCTGCAGGTGCAGTTCCAGCGCGCGGCGGCCGTCGGCCGCGTGCACGGTGCGCAGGCCGCCGCGCGCGAGATACGCGGTCAGGATCTCGGCGATCTCGGGTTCGTCTTCGGCGATGAGGACGAGCGCCTGGGCGTCCTGGCCGGCGCTGGAAGGGGGCGGGAGATCAGGCAGGGCCATTCGTGTGAGTCCATCGGGGGTTCCATCGAGTCGCCATACTACCGCATGGGAAACGCCGTCGAGCAGAGGGCGGGCGGCGGTGCGCGGCGGCGCGGGACGGCGTGTTGGCGAACGATGTGACGACGATGGCCCGGTTCGACGGGGCCGGGCCGCGCCCGCGGTCGGCCGGCACCGCGGGCGGGACGCCAGTCTGCAACGTGAAGGGGCGCGACGCGCGGCGCGCCCGCGGTGCCGACCGGCCGCGGGGCGGGCCGTGTCAGTGGCCGACTTCCTTCAGCAGCGCGGCGGCCGCGAGCTTGCCGATCCCGTTCGACGCGAGCGGGCTGTCGCCCGTGATCAGCTTGCGGTCCTGATGGCAGCGGCCGGTCATGTCCTTGTTGAGCACCTTCGCGCCGAGCTTGTCCAGGCTTTGCGCGACGAGCCACGGCAGCGGGCCCGGCATGTAGCCGATCTCGAGATTCGGGCCGGTGTCGAGCGCATCCGGGAACACGCACATCTCGTAGCCCTTGAACGGGTAGTTCTGCGGATCTTCGTCCACGGCAGCCGACAACAGGCTTGCGGGCCCGTGGCACAGCGTGATGATGTGCCGGTCGTAGTCGAGCGCCCAGTTCAGCGCGCGCTTCACGTCCTTGCTGTACGGAATGGCGGCGAGCACGCCATGACCACCCGGGATGAACACGGCGATGTACGGCGATTCCGGCCCGAGGTTGGCGTCGAGCACGTCGGACAGCTTCAGCGGCGTCTTGAGCTTCGGCAGGTACTTCCGGTACGTGCCCTGCACCGCCTCGTCGTCGCCCGGCATCGCCCAGAGTTCGAGTTTCGCGGGGTTACCCGACAGCGTCGCGATGTCGATTTCGAAACCGGCCTGGTCCATGTGATGCATCGGCAGCAGCATTTCGACCGGATGATTGCCGGTCGAGAACATCTTGCCGTTCGTCATCAGGATGTAGCGCTCGTCGGTCGCGATCATCAGCACCTTCCACTTGCCGCCCGTGTACGGATTCGGGTAATCCGCGCCGGTGAAATCGGTCTTCGACGACGTGTACTGCGACAGCGAATACGGGGACGGAAAGTACGCGTTGTTTTCGGCCGGATCGGGCGTGGGCGTTCTGTCCATCTGCGGCTGTTCGGAAGTCATGGCTGCTCCTTTCTCGGGGGATGGAGTGAGGATTCGGCATGCAAAACGGCACACAACGCGTGCATTGCACATGCACGGTTGCGAATCGGCGGCGTGGGCCTCCGTTCATGCCCGGGGCGAGGGGATGCGCGTCCCGAACAACGGGTTGCGCGCCGTCATGAATCGTACCTCGGCACCCGGCGCGCCACGCCCCCCCCGATCAGGTGGGTCGTGACACCGCACCGTGCACCGTGCGCACCTCGTCGTGGATACGCCCGGCACGTGACGGGCGGATGTCCGCCGGGCCGGCGCGCCACCGCCGACTCCCCCTGACAGGGGGGGGCGCCGAAGCCGGCGCGTCGGGTATCGTGGCCCCACTCGCGAAGACCGGCCCCGGCGGATGCACAGGCCGTGCCGCCCGCGGGCGCGCAGCTTTGCCCGGCCGGCATCGTGCCTGACCGGTCGCTTATGGAGCCCTTCATGAATCCGTCACAGCCGCATTTGCACGATGCCCCGGCCTCGTCCGCGCATGCGTATCCGCTGCTGATCAAGCAGCTGCTTCACACGCCGCTCGCGACGCGGCCCGAGCAGGAGATCGTGTACGGCGACCAGGTCCGGCACGATTACTGGACGTTCCGGCATCGCATCGGGCAACTCGCGAGCGGGCTGACGTCGCTCGGCGTCGGCGCGGGCGATACGGTCGCCGTGATGGACTGGGACAGCCACCGCTACCTGGAGTGTTATTACGCGATCCCGATGATGGGCGCGGTGCTGATGACTGCGAACGTCAGGCTGTCGCCCGACCAGCTGCTGTATACGCTGAACCATTGCGGCGCGCGTGTCGTGCTGGTGCATCGCGATTTCCTGCCGCTGCTGGACGGCATCCGCGACCGGCTCGTGGCGGCGGAGCGCTTCGTGCTGATCGCGGACGGCGCCGAGACCGGGCTGGCCGACGGTTTCGCCGACGAATACGAACGGCTGGTCGCGGCCAGCTCGCCCGATTTCGTGTTCGGTGATTTCGACGAGAACACCCGCGCGACGACGTTCTATACGACCGGCACGACCGGGCTGCCGAAAGGCGTCGCGTTCAGCCACCGCCAGCTCGTGCTGCACACGCTGGCGGGGATGGCCGCGCTGTCGAGCGCACGCGAGCACGGGCGCCTGCATCGCGACGATGTCTACATGCCGATCACGCCGATGTTCCACGTGCACGCGTGGGGGTTGCCCTACATCGCGACCACGCTCGGGCTCAAGCAGGTCTATCCGGGGCGCTACTCGCCCGACGGCCTGCTGGCGCTGATCGCGCGCGAGTCGGTGACGTTCTCGCACTGCGTGCCGACCCTGCTCGGCATGATCCTCGACTGCCCCGCATCGGCATCGGTCGATCTCTCGTCGTGGAAGGTGGTGGTCGGCGGCTCGCCGCTGCCGGAAGGGCTCGCGCGGGCGGCGCTCGCGCGCGGCATCGACGTGTACACCGGTTACGGGATGTCGGAAACCTGCCCGCTGATGACGATCGCCCAGGTCGATGCGCCGCCCGGGGCCGACGGTACGGCCGACGATACGCTCGCGCGCCGGACCAGGGCGGGGCTGCCGCTGCCGCTCGTCGACCTGCGCATCGTCGACGCGCAGTTTCGCGACGTGCCGCATGACGGCCGCGCGGCCGGCGAGGTGGTCGTGCGCATGCCGTGGGCGACGGCCGGCTATCTCGGCGACGCGCCGGCAACGGCGTCGTTGTGGGCCGGCGGCTATCTCCATACGAACGACATCGGCGTGATCGATCCGGCCGGCCGGCTGCAGATCACCGACCGGATCAAGGACGTGATCAAGACGGGCGGCGAATGGGTGTCGTCGCTGGAGCTCGAGGACATCCTGTCGCGCCATCCCGCCGTGCGCGAATCGGCCGTGATCGGCGTGAAGGACGCGCGCTGGGGCGAGCGGCCGCTCGCGCTCGTCGTGCTGGCCGACGACCAGGTGGGGCGCGTCAGTCCGGCCGAGTTGCAGGCGCACGTGAAGCAGGTCGCCGATCGCGGGCTGATTTCGCGGTACGCGGTGCCGGAGCGGCTGCTGATCGTCGACGCGATCGAGAAGACGAGCGTCGGGAAGATCAACAAGCGGGCGCTGCGGGAGCGCTACCAGCCCGCGTGACGGCGCGGCCCGCCAAGCGCCGGCCCGCCGGCCGTGCCGGCTCATCCGAGCGTCGTCTTGCCGAGATCCTCGAAGAGCCGGACGTTGTCCCAGTAGGCGGCCAGCCGCGTGATGCGGCCGTCGGCATCGAACTCGAACACGAACGCGTGCCGCAGCGTGAACGACCGGCCGCGATTCCGGATACCGAGGAAGTCCCGCGCCTGCGTGCCGCGGATCGTGACCTCGGCGGTGGCGTGGCGGCCCGCATCATCCGCATGAATGGCGTCGATCCCGTTCGACAGGTCCGGGAAAGCATCGAGCAGCGTGCCCCAGGTCATCCTGCCGTGCGTGGCCGCCGGCGCAGCCGCGCCGGCCGGCACGTAGTCGAGCACGGCGGCGGGGGAAAAGAGCGCGAGCATGCCTTCGATGTCATGCTGGCGATACCGGTCGAAAAAGGCGGCGACGACGTCGCGACGGTTCATGCGGACTCCTCGTGGAACGGCTGGGCGACGGTCCCGACGCGCGGCGCGAGCCGGCTGTGCAGGACACCTTCCGGTCAGGATGGAGTGACTTTCCCGGCGCGGTAGCCCCCCGAATGGGGGGCTGAACAGCACCGTCCCGATCGAGAACAATGCGAGTCCTTCCGTTCGACCGGCGCACGCCGCGGTACGGATATCACCTACTTTTGACGGCCGTCGCCGTGTCGCTATGCTGTTCCGGCGCGGGGCGGCGCCGCGCCGCGCACCGGGCCGCACGGCGGTCCGGCCTTCCAGGCGGACGCACGCGCGCAGCGCAAGGAGAACAGGAACAGCATGACGTCCAGCGACAGCAGACAAGCAGCAGGGCCTGCGGACGCCGACGGGATCGAAGTGCTGGTGCGCACCAAGCTCGCACCGGCATCGGCCCGTGGAATCGTGTCGCGCATCGCGCGGTTCGGCCGGCTTGCGCGCGGCCTCGATCGCCGGCTGACGCTCGTGTGCGCGCCGGCCGGGTACGGCAAGACGACCGTGCTGGCGGAGTGGCGCCATGCACTCGTGGCGACGAACGTGAAGGTCGCCTGGGTGAGCCTCGACCAGGACGACGACAACGCGTCGATCTTCTCGTCGTACGTGGTGGCGGCGATCGTCGACGCGACGGGCGGTGTCGGCGGCCGCGCGCAGCGGCTGCTGCGCGACCGCGCGCTGATTCCGCTGAAGATCGTGTTCGACGAACTGCTCAACGAGCTGGAGGGGGCGGGCATCGAGCTGGTCCTGATGCTCGACGACTACGACCGCCTCGCGTCGCCCGTCATCCACGACGCGATGTTCGAGCTGCTGCGCTATGCGCCATCGAACCTGCACGTGGTGCTGTCGTGCCGCTCGGCGCCCGCGTTGCCGCTCAGCTATTTCGAATCGCGCGACGAGCTCGTCCGGGTCGACGAAGAGGATCTGCGCTTCGACGAAGCGGAGACGCGCGCGTTCTTCGAGCGCGTCGCCGGCAAACCGCTCAATGCGGAAAACGTCGGGCGGCTGCGCGCGGCCACCGAAGGCTGGGTGTCGGGCCTGCAACTCGCGGCGCTCGCGTTGCGCGACGACACCGATGCGGCGCGCGTCGCCGAGCAGGTCAGCCATGCGCGCGCCGGCATTGCCGCGTACCTGAACGAGAACGTGATGACGCAGGTGCCGGATGCGATCCGTCACTTCCTGCTCTGCACGGCCGTGCTGGACCGCATGACGCCCGCGCTGTGCGATGCGCTGACGGGCCGCGACGATGCCGTCGCGTGCCTGGAGTGGCTGAGCGCGCACAACCTGTTCATCCGCTCGGTCGACGGCGGCCGCCGGAGCTACCGCTATCACGCGCTGTTCCTGCAATACCTGCGCGAGGAGCTGGCGTTGCGCCGGCCGGACGAGGTCGCCGCGCTGCATCGCCGCGCGAGTGCGTGGTACGCGGCCGAACGGCAATGGCCGGATGCGGTCAGGCATGCGCTCGCCGCCGGCGATTTCGACGCGGCCGCCGGTTGGGTCGAGGCGTGCGCGATGAAGCTGATCGCCGCGAGCGACGTCCGCACCGTGCTCGACTGGGTATCGCGCCTGCCGGAGCCGGCGCTGGCGGGCCGCCTGCGGTTGCGGATCGCCCACGTGTGGGCGCTGGCGCTGTCGATGCAGATGGTCGACGCGCGCCGCGCGCTGGAGGCGATCGAAGCCGATATCGACGCACGGCGGCTCGGCACGGACGCGATTACCGCGACCGAGCTGCTTGGCGTTCGCTCGCTCATCGCGGGGCTGTCGGACCGGAGCATCGAGTCGCTCGCGCTCGGCGAGCGCGTGCTGGCGGCCGGCCCGCCGGCTGGCTCGTGGGTCGAGCAGATCGGGCAGACGACGCTGATCTTCGGGCTCGGCTACGCGGGCCGCCTCGACGACGCGCTCGACCTGCGCGCAC
Source organism: Burkholderia sp. AU31624 (assembly GCF_020420065.1). Classification (NCBI taxonomy): domain Bacteria; kingdom Pseudomonadati; phylum Pseudomonadota; class Betaproteobacteria; order Burkholderiales; family Burkholderiaceae; genus Burkholderia; species Burkholderia sp. AU31624. The sequence goes on from NZ_JAIZRT010000013.1 coordinate 102,644, forward strand.
GCGCGGAAAGCGCGGCGTCGGGCCACGAGCCGCTGTTTGCGCATGTGTACCGGCAGAACATGTCCGGCCTCGCCGAATTCGTCGCGGGCCGCCTGCACGATGCGTCGAAGACGTTCGAGACGGCGCTGCGCGGCGCGGAGCGCTCGGCGGGGCGGCTGTCGGCGGCGACCGCGCTGTCGGCCGGCTACCTGTCCGCGATCTATTACGAATGGAACGACTGGCCGAAGGTGCGCGAAGCGCAGCGCGACCGTTTCGACATCGCGATGCAGGCGTGTTCGCTCGGGCCGCTGCTGCGGTTCATGCAGACGGCCGCGGTGCTGCAGTTCCGGTCGGGCAACGAGGCCCGCGCGCACGAGATGCTCGACGAGGCCGACCACATCGCCTGCAGCCGGCAATGGCTGCGGCTGCGCGTCGCCTGCATGGCGACCGGCGTGCGGCTGCATGTGAGCGCGGGGAAGCTGACGCAGGCCCATCGTGTCGGGCGGGCGCTGGCGGCGCTGGTGTCGGCTGAACCGCCGGAAGTCGCGTCGAGCTTCGTCGAGACGTGGCAGATGGCGCAGTCCGCGCGGGCGCGGCTGCTGCTTGCCGATGCCCGCGCGGAAGAAGCCGCCCGGGTCATGGCAACGGTGCACGACGTGCTGGCCGCGCGCGGCTTCGACTGGTTCGCCGCGCAGGCCGCCGTGCTGCGTGCGGTCGCGCTCGAACAGGCCGGGCAGGAAGACGACGCACTGGCCGTGCTGGCCCCGGCGCTCGAATACGGGCAAGGCAACGGGCTCGTGCGCACGTTCGTCGACGAAGGCGCCGTGGCCGAACGCCTGACGGCGCGCGTGCTGAAACGGGCCGACCGGTTTCCGGCGGTCGGCACGTGGTATCTGCGCGAACTCGCGCGCGCGTTCGAGGCGGACCGGGCGTCGAATGACGCGCCGGCCGCGCGGCCCGGCACGGCCGGCAACCTGAGCGCGCGTGAAGTCGAGATCCTCGATTACGTCGCGCGTGGCCTGTCGAACAAGGAGATCGCCCGCGCGCTGCGCGTTGCGCCGGAGACGATCAAGTGGCACCTGAAGAACATCTTCGAGAAGCTCAACGTCACGTCGCGCATTCAGGCCGTGCGCAGCGGGCTGGCACTCGATGCGTCGTCCCGCACGCGCGTCGGCGACGAATAGGCGGTGGTGGGCGGCGTGCCGGCGTTGCCCCGGTGCGACGGGCTCATCGATGCGCGTCGAACGCGGCCACGATCTCGTCGATCGTCGCTCGGATACGCGCGGTGTGGCGCAGGTCGCGATGCGTGACGAGCCAGACTTCGTACGGCGCTTCCCGCGTCTGCTCGGGCCAGATGCGGGCGAGGCCGTCGCGTTCGCCCATGTGCACCGGCACTTCGCCGATGCCGAGTCCCGAACGTAGCGCAGCGCGCATCATCAGGCTCGAATTCATCCGCCCGACGATACGCCCGGCAGCGATCGGCTCGCCGGCGATCGCCGGCTTGCGGCTCGCGTCGACATACGGCTGGTAGACGACCAGGTCATGCCCCGCGAACGCGCTGCCGCGCGCGGGCTCGCCGTGCCGTTGCAGATAGTCGTGCGAAGCGAACAGGCCCATGTCCCAGCAGGCGAGGCGGCGCGCGACGAGATCGGGGTTGTCGGGCCGCACGGTGCGCACCGCGATGTCGGCCTCCCGTTTCGCCAGGTTCAGGACTTGAGTCGCCGTGTTCAGCGACACGCATACGTCGGGATGCTTCGCATGCAGCCGCGCGATCGACGGCATCACGAATTCGAGCGCGAGCGCATCGGTCGTCGTGATCTTGACCTCGCCGGCGAGCCGCCGGTCGACGCCCTGCGTCAGCCGGACGAGCTCGTGCGCATGCTGTTCCATCGCCTCGGCGGCGCGCAGCGCCAGCTCGCCGACCGGCGTGGTCAGGTAGCCCTTCGACGAGCGCAGGAACAGCGTGGCGCCGAGCATGTGCTCGAGTTGCGCGAGCCGGCGCCCGACCGTCGCCTGGTCGACCCCGAGCGTTTGCGCCGCGCGGCGCAACGTGCGTTCGCGATGAATCGCGAGGAACACGCGTGCGTCGTCCCAGTTCATCGCTTGTGCTGACTGATGCATTTTTGCATTCCTCGTTCGGCAATTCACTGCGTGCCCGCGCGCGGCACCGTCCCTAGACTGTCTTCACACCCATTGCGATGCCGCGATTCGGGGAGGTTCCGCGAATCGGCCGCGCATCGACGAACGTTGAGGATCATATCGTGAGTGATGACGTGAAAACCCTGCCCGCCCGCATGACGGCGATCGAAATCGTGCGTCCCGGCGGCCCCGACGTGCTCGTGCCGACCATGCGTCCCGTGCCGTCGCCGGGCCACGACGAAGTGCTGATCCGCATTCATGCGGCCGGCGTGAACGGCCCCGACGTATTCCAGCGCAAGGGGCTGTACGATCCGCCGCCCGGCGCGTCCGACATTCCCGGCCTCGAGGTCGCCGGTGAAGTCATCGCGGTCGGCCGCGACGTCACGCGCTTCGCGATCGGCGACGAAGTCTGCGCGCTGATTCCGGGCGGCGGCTACGCGGAATACGCGGTGGCGAACGAGAGCAATACGCTCGCGATTCCCGACGGCCTCGACATGACGGAAGCGGCCGCGATGCCCGAAACCTTCATGACGGTCTGGCTGAACCTGTTCCAGCGCGGCCGGTTCGCCGCCGGCGACAGCGTGCTGATTCACGGCGGCGCGTCGGGCATCGGCACGACCGCGACGATGCTGGCGAAGGCGTTCGGCGCGTCGACCCTCATCACGACGGTGGGCTCGGACGCGCAGCGCGACGCGAGCCTGCGGCTCGGCGCGGATCTCGCGATCGAGTACCGCAACGAGGATTTCGTCGATGCGGTCAAGCGCTTCACCGACGGCAAGGGTGTGGACGTGATCGTCGACATCATCGCCGGCGACTACGTCGCGCGCAATTTCGCGGCGGCCGCGATGAACGGCCGCATCGTCCAGATCGGCGTGATCAATGGGCCCGCGAAGGAGCTCGACCTGTTCCCGATGCTCACCAAGCGTCTCACGCACATCGGCTCGACGCTGCGCTCGCGTACCTATGCGGAGAAGGCGCAGCTCATCCGCGAGCTGGAGGAAGCCGTGTGGCCGCTGATCCGGCAGGGCACGGTGAAGCCGCAGGTCTACCAGACCTTCGATCTGCGCGACGCGAGCGCGGCGCACGCGCTGATGGATTCCGGCCGCCACATCGGCAAGATCGTGCTGCGCACGCCGGCTTTCGCCGCAGACGGCAAGCATTCCACATGATCGGCCCGCGCTTCAGCCCCCCGGACGGGGGGCTGAAGGCTGCGCGGCGAATGGCGACAATCGGTACCACTGAACATGACGGCGCGCGACGCGATCGATGGCCCAGCGGCACGTCGACGCTTCGCGTGCCGCGGTTCGAAACCGAGGCTGCGTCGCGCGGCCGGGCGCGGGACGGCCCGGTCGTGCGCGCGTGGCGAATGGCGCGCCGGCCGCGATGGACGATGAATCTAAATGGACATGCTTGAAAACATGCGGACGTTCGTGCGTGTCGTGCAGGCCGGCAGCTTCACCGCCGTCGCGAGGCAGGGCGACATGGCCACCGCGCAGGTGTCGCGGGCCGTCGCCAGCCTGGAGGACTACGCGCAGATCCGGCTGCTGAACCGGACGACCCGCAAGATCGCGCTCACCGACAGCGGGCGGCGCTATTTCGAGCGCCTGCTGGCGATCCTCGGCGATGTCGACCAGGCGAACGCCGAAGCGCGCAATGCACTGGTCCGCCCGTACGGGCGGCTGCGCGTGCATACGATGCCGGGGCTCGGGCAGAGCCACGTGACCGCGTCGGCCGTCGCGTATCAGGCGATCTTTCCCGAAGTGTCCGTCGAAATGACGTATTCGCAGCGGCTGCCGAATCTCGTCGAAGAGGGGTACGACGTGTCGGTCGTCACCGCGTCGAGCCTGCCCGATTCCGGCTACATCGCGCACTCGTGCGGGCGGAGCTACAGCGTGCTGGTCGCGTCGTCCGCCTATCTCGCGCGGCATGGCACGCCGCACAACCCGGCGGAACTGGTGGACCATACGTGCCTGCGCCTCGATACGCCTGCCGACGCGAATGGCGAATGGCAGTTGCACGGCGGCGACGGCGGCGTTGCGACGCATGCCGTGCTCGCCGCGCCGTTCCACGCGAATGCGCCGGAAGCGCTGTCGATCGCGCTGCGTGCGGGGCTGGGCATCGGCTCGCTCGCGATCTACTCGGTCATCGACGATCTGCGCAGCGGACGGCTCGTCCGCGTGCTGCCCGATTACCGGCTGACGATGCTCGACGTCTACGCGATGTTCGCGTCCCGCCGCTTCGTGGACGCGAAGATCCGCACCTTTCTCGAGCACCTGCGCGCGACGCTGTCGCCCGCGCTGGCGGCCGACGAACACGCACTCGAATCGATCGCCGCGCCGCGCGGCCGTACGCGAAGCCGTGCGATGTCCGGCGCGGCGGCCTGACCGCTTTCCCCCGCCGTTTCCCCCCGCAGTTATCCATCGTTCCTTGAGGAGATTTTTCGATGAAGATCCGTCTTGCCGTCATTGCAGGTTGTGTTGCGCTGTCGCCGATCCTGGGCCATGCGCAGTCGGGCGCACCCAACGCGGACGTGTCCGGCCCGCAACGGGTCACCACGTCGGCGGCCGCGTCCGCCGTTGCGTCGCCGTCACCCGCGGCGGCGGCGCGGTCCGCGAAGAAGACCGATCGCGCGGCCGATCGCGCATTCGCGAAGAAGGTCCGCCAGGCGATCACGAAGGCGCCCGGCATCGGCGGCGCGCAGGTCACCGTGTTTGCGAAGGCGAAGACGGGCGACGTGACGCTGGCCGGGCAGATCACGGACCCGTCGCAGGATCAGGTCGCGGTGGATGCGGCCCGCCAGGTGCCGGGTGTCGCGTCCGTGAAAAGCCGGTTGCAGTTGCGTCTGGAAGGCTCGCAGTAACGGCCATGGGCCCCCGGGCGGCGACGTCCGGGGTATTCGCGCGTCATGCCCATGAATCGACTGCCGGCCCTCCCGGTGCGGGTATGCGCACGTTCCGGCCGGGCCGGCAGCGATTGTTTCAAACGGGCCTCTGCCTGCCCGGCTGGCGCGCTGCTGCGTCAGATCTGGCCCATCAGCACCAGTATCACGACGATGACGACGACCAGCCCGACGGTGCTCGAGGGCCAATAGCCCCAACTTCGGCTGTGGGGCCATGCAGGAAATGCACCGATGAGTAGGAGAATCAGAATGATGATAAGGATCGTACCGAGCATCGCACTCCTCCTGGAACGGATTGGACTTCGCGGTTCTCCCGCCGAGTGCGAGGCGAGCAATGCGTGTGCCGCGACGGCCCGTGCCGAGCAGCGGCAAGGCCCGCAGTGGGGCGGATTCACGAAATGAATACCCCCGGATTCAGAAAATAAAGTTTAAAAATGCGTCCCCGCCCCCTATGCTGAATCCTTCTGATCTGGCGGGCATGCGATGGCTGAACTTTTTCTGGTACGGCACGGGCAGGCGTCCTTCGGTACGGACGACTACGACCGGTTGTCCGCGTCGGGCGAGCAGCAGGGCGTCTGGCTCGGCGAATACTTCGCGCAGCAAGCGCTCACATTCGACCGCGTGATCTGCGGCACGCTGAACCGCCACGCGCAGACGGTCGACGCGATCCTGCGCGGGATGGGCCGCGAAGGCGCGCCGGTCGACCGCCACCCGGGCCTGAACGAATACGACTTCCACGGGCTGTTCGCGGCCGCCGCGCACGACTACCCCGACATCGCCCGCCTCGCGGCCGGCTCGATGAAGGAGCATTTCCGCGCGCTCCGGCAGGTGCTGCAGCTCTGGTCGGAAGACAAGCTCGGCGAGTCGGCCCCCGAGACCTGGGCGCACTTCCAGCAGCGCGTGGCCGAGGCCCGCGCGGCGATCCGCCACGCCGGCGGCCAGCGCGTGCTGGCGGTGAGCTCCGGCGGCCCGATCGCGGTCACCGTGCAGCAGGTGCTGGCCGCGCCGCCGTCGAGCGCGATCGCGCTGAACCTGCAGATCCGCAACAGCAGTCTTTCGCAGTTTTTCTTCAACGCCGATGCGTTCCACCTCGCGTCGTTCAACGGCATCCCGCATCTGGAGGATCCCGAACGACACGCGCTGCGAACCTACGGCTGACCCACGAACGATCGCGACGATGACGAACCCTACCCAGCAACTCGACGTAGCCCGCCTCACGCGCTATCTGGAAGCGCACGTGCCGGGCTTCGAAGGCCCGGTCGACACGGAGAAGTTTGCCGGCGGCCAGTCGAATCCGACTTTCCTGCTGCACGCGAAGAGCGGCCGCTACGTGCTGCGCCGCCAGCCGCCGGGCGAACTGCTGAAGTCCGCGCACGCGGTCGACCGCGAATTCCGCGTGCTCACCGCGCTGTCGGGCACCGCGGTGCCGGTCGCGCATCCGTATCACCTCTGCGAAGACCGCGACGTGATCGGCAGCCTGTTCTACGTGATGAGCTACGAGGACGGCCGGATCTTCTGGGATCCCGCATTGCCGGAGCTGCCGAAGGCCGATCGCGCGGCCTGCTACGACGCGTTGCTGCAGACGATGGCCGCGTTGCACGACGTCGATGTCGAGGCAGTGGGCCTCGCCGACTACGGCCGCCCGGGCAATTACTTCGAGCGCCAGATCGGCGTGTGGACGAAGCAATACCGCGCGGCGGAAACCGAACGCCTCGATGCGATGGAAACGCTGATCGACTGGCTGCCGAAGGCGTGCCCGGAGGACACGGGCCGGCCGACGCTGGTGCATGGCGATTTCCGGATCGACAACCTGATGTTCGCGCGCGACAGCTACCGCGTGCAGGCCGTGCTCGACTGGGAACTGTCGACGCTCGGCAATCCGCTCGCCGATCTCGCGTATCTCTGCATGTGCCTGCGGCTGCCGTCGGGCGGGCAGGTGCGCGGGCTCGCGGGCCAGGATCGCGCCGAACTCGGCGTGCCGGACGAAGCGGCGATCGTCGCGCGCTATTGCGAACTGCGCGGCATCGAGCCGATCCGCGACTGGCACTTCTACCTCGCGTTCAGTTTCTTCCGGCTCGCGTCGATCGCGCAGGGCGTGAAGGCGCGCGCGCTGCAGGGCAATGCGTCGAGCGAGCAGGCGCTGCGCGTCGGCGCGATGGCCGGGCGGCTCGCCGAGCTGGCCGTCGGCGTGATCGACGCGCATCGCTGATGCCGTCGCGCAGGACAACATATCAATGGAGGAGCACAGCAACATGGCAACGAATCTGTTCGACCTGACGGGCAAGATCGCCCTGGTGACGGGCGCGAGCCGCGGCATCGGCGAGGAAATCGCGAAACTGCTCGCGGAGCAGGGCGCGCACGTGATCGTGTCGAGCCGCAAGCTCGCCGACTGCCAGACCGTGGCCGACGAGATCGTCGCGGCAGGCGGCCGCGCCGAGGCGCTGGCCTGCCACGTCGGGCGGCTCGAGGACATCGCCGCGACGTTCGAGCACATCCGCGGCAAGCACGGCCGCCTCGACATCCTCGTGAACAACGCGGCCGCGAACCCGTATTTCGGGCACATCCTCGATACCGACCTCGCCGCGTACGAGAAGACGGTCGACGTGAACATCCGCGGCTACTTCTTCATGTCGGTCGAGGCCGGCAAGCTGATGAAGACGCACGGCGGCGGCGCGATCGTCAACACGGCGTCGGTGAACGCGCTGCAGCCGGGCGACCGGCAGGGCATCTACTCGATCACGAAGGCCGCGGTCGTCAACATGACGAAGGCGTTCGCGAAGGAATGCGGGCCGCTCGGCATCCGCGTGAACGCGTTGCTGCCGGGTCTCACGAAGACGAAGTTCGCGGGCGCGCTGTTCGCCGACAAGGACATCTACGAGACGTGGATGGGGAAGATCCCGCTGCGCCGCCATGCGGAGCCGCGCGAAATGGCCGGCACCGTGCTGTATCTCGTGTCGGACGCGGCGAGCTACACGAACGGCGAATGCATCGTCGTCGACGGCGGCCTGACGATCTGAGCGCGCGATGAAGATCGACAGCTATGCCGGGCAAGCCGTGATGATCACCGGCGCCGCGAGCGGCTTCGGCGCGTTGCTCGCGAGCGAGCTGGCCGCGATGGGCGCGCGCGTCGCGCTCGGCGACCTGAACGCCGACGCGCTCGAACGCGTGGCCGCGCCGCTGCGCGCGGCCGGCGCCGACGTGATCGCGCAACGCTGCGACGTGCGCGTCGAGGCGGAGGTGGCCGCGCTGGTGCACGCGGCCGCCGAGCGTTTCGGCCGGCTCGACGTCGGCATCAACAACGCGGGCATCGCACCGCCGATGAAGGCGCTGATCGACACCGACGAAGCCGATCTCGACCTGAGCTTCGCGGTGAACGCGAAGGGCGTGTTCTTCGGGATGAAACACCAGATCCGCCAGATGCTCGCGCAGCGCGCCGGCGTGATCCTGAACGTCGCGTCGATGGCCGGGCTCGGCGGCGCGCCGAAGCTGGCGGCCTACGCGGCGTCCAAGCATGCGGTGGTCGGGCTCACGAAGACGGCGGCCATCGAATACGCGCGCCACGGCATCCGCGTGAATGCGGTATGCCCGTTCTACAGCACGACGCCGATGGTCACCGACAGCGATCTCGGCGATCGCCAGGATTTTCTCGCGCAGGGCTCGCCGATGAAGCGGCTCGGCCGGCCCGAGGAAATCGTCGCGACGATGCTGACGCTGTGCGCGAAGGAAAACACTTATCTGACCGGGCAGGCCGTCGCCGTCGACGGCGGTGTCTCGGCCTTCTGACCGAACCGGACGAACGGAATCGAGGAGTCGATCATGGATTTTGGCTACACCCCGAAAGTGGAAGAACTGCGCAGCCGCGTGCGCGCGTTCATGGACGCGCACATCGTGCCGCGCATTCGCCAGTGGAACGAGGAAGTGCATGCGGGCCAGTATCCCGTGTCGTTCATGGAGGAACTGAAGGCGCGCGCGAAGGCGGAAGGGCTGTGGAACCTGTTCCTGCCGCACCTGAAGGACGACGAGCCCGGCATGGGCCTGACGAACCTCGAATACGCGCTGCTCGCCGAGATCATGGGGCGGGTGGCCTGGGCGTCGGAAGTGTTCAACTGCAGCGCGCCGGACACCGGCAACATGGAACTGCTGCACATGTTCGCGACGCCCGAGCAGCGCGAGCAGTGGCTGAAGCCGCTGCTGCGCGGCGAGATCCGCTCGGCGTTCGCGATGACGGAGCCCGACGTGGCGTCGTCGGATGCGACGAACATCACGACGCGCATCGAGCGCGTGGGCGACGAGTACGTGATCAACGGCCGCAAGTGGTTCATCACGAACGCCGCGCATCCGAACTGCAAGATCCTCATCGTGATGGGCAAGACCGATCCCGAGGCCGCGTCGCACCAGCAGCAGAGCATGATCCTCGTGCCGCGCGACACGCCGGGCGTGACGATCGTGCGCAACATCACGGTGGTCAATCACTACGCGCCGGAAGGGCACTGCGAGATCACGTTCGACAACGTGCGCGTGCCGGCGCGCAACCTGCTCGGCGAGGAAGGCAGCGGCTTCGCGCTCGCGCAGGCCCGCCTCGGGCCGGGCCGCATCCACCACTGCATGCGCTCGATCGGCGCGGCCGAGCTTGCGCTGGAGCTGATGGTCGACCGCGCGCAATCGCGCGTCGCGTTCGGCAAGCCGTTGAACAAGCACGGCACGGTCGGCGAATGGATCGCACGCTCGCGCATCGAGATCGAGCAGGCGCGTTTGCTCGTGCTGAAGGCCGCGTGGATGATCGACAAGGTCGGTGCGAAGGCCGCCCGCAAGGAAATCTCGATGATCAAGGCGCTGGTGCCGACCGTCTATACGGACGTGTGCGACCGCGCGATGCAGGTGTTCGGCGCGGCGGGGTTGAGCCCCGATACGCCGCTCGCCGACCACTGGACCTGGGGCCGCGCGCTGCGCTTCGCCGACGGCCCGGACGAGGTGCACCTGCAGGCGATCGCGCGGATGGAAATCAAGGACGGCGAGCCGGGTTCGACGGCCGCGTACCTGACGCCGCCGCTGCGCGGCTGAGCATCGCGCCACGATGCGCAGGGCCGTGGACGAACGAGAGGCGCACGCCGTAAGATGCCGGCAAGGAGATCCGGCGATGCGCCTTTCGAAGATTGACCTGAACCTGTTCGTCGTATTCGACGCGATCTACACCAAGCGCAACCTGACGCGCGCGGCCGAGGTGCTGAACATCACGCAGCCGGCCGTCAGCAACGCGCTGGCGCGGCTGCGCAAGACCCTGAACGATCCGCTGTTCGTCAGCACGCCGGCCGGGATGATGCCCACGCCGCTGGCCGAGAACATCGTCGGCCGCGTGCGCGAGGCGATGCAGCTGCTCGATTCGAGCGCGCACGAAGGCGACGTGTTCGATCCGGCGTCGTCGACGCGCGTGTTCCGGATGAGCATGAGCGACCTGACCGAGGCGCTGCTGCTGCCCGCGCTCGGCGAACTGCTGCAGACGCATGCGCCCGGCATGCACGTGCGCAGCTATACGATGGACCGCCGCGAAGTCGCGACCGCGCTCGCGAACGGCTCCGTCGACCTCGCGATCGACGCGCCGCTGATCGGCGATCCGCACCTGCACCAGGCGCTGCTCGTGCGCGACCGCTATGCGTGCATGATCCGCGACGATCATCCATTCAAGGGCGACACGCTCACCATGGACGACTACCTTGCGATGGGGCACATCCACGTGTCGAGCCGCCGCAAGGGCAGCGGGCACGTCGACGCGGAGCTGACGCGGCTCGGGCTGCGCCGCACGATCCAGATGCGCGTGCAGCACTACATGGTCGCGCCGCTGATCGCGATGCGCGGCGATCTCGCGCTGACGGCGCCGCTGCGCCTGCTGCAGCGCTATCCGGCGCGGATTCTCGAACTGCCGTTCGAGATGCCGGGCCTCGAATACTTCTGCTACTGGCATCGCAGCGCCGATCAGGACCAGGGCAGCCGGTGGCTGCGTGAGCAACTGGTGATGCTGATGGGCGGGATCGGCGACGCGCAGTGATGCGTGTGCGGTAGCCCTTGGCAACTTCGGCGTGAGCCGACTGCACATCGAGTGGCCTTCTCGACGACGCGGATGCAAGCCGCCCCGCGATAACCGCGCATCAACGACGCGCTTGCGCGGCCGCTTCGACCGCGTCGCGAAATCGCTGCAGCGCGGGCAGGCCGGCCATCGTCGCGAGATGGATCAGCGCGATCTCCCCCACCGGCATGACGGGAAAACCGACGACCTTGCGGATCACGCCCATGCGCGCGTAGTGCAGCACGGCAGATTGGGGCGCGACGGTCAATGCGCCGAGCGCGTCGGCCATCTGCAGGTTCGTGTGAAACGACATCGATTCGACGAGTGGGCGCGGCGGCATCAGGCCGTGATCGACGAACAGCGCGTCGAAGGCGCGGCGCGTGTCGGTGCCGGCATGCGGGATGATCCAGGCTTCGCGCTGCAACTGCTCCGTCGAGATGCGTCGCGCATCGGCGAACGGATGCGCGAGCGGGCACGCGATCGCCAGCGGTTCTTCGTACACGGGCAGGATCGTCACATCGAGTCCGTCGAGCTTCGATAACGCTTCCGCGTCGGGGCGACTGATGATGCAGTCGATCCGCCCGGCGGACAGCGCGTCCAGCAGCCCCGAGACGTTCGATTCCATGACCGTGAGCCGGGGCGCCGGAACGTCCCGTGTCAGGTGCCGCATGATCTGCGGCAACAGCGCGACGCTGACCACGGGCAGCATGCCGATGCGCAGCAGCGGCCGGCCTTCGTCGTTGCCGTCGCCGGCCAGCGCGACGTCGAATTGCGCGAGTGCGATCCGCAGGCGCTGCAGGACGGCTTCGCCGTCGGCGGTCAGCCGTCCGCCGCGCGCGCCGCGCGTCACGAGCATCGTGCCGAACACCGCTTCCATCTCCTGCAGCATTTTCGTGATCGCCGGCTGGGACAGGTGCAGCGTGCGGGCCGCCGCGGCGAGCGAGCCGCCGTCCGCGACCAGCTCAAGCATGCGCAAGTGCCGCAGCCGCAGGAAATTGCCCGCATTGCGTCGCCCGGAAATCAGGTCGGGATTCATGTTTTCGGAAGGCTGGTTCATGAATCTTCAATTTTCATGAAAGCGCAACCTGCCCACAATAGCGACTCGACCTAATGGAGAGAGACATGCGCAAGGGGTTGGGGCAAGCAGGGGACCGGCAACGGCAGCCGGCCGGGTCGCCGAGCCGTCGGGCGGCAGCGAAAGGGGCGAAAGGGGCGACGGGAGCGCGGACATGACGGCATTCAAACCGCTCACCGGGATTCGCGTGCTGGATTTCACGCACGTCATCGCGGGCCCGCTGGCGACGTTCCATCTGGCACAACTCGGCGCCGAGGTCGTCAAGGTTGAGAACCGCAACGGCGGCGACGTGATGCGCCGCGGCAATGGCCGGATGGGCTTCGTTGCGCTGAACGCCGGCAAGCGCTCCATCGAACTGGACCTGAGCGACGCAGGCGACCGCGACCAGGCGCTCGAACTCGCACGCGAAGCCGACGTGCTGGTCGACAGCCTGCGACCGGGCGTGCTCGATCGCTTCGGTCTGGGCGATGGCCCGCTGCGCGCGCTGAATCCCGGGCTCGTGTATTGCGCGATCAGCGGCTGGGGCAACGCCGGCGCGTGGCGGAACCGGCCCGCCTACGACCACGTCGTCCAGGCGGCGACGGGCATGACGTTGATGGCCGGCCGCGAAGGCGAGCCGCCGGTCAAGACGGGCTTTCCGGTGGTCGATGCCGGCACGGGGCTCGTTGCCGCGATGGCGATCCTGGCCGCACTGCGCGAGCGGGATACAACCGGTCTCGGGCGCTATCTCGACGTGTCGATGACCGGCGCCGCGTTGCAGTTGATGTATCCGTTCGCCTGCCAGGCGCTCACGGGCCGCGTGGCGCCGCCACGGGTCGGCAACCAGGGCTACTCGGGCAGTCCGGCGGCGGATCTGTTCGCCACCCGGGACGGCTGGGTCGCGCTCGGCGCCAACACGCCCCGGCAACTGGCTGCCGCGCTCGGCATACTCGGGCGCGCCGACATCGCACGCGATCCCCGCTATTTCGATCCGCCGCTCGATGCCGGCGGGCCGGCCGCGTTCCTGCGCGCCAGCGACCCGGCGGCGTTGCGCACCGCACTGGCCACCGCGATCCGGGAATGGCGCGCGGCCGATCTCGAGGAAGCGTGCGCCGGCGTCGGCGTTGCCTGCGCGAAGGTGCGCACGATCGTCGAGTTCGTCGACGACGCGATGAACCACGACGCGCTCGAATCCGTCATGTTGTCCGACGGCGACTGCAGCGTGCTGTCGCCGGGCCTGGGCTACCGCGTGCACGCGTCGCGTCCTGACGGAGGGGCATCGGCATGAGCACCGGAACGGAATGCTCGACGGACGGCGGCGGCATGGCCGCGCGCAGTGAGGCGGACCGGGTGTACGCGCGCATCACGAGGCGTCTCGTGCCGCTGTTGTTCCTGTGTTACCTGGCCGCGTTCGTCAATCGCAACAATATCGGCCTCGCGAAGCTGCAGATGCAGGGGGCGCTCGGATTCACCGACGCGGTATACGGCGTCGCGGCTTCGGCGTTCTTCGTCGGCATCCTGATGTTCGAGCTGCCGAGCAACCTGATGCTGCGGCGGGTCGGCGTACGTCGCACCCTGCTGCGGATCATGGTGCTGTGGGGCGTGGTCGCGGTCGCGACGATGTTCGTCAGGACGCCTGCCCAGTTCTACACGCTGCGCTTCCTGCTCGGCGCGTTCGAGGCGGGATTCTTCCCCGGCGTCGTGGTGTATCTCACGTTCTGGTTTCCAGCCGAGCGCCGCGCGAAGGTCATTGCGCTGTTCATGACGGCCGCCGCCGCGGCCGGGCTCGTGACCGGGCCGGTATCGGGCTGGGTATTGAACTCGATGGGTGGCGTGGCGGGCCTCGGCGGCTGGCAATGGCTGATGCTGCTGGAGGGCGTGCCGAGCGTCGTGCTCGGCGTGATCGCGTACCGGGTGCTGCCCGAAGGCCCCGAACAGGCCCGCTGGCTGTCGCCTGCCGAGCGCCGCATCGTGCAGCAGGCGCTCGGCGCGCCCGAGGGCCGGCATGCCGCCCGTCATCCGTTGCGCGCCGCGCTGCGGGAGCCGTGCGTCTATCTGCTGGGCTTCACGACGTTCTCGCTCGGGTGCGCGACCAACCTGCTGATTTTCTGGCTGCCGTCCATCATCGAGGCGACCGGCGTCACGAACCTGCAGCACGTCGGCCTGGTTGTCGTGATCCCGAACCTGACCGGCACGATCGCGATGGTCTGGTACGGCCGTCGTTCGGACCGGCGCCGCGAGCGTCACGTGCATTTCATCGTCGCGGTCGGCGCGGGCATTGCCGGACTGTGCACGATGGCCGTCTCGCACGGTGCGCTGCCCGGCGTCATGGCCGGCGCCATCGTCGCGACCTGCGGCATCGCGTCCGCCTACCCGGTGCTCTGGGCGATCGCGACGCGCCTGTTGCCGCGCGACGCCGCGGCCGCCGGCGTCGCGCTGATCTCGAGCATGGGCGCGGCATCCGGCGTGAGTTCCGCGTTGTTCGGCGCGATCCGCGTGCGGGCAGGCAGCCTCGACCCGGCGCTCTATCTCGTCGCGCTCGCGCTCGTTGCCGTGGTGCTGCTGTTCGCCTGCGTCATCCGTCCCAAGGCCGTCGAAGCGGCACTCATCAATCAGGAACTACGCTCATGAATCAGACCTTCACGGACCCGAAGCCGGTGCTGGGGCCGGCCCCCTTCTTCGACCAAGCCGAATTGCTCGACGAGTCGACGCTGCAGCCCGAGATCGTCTCGGATGACGTGCGCGAGAGCCGGCATCGTGCCGGGCGCCGGGTTCGCGTCATCGAGCTGACCTTCACCAGCCAGCAATGGCATGGGCTCGTCTGGCGGCATCCCGCCCGCATCTACGTGCCCGACGGTTACGACGGCGACGGCGCGGCCGGCATCATCGGCACGGAACGCCAGGCCTTCGAGCCCGGGGAATGGGCGCGGCGCGTCATTCCCGGCTCGACGCTCGATACCGAGGGCGAATACGCGGAAGGCACCGCGCTCGACTTCGGGATGCCGGTCATGATCTTCGCGAACCCGGCCGATTGCCCGTTCGGACTCGATGAATCGGATTTCACCGGCTATGCGCTGAAGAAGATGCTGGAGACCGGTGACCTGACCTGGAACGGGTACTACCCGATCGCCAAGGCGTATCTGCGCGCCATCACGCTGCTGCATTCGCTCGCGGGTATCGGGACGAAGCGGGCCGTCCTGCTCGGCCATTCGAAACGCGGGGTCGGCGTGGCCATTGCGTCGGGCGCGGACCCGGACCGGGTGGCGGGCGTGATGGTGTGCGGCTACCACGGCGGAAACAACCTGTATCACCTTGCGACCAAGTTCGCCGAGTTCGGGCCGCACGTCGCCGGGCCGTCGGAGTCACGTGCCGGGCCTGGCTTCCAGGGGGCGGAGACGATGCTGCGTGCACTCAACAATCCGGTCGGCTTTCAGATGCTGATGCATTTCGATCCGTATCTGTGGCGTGACCGGATCAAGGCTGCGTACCTCGTCGCGCTCGGCACGAACGACGAGTTCTTCGCGCTCGGCGCGCCCAACAGCATGATGACCGACATGGCGGGCGACAAGGCCTATCTCGCCATCGACAACGTGCGTCATTCGTGGGTCTCCACGAAGCATCTGGCGGCGTGGCGGATGTGGCTCGCCCGCACCTTCGCCGGCCGTCGCGTTCCCGGCACGCCGGTGGTCCGGCATGAGATTGCCGGTGACAGGCTGGACGTGGCCGCGCGCGTCGAGCCGGAGCAGGTGTCGGGTGTCAGGCTGTTCCACGCGTTTCACCCCGTCTCGCAGGACTGGCGCAGCGCCACGTGGCAATCGACGCCGATGGCGGCGCACGACGGCGAGTGGCACGCCGCGCTGAACCTGCGGGCGGGCTACAACCTCGCGTGGTACGTCGAGGTCGAGCACGACGGCGCGGGCGGGCCGGGATACGTCAGCTCGCTCGTGCAGAACGTCGGGCAGCTGCCTCGGTAATTCAGGAAGGCGGGGATCGGCGGACGCGAACGCGCGGAACGCCGTTCCCGGCAGTAACCGGTAGCAACCCGCGGTGGCTGTCGGTGAATCATTTCGGTATGCGAATGATGAAGTGAAGCGGTGACGAACGCATAAAGCCAGGCACTGGCAGGAGGAGACGGATGAGGACATTCGCATGGGTGGCATTGCTCGGCGCATTGCCGGGCATCGGCATGGCGCAGTCGAGCGTGACCCTCTACGGGCAGATCGGCGGCGGGATTCGATGGACCAACGGCATGCAAGGCGGGAGCGCCGTGGGGTACAACAACAACCTGATCGCGGGCAACGATTTCGGCATCCGGGGAAGGGAGGACCTGGGCGGCGGGTTCAAGGCGCTGTTCGTGCTCGATGGCTCGTTCAGCAGCGGCACCGGCGCACTGAAGACGTCCGGCACGCTGTTTTCGCAGGCGGCGTACGTGGGCGTGACGGGCGGCTTCGGGCGCCTGACGTTCGGGCGCCAGTTCAACGCGGCGACCGACTTCGGGATCGTCGTGGATCCGGCGGGCGGGCGCGGCCAGTCGCTTGCCATCGAGCCCGGCGTGCTGTGGAGCGGCAATCCGTTCACGCTCGATTCCCGCTTCAACAACACGATCAAGTACATCGGCGAACTGGGCGGCCTGCGCGTTGCGGCGAGCTATTCGCCCGGCGGCGTCGCCGGCAATACGCGTGCGGGAACCAATTTTTCCGCTGCGGCGATGTACCAATACCAGACGGTGCTCGGCGGCGCGTCCTACGCGAAGACGTACAGCGCCGACGCGACACAGTACGAGCAGACCTGGATGGCGGGCGGGACCTGGCAGATCGGTGCCGGCCGGCTCTATGCGAGCTACTCGGCCCTCGACGTGTCGAGCGCGAACGCGAACCGGCCGCATCGCCGCGACAAGATTCCCGCGCTGGGTGTCGTGTATCAGGCCACGCCGTTCCTGCAGTTCACGGCCGGCATGTACGACGACATCGGCAGCAATCTCGGCAATCGGCGCGATGCGGACGGGCACAAGCTTACGACGTATGCGGTCGTCGAATACTTCCTGTCGAAGCGCACCGAGATCTATGCGGAGTTCGATCGAAACGGCTTCTCCGGTGCGTACCGCACCGATCCGACCAATATCGCGGCCATCGGCTTGCGGTCGGGCGGCAGCGGGATGACGGGGGCATCGATTGGCCTGATGACGAAGTTCTGAGCGTCGGTCGCCGTCATTTTTCGTATGTGAAGGGAGACTCAATGAAAGCATTGCAACGTGGATGGGGCGCGATCGTCGTGGCACTCGGCATCGTGGCCGTCGCCGGTGCCGCGCGAGCGGCATCGGATCCGGCATCGACAACCGTTGCCAGCGGGGTATCGGCGGACAAGGCGAGCCGAGCCGGCGACCGGCGCCTGGCGCGTCGTGTCAGCGCCGCACTCGCTCGCACGCGCGGGCTGAATGCGACGCGCATCGTGGCGCGTGTCCGGAGCGGCGTCGTGACGCTGCGCGGTGGCGTGAGCGACGGCCAGCAGGCCGCGATGGCCGTGGAGGCGGCCCGGCAAGTCGATGGGGTGACGCAGGTGACGAACCAGCTTCGCCTGGGTGAGCAGATGCCGTGATCGGTGCGGGCCGCTCCGATGCAGAACGATCGGACGTGCCCCCGCATCCGGCAGGTACGCCGGCCGAGGCGTGCGTGTGCCGCTACCGGGATGGCGTACCGCCGAGTGTCCGCGCCAACACCTTCGCCACGTTCAGCCTCGCATTGCGCGTGGCGATCGTCATCGAATCGATTCGACGCGCGTCCGGTTTCGCGCGTGCGGGTGCGACGGCTCGTCATCGACAGTTGCGGCGACGCATTCCATCGGTAGAATCAGCACTTCCCGAACGGAGTGCCTCGCATGGACTCTCACGCCCCGAATCGAGGCGCACTGGCGCCTCTCGCCTACCACGAAGCCGTGGCGGACTATTTGTACCGGCACGAGCCGGACGTCTGGCGCTGGACCGGCGAGCGCACGACCCATGCAGAACAGCTCGAATCGCTGCGAGCGTCGTTGCTGCGTGAAACCTACCGGATCGATGCGGACGCCCACGGCGATGTCCATGCCGCGCTGGCGCTGGCGATGGAGCGACTGGGGATCGTCGGTGTGCCGGCCACGCTCTACCAATCGCCGGGTACCCAGATGAATGCGTCGCTCGTTTTCGTACCGGGCGAGATTCACATCCTGTTGCAGGGGGCCGTGCTCGAGCGCCTGTCGTCTCTCGAGCTGCTGGCGATCCTCGGGCACGAGCTCGCGCACTATCTGCTGTGGTCGCTCGACGGTGGGAGGTTCCTGACGGCAGACCGGATCCTCAACGACGCGGTGGCCGCACCCGGCGGAGCCGACAGTCACCGCGAGACGTTCCGGCGTTACGCGTTGCACACCGAACTCTTCGCCGATCGCGGGGGCGCAATGGCGGCCGGCGCGGTCGCACCGGCCGTTTCGACACTCGTGAAGGTGCAGACGGGCATCAGTACGGTCGATGCCGCCGCATATTTGCGCCAGGCCGCCGAAGTCGAATCGAACGAATCCGGCGCCAGTGCCGCGTTGAGCCATCCCGAGACCTTCATCCGTGCACGTGCGCTTGCCTTGTGGTGGGACGGCGAGGCCAGCCTCGACGACTGGATCGACGCGCGTCTGCACGGTCCGCTTTCGCTGGAGCGGCTCGATTTGCCAGGCCAGGCGCGTCTGCAGGCACTGACGCGCGGGTTCGTTGCGCACTATCTCGACGGCGCGTCGCTGGCGAGCGATGCCGTGCTGGCCCAGGTTCGCATGCTGTTTCCGGATTGGCGTGACGACGAACCCGTTGCCGGCCCGGACGCGTTCGAGGCGGTGGGCGCCGACGACAGCGTGCGCGGCTACCTGAATGCGCTGATGATGGATCTTGCGCTGGCGGACCCCGATCAGCGGGACGTTGCGTTGCTGCGTGCCGGGCAGGTTGCCCGGGCGCTCGGCAGCCTGGATGCATTGCAACTCAACCTTCGGCGCGACGCGGGCCTCGGCAAGCGCGAACTCGAACGCTACAAGCGGCAACTGGCCGAGGAGAAGGACGCATGACCGACAGGATCGCCGACGGTGCGCCGCGCACGCTGCGCACGCTGATTGCCGCGCAGGCCGGCGCGGCCTTGCCGACCGATGATGTGCTCGTCCTGGTGCTGCCGCTGTTCGGGCAGGTTGCCGAACTGCATGCGCGGGATAAGGTGGCGGCGCTCGATGCCGACAGCATCGTGATCGACGAAGCGGGTCGGCTGGCGCTGCGACGCCCCGAAGGCGACATGCCGCAGATGGATGTCGGCGCCGTGCATCGCGTGCAGCCGCATCCGGCATCGGGCCTGAACATCGTCGGCGCGCTGCGGCTGGACTCCGCGCCCGACGGCCAGCACAGCCAGACCGATCTCGCGTTGCAGCTCGATGCGGCGGCGCCGATCGAGCGTCCGGTCTTTTTGCCCGGCTACGCGAGCTGGGAACGATCGATCGGTCATCACGACGAGATCACCGACGTGTTCGCGCTGGGGATGGTACTGGCAAGCCTCGCATGCGGGCTGAACTTCGAAACCGGGAGCGACCTGCAAGCGTTCGTTGCGCATCGGCGCAATCTGTTCGTGCTGCACGAGCGGCTGCATCCGATCGTTGCGGCGGTGATCGTCGAGATGACGGAGGTGAACCGCCATGACCGTGCGACTGACGTGGCGGCCCTGGCGATGCGGCTGCGCACCTGGCGCGAGCAGCCGCTCGGCCTGGACGTCGAGCGTGCGCTGGCGGGGGCGACGGGCGCGGCATCGCGCCGTGGCGCCGTGCTGACGCACCTGCGTGACCGGCTGTTCGATCTGTCGCGTCGCAACCGGCTGCTGCATTTCCGTCCGACCGCGGCGACCGTCAACCTGACCGTTGCCAGCGTGCCGCTGATGCTGCAGATCGAAAGCGTGCGTCCGGAGCACATCTGCACGTGGGGTGGGCCGTTCGCGGCCGACCTCGTGGCCGGCAAGGCCGTGCCGTTGCAGCAATGGCTGCGGTTCGACGATCAGCCCTACCTGCCGGCGTCGCTCGACCGGCTGATCGCCGATACGCGCCGCGAACGTGCCGAGTTCGGCTTCAGCAACCTGCGTCTCGTGGTCGCGTTCCTGCGCTGGCACAACCTGAAGGAGACTCCCGACGAGCGCATCGTGTCGCCGCTGCTCTGGTTGCCGGTCGAACTGGTCAAGCGCAAGGGCGTGCGCGATCAGTACGTGATCCAGTGCACCGGCGGTGACGCCGAATTCAATCCGGTGTTGCGGCACCACCTGAGCCAGCTCTACGACATCCGGCTGCCCGAAACGGTCGATCTGGGCAAGATCACGCTGGCCGAGATTCATGCGGACATCCTGGCGCAGATCCGGCGTTCCGAGCCGTCGGTCGAGCTTCGGCTCGTCGACAGGGCGTCGATTCGCATGGTGCGCCAGAAGGCGCTGCAGCGCATGCAGCAATACCGGCGACGCAAGCCCGCCGCGCGGGCCGGCGATGCGCGCAGCAGCCGGCTGCCGTCGTTCAGCTACGCGCAGGACGACTACCGCCCGCTCGGCCGTGCGCTGTTCGAGGAATGGGTGCGGCCGAGCGAACTGCCGCAGCGTTTCGAGGCCGGCGCCGCGCCGGGCGCCAGCCTGCGTCGACCGCAGATGGCCGACGCGGCGGGCGAGGCCGTCGACGAGCGGCAGGGTTACGTGCTGCAGGAGTCGGAGGGGCATCGCTACGCGTGGGATCTCGACCTGACGCAGGTAACGCTGGCCAACTTCAACTACAGGAAGATGTCGCTGGTACGCGACTACGCGCAACTGCTCGAGGAGACCAGCGCGAATCCGGCGTTCGACCGCGTGTTCTCGATCGAGCCGCGCGAGGTGGAAACGTCCGCTGCCACCCCGCTGCCGGCAGGCGAGCAGTGGAACGTGGTGGCGTCCGATGCAACCCAGAATGCGTCGGTGAGCCTGGCCCGCGGCCAGCGCAGCTTCATCATTCAAGGCCCGCCCGGCACCGGCAAGTCGCAGACCATCACCAACCTCATCGCGGATTACGCGGGGCGCGGCAAGCGTGTGCTGTTCGTATGTGAAAAGCGCGCGGCGCTGGACGTGGTGTTCCACCGGCTCAAGCAGAGCGGGCTGGACGCGCTGTGTTGCCTGATCCATGACTCGCAGACCGACAAGAAGGCGTTCATCGCCGATCTGAAGACCTGCTACGAGCGCTGGATCGCCCAATCGCACGACAGCGAAGCGCTGCACGCACGGCGCGCGACACTGATCGATGCGCTCGACGTGCAGCAGCAACGCATCGATGCGTTTGAAGCCGTGATGGCGGAGACGCCCGACGCGTTGGGCGCCAGCGTACGTACCTTGCTGCGCCGGCTGGCTGCGCTGCCGGTTGCGCCGGACGTGGGGTTCGCGTTGCGGGAGCGCCTGCCGGCGCTTGCGGTCTGGGATCAGCACGGAGAGCTGACCCAGCGTGTACATCGTGCGATGCGCGAGCGGTTCGGCGCCAACAGTCTGGCTTCGCAACCCTTCGCGCGGCTGTCGGCGGCGCTGCTGGCCGACGAACGCGCATTCGGACGGGCCGAGCAGCTGTGCCGGGACGCCGAGGCGCTGTTCGACCTGCTCGATCCGGTGCTCGACCACGCGGTGGCGTCGATCGGGCATGACACGGCACTGCCGCGTGCATGCGCGATCGCCGCCGACAGCCAGTGGCTGATCGATACGGGTCTCGCCGCGCATCTCGACGTGCTCGAGCCGGCCTCGTCCGCGCAGGCGGCATTGCGGGAAGTTCGCGACGCGCTGTCCGCGCACGCGGCAGCGCTGACTGCCGCGCGCGCCGCCACGGTGCACTGGCGAGACAAGCTGTCGCCGGGCGATACCGCGTCCGCGCTGGCGCTCGCGCGCCGGTTCGAGACGTCGGCGATGCGTTGGCTGCAGCCGGCATGGTGGCGGTTGCGCGGCGAGCTCCGGCGTCGCTACGATTTCGGGCAGCATGCGGTGCATCCCGGTTACGTCAAGGTACTGGAGCAGCTTGCCGCCGAGCAGGCGGCGGCGGCCGCGCTCGACGTAGCCGATGTCGAATGCCGCAAGCGCTACGGCGTGAGCGAGATGGGTGCGTTCCTGCACGCGCTGGCCGAACTGGAAACCCGCCTGGATTCGGACGGCGATCTGCGCGACCGGATCGCGCATCTGCGTCAGGCCGTCGATCCGCTTGCCGCGGCGCGTCTCGATGCCGGTGCACGCGAGGCGCTCGACAAGCTGGCGCGCCGCGTCCGCGAAAACCTGGTCATGGACGACGACGTGTCGTTGGCCGACATTGCCGAAGCGCTACGCGACCTTCGGGAGGGGCTGGACGACCTGCCTGACTTGCTGCCGCTGCTGCGCGCCGTGCATGCGGCCGCTCCCGCGTATGCGGCGACGCTTCAGTCCATCGATCTCGCGCCCGGGGAGATGGAGGCACTGATTGCCGACGAGGCGTTGCGCAGGCTGGAGCGCGAGAATCCGGTGCTCGCGCGATTCGGCGGCGCGGCGCTGGCCCAGGCTGCGCGCGCTGCCGCCCGGATCCACCACGAACTGCTGGCCGTGAACGCCCAAGTGGTGAGCGCGACGTTGCATCGGCAGTTTGCCGAGCACGTGCGCCAGTCTTCGCTGTCGGCCACGCAACTCGATGCCGACGGCAAGACCTTCAAGAAGCGCTACGCGACCGGCCGGCGCGAGCTCGAACACGAATTCGGCAAGAGCATGCGACACCGCTCGATCCGCGATCTCGCCGACGACGAAACGGGCATGGTCGTCAATGATCTGAAACCGGTCTGGCTGATGAGTCCGCTATCCGTATCGGATACGTTGCCGCTGTCGCCCGATCTGTTCGACGTGGTGATCTTCGATGAGGCCAGCCAGATTCCCACCGAGGAATCCGTGCCCGCGCTCAGCCGTGCCCGGCAGGTCGTGGTGGTCGGCGACGAGATGCAGTTGCCGCCCACGAGCTTTTTCACGGCTGCGGGCACGGAGGGCGAGGACGAGATCGTGATCGAGGAGGAAGGCGAGCGCATCGCCATCAATCTCGACTCCGACAGCCTGTTGAATCAGGCGGCGCGCAATCTGCCCGCGACGCTTCTGGCGTGGCACTACCGCAGCCGGCACGAAGCGTTGATCAGTTTTTCCAATGCGGCGTTCTACGACGGTCGTCTCGTGACGATCCCCGATCGAATGCTCGAGCGAGCCGACGACGAAGTGAAGCCGGTGCGATCGAGCCAGGACGACGCCGGCATAGCGGGTACCGATGCGCTGCTCGCGCGGCCGATCAGTTTCCACCGGCTCGACGACGGCGTGTACGTCGAGCGCAGCAACGCACCCGAAGCACGTTACATTGCGTCGGTCGTGCGGGAGATGCTGCGCCGGGAGACGGGCCTGAGCCTCGGGATCGTCGCGTTTTCCGAGGCACAGCAGCGCGCGATCGAAACCGCGCTGGAGGCGCTGGCGGCCGAGGATGCCGATTTCGCCGCGCGACTGGAGCGCGAATACGTGCGCGAGGACGACGACCAGTTCAACGGCCTGTTCGTCAAGAACCTGGAAAACGTCCAGGGCGACGAGCGCGATGTGATCATCCTCAGTATCTGCTACGCGCCGGGTCCCGACGGCAAGATGCTGATGAATTTCGGGCCGATCAACCAGCGCGGCGGCGAGAAGCGGCTCAACGTCATCTTCAGCCGCGCAAGGCACCGGATGGCCGTCGTCTCGACCATCCAGGCCGACGCGATTACCAACGTGCACAACGACGGCGCGGCCGCCCTGCGCGCGTTTCTGCAATTTGCGCAGGCCAGCGCCACAGGCCAGTTCGACCGTGCGCAGGCCGTGCTCGGTGCGCTGAATCAAGGTGCGCGCGATGCCTTCACGCGACGGACGTCGTCCGACGCCATTCGTGACGCACTGGCCGAAGCGTTGCGCGCGCGCGGCCATCGGGTCGACGTCGATGTCGGCCGTTCGCAATTCCGCTGCGACCTGGCGATCGTCGGTGCGTCGAAGCAGGACTATGCGCTGGCCATCCTGCTCGACAACCCGGCCAATGCCGTGGCCGATACGGCGGAACGCTACGTATTCCGGCCCGGCATTCTGCGCGGCTTCGGCTGGCGCGTGCTCGACATCCCCGGGAAAGACTGGCTGGATGACTCGGCCGCGGTGCTGGCACGCATCGAGGCGATGCTCGCGGATGGCGAAGATCGTGCGCTCGACCAGGAAATCGAATTGCCGATGTCATCCGTTCAGACGTCGGCACATGGCTCGACGGCTGCGGAGCAGGCGACCGTGGCGGAGGCCGGCGTGACGACGGAATGGGTGCGATCGCTGCGGTTCGAGCAAGGCACCTCCAGCAAGTTCTGGCGCGCCAGCGTGCGAGGCACCGAGCTGAACGTGACCTACGGCCGTATCGGGACGAACGGGCAAGCCAACCTGAAGCAATTCGCAACTGTCGAACGGGCGCGACGCGAGATGGACAAGCTGGTGGCGGAGAAGCTGCGCAAGGGCTATGTCGAAGATCCGGCCGCGTGACGGCCGATGCCCTCTCTCGGCCCATGCCCCGTCCACCGCTTGAACGCGCGCCGGAAGTTGTGCGCGTCGCTGAAGCCGACTTCGTGCGCGACGTCCTCGATCGACAGCCGCGGGTTGCTCAGCAGCGTGAATGCGCGCTTGCGGCGGATCGTGTCGATCACCGTCTGATACGACACGCCCTGGTCGGCGAGCCGCCGCCGGAGTGTGCGCTCGCTCATGCACAGCTGCGCGGCGATCGCCGCGAGCGACGGCGCATGCCGCAGGTCGCGCCGCATGATCCGTTCGATCGATTCGAGAAATTCGGTGCCTTCGGGTTCGGGCGGCAGCGCGTCCTGCAGGAATTCGAGCGCCTGGCGATGCGCGAGCGGATCGTGGGTCGCGATCGGGCGGTTGCCGAGCGCCGCGTCGCATGAGAACAGGTTCTGCTCCTGTTCGAACCGCACCGGGCACGGGAACACGCGCGCATATTGTTCCGCATAGGCCGGCGGCGGGTAGCTGAGATCGACGCCCTTCGGCTGGAACGCGGGGCCGACGAGCGAGCGCCCGATCTTCATGAAGCTGCCGAACGCTTCCTCGACGAGGAACGCCTCGATGTCGGGTTCGAGGAAGACGTTGGTCGCGCGGATCGACAGCGTGCGTGCATCCGACGTCACGTCGAAGCGCAACAGCGGCCCCGTGTGGCGCTGCAGGTCCATCCCGACCGTGATCGCGTCCTTCAGCGTCGGGCTCGTCAGCATCGCATAGCCGACCAGGCCGATCGACGCGATCGTCTCGCTCGTGCCGAGTTCGAGGCCGAGCGCCCGCCCCGGCGCCATCTCGAGCGCGCGGCGGATCATCGTGCTCGCCTGGCGCAAGGAAATCCGGCACGACGGATTCGACAGGTCCGCGACGTCGAAGCCGAGCCCGAGGCACAGCCGCGTGGGGTCGATGCCCAGTTCCTTGCTTGTCTCCGCGAGGCACCGCAACAGATGGACCGGCAGATTCGCCGTCGTATAACGGTCGGGTTCGTCCATGGATGCTCCGTATTTTTTTCCATGGATTGTACTCGTCCCGCCCGGCCGGAAACCCGGTGCCGGCCCGGCCGCGAATGCCCACATCCGGCGCGGCCCCGCGTCAGAAGTAGTGGCGCAGGCCGACCGTCGCGCCGAGCTGCGTGGTGCTCGTGCTCGGCGACTGTCCATTGATGCCGACCAGCTGCGCGCCGACCAGGCCGCCGCGATAGATCGCGTAGTCGACTTCCGCATAGAGCATGCTGCGCTTCGACAGGCTGTAGCCGGCGATCACCTGGAACTGGCGCGCGCGGCCGTCGAAGTCCGGCGTGTAGCCCGACTGCGTGGTCCACCACGCGTTGACGGCGGCCGTGAACGCCGGCGTGAACCGGTAGGTCAGCCCCGCGAGCGCCATCTTGCGGCGCCGGAACCCGCCGGGCGTCGACGGATCGACCACCTGTGCGGGCGAGATGATGCCGAGCGCGGCGAGATCGGTCGGGCTGAACGGGCCGTTCTCGAACGACGTGAAGTCGTTGTCGCGCGCGTTCTCGATGTAGCCGGCGTTGACGGTCATGTTGCCGAGCGTCACCGAGCCGCCACCGCCGTAGATGTCGAATTTCGCGTGCGTGACGTCGTCCCAGCTGCGCATGAACGACGCGCCGACCGTGAACGGCCCCTTGTCCGGCGCATACGCGATCGCCGCACCGGCCTGGCCGCCCAGCACGCCGCCGCCCGCATGGCCGCCCGGCGCGTACTGCGCGAGCAGGTACAGGCTGCCGAGCTGCGCGCCGTACTGGATCATGTTGCTGGTGCGCGAGCCCGCGAGCATCGTCTGCTCGGGCTTGAACAGGTTGAAGTACGGATCCTGCGGGCCGGCCCACAGGTTCGAGCCGTAGGTCAGCGACACCATCTCGAACGGCACGTTGTACTGGCGGCCGAGCGCGAGCTGGCCGAGTGACGTCGACGTCAGCCCCACGTACGCGACCTCGAAGAAGTTCGGCGCGCCGGCCGGCACGATCGCGCCGCTGTTCGGGCCGAAGTGGCTTTCCACGTTGAACTGCGCGGACAGCCCGCCGCCGAGATCCTCCTGCCCCTTGAGGCCCCAGTAGCTCTCCGTCAGGCCGCCGCCGTCCGCCATCGAGATCTTGCGGCCCGTCGACACCGGCGCGCCGTCGGCGCCGTAGGACACGCCGTGAGTTTCGTAGCGGATGCCCGCATCGATCACGCCGTACAGCGTCACGTTGCTTTGCGCGTGCGCACCGGTACTGGCCAGGACCATCATCGCGCAGCACGCGGCGCGAACGTTATCGTGACGATTCATTGTTCTGGACTCCGCATCGAGCAGGGGGTGGCGGCGCGTACCGCCGGAAACGACTGTAGAAAGCCAAATTTGCGCGGACCAAGGCCGCGGTGGCCATTCTCGTGGTGCGTCGCGGCCACGGCATGACGCACTGCGGTCACGGCGACGGCGCCGCGTGCGCCACCGTGCCGGGCGCCGCGCGGCGCAGCGCAAGCCGCACGAATGGGGCAGCGGCCAGCACCGCCACGCACAGCACGTGGGCGACGCGTGTGCCGCCGAAGCGGCCGAGCAGCGCGCCCGACAGCGCGGTGCCGATGCCGGCCGCGAAGAACGTGACGACGAGCGTGCGTGCGACCAGCGAGCCGTCCGGGTCGACGTCGGACAGCATCCCGGTGAGGAACGGCACGATCACGAAGAACGCGCTGTTCAGCACGAACTGGCTCAGGAAGTACGCGCTGCCGCCGCGCGCGCGGAAGAACCATTCGATCGACGCGATCATCGCGAGCTGCGCGGCCCAGATCAGCGCGAGGCGGTGCTTGTGGCTGGCCGGATGCGACGGAATCGCCGCGCCGACGAAGCCGAGCAGCGACGACACCGACAGCAGCACGCCGATCGTCGTTGGCGACAGCCCGGCACGCTCGCCGACGAAGCCGGCGATCGCCCATTGCGATGCCTGCACGCCGTAGACGAGCGCGGTCACGACCCAGATCGCGATCACCGGCCGCCACGGCAGCGTGCCGGCCCGCGCGAGGCTCTGCGCGGGGGCGCTCGCGAATGCGTCGATGCCGCGGATCGCGGGCGCCAGCACGGCGACGACGGCCGCCAGCAGCGCGAACACCCCGCGCTCGAGCCAGCCGGCCGGCAACGCGGAGATCAGCACGAGGATGCCGCCGTTGATGACGCCCGCGAGCAGGTTGATCTGCCCCCACAGGCGGTCGGTCGACGCGCGCTGCGACACGCCGGACGCGACGACGACGAACAGCATCCCTTCGAACAGCCCTGTCATCCCGCGCGCGAGCGCCGCGGACACGATCCCGGGCGCGACCGCGCTGAGCGCCTGCCCGGCGAGCGTGCCGATGAGGCCGGCCAGCGTGAACGGCCGCGCGGCGCGCGCGATCCGGTGCGACAGCAGCGCGCAGCTGATCGCGATGCCGAGGATCTCGGCGCTCACGAGCGCGGTCGCGGTGCCTTCGTCGAGCCGGAAGCGCGTCATCACGGCCGCGACGAGGAACGGCGACAGGATCAGGCCGTTGGTGGCCGCGGCGAACGCGAACGCGAGACGAACGACGGCGCCGGTCGACGGATCGGGGCGCGACTGTGCGGCGGCATGCAGGGTGGCGGTGTTCACGAGGCCTCCTGGTTGGATCGCGGCCGATCATGTGCGATGCCGGCCGTTTCGTGCATCGGGTGTGTCCCTCGGCGGGCCGGCATGGCGCGGACGGCTGAGGCTGCGTTTGTACTTGCACTTGCGCGTTGCGGCAGGCCGAACAGCGTGCGCAGGTACGGCGTCAGGAAGCGGCCGTGCGGGTCCATCCGTTCGCGCAATGCGAGGAAATCGTCCCAGTGCGGGTAGCACGCCGCCAGCTCGGCGGCCTTCATCGCATGCACCTTGCCCCAGTGCGGCCGCCCGCCGTGATTGCGGCAGATCGCCTGCACGCCCGAGAAGTACGCGTCGAACGGCATTCCGCGGTACTGGTGCACCGAGATGCGTACGCTGTCGCGGCCGTAGTCGGGGCTCAGCCAGATGTCGTCGCCGCGCACCCAGCGGTATTCGAGCGGGAACATCAGCGGGAAGCTGCGGCGCGCGATGAACGCGCGGATCTCGCGCAGCGCATCGGCGCCGCGTTCGGCCGGCACCGACCACTCCATTTCGTTGAAGCGCACGCGGCGCACCGTCGACAGCATCGCGTAGCTCGCATCCACGTGCCGGCCAGCCGACACCGTCGATGCGCAGAGCCGGCTCAGCGCCGGGCACAGCGACGGCACGTGCCGGCCGAGCCCGCACAGCGCGCCGAACACCGTGTTCTCGAGGAACGACTCGGATGCACGGCTCGCCCAGTGCACCGCGTCGGCTGGCTCGTCGGTCATGTCCCATGCCTTGGTCAGCACGGTGTCCGTATGCGGGAACCAGTAGAACTCGAACGAGCGATGCGTTGCGATCAGCGCGTCCGCTTGCGCGAGGCAGTCGTCGAGATTCATCCCGCCGCGCTCGAGGCGCAGCTTGAACGCGGGCACGAGGCGCAGGCCGATCTCCGTCAGCACGCCGAGCGCGCCGAGCCCGATCCGGCCGCCGGCGAACAGGTCGGGATGCGTGTCGGCGCTCGCGCGGATCTCGCTGCCGTCCGCGCACATGAAGGTCAGGCTGTCGATCTGCGTCGCCAGGTTGCCGAGCGTGATGCCGGTGCCGTGCGTGCCGGTGCTGGTCGCGCCGGCGATCGACTGCACGTTGATGTCGCCGAGGTTCTCCATCGCGAGGCCGTGCGCGGCGAGCGCCGGGCCCAGTGCCCACAGCCGCGTGCCGGCCTGCACGCGCGCGACGCGCCGGTCGCGGTCGACGTCGATCACGCCCTGCATCGCGTCGAGCGACAGGATCACGTCGTCGGTCTGCACGAGCGGCGAGAACGAGTGACCGGCGCCGGCCGCGCGCACGGTGGCGCCGGCGGCCGCCGCGTCGCGCAGCACGGCCGCGAGCCCGGCGAGCGACGCAGGCGTCGACACGGTTGCATCAGGACTGCAGACATATCCCGACCAGTTGCGCCACATGGCATTGTCTCCGTGGTTGTCGTTTGAATGGATTGAACGGGTTGACCGGTTTGAGCGGTTTGAACGACGGGCCGCGCGGCCCGCTAGAAAAAGCTCTTGCCTTCGCCGCGATAGGTGGGCGCCTCGCCGACCACGCGGCCGCCGCGAATCAGCAGCAGCGTGTTGAAGCGCTCGCACAGTTCGCCGGCCTTCGCGTGGCGGAACAGGATCGGATCGCCGATCGCCGGTGCGACGCCGCGCGGCACGCGCACGGGCGTCTGCACTTCGCCCGCGCCTTCGTTGTCGATCAGCGTGCAGCCGGCCGGCAGCCACGGCCGCGGCAGGCGGCTCTTGCCGGCCGGGCCCGATGCGACATAGCCGCCGCCCGAGCAGGTCACGATGCCCGGCTGTGGGATCCGCACGACCGGCAGCGCGAAGCCGGCGGCCGGCTGCGCATGAAACGCCGCGTAGTGATCGAACAGCGCCGGCGCGTAGAGGCCGGAGCCGGCCGCGAGCTCGGTGACCGACGCGTCGCCGAGCGTGCTCTCGATGCTGCCGGTGCCGCCGCCGTTCACGAAGCGCAGCGCGTGGCCGGCCGCCGCGAGCGCCTGCACGGCCGCGTGGCGGCGCGCGTTGATCTCGCGCGCCGAGCGGCGCTTCAGGTGCCGCACCAGCGCGTTGCGCGCGCCGCTGCCCGGCTCCGTGTCGGCCACGCCGGCGATCTGTCCTTCGTAGCCCATCAGTCCGTCGAGCCGCACGTGCTGTCGCTCGCCGATGCGGTTCGCGAGCGCGAGTGCGCCGGCCGCGTCGCGCACCGGCGAGCGGTACATGCCGAAGTACAGGCCCGGATACGCGGACGACATGTCGAGATCGATCGCGAGCGGGATCGTCACGCGTTCGTCGTGAGCGATGCGATCGATCGCGTCGACCTGCGCGGTGTCGTCGACCATCAGCGTGATCGAGCGGCCGCGCCTGAGCTGGGTGGCCACCGCGCGCAGGTCGTCGGGCTCGACGGTCGGATACGCGACGACGATGTCGTCGAAGCCGCCGTCGGCGAGCCACGCGGCTTCCGCGGCCGAGTAGCACAGCAGCCCCTGCATGAACGGGCCGGCGGCGAGCACCGCGCCGATCAGTTCGCGCGAGCGCACCGACTTCGTCGCGAGCCGGATCGGCAGGCCGCGTGCGCGGCGCTTCAGGTCGGCAAGGTTCGCGTCGAGGCAGTCGAGGTCGACGAATGCGGCGGGTAGCCGGCGGCCCGCGAGCGCGGCGCGATAGGTCGGATAGTCGTGGACGGCGGCGGGTGCGCGATGCGGAAGGTCTGCACGGCTCATGGAACGGGCTCGGCTGGGTGGGGTGGGCGTCGCGCCGACCGTTCGGCGCGTGTCGGAAACCAGCATAGGGCCGGCCAAAATGACGACCAAGCGCTCAGCGGGTCGTTCGACGGGTCTTATCCGGCCATCCGTATCGGTCACGCCGATGTGTGACAACGGCGCGCCGTGCGGCTGGATCGCCGCTTGCTTGGTGTCGCGGCGCACACGGTACGTGTCGGCCCGAACCGCCGCCGGACGGGCGTGATGCGCGACATCGCGCGCCTGGCCGAACGATCAGGAAATGCGTTTCAAACGTCTGGCGGGACGTGGCCGCCGCGAGCAGGTTTAGTGCCTGCGTTCTAGTGCCGCTTTTGACTGCCTGCCGGATTCGACCTAGAACCTACTCGCGGATGCACCGGCGAAGAACGGCATGACGTGACGAGGAGGCGACGTGAAGAAGAACTGGCGGCACACGGGCGCGATCGCGGCGATCGGCGTGGTCGTCGTTGCAGTCTGGCGATATGAAGCGGCGACGCCGGCGCAAGCCGCGTCGTCCGACGCAACGACCACGACGGCGAGCGCGCAGCGTGGCGCAGCCGATACGTTCGGCACCGGCGCCGCGACGCCCGGCCCCGAGGAGCGGCGGCTCGACGTCGACGCGCTGCGCCGCAGCCTCGCGGGGCGCCCCGACGCGGATGCCGAAGTGAAGCGCATCGTCGCGTTCGCGCGCTTTCGCGACGAGGTTGCCGCGTATGGGGATCGCCGCAACAGCATGCCGCACGCCGAGCGCGCCGCGCTCGCGCACCGGATTCTCGACGAACTCCCCGACCATGTCGCGCGCAACGAGATCGTACCCGTGCAGGCCGAGGCACTGAGCGCGGCGCTGCTCACCGATACCGAAGCCGATCCCGCGACGCGCGGCGCGGCGATCCGGTCGATGCGCGCGCAATGGGACACCTATGCGCAGCAGACGGTCGGCCCGTCGCCGGCGCAGGACCCGCGCTATCTCTCGTACGAACAGCAGAGCCGCGACGTCGTCCGGCAGGTTCAGGCGAGCGTTCCCGATCCCGACCAGCAACAAGCCGCAATCGCGCAGCGCCTGCAGGCATTGCGGGTCCAGCTGTTCGACGGTGCTTCATCGTCCGGCGTGCACTGAGCGCCGAATCCGCGACGCCGAGGCGAAGCCCCGACGGCCGCGTCATGTCCATCGACAAGGAGGGGAGATGTCCACAGCACGAAGCCTGCTGCGCGCGGCCGTTGCCATGCTGCTCGGTTGCGCGGCACTGAACGGTCACGCCGCCGATACGACGATGCCGGATCCGGCGATTCCGTATTATTCGTGGTACGAAGTGACGTTGCCGGAGAGCACCGGTGCATCGTGCGGCAACGGCACGCCGATGCGCTTCTACGTCAATCGCGCGCAGTCGGACAACCTGCTGTACATGATGGAGCCGGGCGGCGCGTGCTGGGACTACGGCACCTGCACGCAGACGTCGACCGGCGCCGAGGCCGGCCTCGGCGGCTTCAACCCGGACGGCATTCCGCACAACTACATGAACGGCACCGCGAATCAGAGCCTGTTGTCGTCGTTCCTGTCGCCGCTGCTTACGCGGATGGATCTCGCGCATATTCTCGTCGGCGAACCGAAGGTCGAGACCCAGCAGTGGACACAGGTTTTCGTGCCCTATTGCACCGGAGATATCCACATGGGCAGCGCGGTGCGCA
Source organism: Burkholderia sp. AU31624 (assembly GCF_020420065.1). NCBI lineage: Bacteria > Pseudomonadati > Pseudomonadota > Betaproteobacteria > Burkholderiales > Burkholderiaceae > Burkholderia > Burkholderia sp. AU31624. Next base: position 135,399 of record NZ_JAIZRT010000013.1, read on the forward strand.
ACTACACGTCGCCGAGCGGCGACTGGCGATTGCAGCACTACAGCGGGCTGAAGAACATCCAGGCCGTCGCGCAGTGGCTGACGTCGCACGGCTTCGGCAAGCCGAACCGGCTGCTCGTGTACGGGATGAGCGCGGGCGGCTACGGCACGCTCGCGAACTACGCGACGCTGCGCAACACGCTGCAGCCGCAGGCGCATAGTTCGCTGCTCGACGACGCCGGTACGGTCTTCAACACGCCGTTCGACGCGGACGCGGCCACGCATCCGTCGGTCGGCCTGTACGATCGCGTGCGCACCGAGTGGGGGATGACGGGCCCCGACGGGATGATCACCGTGAACAGCCGGCTGACCAACCATTTCGATCCGGGCAACATGGGGAGCGCGTATGCGGCGCTGTCGGCGACATTTCCGCACGACCGCTTCGGCTTCTCGAGCTACCAGCGCGACAAGATCATCGCCGCGTATCACTATCGCGCGTTCGTGCCGGCCGTGATCGCGGCGCCCGACGACGCGACGAAGGATTCACTGTCGCTCGCGATGTTCGGGCGGGAGCTGGACGGGTTGAAGCAGACGCTGAACCCGTTGCCGAACTTCGGCTACTTCATGCCGTGGGCGCGCAACGACTTCATCGCCAACCACCAGGTGACGGCGGTCAGCTTCACCGGGTCGGGGATCCACGAGCACGGCATCGACGCGGATATCGGCACCTTCGTCGACAACCTGCTGAACCAGCAGGACCCGGCCGATACGCCGGTGATGAAGGCGTTCCGCACGCAGCAGGGGTCGGATTTCACGTTCTCGACGTTTCTGGCGTGGATCGACAGCATCTTCAACCTGACCGGCGAAGCGGGGCCGATCTCGGGGCACCGGGCGTGACGTGAAGCGGCGGTTCGCCCGAGCGGGCGAGCGCGGCGCAGCGCGGCGGCCGGATGTCGTGGCCGCACGCCTGCGTCGATGCGTGGCCGTGCGGAGGAGCGGCGTTACGTTACGGCTTCACCACCGCAACCGCCGGCGCGCCTGAATCCGTGCCGGGCACACCGTTCGACCCGTAGGCCGCTTCGGCGCTCTTGCGCTCGGCCAGCTGCTTGGCGGCCAGGCGTTCCTGCGCGGCGACGATGTCACCCGGATAGTTGTCGCCATCGGCGGCGATCGGCTCGTAGCCGACCGATTCGAGGTCGAACAATTCCTGGCGAACCTGCGCCCGCGTGAGCGTCGAGTGCGACGACTGCGCGTACGACACGGCCGGTGCGGCGAGGAGGGCGGTGGCGGTAGCGGCGACGGTGGCGATGGTGACGATGATGGATTTCACGGTTTCCTCAGACGGTTTCGTTGCGGTTCGGCGCGATGGCGGCTGGCTGAACCGACGAGACAAGTTTAGGAACCCGGATCGGCCGGATAAATGCCGATTCCTGTCCAACTGTGTTCCTGAATCCGTGACAGTGGGGGAAATACGGCGTCCTTGGTGCCCGGTTCCGGGTGGGTTGATTCGCGTGGAATGCCGATCGATGCGGGGCACGCCGCCGTTGCGTCAGACCGGCTACGCACGCGATGCTCGGCGGGCAGGCGCATGCCTGCCCGGCACGGCTAGTCGTCGAAACGCGGAAAGGCCCGCTGGCGCTTCATGTCCTTCAGCCATTCCTTGACGTTCGCCGGATCGTCGAATTCGCGCAGCGTCAGGTTCAGGTCGTGGATGCTGCGCTGCGTGCCGGCGATGTCGCGCGTGAGCATGCGCATGATGGTATCGGGCGCGACCTTGACCGACGGCGCGATCCCGTAAGTCCGCCGGAAACCGGTCTCGACGTCCTGGATCTCCTGGTCCAGCTCGCGAAGCTGATCTTCGAGGATGCCGTTGTAGCGCGCGAGCCGATCCTCGCCGAGGCCGTTGATCGCGTGCCGGTCGATCTGTTCGATCTCCAGTTGCAGCTCCAGCAGTTGCAGGAGCTTGCCGTTCGCGTAAGCGTGGTTGACCCGCTGCATCAGCACGGTCTTGCGTTCCTGTTCCTGGGGATCGGTTTCGCGATCGGGGTGCAGCGCGCTCGCCAGCTTCCGGTAGACCTCGCGGATCGACCGGCTCGCTTCGGCCTGCTCGGCTTCGCGCTTCGCCAGCGCGGCCGATTGGCGGGGCGCTTTCTTGCGCTTGGCGCGCTGTGCCTCGCGTGCCGCGTGCTGGGCCATGTCCCGCTCGAACTGCGCGTCCAGTTCGGCCTGCATGCGCGCCATGAGTTCTTCGGGCGACAGCGCGTCGAGATCGTCTTCCTTCGTCACGCCGGGCGTCGATTCCGGCTTCGGCTCCGGTTCCGGCTCGGCTGCTGCGTTGCTGGCGTGATCGGCGGCGCCGTGCCGGGCATGGATGGCCTTCAGCTGCGCGTCGTCGCTGAAGTCGAGCAAGTCGCGCGCCATGCTGGCGATCATCCCGGACAGGGTGTGCTGTTCCGCCTTGCTCAATCCTTTCTGCAGATACGCGTCGTCGAGCTGATTGAGCAACCGGATCCGCAGCGCGGTGGACGCCTGTTCGAGCGGCAACAGCTCATCGACGAATTTCTTCTGGAAGGCCGGCATCGCGGCTTCCCACGCGCCGAGCCGCTCGCGCCGCTTCTCGATCTGCTGGACGAGCGTATTGAATGCTTTCTGGGCGTTCGACAGGCTGGCTGCCTCGTGGTCGGGCGCGATGGCGACCGCTGTTCCGCGACGTGCGGTCATGATGAATCTCCTTCGGCTGCGGCAGGACGCGCAGCAGCGCGGTATTTTAACCGGCCCGCCGTGTCTCCCTTGCCCGATCTGGCGCGGCTACTCGAGGAACAACTGCCCCTGCCCGGAGATCACGCGCTCGAAGTCGTCGCGCAGGAACGGCAGGATCGCGTCGGCCACCGGCTGCAACTGGCGGCTCAGGTAGAACGCATAGTCGATCGGCGAGCGCATCGTTTCGAGCGGCTCGGGGCCGGCCGTCGTCATCACGTAGCTGATCCAGCCGCCGCGCTGATACTGCAGCGGCCGCCCCTGTTCCTGGTTGAACGCGTCGGCGATCCGCGCCGCGCGCACGTGCGGCGGCACGTTGCGCTCGTACTCGCGCAGCGGCCGGCGCACGCGCTTGCGGTAGACGAGCTGGTCGTCGAATTCGCCGGCCAGCGTGCGCCGCACGGTGTCGCGGATGAAATCCTGGTACGGCTCGCGGCTGAACACGCGCCGGTACAACTCGCGCTGGAACTGCTGCGCGAGCGGCGTCCAGTCGGTGCGCACCGTTTCGAGCCCTTTGAAGACGAGGTCCTCGCCGCCGTCGGCCGCTGCCGCGAGCCCCGCATAGCGCTTCTTGCTGCCTTCTTCCGCGCCGCGCACGGTCGGCATCAGGAAGCGGCGATAGTGCCGCTCGTATTGCAGCTCCAGCGCGCTCTCGAGCCCGAAGTGGTCGCGCAGGTGCGCCTGCCACCAGCGGTTCACGTGCTCGACGAGTGCGCGGCCCTTGGTGCCGGCTTCGTCGTCGTCGTGCGCGCGGCCCAGCCACACGAACGTCGAATCGGTGTCTCCATAGATCACTTCGTAACCCTGCGCTTCGATCAGCTCGCGCGTGCGGTGCATGATCTCGTGCCCGCGCATCGTGATCGACGACGCGAGGCGCGGGTCGAAGAAGCGGCAGCCCGTCGAGCCGAGCACGCCGTAGAACGAATTCATGATGATCTTCAGCGCCTGCGACAGCGGCGCGTTGCGCTGCCGCTTCGCGTCGTCGCGGCCTTCCCATACGCGGCGCACGATATCGGGCAGGCAGTGCGCGGTACGCGAGAAACGTGCGCCGAGAAAGCCGGGCACCGATGCGTCGTCGCCGGGATGCGCGAGCCCTTCGATCAGCCCGACCGGATCGATCAGGAACGTGCGGATGATCGACGGATAGAGGCTTTTGTAGTCGAACACGAGCACCGAGTCGTACAGCCCGGGGCGCGAATCCATCACGAAGCCGCCGGGGCTGTTCTGCCCCGTCACGTCGCCGAGGTTCGGCGCGACATAGCCGAGCCGGTGCATGCGCGGTAGGTACAGATGCGTGAAGGCCGCGACCGACCCGCCGGTGCGATCGGCCGCGAGGCCCGTCACGCTCGCGCGTTCGAGCGCGAAGGACAGCAGGTCGGCCTTGTCGAAGATGCGCGTGACGAGTTCGCAGTCCTTCAGGTTGTAGCGCGCCAGCGCCGGCTTGTCGTGATCGAAGCGGCGCTGGATCTCGTCCATCCGCTGGTACGGGTTGTCGATCGACTTGCCTTCGCCGAGCAGCGCCTGCGACACGTATTCGAGGCTGAACGACGGGAACGTCCACGTCGCGGATTTCAGCATGTCGATGCCGTCGAGGATCAGCCGGCCGGCCGCGCCCGCGAAGAAGTGATCGGGCTGCTGGCCGTGCGCGCGCCAGTCGAGTACGCTGCCGCCGCGGCCGAGTTTCAGCGGGATCCCGTATTGCTCCGAATGGGCATGCAGGATGCGCAGGTCGAACTGCACGAGGTTCCAGCCGATCACCGCATCGGGGTCGTGTTCGTCGAACCATTCGTTGAGCCGCGCGAGCATCGCGGGCCGGTTGTCGCAGTAGTCGAGGCGGAAGTCGATGGCGTTTGCTGCGTCACCGTCGCCGCCGTTCGGCGGGCCGAGCATGTAGACCTGGCGTTGCCCGCAGCCTTCGAGCGCGATCGAGTACAGCTCGCCGTGCACGCTGGTTTCGATGTCGAGCGAAACGCAGCGCAGCGCCGGGCGATAGCCGGTCGCGGCTTTCAGCTCGGTGCCGGCAAGCGTGCCGTCGGGGCCGGGTTGCCCGCGAAACTGCACGCACGCCGTGATGAAGCGCTCCATCGCGTAGCGGTCGGGCGGCTGCACGTCGGCTTCGTAGACGTCGACGCCCTCTGCCGCGAGGCGCTTCTGCAGCCCGGACAGATGGCGATAGCGCTTGCAATAGAGGCCGACGACCGGGCGCTGCCGGAAGTCGCGCAGCGCGAGCGGGCGCAACTCGGCCTCGCGCTCGCCGGCCAGCGCGCGTTCGGCGAGCGCCTGCTGTTCGGCCGGAATGAACGCGACGGCTTCCTGCGGGCGCAACCGTACGCGGCGCGGACCGTGTTCGGTTGCCAGCCAGAACTCGATCTCGATGCCGGATGCGGTGTCCCGCCAGTGGCGGGTGAGGATGAAACCCTGCTCGAACGCCGTCAAAACGCTTGCTCGTGGTGGATGCCCAGGCGGCGGATTTTAGCGCTTGGGCGGGGGAACCGCAGGCGCCGGCCGCGAGAGCGTCACGACGTCACCGCATCACGACGGCCGCATCAGTACCCGCATGCCCGGCGCGATGGACCGCGTCACGTCGCCGAACCCGACGAGGTCGACGCGCGCGGACGCTTGCCGGTCGGCCGGGGACAACCGGCTGCGGGGCTGGACGACGATCTCGCGCATCTTGTCCGGGATGCCGTCGAAGACATCCTTGGTCGTCTTTTCCCAGTTCTTCGCCATCTGCAGCCACGAATGCAGGTACCGGATCCGCGCGACCCCTTTCAGCAAATTGCCGATCTCCGGATGGTTCGGGTCGTAAGACGATCGGAAGAACTGCCCGAGTTCGGTCGCGATCCTGTCGAACCGCAGCGATTCGGCCACGCAGAACACGACAAGCGATTGCGCGAGGAAGCGGTCGTCGGGCCTGAGCATGCGCTTGTCGCCGCCCTGTATGCGCAGCAGGCCGCGAATCGCGCTGTCGAGCGAGAAGCCGCGCTCCGCATCCTCGCCGCTGGTGGCGGTTGCTTCGAACGGCATCCTGTCGAGGTTGTGCGAGTAATTCTCGAACGGATGGCCGCCAATCAGCTCGACGTACAGGTCGCGCGTGCGCATGTTCAAGACGAGCGGCGGGCTGACGGTGCTGGGGAGCACGCTGACCGTGAAGGAGGGCGGCAACGCGTTCGAGCAGATCCGGTAGAACGTGTTGTCGTAGCGGATCAGGTTGGTGTCTTCCGTGACTGCGTTGCGAATGGCGGCGATCTGGGTATCCCAGGTACGCCCGACGCGCAGGATGAAATTCATGGCGATGTCTCCTGATGGCGGACCGAAAGCCCGCACGGCCGGATCGGAAATTGGTGGCGGGTACGTGTGGCGTCCCGTCGTCTCTCTCGGTTGCTCTTCTTGAGGTGCTGCCTGTGCTCACACCGATGGGGAAAGTTGTTCGGTCACCTTTTCTGCGAGGAGCCGGCAACGGACGTGAGGCGAACGATCATAACAGGGCGTATGGGGCGGGGATCGCAGTTGGCGGGCGTCGTGTGGGTAGGAACGTCAAGCGGAAAGATGCGGCGTCGCATTGCGCGGAAGTCGTCGCCAGGCGTCACTGGGCTGCCGGGATACGGTGCGAATGGGTTGTGCGGAGCAGCAGGGTGAAATTACTAAAGCCATTCATGTGGATGAATTAATAATTACAGTTTTCAATTATTTGAATTCCACCCGATTGACGTCACAGAATCGTCATTCGTAGAATCGTCAGTCAAGAACAACATAATTCTGAGAGAGGCGCTATGGATGCGCACGGCGTGATCGGGGCGATTACGGGAGGGCTGGCCCAGCAGGAGCGGCTTCTCAAACTTGATACTCCGCTTGGCAGCAATGTTCTGATCCCCCATCGGGTATATGGGCAGTCCCGTATCGGTCGAGATTACCTGTTCATGATCGACTGCGTGTCGACGTCGAACGATGTCCAGCTCAAGACACTGATTTCGCAGCCGATCACGCTGTGGATCCAGCAGACCGACAAGACCTATTTTCCGCACCACGGCTACGTTCATACCGCGAGAAAACTCGGCGTAGACGGTGGCCTCGCGTGCTACCAGCTCAGTTTCTCGTCGTGGCTGCATTTTCTGAAGTTCCGCCGCGACCAGCGTCACTGGCAAGACAAAAGCGTCGACGCGATCATTACCGATGTATTCAACGATCATCCGCAGGCACGCGGGATGTATCGCTTTGAACTGTCGCAACCGCTGCCTTCGCGCTCGTACTGCCGTCAGGACGAAACCGACTGGAATTTCATTCACCGGCTGCTCGAATCCGAGGGCCTGTACGGCATCTGGAAACAGGCGCAGGACGGCAAATCCCATACGCTGGTGATTACCGATCGTCTTCAGACGCTCGAGCCGCTTGCGCCGGCAACGGTCGAATTTTCCCGCGCGGGCGTTCATGGCGAAGTGGACGCGTTGACGCAGTGGGCCGGAACGCGGACGCTGCAGTCTGTCCTGCTGTCGACGCGAACGTTCGACTACAAGAATCCGGCCACGCCAGCCAATCCGAAAGCGACGTCGGTTCCAACAATGGCCAATCAGGGCGATCTCCCTTCGCAGGCCGAAGTGTATGAATATACGGGCGGCTATACGTACCCCGAGCAGGAGCGTGGCGACCATCTCAGCAAGATCCGCATGGAGGAATGGGAGTCGCAGGCCAAGCGCTACGACGGTGTCGGCGGGGTGCGCCGCATCGATGCGGGGCGGCGCTTCACGCTGACCGGGCATCCCGAGCATGATCAGGACGCGGCGGACCATCGGGAATTCGCGGTGATCGAGGTCGAGTGGATCATCGTCAACAACGTGCCTCTTTCGGGGCACGAAGCAAATTACCCGCATAGCCTCTATCAGGCAGTGAAGCAGGCCGAAGCGGACGACACGGACAAGTTGTTCGCTGTGTCGCATGCCGATGGCTCGACGGGTTTCTATCGCGTTGCCATCGAAGCGCAGCGCACGTCGGTTCCGTATCACAGCCCCCTCGAACACAAAAAGCCCGAAGCGAAACTCGAATCGGCCATCGTTGCCGGTCCGAAGGGGGCGCAGGCGTATACCGACGACCTGAACCGGATCAAGGTGCTGTTCATCTGGGACCGGCACAACCAAGGCGACGAGCGTGCTTCATGCTGGGTGCGTGTCGCGCAATCCGATACCGGCGACGGGTACGGCGGCGTTCACATGCCGCGCGCGGGAGAGGAATTGCTGATTGGTCATATCGGGAACGACATCGATCGTCCGATTGCGCTACACCGGGTGTACAACGGGAGCGCGAAGCCACGATGGCATTCGAATGCCCTGCTGTCGGGTTACCGGTCTCAGGAGTTCTCGGGGAGCGGTTACAACCAGATGGTGATGGACGATTCGACGGGCCAGAGCCGCGTGCACCTGTACAGCAGCAGTACGAACGCAGCGTTGCACCTGGGCTACCTGATCGACCAGACCGACAACACGCGTGGCAGTTACCTGGGCAAAGGCTTCGATCTGAGTTCGGACGCCTACGGTGCGCTGCGGGCAGGGCGAGGGCTGTTCGTCACGACGCACCCGGTCGCCAGTCAGCCGCTCGATACGACGTTGGCGACGCGTCAATTGAACGGCTCGGCGAATATCCTCGATGGCCTGTCGCAGGCAAGCGAAACGTCGAAGGCGGAAAGCCTGAAGGAGGGCCACGACACCTTCAAGGCCTTTGCGGATGCGGCGCAGCACAACGAGTCGGGTGCGACGGTCGGTGGTGGTGTGACGGCCGGTGGAGGGACGGGCGACGCCGGCGCGTTCAAGCAGCCGGTGATCCTGGTTGCCGCGCCTGCGGGTATCGGTCTGTCGACGCAGAAGTCGACGCACGTTGCAGCCGATCAGCACGTCAATATCGTCAGCGGGCAAAGCACGCACATTGCGACCGGCAAGTCGCTCGTCGCCAGCATTACGGAGAAACTGAGCCTGTTCGTGCAGAACGCCGGGATGAAGCTGTTCGCGGCGAAGGGGAAGATCGAGGTTCAGACCCACGCTGACAATGTCGAAGTGACGGCGCAGAAGTCGCTGTTGCTGGCGTCTGTGACCGAGAAGGTCCAGGCATCGGCACAGCAGGAAATCCTGCTGACGTCGGGCGGTGCGTACATCAGGCTCAAAGGCGGCGACATCGAGATTCATGCGCCGGGCAAGATCGACGTCAAGGGGGCGCAGCATGCGTTCAGCGGCCCGACGAGCATGGATGTGACCAATCCGGCGTTCAAGGATCTGCCGACGCGACGGCTGATGCTGAATACGATGGCGTCGCCGTCCGCGACCAGTGTCGTTCCGGTGGGCATGCCGTACAAGCTTTACGCAGACGGGGCGCTGGTCAAGCAGGGCGTGTTCGACAAGACGGGGCAGTTGCCGATCGATCACCAGGTCACCACGCAGAAGTACACGCTGGAGATGGCGAATGGCGTGAAGCACGAGATTCCGGTGCCGGGGGAGTATCGGGATGCGGTGAATGGGAAACTCGCCAATCAGGGGTTTCAGTTCCTCGAGAGTTCGCCTGACGACGAAGTCGCTCCTGATCGGGCCGTCCACCGACAACAGTACAACGATCTGCTCAACCCTTCTTCGGACGCATAGCTCATGGCAATGCAGAACAATACCTTCACTACGCCGCTGGCTCTGAATCACACGTCGAACGCGACGGCGACGCTGCCATGGTTTCTGCAATTTACCGAATACGCGGCGAAGCAAGCGACATTCAGGCCCTTGGTAAACGGTAAAGAAGCATTTGAGACGCTCTATGATGTGCTCATGAAAGCACAGCACACCATCGACATCATTTGCTGGGGGTTTCAGCCGTCCATGTATTTCAAGCGCGACGGTAGCTCACTTCGGATCGGAGAGTTGCTTGAGCAGAAGGGGCAGAAAGGCGTCAAGATCCGATTGCTGTGTTGGCGGGACCCGTTGTACCTCACCGAATTGGGTGAGAACAACATGCCGGGCTACGACGTGGTGACCGGGCTGAAGCAACATATATCTGACGACACCTATCGTCGGAGCACGATGTTGTCCCGTGACTATCAAACTGATGAAGAAAGAAAATTCGACGCGGAATGGTATTGGCGGGCTGACTTGAATAACGTAACAAGCGTTTCACTGGTGTCGCCCGTGACGCCCCTGAAGCCCATGGCGAAACTGGCCTACGAAAAAGCGCGTGCACTGTACTACAAAGACCACGCGCTAAAGAATGTCGACTTCGCCACTCGGGGTTTCAGTCCCGCCAATCGGGCGGAGATTGCATGGCGTACTTTCTGGCATGGGAAAGACAAGGACCGTGACCTCGAAACCAAGGCGATGAACAGCGTTGGCATGGGTGCCGGAATTCCGACACACCACCAAAAGATGGTGCTTGTTGACTATGAGGACCCGGAGAACGCCGTCGGCTTTGTGATGGGGCATAACATGCTCGATCAGTACTGGGATACGGATGATCACAGTTACAAGCCAAAGACGCCTTCGACCGGGCGAAATGGTCCAAGTCCGTGGCAAGACATCTCCAGCTATGTGACTGGTCCGGTATTGCAGTATCTGAATGCGAACTTCTGCCAGGCATGGGACGATGCCACCGGCCAGGGCCTTGGCAAGGCACGGGAGGGTCTTAAGGATCGCCTCAAGGTTCGATACGCTCCGGGCGGTGATACGCCGATGATGGCCCAGATCGCGCGCACGCAGTCCCAGAAGGGGCGACGCGACATCGAGAAGCTTTATCTGCAAGCGGTGAACAACGCAACGCAGCACATCTTTATCCAGAATCAATATTTTCGATGGCCGCCGCTTGCGGATGCAATCAAGGCGGTCGCTGCCAAGCACGTCCATTGGGGGCGCAACGTCACCAAGGATGGCCCACTGTATCTGTTTGCCATCACGAATTCGGGTGAAGAGGCAGTCGGAACCGGGACCGTCAATACTTACCGCATGCTGAACGCGTTGGGGAAGGCGCAGAGCATTCCGGGTGTCGCGGCGTTGGAGCAAGAGGACGCTCGCCAGTCCGATTTGAAGAATCAGATGGCGTCGGTTGTGGATCAGCAGTCGCAGGCAAACCAGGCGTTGCTTGGGGCGTTCGAAGTGCAAGGCATCGTCGACTCGCCGGACTCGGCAAAGCGGGTTGCCGATGCAAAGGCGAGAGTCGAACAATTGAAACAGCAACGGGAATCGATTGCATCGCAAATGAAGAGTGCGCCGCAACCTGTTCTCAACCAGGAATACGAGGGCCTCAAGGTTCATGTCTGTACGCTCGTGGCTCCGGATTCCCCGCCGGGCAACTGGGTGCCCGTCTATGTTCATGCAAAATTGATGACGATCGACGACGTGTTTACGACTCTTGGTTCGGCGAACATCAACACACGTAGCATGGAAGCGGATAGCGAACTCAATATCTGTCACGAGAATGGTGACGTGACCAAGAGACTACGCAAGCAGTTGTGGAGCCTGCACACAAACAAGGAGGGAATGCAGGATGCTCCGGCTGAGGCTTTTACCACATGGACTGATATTCTTAAGAAGAATGCGGATCGCCAGAATGGTGGCGTTAAATCTCCATACGCTTCAATCGTTCGTTTCATGCGCATGTCAAACGAACGCTCCTACAAAGATTGAAAAATGAGAAAGTCGCTCTCAATTTATGCGGTTGTGTTGCTGGCGTGTGCCTGCACCCCAAAGGAAGACTCAGTGGAATCGAATCTACCCGATATGTCGGCCGTACGGGCCAATCTTTCATTCACGTGCGTCCATGAGGCCGAACACCTTGCACCGCTTGATCCGAAGGCAGATCAGTTGTTTCAGTATGGACGGTATTTACAGAAACTTGATGGTCCAAAGGATTTCAATGAGATCGTTCGATACTATCGAATTGCTGCAGCGTATGGCCACTATAAGGCTAATTCCAATGCGCAGAAATTGATTTCTCAAGGGATGGCCAATTCCCCGGATGGAGCAAAGGAAACTGTTGAGCTTGCAAAAAAATTAGTCAATGATGGCGTTCCTGGTGGCTATTACGACATCGGGCACTACCTTGAAATAGGCTATGGGTTAAAGCAAGACACCGAGATGGCCTTGCGGTATTTCAGGAAGGCGGCCGACTTGGGAAATCCTGAGGCCCAAACCTACGTCGCTGAGCAACTTGCGCCACACGATCGGGCTCCCGATATTGCTAGGCAGATGCGACAGTGCGCTACTGATCAAGGCTATGGCGAGGCTGCCGGGGTGCTCGGAATTAATCTTCAGGAGCAAGCAAATTATCAAATGGCGGTGAAAATATTTCAGTCAGGAGTGCGGGCCGGGGATGTAACCTCTGCCTCGTATTTAAAAAATGGATTTGTTTCTTCGTCGCCCAAAGACGAACTCTATTACTTGGGCCTCTCGGTGGATACCGAGCGATCAAAGCGCTACGAAGCTATCTGGAAATTCCTGACCGATCATGAAACCAGGAACCCCAAGGTTCTCGATATCGACAAGATCGTTCCATTGCCACCCGCGAAGCTGCCACCTTGGGACGGCACATTCCAATGGCAAAAGGAGCAAGACGCAGCTACGCGGCCTCAGAAGCCTTCGGATGAGTTCATCAACGAGATGGCGAAGGCCAAGCACCTCGATCCCGCGACCGGGTTGCCGCTTCCGGGATCGGCAGACAAGACGTCACAGGTCGAGCAACCGGAAAATGTCGCATCCCGCCTGCCGTTGGGTGCAGTGGCGCGCACCGGCCAACCTTGTCCGGAAGACGGCGTGTGGTGCGCGAAACTCGGTAGCGGTCAGGTCGGAGATACGCAGCGCCGGTTTCTGAAGGGAGACGCATTGCCGTCCGTCGTCGTGCATGAACCGAGAAAGCTGGCGATACTCGACAGCATGATGGGTACGCGCCAGCACGTCGAACAGGTTTCGTGGGAACTTGTGGCTTACCTTGATCAGGTTTGATCGACTCATCCCACAATGCTGCGTGGCCGCAATTGCTAGCTCGATTGCGGCCACGCGAAACAGGCTCGATCAACCATGCGCAGAACGCGTATCGTCCTCCTGATTTCGTGTCTGCTGGCAGCTTGCTCGAAGAGCGAAAATGCCCCGAGTCCGTTACCTGATGTGAGCGCGGTACGTCTGAATCTGGCCTTCGCCTGCGTCCACGAGGTCGATCATCTGCCCCCTCTCGATCCGGAGGCGGATAAATTATTTCAATACGCCCGGTATCTTGAGAAAGAAGAAGCGCAGAAAGGTCTCAACGACGTCGCTCGCTACTACCGGATTGCAGCAGCGCTCGGGCATTACAAGGCCAATCACAATCTACAAATTCTTATTTCGTCCGGGGCAGCGTCGTCACCTGACGCCGAGAAGGAGAGTGTCGAGCTTGCCGAGCAGTTGATCACGGCGGGTGTCGCTAGCGGATATTACGATATTGGCCACTACCTGCTGAACGGCTATGGCCTCCAGCGCGATGAAACTGCCGCGCGCCGGTATATTCGTAAAGCGGCTGATCTGGGCAGCGCCGATGCTCAATATTACGTTGCGAACTTGCTTGATCCGGCCGACGCTGCGCCCGACATCGCTCTTCAGATGTTTCAATGTGCAGCGGAGCAGGGTCATGCCGAGGCGGCGAACTACCTTGGCGTGAGTCTTCAGACCGACAAGAAATTCAGTGATGCTGCCAAAGCATTTCAAATGAGCGTCGCGGCAGGCAGCAGTCAATCGGCGCTCTTGCTCGAGAGCGCGTTTGATGTAAATGGTGGGAACGACCCGGTAAGCAATCTTGACGTTCACGTTGATCCTGAGCGTGTTCACCGATACAACGTCATCGGAAAATTTCTTCGAGCCAATGACGGCCGTAACCCCAAGGTCCCCGACTTAGACAAGATCGTTCCGTTGCCGCCTGCAAAGCTCCCGGCGTGGGACGGCACATTCCAGTGGCAAAAGAATCAAGACGCCGCCACACCGCCCCCGAAACCCTCGGGCGAACTCATCAACGAATTGGCAAAAGCCAAGCATCGCGACCCCGCGACGGGACTACCGCTTCCCGGCAGCCCGACATCGCACGGCTGATTACCTCATCGACCCCGGAGTCCACATGAATTCACCCACTCGGCCCGCCTCATTACCCGGCGCCGCCGCACTCATCGCAGCGTTCATCATCACGCTGCTGTTTCTATCCGGCCTCTACGCGCAGTGGACGAGGTTCTCGTTGGACACGCGGATGCTGGCGTTGCAACTGGCCAGTTTCATCCAGAACCTGGTATTTCGAACCGGCCTGGTTTATCTGATTGTCCGATGGCACGGGGAGCATCGCGATCAGCTTGCGTTTCGTCGCCCCGCGAGGCTGCTCGCGAGCTATGCGTTATGCCTGCTGGTCTGGCAGATCGCACAGATATTCATCGTCCAGGTGGTGCTGCTGAGTCTGGTCAGAAATGGCACCCATCTGACGGTCATCTTGAACCTCATCGCGCCGGTGAGCGCCGCCCTTTATGCGCTCGTAGCCTGGTTTGCGTGGCGGCTCGTCACGCGCATGTTTCGCAACGATGCGTTACCCGAGGCGCCACGAGGTCGCGCAGCGCGGCCCATTGCCGGCCTCGCGGCGTGGCTGTTCGCCTGCGTATGTCTGCTCTTGATGACGACGACGGTGCCGATGTTGCTCGACTATTTTGACGATGACCTCGCGCGCATGATGTTCGGCTACGTTGGCGCGGTTGCCGTTCCCGCGGCATTGGTCTTTGCGGGAGCGCGACTCGGCCTGCCACGCGATCTCGTGCGACTGCACGGCTGGCGTTTGCTGGGCGCGTCGCTCGCGGCGATGGCATCCACCTCGGTGGTGTTCTATTTGGCGGTGCAGTTGCTTGGCGGCATGCTGGGGACGGGCGTGCTGTCCGGAATGATGGCGATCGTTGTTCTTGGCTGTGCCTTTGTGGCTTGTTGGGTGTGGTTCCGCGTGTTCTACGCGTCCGTGAGCCGCGACACGGTTGACACCCCGCAGGGCATGCCGTCGCCGTAGCTTCAGGTTGTCGCGCGCGAGTCGTCTGAGGGGCCGGATCGAATCGGAACCATGACAAACTGAATCGCACCGGTTCCTTCCTGCCGGGTCGCCGCGCAGGTGTGCGCGACGGCGGCAGCGCGTATAGTGAGGCTAGCCTTGTCGCCGGTTCCATGGAACAGTCCTCGCATTCAGGCGTGACATCGTCCGGGCGTTGGGGCGTGCGGGGGCATCGATGCCCCGGGTCGGCAGGTGGATGTGTCGTCGACTTTGAAGCAGGCAGTGCCCTGGGTTGCACGAACCGGATCCGGACGAAACGGCGCCCCCATGAAAATCGATCGCAGCTCCATTCCCTGCTACCTCATCCTTCGTGCCGGCTGGCCTCCCTATGTATTGAATGCGGACCGCCTGGTGCTCCGCCGCGAAGCGAGCCCGATGTTGCGCGCGTTCGCACGCGCGCGCGGCGGGTTCGCGCATGTCGATGACGTCGCGTGGAACGTCTTCTCCGCCGCCGAGGGCCTTTCGGTGGCCGAGCGTCGTGAGACCGGGTTCTTTGCGCTGATCAATGGAACCGAGACAGAGCATCAACTGGGTTTGCTGGCCACCCTCTGATGTCGCCGCCGGGATGGCCGTGGTCGACGAATGCGCCTCCCGTCGAAGCATCGATCAGTGACGCCCGGACGGCGGCGGCGCATTCCGCCCGTCCGCCGAAAGCGCTTGACACACTCTGTGATGACACGTACTGTCGGTTGGTGAAGTATTCAAGAAGCGCGATTGCTGCTCATCACCGACCGTAGCCTGCGGTATTCGTTGTCCTCCCCCTCCTTGATTCTTTTCTCGAACCCGTCAGGGTGCGCTACGCACGTTCATTTTCAGGAGATCTAACATGGATACCGGTACCGTCAAGTGGTTCAACGATGGCAAGGGCTTCGGCTTCATCACGCCCGACAAGGGCGGCGACGATCTGTTCGCGCACTTCTCCGAGATTCGCGGCGACGGCTTCAAGACCCTCGCCGAAGGCCAGAAAGTCAGCTACGAAACGAAGAACGGCCCCAAAGGCCTGCAGGCATCGAACATCACCCCGCTGTAATCGCCCAGAGCCGTCCGCCTCGTTCACGGCGCGGCGCGCAATCGCCGCATCTTGCGCTACGTGCCGCCGTCGCGGGCGCCACGTGTGCCGATGCTGGCCCGGCAGGGCCAGCCGTTGCGCATCGGGATGTCGAGCCCGCGTGCACATCTGTGCGCCAGCCGCTTTCGCAGCGTGTACACGATCGGACGAGCAGCGCTCATCGGATCGTGCACACCGCGCAGCAGGAGAATCGCATGACCCGAAGTCAGTCACGCAGCAACAAGGCGCCGCCGCGCGTCAAGCCGGCCGTGGTGCTGCCCAAGCTCGGCACGGCACTGAACTGGGTGCCGCCGAAGTCGGCCCTGGATACGCAATCGCGTCCGAAGAAGCGCACGCCGGCTCCGTAATAGCGATCCGGATCATTCCGTCAGTCGAGAGGCGGCCACCGGCTGCTTCGCCAGGAGAGCGATTCTGGCGACGCCGGCCCGATCGTGACCGTCTTCGTCGGGACAAGGCGACGCGCTCCGCGCGACACCTTGCAACCCGACATCGTGCACCTGCGGCGCGTCCATGGGTTTTGTGCGTCATCCGGAATAAGTTGGACGGTCGGCAAATGATGCGCGTATGATGGGTTCATCCGGTCGACCCTGGTAAGCCGGTCGCTCGCTCCTCCCTCTACCCGTTTGCTGCATCGCCCCACCTCCGCGCTGCAACGTTGTCCCTTTCACCTCACTGGCCCGCCCCGCAACGGGGATACTGGCCGGCCCTGTTCGCCCGTGCGATTCGTCGCGGCCGGACGCAGGAGCTTGTCATGAGCATGCATATTTACCGTGGATTCGAGATCTATCCACTGATTTACCCTCACGCGCCGGCGCTGGATGGCAGCCCGCACAACTACGATGCCGGCTTCGATGCGGCAGTCAAGATTTGCCTGCACGGCGATACGCTGACGCACAGCCAGACTTTCAGGTTGCGCGACAACGCCCCGTTCGGCAGTGCCGGCGATGCACGTCGTGCTTCGCTGCGCTACGCGGAAAACATCATCGACGACAATCGCGACAAACAAGGCTTCTTTTCCGGCAAGCCTTGAGGCAAACCGCCAAGGCAACGCGATGTGTTGTCAATTCGGAGGACGAAATGATCATCGATGAGCTGCTCGGCCTGATCAGGCGGCATGAGGTCATCAGGACCGACGCCATCCTGCCCACCGGAATCGGCGATTCAGCGCGGTGCCATCAGCAGGAACTGCAAATGTTCGTGGCGGTACGCGCGTTGTCGATCGGAGCCGGATATTCGGAGTTCGAGTCCGACGAGATCGCGAGTGCCGTCATGACACGACTCGGCTAGTGTGCCGTTCAACCATTCGAAAACAGGATCACCATGACAACCGTTACGCTGAAGGTCAACGAACCGATCGATGTCGCGCTGCGACGATTTCGGCGCGATATCGAGAAAACCGGGCTGATTCGGGAGTTGCGCAGTCGCACGGGCTATGAAAAGCCCACGACGGAACGCAAGCGGAAAAAAGCGAGCGCCGTGGCCAGACAGCGCTTGCGCGCGAAGCGCATGTTGCCGCCGCGCAAAATGTACTAGGAGGGCATCATGTACACCCTGCCGGCCGAGGCGCCCCCGTTTTTCCCGCTGACCAAATGCCAGGTCGATCTCGATCGGCAGAAGGACATGGTGACGCTGCTGCCGAGCTTCTATGCGTTCGGATGCGAGTACACCAGCCGCGGTTTTCTGATCGGACGCGACGATGCGTTCAAGTTGATTGCCGCGCTAGAGAAGGCGCTCAGCGTCCAGGGATGAGCTGACGACGACACGCTCGCGAGCATCGACAACCCAAGGGCGAACCATGCGTGTCACGACGAAGTACGTGGATCTGCTCTATTTCCTCGTTGTATTGCAACTCGTGACGCAACGGAAGACGCACGAGTGGTTGTCGTCGTTTCAACTCGTCGAATCGCTGCAAGGCTGGCTGGTTATCCATCGTGCGAAATGCGATTGGCGCGATCGTGTCTGGATAGGCCATGCTTCGCTTCAGATCGCGAAGGCGGCCCGCCCGGTCGACGACGCTGAATCGACGAAGACGGGCGCGCCACGGGATGCGCTGGCAGACCGGTCGAGTTTGCGGATGAAGTGCATCCGCTACCTTCGGGAGCATGTCTGAGCGTGGTCGCGCTCGCACGGGCGGCACGCGGGTGCCGGTCGGCGTCGAGCTGGCGTCGGTCATGCGGAATCGTGCATGCGGCCACGCCGCTACACCGCCACCCACGCAAAATCCTCCTTCAAATGCTCCAGCCGCTGCGGCCGCTGATACAGATACCCCTGCGCATACTGAATCCCGACCGCATGCAGCGCGCGATGCTGCGCTTCTGTTTCCACGCCTTCAGCGATGATCTTCAGGTCGTAGTGATGCGCCACGGACGCGATCCCCTCGATCAACCCGGCACTGCCGCCGTTCAGTTGCGAGACGAACTGGCGATCGATCTTCACGTAGTCGAACGGAAAGCGTGACAGCAAGTCGAGATTGCTGTGATGCGTGCCGAAATCGTCGATCGCGAACTTCGCGCCTTTCGCTCGCAGCGCATGGAACATCGCGGTGGTGCGCGCATTCTTCTCGAGCAGGATGCGCTCGGTGACTTCGAGCACCAGCGTAAAGCCCGGCGGCAGCGCGCGGATCGCCTCCTCGACGACGGACACGAACCGTGTGCGCTCGAGATCCTTCGGCGCGATGTTGATGGCGATGCGCAGCGGCGCGCAAGGCGTCAGCGCGGACAGTTCCGCCACGGCTGTCCGCAGCACGAATTCGGTCACTTTCGGCAGCACCGCGCTCGATTCGACCTGCGGGATGAACACGGCCGGGCTGATGGCCCCCCACTTGGGGTGCTGCCAGCGCAACAGCGCCTCGACGCCGACGGTCCTGCGCGTCTCGACATCGACGATCGGCTGGTACACGACGTGGAGCTCGTCGCGCCTGAGTGCGTTTCGCACGGCCTTCAGCAGCAGCCGGCGCGGCGCCATCGCGAGCAGGTAGGCCGCCATCACGAGGCCGTCCGCCAGCAGCACGATCGTGATGCCGATCAGCCGATAGTGCTGCCGGACCTGCGACGCATAGTGCGCGGATGCGGCAACCCGCACCGTGAACGGCCAGCGGGGGGACACGATCGTGCTTCCGCCTGCTGGTTCGGTGGCCGACTCCGGCGTGAATTTCCCGTGCTGGTCGAGATGGCCCGAACCCGCGATCGACAGCGTCGCGGTTTCCGTCCCGTAGCGGGCGCCGTGCGCGAGCGCGTCGGCCACGTAGTCGCCTTCGATCAGGTAGAGCACACCCGCGCCGGGTGCAGTCGCGTAAAACACGGGCAGCACCGGGATGCCTTGCTGGAACGGCGTCTGGCGCAGCAGCGTGACGAGCGTCGAGCCCGGTTCCGGCTCGTGGGTATACGCGCCGAGCGGCAGGTCGATCGCCCCCAGCGCCGACGAACACATGACGCGGCCCTCGTGCACCAGCGCGACGGCGCGCAGATAGCGCAGGCGCGTGCCTATCTCGGCGAGCGTCCGGAATACCGCCGGGCATGGCCGCCCGACGAGCGCGGTCAGTTCGTCCACATGCCGCAGGCGCGCGCCGTCCAGGATGCGGTCCACCGAGGCCACGATGTCGCTCGCGATGACGCGTTCATGCTCGGTGACGGTATCGCGCGCGTAGCGGTCGGCAAGTGCGATCGCGAATGCCGGCACGAGCACGCAAACGATTACGGCGGCGAAAAAGGCGACCCGCGGCCATGCGCCGCTACGCTGGAAAACGGCCTTCGAGCCTGGCGTGAACGCTGACATTCCCGCGGTCGCCTTGGGTGTTGTGTGTATGGAGAGGCGAGTCGAACCGGTCGATACACCCGGCGCATGCGTCATGCCGGGTTCGGGCCATGCGCGGTGCGTGCCGGTATCGCAATGCGATCGATGCTACGGTCGCGACGGGCATCTGCGGCAGACCCGGCGCAATCGGCCAATCATTCCGGTGACTTGCCTGGATAAACATGGGCATGCAGCACATGTATATAGACGTAGCACACCGAAAAAAACCCCCGGCCGCATGGTCTTGCGGCCGGGACAAAAAACACCGTCTCTTGGCACGAGGATGGTGCGCGGCAAGTATAAGATGTGATGAGAGATTGCGAAATATTGTTATTCAACTATTGGTGTAGTTTTGTCATTGTGTCTCGACAGGAAACATTCTTTCGGGATGCTGTCTTCGTCGACTTGCCGACGGCCTGCGACCGGTCGCCGCGCGATACGGTCGCACGTCTCGCCGGAGCTTCGGGATGGAAGAAAATACCGCGCGCACGGTCATCGTGACCGATGGCGCAGCCGCTGCCGACGGCGGTTCGCTGTGGATCCGGATTGCCGTGAACGGGAACGCCAGCAACTACTCGCTCAACCGCTCGCTCGCTGCGCGCGGCACGCCGCGCTACAACACCATCAGCGGTGAACATGGCCCGCTTTCGAAAGGTGAACGAAAGGAACTGCTCGCGCTGCTGCGCAGCATTGCCGATCCCGCGATGTGGGCCGGCATGGTCGGCACGTTCGTGCAGGTGCTGCAGACGTCCGGAGAGGAGTGAACGATACGGCGCCGGCGCGCTTCAGAAATCGTTGCGCATCTTGCGCAGCAGGTCACCGCCCGACTGGTGCGTGTCCACCGCGGTGAGCACATCGGTCAGGAACCACGGCAGGTTCAGTTGCGTATTGGCATCGCTGACGCATACGCGGATCGGCGGGGCTTTTGACGGCGAGCGCGCGTCGGGCGTGGCGTCGCGGGACGGCACGCAGTTTTTCGCGTGCACTTGAACGAGCGCCGGCTCGGCGCTGCCGGACGGCGCACCGGCGGCGGCCGGCAAGCTGGCGGCGGCCAGCAGGGTCAGGACAGCGACAGCAGCAACGGGTTTCATGGGATTCTCCGGCGATGCTCGTTCGACCGCGCGGGCGGACGCGAGTTCGTCGGCGGCACGCTAGCGCGCCGTGCTCAGCCTCGCGCGACGTTCGCGGCCCGTGCCGGTTGACGGCTGCGCCACTGCTGCGGCGATTCGCCGGTCCAGCGCCGGAAGGCGCGCGTAAAGGCGCTGTGTTCCGAATAGCCGAGCAACCAGGCGACTTCCGCGAGCGTCAGCCGCGGGTCGTTCAGATGGTCGATCGCGAGCCGCCGCCGCGTGTCCTCGCGCAGGATCCGGAAGTTGAGCCCGAGTTCGGCGAGGCGTCGATGCAGCGTGCGCGACGACACATGCAGGTCCGCGGCGATCTGTTCGAGGCTCGCTTCGCCCAGCGTCAGCAGGCGCGCGACGGCTTCCCGCACCGACTGTTCGAGATCGTCCGTCTGCCGCAGCTCGGCAAGCAGCGCGCTCGCCTGGCGTTCCATCATCTGCCGCAGCGCGTCATCCGGCTGGCGCAGCGGCTGCATGAGCAGGTGCAGCGGGAACGCGAGGCGGTTCACCGGCTGGCCGAATCGCACCGGGCAGCCGAAATAGTCGATGTACGGTCGTTCGTCGCCGGGCGACAGATGCACGAAGCAGACCTCGTCGGGCCCGTGGTGCGTGCCGGTGATGTTGCGTGCGAACTGGACGATGGCCGTCAGCGCCACTTCGTCGACGAGCGGGCCGAGCGGTTCGGGCGCATCGTGCCATTCGATCGCGACCGACGTCGCCTCGACCCGCACCTCCATGCGCGCGACATTCGCGATCAGGTGTTCGTACTGCTGCCAGCGCGCGAGTGCGGCGCCGGCATCGCGGCACGCATGCAGCGCATAGCCAAGCGCACCGAGATGGGCGGGCGTGATTCGCTGGCCGACGTGCAGGCCGAGCAGCGGATCGTCGAGCGCGCGCACCGCGCATTCGAGCAGGCGCCGCCAGTGAGCGCTCGCATACAGCGTGAGCCCGCGATCGTCCTCGGGCGGGCGCGCCTCGCCGAGCACGCGCGCGGCATCCTTGCCTTGCTCGGACAGATAGTCGAACAGCAGCCGCACGTAGGTGCTCGAGTAGTAGACGCGCTGCGTCGATAACGGGGAGGCGGCGGGCATGGCGGAAAGTGTCAAGTAATCGTCGGCAAGTGTCAACGCGGGACGACCCGCGCACGACCATACTGCCGGTCAGTTCTTGATCGAGGCCGCGAACATGCCGACCGAGTTGATGACGTGGCTCCATGCGTTCATGGGTAGCGACGTGGACTGGAAGCAGGTGCTGCTGATCGGCATGACGCCGGTCTTCCTGATCGCGTTCGCGATCGAATACGCGGTGATGACGGGGCGCGGCCGCCGCGAGCCGTTTCGCTGGAAGGAGATCGTCGCGAACCTGTCGCTCGGCGCCGGCTATCAGGTGGCCGAGACCGTGATGGGACTCCTGTTCACGGGCGCGATCTTCGCGTGGGCCTATCGGCACCGGCTGTTCGACGTGCCGGTGAACGGCTTCACGATCGTGCCGATCTTCGTCGTCGTGGAGTTCTGCTACTACTGGTTTCATCGCACGTCGCATCGCGTGCGCTGGTTCTGGGCCGCGCACGTGCCGCATCACAGCGGCGAAGTGATGAACTTCACGACCGCGATGCGGCAATCGCTGCTGAACGCGTTCGTCGGCGTGTTCGTGTTCTACCTGCCGCCGGTGTGGCTCGGCATCCCGCCGGCCGTCGTGCTGTTCCTGCTCGCGGTCGATCTCGCGTACCAGTACTTCGTGCATACCGAAGCGATCGGGCGGCTGCCGCGCGGGTTCGAGTACGTGTTCGACACGCCGTCGAACCATCGCGCGCATCACGGCCGCAATCCGCGTTATATCGACAGGAACTACGGCGGCGTGCTGATCATCTTCGATCGCCTGTTCGGCACGTATGTCGAGGAAACGGAGCCGGTCGACTACGGGATCACGCAGCAGATTCGTTCGACCAACTTCCTGGTGCTCAACCTGCACGAATTCGTCGACATGTGGCGCGACGTGCTCGCACCCGGGCCCGTCCTGCAGCGGCTGAAACACCTGTGGATGCCGCCCGAATGGGAGCGGCCGGGGCATCGGCCGATCCATACGTGGAGTATCGAGCGCAAGGGCGAGGAGGAGGAGGCGACAACCTCGCGTGCGATGCCCGACGAGGATGCGTCGGCGCCAGGGCGCAAGATCGTACAAGCCACCGGTACGCGATCCGGCTAACCTGCGTGCTTTCCTCGGCGAAAGGCGCGGCGGGCAATGACGAAGAAAGTATTCTGGGACGATCCCTACCGGACGACGCTGGATACCGTCGTCAGCCACGTCGACGGCGATCGCGTGCGGGTGGATGCCACCATCTTCTTTGCGTTTTCCGGTGGGCAGGAAAGCGACGCGGGGTCGCTGGGCGGCTATCCGGTCATCCAGGCCGACAAGCAGGGCCTCGACATCGTCTATACGTTGCCGCACGATCATGCGCTGAGTGTCGGCGATCGCGTGACCTGGCGCATCGACTGGACGCGGCGGTACCGGCTGATGCGTCTGCACTTCGCGGCCGAAATGGTGCTGCAGCTGGTCTATCGGCTCAGGCCCGGCATCGAGCGCATCGGTGCGCATATCGGGCCGGACAAGGCGCGCATCGATTTCGCGAGCGACACGAGCGTGGCGCCGCTGTTTCCCGAGATCGAATCGGCCGCGGCCGACCTGTCGAAGCGCGACCTGCGCATCGTGACCGATTTCAGCGATGTCGATGCGCAACGGCGGTTCTGGCGTGTCGACGGCTTCGCGACGATGGCGTGCGGCGGCACGCATCCGGCGTCGACCGGCGAGATCGGCATGCTGACGCTCAAGCGCAGGAATACCGGGAAAGGCCAGGAGCGGATCGAGGTGATGCTGGTCGAGCCGGAGAGCGCCGGTGGGTAGCGGGGCGAGCGGGCTGCGTGACACACGCTGCCCGCGTCACTTCACTGATACCCGTAACACTGCTTCAACCCCGCGTAGTCATAGAAGTGGCTGCCCGGCGCGATCTTCGCGCCGTCGCACGCGGCCTGGAAATCCGTTTCGCGCTCGTTGTACAGCATCTTCACGATGAGTCGCGAGCCGTTGCGATAGACATCCCACTGCATGTTCGCGGCCATCGGCGACACCTGATCACCGCGCCACGGATTGCTCGCGTACGTGTACGTCTGCGCCTGCGGCGTCGGCACGAACACGTTCTTCAGGTTCATGATCGACGCGAACGGAATCACGATCTCCGCGTGCGTGAAGCGCAGCTTCGCGGCGCGGGTCAGGTCGCCGCGCGCGATCGCATCGACTTCGCCGAAGAAATCGTCCTGCAGCACCTTCGCCATCCGGTACGTGACGGGGTTTGCTTCCTGGATGCCGGGGCCCTTCTGGTAGTAGTCCTCGGCATCCTGCAGATACGCGAGATACTGCGCCTGCTCCGCGCCGATGTACTTTTCCATCGTGACGCCGCCGGTTTCCGCGGTCATCGCGGGCGCGACCTGCAGCAGGTTGTACAGCACGTTTACCGCATCGACGGCCGTCGCGATCTTCGTCTTGCCGTCGCCCTTCAGCGTGTTGGTGAACTTGCCGTCCGCCGACGTGAATGCATAGGTGCCCGTGTTCGCGAACGTGTAGCCGTCGGTGCCGAGCTTCGCGATGAAGGCCTGCGACACGAGCGCGGACAGCACCGTCTGCGCGACGTCGGCCGCCTGCGGCGCGGCCTTGATCGCGTTGAGCTTCGCGGCCACCGTCGTGTCGCTCGCATAGGCCTGGTATGCCTGGCTCGCCTGGTAGGTCGCGTAGTACGGATTGCTCGTATCGGTCACGAGATCGGTGGCCGGCTTCAACGAATGGAAATACAGCAGGAAGCGGTTGGTGCCGGCCGGCGGCGCGACCGGCGCGTTCGCGGGATAGCCGGACGGCGCGGCGGGCAGCGTGATCCGCCGTGGCCAACGCCGGCTGCGCGGCCACGAGCGACGCGGAGAAATACGTCGAGCTGTCGACCGCGCGATCCTGGCCCGAGTTGACGACGACGACCTGCCGGTTGCCGGCCGCGAACAAGGTGGGCAACCGCTGCGCGAGCCGCGCGGCGAGTTGCTGGTGTTCGCGGATGCCGGTTTGCGTGAGATTGCCGTACCCGGGCGTCGAGATACCCGCCACGCCATAGCCGAGCAGCGCATTGGCCTTCATCATCGCGACCGTGTCGGCCTTGAGCTGCGCGCCGAGCGCGGTCAGTGCGCCGTCGGCCTCGGCCTTGACCAGCATCGCGTAGATCGCGCCGTCGTACTTGAAGCCCGACAATCCACGCGAGCCGTGGCGCGCGACGAGTTCCGTATAGACGGGCGCGTAGCCGGCGGGCGGCGCTTCGTACGTCGCGGCGTCCTGCTGCGGACGGTACGGCGTCTTAGTCTGGTAGTAAGTCGCGGGTGTCGGCTTGGGCTGAGGCTGTGGTTGCGGTGCAGGCGTCGAACCGCTGTTGTCGGCAGCGGCCGCGGGTGGTGTCGAGTCGTCCCCGCCGCAGGCAGCGAGTAGCAGGCAGGTAATCGCGAGGGCGGTGGCGGTGCGGATCGGGCGTGTCATCGTGGCGGGCAACGGGCGGGACGATGCAGGTTCGCGTCGTCCCGTCTCCGGGAGTGATCGGTCAAGCCCGGAAGTGTTGCAAGCGACTTTGACAGCAGAATGTCAGGATTCGGCCGGGCAATCGTCGGATTGCCGCCGGATCGAGGAAGGCCGGCCACTGCCGGCCCGTGTGCCGGTGTTCAGTGCAGGCCGGCCGATGCGATCGAGCGCACGGTGTCGGTGATGTTCACGCAGCGCGACAGGCCGAAATGCTCGGCTTCGCGGCGCTCCGGTTCGCTGCTCGCAATTGCCACCGCGCGTTCGGGCGGCACGCCGAGCGCCTGCAGCGCGACGTCGAACGGGTGCTGACTTGATCCGGAGTCCTGCTGATTGGCGTCCGTGACGACGACCGAGAAGCGGTCGAGGTTCGCGCGGCCGAACTGGCCTTCGAACATGTCGCTGAGCCGTGCGGCCGGCAGCGTCGTGACGAGACCGAGTCGATATCCTTCTTCCGATGCTCGGTCGAGCCACTGGATGATCGCGTCGCGTTGATGGCGCGATTCATGCGAATCCGGTGTTGCTTCGATTTGCGCGAATGCTGCGTCGAGACGGGTGACGATGGCTTCGATAACCACGGTGATTCCTCTTCAGAGACGTGATGATCCGTTCGCCGACGGGAATGCCACACACCTTAGCGTCGATCCGGAAATCGCGACCAATTAATATTTATATCCGACCCATATGATTCGACTAATGAATGGGACGTCGCGCCAATGTGGGCGTGGGATGCATGTCGCACGGCCTGTTTCGCGCGAATCGCATCGTATCGACGGCCTTCGATGTGATGCACCAGATTCGCGCACGCAATGAATGCACCGTGCAAGTGCAAATGAAAAAACGGCATATCGAGCGATGCACGCCCGACATGCCGTCTTGCGATGCTGCGTGTGAATCGACGTGATCAGTGCAGCTTGATCGACGGCTGGTTGCGGCTTTGCAGCCAGTGGCTCAGCGACTGGAACAGCGCACGCTTCACGCCGACCACGCTGAACAGATGCTTGCGATACAGGAACTTGTACAGTCCGATCGCAGCCAGCCCGTCGACGATCAGCGAACGCGAGCGCACGCTGATGTCGGCCTGGTACACGGCGCCCGCATGCCCGAGCGACACGACGGTGCCCGCATCGCGGAACGTGAAGCCCGCCACCGGCTTGCCGGCGACGCGCCGCGCGAACGCGTTGACCAGGTACACGGCCTGTTGATAAGCGACCTGCGCGCGCGGCGGCAGGAAGCCGTTCGCGCCGCCCGTCGGGCACGCGGCGCAGTCGCCGAACGCATACACGTGCGGGTCGTCCGGCGTCTGCAGCGTGTCGGTCACGATCACCTGGTTCGAACGGTTGAGCGCGATGTCGCCGATCTGCCGCAGGAACGCGGGGCCCGCCACGCCGGCCGCCCAGATCGTGATGTCGCTCGCGAGCCGCTCGCCGGTCGAGGTCGTCACGGCATCCGCGCCGACTTCCGCCACGCGGGTATCGGTCAGCACGTCGACGTTCAGCGCGCGAAGCTGCGCGTGCATCTTGCCGGACAGCCGCTCGTCGAGCGCCGGCAGGATGCGCGGGCCGCCTTCGATCAGCCGGATGTGCACGTCGCGCGCGGACACCAGCGCCTTGAAGCGGTACGTCGTCAGTTGCTGGATCGCATCGCGCAATGCCGCTGCCAGCTCGACGCCCGTCGCGCCCGCACCGATCACGTTGATGCAGATCGGCGCCGCGCGCCGCGCGGGCTGCTGCTCGGCCAGGTGATTCGCCTTTGTGCACGCCGCGAGGAACTTCCGGCGGAAGTCCTCGGCCTGGTCGAGGTTTTCGAGTGGCAGCGCGTGGCGCGCCGCGCCCGGCACGTTGAAGAAGTTCGTCACGCTGCCGACGGCGAGCACGAGATCGTCATAGTCGAGCTCGCGCTGCGGCAGGATTTCCGTGCCGTCCGCGTCCTGCACGGCCGCGATCGTCGCCGTGCGGGCCGCGCGGTCGACCTGCTGCAGCGCGCCCTGCACGAAGCGGAACCCGTGGCGCTTCGCTTGCGCCGCGTATTCGATCGTGTGCGAGGCCGGGTCGCGATGGCCCGATGCGGCTTCGTGCAGCAGCGGCTTCCAGAAGTGCGTCGGATAGCGGTCGACGAGCACGACTTCGGCTTGTCCGCGGCGTCCGATCGTATCGCCGAGACGCGTGGCGAGGTGCAGGCCGCCGGCGCCGCCGCCGACGATCACGATGCGCGGCAGGCGCGGGGCGCGGTCCGTTGCAAGGTTGGGCGTGGTGTTGTCCATGTAGGGCTCCCGCTTTAATGACGATTCGGATGACATTGCTCAAGAACCGACGATATAGTTTCGAACCTACTCGAACAATTTAATGTTTATAAGCGACTCATATGTATTCACTTATAGGAAAGACCGCGACGTTCCGGCAGCTGAAGGCGCTGGACATGATTGCGCGGCTCGGCAGCGTGTCGCGGGCGGCCGAGGAACTGAACCTGACGCAGCCGGCCGTGTCGCTGCAGGTTCGCCTGCTCGAGGAGGCGGTGGGCGCCGCGTTGCTGCAGCGGGTGGGGCGCGGCGTGCAGCTGACCGCGGCCGGCGAGATCGTGTCGCGCTATGCGCGCGAGATCCTGCATCTGTGGAGCGAGGCCGGCGACGAAGTGGCCGCGCTGACGGGCGATCTAGGCGGCACGCTCCGGATCGGCGCGATCACGACGGCCGAGTACCTGATTCCGCCGCTGCTCGTGAAATTCACCGCGACGCGTCCGCATGTGAAGACTTATTTCAAGGTGGGCAATCGCGACGACATCATCCGCATGCTCGCCACGCATGAAATCGATCTCGCGGTGATGGGCAGCGCACCGAAGGAACTGCGCACGCATGCGGTCGAGTTCGCGAAGCATCCGATGGTGTTCGTCGCGGCGCCTGGCCATCCGCTGATGCAGCGCAAGCGCGTCGCGCTGAAGGATCTCGAATCCGCGCACCTGCTCGTGCGCGAACGCGGCGCGGGTACCCGCTCGACGGTCGAGAGCCTGTTCAAGAACGCGGGTTACCGGTTCCATGTGGGCTCCGAACTGTCGAGCAACGAGGCGATCAAGCAGATGGCCGAAGCGGGGCTCGGCGTGGCGTTCCTGTCGCTGCACGCGTGTGCACTCGAACTGCGCACCGGGCTGCTCGGGCAACTGCCGTTCCCCGGCAACCCGATCGAGCGCGAGTGGTATGTGGTGACGCTCGCCGACCGGCGCATTTCGCAGGTCACGGGGCTGTTCCGCGACTTCCTGATCAAGCAGGGCGCGCCGGTGATCGACGGCGCGACGGTGGCGCCGCACGAGCGGCGGCGCAAGTAGGCTGATGCGTTGACCGGCCGGTCAGACGAGCCCGAAGTCGTCGTTGCTGTCGGGGATGGATGCGAGCAGCCGTTCGAGCCGGGTCCAGCCGACGATGCGCAGGCACCAGGCGGCGATGGTGGCGAAGGCGGTGCGGTCGTTGCGGGGGCCGGATGAGGGGCGATTGGCGGCGGAAGGCGAGCGCGCGGTGAACGCGGCGCGCGGCGCAAGGCACTGATGGGGCATGACGGTCTCCGTAGGTGTCGGATGGGGCCATCGTAAGCGGCGCGGCGCCCGCCGGCGCACACGCAAGGATGGCCCTGAGCAGGAATGGATGATCTTTTTCTGCCCGACCGGTGCGGGCCGCCGGCAGGCCCGGCAGGCGGCCCGAAAACGCGTCACAATGCGCGTTCGACATCCCGATCCACTGGAGGAAGGCCATGAGCGATGCGATTCTCGCGGCGCCGACGGACAACGGCGTCCCGGTCAGCCTGCGCTCGAGCCGCGGGCTCGGCTGGCAGGGCTTCGGCGCGTCGCTGCTGGCCATCCGCGCGGGCACCTACCGGATTCCGGCGGCCGACCATCACCGGATCGGCGTGCATATCGGGTCGCCCGTTCGCGCGGATTGCGTGTGCGACGGCGAGCGCGTGTCGCGCATCCAGGCGCATGGCGACGTGGACGTGATTCCGGCCGGCCTGCCCGGCCAGTGGACCGACAGCGCCGACTGCCAGATCCTCCATATCGCGCTCAGCGACACCTTCGTGCGGCGGACCGTCGAGCAGCTCGAACTGAAGCCGTCGCAGGGGCAGATCCGCCGCCGGCTGCAGGTGCGTGACCCGCGCCTGCAGCACATCGCGTGGGCGATGGCCGCCGAACTCGAAGCGGAAGACGCGTCGGATCCGCTCTATGCGGAAAGCCTGTGCACGGCGCTCGTCGCGCGGCTGGTCGACGGCCAGCCGGCGTTCCGCGAGCGCCGCCGCACGCTCGCGCCGAAGGCGGCCGCGCGCGTGATCGACTACGTCGAAGCGAACCTGGAGCGGCGCATGACGCTGGCCGAACTCGCGGCGCTCGTGTCGATCAGCGTGCCGCATTTCAAGGTGCTGTTCCGCGAAACGCTCGGAATGCCGGTGCACCAGTACGTCGTGCGGCGCCGGGTCGAGCGAGCGAAGGCGTTGCTGCTCGAAGGCCGGCTCAGCATCAGCCAGATCGCGCTCGAGGCCGGGTTTGCGCATCAGAGCCACATGGCGAACTGGATGAATCGCGTGCTGGGGGCGACGCCGACCGAGATTGCGCGGTCGGGGGCAACGGGCGGGCTGCGGCTCGCGTATGACGGCGAAGGTGGCGGGCGTGACGCGTAGCGGAGCGATGGCGCGGCACCGGAGATGAGTCGTCGCGCCGGATCCCGGGGCAATTGTCCAATCGGCTCCTGGACTGTTTTCGCCTGCGCCCTCGGCTAGAGGCAGACCGTACGATTCGACGCGGAAGGCGAGGCAGCGGACGGCCCGCATGACAGCCGCCAGCCAATCCGCCATCCTTTCCTGCTGGTTTCATCCCTCCTTGCGCGCCGTTCCCTTCGCGCAAACCGACAATCACCGCACCTTCATCCCCTCAGGAGCGAATCGTGTTCGTGATCTTCGGTGCATCCGGCAACGTCGGCCAGTCGACCGTGACGGCCCTACGCAACGCCGGCCATCCCGTGCGCGCGGTATTGCGCGACGCACGCCATCGTGAACGTTTCGCGCAGCTCGGCTGCGACATCGTGATCGCCGAGCTGACGGACGCGAACGCGGTCGCAGCGGCAATCGACGGCGCGCGGGCCGTGCAGATCCTGTGCCCGGTGCCCGTGGCCGCCCCCGATCCGGCCGCGACGATGACACGGACGATGGACGTCGCGGCTGCCGCGCTCGCCGCCAACCCGCCGCCGGTGCTGCTCGCGCTGTCGGACTATGGTGCGGAGCGCGACGGCAATACGGGCATCACGCGGCTGTTTCATCACTTGGAAGAGCGGCTGAAGGCGATCCCGACGCACGTGACGCTGCTGCGTTCGGCCGAGCATTTGCAGAACTGGACGCGCATCCTGCCGGTCGCGCTCGGCACCGGCGTGCTGCCGAGCTTTCACCATCCGGTCGGCAAGGTGTTCCCGACGGTCTGGGCGCCCGACGTGGGCGTCGTCGCGGCGCGGTTGCTGCTCGATGCGCCGGAAGGCGGCAACGGTCCGCGTATCGTCAGTGTCGAAGGGCCGCGGCGGGTGAGCGTGACGGCGATCGCCGATACGCTTGGCGCGGCGGCCGGCCGGGCCATCGTCGCGCATGAACTGCCGCGCGAGACGTGGAATGCGACGCTGCTGCGCGCGGGCCTCAGCGAACGACATGCGCAGTTGATCGTCGATCTCTACGATGTGCACAACGCGGGGCAGATCGACGTCGAGGAGGGCGTGTCGGAGCGGCTTTACGGGACGACGACGCTGGCCGATGCACTCGCGCAACTGGTGCGCCAGCATGCGCGGTAACAGTGGCGGCGACCCGTGTTGCGCATCACGCCGATCGCCGCACCTTGTTCAGTACCGCATACGAAAGCGACCCGATCACGATCCCCCAGAACGCGGCGCCGAGCCCGAGCCACGTCATCCCGGACGCAGTCGCGAGGAACGTGATCAACGACGCCTCGCGGTGGTTCTCGTCCTCGAAGATCCCGTGCACGTTCGCGCCGATCGCGCCGATCAGCGCGAGCCCCGCGAGGATCGCGACGAACGCCTTCGGCAGCGCGAAAAACACCGTGACGATCGTGCCCGCGAAGAGCCCGCCGATCAGGTAGATCGCCCCGTTCGCGAGCCCGGCGATGTAGCGCCGGTCCGGGTCTTCGTGCGCGTCCTTGCCGGTGCAGAGCGCCGCCGTGATCGCCGCGACGACGATCGTGATCCCGCCGAAGCATGCAACCACGAGCGACATCACGCTGGTCGCGGTGATGATCGGCCGCGCGGGCGTGTGATAGCCGGACACGCGCAGGATCGTCATGCCCGGCAGGAACTGGCCGGTGAGGCTGACGACCACGAGCGGCAGCGCGAGGCTGAGCGTCGTGCCGAGCGTCCATTCGGGCGCGATGAAGATCGGGTGCGCGAGGCTCGCCGACACGTTGCCGAGATGCGTCATCCCGAGCAGCGTCGCGAGCGCGGCGCCCGTCAGCAGCACGAGCACGATGCTGTAACGCGGCAGCAGTCGCTTGAAGATCACGTAGGCGGCGATCATCCCGAACGCGAGCGCGGGTTGCTCCGACGCGGAGGCGAACGCATGGGTGCCGAACGGCAGCAGGATGCCGGCCATCATCCCGCACGCGATGCCGCGCGGAATGTGGCGCACGAGCCGGTCGAAATAGCCGGTCACGCCGATCAGCAGGATGATCAGCGCGGCCGTGATGTACGCGCCGACGGCCTGGTTGAGCGTCAGTTGCGGAAACAGGCCGACGAGCAGCGCGGTGCCGGGCGCCGACCACGCGGTGATGACCGGCACCTTCAGCTTCCAGCTCGCGAACAGGCCCGAAATGCCCGCGCCGATCGAGATCGCCCAGACCCACGACGACACCATCGCATTCGACGCATGGGCGGCCTGCGCGGCCTGGAAGAAGATCGCGAGCGGGCCCGCGTAGGAAATCAGTACCGCGAGAAAACCCGCGGTAATCGCGGAAACGGACCAGTCGTTGCCGATCGCGCGGATTGCGCCGGGCGGGGTGTTCGGTTGCATCGTCGTGGGGGCATGCGGCGCGCGGCCGGGAGCAGAGCCGGGGCGAATAATTGTTGGAAGCCCCGGACGAACCGCCATTCTGGGCATTGCCGACGCAATTGGCAATGCGCGGGCGGGAGCAGGAATGTTGGCTTTTCGTAAGGAATGCGCGTCGGGGCGGACGAATCGTCGGCTCCACCGCACGTCACGTGCTGATCTGCAGCACCTTGTCGACCACCGCCACCTTCACACCGCTGCCCGTCGACAACGACGCCGTGCCCTGATCGAACGGATGCACGGGCGTATCGGTCGGCGTCCACGCATGGCGCGCGAGCAGTTCGCGATACCCGCCGCGAATCACGAAGCCGCCGCATTTCCGCGCATACGCGTCGCGCCGCATCCGGTACGCACGCGGCAGGTCGTACCACGGCAGCTTCGGCAGGTCGTGATGGACGAGGTGATAGTTGTTGTTCAGGTACAGCAGTCGCATCGCGAAGCCGGCTTCATTGATCGCGATGCGCGCCTTCGGATGCGGCGCGGCACGGTGCTCGTACAGCGAGCGGATCATCGCGATCGACAGCGCGGGCCACGTGACCACGAGCAGGTAATACCACCACGGCACGCCGATCGCCCATTGCAGCCACGCGAGCAGCGCAACCACGCTGGCGATATGCATCGCCCACATCGGCAGATAGCGGAAGTCGCCGCGACGAAACGCGGCGAATGCATCGATGCACATCGCAAAGATGCTCAACGGCGGCCCGGCGATGAAGCGTCCGATGAAAGTCTTGCGGGCGACCGTCAGCACACGGCGCCAGCGCGGCAGCTGCGCCCAGCGTTCGCGTGTGACGTAGTTCGTTTCGGGATCGACGCCCGGTACGGTCAGGTCTTCGTCGCGGTGATGGTCGAGATGCGTGTCGCGATACAGCGTGTACGGATACCAGACCGTCAGCGGCGGATAACCGAGCAGCTTGTTCACGAGGGCGGAGCGTGTCGGGTGGCCGTGCAGCAGCTCGTGCTGCAGCGACAGGTGCCACGCGCCGAGCAGGATCAGCGGCAGCGTCGCGGCCGCGAGCGACAGCGTGCCGTCGCGCACGAGCAGCAGCACGGCGAGCCAGCCGCCGTAGATCGCGACGACCAGCAGCCAGGTCGGCCACTCGGTGCGGGCGGTGAAGCGGGTGTCGAGCGCGGCGATCGCACGCGCGTGGTCGACGTCGAAGTATTCGGCCATGGCGTTGAGGCGGATTGAACGGGCAGTGCGGGGAACGAGCGGTTGAACCGGTGCGCTCGGCCCGGGTGCGCAGGTGTCTCGCGGATCACGGTCGGCCTGTCCGTTATCACGTGCAATGGCGATGCTCGGGCAGGCATCAGGACGGTACCGGGATCGCACCGCGCGGCCAACCAATCGATTCGCATTTGCTTATCGCCGTGCGGCCGATAAGCTTCCGGCGCGCTGCGCGACGATCGGCCCCCGTTTTACCGTGATCGAACCGGGTTTCGCTGCGTGAGCGGCGGTGCGTAGAATGCCCGCATGAACCCATGGATCGCAGTACTGCCGATGTACAACGTGACGCCGCGCCACGATGCGCTGTGGCGCGCCCTGCTGCGCGACACGCTCGATGCGTTCGCGAACGCGGGCGGGCCTGCCGATGTCACGCTTCCCGACGAACCCTTCGCCGACCTGCACGCGCTGTGGCGGCGCGACGATCTGTTGCTGTCGCAGACCTGCGGCTACCCGTACCGGATGCTGGGCCTGCGCGATGTCGTGCGACTGATCGCAACCCCCGTGTTCGATGCGGATGGTTGCCACGGCGCGCACTACAGCAGTGTGCTGGTCGTGTCGGCACGCGCGCATGCGGGCGGCGCGACGACGCTCGCCGCATGCCGGGGGCTGCGGGCCGCATTCAACGGTAGCGATTCGCACAGCGGGATGAACGCGTTCCGGCATGCGGTGGCGCCGCATGCGCGCGACGGACGATTCTTCGGATCGGTTGCAGTGCTCGGCTCGCACCTGAACGTGCTGCGTGCGCTGGCTTCAGCGGAAGCCGATTGCGCGGCGATCGACTGCGTGACGTTCGCGTATGTGCGCGACGCGTTGCCCGATCTGCTCCAGGACATCCGGATCATCGGGATGACGGCCTCTGCGCCGGGATTACCGTTCATCGCGTCGCGAACACTCGAAGATACACAGGTCGCTGCTTTGCGAGATGCGCTCGACCGCGCGGTGGCGATCGATGTGGAGCGGGCGCGCGTGCTGCGGCTGAAAGGATTCGAACGGCTGTCGCCGGATGACTATGAGGCGATTGCGCGGTTCGAGCAGGAGGCTGCTGCGCACGAGTATCCGGCGCTCGCGTAGCAGGCAGGCGATACGGGCGGCTTGACGGAGCGGCGGCCGATTGCCGAAAGAGGGGCGACGACCGCAGGTTGCCCGGGGCGATGCAAGGTCAGGGACAGATTCAGGTTCGGCTCAGGCGCCACGGCGCGGCGTTGCCGCCGCGACGCCTCCACGTTACCGCTTATTCTTCGTCCATCAACCGGACCTTGACCCGCTTGCCCTTGATCTTCCCGGCATTGAGCTTGCGCAGCGCGTCGCGCGCCACCCCGCGCTCGAGCGCGACATAGGTCGAGAACTCGGTCACGTTGATCTTGCCGATCTGCTTGCCGTCGAACCCGGCGTCGCCGGTCAGCGCGCCGAGCACGTCGCCCGGGCGGATCTTGTCCTTGCGCCCGCCGAGGATCTGCAGCGTTTCCATCGGCGGCGTCAGCACGCCGTCGTCGGCCGGCGTCAGTTCCGCGAGCGGATGCCATTCGACGTCGCGCTTCTGCGCCTGCTCGATCGCACCGACGCGGCCCATCTCGTCCATGCTCGCGAGGCTCAGCGCCCAGCCGTCCTGATCCGCGCGGCCCGTGCGGCCGATGCGGTGCACGTGCACTTCGGGGTCGGGCGTCACGTCGACGTTGATCACCGCCTCGAGCTGCGCGATGTCGAGCCCGCGCGCGGCGACGTCGGTGGCCACCAGCACCGAGCAGCTGCGGTTCGCGAACTGGATCAGCACCTGGTCGCGTTCGCGCTGGTCGAGCTCGCCGTGCAGCGCGAGCGCGTGGAAGCCCTGCGCGTGCAGCACGTCGAGCAGGTCGCGGCACTGCTGCTTCGTGTTGCAGAACGCGATCGTGCTCACCGGCCGGTAGTGGTTCAGCAACTGACCCACCGCATGCAGCCGCTCGTCTTCCGTCACTTCGTAGAAGCGCTGGCGGATCTTGCTGTTGTCGTGGCGCTCTTCGAGCTTGATTTCCTTCGGGTTGCGCAGGAACTGCTGGCTCAGCTTCGCGATGCCGTCCGGATAGGTCGCGGAGAACAGCAGCGTCTGGCGCGTGGTCGGGCACATCCGGGCGACCTTCGCGATGTCGTCGAAGAAGCCCATGTCGAGCATCCGGTCGGCTTCGTCGAGCACCAGCGTGTTCAGCGCGTCGAGCTTCAGGTTGCCGCGATCGAGGTGATCCATGATGCGGCCCGGCGTGCCGACGACGATGTGCGCGCCGTGCTCGAGGCTCTGCGCCTGCGGGCGCATCGGCGTGCCGCCGCACAGCGTCAGCACCTTCACGTTCTCTTCGGCGCGCGCGAGGCGGCGCACTTCCTGCGCGACCTGGTCGGCGAGCTCCCGCGTCGGGCACAGGATCATCGCCTGCACGTCGAAGCGGCGCGCATCGAGGCGCGCCAGCAGCGCGAGCGAGAACGCGGCGGTCTTGCCGCTGCCCGTCTTCGCCTGCGCGATCAGGTCCTGGCCGGCCAGCGCGACCGGCAGGCTCGCGGCCTGGATCGGCGTCATGTCGACATAGCCGAGCTGCGCGAGGTTGGCGAGCGTGGCGGGCGTCAACGACAGCGCGCTGAACGGCGTGGCGGTCGGCTGGGTCATTCCAGGTCTCCGAGGTAGGGGCGGCCTTCCATCTGCTCGTAGACGACCTTGCCTTCGTCGTCCTCGAAGCGTTCGAGGTAGTTGCGCGCGCCGCACAGCGGGCAGCGGAACAGCAGCCCCTGGCCTTCGTCCTTGATGACGACGTCGGACTGCTCCCACGGCGTGCCGCAGCTCTGGTTTCGGCAGGTAAACACGGTCTTTCTCCAGCTGAATTCGGTTGATGGCGCGCCCGGGCGGGCGCGGCAACGGCGGGCGGCGCTCGCGCGGCTTGGGCGCGGGCCGCACCGGGCGTCGCTTGGATTGCGTCGATGCGGATGATGGATCGGGCGGCGACAGGGTCGCGCGTGCCGCAATTCTAGCGGAAGCGGGCGGCCGGCCGGGCGGTTTCGCCCGCGACCCGCCAAGAAAAACGGCCGCCCCGGAGGGCGGCCGTGTCAGGCGGCGCAATGGCGTCGCGCGGCGCTCGGCGCGTTACAGCGCCATGTCGGTCGCCGCCTTCGCCGGGCGGGCCGGCGCGGTGCCGGTGGCCTGCGACGGCGTGCTGAGGTCGATCTTCGGCGGCGGCGACAGCTGCAGCACGTCGCTGGTGGTCGTCCATTCCTCGACGACCTTCGCCGGGCTGTCGTTCAGCTTCGTGCCGTAGCTCGGCACGATCTGGCGGATCTTCTGCTGCCACTCGGGCGTCGCGACCTTGTCCTTGAACACCTTCTTCATCAGGTTCAGCATGATCGGCGCGGCCGTCGACGCGCCCGGCGATGCGCCGAGCAGGCCCGCGATGCTGCCGTCCTGCGACGCGACGATCTCGGTGCCGAGCTTCAGTACGCCACCCTTGACCGGGTCGCGCTTGATGATCTGCACGCGCTGGCCGGCTTGCCACAGGCGCCAGTCTTCCTTCTTCGCGTTCGGGAAGTATTCCTTCAGCGCGTTGAAGCGGTCGTCGTCGGACAGCATCAGCTGGCCGGCGAGGTACTGGACCAGCGGGAATTCGTCCACGCCCACGCGCATCATCGGTGCGACGTTGTGCAGGTTGGTGCTCTTCGCGAGGTCGAAGTACGAACCGTTCTTCAGGAACTTGGTCGAGAACGTCGCGAACGGCCCGAACAGGATGATCTTCTTGCCGTCGATGATGCGCGTGTCGAGGTGCGGCACCGACATCGGCGGCGAGCCGACCGACGCCTTGCCGTACGCCTTCGCCAAGTGCTGCTTCACGACTTCGGGGTTGTCCGTCACGAGGAACGAGCCGCCGACCGGGAACGCGCCGTAGTCCTTCGCCTCGGGGATGCCCGATGCCTGCAGCAGGTGCAGCGCACCGCCGCCCGCGCCGATGAACACGAACTTCGCGTCGACCGACTGCGCCGGTTCATCCGAGTGCAGCTTGACCCAGCTCACGTGCCACGTGCCGTCGGCATTACGCGAGATCTCGCGCACTTCGCTCGACAGCGACAGCGTGAAGTTCGGCTGCGTCTTCAGGTAGCCGACGAACTGGCGCGTGATCTCGCCGAAGTTCACGTCGGTGCCGATCGGCGTCCACGTCGCCGCGACCTTCTGGTTGCGGTCGCGGCCTTCCATCATCAGCGGCACCCACTGCTTGATCTGGTCGTAGTCTTCCGAATACTGCATGCCGCGGAACAGCGGGCTCGCCTGCAGCGCTTCGTAGCGCTTCTTCAGGAAGCGGACGTTGTCGTCGCCCCACACGAAGCTCATGTGCGGCGTCGAGTTGATGAACGAGTGCGGGTTCTTCAGCACGCCCTGCTTGACCTGCCACGCCCAGAACTGGCGCGAGATCTGGAACGACTCGTTGATCTCGATCGCCTTCGAGATGTCGATCTTGCCGTCCGCCTTCTCCGGCGTGTAGTTCAGCTCGGCGAGCGCCGAGTGGCCGGTGCCGGCGTTGTTCCAGCCGTTCGAGCTTTCCAGTGCGACGCCGTCGAGGCGCTCGACCATCGTCATCGACCAGTCAGGTTGAAGCTCGTGCAGCCAGACGCCGAGCGTCGAGCTCATGATGCCGCCGCCCACCAGCAGGACGTCGACCTTCTTCGTGTCGGCGGCATGCGCGGACGATGTCGCGACGCACAGCGCGAGCGCCGACAGTATTACCCGTAACGTTTTGATCACAGCAGATCCCTTTTTCAACTTGAATGCATCGGTTTGCCAAGCCGCCCGGCGCGGGTATCGATCGCGGTGAAACACGGATCCGGAGATCCGGACACGCGAATCCGGAATTCCGGATCGACGCCGCACGCCGTTGCATTTGCGCACGCGAAGCCGTCGGGAAGGACACCTTCGGATCGGCTGCCTGCGGGCAGGCAAGCGCCTGCGTCACAGTGGCGCACAACGCGCCCGGGCCCTTGCGGCAAGCCCGAGCGGAAGATGCTTCAGGCTGCGTGGCAAGAGGCCGCACGCGACGCGTTTTGCGGAGGCGGGGTGGCAAGGGGCGCGTAATGTAACCGAACTCGTTTGCTGTGTCACAAACGAAAAATCCCGTTGTTTTTGTGGGGTTTTTTGTGTGTCCGGGTTTCCGGAATGACGGTCGCGGGAAGCGGGAAAGCTGGGGATGACTGCGCGGGATCGGGGGTGTCGGGCGCGGCGTTGCACCGCGTCCCGATCACGTCATGCCATGTTGCGTCACTTCGCGAAGTTGTTCCGGCAGAACTGCTCGTACGCCAGCGCCGAATTCGCGAAGCCCTTCTGCTTCGCGAGTTCCCACGGGCGCTCGCATTGCTGCGTTTGTTCGCACCACGAATAGCCGGTCGACGGGATGCAGCCGTGCGGATCGCGATCGCTGCCGGGCATCGGCGGCGCGGGCGGCGCGGCAGCCTCGGGCGGGGCCGACGCGGCGGCCGGCACGGTGGATTGCGCCGCACAGGCGCTCAACGCGAGCGCGCAGGCCATGGCGGCGGCCAGCGAAGCAGACGGAAGAAGACGTTTCATCAGGTAGCGCTCCATGGGATGACGATCGACAACGGATGCCCGGGTACGGGCGCGGAACGGCATGAACGGTCAGTCGCCCGGCACCGGCACGCGCGACGAGAACTTCACTTCACGCAACGCAAGGCTCGACTGGATCGACGACACCCCCGCCTGCTTGCGCAGCACATGCTCGACGAATTCCGCGTACGCGTCGAGATCGGCCGCGACGACCTGCAGGATGTAGTCGGCCGCGCCGGTGATCTTGTGGCAGGACGTCACTTCGTCGTGACGCCGCATCACGTCCTCGAAGTGATCCGAATCCTGGCCGGAATGCATGTTGAACGTCACCTGCACGAACGCGAACACGTTCATGCCGAGCGCGCGCCGGTCGAGGTTCGCCTGGTAGCCGGTGATCACGCCTTCGTCCTCGAGCCGCTTGCGGCGCCGCCAGCACGGCGTGACGCTCAGCGACAGCTTCTCGCCGAGCGTCGCGTTCGACAGCGCGCCGTCGTCCTGCAGCAGGCGCAGCATGGCGCGGTCGACGCCATCCAGTTCGGCCGAAGCGCGATTTTTGCTCATTTCCGGGAATCCGTAGGCGGTTTTCTCAAAATTGTACGAAAGGGGCGGGTCGAAAGCAAAGCTATTGCCGGTGGCCGTCAATAAACTGTTGCCACCCTCACTGCAATGGTCAACCATGCTCACGATCTACAGCAGCGATCACCACCTGCATCGCGGCGTCGAACTGAAGGACGGCGCGATCACCGATTCGTTCGAAAACCCCCTTCGCGCCGAAACGGTGCTTGCGCAGGTGCGCGCCGCCGGCCTCGGCGACGTGATCGCGCCGAAGCCGTTCGACCGCGCCCACTACGCGGCCGCGCACAGCGCGCGCTACGTCGATTTCCTCGCTGGCGCATGGGACGAGTGGGCCGCGACGGGCCGCACCTGCCAGGCGCTGCCGCTCGTGTGGCCGGTGCGCGCGATGCCGGCGGCCTCGACACCGCCCGCGTTCATCGACGGCAAGCTCGGCTTCTACGCGATGGACGCGGGTGCGCCGATCAACGCCGGCACGTGGGATGCCGTGAGCGCGAGCGCGAACTCGGCGCTCACCGGCGCCGACCTGCTGTCGAGCGGCGCGGCGCGCGCGGCGTTCGCGCTGTGCCGCCCGCCCGGCCATCACGCGGGCCGCGAGTACATGGGCGGTTATTGCTACCTGAACAACGCGGCGATCGCGACGCAGCACTGTGTCGCACAGGGCGCCGCGCGCGTCGCGGTGCTCGACGTCGATTTCCATCACGGCAACGGCACGCAGGACATCTTCTACGACCGCGCGGATGTGCTGTTCGCGTCGATCCACGGCGAGCCGCCCGTGTCGTACCCGTACTTCTCCGGCTACGCGGACGAGCGCGGCATCGGCGCGGGCGAAGGGTTCAACCTGAACCTGCCGCTGCCGAAGGGCACGTTGTGGGACACCTACTCGGCGGCGCTCGACCACGCGGCCGCCGCGATCGCCGCGCATGCGCCCGACGCGCTCGTCGTGTCGCTCGGCGTCGATACCTTCGAGCACGACCCGATCAGCCATTTCCGGCTGCGTTCGCCCGACTACCTGCGCATCGGCGCGGCGCTCGCGCGCCTGAACGTGCCGACGCTGTTCGTGATGGAAGGCGGCTACATGGTCGACGAGATCGGCGTCAATGCGGTCAACGTGCTGCTGGGATTCGAAGGGCGCGCGTAACGCGGCGCCGCAGCCGTGCCGCCGACAGGGATGGGGCCCGCAGTGCGGGACGCGCTGCATCACTGACCGAAACCGATTCGTCATCCGAACCACAACACGTCCCGCATCGAACGGGGCCCACAAGACTGACCAGGAGACAGATATGCTTCGACATTCCATGACGACATTCGCGGCAGCGGCGGCGCTCACGTGCGCGCTGTCCGCACATGCGGACGAAATCGTGCGCATCGGCCACGTCGCACCGCTGACCGGCGCGATCGCGCACCTCGGCAAGGACAGCGAGAACGGCGCGCGCCTCGCGGTCGAGGAAATCAATGCGAAGGGCCTGACGATCGGCGGCAAGCAGGTCACGCTGCAACTCGACGCGCAGGACGACGCGGGCGATCCGCGCACCGCGACGCAGGTCGCGCAGCGGCTCGTCGACGACAAGGTCATCGGCGTCGTCGGCCATCACAACTCGGGCACGTCGATTCCGGCATCGCGCGTCTATCGCGACGGCGGCGTCGTGCAGATCTCGCAGGCCGCGACCAATCCGACCTACACGCAGCAGGGCTTCAAGACGACCTATCGCGTGGTGGCGACCGACGCGCAGCAGGGGCCGGCGCTCGCGATGTATGCGGCGAAGAACCTGGGCATCAAGACGGTGGCCGTGGTCGACGATTCAACCGCGTACGGCCAGGGCCTCGCGACCGAGTTCGAGAAGGCCGCGAAGGCCGCCGGGATGAAGGTCGTGTCGCGCGACGCGACCAACGACAAGGCGATCGACTTCCGCGCGATCCTCACGAAGATCAAGGGCGCGAACCCCGACGCGATCATGTACGGCGGCATGGATGCGACGGGCGGGCCGCTCGCGAAGCAGGCGCGCCAGCTCGGCATGCGCGCGAAGCTCCTCGCCGGCGACGGCGTGTGCTCGACCGACCTGCCGAAGCTCGCGGGCCCCGCGTCCGACAACGTCGTGTGCTCCGAGGCCGGTATCGCGCTCGAGAAGATGCCGGGCGGCGCGGCGTTCGCGAAGCGCTACGAAGCGCGTTACCACCAGCCGATGCAGGTGTATGCGCCGTTCTCGTACGACGCCGTGTACATCATCGTCGACGCGATGAAGCGCGCGAACTCGACCGATCCGGCGAAGGTGCTGGCCGCGATGCCGGCGACCGACTACAAGGGCGTGATCGGCGAGACGAGTTTCACGCCGCAGGGCGACCTGAAGCACGGCGCGATCTCGGTGTTCACGTACAGGAGCGGCAAGAAGGCGCTGCTCGATATCGTGAAGATGTGATGGGGCGGTGACGTTGCGTTGACGTCGCGAAGGCCGCGAAGCAGGCGGTGCTTCGCGGCCTTCGCCGTTTACAGCGCGTGCGTTTGCGCGCGGTCGGTGCGACGCTCCGCGTCATGCACGATGTGCAGCTCGCGCGTGCGGATCGGCAGCGCGCAGTTCGCGTCCGCGAGTGCCTTGCGAGCCTGCCGCGCCAGACGCCAGCGCATGTCCCAGAACTTGTCGGTGTGCGTCCACACGCGAACGTTCGCGATCGCGGTGCTGTCGTCGAAGCGCATCACCATCACGTTCGGCTCGGGATCCTGTAGCACGTCGGGGTCGGCGAGCGCCAGCTTGCGCAGCGCGTCGAGCGCGCGATCGATATCGTCATGCACCGACACTTCCACTTCGAGATCGAGACGGCGCGTCGGGTTGCGCGTGTAGTTGCGGATCGAACTGCCCCACAGCGCGCTGTTCGGCACGTATTCGCAGATGCCGTCCGGCTTCGTCAGCCGCGTCATGAAGAGCCCGACCTCGTCGACGGTGCCCGCGACGCCCGTGCCGCCGTCGATATAGTCGCCCACCTTGAACGGCCGCAGCAGCAGAAGCATGATGCCGGCCGCGATGTTCTGCATCGTGCCCTGCAGCGCGAGCCCGATAGCGAGGCCGGCCGCGCCGAGCACCGCCACGATGCTCGCGGTTTCGATGCCGAGCTGCGACAGTGCGCCGACGATCGCGACGATGCGGATGCCCCACACGGCGACGTCGCAGAGGATCGGCCGCAGCGTGTCGTCGACGCGCTCCTTGTTCGAGAGCAGGCGATTCAGCCAGTTGCCGATGCGTTTCGACAGCCACCAGCCGGCGACGAGCAGCGCCAGGCCGGCGCACAACTTGAGGGAGAGGGTGGACAGCGCGTTCCACAGGAACGTCCAGCGTTCCGGATGTAGTTGATCGAGAAACATTAACGGGTTTCCGGGTTGAAGAAACATGCGTGACGCGTGGCGTGCCCGCCGTGGTCGGGCAGGCTTGCGCTCACGCGCCGGGCAGCGTTCGACTGTACGCGGCACACAATGGTTCGCCCGAACGGGTGGGGTCGAATGCCGCATGACCGTGCCGCCGGGCCGCGAAATCGCGGTTTCGTTTTTGTACTAAGCGGCTTTTCCATCAAATGAGACTAGTCCTATTCAGCAGCGTCGAGCGCGCCGCTACACTCGTTTTCACGTTGCCGGGTCGCGACGATCGTTCCTCCGCGATACCCGGTTCTTTCCCGATTTTTTACTGACAGACAGCGAGTGACGACGTCATGCGGTTAGACCTGCGTTTCCGTCTCGCACGCGAACAAGGTCAACCCGCACGGCGCGGCGTTCAGGGTTTCCCGATGCGCCGCGCGTTGCTGCGCGGTGTCATCGCGGCGGCCTGTGTGGCCGGCGCACCGGGTGCGGTGGCAGATGCGTCGCACGACGCCGCGCCGTTCTCGCCCGTGACGGCCGACCTTGTCGACGTGCCTTTTTTCAATGCCGCGCGCACGACATGGGGCGGCTTGCACGCATCGACGGCCGCGCCGCTCGACGTTGCCTACACGTCGCATGCGTTGGCCGCGCCGACGGCCGGCGAACGCGACGACCCCGTGGCGCGCTTCGGTGCCTGCGTGGCTTACCGCGTGCTGTGCGACGCGGCGCGCGGGGCGGTCGAACGCGCGTACGCGTCGAGGTTCGATTACGGTCTTGCGTCGGCGTTGCCCGCGACGGGCGAGCCCGCCGCGTTCGAACGGCGTCCCGTCGATCTTGCCGCCGCCGAGCCGTTCATGTTCGCGCAAGCCGAGCGCGGCGCGCGGGCCGGCGCGATCGTCGGCAGCCTGCAGGCGTCGCTGGCGCGCGCGGATCTGCCGGCCGGCGTTGCCGCGCAGATCACCCGCATGCTCGCCGGTCGCATCGACCTGAAACAGCACGGTGCGCTTGGCGACACGTTCCGCGTCGCCTACGAACCGGACAGCGAGGGCAAACTGCCGGGCGGCGTGCGCGTGACGGCGCTCGAGCTTCGCTTGCACGGCCAGCACGTCGCGGCCGTGTGGTTTGCGCCCGATGCCGGCTCGCCGGGCGCCTATTACGACCTCGACGGCATGCCCGTCGCCGGCGCGCGGTTTGCGATGCCGGTCAGCGCAAACCGGATCAGCTCGCATTTCGGGACGCGCGTGCATCCGGTCACCGGCGCACGTCACGTGCATTCCGGCGTCGATCTCGCGGCGCCGGCCGGGCGCGCGGTTCATGCGTCGGAGCGCGGCGTCGTCTCGTTCATCGGCACCGAGCCGCGCGGCTACGGCAAGTACGTGGTGATTCGTCATGACGGCGGTTACGCGTCGTACTACGCGCACCTGTCGGCATTCGAGCCGGCACTGCGAACCGGCATGCGGGTTGCGCGCGGCCAGCGTGTCGGCGCGGTCGGCAGCACGGGTACGGCCACGGGGCCGCATCTGCACTTCGAGGTCCGGCGGCATGCCCGTCTCGTCGACCCGGTCGCGCTGGTGCAGGCGGGCACGGCAGCGAAGCTGAAGGGCGAACGGCGCGTCGCGTTCAATCGCGTGGTAGTCGATGCACGCACGCGGCTGGCGTCGGCTGGGTGGTCGCAGCCGGTGGCGATGGCGGAGCCTGCCGGATCGCGGGCCGGTTGATGGTTGGCGCGGTGCCGCCGGCCGCGACGAGCCACGCCGCGGCCGATCAAGGCAAATCGCCTACGCAGCC
Source organism: Burkholderia sp. AU31624 (assembly GCF_020420065.1). Lineage (NCBI taxonomy): Bacteria > Pseudomonadati > Pseudomonadota > Betaproteobacteria > Burkholderiales > Burkholderiaceae > Burkholderia > Burkholderia sp. AU31624. Next base: position 180,322 of record NZ_JAIZRT010000013.1, read on the forward strand.
GGCTCGACAGGCAGCCAGATTTCCAGCACGCCGGCGCCCGTCACCGGATCGTAGTCCGCGCTGTAGCGCTCGAACTCGGGCGCGTCGACCGCCTTGAATCCCGACGTCGGCAGCCAGCCGTTCCAGATGCTGTAGAACGTCTGGTGCAGCGTGGAGATATGCCCGACGTGTTCGAAGACCGCATACCGCTGCGGTTCGAGTGCGATCCAGCGAAAGGGTGCGGGCAACCGGTCGCGGCTCGTCACTTCCACGCCCGCGATGTATTCGAAGCTGCCATCCGCATCGGGGTTGCAGCATACGCCGTAGGTCACATCGTCGACCTGGCCGGGTAGGGTACCGATGTATGGGATGAACGCTTGCCACAGCGCCGGAATGCCTTCGTTGGTTTCGAAGGTGTACCGGTCGCTCATGCCGGCGATCAGCCGCTTGCCGGTGGTTTCGAAGCGTGACGGTACGACGTCGATGATCTTCAGTTCTTTCATGCGAAGCGGCTCCACAAGAGACAACCCGTCAAGCGTGCGCCGAGCCCGCACGTCTTCGGGCGTGATGCCGAAGCAATCGCGGAACGCGCGCGTGAACGCCTCATGGGAGCCATAACCGGCATCGAGCGCCACCTGCAGGATGTCCGGCGCGCCTTGGGCCAGTGCGCGTGCCGCACGCGTCAGTCGCCTCGACCGCACATAGCGCATCACCGGCCAGCCGGTGTTCATCGAGAACAGGCGCGAGAAGCCGAAGCGCGTCATGTCGCAATTGGCGGAAATCCTGTCGAGCGTCAGTTCGTGGTCCAGTTTGGTTTCGATAAACCAGAGTGCTTGTCCTACCGGATTCATGGTTTTCCAATGAGCGTGTCGGGCGGACTATATGGTATCGGCGGCGGGGGCGTTTGATCGTTCTTGCAGGGGCGGGGCGGGGCGCGGGCGGGCAGGGGCGTCCACGCGGATCGCCACGCCGCGCGGCGTGGCGATGGGAGGCGAGCTTATGCGGCTCAGCCCAGTGGCCAGTTCAGGATCGCGATCCCGTCGTTGTAGTCACCGTCCGTCCCGTCTTCCGATCCGACCAGACCGAAGTAGGTCTTCTTGAAGATGTCGACCTGGCGTGAGCCGATCTTCGACGGCTTGCCGTTCGCCGTCACGACCACGCGCACCTTCCCCTTGCCGGAGTTCACGATCTGCGTGTTCAGGTTCGCGTCCTGCGTGCCGGCGCCCTGGAACGTCGCGGCCGGTTTCGGGTTGTCGTCGACGAAGACCTCGATCGTCTGCTGCGCCGACGAATTGACCAGCGCGGTCACGCCGAACGCGATGTTCGGCGGCAGGTTGAAGACGCCGTCGCGTTCGCCGCCGCCGGTCGTCGTGGGATCCGGCTGCGTGGGTTGCGGCTGCGGCGTCGCTTTCGAGAAGTAGTTGACCACCGCGCCGACGCCGAACTTCGCCGCCGCGCCGGGCAGCACGCCGGGCGCGCCGGCCCACGTCACCGTGCAGGCGACCACCTGACCGGCCGCATCGGCCTTCACCTTGTTCTGCCAGCTGCCGACGTCGAAGCTGTACGGGATCGTCGCGATATCGACGAACACGTCGTATTGCGGCAGCTTTTCCACGAGCTGCGCGGTCATGAACTGGCGCATGCGGTCGAGCACCGCCTGGTCGCCGTTCGCCTGGACGGCGGTGGCATCGTTGCCGGCGAGTTGCAGCAGGGCGTACAGATCGTCATGGGTAAACGGTTGTGACATGTCGTCCTCGTCTCGATGAAAGGTCTCGCGTTGCGCGGCCGGTGAATGGATTTCGCCGTTGCCGCGCACGGAGTACAGCAGTGGAACTGCGACTGACTGCTCGAATGAATCGGTTCGCAATGTGGAGTTGGCCCCGTCGCCATTGGGGATTCGACCACGGCGCGCACGCCCTGCCGCGCCGTGAATCGTCGTGCTCAGCCCAGCGGCCAGTTCAGGAACACGATGCCGTCGTTGTAGTCGTCGTCGGCGCCGTCTTCCGAGCCGACGATCCCGAAGTACGACTTCTTGAAAATGTCGACCTGCCGCGAGCCGAGCCGCGACGGCTTGCCGTTCGCCATCACGATCACGCGCACGCGCCCCTTGCCGGAGTCGAGCACCTTGGTGCCGAGGTTCTGGTCCTGCACGCCGGCACCCTTGAACGTGACGGCCGGTTTCGGGTTGTCGTCGATGTAGATGTCGATCGTCTGGTCGTTCGCGGCATTCGTGAGCGCGGTGACGCCGAACTTGATGTTCGGCGGCAGGTTGAACGTGCCGTCGCGCTCGCCGCCGCCGCCGATCGTGCCGCTACCCGTGCTACCCGAGCCGCCCGCGCTGCCCGGGGTGCCACCCGCGCCAGCTTCACCGCCGCCGCTTCCACTGCCGGACGACGACGATTGCGCGGCCGTATCGCCGATCGCGGACAGGCTCGCGTACGAATCGATATGCATCGCGCTGCCGCGCACGCTTTTCCACTGGCCCTTCACGAACGTGACGCCGGTGCCGACGTCGATCGTCGCGACGAGCGTGAACGGCATGCGCCCGGTGGCCTCGGGCACTTTCGACGAATAGGTGAAGCAGCCGTCCGCGACGACGCCTTTGTCGGTCGAGATCGCGAAATAGATGCCGGGGAAATTGTTGCCGGTCGCGTACGGCGTCGGCACGTTGAGGATGACCTGCAGTTTCCCGTCTCGAATCTCTGCCTTGGCGATGTCGATGTACAGGCCCGGGATGTCGACGTAGGTTTCCGAGGTCGCCACGGGGGCGCTGACGATCGAAGCCGAAAGGAGGGGCATGGATGTCTCCGTTGGTAGGGCGGGTTTCGATGCAAAAAGGGGGCGGTGCCGCTGAAGGCGGCGCATAACCGCCGGCCGGCCCGGAGACGGCCGGCGGGGGTGGGACGTCAGATGCGCGCGGGTGCGCGTCAGGTCAGCCGATCGGCCACTGGAGCACGACGATGCCGTCGTTGTAGTCGCTGTCGTGGCCGTCTTCCGACACGACGATCCCGAAGTTGACCGTGTACGGCGAGCCGTCCGATTTCTTGCCGTTGATCGGCGCGAGGCGCGCGTCGGTGGCCGACGGCTTGCCGTTCACCGACACTTCGAAGCGGATCTTGCCGTTGCCGGAATTCAGCGTCGCTTCGCGCGTGCCGTCGCGCGTCGTCAGCTTGTGATACGCGGCGGGTTCCTTGCTGTCGCCGATAAACAGCTTGATGTGCTGCTGCTCGGCGGCATTCGCGAAGAAAATCGCGCGAAAATCGGTATTCGGCGGAATCGAAAACTCGCCGGCGCGATTGGATGACGTTTGAGAATCGGCCATGCTTTCCTCCTGAGGAATGATGGATAAGGCTTACAGCTATGTCGCGCAAACGTTTGCCGTTTGAAATGCGACGTACCGAGCATGCCGAAAAATAAATAAAAAAATAATCGACGGGGAATGGCCATTGTTCAGAAAATCGAAAATGGCGGCTAATCGATTTAATGAACTGCGTTTAATCGAAGGTGTTTCGATATATTCGAGAAACTATATCGACGGGCGTATCAATTTCCTGAACGATGCGCGGTTGCGCAGGCGGAGCGGGCGGGGAGGGAGGCGGGGGCAATCGGGCTTCGGCGCGGACGCTCGGTGTTCGCATATGGCAGCGTTGGTTTCAACATCAGCATCTCGGTCGTGGCCGCGCCCACCGGCCACCACCGAACGCCCACACCGAAACCCGATTGTTTGCTACAGGAGGGGGTGCGGCAACCGGCGAAGTACGTAGACCAACTCACTCCGAACGTGAACAGGGGCCTCACCGGCGCCGCACCCATGAAGCATATCGACGGGGCGGCGCGCCGCCTATCGGACAGGACTGATTCTGAGCGAACAAATTCCGCGCCATGTGCGCCTAGCCCGTTGACAGCCCCCATCCCCCTGTGATCTGATTTCGGCCATGCAAGCCGCCCAGCCCCTCTTCTCGCTACGACTACTAGCCCGTTTCTCCGGGCTGGGTCTGCGGCTGCGCGCTTTCCATCTGCTTCTTTCCTGAAGCGCCAGATTTCCCCCGCATCATCGACCTGGCCCCGGTTGTCGACCGGCGCCTGAGTTCGTCCTTCTTCCGAATCGCTCCGCTCCGTCCCGGTCGCACAACCGCCAAGGCTGTCGCTCGCCGTACCGCTTTGCCGTTGTGCCGTTTGCTTGCCGCTTTCACCCGCTTTCACCCGTTTCTACCGCTGCGCGCGCAGCCTGCCACCCCGACGGATGGCCAGCGCGCCGCGGGTTCCCGACCCACCGACCGAGGACCGAACATCATGATGCTGAAGAACCCCGCGACGAAGTACCGACCGTTCACGCCCGTCAACCTGCCGAACCGCATGTGGCCGACGCGCACGATCACGCAAGCGCCGATCTGGATGAGCACCGACCTGCGCGACGGCAACCAGTCGCTGTTCGAGCCGATGGACGCCGCGCGCAAGATGCGGATGTTCAAGATGCTGGTCGCGATCGGTTTCAAGGAGATCGAGGTTGCGTTCCCGTCGGCGTCCGAGACCGACTTCAACTTCGTGCGCGAGCTGATCGAAGGCGGCCACATTCCCGACGACGTGACGATCGAGGTGCTCACGCAGGCGCGCGACGACCTGATCGAGCGCACCTTCGACTCGCTGCGCGGCGCGAAGCGCGCGATCGTGCACCTGTACAACGCGACCGCGCCGGAATTCCGCAAGATCGTGTTCGGCCTCGACCGCGACGGCGTGAAGACGCTCGCGGTGAACGCCGCGCGCACGATCAAGCGCTTCGCCGACGCCGCGACCGACACGCACTTCACGCTGCAATACAGCCCGGAAACCTTCACGGCGACCGAGCTCGATTTCGCGAAGGAAGTGTGCGACGCCGTGTTCGACGTGTGGCAGCCGACGCCGGCGCACAAGGCGATCGTGAACCTGCCGGCCACCGTCGAAGTCGGCACGCCGAACTTCTACGCGGACCAGATCGAATGGATGCACCGCAACCTCGCGCGCCGCGACGCGCTGATCGTGTCCGTGCATCCGCACAACGACCGCGGCACCGCGGTGGCGGCGGCCGAACTCGCGGTGATGGCCGGCGCGGACCGGATCGAGGGCTGCCTGTTCGGCAACGGCGAGCGCACCGGTAACGTCGATCTCGTCACGCTCGCGCTGAACCTGTACACGCAGGGCGTCGACCCGGGCCTCGACTTCTCGCAGATCAACGAAGTCGCGCGCACGTCCGAGGAATGCACGCAGTTGCCGGTCCACCCGCGCCATCCGTATGTCGGCGACCTCGTGTTCACCGCGTTCTCCGGCTCGCACCAGGACGCGATCAAGAAGGGCTTCGCGGTACAGCGTGCCGACGCTGTATGGGAAGTCCCGTATCTGCCGATCGATCCGAACGACCTCGGCCGCACGTACGACTCGATCATTCGCGTGAACAGCCAATCGGGCAAGGGCGGCATCGCGTATCTGCTCGAACAGGGCTACGGCGTCGCGCTGCCGCGCCGTATGCAGGTCGATTTCAGCGCGGCCGTGCAGCGCCTGACCGACGAGAGCGGGCACGAGGTGACGAGCGCGCAGATCTGGTCGCTGTTCCAGCAGGAATATGTCGAAAGCGATGCGCCGCTGCGTTACGTCGGCCATGAGCTGACCGAGCGCGACGGCCGCGAGTCGATCGTGCTGACCGCCGACGTGCACGGCGAGCGCCGCGTGCTGCGGGGTGAAGGCAACGGCCCGCTCGATGCGCTGATGCATGCGTTGCGTACGCCGCTGCGGATCCAGCACTACGAGGAGCGTGCGTTGTCGCAAGGCGCCGATGCGAAGGCGATCGCGATCGCGGAACTGGCCGGCACCGGCGTGCGCGGCAGCGCGTTCGGCGTCGGCATCGACGCGAACCTGACGACAGCGTCGATCCGCGCGGTGATCAGCGGCATCAACCGCGCGTATGCGCGCGCGGACGAAGCGGTGCAGGCGATGTTTTTTGGCGTGCAGCCTGCGGTGAAGGCGGTCGCGTAAGCGGGGGCCTTGGCGGCCGCGCCGGGGGTGACCGGCGCGGCTGCATCGTCGTCCGTGCGGTTGCTGCCACACGATCCTGCGCGCGCGGCACGCAGTTCCGCCTTCTTGAAATCCACCTGCGCGCGGGTCTTCGCGTCGCGATGCTTGCGCGACGGATACACCCGAAACCTCTTCCGCCCGGTCATGGAATCACGATACGGTTCGCGATGGCGCGGTATCCGGCAGCGGTGTTCGTGTTGAAGGGGAAGAGGAAAGCGTGACGGGGACGGATGGACGATATTGAGGCCTGACATACCTGACAGGCGATGACTTCTCGTAATGGGCGTATCGTGCATGCGCGCGCGAGGCTGTTCTCCCGCGCCTATCACCATGAGGAGTGCGGCATGTCGAAGGATGATTCCCTGAGGGGACAGATCAAGGAACAGGCCCAGGCAGCGGATCGCCACAATCTGGCGCGGCCGGCTGCAAACGGCGCGCTGTGGGCGCGCGGCCTCACGACGCAACGGGTCGCTGACCTGTTCAGAACCCTGCAGGGGTTGCCGGGGCACTGGATGCAGCTGCAGAACGAGGTCAACGCCGGGAATCGCTATTTTTACGGCGTGCAGAACGGCAGTGTGACGACCGACGAAGGGAAGGCGCTGATCCGCTGGATCGCCCAGGCGGTCGTGAGCGCCGCCGGAGAGGCGCAGTTCGACTTCCCGTTGCAGCAACTGCGTTTCACCGCCGACATGGGCTGGCTCAAGCTCCAGCGTGTGCAAGGGCGTGTGATGGTGTTTTCGCAGCCTTGACGACGAAGACGCGTGTGCCGGCACGTCGCTAGACGGCGACCGGCTCCCACGACAGCAATGGCGCAAGCGTGCGCGCCTGCGGGATCCGGGCGATCGTATCGAGCGCGGCTGCCTCCAACTGGCGGCGCTGGGCGATGTCGCGGACCAGTTCGACACAGGTATCGACCAGCGCGTCATAAGGCGCTGCGCGGAATCCGGCCACATAGTCGGGATCGATCGCCGTCGTCGGCGATACCTCGCCGACAATCGCCTTGCCGTTCGTCATCAGATAGAACGCGCGTACGACTTCGAAGATGTGTGACGCGTAGTGATGCAGGTTCAGCACGACCTTCGCACGCGCGATGTACGTATCGCGTTCAGCGCCATAGATGCCGCCGCTGACGATCCCGACCTTGAGCCCGCGTGCCTGCAATGCGTCGAGCACCGCCGCGCGGCGCGGACCGATCGTCCCGTAGAACAGCACGTCGATATCCTGCCCGACGTCGTTCGGAATGCGGCGCAGCTTCGGATGAAAACCCACCTTCAGATAACGGGCGTGCCCGATGCCGAGCGCCTTCAGCTTCGCGAGATTGCGTTCGCTGTAATCCCAGGTTTCGTAGCGCGACGCCCAACGATAGATGTTCTCGTTCCACGGCTGCTCGTCGACGTGAATCTGCTCGGTGTTGACGATGATCGTGTCGTCCGGCACGTGGTCGGTCAGGCCCGGATCGGCGAGATGGCAGCCGATCAGGATGTTCCTCGCGTCCGACATCATGTTGTTCTCGTGGCAATGCACGACGTGGCCGAGATCCTCGAGTCCGTATGCGATGACTTCGGTGAGTTCCGTGAACGCGCCGGTGTGTGCATAACCGGGCGGGCGAACGAGGCAGATGTTGTAGTCCATGACGCGTCCCGTTCCGGTCAGTGGGCGCGATCGCGAAGATCGGCGACGACTTCATCGAGCACGGGATCCCAGTCGGCGAACGTCTTCTGCCGATACAGCGACGCGGTCGGATAAAACGGGCTGTCGCGTCGGTCGCGCTGCCAGACCCAATGCGGATTGGCATCGAGCAATATCCATGTGCGCTGGCCGAGCGCGCCGCTCAGGTGCGCAACCGACGTGCAGACCGTGATCACGAGATCGAGCGCGCCGACGAACGCCGACGTGTCGTCGAGCGTCTTCCACTCGCGGGTCATGTCGGTCACGTTGAAGCCGGCCGCGCACGCTGCCTCGACGTCGTGTTGTGCGCCGAGCTGCAGCGAATAGAACGCGACGTCGTCCTGCATGCCGGTGAACGCATCGGCATAACGTTCGAGGCCGACGCGACGGAAGCGGTTGCGCGCATGCGTGAGGCTGCCTGTCCATGCGAGGCCAACCTTCATCCGCTTCTCGCTGGAGAGCGCGTGACGCCATGCATTGGTGGCCGCAGCGTCTGCATGAAGGTATGGCGCCGATGCCGCGAGCGCGTCGCCGTCGAGGCCGAGCATCCACGGAACGCTCATCAGCGGCAGTTCGTAATCGTGTTCGGGCAGGCGGTCGACGCGCGTAGCGGTGTCGAACAGGTCGACGTGATGACGCAGGCTTCGCTCGATCAGTGCGCCTGCCTGCGGAAACGTATTCCACGCGATGCGTCCGCCTTCGCGATGCACGCGCTCGGCGAGCAGCGGGACGTAACGGCAGAACTGCAGCAGGTCGCCGATGCCTTGTTCACCCCACAACAAAAGCGTTTTGCCCGCGAGCGGTTCGCCGCGCCAGCGCGGGCGAGGAAAGGCCGGCAGGCCGCCGCTGAGTTCTGACGAGCCTTTCCAGCGTGCCTCGTAAAGCGGCCAGCCTGCTTCGAAATCGCCACGCGCGAGCGTCAGCAGGGACAGATTGTGGCGATACGACGCATTGTCAGGCGCGAGCGCGACGGCGCGTTGCGCGTGGTGTTCCGCTTCGTCCCAGCGCTGCGCTTCCTTCATCACGAGCGAGATGTTGTTTGCGGCGAGCGGATCGTTCGATGCGAGCGCCGCGGCGCGCGTGGCCGCGCGTTGGGCGCCGTCCAGATCGAATCGGCTCATCCGCGTGACGATCGCGTTCGTCCACGCGCGGGGATCGTCAGCGTTGTCGTCGAGTGCGCCTTCGATCAGCGCATGTTCGATATCGGGATCACCGTCCGACATCCGGATCGCGACCGCGAGATTGTTCTTCAGCGAAGGCCATGCGGGCGCCAGGCCGAGTGCGTGGCGGTATGGCGCGATCGCTTCGTCGTGACGGCCCGCCATCTGAAGCGCGTAGCCGCAATTGAATGCCGCGGCGGCCGACATCGGGCGAAGCCGCCAGTGCAATGCAGCGAGTTCGACCGGCCGCTCGATATCGCCACGGTCGATCATCGTCTGCGTCGCCGTGACGATCGCGTCGTCGTTGGTATCGGGCGACGCGTCAGCGTTGAGCAGGTCGAGCGTCATCGCGTCGTCGAGCGTGTCACGCAGCTGCGGGAGGGGTGCGAGGGCGGGCATGTCGTGCGGGGTGATCTGCATCTGAAGTCGCTCCGTAAAGCCGCCGCGCAGCGAGGCGTGGATCGGCGGCATCGTCAATCGGGGCGGCCGCCGACGGTTCGCTTGGCGAAAACCGGGGCCGGGTGGCGTGTGGGCTGTCGTTCCGATGTCGGCGGACACCCGTTGCCGTGTCGGAATCCACTTTATGCAGTCGTCCCCGACAACTAAATCGGACAAGTCCTAAATGGATTGGATATTTGGAACATATCGTCCTAAATAATCCTGTTTGCCACCCGGGACGGACCTTGGGGCGGATTCGGTGGAGCACAAGCGTGGCGCTGTAGGCCCAGTCCGATTTATGCGAGACAGCCGCATCACGTAAGACCCGTCCGATGGAGATCGGTATCGCACACCTTTTTAATACAACCTGTTCCTGCTGGCACCGTTCGGCATCCATACGACAAGGAGTATTGAAAATGAGCGACGCAGATCATCTGGTGAAGGGCGCGGTGCTGGGCATGATTGCCAGTGCAGCGGCGGTCGCGGCGATTCATTTCGTCGTCGAGGTCGGCACGCGCTGGAACGCGAGCGGCCTGAACGTGACCCTGGTGACCGCGCTGGCGATGGCGCTGTTGCTGCTTGTGCCGCCGCTCGTCGCCGCATGGCGCAACCGGGCCGACGTAGTCGATCCGTTTTTCGAACCGGCGGCGGTGAAGCCGTTGCTGCAAGGGCGGACCGTCGGCATCGTGCTGGGTATCGTGTTCGGTATCTCCGTCGTGACGGGGTGGCAATGATGAACATGCCCGTTACCGACCGACCGGGGGCCGTCGATACCGCGACCATGCCCGCGACCGAACCTGCTCCCGCAGCGCACCCGCTTTCCGTACGCGGTACGCTGCGCGTCATCTCGCTGAATGACGCACGCGGCCGCCGTGACACGTTTCGCGCGAACAACCCCGACCTTGATTTCGCATTCATCGACGCAGTGGACGGGGGCGCGCTGTTGGATGACGACATTGCGGCGAGCGGGCTGTTCGCCCCCGGCCTGCCGTACACGCGTGGGGCAATCGGCGTGGCGATGACGACGCATCGGCTGTGGACAGAGATTGCATCCGGCGACGCGCTCGTGACGATCGCCGAGGACGACGCAATCTTCCGTCCCGATTTCAACGACGTGCTCATGCAGTTCCTGCGCGCGCAGCCTGATCGTCTCGACTTCATCGCATGGGGCTACAACTTCGATTCGATCTTGCGTGGCACGCTTTTCAACGATCGCACGCCGGTGACGATGCAGTTCGACGCGGCGGCGCTCACGCGTGCCGTCGACGATTTTCGTATCGACCGCGGTCCCGCGTTGATGATGAACCTGCTCGAGTTCTACGGGATCTGCGCGTACACGATCTCGCCGGCCGGTGCGCGGTTCCTGCTCGATCGCTGCTTTCCGTTGCAGCCGGAGACGCTGTTTTCGCACGGGCTTGGCCGTCCGATCGCGAACTATGGCATCGACGTCGCGATGAACAAGTTCTACGGCGCGATGCGCAGCGTGGCTGCCTTTCCGCCGCTCGCCGTGACGATGAATGTGCGCGAGACGTCGACGATCCAGCAGGGGTGAACATGAACGCATGCATGCGCCCGACGATCATGGATTCGACGCAGAATCGGACCAGGCTGATTGTGCGGTGGACTGCCGTGCTCCGACAATGGAGCCATCGAGTGGTCGATTGGAGTCCGCCCGATACCCCGTGTACGAAGCCTGGCTTCGTTGGACGCGCTGCCCGGCCCCGGGCAGCGTATTTTTCGCCGGACGAGCGCTCGTCTCGACCGCGCGGTGCGTGCCGGACGGACACGCGTGAATGCCCTGCGGCGGTCGGTGGGCTCGGCCGCTCTTCGGCCGATGAGGTCGCAAGTTGGGAGAACGCTGCCAGATGCGAGCGCAGGGCATTCACGCGTGTCTGCTGGTGGGCCGCTGTGTGCTTGCCGCGAGTCGGCGTCCCTCGCCCGTGTTTGCCTCTCGTCGCTGCGCGGTACCTGGCCGACCGGCCTGTGCCCGTCCCGTTTCGTTGTGCGTCTGTCCATGCGAATGCCGATGGCGATGCCGCAGTTTCCCTCCTCGCCGCGGTGACGTGCGGCATTCCTACCTCTCGATGAAGGACCTTCCGATGAAACATCACTTTCCAGTCATTTACACGCTGATCGCGCTCGCTTGTGCCTGCGGTGCACCGATCGCCCGCGCCGCCGGCACGAAAACGGAAACGCCGCTGCCGCCCAGTGTCGAAGCCGTCGTAAACAACGTACCGATTCCGCATGTTGATATCGACGAGCGGGTCAAGGCGTCGGGCCAGCCCGATTCGCCCATGCTGCGCGAGCAAATCAAGCGCGACCTGATCGTTCAGCAACTGGTCGAACAGGCGGCCGACAAGGCCAACTACGGCAGCCGTCCCGAAGCGGTGAAGGCTGCGATGCGGGCCCGCACGGTGGCCGCGTCGGAGTTGTTCCTGCGCGAGCAGGCTCGCCCGCAACCGGTGACCGACGCGCAGGTGAAGGCGCGCTATGACCAGATCATCGCGAATGCCGGCCAGTTCGAATACCGCGCCGAAGTGGTGGCAGTGGCCGATGCGGCGACCGCGGCGGCGGCGATGGCCGAGCTGAAGAAGGGCGTGCCGTTTGAAGCGATGGCGAAGCAGTACAACACGGCACCTAACGCCGGCGTTGCCCAATGGGCCGAACTGCGCACGCCGATCGTCGAAGGCAAGACGGGCGGGATGGATGTGCCGCTCGCGCAGGTGATCACGTCGATGAAGCCGGGCACGGTCACGGGCCCGTTCGCGGTCGGGAAGGCCTTTGCGATCGTGAAACTCGACGAGAAGCGGCCGACCGTTGCACCGAGCTTCGAGGCGGCGAGGAACGTGCTGCGCCAGCAACTCGAAACGCAGGCGCAGCAGCGCGCGATGGCCGCGCTGGTGGAGAAGCTCGGCTCGCAGGCAACGATCCAGCAGTAAGCGCGAACCCGGATACCCCGGGGATTCGACCGAATCATCGCGCCAGCCGCTGCCGTTATCCACGGCAGCGGCATTTTTATGCGAGTGCCGAACGAAGAATCAGCCTGGTCTGATAGGTTGTGACGGTTGTTGACGCTAAATTGAACGGGTGTGGTACCGGAGGGGCTTTGGCGGCGGCCGCCGGGCCCGGTCGTAGCCTTGCTATTCGTGTGATAGCACTACTCCTAACGCTGCCTTATGCGAGCGCCGAAGATATTCCGGTTACCACACGCCTCCCTTCGCGATGTTTCGCCGGCAGTCAGGCGGCGACCGTGATGCCGGCCGACCGAGAGCGTCGCGCAGGCTGCACGACGATTTCGACATGCTGGCCCAGCGATACCAATGCGTGCATCAGCCGTTCGAGCGAAATGTTCTGCAGCTTGTAACGGCGCACCGGGGATACTTTCGGCATGCGTCATGCCGGTGATCGCCGCTGCCTCGATTTGGCTCAGGCCGCGTCGGTCGATCAGTTCGTTGAATTTGAGCGCGAGCGCCGCTTTGGCCGACAGTTCCGCGCCCTCGTCGAAACCCAGGTTCAATAGCACGTTGTGGGTGCCTTGGGGACAGTCATTGCGATTCATCATCGATCTCCCGCTCGCCCGTGACGGACAAACACTGCTTTCAACCGTTTCGTGATCAGTTCGACGTCTGGCTTCGGTGTCGCAATACCGGACGTCGATTTCTTCTGGAACGCGTGGAGGACATGGACCGAATCGCTTACGCACACGGCGTAGACCGCCCGGAAAGTATCGCGGCGATGATCTTCTCGTCGCTCATATACCCCGGAAACCAATCCCTTCCAGGGCTTGGCCGAGTCAGGCGTGCTGCCCAGCTGGACGATGAACAATGCCACGCCCATGTCTTTCTGTACGTCGGCAGGGAACGTTTTGAATTCCTTCTTCGACGAACCTTCCCAGTACAGAAGTTTTCGTTTCCGATTTACATTTATATCCGTTCGGATATAAATGACACGTGCCGGAATCCGCGCGATTGTGTCGCGGAAATCCGGCAACTTAGAAAAAACCCCGGAATTTGTGCGCCCGTTGATTCATCGGGCAGCGTTAGGGCTATCGTTTCGAACTCGTGGCCCAGAGGCGCTTATCTATCGGAGTCGAAAGCGCCCCTTGCCAATGTTCAGCCGACTTCACCGACCGTCAGACCGAAACCGTGATACCCGACGGCCCCGATTCCCCCACTGGCCGCACCACGATTTCCACATGCTGGCCGAGCGAGGCGAGCGTCACCATCAGCGTTTCCAGCGAAACGTTCCGAAGCCTGTCGCGCTGCTCGGGGGTGACCACCGGCCGGGTCATCTCGGCCAGCGCGGCAGCCTCTTCCGCGCTCAGGCCGCGCGACGCGATCAGCGCATTGACCTTCAGCACGAGCGCGGACTTGGCCGCCAGTTCCCCGACATCGTAGAAGTCGAAATCGGCCGGGACGTCGTCGGGGTATTGATTCGGGGCGTCGTGGTTCATGGTGCTTCTCCTGCCATCACCGATTCCAGTTGCCGTCCCGTTGCGGGATCGTCATCGGGGCGTTCGTGCCTGACGCAATGATCGCCGCCCGCATCATCGATCGGGGTAATCACCAGCCGCTTGTGCGATACCTCGATCTGCAAGCGTTGCTCGGGATCGAAACCTGCCGCCTCGATCCATCGGCCGGACAATTTCGTCCACAGATACATCACAGGCGGTGCCATGTCGGTCAGCCTGACGTGCGGGACGAGGCGGCCAGAGTGAGAGGACGATTGCGGGGAAAAAAAGCAATCGCGGAAATACGTCGGTGCGTTATGATTCGCGCCAGCCATGGTCAACTCCTTAGTTGAGTTGGTTGTGGTCAGCGGCCCGCAGGTGTTGTTCTCACCGGCGGGCCGCGCTCGTTTACGCAGCAGATTTCGATCGCCATTCCGTTGCATGATTGGCATGTCGAAATGACTGAACATCCGAAGCGAAAACGTGCAACCACTCTACCGAGATCGACTGCTGTCTGATATCGGTCTTGTACGGTTTTATCGACGTTGGCCATTCGGCCGATGCCTTGTATCCTTGATGGTCAACGATTTCAGGGCAGTTGCGCTGGCGCACCGCTTCGTCACTTCATCGCAGATATGTCAGAAATAGTGTCGACCGGTTGTTGCGACTCGCCAGCCGCACGTCGCACGAGGATCTCTTTCGCGTCGTGCCGATAGCGTTCGAACTCACGCGCGAACGCCGCGGCGTCGCCCGCCAGCGCCAACGCTTCCATCGATGCACAAGCCGCGGATATCTCGTGCTCGCCGATCATCGCGAACGCCCCACGCATGCTGTGAATCTCCGTGCGGGCCGCTTTCAAGTCCCCATCCTGGAGCGCGCGTGCGATTGCGCCATTCGACCGGTATGCGGTGTCGGAAAGCACCTTGTGCAGATCATGGGGCAGCGGCCCGTGCCGGCGCGACGGCGGCGGCGAATGAGCCGCCTGCGACGGCCCGGTGTGCTTCGTGATCGCCTGCTCGAGCGATTTCAACGACGTCGGCTTCGCGACGATCTCGTCGATCCCCGCTTCCCGCGCCAGACGCAATTCGTCGGGCTCGGCATGTGCCGTCACGGCGAGAATCGGCCGTGCACGGCCCCGCTCACGCAACACCCGCGCAAACGCATAGCCATCGAGCCCCGGCATGTTGAGATCGGTCATCACGAGCGCATAGTCGTGTCGATCGACGAGGTCGAGCGCTTCCGCGACGCTCGACGCGACATCGGCCGGATAGCCTAGAACGTCGAGCTGGTCGTGGATTAGCGAACGGTTCACCGGGTTGTCGTCGACGAACAGCACGCGGGCGTTCGGCGCGTCTGCTCCTGCATCCGCGCGTGCCGCACCCGGCCGGTGATCGAGCGGCAGCGGCAGCGTAATGACGAACGTCGAGCCGACGCCCGGCACGCTGTCCACCGCAATGTTGCCGCCCATCGATTCGACGAGCTTGTGGCTCAACGCGAGCCCGATGCCCGTGCCGCCGAAACGTCGTGCGATCGATTTGTCGGCCTGCGCGAAGGGTTCGAATACGTGCGCGAGCTGGTCGGTCGTCATCCCGATTCCGGAATCGCTCACCCGGATCGTCACGGGCGTCGCAGCGACCGCTGATGCCGATACGGACAGTGCCACCGTGCCGCGATCCGTGAACTTGATCGCGTTGCTGACCAGGTTCACGACGATCTGCCGCACGCGCATCGGATCGCCGACATAGGCATGCGCGACGGCCGGGTCGATCTCCATGCGTAGCGCGACGCCCTTGGCGGCGGCCATCGGCTCGAACAGGTCGGCAATGTCGCGCATCAGTTCGTCGATGCGGAAGCTCGTGGCTTCGAGCGTCATCCGGTCGGCCTCGATCTTGGTCATGTCGAGCACGTTGTTCAACATGTCGAGCAGCATTCGCGCAGCCGACGTGACCGCATGCAGGCGCGGCTTCTGCCGGCTCGGATCGGGCGCCTTGTCGAGCAGTTCAAGATTGCCGAGCATGGCGTTGAGCGGTGTACGGATTTCATGCGTGATGGTCGCGAGAAACGTCGATTTCGCACGATTCGCGCTGCCGAGCGCACGCTCGGTGTCGGCGCGCGTCGTCATGTCGGAGAAGCTGCACAGTAGCGTGTTGCGCCCCTTGTAGCGCGTGCGGACGAAATTGACGCCGAGGTCGCGGCTGCGCCCGTCGGCGAGCATCACCGGCAATTCGACGTCGAGCTGCACGGGCGCACCGGCCGCGCGCTCGCGGTAGCACGCCAGCAGGCGCTCGGGCAGCGACGGGGCGCTTGTCTCGTTCTCGTACAGCTCCATCATCCGGTTGCGCATCAGTACCTCGCGCGTATCGAGCGAGACGAGACCGATGCCGAACGGCGCGGTCGAGATGATCGCGCGGCTCATCTGTTCGCTTTCGAATACGCGGCGCGAACGGCGGAACAGCGGTGCGAACATCGTCAGGTCGAAGACGACCACGAGTGCCCACAGCACGGCCAGCATCGACGCGGCCGTGCCGAACTCGCGGAGCATTGCCGGCCAGATCGCGTGCGCGATCGTGCGCCACGAATACGCGTAGACGATCGCAAAGCCGGTATCGGAAAGCCGGTCGCTGACTGTGAATATCCCGTCGTGATAGCTCGTGAAAAAACGGTCGAATCCGCGTTTCCAGTCGCCGTTTGCGAGCGCGCGGCGCATCAGGGCCGCGCCGTCGGTCGACGCGCCGGTCCGGTCCGCGCTCAACAGGAGCCGGCCATCGTCACCCACGAGCATGGCGACCGAATCGTCCGGCGCCTGCGCGAGACGGTCGGCGATCACGTCGACGTCGAGATCGCTGACGAACGTCATGAAGTGGCGCGGACCGTCGAATGCCGGCTCGACGAGACGGAACACCTTCCGGTCGGTCAACGGATCGACCGCCGGCGTCTGCCATGCGATCCGGCGCGTGATGCGCCAGTGACGGGCGATCGCGGGATTGCTCCAGTCCGCCGCGTCGAGCGCGAGGCGATCGGCCAGGGCATGCGTGTCGGGCACGCCGATCCGGGCAAGCAGGTCGTGGTATGGCGTCGATGGCGGCGGCGTGATCGCGATCACGCGGTGATCGGGGCTGTATGCGAAACCGCTCTCCGGGAGCCCGGTCTGTCGTTCGGCGGCCGCCATGGAGATCGTCAGCCGTTCCATCAGCTGCACGTAGCGATCGCTCGCGCCGCTGGTGGCCGCGTCAGGCGTTGCGGCGACGAAGATCTCGCTGAGACCGGGCATCGGCGCCAGCACGACGTGCCCGTCGCGGCGAAGCGCGTCGGCCGGGCCCTGCGCGTGCGGCGGATGTCCGCTCCACAGCAGTTCGGCATTGATGACCGCGCGGCGCATCGACGCCTGTTTCGCGTCGATTTCGAACTGGACGAGCGCCTTGTGCGTCGCGAACAGCTCGTGACGCTTCGCGATGTAGTCGCGTGCCGATCCCGCAAGCAGGATGCCCGTCGCGGACAGCATCACGAGCGACAGAAGGATGGCGCCACCGTACAGCGTGAAGCGGTGATAGCGGTTCAGCAGGCTCAGGTCGCGCGGCTCGTGGTCGGTCGACGCGAACGGTGCGCTGGCGTCCGTTGGGGATGCGAAGAGATGTCGGATAGGCATGGGACGAACACCGGTGAATCAATGCACAAATCGGGAGTCGCGAGTGGTCGCGCGGCTAAGGCCGCGACGTAGCCAGGGCGCGACCGTATCCGGAAGTCGGGGCACGCGTCTGGAGAACGCGACACAGGCTAGGGATCGAGAGAATTATCGGGATAGCGCGATGGCGAGTATGTAGGGCAGTCCGAAATGAACGATCGCGATAACTAGGACTAGTCCGATTAGAAGGGTAGTTTGTGCGCCGCGCTTTATACGGCTGCCGTGGCGTGCATGTCAAACGGAATTGAGTGGGAGAGGGGCGTTGCCAGGTGTCGTCGTGCCTGTCTGAATGTAAAGCAAGGTCATATTAGGACCAGGCCTACAAAATGAACGTCGACCTGTCCTGGCGTCTGATTAACGGATTGACAGCGAAAAAATATATTGCCTCGGGTGGACGTGGATCGTCCTTCAAACCTTTTCTCACTCTGAGGCAATTGACATGAACAAGTCGTATCGGACCGTCTGGAATGCATCGACGGGCACGTGGACTGCGGCGGCCGAGACGGCGCGCGCAAGCAAGAAATCAAAGAGCAACTCGACGATGCGGTCGTCGGTGACGGCCGCGGTCGCTGTGATGGCGGGGGTAGGTGGTGTCGCCATGTCGGCCGATGTGAGCGCGCAAACGCTGCCGACGGGTAACGGCGGTCTGGCGCTGTGCGGGCCGAGCAGCGGCTTGGCCTACGGTCCTGGTGGTTCGGTAGGTGTCGGGTCTTGCAATCTGACGACGAGTCCTTACGCACCTGGTCACGAAATGGCGTTCCAGCTGACCAATAACGCGGCGGCGAACGGGGGGACCACGGGTTCTGCTTCGGACAAACAGTACTGGGCGAATATCGTCGGAACGAAGGACGGCAATATTTTCGTCAACGGCGGTTCGGGGATCCATTTCTCCGGGGCGGCGGATTTCGACAGCAACGTGAGCATGACGAACAACCGGATCACCAACCTGGCCGCGGGTACGGCCGGCACGGATGCGGTCAACGTCAGCCAGCTGAACGCGGCGATTGCGAACGTTTCGACGACCAACCCGTACTTCAAGGTTGATACGGCCTCCGGCGCCGACGCTGCGCAAGCGGGCGTCGGCGCATTTGCCGCCGGCGCGAACGCGCAGGGTGTTGGCCAGAACGCTGCTGCGATCGGCAACAATGCTTCGGCAAGCGGCATGAATGCGACGGCAATCGGCATTTCCACGTCGGCTACAGGCGCCGCGAGTACGGCGCTTGGCATGAGCGCCAAGGCGACGCAAAGCCACGCGACTGCATTGGGCGTCGGCGCCAGCGCGGTGGGTGTGAATTCGATTGCGCTCGGCGTGAACGGAACCGCGTCCGGCATGGGCTCGGTCGCAATCGGTGAAGTCGCCAGGGCGTCCGCAGACGGGGCCGTGGCACTGGGGACCGGCTCCGTCGCCGATCGTGCCAACAGTGTTTCCGTCGGTGCGGCGAACGCGCAACGCCAGATCGTCAACGTGGCTGCTGGTACGCAGGACTCCGATGCGGTCAACCTCGGGCAGCTGAATGCAGCAGTCGCGAATGTTTCGACGAGTGGTAACCGGTTCATTAACATTGCGACGGGCAGTTATGCAGCTGACGCTCCTGCAGTGGCCGCAGGCAGTGCGACCGCGATTGGCGCGAATGCGAGCGCAACGGGCATTTCGGGCGTAGCGTTGGGCGGGAACTCGGTGGCAAGCGGAAGCAGCACGGTGGCACTCGGTACGCTGGCCAACGCGACGGCGACGGATGCTACCGCGGTTGGCGTATCCGCACGTGCAACGGGAAATGCCGCGACGGCGATGGGCCGGAGCGCACAGGCGACCGGCAATAATTCGACCGCGCTTGGGAATGCAACCAGCGCCGTTGGGGCTGGGAGCATCGCGCTCGGCAATGGCTCCGTCGCGAATCGCGGGAACGCTCTGTCGATTGGCAACGTGGGCGCAGAGCGTCAGATCATCAATGTGGCTGCCGGTACGGCGGCGACCGATGCGGTGAACGTGAGCCAACTGACGGGCGTGACGGCAGCGCTCGGCGGCGGTGCCGCGATTGGCACGAACGGTAGCGTGACGCAGCCGACGTACTCGGTGGATGGCAAGGACTATCACAACGTGGGTGATGCGCTCGACGCGCTGGCATCGAGCGGGATCGGCAATCCGAACGCAGTGATATACGACGACGCAACGAAGGGTTCTGTGACGCTGGGCGGCACGGGTGCAACGACGCCTGTTGCATTGTCGAACGTGAAGGCAGGCACTGCCGATACGGACGCGGTGAACGTGTCGCAACTGAAGGACTCGGGCCTGATCGGCGACGACGGCAAGGCGATTGCCGCAGTGACGTACGACCGCAACGCGGACGGTACGCCGAACCTGGGTTCGGTGACGCTGGGTGGTGAGGGTTCGACGACGCCGGTCGCGCTGAAGAACGTGGCGGACGCGAAGGACGATCACGATGCACTGAACCTCGGCCAGCTGAAGAACGCAGGCCTGGTGGGTGAAGATGCCAACGGCGATCTGACGTCGGCGGCGGTGACGTACGACACGAATGCGGACGGCACGATCAACCACGACAAGGCGACGCTGGCTGGCACGGACGGCACGACGCTGT
>NZ_JAIZRT010000014.1:0-109920 GCF_020420065.1 Burkholderia sp. AU31624
GGCCGCGCTGGCCAGGCACCGGCCCGAACGGCAAACAGTGGGCATTGAGCGGGGATATCAATGTCTGCGGATGCAACCCACCGCCGATCTTCTACGCTGAGCGCGGCATGCGGATGACTTTTACTGCAGGAGAGACTGCGACGCTGACTGGGCGCCAACCTGATGCAGCCAAGCGGTCATTTGCTCGATCGAATGCCGTACACGACGAGCAATTCACGTTGCTGGATGGCTCCCACCGTCCGCTCGTGAGCATCCGCTACCGAATCGTTACCGACACCGGGCAGATTTTTACCGGCACTACGGATACGGCCGGGCAAACACATCGGATCGCCACCCGCGGCTCGGCAACGCTGAAAATCTATACGATGGAACATTGAAGCAATGAAAAATTTTGATGTGAACGACGGCGGAGAATGGTTCCTCGTACATTCAGGTGCAGTCACCAACACCAATCCTGGGTCGATGGTGGAGATAACAATCAATACCGAAAGAATATGTCACAACATGACAAACAAGGAATTCCGGGAAATGGTATTGAGTAAGCGCGATCGTGCCGTTTCTCTTGTCGAAAAAAGAATCGAGGATTTGCAGCGCTGGTCCCACGCTGATAGGGCACGTGTATTACAGTGGTTCGGCAGGGCCGATGAGAGCACCCGCATAGCGCTATTAGCAGGTCTAGCTGCAATCGCTCGCGTACTAAAATCACTCACAGGCTACAATTTCACGCGATGGGATAGCGAGCGATTCAAACACATTGGATGCGTTCCAAATCCGAACAAATCGGGAGTTGCAGCATCAGTGTGCTCACCAGATACTGCAACTCATACGATTGCAATACATCCCGACTTTTGCACAATACGAGATTTTTCATGGGAAAAGGATTCCGTAGTTTCCACGCTGATTCATGAGGTGAGTCATTTCGACGATACAATGGGAACCAAGGATCACAGATATTTCATGGAGGAATGCTTGACGCTTGGAGCCGAAAATCCCAATCAAGCAATCAACAATGCCGACAGTATTTCAGGATACGTCATTTACAATACTTAAGTTTATTCTTGGCATAAGCCTTCTCACCTCCAATCCGGTATTCGCATGCATCGCCAGCGAGAATTTCGACATCTACTTTTCGAGAGATAGCTCACACATATCGAATTCCGAGATCGTCCGCATCGCAAAATGGGTAGCCGACCAAAAAATCAATTATGCAAATCACCTAACCAAAGAAACGACGCTGATCAGCGGCCATGCCGAGGAAAGTGAACCGGAAGCACCGGCCCTTGCGCAATCGAGATTGCAAGCCGCGTATGCGCTGTTGGAGGAATTAGGTTTTTTGCGCGGAACCATCCAGAAGAGCGCCCGCGTTTATTCGCATGGCGACGTGGACAACGGACGGCGTGTGGAAATTTCGTTCCTGCCCGACTGCCCTAACAAGTGCTGCGACGGCAAGTAACGTCATACTGCCGCCGGCCGCGGCGATGCGGTATCGACGTACGCATGCGGCGCCCCCTCTGCACCACCGTGGCCTGCAAGATCCCTATGCCCTACCAGCCGTAGCTCGCCAAAGAAAAAGCCACCAGACCCAACGGGCCCAGTGGCTCTTTCGCATGACGCGCGGGACGACGCATTGCGCCGCCGCCCCGCGCGTCAGAACATCAAGACCGGCTGCTTACTTCCCGCCGATGCTCTTCAGCGGCTTCCACTCGCCCTTCTCGACCTTGTACATCGTGATGCCGCCGTTCTTCAGGTCGCCCTTCGCGTCATACGCGACGTGCGTCGACGTCACGCCGGCCATGTCGGTCTTCGCGAGCACCGGCAGGTACTTCGCCGGATCGGTCGAATCGGCCTTCTTCATCGCGTTGAACAGCGCCATCGCGCCGTCGTACGCGTACGGCGAGTACGTCTGCACGTCTTCGCCGAAGCGCTTCTTGTACTTGTCGGCGTACGTCTTGCCGCCCGGCATTTCTTCCAGCGGGAGGCCTGCCAGCGAAGCGATCGTGCCGTCGGCCGCGTTGCCCGCGATCTTCAGGAACGTCGGCGTCTTCACCATTTCGCCGCTCATCAGCGGGGCGGTGATGCCGAGCGCCTTCATCTGCTTGACCATCGGTGCCGCCTGCGAATCCGCGCCGCCGTAGTAGACGAGATCCGGCTTCGCCGCCTTCAGCTTGGTCAGGATCGCCTTGAAGTCGACCGCCTTGTCGTTCGTGAATTCACGGTCGACGATCGATGCGCCGCCGGCCTTCGCGGCCTTCTCGAATTGGTCGGCGAGACCCTGGCCGTAGGCCGTGCGGTCGTCGACGATCGCGATCTTCTTCATGCCGAGATCCTTCGACGCGAACGTGCCGGCCACCGAGCCCTGCTGCGTGTCGGACGTCATCATGCGGAAGGTCGTCTTGTAGCCCTGCTGCGTGTATTCCGGTGCGGTCGCCATCGCGATCTGCGGAATGCCGGCGTTCGCGTAGATGCGCGAAGCCGGAATCGTCGTGCCCGAGTTGAAGTGGCCGAGCATGCCCTTGATGCCGTCGTCGACGAGCTTCTGCGCGACCGTCGTGCCGGTGCGCGGGTCAGCCTGGTCGTCCTGCGTGTCGAGCACGAACTTCACCGGCTTGCCGCCGATCTTCGGGCTCGTCGCGTTGAAATCCTCGATCGCGAGCGCGATCCCGTTCTGCATATCCTTGCCGTAGTGCGCCTGCGCGCCCGTCATCGGCCCTGCATAACCGATCTTCACGTCATCCGCATGGGCCGTCCCCGCCAGCGACATGACCGCGACAAACGTCGCGCCTGCCAGCTTTTTCATCGTGTGTTGCATAGCATCTCCTTGGTACCAGGGTAAATGGAGCGGCTTCGGGATCGCCTTGCCGCTTCCTATGTTTGATCCGAACGGCAAGGATGGTCAGCCGATCGTCATCAAATTCGCATTGCCACCCGCCGCGGCCGTGTTCACGCTCACCGAGCGCTCCGTCAGCAGCCGTTCCAGCGCGTAATCTTCCGCATCGCCGTTCTCGAACGCGCCCACCGACACGCCCTGCACCGACACGATCGGGCCCGGCCGCTGCGCGACGTCCTTCACGAGCGTCTGCAGTTCGTCGCTGTCGCCTTCGAACAGCACCGCGTCGAACGGCGCGTCGGCCTGCTTGCGCACGGTCGCATGCGCCTTCAGCGATGCCGGCAGCGCGGCCACCAGCGCCTCGCCGGCCGCACCCGCGAACAGCGCGCGGTTACCGGTCGCCAGCACCGCCGCGAACTGCGCGCGCGCACCGCCCGGCGTCGCCGCGACACACAACACCGTGCCGCGCGGGCCGAGTGTATACGTGTTTCGCTCGCCCGTCGGACCCGTCAGCACCGCGGTCGCACCGGCCGGCACCTGGGCCAGATAGCCGTCGCAACGCGCGGCCAGCGCCGGCTCGCGCTGCTCGATCAGCCAGTCGCGCAGCGTCGTGAGCGCCGCCGCCGGGTTGCCGCGTGCGTCGCCTTCCACCGCGCCGTCCGCGATCAGCGACTGCGCGAGCGAACGCGGCAGGCCCGACGGACGCGTCGCGAGCAGGCGCTGCAGGTACAGCGCGCCGCCGGCCTTCGGGCCGGTGCCCGACAGCCCTTCGCCGCCGAACGGCTGCACGCCGACCACCGCGCCGATCACGTTGCGGTTCACGTAGATGTTGCCGACGTGCGCGTTCGAGATCACGTGCGCGATCGTCTCGTCGATGCGCGTGTGGATGCCGAGCGTCAGCCCGTAGCCGGTCGCGCGGATCTGCTCCAGCAGCTTGTCGAGCTGGCTGCGGCGGTAACGCACCACGTGCAGCACCGGGCCGAACACCTCGCGCTTCAGCTCGTCGATGCTGCCGATCTCGATCAGCGTCGGCGGCACGAACGTGCCGTGCGCGCATGCGTCGGGCATCGGCAGCTGCGTGACGCCGTGGCCCTTGTCCTTCATCGCCGCGACGTGCGCGTCGATCGTCTGCTTCGCTTCGCCGTCGATCACCGGGCCGACGTCCGTCGACAACCGGTCGGGATTGCCGAGCGCCAGTTCGTGCATCGCGCCCTTGAGCATCGTCAGCGTGCGGTCCGCAACGTCGTCCTGCAGACACAGAACGCGCAGCGCCGAACACCGTTGACCGGCCGAGTCGAACGACGACTGCATCACGTCCGCGACGACCTGCTCCGCGAGCGCCGACGAGTCGACGATCATCGCGTTCTGGCCGCCCGTTTCGGCGATCAGCGGAATCGGCTTGCCGTCCGGGTCGAGACGCGCGGACAGCGTCTTGTTGATCAGGCGCGCGACTTCGGTCGAGCCGGTGAACATCACCGCACGCGTACGCGCGTCGGCCACCAGCGCCGCGCCGACCGTCTCGCCGGTGCCCGGCAGCAGCTGCACCGCACCGGCCGGCACGCCGGCCTCGCGCAGCAGGCGCACGGCCTGCGCGGCGATCAACGGCGTCTGTTCGGCCGGCTTCGCGAGCACCGTGTTGCCGGCGGCGAGTGCCGCGGCGACCTGGCCCATGAAGATCGCGAGCGGGAAGTTCCACGGGCTGATACAGACCACGGGGCCCAGCGGGCGGTGCGTGTCGTTCGAGAACTCGTCGCGGATCTGCGCGGCGTAGTAGCGCAGGAAGTCGACTGCTTCGCGGATCTCGGCGATCGCGTTCGGCAGCGACTTGCCGGCTTCGCGCACGATCAGGCCCATCAGCGTGTGCATCTGCGCTTCGAGCAGGTCGGCCGCGCGCACCAGGCAATCGGCACGCGCATCGACCGGCGTCGCCTGCCAGATCGGCGCGGCGGCCACCGCGTGCGCGAGCGCCGCGCTCACGTGTTCGGCCGTCGCTTCGCTGACCGTGCCGACCAGGTCGCGCTGGTCGGCCGGATTGCGCACGTCGCGGGCCGGCGCGTCGGCGAGCGTGTCGTCGGCGAGCATCGGCGCGGCGCGCCACGGGAAATGCGCGCTCGCGAGCAGCGCGGACGACAGCGACGCGAGACGGTGTTCGTTCGACAGGTCGAGGCCCATCGAGTTGGGACGCTCGTCGCCGTACAGGTTGCGCGGCAGCGGGATCTTCGTGTGCGGCGCGCCGAGCGGCACGACCTTCGATGCCTCGTCGACCGGATCGGCGACCAGTTCCTTCACCGACACGGTTTTATCCGCGATGCGGTTCACGAACGACGTGTTCGCGCCGTTCTCGAGCAGGCGGCGCACCAGGTACGCGAGCAGCGTCTCGTGCGTGCCGACCGGCGCGTACACGCGGCACGGGCGATTCAGCTTGTCGCGGCCGGTGACTTCCTCGTACAGCGGCTCGCCCATCCCGTGCAGGCACTGGAATTCGTACTGGCCCGGGTAGTAGTTCTGGCCCGCGAGCTGGTAGATCGCGGCCAGCGTGTACGCGTTGTGCGTGGCGAACTGCGGGTACACGGCGTCCGGCGCCGCGAGCAGCTTCTTCGCGCACGCGAGGTACGACACGTCCGTGTAGATCTTGCGCGTATAGACCGGATAGCCTTCGAGGCCGTCGACCTGCGCACGCTTGATCTCGGTATCCCAGTACGCGCCCTTCACGAGGCGGATCATCAGGCGATGGCGGCTGCGGCGCGCGAGATCGATCAGGTAGTCGATCACGAACGGGCAGCGCTTCTGGTAGCCCTGCACGACGAAGCCGATGCCGTTCCAGCCCGCGAGATCCGGATCGAAGCACAGCGCCTCGAGCAGGTCGAGCGACAGTTCGAGGCGGTCGGCCTCTTCGGCGTCGATGTTCAGGCCGATGTCGTAGCGGCGCGCGAGCAGCGCGAGCGCGCGCACGCGCGGCAGCAGCTCGCTCATCGTGCGGTCCTGCTGCGAGCGCGAGTAGCGTGCGTGCAGCGCGGACAGCTTGATCGAGATGCCCGGGCCTTCGTAGATGCCGCGGCCGCCGGCCGCCTTGCCGATCGCGTGGATCGCCTGTTCGTACGACGCGTAGTAGCGCTGCGCGTCCTCTTCGGTCGTCGCCGCTTCGCCGAGCATGTCGTACGAGTAGCGGAAGCCGCGCGCTTCGTACTTGCGGCTGTTCGCGAGCGCTTCGGAAATCGTCTCGCCGGTGACGAACTGCTCGCCCATCAGGCGCATCGCCATGTCGACGCCCTTGCGGATCAGCG
The DNA here is from genome assembly GCF_020420065.1 of Burkholderia sp. AU31624. Lineage (NCBI taxonomy): Bacteria > Pseudomonadati > Pseudomonadota > Betaproteobacteria > Burkholderiales > Burkholderiaceae > Burkholderia > Burkholderia sp. AU31624. The sequence goes on from NZ_JAIZRT010000014.1 coordinate 6,112, forward strand.
GCTCGCCGCCGCGGCCGATCAGGCGCGTCAGCGCCGACGACAGCCCGGCTTCGCTGTTGGTCGTCACGAGCTTGCCGGTGATCATCAGCCCCCACGTCGCCGCGTTCACGAACAGCGACGGCGCGTGGCCGACGTGCGAGCGCCAGTCGCCCTTGCTGATCTTGTCGCGGATCAGCGCATCGCGGGTTGCGCGATCGGGAATGCGCAGCAGCGCTTCGGCGAGGCACATCAGCGCGACGCCTTCCTGGCTCGACAGCGAGAATTCGTGGATCAGCCCTTCGACGCCGCCGCCCGAGCTCTTCTCGCGCAGCGCCTCGACGAGCTTCGTCGCGAGCGCCTGCACGTCCGCCTGCAGGTTCGCGGGCAGGCGCGCCTGGCCGAGCAGGAACGGCACGCATTCCGGCTCGGGGCGGCGGTACGCCGCCGTGATCGCCGCGCGCAGCACCGATTGCGGTTGCACGTTCTGCGCGAACTCGAGGAACGGATGCGGCGAGTTGTCGTCGTCGCCGTCCGCGGACTGACCGTCGGCAAGCTCCGTCACGCCGCTGTGGCCCGATAGCTCGGGCGGCAACTGGCCGTGCTCGATCCGCTCGAGATACGCGAAGATCGCCTGCTTGATCAGCCAGTGGGGAGTGCGCTCGAGACGCGCGGCGGCGTCCTTGAGGCGCGAGCGAAGAAGGTCGTCGACTTTGACGCCGAGAGTCGTGCTTGCCATGGTGGGTTCGTGCGCCGGTGCGAGCCCGGCAATGTGGTGTGAGAGGATGCGCGAAATCCTACGGCACGCAATAAAAAGGTGCAACCAAATTACGAGACGGGTTGCACCCATAGGTTACTCAATATAATCAGCCACTTATGCGGTTGCAACCTAGGAGTTGCCCGTGGTCGGAGGATCGGTGTTTTCCCTGAGCGGGCCGGTTTGACAGGCGTGCGCAACCGTCCGCACGCGTCGCGGCGGACGAAAACGGGTTGCACTGGGTGCGACGGAAGGTGTGAGACGCCAGGGCGCGGCCGGGCGGCAAGAGACGATTCAGGGGCACCCGGCCCGGTGGCCGGGGGGGGGTGCAACGCAGCGGCACGCAGCACGACGGCCGCATACCGCGCCGCCGCTCAGCTCAGATATCCAGCGGATCGACCTCGACGCTCCACCGCAGCACGCCTTTCAACGCGCGCAGCTCCGGCTGCCATGCACGCAGCGCATGCTGCAGCGCCGCCCGCGATGCGCTTTCGAGCAGCAACTGCGCGCGATGCACGTTCGCGACCTTGACGATCGTCATCGGCACCGCGTCGTAGACGGTCACGCGATCGGCGCCCGGCAGCCCCGGCAACGCGGCCGCCGCTTGCAGCAGGAACGCGAGCGCGGCGTCCAGCGTGCGCCCTTCGGCGCGCAACAACGCCTGGTAGACGAACGGCGGCAGGTGCGCGTCGCGGCGCTCGCCGAGCGTCGAATTCGCGAAGCCGACGTAGTCTTGCCGCCCGAGCGCGTGGTACAGCGCGTGGCGTGGGTAACGCGTCTGCACGAGCACTTCACCCGGCAGCCCGGCGCGCCCCGCACGGCCGCTCACCTGCATCAGCTGCGCGAACAGTCGTTCGCTCGCGCGGAAGTCATGCGAGAACAGCGCGGTGTCGGCATTGAGCACGCCGACGAGCGACACGCGCTGAAAGTCGTGCCCCTTCGCGATCATCTGCGTGCCGACGAGGATATCGACCTCACCCGCATGCACATCGGAAAAGAGCGCCTGCGCGCTGCCCTTGCGACGCGTGCTGTCCGCGTCGATCCGCAGCACGCGCGCGCCCGGCACGGCCTCGGCGAGCGCCTCCTCGATCCGTTGCGTGCCGCGCCCGAGCGGCGCGATGTCGACGTTCCCGCACTCGGGGCACGACCGCGGAATCCGCGCTTCCCAGCCGCAGTGATGGCAGCGCAACGCGTGCTCGGGCTTGTGCAGCACGACGTACGCGCTGCAGCGCGGGCAGCCGGCGACCCAGCCGCAGGCATCGCACGCGAGCTGCGGCGCATAACCGCGCCGGTTCAGGAACACCAGGCTCTGTTCGCCGCGCTCGAGCCGCGCCTTCAGCGCCGCGACGAGCGGCCCCGACAGCCCGCCCATCGACGCGCGCCCGCGCCGCCGCTCCTCTTCGAGATCGATCAGCCGCACGGTCGGCAGCGTCGCGTCGGCCACCGCGCGGCGCGACAGCGTGAGCCGCGTGTAGCGGCCCTGCTCGGCCTGCCACCAGCTTTCGAGCGACGGCGTCGCCGAGCCGAGCACGACCGTGATGGCGAGCTGCTTCGCGCGCCACACGGCGAGATCGCGCGCCGAATAGCGCAGCCCTTCCTGCTGCTTGTACGCGGGCTCGTGCTCCTCGTCGACGACGATCAGCGCGAGCGTCGGCATCGACGCGAGCACCGCGAGGCGCGTGCCGAGCACGATCCGCGCGCGGCCCGTATGCGCGGCGAGCCAGTTGCGCGCACGCTCGCCCTCCGCGAGCCCGCTGTGCAGCGTGACGATTGCGTCGTCGGCGAGCGCCCCCGCGAAGCGCGCGCGAAACGCGGCCTCGAACTGCGGCGTCAGGTTGATTTCGGGAACGAGCACGAGCGCCTGCGCATCCGGCCGCGCGTCGAGCAGCGACGCGAGCGCATGCAGATAGACCTCGGTCTTGCCGCTGCCCGTCACGCCGTGCAGCAGGAACGGCGCGAAGCCCTGCGCGGCGCGGATCGCGTCGAGCGCCTCGGCCTGCTGGTCCGTGAGCGCCGGCGGCACAGTTCTTCCACCGGCTGCCAACAGGTTATCCACAGCTTTGGGCACAGGCGCATCGGCCCAGCCGATCTCCTCGACGTCGACCCAGCCGAGCGCCGCCCAGTCGTCGAGCGTGGCCGCGGCCTTCGGGTGCAGCGCGCGCGCGTCGGGCAGCGCCAGCGAGCCGGTGTCGACCAGCGCCTGCGCGAGCCGACGCAGCGCGGCGCCGCGCGCGGGCAATGTATCGGGCAGCGCCGCGCGGCCCGCTTCCGTCGGCCGGTAACGCACCTCGGGCGCGAGCAGCCGCCCCCAGCGCCCGGCATCGCGCAGCGCCTGCGGCAGCGCCGGCAGCGCGACCTCGCCACGTCCGCGCTGGTAGTAATCCGCGGCGAACGACACGAGCGCGAGCCAGTCCGGCGACAACGGCGGCAGGTCGGTGCAGATCGCGTCGATCGCGCGCAGCCGCGACGGCGGCACGTCGGTGTGAGTCGTCACTTCGCAGACGAGCCCGACGGCCTGCCGCTTGCCGAACGGCACCTGGACGAGCGTGCCGGGCCCGGGCGCCGGTTGCGCGTCGCAGCGGTAATCGAACAGGGTCGCGAGCGGATGGTCGAGCGCGACGCGCAGATAGGTGCCGTTCATCCCGGCGCTCCGGTGGCCGGATGCGCCGCATGGGCATGGACGGCCGACATCCGCGCCCGCATCGGGGCAGCGAACTTAAAGTAAAACTTCAGATTCGGCGCTAAGTTTTGGATTCGCATTAGGAATCGCCGTATACCCTGCCCAGCCTGTGGATAACTTTGTTGAGAACTCGCCGCTCGATGGCCGCAACGCGCGCGGGGCCGCGCTTTGCGCTGATTTTCGCCGCGTGTTGCGGTGCCCCGCGGAGCCTTATGCCATAAGGCTGCTATTCAAATTACCGAACCATAGCGAGACAAATTGACCGATACAGGGCTCTACCGCGCTGCAACGTGGAAAATGTGTATAAGTCAAGTCTTGACAAGCACTGAATCGGCAACCGGTGGGGGGTTGCGCCCTGTTTAGTGACAATAGCGAAACGCTGTCACGCCGCAACGCAGCATGACAGCGCTTGCGTTCAGCCGGCGGCTCCGCTACGGATCGCGCGGCTGTGGCGATGCACTTCGTCGACGAGTTCGGCGACGTGATCGGGCGACGTGAATTGCGAAATGCCGTGCCCGAGGTTGAATACGTGGCCCGGATGGTTGCCATAGCTGTCGAGCACCGCGCGCGCCTGCTCGCGCACCGCGGCCGGCGGCGCAAACAGGATCGTCGGGTCGAGGTTGCCCTGCAGCGCGACCTTGCCCGCGACGCGCTCGCGCGCCTGGCCGAGATTGACCGTCCAGTCGAGCCCCACCGCGTCGACGCCGGTCGCCGCGATCTCCTCGAGCCACAGCCCGCCGCCCTTCGTGAACGTGATCACCGGCACGCGTTCGCCGTCGTGCTCGCGCTTGAGCTGCGAGACCACGCGGCGGATGTAGTCCAGCGAGAAGCGCTGGTACACGCCGTCCGCCAGCGCGCCGCCCCACGTATCGAAGATCATCACGGCCTGCGCGCCGGCTTCGATCTGCGCGTTCAGGTACGCGGCCACCGCCTGCGCGTTCACGTCGAGGATCCGGTGCATCAGGTCGGGGCGCGAATACGCCATCGACTTCACCGTGCGGAAATCGTCCGACCCGCCGCCTTCGACCATGTAGCACGCGAGCGTCCACGGGCTGCCCGAAAAACCGATCAGCGGCACGCGCTGGCGGCCCTGGCCGTCGGTGAGCGCGCGACGGATTTCGCGCACGGCGCCCGTCACGTAGCCGAGCGTTTCCTCGATGTCCGGCACCGCGAGCTTCGCGACGTCGGCCTCGGTACGCACCGGATGCGCGAACTTCGGCCCTTCGCCGGCCTGGAAGTCGAGGCCGAGCCCCATCGCGTCCGGAATCGTCAGGATGTCCGAGAACAGGATCGCGGCGTCGAGCGGAAAGCGCTCGAGCGGCTGCAGCGTCACTTCGGTCGCGTAGTCGGGATGCTTCGCGAGACCGAGGAAGCTGCCGGCGCGGGCGCGCGTCGCGTTGTATTCGGGCAGGTAGCGGCCGGCCTGGCGCATCAGCCAGATCGGCGTGTAGTCGGTCGGCTCGCGCAGAAGCGCACGCAGGAAGGTGTCGTTGAGCAGGGTATGGGCCACGGTAGGAGCGACGATGCGAGGGCAAACCGGCATTTTACCGGACAGCCGCCCTCAGGCTGCGCATGCCGACGCGATGGCGGCCATATGACGCGCGCGATGGCTCCGTTATGATCGGACGCTCATATCGAACGAAACGAAGGAGGAGACCGATGAAGACATTCGCCACGCTCGCCTCGGCCGCGCTGCTTTGCTGCGCCGCCGCGCACGCGCAGACCGGCGCGCTCGCCGCTGCCGCCGCACCGGGCACCGGCTCGCGGCTCGACGACGTGCTCGCGCGCGGCGCGCTGCGCGTGTGCACGACGGGCGACTACAAGCCGTATTCGTACTACCGCGCGGACGGCCGCTTCGAGGGCATCGACATCGACATGGCCGAATCGCTCGCGAAGTCGCTCGGCGTGAAGACCGATTACGTGAAGACGAGCTGGCCGAACCTGACCGGCGATTTCGTCGCGAAATGCGACATCGCGGTGGGTGGCGTGTCGACGACGCTCGAGCGCCAGAAGCGCGTGTTCTTCACGCAGCCGTACGTGGTCGACGGCAAAACGCCGATCGTGCGCTGCGCGGACGCCGACAAATACCAGACCGTCGCGCAGATCGACCGGCCGGAAACGCGCGTGATCGTGAACCCGGGCGGCACCAACGAGCGTTTCGCGAAGCAGTATTTCACGCACGCGAACCTCACCGTCTATCCGGACAACGTAACGATCTTCAAGCAGATCCTCGCCGGCAAGGCGGACGTGATGGTGACGGATGCATCCGAGACGCTGCTGCAGCAAAAGCTGAATCCGGGCCTGTGCTCGGTGCATCCGGACAAGCCGTTCCAATTCGGCGAGAAGGCGTACATGGTGCCGCGCGGCGACGTCGCGTTCCAGCAGTATGTCGACCAGTGGCTGCATCTCGCGCTGTCGACCGGCGAATACCAGGCGATTTCGGATAAATGGCTGAAGTAAGCAGGCTCGCGCGCGGCGGCCGATAGCGGGCACCGACCCCGCCTCCGCCGCCCGCAAAAGTCGCTGCGCGGCGGTGGCCCCATCCCCGCCGTTACACTTCGCTGCGGTGTGCCGACGCCCGGAAAATCGGCGCGAGGCCACCGAATTGGCCGAACGGCCGACTTCCGCGCCTGCCGATCACGTTTCAAAATCTTTCTGACGAATGAATCGTCATGCGCGGTATCGGCCGCACGGCGCATTTTCTCGCGTGCAAATCGGCAATTCGTCGAGCCTGATACGCGTGAAAAACGCATCGTGCGCATGCGCTGAAAACGCTGCGGAAAATATGGGTAAAAATGACCTTTTTCAGGCCCTCAAAAACAGCAAAAAATCCCGGAAAGCCTTATCTGGCGGGCGTTACAACCTGAAACACTTTGTTACCGCGACGGGTCATTAATTCGCCCACAATGGCCTCAACGGTTTCAACACGGATGCGGTCTCGTGTGCCAAGTGTGAGCGGACGCGAAGCGCTGCGAGCCAGTCGGTCACGTACCGAAGCCCTTCCGAGGGGCATCCCTGTTGGAGTCGTTTCCGGCCCCCCGCCGGACTCGGTTTCATCTTTGGTCTCCTCGCGCTAACCCCGTAGCGTGTGGTTTTTAGCGGGCTAATAAGCCCGCTTTTTTTCGTCCATCGAAAACGCAACGGCCCGCAGGCCGCCGCGTTTTTCCCGCCTTCATGCCGCGCTACGCGGTCTTCTGCACGTCGAGCTTCAGTTCCTCGATCATCCGGTCGCGCATCACGAACTTCTGCACCTTGCCCGTCACCGTCATCGGCAGCTCGTCGACGAAGCGAATGTAGCGCGGGATCTTGTAGTGCGCGATCTGCCCGTTGCAGAACGCACGCACGTCGTCCTCCGTCATCTGCTCGTCCGCGCGCAGCACGATCCACGCGCACAGCTCCTCGCCGTACTTCGCATCGGGCACGCCGAATACCTGCGCGCTCTGAATCTTCGGATGCCGAAACAGGAATTCCTCGATCTCGCGCGGATAGACGTTCTCGCCGCCACGAATCACCATGTCCTTCAGCCGGCCGACGATGTTGCAATAGCCGTCCGCATCGAGCGTCGCGAGGTCGCCCGTATGCATCCAGCCGTCCACCAGCACCTCGCGCGTCTTCGCGTCGTCGTCCCAGTAGCCGAGCATCACCGAATAGCCCTTCGTGCACAGCTCGCCCGTCACGCCGACCGGCACGATGGCGCCGCTCGGATCGACGATCTTCACTTCCAGATGCGGCTGGATGCGTCCGACCGTCGTCGTGCGCTTCTCGAGCGGATCGTCGGTCGAGCTCTGGAACGACACGGGGCTCGTTTCCGTCATCCCGTACGCGATCGTGATCTCCGACAGGTGCATCTGCGACACGACGCGCTTCATCGTCTCGATCGGGCACGGCGAGCCGGCCATGATCCCGGTGCGCAGCGTCGACAGGTCGAATTTCGCGAACTCGGGGTGATCGAGCTCGGCGATGAACATCGTCGGCACGCCGTGCAGCGCGGTGCAACGCTCGTCGGCCACCGCCGCGAGCGTCGCGACCGGGTCGAACGCTTCGCCGGGGAACACCATCGTCGCGCCCTTCGACACGCATGCGAGCACCGCGAGCACCATCCCGAAGCAGTGATACAGCGGCACCGGGATGCACAGCGTGTCCTGCTCGGTGAAACGCATCGCCGTCGCGATCGAGCGCCCGTTGTTGACGACGTTGCGGTGCGTGAGCGTCGCGCCCTTCGGGCTGCCGGTCGTGCCGCTCGTGAACTGGATGTTGATCGGCTCGCTGGCCGAGAGCGTCGCGCCGATCGCATCGAGCAATGCGGAATCGACGGCCTGACGGCCGCGCCCCATCAGGTCCGCGAAGCGGAACATGCCGGCCGGCGCGACGTCGCCCATCGACACGACCGTGCGCAGGCTCGGCACGCGCGCTGCATGGAGATCGCCCGGCGTCGCGGTCGCGAGCTCCGGCGCGATGGTCTGCAGCATCTCGACGTACGCAGACGTCTTGAAGCGCTCGGCGGCGATCACGGCCTTGCAGCCGACCTTGTTGAGCGCGTATTCGAGCTCCGACAGCCGGTAGGCCGGATTGATGTTGACGAGCACCGCGCCGATCCGCGCGGTGGCGAACTGCGTGAGCAGCCATTCGCTGCGGTTCGGCGACCAGATGCCGACGCGATCGCCCTTCACGATGCCGAGCGAGGCCAAGCCCGCGGCCAGCACGTCGACCTCGTTCGCGAACTCGCGCCAGGTCCAGCGCACCCGCTGCTCGCGGAACACGACGGCCGGACGATCGGGAAAGCGCCCGGCCGTGTCGAGCAGGAATCGCCCAATCGTCGCTTCGGAGAGCGGCACATCGGTCGTGCCGCGCACATACGACAAGCCGTTTTCGGGCGCAATCAGCGCGCCCACGCCAAGGTCTGCTGCCATGAATGTCTCCGTCCTTTTTGTCTGATCGGCCTGCGCGCTTCCTGCGCCCACCTCCGCCGCGCACTCGCGACGAACGGCCGCCACCCGGATGATGACGGGCGCGGCTGACGATACTCTGACAGCAAATCACGGCGAACGGATGAAATAGCACGACCGGACGGAATGATCCGGCCCGCAAAAAATCAGACGAACACGACGGACGAAAAAAAAGCAGCCCGAAGGCTGCTTTTCTTTCGCGGGATACGCGGCGCGGCTCAGTGCCGGCTGCGAATCTTCGCCAGACGCTGGATCGCCTCGAGCTGCGCCATCGCGGTCGCGAGCTCGGATTGCGCCTTCGCGAGGTCGAGATCCGACTTCGCGTTCTGCAGCGTTTCCTCGGCACGCTTGCGTGCTTCCTCGGCTTTCGCCGCGTCGAGGTCCTTGCCGCGGATCGCGGTATCGGCGAGCACCGTCACGGCGCCCGGCTGCACTTCGAGAATGCCGCCCGCGACGAACACGAATTCGTCGTTGCCGCCCTCGACTTCGATGCGCACCGCACCCGGACGAATCCGCGTGATCAGCGGCGTGTGGCCCGGCAGAATGCCCAGCTCACCCGTTTCGCCCGGCAGCGCGACGAATTTCGCCTCGCCCGAGAAGATCTGCTCTTCCGCGCTGACGACGTCTACTTTGATGGTTGCCATATCGACTCCTGTCGATCGGAGCGGGCGCTAAAACGCCCACTTCGATCCCATGCACGGCGGATTGAGCATAGTGCGTGGGTGCCGTGTCCCCTATCGCCAGTGCTATAGGAGAATCAACGGCCAACGGCACCCGCTGCGTTACACCCGATCCTTACGAGATCTTCTTGGCCTTTTCGAAGGCTTCGTCGATCGTGCCGACCATGTAGAACGCCTGTTCCGGCAGGTGGTCGCACTCGCCGTCGACGATCATCTTGAAGCCGCGGATCGTTTCCTTCAGCGGCACGTACTTGCCCGGCGAGCCCGTGAACACTTCAGCAACGTGGAACGGCTGCGACAGGAAACGCTGGATCTTACGCGCGCGCGCGACCGACAGCTTGTCTTCCGGCGACAGTTCGTCCATGCCCAGAATCGCGATGATGTCGCGCAGTTCCTTGTAGCGCTGCAGCGTCTGCTGAACGCGACGGGTGATCGAGTAGTGCTCTTCACCGATCACGTTCGGGTCGATCTGGCGCGACGTCGAGTCGAGCGGGTCGACCGCCGGGTAGATACCCAGCGAAGCGATGTCACGCGACAGAACGACGGTTGCGTCCAGGTGGCCGAAGGTCGTAGCCGGCGACGGGTCGGTCAAGTCATCCGCAGGGACGTACACGGCCTGGACCGACGTAATCGAGCCCTTCTTGGTCGACGTGATGCGCTCTTGCAGCTTGCCCATTTCTTCAGCCAGCGTCGGCTGATAGCCCACTGCCGACGGCATACGGCCGAGCAGTGCCGACACTTCGGTACCGGCCAGCGTGAAACGGTAGATGTTGTCGACGAAGAACAGCACGTCGAGGCCTTCGTCACGGAAGTGCTCGGCCATCGTCAGGCCGGTCAGCGCGACGCGCAGACGGTTGCCCGGCGGCTCGTTCATCTGGCCGTACACCAGCGCGACCTTGTCGAGAACGTTCGAGTCCTTCATTTCGTGGTAGAAGTCGTTCCCTTCACGGGTACGCTCGCCCACGCCCGCGAACACGGAGTAACCGCCGTGTTCCTTCGCGATGTTGTTGATGAGCTCCATCATGTTGACGGTCTTGCCCACGCCAGCACCGCCGAACAGGCCAACCTTGCCGCCCTTTGCGAACGGGCAGATCAGGTCGATGACCTTGATACCCGTTTCGAGCAGTTCGGTCGACGGCGACAGTTCGTCGAACGCCGGCGCCTTCTGGTGGATCGAACGCGTCGTTTCGCTTTCGATCGGGCCAGCTTCGTCGATCGGACGGCCAAGCACGTCCATGATTCGGCCGAGGGTCGGCTTGCCGACCGGCACCGAGATCGGCTTTGCCGTGTTCTTCACGGTCAGGCCGCGGCGCAGGCCGTCGGATGCACCCAGACAGATGGTACGGACAACGCCGTCGCCCAGCTGCTGCTGGACTTCGAGGGTCAGTTCCGAGCCATCGAGAATGAGCGCGTCGTAGATCTTCGGCATGCTGTCGCGCGGGAATTCCACGTCGATAACGGCGCCGATGCACTGTACGATCTTGCCTTCTACCAAAGCAGCAGTACTCATCGCTTTTCCTTTAAATACCTGATTCTTTACTCGCGCAAAGGCGCAGTTGTCGTCCCGGGCGCGCGCTTAAACAGCGGCTGCGCCGCCGACGATCTCCGACAGTTCTTTCGTGATCGCGGCCTGACGGCTCTTGTTGTATACGAGCTGCAGTTCGCTGATCACCGTCTTCGCGTTGTCGGACGCGGCCTTCATCGCGACCATGCGCGCCGATTGCTCGGACGCCATATTTTCCGCGACGGCCTGGTACACCAGCGCCTCGACGTAACGCACGAGCAGTTCGTCGACGACTGCCTGCGCGTCCGGCTCGTAGATGTAGTCCCACGACGTGGCCGGCGTACCATCATCGGCTTCGAAGTGTTCCGACGACAGCGGCAGCAGCTGCTCGATCACGGCTTCCTGCTTCATCGTGTTGACGAAGCGCGTGTAAGCGATATAAACCGCCGACAGCTTGCCTTCCGAGTACAGGTCGAGCTGCGTCTTCACGGCGCCGATCAGCTTGTCCAGATGCGGGGTGTCGCCGAGGTGCACGACCTGCGACATCACCTTCGCGCCGAAGCGGTTCAGGAACCCGAGGCCCTTGCTACCGATCGCGGTGGCTTCGACCTTCTGGCCCTTCTCTTCCAGCTCCTTGAACTTCTGCACCGTCGCACGCAGCACGTTGGTGTTCAGACCACCGCACAGCCCCTTGTCCGTCGTGACGAGGATGATGCCGGCCGTCGTCGCGCCTTCGTTCGCCACCATGAACGGGTGGCGGTACTCCGGGTTCGCGCGGCTCATGTGCGCGGCGATGGCACGGACCTTGTCCGCATACGGACGAGCGGCGCGCATGCGTTCCTGCGCGCGGCGCATCTTCGATGCGGCCACCATTTCCATCGCCTTCGTGATCTTGCGCGTGTTCTGCACGCTCTTGATCTTGCCGCGAATTTCCTTCATTCCAGCCATAGCTTGCTCCTTGACCGAAGCGGCGCGGGCGCATCAGCACCCGCGCGGCCTCAGTGTGTCACTCGCGGATCAATAGGCACCGGACTTCTTGAAGGATTCGATCGCCGAGCGCAGTGCGCCTTCGTCGTCCTTCGAGAGATCCTTGGTGTCTTCGATGCGCTTGATGAGGTCAGCGTGGCTGGTCTTCAGGTTTTCGCGCAGGCCCTTCTCGAACGACAGCACTTGCTTGACGTCGAGGTCGTCGAGGTAGCCGTTGTTTGCGGCGTACAGCGACACGGCCAGTTCCCACACCTGCAGCGGCTGGTACTGCGGCTGCTTCAGCAGTTCCGTCACGCGGCGGCCGCGCTCGAGCTGCTTGCGGGTCGCTTCGTCGAGGTCCGATGCGAACTGCGCGAATGCCGCCAGTTCACGATACTGCGCGAGGTCGGTACGGATACCGCCCGACAGCTTCTTCACGACCTTCGTCTGAGCGGCGCCACCGACTCGCGACACCGACACGCCGGCGTTGATTGCCGGGCGGATGCCTGCGTTGAACAGGTCGGTTTCCAGGAAGATCTGGCCGTCGGTAATCGAGATCACGTTCGTCGGAACGAACGCGGTCACGTCGCCAGCCTGCGTTTCGATGACCGGCAGTGCCGTCAGCGAGCCGCTCTTGCCCTTCACTTCGCCGTTCGTGAACTTCTCGACGTACTCTTCCGACACGCGAGCAGCACGCTCGAGCAGACGCGAGTGGAGATAGAACACGTCGCCCGGGTACGCTTCACGGCCCGGCGGGCGGCGCAGCAGCAGCGAGATCTGACGGTATGCCCAGGCTTGCTTGGTCAAGTCGTCATAGATGATCAGCGCGTCTTGGCCACGATCGCGGAAGTATTCGCCCATCGTGCAGCCGGCGTACGGTGCGAGGTACTGCATCGCTGCCGAATCCGAAGCCGAAGCGGCGACGACGATCGTGTATTCCATCGCGCCCGTTTCTTCGAGCTTGCGAACCACGTTCATGATCGACGAAGCCTTCTGGCCGATCGCGACGTAGATACAGATCAGGTCCTTGCCCTTCTGGTTGATGATCGCGTCGAGCGCCACCGCGGTCTTGCCGCACTGACGGTCGCCGATGATCAGCTCACGCTGGCCACGGCCGATCGGCACCATTGCGTCGATCGACTTGATGCCCGTCTGCACCGGCTGCGACACCGACTTACGCCAGATCACGCCCGGGGCGATCTTTTCGATCGCGTCGGTCAGCTTGGCGTTGACCGGGCCCTTGCCGTCGATCGGGTTGCCGAGCGCATCGACCACGCGGCCGACGAGTTCCGGACCAACCGGGACTTCGAGAATGCGGCCCGTCGTCTTGACGATGTCGCCTTCCGAGATGTGTTCGTATTCGCCAAGAATCACCGCGCCGACCGAGTCGCGCTCGAGGTTCAGCGCGAGGCCGAACGTGTTGCCCGGAAACTCGAGCATTTCGCCCTGCATCACGTCCGACAGGCCGTGGATACGCACGATACCGTCGGTCACGGAGATCACGGTGCCCTGGTTGCGAACGTCTGCGCTCGCTTCAAGGCCCTGGATCCGGCTCTTGATCAGCTCGCTGATCTCAGAGGGATTGAGTTGCATTATTCGCTCCTGATAGTCAATTCTGTTGCGTGCCGGCGTGGCGCTCAGGCGGTCAACGCAGCCTGCATCGATGCGAGGCGCGCGCGAACCGAGGTGTCGAGCACTTCGTCGCCGACCGTCACGCGCACGCCGCCAATCAGCGACGAATCGACTGCGACCGTCGGTTTCAGCTTGCGCTTGAACTTGCGTTCGAGGCCCGAGACGAGACTCTCGAGATCCGCGCCGTTCAGCGGGAACGCGCTCACGATCTCGGCGTCGGCTGCACCTTCACGTTCGTTCTTGAGCGCCTCGAACTGCTCGGCGATTTCCGGCAGCAGCGCGATGCGATGATTGTCGACCAGCATCTGCACGAAGTTCTTCGCTTCGGCGCCAGCTCCGAGCGGCGACTTCACCGCAGCAAGCAGCAACTCGGCTACTTGCGTGCGCGTCACCTTCGGGCTCGACGCGACCGACAGGACTTCCGGCAGACGCGCAACCTGGGCCAGCTCTTGCACGAGCGTGGACCAGGCGGCGATGTCACCGCCCTCGGCCACGCGGAACAGCGCTTCTGCGTAAGGGCGGGCGATGGTTGCAAGTTCGGCCATGATCAGAGCTCGGCTTTCAGTTGATTCAGCAGTTGGGCGTGGGCCGTTTGATCGACTTCGCGCTTCAGGATCTGCTCGGCGCCCTTCACGGCCAGCGTAGCGACTTCACCACGCAGCGCTTCGCGCGCCTTCACGATTTGCTGTTCTGCTTCCGCCTTCGCCTGGGCGATGATGCGGGCGGCTTCAGCCTGGGCGTTGGCCTTGATTTCCTCGGCGACCGCCTGGGCACGCTTTTCAGCGTCGGCGATGCGCTGCTGGCCGTCATTGCGGGCCTGCGCGAGTTCCTGGTCCACGCGCTTGTGCGCTGCGTCGAGTTCTGCCTTGCCCTTCTCGGCGGCGGCGAGGCCGTCGGCGATCTTCTTCGAACGTTCGTCGAGGGCGTTGATCAACGGCGGCCACACGAATTTCATCGTGAACCACGCGAGGACCAGGAACACGACCATTTGCGCAAACAGAGTTGCGTTGAGATTCACGGTGTTTCCTTATCTGCTATTCCGGAAAAATGAAACGGTAAGGCGCTCATCGAGTTGCATTCGATCAGCGCCCCAAGTCTCCGTTCCGCCCTGCGCCGGCTTGCGCCGGACGCATATTTCCGAGGAACCTTAGCCTGCGAGCTTCGACAGGAGCGGGTTCGCGAACGCGAACAGCATTGCAACACCCACGCCGATCAGGAATGCCGCGTCGATCAGACCAGCCAGCAGGAACATCTTCGTTTGCAGCGGGTTGATGAGTTCCGGCTGACGTGCGCAGGCTTCGATGTACTTACCACCCATCAGCGCGATACCGATACAGGCGCCGATTGCACCCAGGCCGATGATGATGCCGATACCGATGGCGGTCAGACCCTGGATGTTGGCGATGTAAGCTTGCATGATCACTCCTTTGTGAAAAGACTTGGAACTGAGATTTAAAAAACTAAAACGGAAACTCTTTGTTGCACGCCGCGCTTAGTGCTTGTCGTGCGCCTGGCCGAGATACACCAGCGTCAGCATCATGAAAATGAATGCCTGCAACAGAACAATCAGGATGTGGAAGATTGCCCAGACGCTACCCGCGATCACATGACCAACGAAGCCGAGGAACGTTGCGTCGCCACCAAAGCTCCACATGCTGCCGAGCAGGGCGATCAACAGGAACAACAGCTCACCCGCGTACATGTTGCCGAACAGCCGCATACCGAGGGAGACGGTCTTCGCGAGATATTCGACGATGTTGAGCGCGAGGTTCGGGATCCACAGCAGCGGGTGGGCGCCAAACGGTGCCGACAGCAGCTCATGCACAAAGCCGCCCGCGCCCTTGATCTTGATGCTGTAGTAGATCATCAGGACGAACACGCCGAGCGCGATGCCGAGCGTGCCGTTCAGGTCGGCCGTCGGGACGATGCGATGGTGGGAAATCACGTCCGACAGACCGAGCAGGCCGATCACGCGGCCCGGCAGGT
Source organism: Burkholderia sp. AU31624 (assembly GCF_020420065.1). Lineage (NCBI taxonomy): Bacteria > Pseudomonadati > Pseudomonadota > Betaproteobacteria > Burkholderiales > Burkholderiaceae > Burkholderia > Burkholderia sp. AU31624. The sequence continues at coordinate 21,239 of NZ_JAIZRT010000014.1, forward strand.
CGACCGGGAGGAAGTCGAGGGAGTTCATCAGCGCGACCCACACGAACACCGTGAGCGCGAGCGGAGCGATGAAGGTACGATTGCCGTGAACGATGGCCTTCGATTGGTCTTCGACCATCTCGACGAGCATCTCGATCGCGCACTGGAAACGGCCCGGCACGCCCGACGTCGCCTTGCGGGCGGCCAGACGCAGCACGAGGATCGTCACGATGCCGCAAACGATCGACCAGAACAGCGTGTCGAGATTCCAGACGTGGATGTCGAAAATCGACGTCTGATGCGAGGTGGAGAAATTCTGCAAGTGGTGCGCAATGTACTCGGACGGATCCGGACCGCGCGTGCCTTCGCTAGCTGCCATATCGTTAATGCCACCCAAATTGTCGAAAATCGTTTTGCCCGTTCCGCAACACGCTATTGCGGGAACGGGCTGGTGCGGTTCGTTGTCGAAACCGCACGCTGCTTGTTCCTTACCGCCACGCCAGCGCGATCCAGTACGTCTTCAGCACGACGAGGTACGTGACGAGGAACGGCACCCAGTGCACGCCGGACCAGCCGAACGCCACTGCAGTGAACATCCCGATCGTCAGAGCGAGCTTCAGGGCTTCGCCCATCACCCAGCTCATCACGGTGGCCGAGCCACCTGCCTTCAGTCGTGCCACGAATACCGCACTGGGCACCCAGCCGATCGCTCCGCCCAGAAACGCGGATTGCGCAGCGGCGCCCGGCGACTTTGAAAACAGCCACCACGCCAGCGTTGCAACCAGGGACAGAACCACTTGCGCGAATACCACCTTATAGGGGGTCACGCGCGAGGGCTTGCTCACGTTCGGGCCGAACAGCTTTTCGGCGTCTGCCCGCGTGAGCGGAACGATGTTGTTATCTTGCTGCTCGGCATCCCAGTCATCGTCGAATTCGCGCCGCTCGCCGGCCGCTGAAGCGGTGCGTTGCGTGCGCTGATCATCGTGCCTGTCGTCCGGCGCCTGACCCGCCATCGCAATCTTCCGCAAAATCCTTGAACCCGGCCCCAAGCTTTCTGAAAGCTTTCAGGGGTGCCTAGCTAACAAATCCGGGCGATTGTAAGCGATAGTTGCAAGTGATTCAAGGCTTTAGACGCGACAAAAACCTGCGTAAAACGACGCCTCATCATGTGAAAAAACGGGCGATTCGACGACGTACGATGACAGTTGTAAGGTCGCCTTTTTGCACCGGTATTTCTTGCTCGAAAAAATTCCGGTGACGAGGGAATAGCGAGGAAACGATGCCCGGCGCGGGCGCCGTCGGGGCGGCACGATCACCACCCAGCGCCCACGCTGTGACGCGGTTCCGGGCTCGAGTTCAGCACGAAGCCCCGAACAGACGAAACACTGTGGTCACCCGGCCGCGCCGGATACGCGAAATCCGGACTGATGCTGACGCAACGAATTATCCAATCAGTTGTCATGCCACCACAGTCGATCGACTGTGGATTGCGGCACTTATCAACAGCCCGCACCAGCGCGAATGCTGTGCGCCCTCCCCACCACCCGAATGGCACGCCTGTGCCACACGCATCACGTCGTTCAACCGTGAACGAGCAGCCACGCGCCGAGTGCCGCGCTCACGAGCGCGAACGGAATCGAGACCAGGTGGAACGGCAACCACATGCGCGGCTCCTTCGCGAGACGCACCGCGATCAGGTTCGCCAGCGAGCCGATCGCGAAACCAAAGCCGCCGACCGATACGCCGAACGCGAGCGCGCGCCAGTCATGCGTGAACTCCGACAGCAGGATCGCGGCCGGCACGTTGCTGATGCCCTGCGACAGCACGGCACCGGCCGCAAAGATGCGCAGCGGTGAATCGAGATTCGCATGCGCAATCGCGTCATGAATGACGGGCAGCGCAGCCGCGCTGCGCAGCACGACGAACATCAGTACGAAGATCAGCAGCAGCAGCCAGTCGATCTTCAGGACTGCGTCACGTTTGACGACGAGCAGCACGATCGCGACGGCAAGCAGGCCCGGCAGCGGATGGTGTGCATCGGCGAGCAGCACGAAGGCCGCGAACAGCCCCGCCGCGATCAGCGCGTGCAGGCGTTGTACGGGAATGGTGGCGACGTCGCCGGACAGATCGAGCGGTTTCGCGCGAAACGCGCACGCGGTCAGCACGAGCAGCAGCGCCATCAGCGCGATCGCGAGCGGCCCGAGCGTGACCACGAAGCGGCCGAACGACACGCCGCTCAACTGCCACAGGAAAAGATTCTGGGGATTGCCGAGCGGCGTCGCGACGGACCCCGCGTTGACGGCCAGCGCGACGACGATCACGAGCCGCCGGAACGGCAGCGGCGTCAGCGCACGCAGCGACACCATCAGCGGCACGACGACGAACAGCGCGACGTCGTTGGTGAGCCACATCGACAGCAACGCGGCGAACCCGACGAGCAGCATCGCGAGCCCGCGTTCGGAATGCACGTGATGCACGATGCGGTGGGCGAGCCACATCAGGCAGCCGGACAACTCGAGCGCCTTGGTCAACATCAGCAGGCCCGCGAGCGTCGCGACCGTCTGCCAGTCCACGCGATCGGCCAATACGGAAAATGGTTGCGGACGCACCCATTGCAGCACAATCAGGCCAAGCACGAGCACCGATAGCACGGGCTCCTGCGCAAGCCACCCCCACCACCGGCGCGGCGCCGGTGCGTCCGTCTCCGTCATGCGCCGCCCTTTACTCTTCGGTTGCGACGTTGCCGCGCAGTCGCACGAGAATGCCCTCGAGCGCGTCGAGGTTGCCGAAGTCGATCGTCACCTGCCCTCGCCCGCGGCGGCCAAGCTTGATCTTCACCGTCGACGCGAGCAGATCGGACAACTCCTCCTCGAGACGGCGCGTATCGCGACCGCCATCGTCCTTCGCGCGCGCCTTCACCGCCGGCGCTTCCTTCGTCGTGTGCGTGACGAGCTTCTCGGTCTCGCGCACCGACATGCGCTTGTTGACGACCTGATGGGCAAGCGTGATCTGCGTGGCCGCATCGACAGCGAGCAGCGCGCGCGCGTGCCCCATGTCGAGATCACCGGCCAGCAGCATCGTCTGCACCGGCGAAGCCAGGTTCAGCAGGCGCAGCAGGTTCGATACCGCGCTGCGCGAACGGCCGACCGATTCGGCCGCCTGTTCGTGCGTGAAACCGAACTCGTCGAGCAGGCGCTGGATGCCGTGCGCTTCTTCAAGCGGGTTCAGATCCTCGCGCTGGATGTTCTCGATCAGCGCCATCGCCGCGGCGGCCTGATCCGATACGTCCTTCACGAGCACCGGCACTTCATCGAGACCTGCCAGGCGCGCCGCACGGAAACGCCGCTCACCCGCGATGATCTCGTATTTGTCTGATGAAATGGGCCGTACCAGGATCGGCTGCATCACGCCCTGCGCGCGAATGCTTGCCGCGAGCTCCTGCAGGCTGCCTTCGTCCATCCGCGTACGCGGCTGGTACTTGCCGGCCTGCAGCTTGCCGAGCGCGAGCGTGTTCGGTGCCCCTTCGATCTTCACCGCTTCGGTGATATCGGCACTGCCGCCGAGCAGCGCTTCGAGGCCACGTCCCAAGCCCTTCTTCTTTGGTACCGCGTTCATGTCTTTCTTCCTCGCTTCGCTCATGTCCGGATCACGACACCTCGAACGCGCGAACGCGGTCGATCATCTCGGCACCGAACTGGAGATACGCTTGCGCACCACGCGAGCTGCGGTCGAACACGACGCCCGGCAGCCCGTAACTCGGCGCTTCCGCCAGGCGCACGTTACGCGGAATCACCGCGTCGAACACCTTGTCGCCGAAGTGCGCTTTCAGTTGATCGGAAACTTGCTGCTGCAGCGTGATACGCGGATCGAACATCACGCGCAGCAAGCCGATGATCTTCAGGTCGCGATTCATGTTCGCGTGGACCTGCTTGATCGTGTTGACGAGGTCCGACAACCCTTCCAGTGCGAAGTACTCGCACTGCATCGGAATCACGACGCCGTGCGCCGCGCACAGCCCGTTCAGCGTCAGCAGCGACAGCGTCGGCGGACAATCGATCAGCACGAAATCGTAGTCGTCGGACACGCGCTCGAGCGCAGCCTTCAGCCGGCGCTCCCGGTTGTCGATGCTGATCAGTTCGATCTCGGCACCGGACAGCTCGCGATTCGCGGGCAGCACGTCGTAGGTGACGCCGTCCGGACGGATGCGCGCGTCGGTCACCGATACGCCGTCGACCAGCACCTCGTACACGGTCGCTTCGCAAGCAGCCTTGTCGATCCCACTGCCCATCGTCGCATTACCCTGCGGGTCGAGATCGATCAGCAGGACTCGTTGCTCCTGCGCTGCAAGGCTTGCGGCGAGATTGACCGATGTCGTCGTCTTGCCGACGCCCCCCTTCTGGTTCGCAACGCAGAAGATCTTTGCCATCGTTGGTGTGTTCCCTTTACCTTCAAACAAACGGCGCGCTACTGCGCGCCTGCCCTTCAATTCGCCTCGTCGACGGCCACTTCGATCAGATGCCGTTCGGCATCGAGCATCGGCACCGCCAGCCGTATCGTCTGCTTCACGCGGCTGCCTTCCGGCAATCGCGCAATCTCGTCGTCCGGATGGACGCCCTTCATCGCCCAGATCGATCCGCCCGGCGCGACCAGATGTCGAGCAAGTTTAACGAAGTCGGATAGATCCGCGAAAGCGCGGGATACGATCATGTCGAATTTTTCCGGCACTTCGACACCCGGCTGCAGCGATTCGACCCGGCCAGTGACCACCGACAGGTTCGCGAGCTTCAGCTCCGCGCGCATCTGAGTCTGGAAGGCAGACTTCTTCTGCACGATATCGTTCAGCGTGACCTGCCAATCCGGCTCGACGATCGCCAGCACGATACCGGGCAACCCGCCGCCCGAACCGACGTCGAGCACGCGGGCCGATGCACGGCCGCGCAGATGCGGGACGATGGAAAGCGAATCGAGGATGTGCTGGATCAGCATCTGCTTCGGGTCGCGGATCGCGGTCAGGTTGTAGACCGCGTTCCACTTGCCGAGCAGCGCGACGTAGTCGAGCAGCTGGTTGAGTTGTGCATCCGTCAGGGTGAGGTCGAGCGCCGTCGTGCCTTCGACGAGCATCTGCTCCAATACGTCCCGATTAACCGCCGGCGCGCGACGCGCCGTCATTGTTGCGTCGGGACGGCGCCGTCCCCCTGCTCCGTTGCCTCTGCGGCAGTGCCATTACGGCGCCCGAGGCCGCGGCGCTTTAGGTGCACCATCAGCAGCGAGATCGCTGCCGGCGTGACACCCGAGATGCGCGATGCCTGCCCGATCGTCTCCGGCCGGAACTCGTTGAGCTTCTGGCTCACCTCGAACGACAGGCCGCGGACTTCGCGGTAATCGATACCGTCCGGCAGGCGCGTATTCTCGTTCGCGTCGTTGCGTTCGATCTCCGAGGCCTGGCGCTCGATATAGCCCTGATACTTGATGCCGATCTCGACCTGCTCCTTGATCTGCTCGAGCATCACCGGATCGTCGGCCAGCGGCTCTGCGGGGCCGCATTCGCCGCCCTTCAGCCCACACACGCCGTCGTAGCTGATACCCGGGCGGCGCAGCAGCTCGGCGAGGCTGTATTCGTGGTCGATCGCCTTGCCGAGGAGCGCGGTCGCCTCTTCCGCCGGCAACGTCTTCGGCGTGACCCACGTCGACTTCAGGCGTTCGGTTTCACGTGAAACAGCGTCGCGCTTCCGGCTGAATGCGTCCCAGCGCGCATCGTCGACGAGCCCAAGTTCGCGGCCGATCTCGGTCAGGCGCATGTCGGCATTGTCTTCACGCAGGCTGAGGCGATACTCGGCGCGGCTCGTGAACATCCGGTACGGCTCTGCCACGCCACGCGTCACGAGATCGTCGACCAGCACGCCGAGGTAGGCTTGGTCACGGCGCGGGCACCAGGCGTCCTTCTCCTGCACGTAGCGGCCCGCATTGAGGCCGGCCAACAGACCCTGCGCGGCCGCTTCTTCATAGCCGGTCGTCCCGTTGATCTGACCCGCAAAGAACAGCCCGTTGATCGCCTTCGTCTCGAGCGACGCCTTCAGCGCACGCGGATCGAAGTAGTCGTACTCGATCGCGTAGCCGGGGCGCAGGATATGCGCGTTCTCGAGGCCGCGCATCGAATGCACGAGCTCGAGCTGGACATCGAACGGCAGGCTCGTCGAGATCCCGTTCGGGTAGAACTCGTTGGTCGTCAGCCCTTCCGGCTCCAGGAAGATCTGATGCGATTCCTTCGACGCGAACCGGTGAATCTTGTCCTCGATCGACGGGCAATAGCGCGGCCCGACGCCTTCGATCACGCCTGTATACATAGGCGAACGGTCGAGACCACCGCGAATGATGTCGTGCGTGCGCTCGTTCGTGTGCGTGACCCAGCACGGCAGCTGCTGCGGATGCTGCTCCGCGCGGCCCAGGAACGAGAAGACGGGGATCGGATCGAGGTCGCCCGGCTGTTCGGTCAGCTGCGAGAAATCGATCGAGCGGCCATCGATACGCGGCGGCGTACCGGTCTTCAGGCGGCCCTGCGGCAGCTTCAGCTCCTTCAGGCGCGACGACAGCGACACGGCCGCCGGATCGCCCGCGCGGCCGCCCGTGTAGTTGTTCAGGCCGACGTGGATCTTGCCGTCAAGGAACGTGCCGGCGGTCAGCACGACCGCGCGGGCGCGGAAGCGAATGCCGATCTGCGTGACGGCGCCCACCACACGGTCGCCTTCGACCATCAGGTCGTCGACGGCCTGCTGGAACAGCCAGAGGTTCGGCTGGTTCTCGAGCCGGTGGCGGATCGCGGCCTTGTACAGGATACGGTCGGCCTGCGCACGCGTCGCGCGCACAGCCGGACCCTTCGACGAATTGAGGATCCGGAACTGGATACCGCTCTCGTCCGTCGCGGCTGCCATTGCGCCGCCCAGCGCATCGACTTCCTTGACCAGATGGCCCTTGCCAATACCGCCGATCGACGGATTGCAACTCATCTGCCCAAGCGTTTCGATGTTGTGGGTCAGCAGCAGTGTCTTTGCGCCCATGCGGGCGGACGCCAGCGCGGCTTCGGTGCCGGCATGACCGCCACCGACGACGATGACGTCAAATTCTGTGGGAAAAAGCATGGTGGATTTCGCACGCAGGGCTGCGCACGAACCTATCAGAGAAATGTATGGGGCGAATTATAGCGGGTTCGCTTTTCACCCGAATGCCGTCCGAATGGTAGGGTCTGTGCATTTCGGCGATTTTTCGGCGTTGGGCCGATGAATCTGTGGTTCCGCGCCCATGCCTGCGAATAATCCGGCCCGCCCGGCACACATCGTTACGCCTGTGCAGGGATCCATGTGTCGAGAAATTTCACGTGGAACATATAACCCGTTCGAGGCCTGTGTCCCGCCCGACACCCAGGCGAAACACCCTGTGCCCCCTTCCTCACAGAATTTCCGTCGGAACGCTCGACACTTATCCCCTGTGACCCGGCACATCATCATTCTGTGGAACGAGTGGCAGCCAACTCCGATCGACAAACCGGATTGCCATCTGCACGGTAAATATCTCCCCCACCGCCGCTGCACAGCACTTTTGATTGTTCCTCCGGTACTTATCCCCTAGTTGTTAACCGCCGATGCATGGGAGTCAGACCTCGACCCCAAGACAAAAACGGCGTGTTTCACGTGAAACACGCCGCCCGTTTCCCACCCACCGAGCCTCCGATCAAGCCGTTTTCTTCGCCAACCCGAGGTAGGTTTCGATCACGCGTGGATTCTGCGCGAGTTCCGCGGCCGCCCCTTCCAGCGCAAACTCGCCCGTCTCCAGCACGTAGCCGTAGTCGGAGATCTGCAGCGCCGCCCGCGCGTTCTGTTCGATCAGCAGCGTCGCCACGCCCGTCCCGCGCAACGCGCTGATGATATGAAAGATCTCCTTCACGATCAGCGGCGCCAGCCCAAGGCTCGGCTCGTCAAGCATCAGCAGGTCGGGCTTGCCCATCAGCGCGCGGCCAACCGCGAGCATCTGCCGCTCGCCGCCGGACAGCGTGCCGGCCGCCTGCTTGCGCCGCTCCTTCAGGCGCGGAAACAGCGCGAACACGTGATCGAGCTGGTCGAGGAAGTTCGCTTCACCCGCCAGCTTGCGCCGATACGCGCCCAGCACGAGGTTGTCTTCGACCGTCATCGTGCTGAACAGCTCACGCTTTTCCGGCACGAGACACATCCCGCGTGCGACGCGCTGCTCGACCGGCAATGCCCCCACATCGTGACCGCGATACACGACCGCGCCCGACGCATGTCCGGTCACCGGCAGCGCGCCCATGATCGCGTTCAGCAGCGTCGATTTGCCGGCCCCGTTCGGCCCGATCACGCTGACGATCTGTCCCGCACCAACCTTGATCGCCGCGCCGTGCAGCGCTTCCACCTTCCCGTACCGGACCGCCAGCCCGCGCACGTCGAGAATCGGCATCGTCGTGTCCGTCATCACTCCACCCCGCCCAGATACGCTTCGAGCACCGCCGGATCCTGCTGCACGTCCAGCGGCAGCCCTTCCGCGATCCGCGTGCCGAATTCCATCACCACCAGCCGGTCGGTGAGATTCATCACGAAATCCATGTCGTGCTCCACAAGCAACACGCTCATGCCTTCCGCCTTCAGCCGCCGCAGCAGGTCGGCGAGTTGCTGCTTCTCCTGGTAACGCAGCCCGGCGGCCGGCTCGTCGAGCAGCAGCAGCGTCGGGTCGCAGCACAGCGCTCGTGCGATTTCGAGAATCCGCTGCTGGCCCAGCGCGAGGCTGCCCGCTTCGTCGTACATGTGCTTTTCGAGCCCGACGCGGCGGATCTGCTGGGCTGCCTCGGCCAGCAACTGCGCTTCCTCGTGGGCATTGAGCCGCGCGACGCTGCGCCACACGCCCGTATGGCCGCGCAGGTGCGCGCCGATCGCGACGTTCTCGAGCACCGTCATCGCCGGCAACAGCTTCACGTGCTGGAACGTCCGGCCGATGCCGCGGCGGACGATCTGGCGCGATGTGAGCCCGTCGATGCGCTCGCCACGGAACGTGATCGTGCCGCCCGTCGGCTTCAGCACGCCCGTCACAAGGTTGAACGTGGTCGACTTGCCGGCGCCGTTCGGGCCGATCAGCCCGATGATCTGCCCCGCTTTCACGTCGAAGCTGACGTCGTTGACGGCCACGAGGCCGCCGAACTGCTTGCGCGCGTTGTCGACGACGAGCAGCGGCTCGCCGGCCGCGGGCTTCGCGCGTTGCGGCAACGGGTCGGCGTGCTCGGGCACATGCGCACGCGGCCCGCGCGGGAACAGCCTGGCGACGAACGGCCACACGCCCTGGCGGGCGTACTGCAGCAGCAGCACCATCAGCACGCCGAACACGATGATCTCGAAGTTGCCTTCAGAGCCGAGCAGCTTCGGCAGCAGCGTCTGCAGGTAGTCCTGCAGCACGGTCAGGATCGCCGCGCCGAGCACGGCGCCCCACACGTGCGACACGCCGCCGACCACGGCCATGAACAGGAACTCGATCCCGTGGTTCAGCCCGAACGGTGTCGGGTTCACCGCACGCTGCAGGTGGGCGTACAGGAAGCCCGAGATGGCCGCGAGAACGGCCGCATAGACGAAGATCACGACGCGCATCCACGCGGTGTTCACGCCCATCGCCTCGGCCATCACGCCGCCGCCGCGCAGCGCACGGATCGCGCGGCCCGGGCGGCTGTTCAGCAGGTTCTGCACCGACACGATCGCGGCCAGCACGACGGCCCAGATCAGGAAATACAGGCTGCGGCCGCTGTCGAGCGTGATGCCGAACAGGTTCAGCGCCGGAATCCCGTTGATCCCGTCGTACTTGCCGAGCAGTTCGAGGTTGCCGAACAGGTAGAACAGCGCGAGGCCCCACGCGATCGTGCCGAGCGGCAGGAAGTGGCCGGACAGCCGCATCGTCACCGCGCCAAGCACGAGCGCGACGAGCGCCGTCAGCACGACACCGACGATCAGCGCGAGCCACGGTGACACGCCGTAGCGCGTCGTCAGGAGCGCGGTCGCGTAGGCGCCGATGCCGACGAACGCGGCCTGCCCGAAGCTCGTCATCCCGCCGACGCCCGTGAGCAGCACGAGCCCGATCGCGACGATCGCGTAGAGGCCGATGTAGTTCAGCAGCGTGATCCAGTATTCGGGTACCTGCAGCGCGCCGGGCAGCACCGGCAGCGCGAACAGCACCACGAGAAACACCCAGAAGGTCTTGTTGCGTACCATCGTCTTCATCGTGTCACTCCTCTTCCTCTTCCGCGTGCGGCGTGGCGAAGCTCCGCCACAACAGCACCGGAATGATCAGCGTGAACACGATCACCTCCTTGTACGCGCTCGCCCAGAACGACGAATACGATTCGAGCACGCCGACGAGCAGCGAGCCGGCGGCCGCGAGCGGATAGCTGACGAGCCCGCCGATGATCGCGCCGACGAAACCCTTCAGGCCGATCAGGAAGCCCGAGTCGTAGTAGATCGTCGTCAGCGGGCCGACGAGGATCCCGGACAGCACGCCGAGCCCCGCCGCGAACGTGAACGCGAGCCGCCCGGCCTCGGTCGTGCCGATGCCGACGAGCCGCGCGCCGAGCCGGTTCACCGACGTCGCGCGCAGCGCCTTGCCGGCGATCGTGCGGCCGAAGTACACGTAGAGCGCGCCGATCAGCACGAGCGCCGTCACGACGACCAGGATGCTCTGCACGGATACCGTCATGCTGCCGATCGACAGCGACGCATCCGAGAAGCCGTTGGTACGCGAGCCTTCCGCGCCGAACATCACGAGCCCGAGGCCGACCATCGCGAAGTGGACGGCGACCGATACGATCAGCAGCAGCAGCGTCGTGCCTTCGGCGATCGGCTGGTAGACGAGCCGGTAGACGAACGGCCCCATCGGCACGACGATCGCGAGCGTCAGTGCGATCTGCGCGAGCATCGGCAGCGGCTGCACGGCGAAGCTGCGCGTGATCGCGAACACCGCGAGCGGCAGCAGGATGTAGCGGCTGCCGAGTGTCGCGAGCGTGCGGCCGAGCTGATGGCGCCGTTCGCGATGCCGGATCAGGCCGCCGACTTCGAGCAGGAAGCACGCGATGCCCATCACGAACAGCAGCCAGCAGGTGGCGGGAAATTTCTGCGCCTGCAACGCGGCAAGCGTCAGCGCACCGTAGGCGACGAATTCGCCCTGGGGAATGAAGATCACCCGCGTGACGGAAAACACCAGCACGAGCGCCAGCGACAGCAATGCATATATGGCGCCGGTCGTGATGCCGTCTTGCGCGAGGATCGCTGCAATCGAGAGATCCATACGTTTCGTGTATCGAGAATGCTGCGGAGAAACGAAAGACAGGAACGGCCGGGGCGCACGGGCCGCAAGATCGGCGCGTCGGGCGCCACGCAGCGAGCCCCTGCGGTTCCACACGACATGGGCATGGTCGCGGCCCGTCGGGCCCGGCGCCCTGCCGACGGCATGCACGGCGCCAGTCGCGCCGCGCACGCCGGTTTCACGTGATGCTTACTCGGCCTGCAGCTTCCACTTGCCGTCGACGATCTGCACCATCACGCGCGCACGCGTGTCGAAGCCGTTGTGGTCGGTCGGCGTCATGTTGATCACGCCGTGCGACACGGGCAGGTCCTTCACGTTCTCGATCGACGCGCGCAGCGCCTCGCGGAACGCCTCGGTGCCCGGCTGGCCCTTCTTCAGCGCCTCCGGAATCGCACGCTGCAGCAGCAGCCCCGCATCCCACGCATGGCCGCCGAACGTCGCCAGCGAGCCCGCGCCGTACGCCTTCTCGTACGCGGCCTTGTAGCCGAGCGCCGGCTTCTTCACCGGGTTCGAATCGGGCAGCTGGTCGGTCACGAGCACCGGGCCGGCGGGCAGGATCTCGCCTTCGCAATCCTTGCCGCACACGCGCAGGAAGTCGTTGTTCGCGACGCCGTGCGTCTGGTACACCTTGCCCTTGTAGCCGCGCTCCTTCAGCGTCTTCGCCGGCAGCGCCGCCGGCGTGCCCGAGCCGGCGATCAGCACCGCATCGGGATTCGAGCCCATCAGCTTCAGCACCTGCCCCATCACCGACGCGTCGGTGCGGTTGTAGCGCTCGTTCGACACCAGCTTCAGCCCGTTCTTCGCGGCCGCCGCATCGAACGTCTTGTACCAGCTGTCGCCGTACGCGTCCGCAAAGCCGATGAAGCCGACCGTCTTCACGCCGTGCTTCGCCATGTAGCCGGCGATCGCGTCGGCCATCAGCTGGTCGTTCTGCGGCACCTTGAACATCCATGCGCGTTTGGCGTCCATCGGCGAGATGATCTGGGCACTCGCCGCGAGCGAGATCGTCGGCGTCTTGCCCTGCGACACGGGGTCGAGCATTGCCAGCGAGTTCGGCGTGACGGATGAGCCGATGATCGCGTCGACGTGATCTTCATCGATCAGCTTGCGCACGTTCTGCACCGCGCGGCTCGTGTCGGAGGCGTCGTCGAGCACGATGTACTGCACGCTCTTGCCGGCGATTTCCTTCGGCAGCAGCGCGATCGTGTTCTTTTCCGGGATCCCGAGCGACGCGGCCGGCCCGGTGGCCGACAGCGTCACGCCGATCTTCACCTGCGCCGACGCCGTTGCCGCCGCGCACACGAGGCCCGCGGCGAGCACGGCCTCCATCCATCGATTCATCTTCATTTACGTTGTCTCCAAACGCTGCTCGAAAAAGCCTCGGGTCGCTCGGGCGGCTCCCGGTCCCCAAACAAGTTAATAAATTAACTATCTCGCCATACCGCGTCTACGCTCGTTTTCCCGTGAAACACCTCGTCTTCAACGGCACCCGGACGGAACCACGCACGGACGCACCGGCCGGCGGTCGAAACGGTCGTTCGACCGTCACGATGCGCAGCGGCGGTATCGTCTGGATGAAGAAAGCGGAGAAAGGCATAACCGTGTGCGCAATCGATGCATGCACAACGATCAAGGAAAGGCACGTCGATTCGGCCAGATGCGGCCAAATCCGCGCGCGTCGCATGATCGGGAAACCGGCTGCTCATGCGAATACGGATGCGAATGTCGACACGGATGCGCACGCAACGACCGGCGATGACGCCGGAACGCGCCTACAGGCCGCAAAACGGCTCGGGAAGGCCGCGGCGACAGCAGCCCAACCCCACGACGAACGAACGGCACCCGCCGCCCTTCCTGCCCCGATCCATCGTCCTGCGCTGCTCATCCAACCGTACTCCCTCTTCTGCATTCTGCTTGTAGGAGAACTGCCGACCTATTTTCCCGACCGCGCGGTCGGCGAAAGCTGAGTGTAACGGACGCGTTTTGCGCACGCCAACCGGGTTAGCCCGAACGGCCGGCGCACGGCTGAGCATCGTCTGCGAACGACTCGAGGGAAAACGGAAACGGGAAAACGGAGGACGCGCGAAGCGCGGAAGAAGCGCGGTGCGAACGCAAGCGCGGAATACGGCCGCCGCGCAGGCCGATGCACCAACAGCGGAAATCCGTGCACGCAAATGAAAAAGCGCTGTTGGATTCCGTCCAACAGCGCTTTGGGGTCCGGGCACTTTGTGCCTCGATTGTCTCCTCGTTCTCCACCTGCAAATTCGTTTCGCGGTGCATCAGAACTAAAGTGAATCTTAAAGAGGCTTAAGCACCACGGCAACTTAGCATTTACCCCTATGGTGCATCGCCGCACGAAAATGGGGCACCAGCTTGCCGCGCGGCGCCGGCCCGAGCCCGTTGCGACGCCCTTCCGGAGCATGCCGGATGGTGCTTCGCATCAACGCCCGGTAACGCACGCCGCCCGCATTCAGGACGCCCTGAGCGGCTTGATCCGCGCGACCATTTCACCGACGATGCCGCGCCGGAATGCGAGCACGCATGCGATGAAGATCAGCCCAGTGACGATCGTCGCCGATTCGCCGAGCGAATGGAACCACGCGACGCCCGTCGTCGACGCGAGCCATTCGCCGATGTCGCCGAGCCGGTCTTCCAGCGCGACGATCAGCGCCGCGCCCAGCAGCGGCCCGAACAACGTGCCCATCCCGCCGACGAGCGTCATCAGCACGACGAGACCCGACATCGTCCAGTAAGCGTCCGACAGCGTCTCGAAGCCGAGCACGAGCACCTTCAGCGAGCCGGCCAGCCCCGCGATGCCCGCCGACAGGATGAACGCGAGCAGCTTGAAGCGGTCGGTGTCGTAGCCGAGCGAGATCGCGCGCGCTTCGTTCTCCTTGATCGCGACGAGCACCTGGCCGAACGGCGAATGCACGACCCGCACGATGAACGCGCACGCGGCGACCACCACGGCCAGCACGACGTAGTACAGCGCGACATCGTTCGACAGGTCGAGCAGCCCGAACAGATGGCCACGCGGCACGCCCTGCAGCCCGTCCTCGCCGTGCGTGAACGGCGCCTGCAGGTAGATGAAGTAGACCATCTGCGCGAACGCGAGCGTGATCATCGCGAAGTAGATGCCCTGCCGCCGGATCGCGAACAGCCCGACGACGAGCCCGAGCAGCGTCGCGGCAACGGTGCCGACCAGCACGCCGAGCTCCGGCGTGAAACCGAGCGTCTGCATCGAATAACCGGTCGCATAGCCGGCGGTCGCGAGGAACATCGCATGGCCGAAGGACAGCAGCCCGGTATAGCCGATCAGCAGGTTGAACGCGGCCGCGAACAGCGCGAACGTGAGCACCTTCATCACGAACACCGGATACGCGCCGATGAACGGCGCGGCGAGCAGTGCGGCGAGCAGCACGCCGTAGAGCACTTTTCTCTGCATCATTTTTCCTTGCCGAAGAGGCCCGCCGGGCGGAACAGCAGCACGATCGCCATGATCACGAACACGACCGTGGCCGACGCTTCGGGGTAGAACACGCGCGTGAAGCCCTCGATCACGCCGAGCAGCAGGCCCGTGACGATCGAGCCGAGGATCGAGCCCATCCCGCCGATCACGACCACCGCGAACACGGTGATGATCATCGGCTGACCCATCAGCGGCGACACCTGGATCACCGGCGCGGCCAGCACGCCCGCGAACGCGGCGAGCGCGACGCCGAAGCCGTAGGTGAGCGTGATCATCATCGGCACGTTGACGCCGAACGCCTCGACGAGCTTCGGGTTCTCGGTGCCCGCCCGCAGGTACGCGCCCAAGCGCGTCTTCTCGATCACGAACCACGTCGCGAGACACACCGCGAGCGACGCGACCACCACCCACGCGCGGTAGTTCGGCAGGAACATGAAGCCGAGGTTGGTGGCGCCGGACAGCTGCGACGGCACGTCGTACGGCTGGCCGGACGAGCCGTAGATCGACCGGAACACGCCTTCGACGACCAGCGTGAGCCCGAACGTGAGCAGCAGCCCGTACAGGTGATCGAGCTTGTACAGCCAGCGCAGCATCGAGCGTTCGATCAGGATTCCGAACGCGCCGACGACGAGGGGCGCGATCACGAGCATCGCCCAGTACGGCAGCCCGAAATACGACAGGCCCATCCACGCGAGCATCGCGCCCAGCATGAACAGCGCGCCGTGCGCGAAGTTGATCACGTTGAGCAGCCCGAAGATCACCGCGAGCCCAAGGCTCAGGATCGCGTAGAACGAGCCGTTGACGAGCCCGAGCAGCAACTGGCTCAGCATCGCCGGCAACGGAATGCCAAAGATTTCCATCGACTTAGCCGTCAGAATGAGTTTCGTTGCGCGCGCAACCTTCATGCAGCGCGTGCGCGGGCGGCGCAGCGGGCACATCGCCGCGGCCGCCACCGAGCGGCGCGCCCGCGCGCGCCGCTACGCCCTGCCTACTTCCACAACGCGCAGCGCGTTTCCTGCTTGGTCCCGAACGCCTGCTCGCCCGGAATCGTCGCGAGCACCTTGTAGTAATCCCACGGCTCCTTCGATTCCGCCGGCTTCTTCACTTCCATCAGGTACATGTCGTGGATCATGCTGCCATCCGTGCGGATATAGCCCTTTGCATAGAAGTCGTTGATCTTGATCTTCTTCAGCTCGGCCATCACCTTGTCGGAATCGGTCGTGCCGGCGGCCTGGACCGCCTTCAGGTAGGTCGTCACCGACGAGTAGTCGGCCGCCTGCAGGCTCGACGGCATCTTCTTCATCTTGCCGAAGTAGCGCTGCGCCCACTGGCGCGACGCCGCATCGCGGTTCCAGTACCAGCTGTCGGTCAGCACCAGGCCCTGCGTCGTCTCGAGGCCGAGGCTGTGCACGTCGTCGATGAACATCAGCAGCGCGGCGAGCTTCATCGTCTTCGTGATGCCGAACTCCTTCGCGGCCTTGATCGAGTTGATCGTGTCGCCGCCCGCGTTCGCGAGGCCGAGGATCTGCGCCTTCGACGCTTGCGCCTGCAGCAGGAACGACGAGAAATCCGATGCCGACAGCGGGTGGCGCACCGCGCCGAGCACCTGGCCGCCGTTCGCCTTCACGACATCCGACGTGTTCTTCTCGAGCGCCTTGCCGAACGCATAGTCGGCCGTCAGGAAGAACCACGACTTGCCGCCTTGCTTCACCACCGCCGAACCGGTGCCCTTCGCGAGCGCCATCGTGTCGTACGCGTAGTGGACCGTGTACGGCGTGCACTGCTCGTTGGTCAGCGTGTCGGCGCCCGCGCCGATGTTGATGTAGACCTTCTTCTTCTCGGCCGCGACCTGGTTCATCGACAGCGCGGTGGCGGAGTTCGTGCCGCCGACCAGCAGGTCGAGGCCGCCGCGGTCCATCCATTCGCGCGCCTTCGACGCGGCGATGTCGGCCTTGTTCTGGTGATCGGCATAGACGACCTCGATCGGCTTGCCGAGCACCTTGCCGCCGAAGTCGGCCACTGCCATGCGGATCGCCTCGAGGCCGCCCTGCCCGTCGATATCCGCGTAAAGCCCCGACATGTCGGTGATGAAGCCGATCTTCACGGTATCCGCCGCGTGTGCGGCGCCGGCGGTGAACGCGGCAGTCGCGAGCGCGAGACACGCCTGTGCGAGGGTCTTCATTTTCATTGACGTCTCCTGTTGTTCTGATGCGTTGTGGTTGTTCGAGGGCCGCCACGGCTAGCGGCAAGGGAAACGGGGCGGCGTCACACCCCCAGCAGGTCGTGCAGGGTCGGCATCTTGCTTTCCAGTTCGGCCGCCTGGAAATGCTCGACGATGCTGCCGTGCTCCATCACGTAGAAGCGGTCGGCGAGCGGCGCGGCGAAGCGGAAATTCTGTTCGACCATCACGATCGTGTAGCCGCGCGCCTTCAGCGCGACGATCATCCGCGCGAGCGCCTGCACGATCACCGGGGCGAGGCCTTCGGAAATCTCGTCGAGCAGCAGCAGGTTCGCGCCGGTGCGCAGGATCCGCGCGACCGCGAGCATCTGCTGCTCGCCGCCCGACAGCCGCGTGCCCTGGCTCTGCCGGCGCGACGCGAGGTTCGGGAACATCGCGTAGATCTCGTCGATCGGCATCGCGTGCTCGCGCGGCCCGATCAGCGGCGGCAGCATCAGGTTCTCCTCGCACGACAGGCTCGAGAAGATCCCGCGCTCCTCCGGGCAGTAGCCGATGCCGTAATGCGCGATGCGGTGCGTCGGGAGGCCGATCGTCTCGTTGCCCGCGACCTTGATCGACCCGCTGCGGCGGCCCGTGAGACCCATGATCGCGCGCAGCGTCGTCGTGCGGCCCGCGCCGTTGCGGCCGAGCAGCGTGACGACTTCACCGCGGTGCACCGTCAGGTCGACACCGTGCAATATGTGGGATTCCCCGTACCAGGCCTCCAGGCCCGTGATCTCCAGCGCGGGCGTACCGCTTTCGACGCCGCTCAATTCGCGTTCCTCCCGTTCGCTGTGCTTCATGCGTGCGCCCCCGCGAGCGCCGCGTCGGCACTGCCCATGTAGGCCTCGATGACGAGCGGATTCTTCGACACTTCCGCATACGAGCCTTCGGCCAGCACCTCGCCGCGTTGCAGGACGGTGATCGTGTCGGAGATGCCCGCGATCACGTTCATGTTGTGCTCGACCATCAGGATCGTGCGGCCGCTCGCGACCTTCTTGATCAGCGCGGTCACGCGATCGACGTCCTCGTGGCCCATCCCCTGCGTGGGCTCGTCGAGCAGCATCAGTTCGGGCTCCATCGCGAGCGTGGTCGCGATCTCCAGCGCGCGCTTGCGGCCGTACGCGAGCTCGACGGTCGGCACCTGCGCGAAATCGGTGAGGCCGACCTGCGTGAGCAGGTCCATCGCACGATCGTCGAGGCGCTTCAGCGTGCGTTCGCTGCGCCAGAAATGGAATTCGGTGCCGAGCGCGCGCTGCAGGCCAATGCGCACGTTCTGCAGCGCGGTCAGGTGCGGGAACACCGCCGAGATCTGGAACGAGCGGATGATGCCGCGCCGCGCGACCTGCGCGGGCCGCTCGTCGGTGATGTCGATGCCGTTGAAGACGATCTGGCCGGCCGTCGGCGTCAGGAATTTGGTGAGGAGGTTGAAGCAGGTGGTCTTGCCCGCGCCGTTCGGTCCGATCAGCGCATGGATCGCACCGCGACGCACACGCAGGTTCACGCCGTTGACGGCCGTGAAACCCCTGAATTCCTTGGTCAGTCCGCGTGTTTCCAGAATCGTGTCGCCGAGAATCATGTTCCCTTCCGTACGAAGTCAGGCGAAGCACCGGGAAGATTCGCGAGAAGCGTCCGCGAAACAGGTCAGCGGATGAGCGGGCTGCCCCGGGCGCCGTGTTACGCCTCGAGGGTGGTCTCCCGCGCCGACGCGTATGCACACTGCGCCACATTGTCTCGCCGTTGGTGCAGTGCAATCATCGGGATTTGCACTTATAGGGCTGACGCCCTGTCGCACGCGGCTGTGCACGGTTTTGCACGCCGTTTTTTTGACACGTGCATCATCGACCGTTGCCCTCCTCCCGGCCCCGGCAGGCACGCAACAAAAAGGCCGTGCGACGGCACGGCTTGCATGGATCTTGCCGGATGAACCGGCGTGATTCGCTGCTATCGCCACCATCGGCACCGCTGCTGCAACAGCAGCTTGTTTCGCAGATCGAATCAGCGGGCGTCATCATGACGGCCCGCTGTCGTGCGTGTCAGCGTTCCGTCACGCGGCTGTCACCGCCTGCTCCGTGTGCACCGGTGTCGCTTCGCGCGCCGCGCGGCGATCGGCACGAATCATGTCGCTCGCACGCTCGGCGATCATCAGCGTCGGCGAATTGGTGTTGCCCGATGTAATGAACGGCATCACCGATGCATCGACGATTCGCAGCCCGGCGATGCCGCGTACGCGCAGCCGGCTATCGACCACCGCGCGCTCATCGTCGGCACGCCCCATCCGGCAGGTGCCGACCGGATGGAAGATCGTCGTGCCGACGGCGCCGGCCGCCTCGATCAGCTCGGCTTCGCTTCGATACTGCAGGCCCGGCAGGATTTCCTCGGGCCGATAGCGCGCGAGCGCCGGCGCGGACGCGATCCGGCGCGTGAGCCGCAGCGCGTTCGCGGCGACGTGGCGATCGTGATCGGTCGACAGATAGTTCGGTGCGATCGCGGGCGCCGCGCCCGGATCGGCGCTCGCGATATGCACGCTGCCGCGCGACGTCGGCCGCAGATGGCACACGGACGCCGTGAACGCGTTGAAGCTGTGCAGCGGCTCGCCGAAGCGCTCGAGCGACAACGGCTGCACGTGGTATTCGAGATCGGGGCGCGTGAGCGCGGGATCGTCGGGATCGGATTTTGCGAACGCGCCGAGCTGCGACGGCGCCATCGACATCGGCCCGCGCTGCAGCAACGCATATTCGGCGCCGATCATCAACTTGCCCCACCAGTGCGCGGACAGCGTGTTGAGCGTGCGCACGCCTTCGACGCGAAACGCCATCCGCAATTGCAGGTGATCCTGCAGGTTTTCGCCGACGCCCGGCAGATCGTGCACGACGTCGATGCCGAGCGCCTGCAGCCGCCGGCCATCGCCGACACCCGACAGTTCGAGCAACTGCGGCGAATTCACCGCGCCGGACGTCAGCAGCACCTCCGAACGCGCCCGCGCGACGTAATCGGTGCCGCCGCCGTGGTATTCGACGCCGACCGCGCGCCGACCGTCGAAGATCACGCGCTGCGCCTGCGCGCCGGTGATCACGGTCAGGTTCGGGCGCGCCATCGCGGGCCGCAGGAACGCCTTCGACGTATTCCAGCGCACGCCGCGCTTCTGGTTCACCTCGAAATAGCCGACCCCGGAATTGTCGCCGCGGTTGAAATCGTCGGTTGCCGGGATGCCTGTCTGCTGCGCGGCCTGCGCGAACGATTCGAGGATCTCCCAGCGCAGCCGCTGCTTCTCGACACGCCAGTAGCCGCCCGCGCCGTGCGCGTCGCTCGCGCCCGCATGGTGATCCTCGCTGCGCTTGAAGATCGGCAGCACGCTGTCCCACGACCAGCCGGCGTCGCCGGTTTCCTGCGCCCAGCTGTCGTAATCCTCGCGCTGGCCGCGCATGTAGATCATCCCGTTGATCGACGAGCAGCCGCCGAGCACCCGGCCGCGCGGGTATGACAGCGCCCGCCCGTTGAGCGCGGCTTCGGGTTGCGTCTTGTACAGCCAGTCGGTGCGCGGGTTGCCGATGCAATACAGATAGCCGACCGGGATGTGGATCCAGTGATAGTCGTCCTTGCCGCCCGCTTCGAGCAGCAGCACGTGGATATCGGGATCCTCGGTCAGGCGGTTCGCGAGCACGCAGCCCGCGGTGCCCGCGCCGACGATCACGTAATCGAATTCGCCTTCTAGCGTGCGTTGGGTAGTCACGGTTTGTCTCCTGTCACGCGGGGCAACGCCGCGCGTCGTTTTCAGCATAGTGCGTCGCGAACCGCGCTTGCGGCCCCGCGCCACGACCGATGAAGCGTACTCCGGCCGCCGGCCGCCGATCCAATGAGTTATGCTGAACTGCGTTATAAGCCGCGCTCATATCACGACGATGGATCTCACCCTGCTGCGCGCGTTCGCGACGGTCGCGCGCGAAGGCAACCTGACGCGCGCCGCCGCGCAGCTGCACCTGACGCAGCCGGCGGTCAGCCTGCAGATCAAGCATCTGCAGGAAACGCTCGGCGTCACGTTGTTCACGCGCACGTCGCGCGGCCTCGCGCTCACGCGCGACGGCCAGACGCTGCTGCCGCATGCGGAACGCGCGCTCGCCGCGGCCGCCGACGTGCAGCGCGCCGCTGCTGCGCTGCGGCACGAGGTACGCGGCCGGCTGCGGATCGGCACGATCCTCGACCCGGGCTTCCTGCGGCTCGGCGGCTTCCTGCGCGCGCTCGTCGAAACGCATCCGCAGATCGAGACGGCGCTGCGGCACGGGATGTCGGGCTGGGTAATCGAACAGGTGCGCACGCAGGCGCTCGACGTCGGCTACTACATCGGCCGGCCGGGCGAGGACGATCCGCTCGACGGCGCACTGTTCCACACCGTCACGCTCACGCATTTCCAGTACCGCGTGCTTGCGCCGGCCGGCTGGAAGGAGCGCGTGCAGCGCGCACACGACTGGCGCGCGCTTGCCACGCTGCCGTGGATCTGGACGCCACCGGCGTCCGCGCACCACCGGCTGCTGTCGCGGCGCTTCGCGGAGGCCGGCGCGCAGCCGCTCAAGGTGGCCGAGGTCGACCAGGAGCAGTCGATGCTCGACCTCGTCAAATCGGGGATCGGATTGACGCTCGCGCGCGACTCGACCGCGCTGGCCGAAGCGCACGCGCATGCGCTGACGATCGTCGAGCCCGTGACGGTGCCGACCGAACTGACGTTCGTGACGCTCGCCGAGCGGCGCGACGAACCGGCGATCGCGGCCGCGCTGCGGCTGATCGAAGCGCAGTGGGCGATATGAGTGCCGCTGATAGCGCTGGGGCTGACCGCGCACCGGGCGTCAACGCCTGACACGTCGTCGGTCGGCGACCGTGCGGGCCCTCACGCGCGCGGGAATGGGGAAATCACGGGAGCCGAACCTCCCGGCCGCGGCGTGTCGCCGCGTCCCGCCGGTCGTCACGCCACCTTCGCGGGCTTTTTGCTAGATTGTGCGTTCGCACACCGCGAGACCCCGATTGAAGGAGACCCGCATGGCCCGCAACATCGAGATCAAAGCCCGCGCCCGCGAATTCGACCAGCTGCGCGAACAGGCGGCCAGGCTCGCGACCGAAGCGCCGCTGTTCTATCGCCAGCAGGATTTCTTCTATGACGTGCCGCGCGGCCGGCTCAAGCTGCGCCGCTTCGAGGATGGCACGCCGGCCGAACTGATCTTCTACCAGCGCGACGACCGCGACGGCCCGAAGGCGTCGTACTACACGCGCAGCCCGGTGACGAACCCCGACGCGATGCACGCGCTGCTCGCCACCGCGCTGACCACGCGCGGCATCGTGACGAAGGAGCGGCACGTGTACCTCGCGGGCCGCACGCGCATCCACCTCGACCGCGTCGACGGCCTCGGCGATTTCATCGAACTGGAAGTCGTGCTCGGCCCCGATGACGACGAAGCCGGTGGCGAAGCAGAAGCACACGACGTGTTCGCGAAGCTCGGCGTGTCGCAGGACGACCTCGTCGCCGTCGCGTATGTCGACCTGCTGAACGCCGACACGCCGCACGAAGCGGCCTGATCCGGCCCTGCCCCGAGGCGGCGCAACCCGCGCCGCCTTCACCCTTGCCGCCGCGCGGTGGCCGCGTCAGGCGGCGCCGGGCGCCAGGTGCGCGAGCGGCAGCGCGCCGTTGCGCTTGAAGGTCGTCAGCACGATGTTCGAGCGCACGCTGTCGACACCTGGCACGCGCATCAGCTTCTTCATCACGAACTGCGACAGCGCGTTCAGGTCGGGCGCGACGATCCGCAGCAGATAGTCGGCATCGCCCACCACCGCATGGCATTCGAGTACCTCGGGCAGCACGTCGATCTGCTGCTGGAACTGCTCGATGATCGAGTCGCCGTGGTGCTTGAGCTTGAGGCTCGTGAACGCGGTGACGCCGAGCCCGAGTTTTTCCGGGCGCAACATCACGCGGTAGCCTTCGATCACGCCGGCCGCCTCGAGCCGCTGCAGCCGCCGGCCGATCTGCGACGGCGACAGCGGCACCTCCTCGCCGAGCTGCTGATGCGTCGCGCGGCCGAAGCGCTGCAGCACGTCCAGCAGCGCGAGATCGAAGTGATCGAGTTCCAGCATGAGCATTCTCCGCATTGATTCGTGATTTGATGCGCGATTATCGCATCATCGAGCAAATCAACGCCAACTATGCGCCCATTCCGCGCGCAGCCCGCTCTACACTTGCATGGTTCCCAACCGCCACGTGCAGAGCCAGATCATGTCCACCGTCGTCACCGCGAAACTGCAGGAGCAGTTCGATGCGGGCCTCGAAACCCGCGCCGATTTCACCATCGACCAGCCGCTCGCGCGTTACGGCCAGGTCGACCACGCGGTGTGGAAGCAGCTCTATGCACGCCAGTCGGCGCTGCTGCGCGGGCGCGCCTGCGACGCGTTCGTCGCGGGGCTCGGGAAGATCGACCTGCCGGCCGATCGCGTGCCGTCGTTCGCCGACGTGAACCGCCAGTTGAAGCCGGCAACGGGCTGGGAGATCGTCGCGGTGCCGGGCCTCGTGCCCGACCGCGTGTTCTTCGAGCATCTCGCGAACCGGCGCTTCCCCGTCACCTGGTGGATGCGCCGTCCCGACCAGCTCGACTACCTGCAGGAACCCGACTGCTTCCACGACCTGTTCGGCCACGTGCCGCTGCTGATCGATCCGGTGTTCGCCGACTACATGCAGGCGTACGGCCGCACCGCGCTCGCGGTCGCCGACGATGAAGCGGCGCTGGCGCGCCTCGCGCGGCTCTACTGGTATACGGTGGAATTCGGGCTGATCCGCGATGCGCGCGGCACGAACGGGCTGTCGATCTATGGCGCCGGGATCGTGTCGAGCAAGGGCGAAAGCCTGTACAGCCTCGAAAGCGTGGCGCCGAACCGGCTCGGCTTCGACCTCGAGCGCGTGATGCGCACGAAGTACCGGATCGACACGTTCCAGAAGACCTACTTCGTGATCGACGATTTCGCGCAGCTGTTCGCGCTCGCCGACGTCGACGGCCGTGCGCTGGCCGACCGGCTGGCGGCGCTGCCCGAGTTCGCGGCCGGCGCGGTGCTCGATACCGATCGCGTGCTGCATCGCGGCACGGGCGACGGCTGGCCCGAGGACGCGGACGCGTGACGCTCGAGGGGGCCGGGACGCACCGCTGGCGGTCTCCCGATGGCCGTCCCCGGATGGCCGTCCCCGGATGCCCGTCGCCGGATGGCCGTCCCACAACTATGAAACAATGACCGATGCCGGCTGCGCCGCGCGGCGCAGCCGCGCGCGGGCGCCGTTACCGACCGAGAGGTGCAAGATGATCCACAAGCTCACATCAGAAGAACGCAAGACCCGGCTCGAAGGCCTGCCGCTCTGGACGGCCGTCCCGGGCCGCGATGCGATCCAGCGCAGCCTGCGCTTCGCCGATTTCAACGAAGCGTTCGGCTTCATGACGCGCGTCGCGATCAAGGCGCAGGAAATGAACCACCATCCGGAATGGTTCAACGTGTACAACCGCGTCGACATCACGCTGTCGACCCACGATGCCGACGGCCTGACCGAACGCGACATCGAACTGGCGCTGTTCATCGACCGTGCCGGCGCGCACGCGCAACCGGCCGCCTGAGGCCTTCCTCTACCGCCGCGCGTCTTTCGATGCGCGGCGCGTCAACTTTTCATTTCGATGAACGTTTTCTAGGATGTAGTCAGCGAAAGCCTTCAGCTTTCCAAGCCATCCTTAAGGCGCACGTAAGTCTCGTACGCATTCCGTGCCTTGGGGTCCAATCCTTCCAGTTGTAGCGCGCTTTGGCGCTGTACAATCAGCAGCGCATACGGCTTGGAAAGCGCGCTGGCCTCTTCGCAGAGTTTGAGTTCGTCGCCGCTCGACGGCGAGCGGGCGCGCCAGAAATTGATCGCGGCTTCTAGGTCGTTGATCGAAATATCGGACATGTTTGGATTTAAACGTTCGCTGGCCGCCATGCTTGATGTCAGGTGTTGCGGCGCCCCTGTGGAAACGGCGTCGTGCTGTCCGCGTGCCTGAACCGCCAACCCATTGTACTTGAGCGAACTTCATGCGACTCCTTCTGATCGAAGACGACCGCCCCATCGCACGCGGTATCCAGAGCAGCCTCGAGCAGGCTGGCTTCACCGTCGACATGGTGCATGACGGCATCTTTGCCGAACAGGCGCTGGCACAGAACCGCCACGAACTCGTGATCCTCGACCTCGGCCTGCCGGGCATCGACGGGATGACGCTGCTCACGCGCTTTCGCCAGACCAACCGCCACACGCCCGTCATCGTGCTGACCGCACGCGACGAGCTGAACGACCGGATCCAGGGCCTGAACTCCGGCGCCGACGACTACATGCTCAAGCCGTTCGAACCGGCCGAGCTCGAAGCGCGCATCCGTGCGGTGATGCGCCGCAGCGGCCCGCACAGCGACATGCCGCGTCCGGAAGTGTCGCTCGGTGGCGTCCGCCTGTCGGGTGTCGACCGTCGCATCTTCAACGACGACAAGCCGCTCGAACTGTCGCCGCGTGAATTCGCGGTGCTCGAGATGCTGCTGCTGCGTCACGGCCGCGTGGTCAGCAAGGCGCAGCTGCAGGATCACCTCACGCACTTCGGCGGCGATCTCGGCGACACCGCGATCGAAGTCTACGTCCACCGCGTGCGCAAGAAACTCGAGCAGTGCCGTGTCGAAATCGTCACGGTGCGCGGCTTCGGCTACCTGCTGCAGGAAATCCGCCAGACGGCGAGCGTCTGAGCAGCACCGCACGCCGGGCGGCCGCGTGCCGCCCGCGTGTGCGCGCTGCTCCGCGTCGCCGCCCGGCGCACGACCGCGCCGCTCCCCGTGAGCGGCGCTTATCCATTTGCCCGTCGAAATGTCTCCTGATCCGGCTGTGACCACCAGCCTGCGCCGCTCGCTGCTACGGCGCCTCGCCGCCCCGCTGTCGATGCTCGCGCTGATGAGCGGCCTGATCGCCTACTGGCTCGCGTGGCAATACACGCAGCACGTGATCGACCGCTCGCTCGCCGATCTCGCGACCGCCATCTCCAAACAGATCCAGATCGCGGGCCCCGACGCGCCATTCACGGTGCCGCCCCTCGCGCAGGCGATGTTCTCCGATCCCGCCGAAGCGCTGATCTACCGGATCAGCGACGGCGAACAGGAACTCGCCGGCGATCCCAAGCTGCCGCTGCAGGGGATCAACGTGCGTCGCATGCACCACGCGTACGTGTTCGAGGCCGAATACGACAACCGCGCGGTGCGGGTGGCGCAGGTGCGCGTCGACGACGTCGAAGGCGGCAAGCCGATGGTCGTCGAGGTCGCGCAGCCGGTGCGGCACCGCTACCGGATCGCGGCCGAATTCCTCGTCGCGATCATGATGCCGCTGCTGCTGCTGCTGCTCGCGGGCTGGGGCATCGTATGGCGCGTCGTCAACCAGCAGCTCGGCCCGCTCACGCACCTGGCCGATTCGCTGAACCGGCAGACCCACACGTCGCTGGAACCGGTCGACGAAACCGAGGTGCCGCTGGAAATCCGGCCGCTGACGAGCGCGATGAACGCGCTGCTCGGCCGCCTGAAGACCGCGCTCGACGCGCAGCGCAAGTTCATCGCCGATGCCGCGCACCAGTTGCGCACGCCGCTCACCGCCGTGAAGCTGCACGCGGAGCAGGCAGCCGTCGCGCGCGACCCGCACCAGACCTTCGCCGCGGTGCGCGAACTGCGCGCCGCCGCCGACCGCGCGGTGCGGCTGTCCAACCAGTTGCTGTCGCTCGCCCGTGCGGAGCCAGGCGAACAGGCCGCACGATTCGTCGACGTCGACCTCGCGGCGATGGCGTTCGAGACGGGTGCCGAGTGGGTGCCGCGCGCGCTTGCGTCGCATGTCGACCTCGGCTTCCAGCGCACCGACGATCCGGGTGACGACGAGAAGCTGGTCGTGCGCGGCAACCCGGTGCTGTTGCGCGAGGTGATCGCGAACCTGCTCGACAATGCGCTGAAGTACGTGCCGCTCGCGCGGCCGGACGGCGCACGGATCACGGTGAACGTCGCGCGTGGCGCACTCGAGGACGGCCAGCCGGCCGCCGAGATCGTCGTCGAGGACAACGGCCCCGGCGTGCCCGCCAACCAGCAGGCCGACCTGTTCAAGCGCTTCTTCCGCGGCGACGCGCAAAGCGGCAACGGTGTCGAGACGGGCGCCGGGCTCGGCCTCGCGATCGTGCACGACATCATCGCGATGCACGGCGGCACCGTCTCATACGAGGATGCATCGGAAGGCGGCTCGCGCTTCGTAGTGAGGGTGCCGCTGGTTGCGCACACCGAGAAGCCGGCCAGCGAAACACCGGCCGCCGCGTCGACGCACTGAGGAACTGAGAGACTCGCGGCGGGCGGCCGCTGATTGGGCCGCGCGCCGGATGAGGAAGGCGGAAAGCACGGCTGCACGATGCGGCAGCCGTTTGCTGCAACGGCAGCGGCAGCGGCAGCGGCAGCGCACGATGCGCCGCCGCCTGCATCACTTCTTGCTTTTCTTGTCCTTCGACCGGGACTCGGACTTGCCGTCCTTCTTGTCCTTCTTCTTTTTCTTCTTGCCGCCCTCGTCGGACGTCGCGAGCAGCGTGCCGCGGCACGACGCCGCGCCGCAATGGCACGCGTACTCGCGCTTGAGCGTCTTCGTCAGCTTCGCGTCGATCACGAGGCCGTAGTCGTAGAACAATTCCTCTTCCGGCCCGATGTCGCGCAGCGCGTGGATGTACACGCGGCCTTTGACTTCCTCGGCTTCGCAGTTCGGCGCGCACGAGTGGTTGATCCAGCGCGCGCTGTTGCCGTCGATCTTGCCGTCGATCACCCCGCCCTCGTCCAGTGCGAAGTAAAACGTATGGTTCGGTTCGCTCGGGTCGTGCGGGTGGCGGCGCAGCGCTTCCTTCCACGAAATTCGCTCGCCCTTGTATTCCACTACGCGCTCGCCGGCCTTGATCGGCGCCACGGCGAACACGCCCTTGCCGTGTACTCCCGAGCGGCGCACCGCGATCCTGCGTGAACTCATCGAACGAATCCTTGTGAAGACGACTTGAATGGAAGACGGCCGTGGTCACGGCCTGGCGTCGCGCAAAACGAAAACGCGGCACCGGTGGGTGCCGCGTCGGGGCATGCGGCGAATCACCCGCATCCTACACGTTCACGATTGCTTCGTTCAACATCACACGCAATATTGCGCGCGCGGCGCTCAACGCTGGCCGAATGCGATGTCGCCGAACAACGCCTTGTGCTCGCGCGGCTGCGAGCGCCAGTATTGCGGTGGCGCCGTCACCTGCGCGCCGAGCTCGGCCGCCGCATGCCACGGCCAGCGCGGGTCGTACAGCATCGCACGCGCCATCGCGACGAAATCGGCATCGCCGGCCTCGATGAGCCGGTTCGCATGCGCGGGCTCGTTGATCAGGCCGACGGCGATCGTCGGCATGCCGACCGCGCGCTTCACCGCCTGCGCGAACGGCACCTGGTAGCCGGGCGACGGCGGAATCTTCTGCAGCGGCGACACGCCGCCGGACGACACGTCGATCCAGTCGCAGCCGCGGCGCTTCAGTTCGTGCGCGAACGCGATCGTATCGTCGAGCTCCCAGCCGCCTTCGACCCAGTCGGTCGCGGACACGCGCACACCGACCGGCCGGTCTTCCGGAAACGCCGCGCGCACGATCTCGAAGATCTCGAGCGGAAAGCGCATGCGGTTTTCGAGCGAGCCGCCGTATTCGTCGGTGCGCTGGTTCGCGAGCGGCGACAGGAACTGGTGCAGCAGGTAGCCGTGGGCCGCGTGCACCTCGATCGCGTCGATGCCGAGCCGTGCGGCCCGCTTCGCCGACGCCGCGAACGCTTCGCGGATCCGGTTCAGGCCCGCGGCATCGAGTGCGAGCGGCGGCGTCTCGCCATCCTTGTGCGGCACGGCAGACGGCGCATGCGGCAACCAGCCGCCGTCGGCGACGGACACGAGCTGACCGCCCTGCCACGGCACGTTGCTCGACGCCTTGCGCCCCGCATGCGACAACTGCATCGCGATACGGACCGGCGAATGCTTGCGGATCGCGGCCAGCACGGGCTTCAACGCGGCTTCGGTCGCGTCGTCCCAGAGGCCGAGGTCGCCATGCGTGATGCGCCCGTCGGGTTCCACCGCGGTCGCCTCGATGCAGAGCAGCCCCGCGCCCGACAGCGCGAGATGGCCGAGGTGAATCATGTGCCAGTCGGTCGCTTCACCGCGGTCGGCCGAATACTGGCACATCGGGGAGATCACGATCCGGTTCGGAAGGGTCACGCCGCGCAGCGTGAACGGGGAAAACAGCGCAGTCATGGAAGCCGCTCGCCAGGAAGGGAAAGAGCGAACGAGCGTAGCACGCAGGCGACAAGCGTGCAGATGGCGCGTTCGGCAGTAAGCGGATGGTCAGGTACGGCGCGCGGCAGGTTGCCGGCAATGGAGAAAAGGCGGCGCATACGGCGAGGCGCCGGCCTGCAACGAATGCGGGCCGGGCATCCTGTTCGCGGCGAGCGGCGGCGCCGCTGGCGGCGTCATAGTCCGACGCTGTCGAGCCACTCCGCGAACATGCGTCGCGCGGCCGCCTCGAGCGCGGGGCCGTGTTGAGCGGTATCGGCGCGCAACTGGCACGCGTCGATGCCGGGCGTCGCCGCGATTTCGCCGGCGTTCGCGATCAGCCACGGTTCGAAACGGTCGGTGCGGATTTCCGGATGGCATTGCAGCGCCAGCACGTGCCGGCCCCAGGCGAATGCCTGGTGACGGCAGGCCGGGGTCGACGCAAGATGAATCGCGCCGCCCGGCAGGTCGAACGTGTCGCCATGCCAGTGCAGCATCGACGTCGCCGCACCATCGAGATGGCGCAGCGGCGACGCGCGACCGGCATCGGTGAGCGTCAGCGGCGTCCAGCCGAGTTCGTGCTGGGCTGCCGGATAGACGCGCGCACCGAGCGCCCGGGCGATGAACTGCGAACCGAGACAGATCCCGAGGATCGGCAACCCGGCATCGATGCGCTTGCGCACGAGCGCCGCGAGCGGCGCGATCGTCGGATACTGCGCATCGTCGTACACGCTGAGCGGCCCGCCGAGTACGACGAGGAGCGACGGCTCGAGTACGTCGAGCACTTCGACCCGCGACGACCCGACGTCGACGTAGCGCACCCGCCGGCCCCGTTCGCCGAGCACCTGCTCGAAGCTCCCGAGATCCTCGAAATGCACGTGGCGGATCGCCACGACTTCAGCGTTCATCATCGGCCTCCCGGTCGATCGACGGACGTCAGCCGGCGAAAATCTTCCAGGTCTTCTTCTGCGTCGCCGCGTCGGCCTCTTCCTGCACCGAGCAGTCGAGACGCAGATCGCTGTCGGACATCGAGATGTCAAGCGCCGCGCAGTGATGCACGGTCTTCTTCGACAGCTTGCCCGGCTGGAAGTGAGCGCACGTCAGGCACATGCGCTGCGGCGGCGTCGCACCGGCCACCTGCAGTTCGCGCAGCGTCTTCAGCAGTGCGCGATACAGTGCGCCCTGCTCGTCCGCGCCGAGCTTGCCGACCGCTTTCGTCAGGAATTCAGGCCATTGCAGCGCCTTCTTCGCGGCCGTCCGGCCACGGGCCGACAGGCGCACGGCCAGTGCGCGGCCGTCGTCCAGCGCACGGCGCTTCTCGACGAGACCCTTCGTTTCGAGCGTGCTCACCGCATCGCTCGTGGTCGCCGCGGTCAGCTGCGTCTCGCGCGCGATCTCGCCGAGCCGCATCGGGCCCTTGCGCTGCAGCAGCAGCACGAGAATCTCGCCCTGCGTCGGCGTGAGGCCTGCGCCTTCCGCCCAATCCCATGCCTGGCTTCGCATGGCCGTACTCAACCGCAGCAGGCTGTGGGTCACACGTCCCGAAGCCTGATTCCCGTAAACGCCTTCGCTCATAGTCTTTTCGCTTTGCCGCCGCCCGGTTTGCCGAGCGGCCGTAGTGTGGAGATCGAATGTCTATCTCAAAACAGACATGCTCTTGCGAGTATGTCAGCACGGCCGTCGCGAGGGCACACGCGGCGGTCGCGTTCGCGGCGACCGGTAAGACACTCGACGTTCCGGTGTCCGCAAAGCCGACATTCTAAGCGAGAGCGGAAAATCGCACAGCTAAGTTATCCCCTTCATTCTGTGGAAAATCACTGGATAACCAAGATTTTTCGTTGTGCCAGCAATGTCGAACGACCGCCAAGCGGTGCGCCGGGGCATTTTCCTGTTCGGATCGGCCATCGGGTCAACCGCAATGATCCACCGGGTTATCCCGTGCACAGATCGTTGACTTTGCAGCGGAATATCAGGTTATCCACAGATTTTCAGGACAACCGGCAACGATTTCGGCGGCAATCGGGGCCGCCGGCCGTTCAGTGAATCGCGACTCGGTCGACCCCGTAATCTGCAAAACATTTTTTCACTCGCGCCAACGTAAGCACTGCTGGCGGACCGTCTCATTGAGCGATTTTTCCTGTTTGAAAACGGTTCTCAACCACGATGCGTCGTTCACGCGCGCCTTCGCGAGCGCGCCGATCTCGTCGAGCGCCGCGCGCGAACCGAGCGCGGCCGCATGCGGCGCGATCCGGTCGAGCGTGTCGAGGATGTCTTCGGCGATCGTGCGGCGCTCACCCGTCTGAGGATTCACGCAGGTGCCCTCGAGCCCGAAGCGGCACGCCTCGAAACGGTTGAACGTGTACACGAGGTAGTCGTCCTCGGACAGCTTCAGCGGCCGGTCGGTCAGCAGGTAGCGCGCGAGCGTCTGGATGTAGCAGGCGATCGCCGCCGCGCGGTCGACCGACAGCGGCGTGTCCATCACGCGCACCTCGATCGTCCCGTAGCCGGGCTTCGGCCGGATGTCCCAGTAGAAGTCCTTCATCGAGTTGACGACGCCGGTGTTCACCATCTTCGTGAAGTACTCCTCGAAGCTGTCCCAGGTCAGCACGAACGGCGCGCGGCCCGACAGCGGGAACGCGAACACCGAATTCAGGCGTGCCGAATGGAAGCCGGTGTCGACGTTCTGCACGAACGGCGACGACGCGGACAGCGCGATGAAGTGCGGAATGAAGCGCGACATCGAGTGCAGCAGGAACAACGCGCTGTCGGGATCGGGGCAGCCGATGTGCACGTGCTGGCCGAACACGGTGAACTGCTTGGCGAGATAGCCGTACAGCTCGGAGATGTACTGGAAGCGCGGCGCATCGTAGATCTGCCGGTCGCTCCATTGCTGGAACGCATGCGTGCCGCCGCCGGCCAGCCCGACGTTGAGCTGGTCGGCCGCCTTCACGAGCACGTCGCGGATCGCATGCAGCTCGCTCACCGCCTGCTCGTGCGAATGGCAGATGCCGGTCGACAGCTCGATCATGCTCTCGGTGATTTCCGGCGTGATGTTGCCCGGGAAGGTCTCGCCCTGGATCAGGCGCATCAGGTCGGAGGCCGCTTTGGTCAGGTCGTAGTTGTGCGTGTTGACGACCTGGATCTCCAGTTCGACGCCGAACGTAAACGGCTCGGAATTGACGAAGGTTTCGAGTGCCATGGCAGGTTCCGGAATCAGTTGCCGTCGCTGCGTTCACCGACCGCCGACAGGCAGCGGTATACGATGAACGGGCTGACGAGCTGCAGGATCACGATCGTGCACATCACGATCGCGCGCAGGTGCGGGTCGAAATTCGGATAGAGCTGGTACGTGTCGTCGACGAGCAGGTACGACAGCGCGGACATCGGCGTGAGCGCGATGCCGAGCGCGACGCCCTGCTTCATGCCGATGCCGCTCGGCTTCGCGAACGCGACGACGCCGGCCAGCTTCGCGACGAGCCGCGTGACGATCAGCACGATCGCGAGCAGCCCGCCGAGCGCGATGTCGCCCCACGTGAACGACGTGAGCGTGAGCACGAACAGCGTGACCGTCAGCAGCCAGCCGGCCGTGCCGAAGTGCTCGGGCCACAGTTGCGGGCGCGCCTCGAGGTTCTTCACGATGATGCCCGCGAGCAGCAGCGTGAGCAGCGTCGACAGCTTCAGCGCCTGGGCGACGGCGATCGCGAGCATCACGAGCCCGAACAACGCGACGAACGAATGCTCGTCGCGCATCGTCGCGGTCATGTGGCGGAACAGGTAGTTGCACGAACGCGCGACGACATACGCGACGATGAACGACCCCGCGAGCAGGTAGAGCGGCTGCAGGATCGTCGCGAAAACGTTGCCGTACGCTTCCTGGTGGAGCCAGCTCGTCACGAGCTTGGTCAGCACGATCGCATAGACGCTGTTGAGCGCGGTGAGCGTGATGAGGCGTTGCGACACCTGCCCTTCCGCGCGCAGTTCGGTCTTCAACTGGATCACCATCGATGGCGACGTCGCGATCGCGATCGCCGACAGCACCAACGCGACCATCCCCGACACCCCGAGCGCGAGCATCACGAACAGCACCAGCACGAACGTCAGCGTGGCTTCGGCGAGGCTCGACGCGACGAGCCACGGATTGCGCCGGATCCAGCGCAGGTCGAGACGGCTGCCGAGCTCGAACAGCAAGAGGCCGAGCGCGACGTCGATCAGCAACCGCGAGGTTTCGTCGGTGCTTGCATCGATCACGCCGAAGCCGAACGACCCGGCGATGAGACCGATTACCGCATAGCCGGTGATGCGGGGCAGACGCCATGCGCGATAGCAAAGCTCGCCACACAGGCCGGCCGCGAACAACGCGAGCCCGGCCCAGAACACGGCATCCGGCGTGAGCGGCCAGTTGGGCAGGAATGAGAACGCCGACTTCATCGTGGTGACTTCTCCTTTGGAAGCGACCGCCAGCGACGCGGGGTCAAGCGTCAGAAATGGATGCGCGCCGGCTGGGTATCGCCCCGAATGTGATTGTTGTGTCGACGACGGCGGGACATGGGATCCGCCTTTTCCACCACAGGGCGGAAAGTCGTTCAGGTTGCCGATCTGGATTGTCGGCCTGGTGTGTGAACGGACTGCGCAGTCTCGAAGATTCAGATTCGAAATCGTGCCGACCGTTCCATTGAAGCATGTCCGGCGCCTGGCCGGATGAACGCGAAGGAAACCGATTGTGCCACAGCTTTTTCGGTCTGGAACCCATTGAATCGACTCGCGGCGCTGTGCGGCACCACAGGTCTTTGGTTTCAAAGGTTTACTTGTATATATACGTAGTAGAAGTTAACAAAGGGCGCGCAGTTCTGTGGATAACTTCGATTTACGTCGATAGATCAAGGTGTTGCAGAGCCCATAACCCGTTGCACAGGCTGTTCGTGCACAGAGGTTTGAGTTGAGCAACTTTTGGGCCGCCTCACAGCTGTGCCGAGTTGCCCAGTTTACGTCCACTGTGATTGCACACGAAGTGCGCGCGGATTTCGCGCGGTTATCCACAGCGTCGAGTGGATAACCTTGCGCGAAAAAATCGGGAAACTGTGAGCGGCTCGGCTGAGCGGTCAGCCGGCCTGGCCGACGCGGCGCGCGCGCAATGCGCGGATCAGGAAGCGTGCGGGGTCGACGGCATCGGCAAGTTCGCGTTCGAGCGGCCAAGGCTCGCCTTCGAGTTGCGAGGCGATCAGTTCCGCGCCGAGCGCCGCCCATACGAGGCCGCGCGAGCCGAAGCCGAATGCGCCGTAGAGTCCGGGCATGCGCGGCAGGTCGCGCGCCTGCGCACCGCTCAGCGCGCGGGCATTGGCGATGGCGCCTGCTTCGTCCGCGAGCGGGCCGAGCAGCGGCAGGCGGTCGCCGACGACCCAGCGGAACGCAACGCGGCCGCGCAGTGTGTCGGGATCCGGCAGGTCGCCGATCAGGCCCGGTAGCAGATGCCGTACGCGCTCGATGTTTTCGAGGTGACCGGCCGCACGCATCGCGGGATCGACGTCGTCGGGTTCGAACGTGGCGCCGATCAGCAGCGTGCCGTCGTCGAGCGGCACCGCGTAACCGTCGCCGATCGTCGGGCACGGCAGCGGTGCCGTGCTGCCCGCCGGCAGCAACGTGAGCTGGCCGCGCACCGGCTGCAGCGCGACATGCTGCAGCCCGGCGAGACGCGCGGCATCGCCGGCATTCGCGAGCACGACGACGGGCGCTTCTGCCAGCGTGCCGCCCGCATCGTCGAGTGCATGCCATGCGTTGCCCCGCCGTTCGAGTTTGGCAACGCGGGTGGACGCGAGCAAGCGCACGCGCTCGCCAGCCGCCGCATGTTGGGCCGCGCACAGGCCGGCCGGCCAGACGGCGCCGCCATGCGGAAACAGCAGGCCGCCCTGCGCGACCGGCAGCTTCAGATGCGCGCGCGCGGCCTCGACGTCGAGCAGCGAGACATAGTCGGACGGCGCGCCGAACGCATCGAATGCCTCGCGCATCCGTTCGAAGTCGCCGGCCGATTCGGCGAGATGGATCATCCCGTGCGTGCTGCGCGCGAATGCATGGCCTGCGCGTTCGAGTGCCTGCCAGCGTGCGATCGCGTGCAGGAAGCCGCCGCGCGTGAGCCGGCTCGCGACGTTGTCGTCACGTGTCATCAGCGGATGGAATACACCGGCCGGATTGCCCGACGCGTCGCTCGCGATCCGGTCATGTCGCTCGATCAGCGTGACTTCCCAGCCGCGCGCGGCCAGACGTTCGACGACCGCGCAGCCCGCCAGCCCCGCGCCGATCACGATTGCGTGGCGCGTCGCAACGGGCAGTGCGAGCGGCGGCTCGTGCCGGCGCGCGCGCCAGCGCGGCGCATATTCGCCGACGAGCAGATCGTCGACTTCGCGATACGTGAAACCCGATTTGTCGAGCGCATGTTTCAACGCGTCCGAACGCGCATGCGCTGCAAAGGTGGCGTGTTCGCCGGCGATTTTCGAGAGCATGCGGACCACGTCGGCCGATGGGAGCTCCGTGTCGTTCGATGATGCGAGGCCGTCGAGACAGAACGCATCGGCGCGCGCGACGATCTTCCCCAGCATGTCGATCGCATCGCCGAACGCCAGCGTGAGCACCACGCGCCCTTCGTCGAATTCGAGCCGATGAAGGCCCGGCACGCGCATCGGCCACGCGTCGGCAAGGGCATCGACATCCGCCGATATGGTTGTGTCCGCAACGATATGCGAAGCGGCGCGGCGCAGGTCGTCGCGTGAGAACGGATGCGGTTCGACTGCGACGAAATGCAGCCGCTCGCAGCGCGCGGGATCGTCGCGCCAGGCGGCCCAGGCCGCGAGAAAGCTGCCGCCCGCGCCGAATCCGGTCGCCACGATCGTGAACGTGCGGCGGCCCTGCCAGCGCGCCGGCAGCCCGTTGCCCGCGACGAACACGCGATGCGCGAGCGCGCCGGACGCGCCGCGATGGAGCTCGCCGAACTCGGGCGAGACGAGCGTGCCGTCGTCGCGGCGCGCGAGCGTGGCGGGAACAAGTCGGTCGGTCATGCGAAACAAAAAACGTGGCAGCCAAGCCTGGCAAGGGATTGCGCGGGGCCGTCCGACCGGTCGTTGGAAAAAGCCAACGGCGCGGCGCACGGGCGGACCGCGCTGCGTATCCTGTCCGGTTGGCGCTGGTCAAAAAACGGGCAGTCGATGATTCATTCGGCGAAATACCGATGAAAATCTTTGAAACCCTTGTCGTTATTGGGTTTGCGCTGCGCTATCATAGCAACGCCGTACCGCGGGGTGGCCACCGGCTCACCGGAGGGCGCGTCGCGCGGGCCAGGATTCGGCGCTGTGTCGTCGGAGTCTGACTCTCGACGGCACGGTTCGCGCACGTATAATCGGCGCGTTCGCGCTGTTCGTGTCAACCTAACCTGATAAAGGAACCTTAATGAACAAACAGGAACTGATCGACGCCGTCGCCGCCCAAACGGGCGCCAGCAAGGCTCAAACCGGCGAAACGCTGGACACGCTGCTCGAAGTCATCAAGAAGGCCGTGTCGAAGGGTGATGCGGTTCAGCTGATCGGCTTCGGCAGCTTCGGTTCGGGCAAGCGCGCAGCACGTACGGGCCGCAACCCGAAGACCGGCGAAACCATCAAGATCCCGGCAGCCAAGACGGTCAAGTTCACGGCTGGCAAGGCGTTCAAGGACGCCGTCAACAAGCGTTAAACCAGCGCCTGTTCCAAGAAAAACCCGCCTTTCGGCGGGTTTTTTGTTGGGCGCGCGCGGCATTTTCGCCACAGTCCGCGCCCCTCTTGCAAGATTTAACGGTTGTTTTTACAACGCGTTACGCGTGCACGATCTGCGTGTCGCCGTGATCGTCGTCGTCGTGCGAATCGACATCCCACGCCGGGAACGGATCGTCGAACGCGTGCCATCCGGCCGCGCCGAGCGCGAATTCCGCATCGGTCAGCAGGCACGCATCGAGCTTCGCGCGCCAGGCATCCGCGTCGAGCGCGATGCCGATCAGCACGAGTTCCTGCCGGCGATCGCCCACCGCGCGATCGTCGATGTCGCCGTGCCATTCGGCGCGGATTTCACCGAGCAGCTCGTCGTCGTCCGGCCATTCCGCGCGATCCTGCGCCGCCCACCAAAGCCCCGCCGGGCCATGCCGGCATACGCCGCCCGCCTGCGACAGCGAACCCGCGATGTCGTTGCGCGTCGCGAGCCAGAAGAAGCCCTTGCTGCGCAGCACGCCCGGCCACTCCTGATGCAGCAGCGCCCAGAGTCGCGCCGGATGAAACGGCCGGCGCGCGCGGTAAACAAAATTGCCGATCCCGAATTCGTCGGCTTCGCCGTGCACGTGCGCATGATGTTCGTCATGGCAGTCGGGGTCGTCGCAATGCGTGTGATCGTGATCGAGCGACGCGAGCCAGCCCGGAGCGTTCGCGGCCTCGTCGAAATCGAAGCGGCCCGTGTTCAGCACTTCGTCGAGCGGCACGCTGCCGAACGTCGACACGACCTGGTGCGCGCGCGGGTTGAGTCGCGCGAGGATGTGCTGCAGGCGGGCAAGGTCGTCCGCGGCGACGAGGTCGGCCTTGTTGATCACCAGCACGTCGCAGAATTCGATCTGCTCGATCAGCAGCTCGACGAGCGTGCGGTCGTCCTCTTCCGATGCGGCGATGCCGCGCGTCGCGAGCGCATCGTCCGAGCCGTAGTCGCGCAGGAAGTTGTACGCGTCGACCACGGTGACGAGCGTGTCGAGCCGCGCGATGGTCGACAGCGACGTGCCGTCATCGTCGACGAACGTGAAGGTTTCGGCGATCGGCATCGGCTCCGCGATGCCGGTCGATTCGATCATGATCGCGTCGAAGCGCCCTTCGGACGCAAGCGTGCGGATCTCGACGAGCAGGTCGTCGCGCAGCGTGCAGCAGATGCACCCGTTCGACATCTCGACGAGGCGTTCCTCGACGTGCGACAGCGCCTGCGCGTCGCGCACGAGCGACGCATCGATGTTGACCGCCGCGAGATCGTTGACGATCACGGCGACTTTCAGGCCCGCGCGATTCGCGAGGATGTGATTGAGCAGCGTGGTCTTGCCGGCGCCGAGGAAGCCGGACAGCACGGTGACGGGCAACGGCTGGTTCATTGCCGGATTCATAGCGATATGCACCAACGGAAAAATTGAAAAAGCGGCCGCGACGCCCTTCCGGGGCGCGATCGGCCCGCGGACGGGCGAAATTGCGGCGTGAGATCCGCATTGTGCATCAAACGCGCGCCGGCCGGCCGGTACGGCGTCAGGCCGCGCTGCGGCGCGGCGTCACTGCACGGGCGGCAGCAGCTTCCACTGCGTCAGGATGCCGGCGATCTGCCGTGCATACTTGTCGCGCAGCGACGGGGTTTCCGAATGATAGGCGCCGACCGCCTGCCACGTGTTGCCGTAACGGTTCATCTTCTGCTTGAGATGCCACGCGGCAATGTAGACGTTCTTGCACGGCTCCATCAGTGTGTCGCGGCCGATTCCATAGCGCGACAGCGTCGGCAGGTGGATCGAATTGATCTGCATCAGGCCGTAGTCGACCGAGCCGTTCGTGTTCTTGTTCAGCGCGCCGGGCCGGTTGCGCGACTCCTGCCACGCGATTGCACGCAGGATCAGCGGATTGACCTGCTGATATTTAGCGGCCTCGTCGAAACAGTCCGCGCGAGCGTTCGCGCTGGCGAAACATCCGCCGGCGGCGATCAACACGATCGAAACGAACCGTCTGTTCATGGTGCGAAATCGACAAGAAAATGCGTGAAGGTCGGGAAAACCCGTGCCTGTTATTCGTGCGACGAGAATCGTGCCGCCCGTATCATACCGACAGTCCGTCAGCTTGCGACAGTCAGGAATACGGCCGCCCGGTTATACCGCATTTCCGTGTCGGTTCATCGTGAAACGGAAGCGATGGCCGCATGCCGAGAATAATGCCGAATCTTACAGATTGCATACGGTTCGCCGGACACATGTCGTATGTGAGACAGTCCTCGGATCAATGTGATATTTCGGACATGAAAAACTGCTAATGTCGCCTCTTTCGGACTTGGATCCCAGCACTACCGCCGGAAGTGGCCTGAGCCGGCATCGACCCATTCATCCATGACAAGAAATCGCTTCGTTATGCGGCGTGTCGCCACGACTCTGCTCGTCGCCGGCATCATCGTCTCCCAGGCCGCCTACGCTCAGGTCACGCTCAATTTCGTGAATGCGGATATCGACCAGGTCGCCAAGGCGATCGGCGCCGCAACCGGCAAGACCATCATCGTCGACCCTCGTGTGAAGGGGCAGCTCAACCTCGTGGCCGAACGGCCGGTGCCGGAAGACCAGGCGCTGAAGACGCTGCAGTCGGCGCTGCGCATGCAGGGCTTCGCACTCGTGCAGGATCACGGCGTGCTGAAGGTCGTGCCCGAGGCCGACGCGAAACTGCAGGGCGTGCCGACCTACGTCGGCAATGCGCCGCAGGCGCGCGGCGACCAGGTGATCACGCAGGTGTTCGAGCTGCACAACGAATCGGCGAACAACCTGCTGCCCGTGCTGCGGCCGCTGATCTCGCCGAACAACACGGTCACCGCCTACCCGGCGAACAACACGATCGTCGTGACCGACTACGCGGACAACGTGCGGCGCATCGCGCAGATCATCGCCGGCGTGGACAGCGCCGCGGGCGCGCAGGTGCAGGTCGTTGCGCTGCGCAACGCGAACGCGATCGACCTCGCCCAGCAGTTGCAGAAAATGCTTGACCCCGGCGCGATCGGCAACAGCGACGCGACGCTGAAGGTGTCGGTCACGGCCGACCCGCGCACCAACTCGCTGATGCTGCGCGCGTCGAGCGCGTCGCGCCTCGCGGCCGCGAAGCGGCTCGTGCAGCAGCTCGACGCACCGAGCGCGGTGCCCGGCAACATGCACGTCGTGCCGCTGCGCAACGCCGATGCGGTGAAGCTCGCGAAGACGCTGCGCGGGATGCTCGGCAAGGGCAGCGGCAGCGACAGCGGTTCGTCGGCGTCGTCCAACGATGCGAACAGCTTCAACCAGAACGGCGGCTCGTCATCGAGCGGCAACTTCTCGACCGGTACCTCCGGCACCCCGCCGCTGCCGTCGGGCGGCCTCGGCGGCTCGTCTTCGTCGTCATCGTACGGCGGCACGTCCAGCAGCGGCGGGCTCGGCAGTGGCGGCCTGCTCGGCGGCGACAAGGACAAGGGCGACGACAACCAGCCCGGCGGGATGATCCAGGCCGATGCGGCAACCAACTCGCTGA
The DNA here is from genome assembly GCF_020420065.1 of Burkholderia sp. AU31624. NCBI lineage: Bacteria > Pseudomonadati > Pseudomonadota > Betaproteobacteria > Burkholderiales > Burkholderiaceae > Burkholderia > Burkholderia sp. AU31624. The sequence goes on from NZ_JAIZRT010000014.1 coordinate 61,888, forward strand.
TCATCACCGCGTCGGATCCGGTTTACCGGAACCTGCGCTCGGTGATCGACCAGCTCGACGCGCGGCGCGCGCAGGTCTATATCGAGGCGCTGATCGTCGAGCTGAACTCGACGACGCAGGGCAACCTTGGCATCCAGTGGCAGGTGGCGAGCGGCCAGTTTCTCGGCGGCACGAACCTGAACCCCGGGCTGGGCCTGGGCAACAGCATCATCAACCTGACGGCGGGCGGCGTGACCAACGCCGCCGGCGGCATCACCGGTGGCGGGCTGGCCAACAATCTCGGGGCGCTGAGCCAGGGGCTCAACATCGGCTGGCTGCACAACATGTTCGGCGTGCAAGGGCTCGGTGCACTGCTGCAGTATTTCGCGGGCGTAAGCGACGCGAACGTGCTGTCGACACCGAACCTGATCACGCTCGACAACGAGGAAGCGAAGATCGTCGTCGGCCAGAACGTGCCGATCGCGACCGGTTCGTATTCGAACCTGACGAGCGGCAACACGAACAACGCGTTCAATACCTACGATCGCCGCGACGTCGGCCTGACGCTGCACGTGAAGCCGCAGATTACCGACGGCGGGATCCTGAAGCTGCAGCTCTACACCGAGGATTCGGCGGTCGTCGCGGGCACCACGAGCGCGCAGACCGGCCCGACCTTCACGAAGCGCTCGATCCAGTCGACGATCCTGGCCGATAACGGCGAGATCATCGTGCTCGGCGGCCTGATGCAGGACAACTACCAGGTGTCGAACAGCAAGGTGCCGCTGCTCGGCGACATCCCGTGGATCGGCCAGCTGTTCCGTTCCGAATCGAAAGTGCGCGCGAAAACCAACCTGATGGTGTTCCTGCGCCCGGTGATCATCTCCGATCGCAGTACCGCGCAGGAAGTCACGTCCAACCGCTACGACTACATCCAGGGCGTGACGGGGGCGTACAAGTCGGACAACAACGTGATCCGCGACAAGGACGATCCGGTCGTCCCGCCGATGCCGATCGGCCCGAGCCAGGGCGGCACGGCCGCCGGCAACCTGTTCGATCTCGACAAGATGCGTCGCCAGCAGCTGCAGCGCCAGGTGGCGCCGGTGCCGGCCCAGCCGTTGCCGGAAGCGACGCCCGCGCAGCCGCAGAGCGTGCCGCAGCAAGCCGTGCCGCAACAGCCGTTGACGGCCACGCCGGGAGCGTCGCAGTGAGCGACGTGCACGCCTCTTCCACCCACGACGGCGCGCCGGGCGAACGGCAGCCGCCGTCGCCGCTCGCCGCGCGACTGTTGCCGTACGGCTTCGCGAAGAGCGGCCAGGTGCTGATCGCGCACCAGCTCGACGACACGCTCGAGGTGTGGATCAGCGAACGCACGAGTGACGCCGCGCTCGCGGAAATCGCACGCAACTTCGGCTCGATCGCCGTGCATCGCGTGCCGGCCGACGAGCTCGCGCAGGCGATCAACCATGCGTACGCACGCCAGGACGGCAGCGCCGCGCAGGTGGTCGGCGAAGTCGAGGGCGAAGTCGACCTGTCGCGGCTGATGCAGGACATCCCCGAAGTCGAGGATCTGCTCGAATCGGAAGACGACGCGCCGATCATCCGGATGATCAACGCGCTGCTCACGCAAGCGGCACGCGAACAGGCGTCGGACATCCACATCGAGCCGTTCGAGAACGCGTCGGTCGTGCGCTTTCGCGTCGACGGCACGCTGCGCGACGTCGTGCGGCCGAAGAAGGCGCTGCACGGCGCGCTGATCTCGCGGATCAAGATCATGGCGCAGCTCGACATCGCCGAGAAGCGCCTGCCGCAGGACGGCCGCATCACGCTGCGCGTCGGCGGGCGGCCGGTCGACGTCCGGGTATCGACGCTGCCGACCGGGCACGGCGAGCGCGCGGTGCTGCGTCTGCTGGAAAAGGATGCGCAGCGGCTGAACCTCGAGGCGCTCGGGATGGGCCGCGACACGCTCGTGCAGTTCGACAAGCTGATCGCGCGCCCGCACGGCATCGTGCTGGTCACGGGCCCGACGGGTTCGGGCAAGACGACCACGCTGTATGCGTCGATGTCGCGGCTCGAAACCGCGACGACGAACATCATGACCGTCGAGGACCCGATCGAATACGACCTCGGCGGCATCGGCCAGACGCAGGTGAACGAGCGGATCGGGATGACCTTTGCCCGTGCGCTGCGCTCGATCCTGCGCCAGGATCCGGACGTGATCATGATCGGCGAAATCCGCGACCTCGAAACCGCGCAGATCGCGGTGCAGGCGTCGCTGACGGGCCACCTCGTGCTCGCGACGCTGCACACGAACGATGCGGCCTCGGCCGTCACGCGTCTGACCGACATGGGCGTCGAGCCCTACCTGCTCGCGTCGTCGCTGCTCGGCGTGCTCGCGCAGCGGCTGGTGCGGCAGCTCTGCCCCGTCTGCAAGGAAGAGCGCCAGGAAGAAGGCCGCACCGTGTGGCATCCGGTCGGCTGCGACAAGTGCGGGCATTCGGGGTATTCGGGCCGGCGCGGGGTATACGAACTGCTGCTGGTCGACGAGTCGATCCGCTCGCTGATCCACCGCAACGCGGCCGATGCGGAGATCCTCGCCGCGGGCCGGGCGGAAGGGATGCGCACGCTGCGCGACGACGCCGAGCGCTGGCTCGCGTCGGGCGCGACGTCGCTCGAGGAAGTGCTGCGCGTGACGGGAGGCGCATAGCGCGATGCCGGCATTCCGTTTCGAAGCAATCGATTCGGCGGGACGCGCGCAGAAAGGCGTCATCGATGCCGACAGCGCACGCGCCGCGCGCGGGCAGCTGCGTACGCAGGGGCTCACGCCGCTCGTCGTCGAGCCGGCCGCCAGCGCGACGCGCGGGGCGCGGTCGCAGCGGCTCGCGTTCGGCCGCAAGCTGTCGCAGCGCGAACAGGCGATCCTCACGCGCCAGCTCGCGAGCCTGCTGATCGCCGGGCTGCCGCTCGACGAGGCGCTCGGCGTGCTGACCGAGCAGGCCGAGCGCGACTACATCCGTGAACTGATGGCCGCGATCCGCGCCGAGGTGCTCGGTGGTCATTCGCTCGCGAATGCGCTGGGCCAGCATCCGCGCGACTTCCCCGAAATCTACCGCGCGCTCGTCGCCGCGGGCGAGCACACCGGCAAGCTCGGCATCGTGCTGTCGCGCCTGGCCGACTACATCGAGCAGAGCAACGCGTTGAAGCAGAAGATCCTGCTCGCGTTCACGTATCCGGGGATCGTCACGCTGATCGCATTCGGCATCGTCACGTTCCTGCTGAGCTACGTCGTGCCGCAGGTCGTCAACGTGTTCGCGAGCACGAAGCAGCAGCTGCCCGTGCTGACGATCGTGATGATGGCACTGTCGGATTTCGTGCGGCACTGGTGGTGGGCGATCCTGATCGCGGTCGTGCTGATCGTGTGGTTCGTGAAGTCGACACTGTCGCGCGACGGGCCGCGCCTCGCGTTCGACCGCTGGGTGCTCACCGCACCGCTCGCGGGCAAGCTCGTGCGCGGCTACAACACGGTGCGCTTCGCGAGCACGCTCGGCATCCTCACCGCGGCGGGCGTGCCGATCCTGCGCGCGTTGCAGGCGGCCGGCGAGACGCTGTCGAACCGCGCGATGCGCGCGAACATCGACGACGCGATCGTGCGCGTGCGCGAAGGCTCCGCGCTGTCGCGCGCGCTGAACAACGTGAAGACGTTTCCGCCGGTGCTCGTGCACCTGATCCGTTCCGGTGAAGCGACGGGTGACGTGACGACGATGCTGGATCGCGCGGCCGAAGGTGAAGCGCGCGAGCTCGAGCGTCGCACGATGTTCCTGACGAGCCTGCTCGAGCCGCTGTTGATCCTGGCGATGGGGGGCATCGTGCTCGTGATCGTGCTGGCCGTGATGCTGCCGATCATCGAACTGAACAACATGGTGCAATGACGGCCTGACCGCGGGTCGGGCCGTCGCCTTCGGCTTCAGCGCACGTAGATCGCCGGGGACGGCGTGTTGGCGGGCAGCTGGACTTCGGTGCGGGCGCCGTTGCGCTCGACGATGATCGAGCGGGGGCGGACTTCGGCGAGCTTCGCGCCGGACGTGACGTCCGCGCCGAGCGACACGGCACGCGGCGGTTCGCCACCGACACCGATGATCGCGGCACCGCCGTGGTCGAGCGCGAGGATGCCGAACAGGTGGATGTCCTGCACGGCATTCTTGTCGAGCTGACCGCCGAAGAGCGCCGCGGCGTCCTCGGTGCGGATCGGCAGCCGCGCGGCGGCGGCGGGCAGCGGCGCTTCGCGGGCGGACAGCGTGACGACCCAGTAGGTGGCCGTCGCGCACAAACCCGCGAAGAGGGCTAGGGAGAGGATCCGGATCGAGAGCGCGTTCATGCGCGCTATTGTACGGATGTATATGAAATTTGCGTTGGGTGAAAGCCCTCGGCAATGCGCGCCTTACAATGCGTGCTCCGCGCCCGCGGGTTCGGAAGGTTGCCGTCAGGCAATCGTCCGGTGCGCGGGTGCGTCACCCGACCAACGACATTTTTTGGAAAGAGGTAGTCAGTCATGCAAACGTGGATCACTCGCCGCAACGCGGCCGTGCGTCGCCAGCGCGGTTTCACGCTGATCGAGATCATGGTGGTGGTCGCGATCCTCGGGATCCTGGCGGCGCTCATCGTGCCGAAGATCATGAGCCGCCCGGACGAGGCACGCCGCATCGCCGCGAAGCAGGACATCGGCACGATCATGCAGGCGCTCAAGCTGTACCGTCTCGACAACGGCCGCTACCCGACCCAGGATCAGGGCCTGAACGCGCTGATCCAGAAGCCGTCCACCGATCCGATCCCGAACAACTGGAAGGACGGCGGCTATCTCGAGCGCCTGCCGAACGATCCGTGGGGTAACGGCTACAAGTACCTGAACCCGGGCGTGCACGGCGAGATCGACGTGTTCAGCTACGGCGCCGACGGCAAGGAAGGCGGCGAAGGCAACGACACCGACATCGGTTCGTGGCAATAAGCGCTCGCTGACCGGCCCGACGTTTCGTTCCCTTCTTCATGCTCGCCACTCGCACGACCTTCCGCTGCGGCCGCGATTGCCGTGTGCGTCGCGGCGCGGTTTCGTCCGCGCCGGTGCGTGCCGACGGCGGGCAAGCAGAGCACGGCGCGCGGCGTCATCGCGCGCGCGGCTTCACGCTGCTCGAAATGCTGGTCGTGCTCGTGATCGCGGGGCTGCTCGTGTCGCTCGCGTCGCTGTCGCTCACGCGCAATCCGCGTACCGACCTGCGCGAGGAAGCGCAGCGCATCGCGCTGCTGTTCGAGACGGCCGGCGACGAAGCGCAGGTGCGTGCCCGGCCGATCGCGTGGCAGCCGACCGCGCACGGCTTCCGTTTCGACGTGAGCTCGCCCGACGGCTGGCGCACGCTGCGCGACGACCTGCTGCGCCCGCGCGACTGGGACGGTGGCGTCACCGGGGCCGACATCGATTATCCGGGAGCCGACACGCATGCGAACCGCGTCGTGTTCGGCACCGAGAGCATCGACACGCCGGTGCGCGTGACGCTGCATTCGGCGGTCGGCAGCGCGACGATCGTCGGCACCGGCAACGGCCGCTACGAGGTGCAATGACGATGCGTCGTCGCCTGCCCTCTTCCGTTTCTTCATCGCGCGGTTTCACGATGATCGAGGTGCTGGTCGCACTCGCGATCATCGCGGTCGCGCTCGCCGCGTCGATCCGCGCGGTCGGCACGATGGCGAACAACGCGTCCGACCTTCATCACCGCCTGCTCGCCGGCTGGAGCGCCGACAACGCGCTCGCGCAGATGCGGCTCACGCATGCGTGGCCGGAGATCGGCGAACAGAGTTTCGACTGCTCGCAAGGCAACGTGCAGCTCGTCTGCACGCAGCGCGTGAGCACCACGCCCAACCCGGTGTTCCGGCGCGTGCGGATTTCGGTGAGCATGCCCGGGCACACCGGCGTGCTCGCGCAAATGGTGACGGTGGTCGCGAATGAAACCAGCCGTCCGCTCTGACGCGCCGATGCGACGCCCGCTCGCCCGCCCCGCCCGCGGCTTCACGCTGATCGAGCTGATGATCGCGATCGCGATCCTCGCGGTGGTCGCGATCCTCGCGTGGCGCGGGCTCGACCAGATCATGCGCGGTCGCGACAAGGTCGCGGCCGCGATGGAAGACGAGCGCGTGTTCGCGCAGATGTTCGACCAGATGCGCATCGACGCGCGGCTCGCCGCGACCGACGACGAAGCCGGCCAGCCGGCGATCGGCGTGGCAGGCAATACGCTGCAGATCGTCCGCGAACTCGAGGTGCCGGGCGTCGCGCCGCGGCTGCAGGTGGTGCGCTACCGGATCGCCGGCGGGCGCGTCGTGCGCTATGCATCGCCGCCGATCGACGACGCGAACCGGCTGCGCAACATGCTGAAGGACAGCAGCGTCGAAGGCTGGAGCTGGGTCGCGCTGATGGGCGGCGTCGGCGCGATCGACGCGAAGCTGTACGTGCCGCGCGTGGGCTGGACCACCAACCTGCAGACGGCCAACGACGCGCTCGCGCAGAACAACGATGCGCTCAAGGTGCCGCAGATCGGCAACGCGCCGCCTGCACGCGCGGTGACGGGGCTGCAGGTCAGCATCGGCGCGACGTCGCTGCGTGTGCCGGTCACGCGCATCTTCCTCGTCGGGGAATGACGATGCGCGCGCGCCCTCTCCGCTCATTATTGGTTGCCCGTGCCGCCGGTCACGCACAGGCACGCGGCCGCCAGCGCGGCGCGGCGATCATCACCGCGCTGCTGGTCGTCGCGCTGTCGGCGATCCTCGTCTCGGGGATGCTGTGGCGCCAGCAGGTGCAGATCCGCCGGATCGAGAACCAGCGCGTGATAGCGCAGGCGCAGTGGGTCGCGCGCGGCGCGCTCGACTGGACCCGGATGATCCTGCGTTCCGAAGGCGATACGGCGCCCGGCATCACGTACCTCGGCGGCATCTGGGGCGTGCCGATCGCGAAGACGAAACTGTCGGACTTCCTCGGCCGGATCGGTGCGCCCAACGACGCCGGCGGCGAAGACACCTATCTCTCCGGCTCGATCGAGGACGCGCAGGCGAAGTTCAACCTGCGCAACCTCGTGGCGTCGCCGGCGCCCGGCGTGCTGCAGTTGAACGTCACGCAGGTCCAGGCGTTCCAGCGCCTGCTGACGACGCTCGGCTACGACGGCGCGTTCGCGAAGCGCATCGCGCTGCAGGTGCGCGCGAGCCTGCTGAATTCGGCGACGCGTTTCCAGATGCCGACGCTGCCGGGCGGCGGCACGGCGCCGCCGGTCACCGCGCCGGTGACGACCGATCAGCAAGGCGGCGGCGGCTTCACCGACGATCCCGGCATGACGGGCGGCGATCGCGGGCCCGCGCCGCTGATGATGACGGGCGTCGACAGCCTGCTCGACGTCGACGGCGTGACGCCCGAGATGGTCGCGCGGTTGCGCCCGTTCGTCACCGTGCTGCCGACCACGACGCCCGTGAACATGAACACGGCGCCGGCCGAGGTGATCGCGGCGCTGATGCCGGGGATGAGCGTGTCGTCCGCGCAGGCGCTCGTGTCGCGCCGCGAGACCGTGTTCTTCCGCAACGTCGGCGACGTGCAGCTCGCGCTGCGCGGCGCCGGTGCGCCGAACGTGACGCTCGACTCGAGCGTCATCGACGTCAATTCGAGCTATTTCATCGTGCATGGCCGGATCCAGCATGACCGGGCGGAGGTTGATCGCACCTCGCTCGTGTATCGTGATCCGACCACGCACTCGACACGGGTCGTGCGCATTCGCGACCAGCTATAACGACGCCAATCGGGAGAGGAGCTCTTGTGAGCACGTTGATTGTTTCTTTGCCGCCGCGCGAGCCTGCCGTGCCGTTGCAGGAATGGCAGTGGCCCGAGCTGCCGTTCACGCTCGTCGACAAGGCCGGCCACGTGCAGCGCGCCGGCCGCGCCGCGCTTGCGTTGCTGCCGCGCGCGAATGCGACCGTGCTGATCGTCGCCGCGCGCGACGTGCTGCTGCTGGCCGCGACCGTGCCGCCGCTGAAGGGACCGAAGCTGCGCCAGGCGCTGCCCAACATCGTCGAGGATCAGCTGATCCAGGATCCGCTCGGCTGCCATATCGCGCTCGATCCGGATGCGCTGCCCGACGGGCGCCGTGTGCTGGCGGTCGTCGATCGCGCGTGGTTCCGCACGATCTGCGAAGCGTTCACGGCGGCCGGCCACCGGCACCTGAGCGCGGTGCCCGCGACCCGCTGCCTGCCGGCGCCGCACGTCACCGCCGCGCCGGCCGACAGCGAGGTCGATGCCGCCGCGGTTGCTGCGGACGCCGTCGAGGCGCCGCCCGCCCGTCCGGCGACGGTGGCCGCGGTGCTCGGCCTTGCGGCATCGGTCGAACCGGTACTCGTCGAAGCCGGCGCGCTGCCGGCTGCAGCCGGTGCGCCGCGCCTCGAACTCGCGGTCGCGCGCGGTGCGCTCGGTGAAGGCTTCGCGGCGCCCGCGTCGCGTGCGGCCGGCACACTGGCCGCGCTGGCGGGCGGCGGCGACGTCGAACTGTACGAACTCGGCGAACCGGGCGCGGAGCCGCGGCTCGCATCGGTCGGCCGCACCGACGGCGGCCCGCTGCTGCCGGGCGCCGCGCCGCTGTCGTTCGACGCGTTCGCGCGGCGCGCGCTGACCGAGAAATTCGACCTGTGCCAGTTCGAATTCGAATCGCAGCCGTGGCGCTTCGACCGCGCGACGGTGAAGCGCCTGCGCGTGCCGCTCGCCCTCGTCGCGGCGACGCTCGGCGTGGCGGTGATCGGGATGAACCTGCACTGGTGGAAGCTGTCGCGCGAGCGCGATGCGCTGTCCGCGCAGATCACCGAGACGCTGCTGTCCGCGTTCCCGAAAACGACGACGGTGCTCGATCCGCCCGCGCAGATGCAGCGCCAGCTCGACCAGTTGCGTCTCGCGGCCGGCGAACTGTCGCCGAACGATTTCCTCGCGCTGGCGAGCGGGCTGTCGCGTTCGATGGGCGCGCTGCCGCTGAACGGCATCGCGTCGCTCGACTATCACGACCGGCGGCTCGACGTCGGCTTCAAGCCCGAGGTCAAGGTCGATCCCGATTTCACGCAGCGCCTCGCGCGTAACGGACTGTCCGGCGAAGTCGACAGCAACACGGGCAAATGGACGATCCGGAGCCGCTCATGAAGACGGAACAACTGAACCAGACGCTGGCCCAGTTCTGGGGCGAGCGCTCCCAGCGCGAAAAGATGCTGCTCGGCTGGGGCGGTGCCGTGCTGGCGGTCGCGATCGCGTATTCGGTGCTGTGGTCGCCCGCGCAGGAAGGCCGCGCGCGGATCCAGCGCGAGCTGCCGACGATGCGCCGCGAGCTGGCGCAGATGACCGCGCAGGCGAACGAGGCGAAGTCGCTGACGGCCGCCGCGCAGGGCGTCGCGCCGACCGGCCTCGCGCTGAAGGACGCGCTGACCGCGTCGCTGTCCGATCACGGGCTGCAGGGCGCGCAGGTGCAGATCGTCGGCAACGGCGTGCAGATCCAGATGAAGAACGTGTCGTTCCCGGCGTGGACGCAGTGGCTCGACGATGCGCGCCGGCAGTTCAAGGTGCAGGTCGGCGAAGCGCATGCCACGGCGCTGAAGGACGATGGCCAGGTCGACCTGACGGCCGTGATGCAACCGTCCACGCAGAAATGACGCAGCTGGACGATGCAAGTGGCAGTCGGCCGATGAGGCCGGGATTGAGGCGGCTCGCCACCGCATTGCCGTGGGTACTGGCGGGCGGCCTGGCGACGACGTTGACGCTCGTCGCACTTGCGCCGGCCGCGTGGATCGCGCCGCAGTTCGCGCGTGCGACCGGCGGGCACGTGAATCTCGTCGATCCCGACGGGTCGCTGTGGCACGGCTCGGGCACGCTGATGCTCGCGCCGGGGGCCGACCAGAGCGCGGCGACGCTGCTGCCCGGCCGGGTCGAATGGACCACGCGCTTCTGGCCGCTGCTGACCGGGCGCGTGCAGATGCGCATGCGGCAGACCGAGGCGATGCCCGACGCGGTCACGCTCGATGCGACGTGGCGCGGCGCGGTGCTGTCGGCGGGCACGATGGCCGTGCCCGCGTCGCTGCTCGCGGGGCTCGGCACGCCGTTCAACACGCTCGACCTGCAGGGCGACGTGCGGCTCGGCTGGAGCGACTGGCGCCTGATCGGCAACAACGCGTTCGGGCAGCTGACGGTGACGATCGACTCGATGAGTTCGCGCGTCTCGCGCGTGAAGCCGCTCGGTTCGTACCGCGCGGTGCTGCAGGCGAAGGGGGCCGGCGCCGATCTCGACCTGTCGACGACGCAGGGCCCGCTGTTCCTCGACGGCCACGGCACCTTCGGCCCGGGCCAGGGCTCGTTCCGCGGCACCGCGCACTCGGCGCCCGAGCAGCAGGCGAACCTCGCGGGGCTGCTGAACCTGCTTGGCCACCCGATCGGCAACAACGAGGTGTCGCTGATCTTCGGCGACGCGCAGCGCTGACGCGCGCGTCGCCCTTTCCTTCCTACTTCTGCGCGAGCGGTGCGGTGGCCGCGGGCGCGGCCGCACCGGACGCCGGCACGGGCGCCGCGACGTCGCCGTTCTCGCGCGTCATCTCAGCCACGTTCCAGCCGCCGCCGAGCGCCTTCACGAGCCCGACCGAAGACGTCATCCGCTGCCCGGCGATCGTCGCGAGCTTCTGCTGCGCGGTGAACGCGGTGGTCTGCGCGGTCAGCACGTTCAGGTAGGCGACCGTGCCGGCCTTGTACTGGTTCGTGACGATCGCGAGCGAATGCTCGGCGCTGTCGACGGCCTGCCGCTGCACGTCGATTTCCTGCGCGAGGATGCGCTGCGACGCGAGGTTGTCCTCGACGTCCTGGAACGCGGTGAGCACCGCGAGGCGGTACGCGGCGACGTCCTGGTCGTAGGTCGCGCGCGCGGCGTCGGTCTGCGCGGCGCGCAGCCCGGCGTCGAACAGCGTGGCCGCGAGCTGCGGGCCGACCGTCCAGAAGCGTGCCGGCAGCGTGAACAGCTGCGACCACACCGAGCTCTGGAAGCCGCCGGTGGCCGACAGCGTGAGCGTCGGGAAGAACGCGGCGATCGCGACGCCGATCTGTTCGTTCGCGGCCGCCGCACGACGCTCGGCCGCCGCGATGTCGGGGCGGCGCTCGAGGATCGCCGACGGCACGTCGACCGGCGTGATCGGCGGCTCGGCCGTGAGCGGATTCGGCGGCAGCGAGAAAGTGGACGCCGGTTCGCCGATCAGCGTCGCGATCGCATGCTCGTACTGCGCGCGGGCCACGCCGTTGTCGATCGATGCGGCCTGCGCGCTCTGCAGCTGCGTTTGCGCCTGGATCACGTCCGCACGTGCGGCAACGCCCTGCGCGTACTGGTTCTGCGTGAGCTTCAACGACTGTTCGTACGACTTCACGGTGTCGTCGAGCAGCTTCTGCAGCGCATCGGACGTGCGCAGCTGGAAATAGGTTTGCGCGAGCAGTGCCTGCTGCGACAGCCGCGCGTTCGCGAGATCGGCCGCGGCGGCCGCTTCGCCGGCGCGCTGCGCGCTGACGGTGCGACTCACCTTGCCCCACAGGTCCGGTTCCCAGCTCGCGTCGAGGCCGACGCTGTAGCTGTTGTTGATCGAGCCGGACGAACCGCTGCCGAAGCTCGACGACGAACCCGACGACACCGACGTGCGCGGCGTGCGGGCGCGCGAGCCCGACGCGGTCAGCCCGACGGTCGGGAAATACGCGGCACGCGCCTCGGTGACGAGCGCGCGCGCCTGCCGGTACGCGGCCGCCGATTGCGCGATGGTCTGGTTCGACGCGTTGAGCCTGCCGATCAGCGCATCGAGCTGCGGATCGTTGTAGACCGTCCACCACGCGCCGCGGTCGGTGCGGTCGGCGGGCTGCGCGACCTTCCAGCCGGCCGGCGCTTCCTTGTAGGCGGCGGGGATCGACGTGTCGGGCCGGTGATAGTCGGGCCCGACGGCGCAGCCGGCGAGCAGCACGGCCGTCGCGACGGCGACGGCGGCGCTCAGCGGGCGAGGGGCGCGCGGGAGGGAGGCGTACGGCATGGTGGTTTTCCTGTCTGGGCGCGACGTCCGGCGAGCGGCGTCGCGCGATGCGGTCGTCGTGCCGCTGGCGGACAAATGGTAACTGACGGCGGGAAAGCTGCGCAGCCCCAAGGGTACGGTGCGCGGGGACAGGAATGTGTTACCGGCGCGAGCGGCCGGTTTACCGGCCATTACGGCCAGCTGACGGGAAGACGGGGATGCGACGCCGGCCGTGCGGGGCGCGGCCGGCGCTCAGTCGGAGCAGCCAGGAAGGCGGGAGACGCGCGCGGTCAGCGGTCAGTGGCAGCGCGCGGGCAGCGGGAGCGGTTCGGCGGCGGACCGCCATGTCGACGGCTCCGTCGCGGCCGGCTGGCCCGTGCGGCGGGCGCCGTCTTTCGCGTTGCGCTGCCGGCGATGATCGAACCATGCGAACCCGAGCGCCGCGAGCGAGCCGCCCGGGACCACCAGCATCGTCACGTACAGCGCGATCTTCCAGCCGCGGTGCGGCCCGGAAAACGCATGATGAGCGGTATCGGTCAGGTTGCGGCGCAGCGCGCCGGCGGCATTTTTCAGGAACAGCATCGCGAACATCCTCGGGGTGCCCGCAGCGCGGGCGCATCGGTCAGAACATAGTCTCCGGCAGTGCAACATGCACGTCGTAACTGGTTGCCTCAAATAATATTGACTATGCAATCAATTTTCAAGATACTGGGCGCGTTTAAATCCGAAACGCACTATTGCTGCGTGCGCAATCGCATGACCGGCGGCCTCTACGATCCCGAGAACATCGCGCTGGAAACGAGCCTCGGCTATTACCTGTCGAAGGCGAAGCAGGCGCTCGTCGAGCGGATGGACCGTGCGCTCGAGCCGCTCGACCTCACCGCGCAGCAGATCGGCGTGATCCTGCTGCTGTCGCGCGGCTATGCGCGCACGCCGTTCGAGCTGTCCCGCAAGATGTCGTACGACAGCGGGTCGATGACGCGGATGCTCGACCGCCTCGAACGCAAGGGGCTGGTCGCCCGCTCGCGCAGCGAGCAGGATCGCCGGATGATCGAGCTGACGCTGACCGAACGCGGTGCCGACGCCGCCCGTGCGCTGCCGTCGCTGATCGCGAACGCGCTCAACGCGCAACTCGACGGTTTCTCGGCCGACGAGCTCGTGACGCTCACCGGCCTGTTGCAGCGCTTCATCGCCAACGGGCCCGGTTCGACCGGTTGCCCGAACCCCGACGAAGAAGCGGACGGCTGAGGCGCGCGGAGGCCCCATGTCTAGGTTAAGCACTCGCTTATTTATCTGTCTGGGCAGAAGATGACAAGGCACGCGCTCCCCTTTTCCCTTTATCCGTTCCACCCGGCCGGGTTGCGCTGCGGCGCACACCCGTGCGTTGCGCCGGCGCGTCGCGCGCGCCGCGTCTAGGAGATTCCGATGTCCGACACCACGGCATCCGCCGCCCCCGCCGCCGAACCCGCGCCGTTGTCCGGCGGTGCGCTCGCGCTGCTCACCGTCGGGCTCGCGCTCGGCACCTTCATGGAAGTGCTCGACACGTCGATCGCGAACGTCGCGGTGCCGACCATTTCCGGCAGCCTCGGCGTCGCGACGAGCGAAGGCACCTGGGTGATCTCGTCGTACTCGGTGGCGTCCGCGATCGCGGTGCCGCTCACCGGCTGGCTCGCGCGGCGGGTCGGCGAGGTGCGGCTGTTCACGCTGTCGGTGCTCGCGTTCACCGTCGCATCGGCGCTGTGCGGCCTCGCGACCAACTTCGAGACGCTGATCGCGTTCCGGCTGCTGCAGGGCCTCGTGTCGGGGCCGATGGTGCCGCTGTCGCAGACGATCCTGATGCGCAGCTACCCGCCCGCGAAGCGCGGGCTCGCGCTCGGGCTATGGGCGATGACGGTGATCGTCGCACCGATCTTCGGCCCGTTGCTGGGCGGCTGGATCAGCGACAACTACACATGGCCGTGGATCTTCTACATCAACCTGCCGATCGGCATCTTCTCGGCGACCTGCGCGTATTTCCTGCTGCGCGGCCGCGAGACGAAGACGTCGAAGCAGCGGATCGACGCGATCGGCCTCGCGCTGCTCGTGATCGGCGTGTCGTGCCTGCAGATGATGCTCGACCTCGGCAAGGACCGCGACTGGTTCAACTCGACGTTCATCGTCGCGCTGGCGCTGATCGCGGTCGTGTCGCTCGCGTTCATGCTCGTGTGGGAGGCGACCGAGAAGGAGCCGGTGGTCGACCTGTCGCTCTTCAAGGACCGCAACTTCGCGCTCGGCGCGATGATCATCTCGTTCGGCTTCATGGCGTTCTTCGGCTCGGTCGTGATCTTCCCGCTGTGGCTGCAGACGGTGATGGGCTACACGGCCGGCAAGGCCGGCCTCGCGACCGCGCCGGTCGGGCTGCTCGCGCTCGTGCTGTCGCCGCTGATCGGCCGCAACATGCACCGGCTCGACCTGCGGATGGTCGCGAGCTTCGCGTTCATCGTGTTCGCCGGCGTGTCGATCTGGAACTCGACGTTTACGCTAGACGTGCCGTTCAACCACGTGATCCTGCCGCGGCTCGTGCAGGGGATCGGCGTCGCGTGCTTCTTCGTGCCGATGACGACGATCACGCTGTCGAGCATCTCCGACGACCGGCTCGCGAGCGCGTCGGGGCTGTCGAACTTCCTGCGCACGCTGTCCGGCGCGATCGGCACGGCGGCCAGCTCGACGTTCTGGGAAAACGACGCGATCTACCACCACGCGCGGCTGTCGGAATCGGTGAGCGTGTATGCGCAGAACACGACCGACTACCAGGGCGCGCTGTCGCAGCTCGGCATCGTCGGCCAGACGGCCAATGCGCAGCTCAACCAGCTCGTCACGCAGCAGGGCTTCATGATGGCGACCAACGACTTCTTCCTGCTATCGGCGTTCATGTTCGGCGCGCTCGCGGCGCTCGTGTGGGTCACGAAGCCGAGGAAGGGCGCGGGGCCGGCGATGGGGCATTGACCGCGCGGCGGGCGGCTGTTGCGCCCGCCTCGTTCGCTTGACCACCCGCTTCGGCGGGCCTCACTCCCTCGCCCGCAACCCACCAAACGCCAGATCGTCACCCGGCGCGATCGGCAGCGTCGCCCGCGCCACGTCGAGCCACGCGCGCGCCGCGTGCGACAGATACCCCTTCTTCAGCCAGCCGAGCGCGATCGCCCACGTGATCTCCGGCTCGACGATCGGCCGGCACGTGAACTGGCCCGCGTCGAGCCGCCGGCAATACGGCTCGGGCAGCAGCGCGATGCCGACCCCCGCATGCACGAGCGCGGCCATGAAATCCCAGTGGCCGCTGCGGCTCACGATCGACGGCGTGAAGCCGGCCTGCCGGCACGCATCCAGCACCGCGTCGTGCAGCGCGAGACTTTCCGCGTAGAACACGAACGACTCGCGCGCGAGATCCGCGAGCGGCACGGCCGCGTGATCCTCCCAGCGCGATTCGCGCGGCGCGACGAGCCACAGCGGCGCGCGCACCATCGGCAGCCGCTCGAAGGTGCCGGGATCGACCGGCTCCAGCAGCCCGCCGAGTTCCAGCTCACCCGACGTCAGCGCGGCCTCGATCATCCGCGCGCCCTGCTCGAACAGCTTCAGCTCGATGTTCGGATAGCGCTGCTTGTAGGCAGCGATGATCGGCGTGAACAGCGAGCCGCCGAGCGGCGGGATGCCGATCGTCAGCTCGCCGCGCCCGAGCGTGCCGAGATCGTTCAGCTCCGACTGCAGCTGCGCCTGCGCGGCGAGCACGTCCTGGCCGCGCTGGAACACGATCCGCCCCGCGTCGGTCAGCACCATCTGCCGACCGTCGCGCAGCAGCAGCGGCGAGCCGATCTCGTCCTCGAGCGCCTTCACCATCTTGCTGATGGTCGGCTGGGTCACGAACAGCTTGTCGGCGGCCGCCGTGAAACTCTGCTGGCGAACCACCTCGACGAAGTACCGCAACGCGCGCAATTCCATCGATGACTCCCCAAAGTGGTGCGGCGATCAGAAAACGAATTCCGAATTGGAATGACAAGGATAGAGACAAGTCATTTTATTTATGGTTAGGGGAAACCCTATACTCCCACCATCAACGGAATATCTGTAGGGAGCCCGCCATGACCAAGCCGACCGCCGCATTCGCCGCCCGCCCCGCCGCTTCGGGCAGCCTGGCCCGCACGGGCCGGATCGCGCTGCAGGCCGCCGCGCTCGGCGTGCTGTGGATGGCGGTCGACTGGGCCGTGCGCAAGATCGGGCTGCCGATTCCGTCGGGCGTGATCGGCCTTGCGGTGCTCCTCGTGCTGCTGTTCTCGGGCCGCGTCGCGCCCGCCTGGGTGAAGGACGGCGCGAACTGGCTGCTGTCCGACATGCTGCTGTTCTTCGTGCCGGCCGCCGTCGCGGCCGTGCAGTACGGCGGGCTGTTCCGCGAGGACGGCTGGCGCATCGCGCTGGTGATGCTCGCCGGCACCGCATTCGTGATGGTCGCGGTGGCCGTTGCGGTCGACCTCGCCGCGAAGCTCGAGCGCCGGCTCGCCGTGCAGCGCGTGTTCGCCGAACGCCGCCGCACGCGCCTCACCGCCGCGTCCGCCCACTGAGCCGGAGCCTGCCATGCTTGCCGCATTGTCGAACCTGTCCGCCGATCAGGCGAACACCGCGATCTCGTTCGGCTGCTTCGTGCTGACGGTCGTGCTGTATTTCGCGTCGAAGCGGCTCTACGCGTACAAGAAGACGCTGCTGTTCTCGCCGCTCGTGTTCGTGCCGGGCGTGCTGGTGCTGCTCGTCCTGCTGACCGGCATCCCCTATTCGGTCTACTTCCACGACACGCGCTGGCTGATGTGGCTGCTCGGCCCGGCGACGATCGCGTTCGCGGTGCCGATCTACGACTATCGCGACCTGATCCGCCGCCACTGGCTGTCGCTGTCGGTCGGCGTCGCGGTCGGGATCTGTGCCGGCGTGTGCGGGTCGCTGCTGCTCGCGAAGCTGCTGCACCTGTCGCCCGAGCTGCAGCGCTCGCTGATGACGCGCTCGGTGTCGACGCCGTTCGCGCTCGCCGTATCGGACAAGATCCACGCGCCGAAGGATCTCACCGCGCTGTTCGTGATCGCGACCGGCATCTGCGGGATGCTGCTCGGCGAGCTGGTGCTCGCGCTGGTGCCGATGCGCACGCGGCTCGCGCGCGGCGCGCTGTTCGGCGCGGCCGCCCACGGCGTGGGCACCGCGAAGGCGCGCGAGATCGGCAGCGAGGAAGGCGTCGTGTCGAGCCTGACGATGATGATCGCGGGCGTCGCGATGGTGCTGATCGCGCCGCTCCTGACACTGCTGCCGATCTGACCGGGCGGCGGACGCCCGCCAGGCACCGGCCCGGCCTGGCGCAATCGTGCCTGCCGCCAGCGGCGCGGGAGTTCCGCGCGGCGGGTACGGCGCTCACGCCTCACCCCACACGCTTCAGCCGCCAGCCCCGGCGGCCCTTTCCGCCCCCGCTTACCCTGCATCCGGCCGACACCCGGCCGACAATCGGCTGAGATAGCCGCAAATCCCCCCTCTTTTCCACCCATCGGGCTCGGCCCGGATGCCGAACAATGCATGCTACGAGACATCACGCACGCATTCACATGGCCTCCACGACCGCAAACCCGACCGCCGACAAGCCGGCTTCCTCCGGCAAGTTCAAGCGCATCGCGCTGATCGCCGTCATCGCGCTGGGCGCGGCAGCCGCCGCAGCCGGCGGCATGTACGTGTTCCTGAGCAAGGAAGGCGTCGGCCATGCGAGCAAGCCCGCCGAGCCGGCGCCGCTGGCCGCGCCGGTGTTCTTCCCGCTCGACCCGCTGACCGTGAACCTGCAGTCCGACGACGGCGCGCAGCACTACCTGCGCGTCGGCCTGTCGCTGAAGCTCACCGACTCGAAGGCGCAGGAGCAACTGACCGCGCGGATGCCGGAGATCCGCAGCCGGATCCTGCTCGCGCTGTCGAACAAGCATCCCGAGGAACTCGCGACGCCGGACGGCAAACGTTCGCTCGCGAAGGAACTGCGGGAGCTGATCGAGCAGCCGACGCAGCCGGGCAACCAGCGCGCGAAGGTCGACGACGTGCTGTTCACCGAGTTCGTCGTCCAGTAACGCGGCCGAGAAAGGAGCGCGTATGGGTCACCAGGAGTTCATGTCCCAGGAGGAGGTCGATGCCCTCCTCAAGGGCGTCACGGGCGAAGCCGATTCAGTCGACGAACAGCGCGACACGTCGGGCGTCCGCCCCTACAACATTGCGACGCAGGAGCGGATCGTCCGCGGCCGGATGCCCGGCCTCGAGATCATCAACGACCGCTTCGCGCGCCTGCTGCGGATCGGCATCTTCAACTTCATGCGGCGCACGGCGGAAATCTCCGTCAGCCAGGTGAAGGTGCAGAAGTACAGCGAGTTCACCCGCAACCTGCCGATTCCGACGAACCTGAACCTGGTGCACGTGAAGCCGCTGCGCGGCACGTCGCTGTTCGTGTTCGACCCGAACCTCGTGTTCTTCGTCGTCGACAACCTGTTCGGCGGCGACGGGCGCTTTCACACGCGCGTCGAGGGCCGCGACTTCACGGCCACCGAGCAGCGGATCATCGGCAAGCTGCTGAACCTCGTGTTCGAGCACTACACGACCGCGTGGAAGAGCGTGCGGCCGCTGCAGTTCGAATTCGTGCGCTCGGAAATGCACACGCAGTTCGCGAACGTCGCGACGCCGAACGAGATCGTCATCGTCACGCAGTTCTCGATCGAGTTCGGGCCGACGGGCGGCACGCTGCACATCTGCATGCCGTACTCGATGGTCGAGCCGATCCGCGACGTGCTCGCGTCGCCGATCCAGGGCGAGGCGCTCGAAGTCGACCGCCGCTGGGTGCGCGTGCTGTCGCAGCAGGTGCAGTCCGCCGAGGTCGAGCTGACCGCGAACCTCGCCGAGATCTCGTCGAACTTCGAGAAGATCCTGAACCTGCGCGCGGGCGACGTGCTGCCGCTGGAGATCGAGGACACGATCACCGCGAAGGTCGACGGCGTGCCGGTGATGGAATGCGGCTACGGAATTTTCAATGGTCAATATGCGTTGCGCGTGCAGAAGATGATCAGCGCGGGCGATTCGATGAAGGAAGGTGGATATGAGTGAGCTGAACCAGACGCCCGAGGACGACGCACAAGCGATGGCCGACGCGGCCCTCGCGGCATCGGCCGCCGCCGCGCAGGCGGCACCGGCCGCGGCGGAAGAAGATCCGGGCATGGACGACTGGGCGGCCGCGCTGGCCGAGCAAAACGAGCAGCCGGTGCCGGCCGGTGCGACGGGCGCCGGCGTGTTCCAGCCGCTGTCGAAGGCCGCGGCAAACACGACGCACAACGACATCGAGATGATCCTCGACATCCCGGTCAAGATGACCGTGGAGCTCGGCCGCACGAAGATCGCGATCCGCAACCTGCTGCAGCTCGCGCAGGGTTCGGTCGTCGAGCTGGACGGCATGGCCGGCGAGCCGATGGACGTGCTCGTGAACGGCTGCCTGATCGCGCAGGGCGAGGTCGTGGTGGTCAACGACAAGTTCGGCATCCGCCTGACCGACATCATCACGCCGGCCGAACGCATCCGGAAGCTGAACCGGTGAACGTAGTGATGCCCGGCCGCCGCGCGCGCAGCGTGATAGCGACGGCGGCTGCCGCGGCCATTGCGGCGTCGCTCGCCACCGCGCCGGCAAGCGCCGCCGACATGAACGCGGTGAACCACCCCGGGTCGATCGCATCGGGCGTGATGGTCGGCTCGGCCGCACCGTCGCTCGGCTTCGGCGCGGTGCTGCAGACGCTGGTCGGGCTCGCGGTCGTGATCGGTCTCGTGTTCGCGTGTGCCTGGCTCGCGCGCCGCTTCGGCTTCCAGCATGCACGCCGCGGCGGCCCGCTGAAGGTCGTGTCGAGCGTCGCGGTCGGCGCGAAGGAAAGCGCGACGATCGTCGAGATCGGCGATACCTGGCTCGTGCTCGGCGTCGCGCCGGGCAACGTGCGATTGCTGCACACGCTGCCGGCCGGTGCGGCGGCGGCCCCGGCTTCCGCCGACGCGCCCGCCGGCGCCGCCCCGTCCGACGGCGGCCTGCCCGGCACGTTCGGCTCGCGGTTTCGCGACGCGCTCGCGGGCGAAGCCGCGAAGCGCCTCGGTCGCGGCACGGACCGCTGACATGGCAACGCGCCCTCTTTCCGACCCCGCATTCCGATGAAACACGCCTTCCTGCATCGCGCGGCGCGCCTCGCGCCCGTGCTGATCCTCTGCCTCGCCCCCGCGCTCGCGTATGCGCAGGCGAACGGCCTGCCCGCGTTCAACGCGAGCCCGGGCCCGCATGGCGGCACCACGTATTCGCTGAGCGTGCAGACGATGCTGCTGCTCACGATGCTGTCGTTCCTGCCGGCGATGCTGCTGATGATGACGAGCTTCACGCGCATCATCATCGTGCTGTCGCTGCTGCGCCAGGCGCTCGGCACCGCGACGACGCCGCCGAACCAGGTGCTCGTCGGCCTCGCGATGTTCCTCACCTTCTTCGTGATGTCGCCGGTGCTCGACCGGGCGTACAACGACGGCTACAAGCCGTTCTCCGACGGCTCGATGCCGATGGAGCAGGCCGTGCAGCGCGGCGTCGCGCCGTTCAAGACCTTCATGCTGAAGCAGACCCGCGAGACCGATCTCGCGCTGTTCGCGAAGATCTCGAAGGCCGCGCCGATGCAGGGGCCCGAGGACGTGCCGCTGTCGCTGCTGGTGCCGGCGTTCGTCACGAGCGAGCTGAAGACCGGCTTCCAGATCGGCTTCACGGTGTTCATCCCGTTCCTGATCATCGACATGGTCGTCGCGAGCGTGCTGATGTCGATGGGGATGATGATGGTGTCGCCGTCCACCGTGTCGCTGCCGTTCAAGCTGATGCTGTTCGTGCTGGTCGACGGCTGGCAGCTGCTGATCGGCTCGCTCGCGCAGAGCTTTACGTAAGCCGCGGAGGAACACGCACGATGACGCCCGAACAAGTGATGACGCTCGCGCACCACGCGATGATGGTCGGCCTGCTGCTGGCCGCCCCGCTGCTGCTGGTCGCGCTCGCGGTTGGCCTGGTCGTGAGCCTGTTCCAGGCCGCGACGCAGATCAACGAGGCGACGCTGTCGTTCATCCCGAAGCTGCTCGCGGTCGCCGCGACGCTCGTGATCGCCGGCCCGTGGATGATGACGACGATGCTCGACTACCTGCGGCAGACGCTGCTGCACGTCGCGACCCTCGGCGTCGGCTGAGCCGCGCGCACCACCCGGCGGCGATGTTCTCGGTTACCTACGCGCAGCTCAACGGCTGGCTCACGGCGTTCCTGTGGCCGTTCGTGCGGATGCTCGCGCTCGTCGCGACCGCGCCCGTCGTCGGCCATGCGGCGGTGCCCATTCGCGTGAAGATCGGCCTCGCCGCGTTCATGGCGCTGGTCGTCGCCCCCACGCTCGGCGCGATGCCGGACGTCACCGTGTTCTCCGCGCAGGGCATCTGGATCGTCGTCATGCAGTTCCTGATCGGCATCGCGATGGGCTTCACGATGCAGATCGTGTTCGCGGCCGTCGGGGCGGCCGGCGATTTCATCGGGCTGTCGATGGGGCTCGGCTTCGCCACCTTCTTCGATCCGCACACGAGCGGCGCGACGCCCGCGATGGGCCGCTTCCTGAACGCGATCGCGATGCTCGCGTTCCTCGCGGTGGACGGCCACCTGCAGGTGTTCGCCGCGCTCACCGCGTCGTTCCAGTCGCTGCCGGTGTCGGCCGACCTGCTGCACGCGCCCGGCTGGCGCACGCTCGCGGGGTTCGGCACGACGGTGTTCGAGATGGGGCTGCTGCTCGCGCTGCCGGTGGTCGCGGCGCTGCTGATCGCGAACCTCGCGCTCGGCATCCTGAACCGCGCGGCGCCGCAGATCGGCGTGTTCCAGGTCGGCTTTCCCGTCACGATGCTCGTCGGGCTGTTGCTCGTGCAACTGATGATCCCGA
This sequence comes from Burkholderia sp. AU31624, assembly GCF_020420065.1. Lineage (NCBI taxonomy): Bacteria > Pseudomonadati > Pseudomonadota > Betaproteobacteria > Burkholderiales > Burkholderiaceae > Burkholderia > Burkholderia sp. AU31624. Next base: position 83,937 of record NZ_JAIZRT010000014.1, read on the forward strand.
ACCTCGTGCCGTTCGTGGCGCACCTGTTCGACATGGGGCTCGACGCGATGGGGCGGGTGCTGACCGGCTGGCGCTGAGCGCCTGCCGCCCCCGTTTCCCACCGGTTCCGGCCCTCCGTTGCTGGAAAACCCCTAAAGGAACCGCCAACCCGCGAAAGGTTGCAGAAGGTTTCGCCTCCCTATACTCGTCGTGACGATGCAGCAAGCATCGCGCCATACGAATACAACGAAGGAGACGATCCCGATGCGACCCATCCTGCGCACCCTCGCCGTTGCAGCCAGCCTCAGCTGCGCGCTCGCCGCTCACCCCGCTTTCGCCGACGACGGCGGCAAGATCACGATCATGGTCGGCGGGATCGCGAAGCTCATCTACCTGCCCGCACGGCTCACGCAGGAGCTCGGCAACTTCAAGGCCGAAGGGCTCGACGTCGAGCTGCTGTCGCAGCCGGCCGGCGTCGACGCCGAGAACGAACTGCTGGCAGGCGCCGTGCAGGGCGTCGTCGGCTTCTACGACCACACGGTCGACCTGCAGAGCAAGGGCAAGGACGTGAAGGCGATCGCCGTGCTCTGCCAGGTGCCGGGCGAAGTCGAGATGGTGTCGACCAAGGCCGCGCCGACCTTCAAGTCGATGGCCGACTCGAAGGGCAAGACGCTCGGCGTGACGGGCCTCGGCTCGTCGACCAGCTTCCTCACCCAATACCTTGCGCTCCAGCACGGCGTGCAGTCGACCCAGTACACGATGCTGCCGGTCGGCGCCGACGCGAGCTTCATCGCCGCGATCAAGCAGGGCCGTATCGACGCCGGCATGACGACCGAGCCGACGGTGTCCGCGCTCGAGAAGATGGGCGACGCGAAGGTGCTGGTCGACCTGCGCACGCTGGAAGGCACGCGCGCCGCGCTCGGCGGTACCTATCCGGCCGCGAGCCTGTACGTGCAGTCGGCCTGGGCCGATTCGCACAAGGATCAGGCGACCAAGCTCGCGCACGCGTTCGCGAAGACGATGCAGTTCATCCACACGCACAGCGCCGATGAAATCGCCGCGAAGATGCCGGCCGACTACCAGAAGGACAAGGCGCTGTACGTGAGCGCGCTGAAGGCGTCGCTGCCGATGTACACGGCCGACGGCAAGATGCCGGCCGACGGCCCGGCCACCGTGCTGAAGGTGCTGTCGGCGTTCAACCCGTCGGTGAAGGGCAAGCACATCGACCTGGCGCGCACCTTCACGAACGATTTCGTGAACGCGAAGTAATCGAACTCGGCAGTCGCGCCGGCGGCGGCGATCCCGCCGCCGTGCGCTCCCCGTTCCGGCCCGGTTGACCGGCCCGGCGCCGCCACGCTGCGACGCTCTCCTCACCCGCAGGATCAATGCGATGAATCAGGCAGTTTCCCCGAGCACACCGGCGATCGAGTTTCGCAATGTGTCGTGCCGCTTCATTTCGCCGGAAGGCAAGGCTACCGTCGCGCTGCGCGACTTCAGCATGAGCGTCGCGCGCGGCGAGTTCATCGCGATCGTCGGCCCGACCGGCTGCGGCAAGTCGACCACGCTGAACCTGATCACCGGGCTGCTCAAGCCCGCGTCGGGCGAAGTCCGTGTGATGGGCCGGCCGGTCGACGGGATCGACCCGCGCATCGGCTTCGTGTTCCAGGCCGACGCCGTATTTCCGTGGCGCAACGTGATCGACAACGTCGCAGCGGGCCCGCTGTTTCGCGGCCGCTCGAAGGACGTCGCGTACGCGCAGGCCGAGGAATGGATCCGCAAGGTCGGCCTCGACAAGTTCACGAAGCACTACCCGCACCAGCTCTCCGGCGGGATGAGAAAGCGCGTCGCGCTCGCGCAGACCTTCATCAACCAGCCGGAAATCCTGCTGATGGACGAGCCGTTCTCCGCGCTCGACATGCAGACGCGCACGCTGATGCAGGACGAGCTGCTGCAGCTCTGGTCAGCGAACAAGGGCTCGGTGGTGTTCGTCACGCACGATCTCGAGGAGGCGATCGCGCTGGCCGACCGCGTGTTCGTGCTGACCGCGCGGCCCGCCACGCTCAAGCGCGTGGTCGAGATCGACCTGCCGCGCCCGCGCGTCACGTCGGAGATCCGCTACGACACGCGCTTCATCGAAATTTCCAAGGACATCTGGCACGACCTGCGCGAAGAAGTGCAGATCGGCTGACGCATACGCTCAAGGCAAGGACCGCAAGGACAGGAGCATGACCGACATGACGCTTCCCCCCACCGCCATTCCGGCAACGTCGCTCGAGGACGAGTCGCGCGCCGCTCAAACCCGCCTGCGCCGCCGCCGGCAACTGATCATCGGCCTGCGGATCGCCGTACTCGTGATCGTGCTGGGCGGGTGGGAACTCGCCGCACGGCTGAAGTGGATCGATCCGTTCTTCTTCTCGCAACCGACGCTGATCTTCGCGCAGATCCAGGACTGGTTCGTGAACGGCACGTCGCAGGGCCCGCTGCTCACGCAGGTGTGGGTCACGCTCGAGGAAACCGGCATCGGCTTCGTGATCGGCTCGGTGGCCGGCGTGATCTGCGGGATCGTGCTCGGCCGCAACAAGCTGATGGCCGACGTGTTCGGCCTGTACATCCAGATCGCGAACTCGATCCCGCGCGTCGTGCTCGGCTCGATCTTCGTGATCGCGCTGGGCCTCGGGATGGCGTCGAAGATCGCGCTGGCCGTCGTGATGGTGTTCTTCGTCGTGTTCGGCAACGCGTTCCAGGGCGTGCGCGAAGCCGACCGCTACCTGATCGCGAACGCGCAGATCCTCGGCGCGTCGCGCCGGCAGATCACCACGTCGGTCGTGATCCCGTCCGCGCTGAGCTGGATTCTCGCCAGCCTGCACGTGAGCTTCGGCTTCGCGCTGGTCGGCGCGGTGGTCGGCGAATTCCTGGGTTCCAAGCAGGGCATCGGCCTGCTAATCTCCACCGCCCAGGGCGCGTTCAACGCGAGCGGCGTGTTCGCGGCGATGATCGTGCTGGCGGTGGTTGCGCTGGCCGCCGACTACCTGCTGACGTGGCTCGAGAAGCGGCTGCTGAAGTGGCGCCCCGCGGCGTTCTGAACGCCGCAGACGGACGCCTGACATGACACACCCGACCGCGCCGGCGCTCCCGGCGCGGTTCGGCATTTCGGAGAAGGAGCGCAACGGGATGGCGCACAGCCTGCGCGGACGGCTGCTGTGGTGGCTGCTGCTGCCGCTCGCGGTGTTCGTGCTGATCGCCGGCGCGATGTCATACGACACCGCGCGGACCACGGCCGCGCTCGTGCAGGACAGCGCGCTCGTCGCGTCGGCGCGCACGATCGGCGAGGACATCGAATGGCGCGACGGGCGGCCGGCGGCCGACGTGCCGCCCGCCGCGCTGGAGATCTTCGAATCGCCGTCGCGCGACTCGGTGTTCTACAAGGTGATCGACGGCCACGACGGCCTGCTCGCCGGCAATCCTGCGCTCGACCTGCCGGCACGGCACGGCGTCGAGCCGACGCTGTACGACACGTCGCTCGACGGCGTGCCGCTGCGCGCGGTGGCCTATGACCGTCAGCTGTACGACGAGGGGCAGATCGAGACGGTGACGGTGGTCGTCGCGAAGACGACGCGTTCTTACGGCGCGATGGTCGCGACGATCTGGCGGCCGCAGCTCGTGCGTCTGTCGCTGATGCTGGTGCTCGCGGTGGTGCTCGTCTATCTCGGCCTCACGCTCGAGCTGCGCCCGCTGATGAAGCTGAAGGACGACGTGGCCGACCGCGGCCCGATGGAGCTGGAGCCGATCCGCCCCGAGCGGCTGCAGCACGAGTTGCGGCCGATCGTCGACGCGATCAACCAGTGCATCGCGCGGCTCAACACGCACACGGCCACGCAGCGCCGTTTCATCGCGGATGCCGCGCATCAGCTGCGCACGCCGATCGCGGTGCTCGATACGCAGATTCAGTACGCGCAGCAGCGCGGCAACGACGATCGTGAACTCGCATCGGTGCTCGACAGCATGCAGCGCAGCAGCCGCAAGATGGCCGACGTGACCGACAAGCTGCTGCTGCTCGCGCATGCGGAAGCGACGCCGTCGACGCTGCTGACCCATCGCGTCGATCTCGCGGCCGTGGTATCGAGCGTGCTGGAGGAAACGATCGTGCTCGCGCAGCAGCGCAATATCGATCTCGGCGCCGACCTCGGCGAACGGCTCGACGTCGCCGGCAGCGACAGCCTGCTGACCGCGCTGGTGATGAACCTCGTCGACAACGCGGTGCGCTATACGCAGCCGGGCGGCTGCGTGACGGTCTGCGGCCGCCGCGATGGCGACGCGATCGTGCTCGACGTCGTCGACAACGGCCCCGGTATCCCGGCCGAAGCGCGGCCGCACGTGTTCAAGCGGTTCTACCGCGTGTCGGCCGACACCGAAGGCTCGGGCCTCGGGCTCGCGATCGTCCGCGAGATCGCGCAGGCGCACGGCGGCAGCGTGTCGCTCGCGCCGGGAGCCGGCAATCGCGGTATCGTCGTAACCGTCCGGCTGCCCGCCTACGAATGAAGAGAAGGCCGTCATGAAACTCCTGCTGGTCGAAGACAACGCCGAACTCGCGCACTGGATCGTGAACCTGCTGCGCGGCGAGGATTTCGCGGTCGATGCCGTCGGCGACGGCGAGCGCGCCGACACGGTGCTGAAGACCGAACGCTACGACGCGGTGCTGCTCGACATGCGCCTGCCCGGCATCAGCGGCAAGGAAGTGCTCGCGCGGCTGCGGCGCCGCAACGACAACGTGCCGGTGCTGATGCTGACCGCGCACGGCTCGGTCGACGACAAGGTCGACTGCTTCGGCGCGGGCGCCGACGACTACGTCGTGAAGCCGTTCGAATCGCGCGAGCTGGTGGCCCGCATCCGCGCACTGATCCGCCGGCAGGCCGGCGTCGGCACGACGCAGCTCGTGTGCGGCGATCTCGTCTACGCATTCGGCACGCGCGAATTCCGCTGCGGCGACACGGTGCTCGCGCTGCGCCGGCGCGAGCATGCGATCCTCGAAACGCTGATGCTGCAGCAGAACAAGACGGTGTCGAAGGCCCGCCTGATGGACAGCGTGTTCGCGCTCGACGACGAGCCGAGCGCCGACGCGATCGACATCTACATCCACCGGCTGCGCAAGCATCTCGCGGGCAGCACGGCCGAGATCATCACGCTGCGCGGGCTCGGTTACATCCTGCGCATGAAGAGCACGCAGGACTGACGGGCCGCTTCGCGCGCCCTGAATACCGATTCGTAGCACGAAACGTCATCGATGCATGCCGGCGCCCCCGGCTTGCCTGCTTCCGTCCGCCTGCCCGATCCGCGATTGTTGCGCGTTCGGTGTTTTCACCGATCCGATTCTTGCGGCCGGGAAAGCGTCGTGAAGGATTGCACCCTCTACGATGCTACGCGTCGGCCCTCTCGCTGTGGCCGGCAAGAGTCGGCATACATTGCGTACTGCCAACGACCAGATTCCAATGCGGCAGCTCGGAGGAGACGATCTTGAAACGAAAAACCCTTGCCCTTTCCATCGCGGCGGCTGGCCTGTGCGCCGGCACCCACGCGCATGCGCAGTCGAGCGTGCAGCTCTACGGCCTGATGGACCTGAGCTTTCCGACCTACCGGACCCACGCCGACGCGAACGGCAATCACGTGATCGGGATGGGCAACGCAGGCGAGCCGTGGTTCAGCGGCAGCCGCTGGGGCCTGAAGGGCGCTGAAGACATCGGCGGCGGCACGAAGATCATCTTCCGCCTCGAAAGCGAATTCGTGGTCGCGAACGGCCAGATGGAAGACGAAGGCCAGATCTTCGACCGCGACGCATGGGTGGGCGTCGAGGACGAGCGCTTCGGCAAGCTGACGGCCGGCTTCCAGAACACGATCGCCCGCGATGCGTCCACGATCTACGGCGATGCGTACGGTTCCTCGAAGCTGTCGACCGAGGAAGGCGGCTGGACCAACTCGAACAACTTCAAGCAGATGATCTTCTACGCGGCCGGCCCGACCGGCACGCGCTACAACAACGGCGTCGCGTGGAAGAAGCTGTTCAGCAACGGCATCTTCGCGAGCGCCGGCTACCAGTTCAGCAACTCGACCGCGTTCGCGACCGGCTCCGCGTACCAGGTCGCGCTCGGCTACAACGGCGGGCCGTTCAACGTGTCGGGCTTCTACAACCACGTGAACCACGACGGTTACCGGAACCAGACGTTCTCGGTCGGCGGCAACTACACGTTCGACATCGTGCGCCTGAACGCCGGCTACTTCCGCTACAACGGCGACCAGGGCTCGCTCGGCCAGCGTCACGACGATTCGTGGACGGTGTCGATGAAGATCGCGCCGAAGGGCGCGCTCGACTACGAGCTCGGCTACCAGCAGATGCGCATCAAGAACGCCGCGAACAACGCGGACGGCTTCACGCCGAACGCCAACCTCGGCGCGTTCAGCCTGACCAACGGCGTCGCCAACGGCTTCAAGGAGACGATCTACGGGTCGGTGTTCTACCACCTGAGCAAGCGCACCGAGGTCTACCTGGCCGGCGACTACATGAAGCTGCATGGCGGCTACACGGTGTCGTCGACGTTCGGCGCGAAGAACCAGCTCGAACTGACGTCGGGCATCCGCACGCGCTTCTGACCCGAAACGGGGCCCGACGGGCCCCGTCCCACCCTCCGTCCGGGATTCTCCATGCGGGCACGCCGGCGCTGGGCGCCGACCGTGCCCTTTTTTTCGTCCTTTCCGGCGGGCTCCGGCGGATACCCTCCAGGCGGCCGCCGGCCGACCTTGCGACAACCCGCCCGAAGCCGCTTGCGGCCCGTCCGGCGGGCAATCGCGGCCGATGCCCGCACGATCGCCTCACATCGGCGCTTGACCTCGGCCGGGTGACTCGATAGCGTTTCGGGTTTGCCCGGGTGGCCGTTGCCGCCGCTGCCGTGAGTGCGCCCGATGTCCTGGCGCGCGCGGCCGGGCTCCGATGGAAAAGACGATGCAGAAACTCGATGCGGCCAGCCCGCAGGCGATGTCGACGGATTTCACCGCCGACAACGTCGCGCGCCTGAAGGCGCTGTTCCCCGAACTCGTGACCGAAGGCCCCGACGGCGCGTCGGTCGATGTCGACGTGCTGAAGGCGCTGGTCGGCGACCGCACGGTCGGCGACGCCGACGAGCGCTACGGCTTCCACTGGCACGGCAAGCGCAGCGCGCGCCAGGCCGCGCTCACGCCGTCGACGGGCACGCTGCGGCCCTGCCCCGACGACAGCGTCGCGTGGGACGACACGCGCCATCTCGTGATCGAGGGCGACAACCTCGACGTGATGAAGCTGCTGCACAAGAGCTACGCGGGCAAGGTGAAGCTCTTCTACATCGACCCGCCGTACAACACCGGCAGCGATTTCGTCTATCCGGACGACTTCAGCGACAGCATCCGCCACTACCTGGCGATGACCGGACAGACCCAGGGCGGCGTGAAGCGCAGCACCAACACCGAGGCGAACGGCCGGTTCCACACCGACTGGCTGAACATGATGTATCCGCGCCTGAAGCTCGCGCACGCGCTGCTGTCCGACGAAGGGCTGATCGCCGTGCACATCGACGAGCATGAAGTGCATGCGCTGGTGCTGATGCTGCGCGAGATCTTCGGCGAGGAGAACGAGCTCGGCGTGGCCGTGTGGGACAAGCGCAACCCGAAGGGCGACGCGCGCGGCGTCGCGTACCAGCACGAATCGCTGGTGCTGTTCGCGCGCAACGCCGAGACGCTGCTCGAACAGGCGCCGCTCAAGCGCCCGAAACGCAATGCGCAGCGCATGCTCGACGCCGCGCACGACGCCGTGTACCGCAGCGGCAACGCGAAGGACGCGCAGAAGGCGTACCGCGCATGGATGAAGGCGCAGACCAACCTGTCCGGCGGCGAGGTGATGTACGACCGGCTGTCGCCGGAAGGCCGCGTGTACCGCCTCGTGTCGATGGCCTGGCCGAACAAGAAGAAGGCGCCGGACGAGTATTTCACGCCGCTGATCCACCCGGTCACCGGCAAGCCGTGCGCGATGCCGGCGCGCGGCTGGCGCAACCCGCCCGCGACGATGCAGGCGCTGATCGAGCGCGGCCAGATCGAATTCGGCGCGGATGAAACCACGCAGCCGCAGCGGATCTACTACCTCGACGAGAACATGTACGAGAACGTGCCGTCGGTGCTGCCGTTCGCCGGCTCCGACGACGCGCTGCTGAAGACGCTCGGCATCCCGTTCGACCTGCCGAAGCCGGTCGATTTCGCGGCGGCCGTGATCGGCTGGTGCACGCGCGGCGACGACATCGTGCTCGACTGCTTCGCCGGTTCCGGCTCGACCGGCCACGCGGTGATGCAGGTGAACGCGACCGACGGCGGCGCGCGCCGCTACATCCTCGTGCAGCTGCCCGAGGCGCTCGACCGCCGCGACAAGACGCAGACGGCAGCCGCCGACTTCTGCGCGAAGCTGAAGAAGCCGCTGACGCTCGCCGAAATCACGAAGGAGCGCCTGCGCCGCGCCGCGCAACAGGTCGCGCGCGACTATCCGGAAAGCTATGGCGACCTCGGCTTTCGCGTGTACCGGCTCGACACGACCAACGTGATCGAGTGGGACCCGCGCCGCGACGACTTCGACCACGCGCTCTTCGCGTCCGTCGAGCACGTGAAGACCGGCCGCACCGAGGACGACCTGCTCGCCGAGCTGACGCTGAAGCTCGGCCTCGACCTGTGTACGCCGGTCGAGCATCACCCGGTGGCGGGCAAGACCGTGCACCTCATCGGGCGCTCGATCGTCGCGTGCTTCGATGCACGCATTTCGCGCGACGACGCGGGGCCGCTGGCCGACGGCATCGTCGACCTGCTCGATGCGACCGGCACGACGCACGACGTCACGTGCCTGTTCCGCGACAGCGGTTTCGTCGACGACGTCGCGAAGCTCAATCTCGCCGCGCTGCTCGAACAGCACGGCGTGAAGCGCGTGCGGAGCCTGTGATGCGGCTGCATTTCGAAGCGGATCTCGACTACCAGCGTGAGGCGATCGACGCCGTCTGCGACCTGTTTCGCGGCCAGGAATCGTATCGTGGCGACTTCAGCGTGCTCGCGAACGCCGCGCCCGGCACGACGGCCGCCGCGCAAGGCTCGCTCGGCTTCGCGGTGTCGGAACAGGGCGTCGGCAACCGGCTGTCGCTGACAGACGACGCGCTCGCGCGCAATCTCGCCGACGTGCAGCTGCGCGGCGGGCTGCCGCCGTCCGGCCTGCCCGGCTCGCGCGACTTCACCGTCGAGATGGAAACCGGCACCGGCAAGACCTACGTGTACCTGCGCACGATCTTCGAGCTGAACCGCCGCTACGGCTTCACGAAGTTCGTGATCGTCGTGCCGTCGATCGCGATCAAGGAAGGCGTGCACAAGACGCTCGCGATCACCGAGGATCACTTCCGCGCGCTGTATGCGGGCGTGCCGTACGACTACTTCCTGTACGACTCCGCGAAGCTCGGCCAGGTGCGCCACTTCGCGGCGAGCGCGGCGATCCAGATCATGGTGATGACGGTCGCGGCGATCAACAAGAAGGAAATCAACAACCTCTACAAGGACAGCGAGAAGACCGGCGGCGAGAAGCCGATCGACCTGATCCGCGCGACGCGGCCGATCGTGATCGTCGACGAGCCGCAAAGCGTCGACGGCGGGCTCGAAGGCCGCGGCCGCGAAGCGCTCGCCGCGATGGCGCCGCTCTGCACGCTGCGCTATTCGGCCACGCACGTCGACCGTCACCACATGGTGTACCGGCTCGACGCGGTCGACGCGTACGAGCGCAAGCTGGTCAAGCAGATCGAGATCGCGTCGGCGATCGTCGAGGATGCGCACAACAAGCCGTACGTGCGGCTCGTCGGCGTGTCGAACCGGCGCGGCGCGATCAGCGCGCGCATCGAGCTCGACGTCGCGACGACGGCCGGCGTGAAACGCCAGATCGTGTCGGCCACCGACGGCGACGATCTCGAACGCCTGACCAAGCGCGCGCTGTACGCGGGGCTGCGGATCGGCGAAGTCCATGCGGTGAAGGGCGCCGAATACGTCGAGCTGCGCCATCCGGAAGGCGAGGCGTTCCTGTCGCTCGGCGAGGCGTTCGGCGACATCGACACGCTCGCCGTGCAGCGCGAGATGATCCGCCGCACGATTCGCGAGCATCTCGACAAGGAGCTGCGCCTGGCCGAACGCGGCGTGAAGGTGCTGTCGCTGTTCTTCGTCGATTCGGTCGAGCGCTATCGCCGCTACGACGAGAACGGCATGCCCGCGAAGGGCGACTACGCGCTGATCTTCGAAGAGGAATACGCACGTGCGGCACGCGTGCCGGCCTATCGCGCACTGTTCGACGGCGTCGACGTCGCGCTCGAAGTCGGCCGCGCGCACAACGGCTACTTCTCGATCGACCGCAAGGGCGGCTGGACCGATACGAGCGAAAGCAGCGCCGCGGCGCGCGAGAACGCGGAGCGTGCGTACGGCCTGATCATGCGCGAGAAGGAAGCGCTGCTGTCGTTCGACACGCCGCTGAAGTTCATCTTCTCGCACTCGGCGCTGAAGGAAGGCTGGGACAACCCGAACGTGTTCCAGATCTGCACGTTGCGCGACATCCAGACCGAACGCGAGCGCCGCCAGACGCTCGGCCGCGGGCTGCGCCTCGCCGTCGACCAGGACGGCGAACGCGTGCGCGATCCGGGCGTGAACACGCTCACTGTGATCGCGACCGAGCGCTACGAGTCGTTCGCGGAGAACCTGCAGAAGGAAATCGAGGCCGATACGGGCATCCGGTTCGGGATCGTCGAGGAACACCAGTTCGCGGCGCTGCCCGTGCAGGAAGGCGACGGGCCCGCGCATGCGCTCGGCGTCGAGCTGTCGCGCGTGCTGTGGAACCACCTGCACGAGCAAGGCTACGTCGACGCGCAGGGCAAGGTGCTCGACCGGCTGAAGGATGCGCTGCGCCAGAGCGCGCTGGTGCTGCCGGAGGCGTTCGAGATGCTGCGCGCGCCGATCGTCGCGACGCTGCGCAAGCTGTCGGGCCGCTTTGCGGTGCGCAACGCGGACGAGCGCCGTGCGATCGCGCTGCGGCGCGATGCGTCGGGCAAGGCCGTCGTGTTCGGCGAGGATTTCCGCGCGTTGTGGGACCGCATCCGCCATCGCACCGTGTACCGCGTCGAGTTCGACAACGCGAAGCTCGTGCGCGACTGCGCGGCCGCGCTGCACGACGCGCCGGACATCGCGCGCGCCCGGCTGCAATGGCGCAAGGCCGAGATCGACATCGGCAAGGCCGGCATCGAGGCGATCGAGGTGGCCGGCGCCGGCACGGTGCTGCTCGACGAAGGCGAGCTGCCGCTGCCCGACCTGCTCACCGAACTGCAGGACCGCACGCAGCTCACGCGCCGTTCGCTCGCGACGATCCTGGCCGACAGCGGCCGGCTCGAGGATTTCCGCGTGAATCCGCAGCAGTTCATCGCGGTCGCGGCCGATGCGATCAACCGCTGCAAGCGGCTCGCGCTCGTCGCGGGCATCGCGTACCACAAGCTCGGCGAGCGTCATGTGCATGCGCTTGAATCGTTCGAGAGCGAGGCGCTGACCGGCTACCTGCGCAACCTGCGGCCCGATGCGCAGAAGTCGATCCACGAGGCGGTCGTGTGCGAGACGGACGCGGAGCGTGCGTTCGCCGATGCGCTCGAGGCGCACGACGGCGTGAAGCTGTACGCGAAGCTGCCTGCGTGGTTCCGCGTGCAGACGCCGCTCGGCAGCTATCACCCGGACTGGGCGGTGCTCGCGGAACAGGACGGCGGCGAACGGCTGTACTTCGTCGTCGATACGCCGAATGCGGACGGCCACGTGCCGAGCGAGCACGAGCGGGCGAAGCTCGCGTGCGGCGAGGCGCATTTCCGGGCGCTGGTGGACGGCGACGATGCGGCGCGCTTCGTGCGCGTCAGACAGGCGGACGCGTTGTTTGAACCTGCAGTGCCCCTGGCGAGCGCCGGGCGCTGAAACGAAGGGCGGCGATGAGCCGCCCTTTTTTATCGGCTTTCTCGACGCGGCCTGGCGCGCTCGTCATGCGCGCGCCTTGCGCCGATTTCCGGTCTGTTACACGCGTGTAAGCGATCCGTATTCGCGCCCGTTCGCGGCGCGGTTACCGCTGGTTGCAAATCGGGTCGGCACGATGTTTTCGCGCGACAGCCGCGTTGCATTCCCGCCATGAAAAAAGGGCGCCGAAGCGCCCTTCCGTCACGATTGCGCGCCGCGCTTAAAGCGTGCGGCCCAATGCGTGGCGATGCGAATGATGCGTGGACGTCGACACGTGCGTCGTGTGGCCATGCGCATGGGCGTGCGTGTGACCGCGGCCCGGCTGCGCGCCGGCGCGATCGGCGATCGTGTCTGAGCGGTCGGCCGCGCGCGACAGGCCCTTGTCGCGGTCGCCCGCGTGCATGCCGTTCGAGTTGCTCAGCGCCTGGCCGCTCATGTGGCCAGCGGACATGCCGCCTGCATTCCCGCCCAGGCCACCTGCACCATGACCGCCACCACCACCGTTTCCACCGCCATTGCCGCCGGCTGCGGCATACGCGGACACTGTGCCGAGCGCGAGCAGCGCGGCCGTCAGTACGGACAGATATCGTTGCTGTTTCATCTTGTGCTCCCTGGAGCGCGTTCGTGTGACTGCATTCTATGAACGCGCCGGATTCGCGCCACACGACGTTGTAAATGATCGTAACGACGCGCGCGACGCGCATTCGTCAGATCAATCCGGATCGTGCTTGAGCGGGGAACGAGGCAGGTGGGCGCGGCGCCGCAGCGCCGCCCCGGTGACGTTGACGCTTACTGCGCCGGCTGCATGCCCTGCGCGGCGGCCCTGTGTTGCGCGGCCTGCTCCTGCGCCTGCTTCTTCGCCATGTGGTGGCCGACGATACAACCGCCCACCGCGCCGACGACCGCATGGTGCCCCGCATAGTGGCCGGCCACACCGCCGACCACCGCGCCCTTCATGCAGCCCGCCGCGTGCGCGCTGCCGATGGTGGCAAGCGCAACGACGGCCGCGGTGGCATACAGCCTGATGTGTCGAATGGGCGTCATGTTTTCATTCTCCTCATGTGGCGATCAAGTCGAGCCGCTTCGCTCAATCCCAGCGGCCGCCACGCCAGCCGCCGCGATCGCGCCACTCGTGCTCGCGCCATTCACGGCGGCGCCACTCGTGTTCGCGCCATTCGCGCTGACGCCAGCCGTCGCCACGCCAACCGTCGTCGCGATAGCCGACCGGCGCGTACATGACGGGCGGAGGCGGCGCCACGTAGACGGGCGCCGGCGCCACATAGGTGGGTACACCGATGCCGACCGACAGGTCGACGTGGGCCGATGCGACGCCCGAAGCTGCCAGCGCCGCTACACCGAGAACTGCACCGAGAATGAGTTTCTTGTTCATCTCGCAACTCCCTGCACGTGTCGTGCGTCATGTGAATACGGTTCGGAGTCTAGGCACCGGACACAGACACAGGTGAAACGGGTATGCGAGACAGGTAACGGACGTTTACAGGCGCCCACCAAGCCTTGCAGGACAAGGAAGAGGCGGCATTCCAAACACCGTTGCAGCGGTGCATCGGGCCGGTAAAAAAGGGGGGTTCGGCACGAAACCGGGTGATCGGCACGCGCAGGCGTGAACTGGAAAACACCGAAAGCGAACCGCCCGCACTATCCGCGGGCGGTTCGCAAGCACGTGCATCACGCGCGGATATCGTCGACGCTGCGCAGCCAGTGCACGCTGAACAGGTTGTCCGCGTCGGTCCACACGGTATCGGGCACGAATCCGGCGCGGCGTGCGATCGCATGGAAGCCGTCGATCGTGAACTTGTGCGAATTCTCCGTGTGGATGCGCTCGCCGGCGTCGAAGCGGAATGCGTGGCCACGCACGTGCACCGTCTGCGCGACGTCGCTGACGAGATGCATCTCGATGCGCTGTCGCACGGGGTCGTAGAACGCGCAATGCGAGAACGCGTCGACGTTGAAATCCGCACCAAGCTCGGTATTCGCGCGCACCAGCAGGTTCAGGTTGAACTGCGCGGTCACGCCCTGCGCATCGTTGTACGCGTCGTGCAGCGTGCGCTCGTCCTTCACGAGATCCGCGCCGACCAGCAAGCCGCCGCCACGCAGCAGCCGCGCGGCATCGCGCAGGAACGTATCGGCTTCTTCCGGCGCGAAGTTGCCGATCGTCGAACCGGGAAAGAAGCCGATGCGCCGCGCCGGTGTCGCGGTCAGCTCGGCCAGTTGCTCGGCCTTCGTGTAGTCGGCCGCGATCGGCGCGACGTCGAGCCACGGATACGCGGCACGCAGCCGGGCGGCGGCATCGTGCAGGTAGTCGGCCGAGATATCGACCGGCACGTAGCGCGCCGGCGCATTCGCGTAGTTGCCCGCGAACGCGTCGAGCAGCACGCGGATCTTCTCGAGCGAGCCCGCGCCGAATTCGACGAGTTCCGCATGCGGGCCGACGCGCCGCACGATCTCGGCCGCGCGATCGCGCAGGATGCCGAGTTCGGTGCGGGTCGGGTAATACTCGGGCAGCTCGCAGATGCGATCGAACAACGTGGAGCCGGCCGCATCGTAGAAGTATTTCGGCGGAATGCTGCGCGGCGTACGCGACAGCCCGTCGATCAGGTCGCGCTCGAACGCGCTCGGCCGCGAATCGCGGGCGGGTTGCTGGCCACCGCTCGTGGCCGTCCGGTCAGACGTCTCGCGCAAGTCGCACCCCCGTGAATTGCCAGCGCGCGGCCGGCGGAAAGAAATTGCGGTACGTCGGCCGTTCGTGTCCGGGCGGCGTCGCGATGCTGCTGCCGCGCAGGACTTGCTGGCCGACCATGAACTTGCCGTTGTATTCGGCCGCCACCCCGACGAGCGGCCGAAAGCCCGGATACGGCTCGTAGGACGAGCGCGTCCATTGCCACACGTGCCCGAGCATCTGCCGGATGCCTTCGGCGGGGAACGCGGCTTCCCATTCGAATTCGGTCGGCAGGCGCGCGCCGGCCCATTCCGCGTACGCGGCCGCTTCGTAGAAGCTCACGTGGCACACCGGTGCGTCGGGTGCGAGCGGCTCGACGCCGTGCAGGCCGAACGTGCGCCGCACGCGCGTGGCGGCCGCATCGTCGTCGTCGGGCATCCAGTACGCGGGCCCTTGCCACCCTTCCCGCTGCACCGTCGCCCAGCCGTCCGACAGCCAGAACTCGGGGCGCGTATAGCCGCCGTCCGCGACGAACGCCGCGAATTCCGCATTCGTCACCAGGCGGTTCGCGATCTCGTATGGCCGCACGAGCGCGGTATGACGCGGCCGTTCGTTGTCGAACGAGAACGCCTCGCCGTCGTGACCGATCTCGACAAGCCCGCCCGGCTGATGCAGCCAGCGCTGCGCGCCGGCGTCGCCCGCGGCCATCGCGCCAGCGTCCGTCCCGTTGCGCGGCCGGAACGCCGGCTTCAGCGGGTTGCACGAGAACGCATGCAGCATGTCGGTGACGATCAGCTCCTGATGCTGCTGCTCGTGATGCAGGCCAAGCACGACCTCGGGCGCGATCGTCTCGAGCAACGCCGCGTCGGCGCCGGCCAGCGCGCGCAGCATCGCGTCGTCGACGTATTGCCGGTACGCATGCACCTCGTCGAGCGACGGGCGCGAGAGCAGCCCGCGTTGCGGCCGCGGATGGCGCGGGCCGAGCGCTTCGTAATAGGAATTGAAGAGGAACTGGAAGGTCGCGTCGAACGGCGCGTAGCCGGGCACGCGGCGCATCAGCACGACGGTTTCGAAGAACCAGGTCGTATGCGCGAGGTGCCATTTCGTCGGACTGGCGTCGGGCATCGACTGCACGGCCTGGTCCTCGGCGGACAACGTCGCGGTCAACGCGACGCTATGGGCGCGCACGTCCTGGTAACGGCGCTGAAGCTGTGAGGCAAGGAGGCTCATCGGTTTACCGTCCACGTCGCGGTTCGCTGCGTTGCGTGTTGCCGGAAAAAGGAAAGCCTTGCGCGTGATGCGCGCGGCTGACGTGCGACCTGCTGCTGCGTCGTCGGGCAGCCGGCGCGCGCGCCGGGCCGCGGATGCGGCGTCACTTCATCTGCCCGTGCAGAACAGTATGGGCCAGAAATGTGAATGTTGCTGACCGAGATGCGGATGAAACGGCAGATAAATGTAAATGAAAGCAACCGATCAGTTGCCAATTGCTGACATCAGCGCGTATCGAGGGGCGTGCGGAAGGGCATGCGTCGGCCGTTGTGATCGACGCACGCCGCGGGCGTTCGCGCGGCCGTGATCGTTTCCCTGATGTAAATGCGAAATCGTCTGACCTGCGTGGGCGCGCGAAGCATGCTCGCCGCGTTTGCGTTCGACGAGCACCTGCCCGCCCTTCCCCCGCGGCCTTCCACGCCGACCTGCTCACCGGCTTCAAAAAAAATTTTGCGTCGATGTCACATACGCGGGGGGCTCGCTCGTCATGTCACCGGAACCCACACGAAAGGAGAAGGACCATGACTGAGAAACTCAACCCGTTTGCCGCCGCGCCCGCCCTGATGAAGCACTGGATGACCGTCTCGGTCGCCGCCGCGCAGAGCCTCGAGCCGACGCTGGTCGAGCTGGTCAAGATCCGCGCATCGCAGATCAACGCATGCGCGAACTGCATTAACATGCACGCGGCCGAAGCCCGCGAGCAAGGCGAGACCGAGCAGCGCATCTACCTGCTGTCCGCGTGGCGCGAAGCGCCCTGCTACACCGAACGCGAACGCGCGGCGCTCGGCTGGACCGACGCGCTCACGCGGCTGTCGGAGGACCACGCGGCGCACGAAGCGGCCTACGCGGCGCTGAACGACCACTTCAGCCAGGAGGAACAGGTGAAACTCACGCTGATGATCAACGTGATCAACGGCTGGAACCGGCTCGCGGTCGGCTTCGGGCTGTGGATCGAACCGGCCGAAGCAAAGGCCGCCGCCGCGAAGATGGTGGCCTGATGCCGAACCTCGACCCGGCCAACGGCAGCGTCGATGCACGGGCCGATGCGGCGGCGAGCTTCGACCCGCTGCGCCGCACGCTGATCCGCGTCGCATACCGGATGCTCGGTTCCGTCGCGGATGCCGAGGACATGGTGCAGGAGGCGTTCATCCGCTGGATGGACGTCGACCGCACCGAGGTGCGCGTGCCTGAAGCGTTCCTGCGCCGCATGGTGATGCGCATGTGCCTCGACCAGCTGAAGTCCGCGCGGCACCAGCGCGAGACCTATGTCGGCCCGTGGCTGCCCGAGCCGGTCGTCGAGGAAGACGAACAGGAAGACGTCACGCTGCCGCTGCTGCTCGCGCTCGAACGGCTCTCCCCGCTCGAACGCGCGGCGTTCCTGCTGCACGACGTGTTCGGCCTCGAGTTCGACGAAGTGGCCACGACGATCCAGCGCGACCCGGCCGCGTGCCGCCAGCTCGCTGCGCGGGCCCGCACGCATGTGCGCGAGGCGCGGCCGCGCTTCCATGTCGAGAAGCAACGCGGAATCGAATTGGCGGAAGCGTTTTTTGCGGCGTCACGCAGCGGCGACATGCGCGCGCTCGGCGCGATGCTCGCCGAGGACGTGAGCCTGCACGCGGATGGCGGCGGCAAACGCCCGGCCGCGGGCATCCCGGTGCTCGGCTTCGAGCGTGTGATGAAGGTGCACGAGTACCTGGCCAGGCTGTTCGCCACGCATGCGTCGAAGCTCGTGCGTGCGGGGTTCATCAACGGGCTGCCGGGTTTCGTGACGCAGGAAGCGGACGGCGAGCTGCAGACCACGGCGCTCGAGATCGAGGACGGGAAAATCGTCGCGGTCTATGTCGTGCGGAATCCTGACAAGTTGAAGCACCTGCATTGAGGGTGGCGGGATCACGCGTCGGGTGCCGTGCGCATGCGCGGCCGCGATGCGACCTTTTTCTTCGCCCTGCCGCCCTGCTTTACCGGCCGCCGGCTCCTGCGCTCAATACGTTCCGGCCACGAGGTAGATCAAGACGCCGAGCAACGGCGTCGCGATCGCGAAACCGGCTGCCGCGAGCCAGTTCGTGCCGCCCTGCGCTTCCAGCAACGCGAGCAACGATTCGCGGGACGTCGCGCTCGAGCGTAGTTTTTCGATCCTGCGTTCGACGTGCGTCCTGTAGAGGCTGTTCCCGCACCAGCCGAGCGTGACCGCGATCCCGATGGTGACCGGGTCGAACGTGGTCGATTCGAAGTAACGCGGGAAGAACAGCAGCTCGACCAGCGTGGTCGCGAGCGTCACGCCAAGGACGGCCGCCGCCTGCCAGTACATGCAGCGATACGCCATCCACACCGGGCCGAGGAAACAGGCTGCCCAGTTCCACGACTGCCGGTTCTTTCGCGACGCGGCGATCTCCCACTTCCTTTCGAACCAGGCGGCTTTCTTGCCGACGTAAGCGGCGATCTCGTCGTTGCTCGCGAATGACGTGGCGGTCGTGACGTCGGACATGGTCGTGTGCTCTCAGTCGCGCGGATCGCGCGTCGTTGTTTTGATGTGTGGGAGATCGGACGACGGTCGGAGCCGCCGCGTCGATGCGCACACGATTCTACGCGCGGCGTAGTGGCCGTTGTATGGCGGATCGAGGTGTCGGCGAGGAAGGATGCGATGCCGTGGATCGCGCCACGCATCGGGGCGACATGCGTCGTTTCGGCCGGAAAAAGAAAAACGCCACGCGATGTTGCCGCGTGGCGTTTGTATGTTGGCGAGCCGCATTGCCTGTAGGCAAGTTGTGCTGCCAGACCCCTTCATTTGTTCGTTGGTAGGCTCGATTGGATTCGAACCAACGACCCCCACCATGTCAAGGTGGTGCTCTAACCAACTGAGCTACGAGCCTAAGAAGCCGCGAATTATAGAGAGGGTTTTTGAGGAGCACAAGCCCCTTCGTGAAAATTTTTTGAATCGGCGTGCGCGGAGGCCGACGATCGATGTTGCGTGGCGATGCCGCGAACGCTGCCTTCACCTGTTCGCATCACAGCAAAACGCGTCGATGCGCTGTGGTGTTATCCACATTGCCCTCTGGATAACCATCCGGCAAGCCTCTGGATTCACAGTGGAACGATTGAGGATATGTCGCCGCGGCTGTGAATCGACGAAAAGTTGTTCTGTGCTGCCGGGAGCTGTTCACGTCGCGCACCCAGGGTTATGCATTCCGCTTCCCGTCGAGAATTCATGGGGTTAGGGACGTTATCCACTGTGAGGCACAGGGTTTGTTAACTATCACTACGTATGTATACGAACTCTGTTAACACCTTTGGATAAGCACAGTCCGTCGACTGTGATCCGTGCAGGATATGCACTGCGTGCGGTGATCGGATGAACGAAGCGGCAAGCTGTGAGACGCATCGGACGATGCGCGAGCCGCTGTGTCTGTAGAATCGCCGGCATTCAGGATGCGAAGGACTGGCGCACAGGCTCGCGACAGATGAGCGATTCTTCGTTGGCCCGGCTCGACGCACTCGAGATCGATGCCGTCGTACGCCGGTTGCAGCAACATCCGGGCGACATCGTGCTCGAGCAGCGCGCGTCGATGCCGGAGGCCAATGTCCTGTGTTGCCGCTACCAAGGCGAGCGATTCAACGTGAAGTTCGATCTCGACTATCGGGTGTTCGTCGATCGTGTCGGGAAGCTGTCCGGCGAGGACGTTGCAAAGATCGTCGGATGGCTTGCGAAGGAAGCAGGGCGATCACCGTATATTTCTCGTCGCGACATGCGACGGTCGAGTTCGAACCCTGAGCCATCGAAGATGACGACCGACACGATGAAACCGAAGCAAGACTTGGGCAACGCGAGCGCTGCCCGCAACCGGAGCGGGTAATGGGCCCCATTCACTGCGGTCGGCACGGACACGACAACGGCATCACGACATCGAAGGGCATTGCCGCGCGCATCCGGCAGCGCGGGCAGTTCATGTCCGGCGAGCTCGTGAAGGTTTCGCTCGACCGACGGAAATACAGCCTGGAAAGGTGGATGCTGCGTGCTGAACTTGCCGAGCACGAGGTCGATGCGACCTTTATCGACAACGTTGCGCACGTGACGGCGTTTCCGAAGATCGCGGCGCTGGAGCGCTTGCGGGAGCGTCTGTGTTCGGCATGCCTGGACGAGCTGCTCGTGCGTTCCGGCGAGGCGCCCTATAAACCGACGACGAAAGAGCAAGCGTTCGACACGTCCGTCGTCGCGGCGAATGCGAAGTGGTCGAGCGGGGACGCGCGCTGCGAGTTGCACGGCTTGATCCGACCGACGCGAACCTCACCGGATATCGAGGCCGCTATCTTGTCGATCGACGTGATCCGCGATTGTCACGTCGTGCGGGTGACCAATGCCAGCGTGGAGCATGGGGCCACGCATTGGTTTGACGAAGCGTTCTTGCGGAAGGTGCTCGGGCCGGACATCGACATCGTTGAATCGACGTTTCGCATCGGTGATCGGGCCACGTTCGTGCAGATGTGGGACGCCGGTGAGCTCGTGTGTCCGGTGTGCCTGCGAGAGGTGCTGGAACGTAGCGGTCTGCGCAAGGACGACACGCGGACGTGAACGCAACGGAGCAATCGTGATGGGCATGATCGCGCAGTACGACATCGGTCCTAACCAGTAATATCCGGAGAACACCATGAGCAAGCTGAATTTCGGCAGGATCGATCGTTGTTCCGTCTGGCTCAATACCTCGACGTTGCTCGGCCTGAAGTCCGCCTATGAGGAATTTGCGAAGACCGGGCAAGACCTGCGCAACTTCGAGATCTGCATCGAGGATGCAAGTGCCGCCAAGGTCGATCCGAAGCCCGAGGACGCCGTCATCCGCGTGACGTTCTCGGCGAAGATGCCGCCGGGCATGCGCGGGCTCGGTAACGCGAGTCCGCTCGGGACGTCGATCCAGTACGTCGTTTCTCCGGAAACTGGCGAGATTCTCAGGGTTTATCTGACCAAGTGACTTCGGAGGTGGTGAAGGTCGTCAGCCTTCACGTGTGGACAACTGCGGCACAAAACGATGCGAAACGCTGTGCTGACACAAGGTGAGCGTTTGCCCGGATCACCAGTTGGGTGCGGATCTCGGCGAATGTTGACCTCGACAAGCCGATCAGAATGTTCGAGCACGCGACTGAACGGAGAGAAGCAAGCGCTGAGAACGGGGTGCATGCGGAACGTGCAACGTGTTCGTGCGCTTGTCCACAGCGTGTATGTGGACAACTCACACACCCAACCAGTCGAATCGCTGTGCGTCGGACAGGTGAGCGCCATGCATTCGACCATGCGAATCAGCCCGAACGCCTCGTCTGACAGGGATTTTCCGGAATAGCGCAGGCGATGTGGAGCCTGCTGGCGCGATCCGTCGTGATGGAATGCCTTGTGGATATCGAGCAGCCAACGCACTCGAAATCCTGTGCATTCAACGGGTGAGGGTACGCGAATTCGGCGAGGATGTTCGCATTACCTCACGGGTCGTGGATATCGCGCTTTCATACAAGTCGACTCCACGATTCCCGACGCGCTTCAGGCACCGACTCGGCGAGCGTCGCGAGAGAAGGCGGCATATGCCAGGACAAAGTCGCCCAGCGAGGATGACCGTTCGCTATGCTGCCCGTGACAACGCACCGATTCCCTCCGATACACATGAGCGCAACTGCACGGACCATTCTCAAAGCCATTCTGAGCATCCCCATTGCCTTTGGGCTTGCCTATCCCCTTGTCCATCCCTCCGTAGACGGGGGCGTTCTCGGCGAAATAGCGGTGCTTGGGGCGATCGGCAGCATCGTCGTCATCGCGGTTTTCCTGGCGCTGGTCTATGCCTACGCGAGCGACCTCAGGACGACCCTGAAATCGGTCAACCGAGAATCGCGTGCGGCCGAACCCAACAGCGTCTGGCTGATGTTCCTCTTGCCCTACAACTTCATCGAGGACTTCTTCATTATTTCCAACGTGGCGAAGTCCCTGGAAGCGGAGTCTCGTATCAATCCGGCTCTGTCGGGGTTGCGCTCGTTCGGCCGGACCAGCGGCATCGGGTGGTGTCTCGCGCAGGTTCTTTCGTTGATACCCAATGCCATTGGCTCCATCGCGGGTGGTGTCGCGGTTTTCCTCTGGGTTTGGCACTGGGTGTTCGTACGCCGGACGAACAAGATGCTTGCCGGCAGCCAGGTCTCCGTGGCGACGCTACCTGGACGGACAGGATCGTAGCCCTCGCTGGAAGCCGGATCGCTTACCCGTGATCGATGTGGATATCCTGTTCCGCAGCAACTCGAAACCCTGTGATTCCAAAGGTGAGGGCGCGGGCGTGGCGCGATGTGCATAACAGCCAGGGAGAGTCACTCGAAACGCTGTGCAGGCGAATGGTGAGCGGGCGCCCGTTCAAGCCCGCCGGGCCGCCCCACCAAAGGCGCCGGCGGCCGCCACCAACAGCCAGCCGGGCGCGCATCCTGCCACTTCAAGTCTGCTGGTCGAGCGCCTGCACGACTGCCTTTTCGCCAAGACTCCCCGTCGGCCCGACCACCGCGTAGTTGAGCCCGTTCACCGATCCATACCGCGCGAGCAGCGCACCGTCCACCCGTTGCCCGGCCGGCAGCAGCCGATGTTTCGATTCCGCCGGCCGGAGATAGAAGCTCAGCGCCCGTCCGGCCTCGTCCTCATAGAGCACCATCGCGGCAGTCGCCCCGCTGTCCGTCGTGAACAACCGCCCACCGACCGGCCTGAACCCCGCCGCGCTCAAATCCGGCAGCTTCGCCGACGCGCCCACGCCTTTGGTGAGCCATCCCTGCAAATCGCCCGCACCGGTCGGCCGGTAATCGACCTTGGCCGTCCGATCGACCACCATCATCTGGTAAGCCTTGACCGCATCGCTCATCGGCGCGATGGGCGGCGGCGCGTTCCACCCGCGCGCCTGCCAGCCGCCGAACGTCCCGAGCCCGATGCAGAACACGAACGAAGCCGCCATCGCGAACCGCATGCGCGCGCGATCGGCCCGCCGGCCACGAATCGCCGCCGGATCCAGCGCGGGATTGTCCGCCGGCATCCGCACGCTTTCGAGCGCGGCCCGCAACCGCTGCGCATCCTGCTGCCATTGCTTCACCTGTTCCGCGCGCGCCGGATGCAGCGCGAGATAGCGCTCGACCGCGGCACGCGCATCGTCGTCGAGCTGGCCGTCGACATAGGCCTGAAGGTCATGTTCGTTCGGAGGCGTGTTCATTTCTTCATCAACCGGAGAGAAGGAGCGGGAAGTTCGCCGTCGCTGAGCTGACGCAGCGCCTGGCGCGCGCGGGAGAGCCGCGACATCACGGTGCCGATCGGAATGTCGAGCAGGTCGGCGACTTCCTGATAGGTGAAGCCCTCGACCGCGACGAGCAGCAGCAGGCTGCGCTGCTCGTCGGAGAGCCGGCCGAATGCTTCGAGCGTCGCGCGCGCCGCGAATTCGCGTTCGGCGGACGGCCAGTGCGCTTCATCGTCGTCGCGAATGCGCCCAAGCAGCCACGCATAGCGCTTCGCGCTGCGTTTGCCGTCGAGAAACTGCCGGTACAGGATCGTGAAGAGCCAGCTGCGCAGCGACGCGTCGTCGCGGCGGCTCGTCCAGCGCGACAGCGCGCGCTCGAGCGTCGACTGGACGAGATCGTCGGCCGCATGGACGTCGCGGGCCAGCCAGAGTGCGAAGCGTCGCAGCCTGGGGAGGAGTTCGCGTAGTGCTTCGTCGTCGAGGGCGGTGGAGGGCATGGCCGGGCCGGTTGCCGAATGGGTCGAGATGCCACGTAGGACGCCGGTTGGCGCCGCTTATTCCACCAGCATACGAAAAAACTTTTCGTGGAATAAAGCGGTGCGGGCGGCGTCCTACGCGGGTTCGACAATGACCTGACGGTCGGGAGCCTATCTATGGAGCGATCTTCTTCCTCTTCTTCGCCGCAGCGCGAGCCCGGACGCGGGTGGTGGCGCTGGGCCGCGATCGGCGGCGCGGTGGCCGGCGTGGCCGTGGCGTTCGGGTATGTCGGCGGCTGGCTCGCGCCGGCGCGTCTGACCCCACACCGGATCGTCGACGCGTTGCAGACGGCCGGCGGCGGCATTCACCCGGGCTTCCGGCGCAATCACGCGAAGGGCGTGTGCGTGACCGGTTACTTCGAAGGCAACGGTGCGGCGAGCGCGTATTCGGTCGCGCCGTTCTTCAAGGCGGTGCGCACGCCGGTGGTCGGGCGGTTCGCGTTGCCGGGCGGGAATCCGTATGCACCCGACAGCAGCGTGCCGATCCGCAGCCTCGCGCTGAGGCTCACCGCGCCGGACGGCGAGCAATGGCGCACCGGGATGAACGCGATGCCCGTGTTTCCGGTCGCGACGCCGCAGGCGTTCTACGCGCAATTGATAGCAACCCGGCCCGATCCGAAGACGGGCAAGCCCGACCCGGCGAAGGTGAAGGCGTTTTTCGGCGCGCATCCGGAGACGGCCGCGTTCCTGCGGTGGATCAAAGGTGCGAAGCCGAGCGCGAGTTACGTCACCGAGAGCTATTACGGGTTGAACGCGTTCTACTTCGTCGACGCGGCGGGCAAGCGTCAGGCGGTGC
Organism: Burkholderia sp. AU31624; assembly: GCF_020420065.1. Lineage (NCBI taxonomy): Bacteria > Pseudomonadati > Pseudomonadota > Betaproteobacteria > Burkholderiales > Burkholderiaceae > Burkholderia > Burkholderia sp. AU31624. The sequence continues at coordinate 108,483 of NZ_JAIZRT010000014.1, forward strand.
GGTGGCGCGTCGTGCCGGAGCAGACGGCCGGCGCCGGCGACGTCGCGACGGCCGCGGACCCGAACGTGCTGCAGCAGGACGTGACGCAGCGGATCGCGGCCGGTGCGCAGAAGTGGAAGCTGCTGGTCACGCTGGCGGAGCCTGGCGACCCGGTGGACGACGCGACGAAGGTCTGGCCCGCGCAGCGCACGACGATCGATGCGGGCACGCTCGTGCTCGACCACGTGGAGGCGCAGGACAGCGGGCCGTGCCGCGACGTGAATTACGACCCGACGGTGCTGCCGCAGGGGATTCAGGTGTCGGGAGATCCGTTGCTGCCGGCGCGGTCGGCGGCTTACGCGGATTCATATCTGCGCAGGACGAGTGAAGAGGCCGGGGTAGCGGGCGTGGCGCGATTGAGTGGGGAGGGACGGTGATGAAGGCTTCGACGACGTTTGGCTTGCCGGCGCGGGTGCTGCACTGGGTGATGGCCGCGATGATCATCGCGATGCTGTTCATCGGGGTGGGGATGGTGGCGTCAGTTTCCGAGCGGCATGCGCTTCTGGTGGCGATCCACAAGCCGCTGGGTATTGCCGTGCTGGTGCTCGTGTGCGTGCGGATCGTGGTGCGGGTTCTGTCGAAGCCGCCGGCATTGCCCGAGGATCTGCCGTGGTGGCAGAAGGTTGCCGCGCACGGGTCGCATCTCGTGCTGTATGCACTGATGCTCGCGATGCCGCTGATCGGATGGGCGATGCTGTCGGCGGGCGGGTATCCGGTGACGCTGGGCGGTGGTGTGCAGCTGCCGGCGCTGGTGTCGGCTGATCCGGTGACGTTTGCCTGGCTCCGGGTCGCGCACCGGGTGCTGGCCTATCTGTTCTTCGCGACCTTCCTCGCGCACTTTGCCGCGGCGCTGTATCACGGGCTGATTCGGCGGGACGGCGTGGTGAGGGCGATGGTGGGGCGGTGAGCGACGGTGGGTTGCGTTCGATGCGGCGGGGCGGTTCACGGGCAACCGAGGCTGCTCCTGCCGTGTCGCTTCTATATGACTAATAGAGCGGTTCAGCGCCTCCGGCACCCCATGTCAAAATAATTTCACAAAAGGGGTTGCGGAGACTGGGGCAGGTGCTTAGAATCACGCCTCTTTCGCGCTAACGGAAACGCAGCGCGGGGGAAAGAAGGGAAGCGGTGCTGTTGATGTCGGTTTTAACGACTCCAGCGCAAACGGAATAAAACCGCAGTCGTCGCAACGAAGTAGTTAAAAAAGTTGTTGACGGATTTAAAAAAACGGTTGATAATCTCGCTTCTCTGCTGCTGAAAACGCAGCGCTGCCGGGAAACACGAAGTTCCTCGCAGAATGCTCTTTAAAAATTAACAGCCGATAAGTGTGGGCGCTTGATGGAAGCGAGCTGATCCTCGGATCAGATAGCGAAAGTATCAAGAGTCTCACACTAAAGTAAGT